>NZ_CAJYEB010000031.1 GCF_913773735.1 uncultured Massilia sp.
TTTAATCTCTGTTTTTGTCGATTTCTCGACAGATCGCTCACTCAAAATACTGACGATTTCTTCTTTCGAAGAAGTTCGTATTTTTTGTGAACATTTGATAATTTAAGCATTCAACGCTACCGAAGTAGCGTTGGCACGTTCATCAAACGCCCACACTTATCGACTGTTATTTGTTAAAGAGCTCGAATCTTGTGTTGCCTTGCTGCGTTTCGCGAATCGTTGTGTTCGTCAGCAGCAGAGGAGTGAGATTATGCAGCGTTTCGTTTGCTTCGTCAACCCCCTCGTTTTCTGCACCGCAATCGAAGTCATCAACACTTCTCGTCCAACTACTTGATTTCGCTGAACTTTTACTGCGCTGCAGAAGCAGGACGCGCACTATATCAAACCGATGTGCTGGTCCGCAAGAGGCAGTGTTCGCCACTTGCGGCACCGGCGCAACAGTCTGGCAGCCAGGCTTCTATATAGGAAGGGGTTCGGAAGACCGTTTCCAGTGTGCTATCTTTGCCGCCTTCCTTCATTACCGGATTCTCCATGCGCCTTCCGAACATCGCCCCGACGGCAGACACCACCCTTGCCGCCGCACTCGACGACGCCATCCATCACAAGACCAAGCCACTCGGCAGCCTGGGCATGCTGGAAGGGCTGGCCCGGCACCTCGGCCTGATCCAGCGCACGGTCGCGGTCACGATCGACCGGCCGGCCATCGTCGTGTTCGCGGGCGACCATGGTGTCGTCGCCGAAGGCGTGTCGGCCTATCCGCAGGACGTCACCTGGCAGATGGTCGAGAACTTCCTGGCCGACGGCGCCGCCATCAATGTGTTCGCGCGCCAGAACGGCTGCGCGCTGCACGTTGTCGACGCGGGCGTGAACCACGACTTCGGCCAGCGCCTCGGCCTGGTCGATCGCAAGATCGCCTACGGCACCCGCAACTTCGCGGCCGAGCCGGCGATGAGCGCCGCCCGCTGCGCGCAGGCGATGGAACACGGCGCGGCGATCGTCGCCGAACTGCCGGGCAACGTCGTCGGCTTCGGCGAGATGGGCATCGGGAACACGACCGCCGCCGCCGCCCTGCTGCACAAGCTGACCGGCATCCCGGTCGCGGAGTGCGTCGGCGCCGGTACCGGCCTGTCGCCCGAAGGCATCCTGCGCAAGCAGCGCGTGATCGAGGCGGCCGTCGAGCGCCATGCGGGGGTGGACGATCCGCTGGCCGTGCTGGCGACCTTCGGCGGCTTCGAGATCGCGATGATGGCCGGCGCCATGCTGAAGGCGGCCGAACTGCGCAAGGTGCTGCTGATCGACGGTTTCATCGTCACCAGCGCCCTGCTGGTGGCGGCGCGCGTGGCGCCGGCCGTCCTCGACTACTGCGTGTTCGCGCACTGCTCCGACGAAGCCGGCCATCGCCGCATGCTCGAGCAACTGGGCGGCGCGCCGCTGCTGCAGCTCGGCCTGCGCCTGGGCGAAGGCACCGGCGCCGCCCTCGCCCTGCCGCTGCTGCACGCCGCCGCCAACTTCCTGGCGCAGATGGCGACGTTCGCCTCGGCCAGCGTCAGCGAAAAGTCCGACGCCGCCTGACGGGCGGCATACCCCGCCATGCACCAGGTCCGCCTCTTCTTCATCGCGCTGCAATTCTTCACGCGCCTGCCGATCCCGGCCTGGGTCGGCTTCGAGGCGAGCTGGCTGCAGCACGCGTCGCGCTATTTTCCCTTGGTGGGCGGCGTGGTGGCCGCCATCGCCGCCGCCGTGTACTGGCTGGCCGCCCAGGTGCTGCCGGCGCCGGTGGCGGCCGTGCTGTCGACCGCGGCCTCCATCTACGTCACCGGCGCGTTCCACGAAGACGGCTTCGCCGACACCTGCGACGGCCTGGGCGGCGGCATGACGCGCGAACGCGCGCTCGAGATCATGAAGGATTCGCGCGTCGGCGCCTATGGGGCGATCGGCATCGTCTGCATGCTGGCGGCGAAGCTGGCGGCCCTGTCCGCGCTGCCGCCGCGCGTCGCGCTGGCCGCCCTGCTGCTCGCCCATCCGCTGTCGCGCCTGGCGGCGACGTCCCTGATCTGGAAGCTCGACTACGTGCGCGCGGAGGGCAAGGCCAAGCCGCTCGCCACCCGCATGCGCGACGGCGAATTCGCCATCGCCGCCCTCACCTGCGCGCTGCCGGCGCTGCTGCTGCCGGCCTGCGGCTGGATCGCACCGGGCGCCGTGCTCGCCGCCGTGGCGGCGGCCGCCTGCGCCGCCTTCTGGCTGGGCCACAAGTTCGTGCACCGGCTCGGCGGCTATACCGGCGACTGCCTGGGCGCGGTGCAGCAGCTGGCCGAGGTCGTCGTCTACGTCGCGATCCTGGCCACGCTGGGCCACGCCGCCTGGGACGCATGAAGCTGCACCTGCTGCGCCATCCGCAACCGGCCGTCGCGCCGGGGCTGTGCTACGGCGCGTCCGACGTGCCGCCCGACGCGGCGGCGCTGGCGCGGGTCCGGGCGGCGTTGACGGCGGCGGACCTGCCGGGCCGGCTGCCCGTCTACGCCAGTCCCTTGCAACGCTGCGCCCTGCTCGCGCGGGCGCTGCGGCCGGCCGCGCTGCACCTCGACGCGCGCCTGGCCGAGATGGACTTCGGCACCTGGGAGCTGCGCGCCTGGTCCGGCATCGCGCGCGCCGAGGTCGACGCCTGGAACGCCGACCTGCTGCACTACCGGCCCGGCGGCGGCGAGAACGTGCTCGACGTGGCGCGCCGCGTGGCCGCCTTCCGCGCCGACCTGCTGCGGGCGCACGTGCCCGAGGCGCTGGTGATCTGCCACGCCGGCACGATCCGCCTGCTGCTGGCGCTGCACGCCGGCCGCGACCTCGAACGCGCCGCGCTGCTGGCCGCGCAGACGCCGCACCGCATCGGCTACGGCGAACTGCTGGCGCTGGACACCGACGACGGCCCAAAAGCCTTATAATTGCCCGGTTTTGGTGCTCGCGCCCGTATTCTCGGGCGCAGTTAAACGGGAAACACGAAGCCTTCGCCGCAACGGCAAGGTTCAAGGTGTGCTGCCCCCGCAACGGTAAGCAAGTGCCGCATCGCGCGTCGCGTATGACGCAGCGCCCGCGCGGCAACCGTCCTCACATACCACTGTGCTTCGAGCATGGGAAGGTTGGACGGCCATACTTGCCAGCCCGGATACCGGCCAAAAGGTGGAAGCGCGGCCTGCCCGCGCTTTCGTTCACCTGGCTGACGGGGACGTCGGCCGGTTGTCCAACGATCAGAAGACCATGCACTATCAAGTATCCCGCCTGGCGACCGCCGTGTCGCTGGCATTCGCCGTTGCCGCCCCCAATGCAGCGGCCGACACCGCCACTCCGGAGACCGTCGTCGTCACCGCCACCCGCACGCCGCAGCGCGCCGAGGAAGTGATCGCCGACGTCACCGTCATCGGCAACGAGGAAATCACCCGCGCCGGCGCCGGTTCCGTCGCCGACATCCTGCGCCGCCAGCGCGGCATCGAGATCGTCCGCAACGGTGGCCCCGGCACCAGCACCAGCGTCTACCTGCGCGGCTCCAACGCCAACCAGGTCGTCGTGCTGGTCGACGGCGTGCGCGTCGGCTCTTCGACCACCGGCACCGCCAGCTGGAACGCGATCCCGCTTACCGCGATCGACCACATCGAAGTCGTCTACGGCCCGCTCAGCTCCCTGTACGGCGCCGACGCCATCGGCGGCGTGATCCAGATCTTCACGAAACGGCGCGACGGCGCGCCGGTGTTCACCGCCAGCGGCGGCGGCGGCACCTACGGCACCAACCAGTACGACGCCAGCGTCGCCGGCTCGACCGGCGGCGACCACGCCGTCAGCTATGCCCTGACGGGCGCGCGCGAGGAATCGCGCGGCTTCAACGCCACGCTGCCCACCATCGGCACCGGCTACAACCGCGACGACGACGGCTACACCCGCAACAGCGTCAACGGCCGCGTGGCGGTGCAAGTGGCGCCGGGCCACGAGATCGGCGCCCAGCTGCTCAAGAGCCGCATCACCGCCCAGTACGACAACGGCAGCAACGTCTACGACACCCACAACATGCAGGAACTCGAGAGCTACTCGGTGTTCGCCAACGACCGGATCCTGCCGAACTGGCGCAGCACCGTGCAGGCCTCGCGCGCCAACGACAAGTCGGGCAGCTTCACGGCGTCCGGCGTCAGCCAGATCAACACGCGCCAGGACGAACTCACGTGGCAGAACACGATCGCCGTCGGCCCGGACACGCTGCAGGTGCTGCTCGGCCACCGCAAGGAAGACGTGCTGTCGAGCTCCAGCCGCGACCTGACCCGCGCGCGCGTCACCAATTCGGTGGCGGCGTCGTACGACATGCGCCGCGGCAGCCACCTGGTCGACGTCAGCGTGCGCAACGACCACTCCGTGTACGGCTCCAAGACCACCGGCGCGGCCGGCTACGGCTACGAATTCGGCAAGGACCTGCGCGCCACCGCCAGCTACGGCACCAGCTACCGCGCGCCGACCTTCAACGAACTGTACTTCCCCGGCTACGGCCTGCCGACCAACAAGCCGGAACAGGGCAAGAACGCGGAAGCGGGCGTGCGCTACCAGTGGGGCGCCACCGCGCTGCAGGCGAACTACTACCACAACCGCCTGACCGACATGATCGTCAGCGTCACGCCCTGTCCGGGCGCGGGCACCGGCAGCTGCGCCTACAACGTCAACCGCGCCACGCTGGAAGGCCTGACGATGTCGGCCGACAGCCGCCTGGGCGACCTGAACCTGCGCGCCAGCGCCGACTTCCAGGATCCGCGCGACGATACCACCGGCAAGCAGCTGGCGCGCCGCGCCAGGCGCCACGCCAGCGTCGCCGCCGACTACGAGGTCGGCGCGCTCGCCGTCGGCGCCGAGGTGCAGGGTTCCGGTCAGCGCTTCGACGACGCCGCCAACCGCAACCGCCTGGGCGGCTACGGTCTCGTGAACCTGTACACTACCTGGCACGTGAGCCGTGACTGGTCGCTGCTGCTGCGCGTGGACAACGTCGCCGACAAGCGCTACGAACTGGCGCGCAACTACCGCACGTCCGGCCAGACCTGGTTCGCGGCGCTGCGCTACGGCATCCGCTGATCCCTCCATTCCACCGCCAGCCAAGCATGCACACCGCCCCACTCCTCCTGCGCCAGCGCGCCGTCCTCATCGTCGGCGCCCTGCTGTGCGCCGCCATCGCCAGCCTGCTCGTGGCCGGCATGAGCGGCTCCGTCCCGGTCGCGCCGTCCGAACTGCCGGAGGCGCTGGCGCAGGTGCTGCGGGGGCGCACCGACACGCTGGCCGCGTCGCTGGTCGAACTGCGCGCCACGCGCGCGCTGATGGCCTTCGCCACCGGCGCCGCGCTGGCGCTGGCGGGTGTGCTGATGCAGGCGCTGCTGCGCAATCCGCTGGCCGACCCGTACGTGCTGGGCATCTCGGCCGGCGCCTCGGTGGGCGCACTGTTCGCGCTGCTGATGATGTGCGCGGCGGCCACCGTCGACGCGGCCGCGATCGCCGGCGCGGTGGCGGTGTCGCTGCTGCTGTACCTGCTGGCGCGGCGCGACCTGAGGAACGGCATGGCGGCGGAAGGCGGCACCTCGCAACTGCTGCTGACCGGCGTGATCCTGATGTCGGCCTGCATGGCCCTGGTCACGCTGATGCTGTCGATCGCCCCGGAAAGCCGCCTGCGCAGCATGGTGTTCTGGATGATCGGCGACCTGGCCGGCGTGCCGCTGCGCCTGCTGCCCTGGCTCGTCACCGGCGCCGGGCTGCTGTACGCGCTGCGCAACGCCCGCGCGCTGAACATGCTGGCGCTGCACGCGGAAAGCGCGGCCACGCTCGGCATCCGCGTCGGCACGCTGCGCAAGGGCCTGTTCGCCGTTTCCGCCGTGCTGACCGCCAGCGCGGTGAACACGGCCGGCTCGATCGGCTTCGTCGGGCTGATCGTGCCGCATGCCTGCCGCTTCGCCTTCGGGCCGGACCACCGCGTGCTGGTCCCGGCCAGCATGCTGGCCGGCGGCAGCCTGCTGGTGCTGTGCGACACCGTGGCGCGCACCGTGGTCGCGCCGACCCAGCTGCCGGTCGGCGCCATCACGGCGCTGATCGGCGCCCCCGTCTTCCTGTACCAGCTGCACCAGCTCAGGAAGTGACTGCCATGATCCTCACCCGACAACTGACATTGCGGGCCGGCGGGCGCGTGCTGGTGCGCGACCTCGACTGGCAGGTCGGCGCCGGCGAATGCTGGAGCATCATCGGCCGCAACGGCGCCGGCAAGAGCACGCTGATGCGCACGCTGGCCGGGCTGCGCGACGCCGACGGCGGCAGCGTCGACGTCGGCGGCCGCCGGCTGGCCGACTGGCCGCCGGAAGCGCTGGCGCGCCAGCGCGCCTACCTGGCCCAGGCGCGCCAGGACGCCTTCGCCTACAGCGCGCTCGAGACCGTGCTGTCGGCGCGCCATCCCTACCACGCCAACCGCTACTGGGAAGGCAGCGACGACCACCAGGCCGCGCGCACCGCCCTGGAGGCGATGGAAGTGACGCACCTGGCCGCGCGCGACGTGCGCACGCTGTCCGGCGGCGAGCGCCAGCGGGTGGCGATCGCCGCCCTGCTGGCCCAGGACACGCCGCTGCTGCTGCTCGACGAGCCGGCCAACGCGCTCGACCTGGCGCACCAGGTCGGCGTGATGTCGCTGCTGGCGCGCCTGTGCCGCGAGCGCGGCAAGACCGTGGTGGCCATCGGCCACGACCTGACGCTGGCCGCCGGCATTTCCACCCACGCGCTGCTGCTGGACGGCGACGGCGGCTGGCGCGCCGGCCCCGCGCGCGACACGCTGCGTGCCGACCTGCTGAGTGCCTGCCTGGGCCACCCGATCGAGCTGATCGAGCACGGCGGCCGGCGCATCTTCATTCCCCTCGAGGTTTCCCCATGACCGACATGACTCCCGAACAACTCGCCGCGCTGAACGAACGCCACCGCGAGCGCATGGAACGCAAGAAGGCCGTCATCGACGCGAAGATCGCTGCCGCCGACAAGAAGGTCGGCATCATCATCGTCAATACCGGCAACGGCAAGGGCAAGAGCTCCAGCGCCTTCGGCATGGCGGTGCGCGCGCTCGGCCACGGCATGAAAGTCGGCGTGGTCCAGTTCATCAAGGGCGCGATGGCCACCGGCGAAGAACAGTTCCTGCGCCGCTTCCCCGACGAGGTCAGCTTCCACGCGATGGGCGAAGGCTATACCTGGGAAACCCAGGACCGCGCGCGCGACATCGAAAAGGCCGAGGAAGCCTGGCGGCAGGCGCGCCGCTTCCTGGCCGACCCGTCCTATGGGCTGGTGGTGCTGGACGAACTCAACATCGCGCTGAAGTACCGCTACCTCGACGTGCACGCGGTGATCGCCGACCTGCTCGACCGTCCTGTCATGCAGCACGTGGTGATCACCGGGCGCGCGGCGCCGCCGGAACTCGTCGAGATCGCCGACACGGTCACCGAGATGAACGTCGTCAAGCACGCGTTCAAGGCCGGCATCGCGGCCCAGGCCGGGACGGAGTGGTGATGGGCACGCTCGGCGCGCGCATGGCGCTGGTGGCGGCGATCGCCTCGAACCAGGGCAAGACCTCGGTCACGGCCGCGCTGGCGCGCAAGCTGGCGCGCGCGGGGCAGACGGTGCGCGTGTTCAAGGCCGGTCCCGACTTCATCGACCCGATGATCCTGGAGCGCGCCAGCGGCGCCAGCGTGCATTCGCTCGACCTGTGGATGGTGGGCGCCGACGCCTGCCGCCGGCGCCTGGCGCAGGCCGCGCTGGAAGCGGACGTCGTGCTGGTCGAGGGCGTGATGGGCCTGTACGACGGCGATCCGTCGGCCGCCGACCTGGCGCGCGCCTTCGACCTGCCGGTGCTGGCCGTGATCGACGCCGCCGCGATGGCGCAGACGGCCGGCGCGGTGGTGCTGGGCCTGCGCGACTACGGCCCGGTGCGCATGGCCGGCGTGGTCGCCAACCGCATCGCCAGCCCCGGCCACGCGCGCATGGTGGCCGCGTCGCTGCGCGACATCCCGCTGCTGGCGACGCTGCCCAAGCAGGCGCAGCGCCTGCCCGAGCGCCACCTGGGCCTGGTCACCCCGGACGAGGTCGCCGGCCTGGACGCCATGCTCGACGCGCTGGCCGACCAGCTCGAGCTGGACCACGCGGCCTGGGAGGCGCTGGCGCCCCGCCTGCCCGCGGCGGTGCCGGAACCGGCGATCGCGCCGCTGCTGGCCGGGAAGACGGTGGCGGTGGCGCGCGACGCCGCCTTCTGCTTCCTGTATCCGGCCAACCTCGACACGCTGCACGCGCTCGGCGCGCAGCTGCGCTATTTTTCGCCGCTGGCGGACGAGCCGGTGCCGGCCGGCGCCGACGCCGTCTGGCTGCCGGGCGGCTACCCCGAGCTGCACGGCGCCGTGCTGGCGCGCGCCGCGCGCTGGCAGGAGTCGATCCGCGCCGCGCACCGCGCCAGCGTGCCGATCCTGGCCGAATGCGGCGGCATGATGGCGGTGTCCGAATCGATCACCGACAAGGAAGGCCTGACCTGGCCGATGGCGGCCCTGCTGCCGGGCCGCACGCGCATGCAGGCGCGCCTGGCGGGACTCGGCGCCCAGGGCGTGCGGCTCGATGCCGGCGAGCTGCGCGGCCATACCTTCCACTATTCGCAGCTGGACACCGCGCTCGAACCGGTGGCGTGGACGGTCAAGCACCCCGCCAACGTGCGCGGCGAAGCCGTGTACCGCGTGGGTTCGCTCACGGCGTCCTATTTCCACGGTTTCTTCGCCTCGCATCCGGCGGCGGCCGCGAGCCTGTTCGGAGGCCGGCCATGACGCGCACCCTGGTGCTGGGCGGCGCCCGGTCCGGCAAGAGCGCGCTGGCCGAGCGGCTGGCGCGCGCAGCGGACAAGGAAGTCGTCTACGTGGCCACCTCCAGCGCCGGCGACGGCGAGATGAGCGATCGCATCGCCCACCACCGCGCGCGCCGCCCGGCCGACTGGCGCACGGTGGAGGAGCCGACCGCGCTGGCCGCCACGCTGCGCGCCCTGTGCGCGCCGGGACGCATCGTGCTGGTCGACTGCCTGACGCTGTGGCTCACGAACCTGATGTTCTCGACCCACCAGGATTACCCGGAAGTCGGCCCGATCGACCTGGCGCCGCTGTTCCACGCCGAGCGCGCGGCGCTGCTGGCCTGGCTCGACGAGCCGCCGGCCGGCGACGTCGTGTTCGTGTCGAACGAAGTCGGCATGGGCATCGTGCCCTATGGCGCGATCTCGCGCGCCTTCGTCGACGAGGCCGGCCGCCTGCACCAGGACGTGGCGGCGCGCGTCGAGCGCGTGCTGTTCGTCGCCGCCGGCCTGCCGCTGGCGCTCAAGGGCGCGCCGTGCTGAGCGGCCTGTCGCTCCTGGACCTGGCGCTGCTGCTGGCGGCCGGGGTGGCGCTCGACCTGCTGCTGGGAGAGGCGCGGCGCTGGCACCCGCTGGTCGGCTTCGGCCGGCTGGCCGGCTGGCTGGAGCGGCGCCTGAACCGCGGCCGTTCGCGCATCGCCCGCGGCCTGCTCGCCTGGACGCTGGCCGTGCTGCCGCCGACCGCGCTGGCCTGGGCCGCCTGCGCGCTGCCCGGCGCCGCCGGCCTGGCGCTGCACGCGCTGCTGCTGTACGTCTGCATCGGCCTGCGCAGCCTGCGCGACCACACGCTGCCGATCCATGCCGCGCTGGCCGGCGGCGACCTGGAACGGGCGCGCTGGCTCACGTCGCGCATCGTCAGCCGCGACACGGCCGATGCCGACGAGGCGGCGCTGGCCAAGGCCGGCGCCGAGTCGCTGCTGGAGAACGGCAACGACGCCGTGTTCGGCACGCTGTTCTGGTTCCTGGTCGGCGGCGGCGCCGGCGCCGTGCTGTTCCGCCTGGCGAACACGCTGGACGCCATGTGGGGCTACCGCAACGCGCGCTTCGACCTGTTCGGCCGCGTGGCCGCGCGCATCGACGACGCGCTGAACTACGTGCCGGCGCGCCTGACCGCCCTGTCCTACGTGCTGCTGGCCACGAACGGCCGCCGGCGCGCCTGGCATTGCTGGCGCACCCAGGCCCCGGCCTGGAGCAGCCCGAACGCCGGTCCGGTGATGGCCAGCGGCGCCGGCGCGCTCGGCGTCTCGCTGGGCGGCGCCGCGGTCTACGACGGAGAAATCGAGCAGCGCCCGCCGCTGGGCAGCGGCCCGGCCGCGCGCGGCGCCGACATCGTGCGCGCCTGGCGCCTGGTCTGGCGCACGACGCTGCTGTGGCTCGTGGTGGCGCTGCTCACTGGCACCATCGGCGGCGCCATCGCAGGAGGTATCCATGCTTGAACACGGCGGCAACCTGCGCGACGCCATGCAGCGCTACGGCGGAGAAGACTGGATCGACCTCTCGACCGGCATCAACCCGGTCGGCTATCCGGCGCCGGCGCCCTCGCCGGACGCCTGGCGGCGCCTGCCGGAGCCCAGCCCGGAACTGGTGCGCGCCGCCTGCGCCTACTACGGCGCGCCGCTGCTGTTGCCGGTGGCCGGCACCCAGGCCGCGATCCAGGCGCTGCCGCGCCTGCTCCCGCCGGCGCGCGTGACGGTGTCGGCGCCCTCGTACGCCGAACACGCGCACCAGTGGGACCGCCATGGCCATGTGCTGCGCGAAGTGCCCTTCGCACGGCTCGACGCGGCCGTGGCCGACAGCGACGTGGTGGTCGTGGTCAATCCGAACAACCCCACCGGCGCCGTCGTCCCGCCCGCCACGCTGCTGGACTGGCATGCGCGCCTGGCCGCGCGCGGCGGCTGGCTGGTGGTCGACGAAGCGTTCTGCGACACGGCGCCCGGCGCCAGCATCGCCGCGCATGCCGGCCGTCCGGGCCTGGTGGTCCTGCGCTCGGTCGGCAAGTTCTTCGGCCTGGCGGGCCTGCGCCTGGGTTTCGTCGGCGCCGCGCCCGAGCTGCTGGCGGGGCTGGGCGACCTGCTCGGCCCCTGGGCCGTGAGCGGCCCGGCGCAGGAGATCGCCGTCGCGGCCCTGCGCGACACCGACTGGCAGGCTACGACCCGGGAGCGGCTGGCGCGCGACGGCGCGCGCATGCGCGCGCTGCTGGCCGGCGCCGGCATCGCGGCCCGCGGCACGCCGCTGCTGCACTGGTGGCCCGAGGCGCAGCCGGAAGCCTTTCACGAACACATGGCGCGCCGCGCGATCTGGGTACGCCTGTTCCGCCAGGCCGGGCGCGGCATCCGCGTCGGCCTGCCGGCCCACGAGGCGCACTGGCGCCGCATCGAACACGCACTCCGAGAATGGAAGGAACGATGAAACGACTGCTCTTCATGGCGGCCCTGGCCGCGAGCTTGCAGGCGCACGCCGCCATCAGCGTCAAGGACGACGCCGGCAATACCGTCACCGTGCAAAAGCCGGCCCAGCGCGTCATCTCGCTGTCGCCGCACATCACCGAACTGCTGTTCGCGGCGGGCGGCGGCAGCCGGGTGGTCGGCGTGGTCTCGTACAGCGACTTCCCCGAGGAAGCCAAGAAGATCCCGCAGATCGGCTCGAACCGCGAGCTGGACCTGGAACGCATCATCGCCATGAAGCCGGACCTGATCGTGGTCTGGCGCCACGGCAGCTCGGAACGCCAGATCGACGTGGTGAAAAAGCTCGGCGTGCCGATGTTCCACAGCGAGCCGCAGAAGCTCGAGGAGATCGCCGACAACGTCGCCAGGCTGGGCCAGCTGATGGGCACCGACGCCGTCGCCGGGCCGGCCGCGGCCGACCTGCGCCGGCGCATCGCCGCGCTGCGCGCCCGCTACGCCGACCGCCCGGTCGTGCGCAGCTTCTACCAGGTGTGGGACAAGCCGCTGTACACGCTGAACGGCCGGCACATCGTCAGCGACGCGCTGCGCCTGTGCGGTGGCGAGAACATCTTCGCCAAACTGGCGGTGACGGCGCCGGTGGTGTCGGTCGAGGGCGTGCTGCAGGAGAATCCGGAAGCGATCTTCGCCACGGCCGAGAAGAACTACGGCGGCGTCGACCTGTGGAAGCCCTACCCGACCCTGATGGCGGTGCGCAACGACAACCTGTTCACGGTCGACGGCCACCTGCTCAACCGCGCCGGTCCGCGCATGGTCGCGGGCGCCGAGCAGCTGTGCGAGAAACTCGAGATCGCGCGCCGGCACCGCAAGCCATGAGCTTTCCCTACCCCACCCTGATGGTGCAGGGCACGACCTCGGATGCGGGCAAGAGCACCGTGGTCGCGGCGCTGTGCCGCCTGCTGCGCCGGCGCGGCGTGGCGGTGGCGCCGTTCAAGCCGCAGAACATGGCGCTCAACAGCGCGGTGACGGCGGACGGCGGAGAAATCGGCCGCGCCCAGGCGCTGCAGGCCGTCGCCGCCGGCATCGCCCCGCACACCGACATGAACCCGGTGCTGCTCAAGCCGTCCAGCGACATCGGCGCCCAGGTCATCATCCACGGCCGCGTGCGCGCCGAGATGAACGCGCGCGACTACCACCAGTACAAGACGGTGGCGATGGGCGCGGTGCTGGAATCGCATGCGCGCCTGCGCGCGCAGTACGCGGCCGTGGTCGTCGAAGGTGCCGGCAGCCCGGCCGAGATCAACCTGCGCGACCGCGACATCGCCAACATGGGGTTCGCGGAAAGCGTAGACTGCCCGGTGGTGCTGGTGGCCGACATCGACCGCGGCGGCGTGTTCGCCCACCTGGTCGGCACGCTGTCCTGCCTGTCCGCCAGCGAACGCGCGCGCATCGTCGGCTTCGTGATCAACCGCTTCCGCGGCGACATCAAGCTGCTGGAACCGGGCCTGGACTGGCTGGAAGCGCAGACCGGCAAGCCGGTGCTGGCCGTGCTGCCCTACCTGCACGGCCTGTACCTGGACGCCGAGGATGCCGTGCAGGGTCCGACCCGGCGCGACGGCAAGTTCCGCGTGGTCGTGCCCAGCACGCCGCGCATGAGCAACCACACCGACTTCGATCCGCTGCGCTTCCATCCGGACGTCGACCTGCGCTTCGTGCGCGAGGGCGAAGCGATTCCCGGCGCCGACCTGCTCATCCTCCCCGGCAGCAAGAACACGCGCGGCGACCTGGCCTGGCTCCAGCGCCAGGGCTGGCCGCACGCGATCCGGCGCCACCTGCGCTATGGCGGCAAGGTGATCGGGATCTGTGGCGGCTTCCAGATGCTGGGCAACCATGTCGACGACCCGGACGGCGTCGAGGGCGCGGCCGGCCGCTCGCAGGCGCTCGGCCTGCTCGACCTGGACACCGTGCTGACGCGCGAAAAGCGCCTGGCGCAGGTGAGCGGCCGCTGCGTGTTCGCACCCGACGCCGCCGGCGCCGCGGTCGGCGGCTACGAGATCCACATGGGCGTGTCGCAAGGCGCCGCGCTGGCCCGGCCGGCCTTCGAGATCGACGGCCGTCCCGAGGGCGCCTGCTCGGACGACGGCCAGGTACTCGGCACCTACCTGCACGGCCTGTTCGACGATGCCGCCGCCTGCGCCGCGCTGCTGCGCTGGGCCGGCCTGCACAGCGAGCATGCCGTCGATGCGCGCGCGCTGCGCGAGGCGAGCCTGGACCGGATCGCCGATGCCACCGAGCCGCTGCTGGAACGCCTGCTGGCGCTGGGCGCCGCCAGCGCGCCATAGCGCTGGGCTATCGCACCGTTCGAACGATCCGATTGGCGAATACAAATGAGAATGGGTATCATTTACCTCATCAGCGCAATGCAGGAGGTATCCCATGGTCGTCGCACGCAAGAGCAGTCAGGTCATCACCCACATGGCGATCGGGTTCGCGATCGCCTATGTGTTCACGGGATCGCTCGTCCTGGGCGGACTGGCCGTGATCATCGAGCCGGTGCTGAACGTCCTGCTGCTGCCTTTCCACGAACGGGCCTGGGCGCGCCACGCCCATGGCGCCGGCGGCCAGCGCCGCTACCTGGTGCGGAGCCTCGAAAAGCTCAGCCAGACCGGCATGCATATGGTGATTGCCTTCGGCGTGATGTTCTGCGCCACCGGGTCGCTGGCGTTCGGCGGGATGGCGGCGGTGCTGGAGCCGGTGTGCAATGTGATCCTGATGCCCTTGCACGAGAAGGTGTGGGACAGCGTGCAGGCCGCCTGACTCACTTCCTGCGCAGCCGCCGCAAACGCAGCGGCAGCAGGTTGAACACCCGCACCAGCAGGTGCAGCCGGCGCGGGAACACGCAGCGCTCGACGCGCCGGTCGATGGCATCGGCCATGCGCGCGACGGCGGCCGCTTCCGACACCAGGAACGGCTTGCCGCCCGCATCGCCGCCGTTCAATTCGCGCAGGCGCGCCGTGTCCACGTAGCCCGGCACCAGCACGGTGACGGCCACGCCGAACGGCGCCAGCGCCTTGCGGTAGGCGGCGCAGACGGCGATGGCGGCGGCCTTGCTGGCGGCGTACAGCGAGCCGCCCGGATAGTCGCGCAGCAGGCCGGCGATCGATGCCACCGCCACCAGCTGGCCGCGGCCCTGCGCCCGCATCAGGGCGCCCGCCGCCTCGAAGGCGTGGACCAGTCCCGCCACGTTGGTGCTCACCAGCGCCGGGCCCTGCGCCGGATCGGCCGCCAGGCCGGCGGCGTCGGCGTACTGGCCGGCCGTGACGACCAGCAGGTCGATGCCGCCGGCGCCGAAGTCGCGCACGGCCCGCTCCACCGCGTCGCGCTCGCCGATATCGAGTGCATACGTGCGCACGCGCGGGTCGCGCGCCAGCGGGTGGCCGGCCAGGCGGCCTGTGTCGCGCCCGCACAAGGCCAGCTCGGCGCCCCGCGCGGCATAGTGCGCGGCCAGCGCCAGGCCGATGCCGCTGGTGCCGCCGATGACCATGATCCTCATGGCCGCGCTCCGGCGAAGGCGGCCATGCCCTTCAGGTAGCCGTACTCCCACTGCGCGCGCACCTGCGCCTGGTGCGCTGCCAGCGTCGGCGCCGGCACCAGGCCGATGCGGTTGCTGCGCCAGCCGATGCGCTTGCCGATGGCGTGGCCGCGCAGCACCCTGGCGCAATCGCGCGTGTCGACCCAGGCGTCGGCCGGCTGCTCGTGCACGTGGCGCAGGCGCGCGGCGCCGTCGATGCCGAGCACGGCGCGCAGCGCCGGCAGGGCGAACCAGGGATTGAACGGCATCTTGCGCTCCATGGCGACGTCGCGCGCCAGGCGCCGCGCCAGCTCGATGGGAAACAGGTCGATCACGCCGCCCGTGTAGTGATGGCCGTTGGCCGCGTGGCTGCGGAAATAGAACATGTCGGCGATCGAGATGCGGGCGGCATCCGCCGCCGGCAGCGCCGTCTCGACCCGCAGCAGCGGTTCCACCGCGCCGGCGCTCCAGCGCGGATCGGCGGCCGGCGCCGCCATCCCGTCCAGCAGCGCCGCCGCGCGCGGCGGGCAGAACACGGTCTGCGCGAACAGCGCGCGCCCGCCGCGCGGCGCGCCCGCCTCCTCCGGCCGGTACAGCAGTTGCGCGCCGACGATGGCCAGCGCCGGCGCCTGCGGATCCGCCTGCACCGGCAACGGAATGGCGGCGG
The DNA here is from genome assembly GCF_913773735.1 of uncultured Massilia sp. Classification (GTDB taxonomy): domain Bacteria; phylum Pseudomonadota; class Gammaproteobacteria; order Burkholderiales; family Burkholderiaceae_D; genus Telluria. The sequence continues at coordinate 15,555 of NZ_CAJYEB010000031.1, forward strand.
GCAGTTCGAACAGGTAGTCGCGCCACAGGTCGGCGCTGCGCGGCGCAGGCGTGCGGCCCAGCCAGCGCAGGCCGGCCGCGCCCAGCGTGCGCAGCGGCGTGGCGCGCGCGGTGGAGCGGATGCCGCACAGGAAATCGTACATGGCGCGGCCGCCGATCCACTCGCGCCGCGACTGCGCATCGGGCAGGCCCGCGATGACGGCGGCCGCGATCGCGCCGCCGCAGGTGACCAGCAGCACGTCGGGCCGGCGCCCGCTCTCCTCGGCCGCCGCGTGCACGCCGAGGTAGTAGGCGAAGCGGAAGCCCCCGCCGGCCAGCACGAGACAGCGCCGGTACTGTTCATGGGTTTGCATTGCATGCATAATGCCTCAAATGCAATCATTATCACAAGCACAAGGAATGCGGTCCCCGGACGGGCATGTGCTTGTGCGCCGGCGCCTCGTCCCCCTGGCGCTGAACTGGCTGGCGTTCGGCACCTGCTATCCGCTGGCCAACCTGCTCGCGCACCGGCAGCAGGTGCGGCGCAGCCTGGCCACCGCGCTGGATGCCGCGATCCCCTTCCTGCCCTGGGCCATCGTGCCCTACGCCAGTTCCGGCCTGCTGTTCACCCTCGTATTCTTCCTCGTGCGCTCGAACGAGGCGCTGCGCACGGCCAGCCGCCGCCTGCTGCTCGCCACCGTCGCCGGCTGCCTGCTGTTCGCCGCGCTGCCCGCGCGCTCTAGCATGGCGCGCCCCGCCGACATCGGCGGCTGGCCCGCGCCGCTGTTCGCCTGGCTGGACCTGGTCGACCGGCCCTACAACCAGTGTCCTTCGCTGCACGTGGCCTACTGCGTGATCGTCTGGCTGGCATGGAAACCGCTTTGTCACGGCGCGCTGCGCTGGCTGCTGGCCGCCTGGCTGATGCTGGTCGCGGCCAGCACCGTGCTGACCTGGCAGCACCACCTGGTGGACGTCGCCGGCGGCCTGCTGCTGGGCCTGGGCGCCGCCTGGGCGGTGCGGCCGGGCGCCACGCGCCGGCACGGCGTCTCGTTCTACTACGGCATCGCGGCCGGCGTGCTGCTGCTGGTCGGCGTGGCCTTCCTGCGCAGCTGGGTCGCGGCCTGCGCGGCGGCCAGCCTGCTGCTGGTGGCGCTGGCCTACCGCCGGCGCCACGCCGGCTTCCTGGGCAAGCGCGCCGGCCGCCATCCATTATCGTCCTGGCTGCTGTTCTGGCCCTACCTGGCCGGCTACCGGCTGACCTGGCTGCTGGTGCGCCGGCGCGAGCGTGGACGCGCCCCCTTTTCGCGGCAGGCGCCGGGGCTGTGGGTCGGACGCCGGCTGGATGCGCGCGAGGCCGCCTTGCTGCCGCGCGGCTGCCACGTCGTCGACCTGTGCGGCGAGCTGCCGGAAACGGCGGCGCTGCGCCAGGCGCGCTACCACCATTTCCCGCTGCTCGACCTGCAGGCGCCGCGTCCGTCGCAACTGCGCCCGGTGCTGGCGACGCTGGCGCGCCTGGAGGCCGAGGGCCATCCCGTCTACCTGCACTGCGCCATGGGCTATAGCCGCAGCCGCCTCGTCTCACGACTCCATTTGCGAAGGAAACGCCGATGTCCCTCTCGATCTACCAGCTGAAACCGCGCTTCCAGCAATTGCTGCGCCCCCTGCTCGGCGGCCTGCAACGCAGCGGCGTCACGCCGAACCAGGTGACCGTCGGCGCGATGCTCCTGTCGCTGGCCTATGGCGCGGCGCTGGCCCTGCGCCCCGGCGCGACGGCGCTGTGGCTCGGCCTGCCCCTGTTCCTGCTGCTGCGCATGGCGCTGAACGCGATCGACGGGATGCTCGCCACGGCCACCGGGAACAAGACGACACTGGGCGCCCTGCTCAACGAAGTCTGCGACCAGGTGTCGGATGCGGCGCTGTACCTGCCCTTCGCGCTGGCGTCCGGCCCGTCGCCGGTGCTGGTCGTGCTGGCGGTGGTGGCCGCGCTGCTGGCGGAATTCTGCGGCGTGCTGGCCCAGGCCGTCGGCGCGCCGCGCGGCTTCGAGGGACCGATGGGCAAGAGCGACCGCGCCTTCGCCTTCGGCCTGCTCGCCCTGCTGTTCGCCCTCGGCGTCGCGCCGGCCTGGTGCGACGGCCTGCTGGCGCTGGTGCTGCTGCTGTCGGCGCTGACGGTGTTCAACCGCCTGCGCCGGGCGCTGCGTCCTTGCGCGCCAGCGAGACGGTGAAGATGCCGTCGACGCCGATCGCGGTGTCGACCTTGCGCGCGCCCGCCAGCGCCACCAGCGCATCCATCTCGGCCTGCGGGCGCGGGCGCATCTTCCACGGCGCGCCGCGGTGGTTGACCAGCGTGTAGGCGATCATGTCCAGCTGCGGATGCCAGGGCTGCGCGGTGTAGATCAGCCAGCCGCCGGGCTTGAGGCTGCGCACCACGCCCTGCAGCGATGCCAGCACCTGGCCGTTGTCGCTGAACAGCTCGTACAGGCCGGAGACGACGGCGATGTCGTAGCGCCCTTCCAGGCCGGCATAGCTGGCCGCGTCGAACGCGTCGGCCCGTTCCACGTCGACCCGCACCCGCAGCTGCAATGCGGCGGCCAGGCGCCGGGCATTGTCGACGTTGCGCTGCAGGTAGTCGCGCAGCAGCACCTCGATGGGCCGGTCCTGGAAGCGCTTGACCGTTTCCAGCACGTAGCGCGCCGAGCCGGCGGCGATGTCGAGGATGCGTAGCGGCTCCTGGGGCGGATGCGCCGCGATGCGGTCGGCCAGCATGCGCTGCAGCTGGGCCTTGCGCACGCGCACGCCGCGCCAGCCGACCGCGTCGAGGTAGCCGCGGTCGATGACCTTGCCCAGGCCCAGGCGCCCGCCGGCCTCGTTGCGGTACACGTAGTCGAGCGACTCGCCCGAATCGAAGCCGTGCGCGAGCCCGATGCGCATGCCGTCGCTGAGCGGCCCGAGCACGCCCAGCATGCGGCGCTGCAGGCCGAACCAGGCGCGCGTGGCGGCGCTGCCGCTCTCGTTACGCTCCAGCGCGGCGTACTGGCGCGCCGCGTGGCCGTCGCGGTCCGCCGTCGCATAGTGCGTGGGCGCCGCCGGCGCGGCGGCGCGGCAGTCGCGGATGAAATCCAGGCTGGCCTGGAGCGCGACCGTCGTGTCGCGCTCGTAGAACACGGCGTGGTAGCAGTCCTCCAGCCGCACGTAGCGCTTCAGCGGAGAACTCAGGCGCGCGAAGAACAGGCGCTGCGGCGCCTCCTCGACCACGTAGTCCTTGTCGGCCGCCAGCATCAGCACCGGCACGTCGATGGCGGCGGCGTCGCGCACGATGCGCTCGGCCGTGTCGGCCAGTTCGAGCAGGATCTTGGCCGAGATGCTCCTGGCGATCAGCGGATCGGCGCCATAGGCCTTCGCCTCCTGCGCCGAATGGGTCAGCATGCCGGGACGGATGTAGCTGGTGACGAACAGCGCCGGCTTGAACTTGCGCGCGAAGCGCAGCGCCGGCTTGGCCAGCGGGACGTAGAGCTTGATGCGGAAGGCCGCCGCCGCCATCACCAGGCCGCGGATGCGCGGCGCGTAGTCGTGCACCCAGGTCGCGGCCACCACGGCGCCGACGCTGTTGGCCACCACGATCATGTCCTCGACCGCGATGCCGTACTGCGCCGACACGTGGCGCACGAAGGCGTCGAGATCGCTCACCAGCGTGGCGAAGGCGGGCGCGTCGCCGCGCGCGCCGGGGGAGTGGCCGTGACCGCGCGCATCGTAGGCGAAAGCCCAGTCCTGGTGCAGGCCGAAGCGCTCGACCAGTGGCGCGATGCGGCCCGAATGCTCGTGGCCGCGGTGCAGGAACACCAGGGCGCGCGGCGGCCGGTCCTGCGGCGCCGCGCGCGGCTGCCAGGCGCGGAAGAACAGGCGGGTACCGTCGCCGCCGCAAAAGCCGGATTCGAACGTCGTCCAGGCGCCGGGTTGCTCGATCTTCATGATGGGGTTCCTTGTACGAGGGTGCGCAGCAGGCAGTACAGCAGCGGCGCGGTGAGGACCAGGCTGTCGACGCGGTCGAGGATGCCGCCGTGGCCCGGAATCAGCTGGGAAAAATCCTTGATCGACAGGCGGCGCTTGGCGCGGGAGAACAGCAGGTCGCCCGCGAACCCGGCCAGCGACAGCAGCAGCCCGAACGCGGCCATCGTCGCCGCGCCGGCCAGGTCGAGCCAGGCCCCGAGCGCGGCGCTGACGACCTGCGACACCACGATGCCGCCCGCCAGGCCCTGCCAGGTCTTGTTCGGGCTGACCGTGGGCGCGATGCGGTGCCGGCCGAACAGCTTGCCGGCGACGAACTGGCCGATGTCGTTCAGCGCGGTCAGGATGAACAGGTAGAACAGCCAGGCCAGGTTGGCGCGGGCGCCGAACGGCAGCGCCGCGAACGCCACCACGACCTGCATGGCGCCGGCCGCCGCCAGCAACAGCAGCCAGACCAGCCGCGCCGCATCGGGCCGCAGCCGGTAGCGCAGCAGCTGGATGCCGGCCGCGGCGCCAGCCAGCGGCAGAACCAGCGTGGGCCAGGCCCAGCCGACGCCGGCCAGGCCCAGCGCGACGGCGGCGGCGCCGAGCCGCAGCGCCGTGCGCCGGCCCGGATGATGCGCGTCGAGTTCGCGCGCCGCCAGCAGGCAGACCAGCCAGGCCAGCGCCTGCAGCCCCAGCGGATACGCGAGCAGCGCCAGCGTGACGAGCGGGAAGATGCGCCACCAGGCATTCACCTGGTGGCTCAGCATGCCGGGCGCGGCGCCGCGCGCCGCCACCTTGACCGACAGCGAGGTCGCCGCCAGCAGCCCGTACAGGGCGGTCATGGCGGCGGCGAGCGGCGGTCCGGCATCGAAGAAAGGCAGCATGGGGTGCAGTCAGGTGCGATTGGCCACAATGAAGTTGCAATGAAGTTGCAATTAAGAAATTATAACGAATTCAATGACAGCGGAGCGCATGCTCCCCGTTCTGTTTCGCGCGGCACATTTACTCACGATACAATGTTGGCTAGAATTTAATCACTATCATGATCCAGTGCAAGGACGACGTGTGAACCTGGTCAGAACGGTCAAGCTGTTGCGCAGGCAGAAAGACAAGGTCGTCCATTGCGAGATCGAACTGTGCGCCAGTCCCGGCCTGCCGGAACGCTATCTCGTCAACGTGCGCCAGGGGCGCATGGGCGAGGAGTGGCGCGAGTCCACCCGTACGCCGCAGCCGGTGGCGCTGGCCGCGGCGCAGCAACTGTTCGACCAGGCGCTGGAAGCGAAGCACGCCCAGGGTTTCGTCGCCCCGTCCGCCATGCCCTCCCCCACCGTCGAGGTGCCCGTTCCCGCGCCGCCGGTCCCCACCGAGGCCGACCGCACCCTGCTGCAGCGCCTGGAACGCGGCAGCTGGCGCGCGCTGTCCGACGCGCGGCGCAAGCGCACCATCTGGCGCATCGGCGAACGCCGGCTGCGCGCCGCCGTCCCCGTGCTGGTCGAGCAGCTGGAACGCGGCGACGCCCTGCAGGACTATTGCATCGCCTGGGCCATCGGCCGCTGCGGCGACCCCGGCGCACGCGCCGCCATGCGCGAACTGCATGCGCGCAGCCCGAGCGATGCCGTGCGGCGCGTGGCGCGGCAGGCCTGGCTGCTGCTGGCCGATGCCGAGGAACGCCATGACCATGCGCAGGCCCTGGTCGCCGCCTGGCCGGCCACCCTGCGCGCCAGCTGGGATGCCGGCGACGACGCGGCCATGCTGGCGGTCGCCATCGGCGGCGCGGGCTGGGCCGGCCTGGCGCCGGACGCCTGGCTCGAGCAGCTGGACCAGGTCGCCCAGGATCCGTCCATGGCGGCGCGCGCGCGTCCGCTGCTGCTGGAGGCGCTGCGCCGCGCGCCGCTGCGTCCCGGGATCTTCCGCGCCGTGCGCCACATCTACAAGATGGCGGAAATGCGCGCGGACGCCACCCTGTTCGCCCTGCTGCAGCGGCGCTTCGAAGCGACGCCGCACATGGGCGAGTGGGAAGTGCCGCATCCGCACCACTACCTGTTCGCCAGGGAAGCGGCGCATCCCGACAGCACCGTCGCCTACGGCATGCGCACCCGCGCCTACCTGCTGCGGCGCGGCTGGCGCACGCTGCGCCGCCTGGGCATGGACGGCGATCCGGATTTCGTGCCGCTGGCGCTGGCCGTGCTGGCCGACTACGACGACCGCGACGCCGGCAAGTCCTACGCCAGGCGCGGCCGCTGGGTCGACCGCTACGGCCACTGGCCGCTGTTCAACCACCTGTTGCGCGAGCGCGCCGGCCTGTCCCATTCGCCCTCCGGCCTGACCTGGTATGGCGACGCCGGGTCCGCGGCGGACCGGCGCATGGAAGCGTTCCCGGAAATATGGGACCGCCATCCGGACGCGCTGCTGGCCTTGCTGCTGCAAAGCCGCTGCGAAGGCGTGCACGTGTTCGCGGCGCGCGCGCTGGCCGACAACGCGGCCTGGTGCGCCGGCCTGGACGTGGACACGCTGCGCGCGCTGCTGCGTAGCCCGTTCGAGGCGAGCGCGCGCTTCGCGTTCGCGGTCGCACGGCGGCGCTTCGAACCAGGCCGGCCCGATGCGTCCTGGCTGCTGCTGTTCATCCAGTCGCCGCTGCCGGACGCCGTGCAGTATGCGCTCGACTGCATCGCGCAGGACCCCGGCGCGTATGCCGGCGCGACCGCGCTGGTCGTCGCCATGCTGGCGTCGCCGCGCCAGGCGGTGCGGCGCGAAGCCATGCTGCTGTGCCAGGCGGCGCTGGCGCTGCCCGGCCAGCCGGAGGCGATCGTGGCCGCCCTGCTCGACTGGCTCGACGACAGCGCCGACCTCGATGCGCTTCCGGATGCCGTGCCGGCGATCGCCGCCGACCTGGCACGCGTGCTCGAACTGCCCTTGCGCACCGCGGCGGCGCAGGCGCCGTTCACGCGCCTGCTGCACCTGCTGGGCCATCCGCTCGCCGCGGTGCGCGTGCTGGCCGGCCACTGGCTGTTGCAGGCCGGCGCCGCGGCCGCCCTGCCGCCGGCGCAATTGACGGCGCTGCTGCGCGACCCCGACGCCGCCGTGCGCGCGCTGGGCGTACGCCTGTTCGGCGCGCTGCCGGACCACGTGCTGGCGCAGCAGCTCGACCTGGTGACCGGCTTCGCCTGCGCGCCGGATGCCGCCGTGCGCGGCGCCATCGCGCCCGTCGTCGCGCGCCTGGGCGCCGATCCGACTCTGCGCGCGGCGCTGCTGGCGCCGCTGTTCGATGCCCTGTTCCGCAGCGAGACCGGCGACGGCATGCATGCCGACCTGCTGGCCTGGGTCACCGGCCCATTGGGGCAGGATCCCCTGCTCGCCGACCCCGACCTGCTGCGGCGCCTGCTGGCCGCGCGCAGCAAGGGCGCGCAAATGCTGGGCGCGGCGCTGATCGCGCGCTTCGCTCCCGCGCAATTCGAGGTGGCCGACTGGGCGGCGTTCGGCCGCAATCCCGGCATCGCGGTGCGCCGCTGGGCCTACGCCGCCTTCGAGGCCGATCCCGACCGCGCACGGACCCGGCTCGAGGCGGCGCTGCGCCTGTTCGACAGCAAGTTCGACGACACGCGCGCGTTCGCCGTCGACTATTTCGGCCGGATCTGCACCCGTGCGGACTGGACGCCGCTGGTGCTGCTGACCCTGTGCGACCATCCGGACGCCGCCGCCCAGCGCTTCGGCAGGGCGATGCTCACCGCCCACGCCGACGCCGCCGACATGGCCGAACTGGTGCTCAAGCTCGGCCAGCACCCGTCGCCCGCCATGCAGCTGTTCGTCAGCGCCTGGCTCGAAGACGCCTGCGGCGGCGACGTCGCGCGCCTGCGCCGCCTCGAACCCTATTTCCTCGCGGTGCTGTCCCAGGTCCATCGCGGGCGCGCCGTCAAGCAGCGCGTGCAGGCCTTCCTGCGCGCGCAGGCGATGCTGTCGGCCGACATCGGCGCCTTCGTCGCGCAGCTGTTCGCGCGCCAGGTGGTGACGATGGCGATCGGCGACAAGGCCCACTACATCGACAGCCTGCGCGCCATCCAGGCGCGCCATCCGCAACTGCCGGCCGTGCTGGACATCCAGGCGCCGCCCACGCTCGCCCCAACGCGCCCGCGACCATGAGATTCCACTACCGCTACTACGGCGCGACCGGCGTCGACGACAGCCCCGCCGCCACCGCGATGCGCTTCGTGCCGGACGCGCTGCGCCCGCCCACCTGGTTTTCCGGCGAGGTGAACCGGCACATTCCCTTCCGCGAGGCGATGTCGGCCCTGCACGAGGTCGTGGTCGCGGACCAGCGCTACCAGGCGCCGGACAAGAGTGCCTACCAGGCCTGGCTGGCGCAGAACGAGACGCAGTTGCTGGCGCAGTTCCAGGCGCGCTCGGACGCGCTGCGCGCGCGCCAGGCGCCGCTGCTGGAAGAACTCAGGACGCTGCGCGCGCGCCGGGAACAGGTGCTCAAGCCCTTCTACAAGGCGCAGGCGACATTCTTCGACTACCTCTACCGCACCGACCGCGCCATGTGGATTGTGCTGGACCCGGTCATCACCGTGCATCCCGACCGCGTGTTCTTCGAGTGCTTCAGCCGCGACGAGTCGAGCTATGCCGCGCTCAGCTGCGGCCACGAGATGTTCGACCGCGCCGGCGACTTCGCCTGCGGCACCACCAACATCGATTATTCGGAAGCGCTGTACGAACAATTCCAGAAGATCCGCGACTACAAGGCCACGCGCCTGACGATAGACCCGGGCGGCTTCCAGGTGCGTACGGCGGACGACCCGGGCTTCGTCGAGCACAAGATCGACGTCCCGGACAGCTGGGTGCGCGGCTTCCTGCAGGTGAGCAGCGCGATGAACCTGCCGGCGCACCGGCTCGACCTGCATCCGATGGACATCCACAACTTCTGCAGCGTGCTGCGCCGGCGCCGCGAGCGCGCCGGGCCGCGTGCGATCCGTTTCGTGCTGGCGCCCGGCGAACCGGTGCGCGCGGTCTTCGAGCCGTGGAACCAGGAAGTCGTGTGCCGGCGCTCGCCCTACCGCGGCGCGGCCGGCGCCGAGATCCGCATCTGGGGCCGGCGCCGCCTGCTGGTGCTGGAACGGCTGATCCCGCTGGCGCAGGGCTTTACCGTGCACCTGATGGGCGACGGCATGCCCAGCTTCTGGATCGCCGACCTGCCCGGGATGCGCTTCACGCTCGGCCTGTCCGGCTGGACCGCGAACGACTGGTCGCGCGCCGGCCAGTTCGACCTGCTGGCCCCGCGCGGCGACGTGGACGACGACAGCAAGGCGCGCGTGCATGCGGCGCTGGCCGCGCGCTGGTTCGCCAGCGCCGAACAGCTGGCGCAGGACACGGGCCTGGCGCGCATGCTGGTCGAGCGCGCGCTGACGCTGTACACCCAGGCCGGACGCGTCGTCTACGACCTCGCCCACGGCGTGTATCGCCTGCGCGAGCTGGCGCGCGATCCGCTGCCGTTCGCCGACCTGCGCTTTTCCAGCCCGGCGGAGCAGGAAGCGGCCACCCTGGTCGCGCTGCGTGCCGTGCAGGCCGGACCGGAGCAAAGCCTGCCGGACGGCGCCACCCGGCTGTCCGGCACGGCCCGCAGCGGCGAGCGGCGCTACCGCGCGATGCTGCTGCTCGACGCCGACCGGCGCATCGTCGACGGCGCCTGCGAATGCAACCAGTTCGTGCAGCACCGCCTGCGCCACGGTCCGTGCGCCCACTTGCTGGCCGTGCGCCTCGTGCACGCGCGGCAGGAGGCGCCAGCATGAGCACGATTGCAGGCGCGCTTGCGGCCGCCGGAACGCCGCGGCTATACTGGTCGCGACAGGCGCGGCGGGTCGGCTCTTGCAAACCGGACGGTGGATCGCCGTCCACGTATTCAGCCCTCCCCATGCGTCACTGGCACGCTCTTCACTGTGCCGGACTGACGCCGGTAGCGCGAGTCGGTGTGGATTCGCCGAATCACGTCAGCGCTACCGGCGTCGTCCGGCGTCGAGTTGAGCGCGCCAGTCGCCACGGCCCTTCGATGAGAATCCCGCCGCGCCTGTCTTCTTCCCACCGCCCCGCCAGGGGGCCATTTGCATGAACACGTCATCCACGCCGCCCACCTCGCGCGAGGCACTCCTGGCGCGCATCCGCGCCAGCTCGCGCAGCGCCGTCACGCTGGAGGAAATGCAGCGCCTCGGCTTCTGGCCCGCGGACGACCAGTCGCTGAGCGTCGAGGCGGAGCTGATCCGGCGCGAGACCGAACTGGAGCAGGCCTTGCAGGCCCTCGGACGCGAGCTGCGCGACGTGGAGGATCCGGTACAGGCCCTGAAGCGCATGCGCAAGGAGCGCATGGCGCAGGCCAAGATACGGCGCGAGGAAGCCCGGCAGCGCCGCGCGCGCGAACGCCACGAACGCGCGCTGGCCTGGCATGCGCGCCGCGCCAAGGAACTGCTCTACCTGGGCGCCGGCGTCTCGGCCGGCCTGAACGAGGCGCGCAGCGACGCCGACCGGCTGGCGCGACTGGCGCTGCCGCCGATGCACGACGCGCAGGACCTGGCCGCGGCGATGGGCCTGTCGCTGCACGAGCTGCGCTTCCTGGCCTTCGACCGGCGCGTCTCGCGCATCTGCCACTACCGGCGCTTCGCCATGCCGAAGAAGACGGGCGGCGAACGCATCATCTCGGCGCCGATGCCGCGCCTGAAGCGCGCCCAGTACTGGGTGCTCGACAACGTGCTGGCGCGCGCGCCGGTGCATCCGGCGGCGCACGGCTTCCTGCGCGGCCGCTCGATCGTCAGCAATGCCGCGCCCCACGTCGGCCAGGCGGTGGTCGTCAACGTCGACCTGAAGGATTTCTTCCCCTCGATCGACATGGCGCGCGTGCGCGGCGTGTTCCGCGAACTGGGCTACGGCAGGCAGGTCGCGACGACGCTCGCGCTGCTGTGCACCGCGGCCGTGACCGAGCAGGTCAGCGTGGACGGCGAAACCTTCCACGTCGCCACCGGCGCGCGGGTGCTGCCGCAGGGCGCGCCCACCAGTCCGGCGCTGACGAACATCCTGTGCCGCCGGCTCGACGCGCGCCTGCAGGGCGCCGCGGCGAAGCTGGGCTTCCGCTACACCCGTTATGCCGACGACCTGACCTTCTCTGGCGACGCGGCGGCGCGCAAGCTGGCCGGCAAGCTGCTGTGGCGCGTGCGCCGCATCGTCGTCGCCGAAGGCTTCACGCCGCATCCGGACAAGCAGCACGTCATGTGCGCCTCCGAACGCCAGCGCGTCACCGGCATCGTCGTCAACGACAAGCTCACGGTCGACCGCGACACGCTGCGGCGCTTTCGCGCCACGCTGTTCCAGGTGGAGAAGGACGGCCCGGCCGGCAAGCAGTGGAACGGCAACGAGAATGTGCTGGCGGCGCTCGAGGGCTATGCGCTATTCGTCAGGATGGTCGACGCCGCCAAGGGCGCCCCGCTGCTGGCGCGCGTGCGCGCGGCGCGGGCCAAGTGGAGCGGCCAGGAAGCGCCGGGGCCGGCCGGCGTTGCGGGTCGGCGCGGCCAGGCGTTCAGGCAGCTGTCAACGCAAGGCGAGGCGCCCTGGGAGGGTTTCTGGCAAGCCGGCGCAACGCCGCTGCCGGTGCTGGAAAAAACGCAGGAACAGGTCAGGCTGGAGAAGACCGCGGCACGGGCGCCGACGCGGGAAGACGCGGCCGCGCACGTCGAAGCCAGGGCGGCCGTGGCCGAACCGGTGCCCGTCCCCGCGCTCAAGAAGCGCAGTGTGGGACCGGCCTTGGTCGTGCAGGTCATCGTCATGTCGCTGCTGGCGCGCGGATTCCAGAACATGCTGCCGATCCTGTGCGGCCTGGCCCTGTTCTCGTTCTCCCTGCGCGATGGCCAGCCGCACTGGAAACGCTTCGGGATCGTCATGGCGATCGTGGCGTTGCTGTTGGCGCTGACCTGAGCCGTCGCCCGGCGCAGGCCGGGGTATGATTTTTCAGGGACACCGAAACGCAAAAAGCCCGCTCCAGATCACTGGAGCGGGCTTTCGCTTAATAACTAGCCTGACGATAACCTACTTTCACACTGGTTGCAGCACTATCATCGGCGCAAAGTCGTTTCACGGTCCTGTTCGG
>NZ_CAJYEB010000032.1 GCF_913773735.1 uncultured Massilia sp.
ACCTGCAGAACGTGAACGGCTGGCACAGCCGCTTCAAGACCTGGCTGCTGCGCTTTCGCGGCGTGGCCAGCCGCTACCTGATCGACTACTCGGGCTGGCAGCGGGTGCTGGACGACAAGCGGTTGACCACACCGGCACTGCTGCTGCGCGCAGCGGTCCAGTTCGGCAAGCGGCTGGACAGGAAACGCAATTAACGCGAACAGCGCCTAAATGAATGAACGCGCGTCGTCCCGGCGCAGGCCGGGACGACGTTGCCGTGGGTCGCGTCAGGCCACGTCGTCCGTCACCACCGGCGTCGTCGATCCGGCCTGCAGCACGATGCGGGTGCGCTTGGCCAGCGGCGAGGCGGGCTTGCCGCCGTTGGCATCGAGCGGCTTGACCTTGTTGAAGACGACGCTGAACGCGGACGCGGTGACGGTCGCCACCGAATAGCCCTGGGCATCGTGGTCGACGTAGGCGAAGGCCGGGTTGTGCGCGCGCATCACGCCGTCGAACACCTGCGGCGTCGCCACCAGCGGCGCCAGCGGCGTGGCGCCGGCGCCGGCCGCCAGGTACCGGTAGAACGACGCGCTGCTGATGCCGGCGCCGACGAAGTCCACCGCCACCGCCTTGCCCGTGGCCGGGTCGTTGTTGTCGTAGACGACGCCGCACTGGAAGGCGTGCAGGTCGCCGGTGATGGCGACGACGTTGCGGATGCCCTGCGCCGACAGGTAGCCCAGCATCTCGGCGCGGTGCGCCGGGAAGCCGTCCCAGCCGTCCGCGTTGACGATGTAGCGCTGGTCGTACGGCGCCGGGGCCTGGCCGCGCAGGTCGATCCACATGCGGTTCAGCGTCACCTCGTTGCCCCAGACCTTCCAGGTGGCGCCGGAGTTCTTCATCGTGTCCTTCCACCACTGCGCCTGGGTGGCGCCGAGGATGCCCGGCGCGCGGCCCAGCGCGGCCGTGTCGAGCGCCTCGAACTGCTGCAGCAGTGGCTGCGGCACGAAGTAGCGCGCGCCGACCGCGTCGTTGCCGCCCACGGCATCGTGCTGCAGCAGGCGCGCATAGGCGGCTTCGCCGACCACGTGGTCGTCGCGGTACAGGCGCTGGTCGGTCATCACCAGGTGCAGCAGGGTGCCGAAGCGGAAGTCGCGGTAGATGCGGATGTTGTCGTACGCGGCATTGGCCAGGTCGAACGAGACGTCGCCCCAGTCGACCGGCATGTACTCGGCCCAGGCCTGGTTGGCGCTGCGGCGGCGCGCGGTCTGCTGCACGTTGGCGTTGGTATAGGTCTGGTGGTCGCGCCAGCAGTCGTCCGAGAATTCGTGGTCGTCCCAGATCGCCACCATCGGGAACCTGCGGTGCAGTTCCTGCAGGCGGGCGTCGCCGCGGTAGGTGCGGTACAGCGTGCGGTAGTCGTCGACCGAGTCGGCGTAGACGGCGTCGCCGATCGCCACCCCGTGCGGCAGGACGATCCTGCCGTGCGCCGGCTCGGCGGCGCCTTTCTGGAATGCCGCGCCCACGGTCTCGTAGATGTAGTCGCCCAGGTGCACGATGAAGTCGACGTCTTCCGCCGCCATCAGTTCCATCGCCGCCCAGTGGTTGATGCTCCAGTCCTGGCACGTCATCCAGGCGAAGCGCAGCTGGGCGGGGCTGGAGGCCGCGGCCGGCGCCGTCCGGGTGCGGCCGGTCGCGCTGATGTCGGCGTCGGCCACGAAGCGGTAGGAATAGGAGGTGCCCGGCGCCAGCTTCGTCACCTTGGCGCGCACCGTGTTGTCGTAGGCCGCGGTCGCGCTCAGGGCGACCTGGGCGACGATATTGCCGAAGGCGTCATCGGTCGCCACGTCCAGGCGCAGGTTGACGTTGCCGCTGCCGCTGCGCGGCACGCAGCGCGTCCAGAACACCACGCTGGTGTCCTTCGGATCGCCGCTGGCCACGCCCTGCGGAAACGTGTAGCTGCCCGGCGCGGCGCCTTCCGCGCCGCCGCAGGCCGCCAGTCCGGCGCCGGCGCCGGCGACCGTGAAATACGCTGCGCTCCTGAGAAAATCCCGTCGATCCATCGTGCCCCCCGCATTGATTGAACGCGGCGAGTCTAGCGTCGCAATATTGCCCGGCGATGACATGCCGGCAACGGCCCGCGGCGTGCCGGGGCAGCGTGGCGGCACCGTGCCGGTGTTGTCAAATTCATCGATTCATCGATTGTCGACCGCAAAAACGGTAGTTACCGAACGATATCCATGGCAGAATCGGGCGTCTGCGTAGCAATATCGGCATTTTTGCAACGTATTGACCGATAATTTCAATAAAAAAATGTTCGGGAGCGGAAATGCTGCTACTCTGTAGGAAACATCCTACTTCGCAGCCATGCACTCGCGTTCAGCCTATATCCGCCGCAGCAGGAAAGCCCAGCGCCTGAAGACGCGCCTGGCCGTCGCGGCCGCGCTTGGCGTCGTCGCCAGCCTCGCACTCCTCACCCTGGGACACGCGCCCGGCCCCCTGCGCACGGCCGTGCTCGACGCCGTGCCGGCCGCGGCCGCCGAGGCGGCGTCGGCGTCGGCGCCGCGGACCGTGCAGCAGGCGGCGCAGCCGGCGCGGCGCGTCTATCCGTATTCGGTGGTGCCGGGCGGCGTGGCGGGCGGCGCCGAGGTCAAGCGCATGATCGACAGCGACAGGGTCGTGGCCGAGCACTACGCCGGTTTCGACGCCGACCGCGCCGCCGTGGTGACGGTCGCCCGGCCGCGCGCCGTCTACGTCTCGTACCGCAAGGGCGACAAGGTATTCTGGACCGCCGGCCGCCACACGCTGGCGGCGGGCGAAACGCTGCTGTCGGACGGCAATAGCGAGATCCGCGCGCGCTGCGGCAACCGCGTCTCCGACGTGCCGCGCCAGCCCGTCGAGGCGCACGGCCCCAGCGAGCGCGAACTGGACACGGCCAGCGCGGACGGCCAGGATCCGGCCCTGCAGAACGTGTCGTATGTGCCGGAGCCGGGCCAGGGCGGCCAGTCCTTCCATCTCGGCAATTATGGGGATGCGATCGGCACGGGCACCGTGGCCGCCGCCGCCGCGCGCGGCGGGCCGGGGCAGGCCGCTTCGCCGGATCCGTACGCCCTGTCCGCCCTGGTCGAAGCCAACCGCCTGCTGGCGGCCTACGGCGCGGCCAGCGCCGGCGCCTCCGGCAGCGGCACCACCGGCTCGTCCGCGCCGGCGCCTTCGCCGTCTCCCTCGCCGGGCACCCAGGCCCCGATCCTGGACGGTGCGGCACTCGGCAATCCGGTCGCGGCCGGCGACGGCGGCGCGCCCGTCACGCCGGGTGGCGCCGGCGGCAGCGGCAGTGCGGGCGGTACGGGCGGTAGCGGCGGCACGGGCAATACGGGCAATACCGGCAATACCGGCAATACGGGCGGCATGGACGATGCCGGTGGCGCCGGCAATGCCGGCGGCGGTGGTACCGGCGGCGCGGACACCCCGGCCGGCGGCCAGTTGCCGGCACCGGCGGTCCCGGCGCCGTCCACGCAGCCGCACGGCGGCAGCGACGCCACCCCGTCGATCCCGGAGGTGCTGCTGCCGACGCAGCCGGTGGCCGCGCCCGCGACGCCGGCCGCCGGCGGCGGCAAGAACAATGCGGAAGTGCCGGAGCCGGGCACCCTGTGGCTGGGTGGCGTGGCGTTCGCGGCGCTGCTGGCGGCGCGCCGGCGCAGGGGCCCGCGCGCCTGATGCGCGGGTGCCGGCACGCGCCGGCCGGGCAGGTTCAACGCCTGACGTGGGTCTCCGCCACCGCCGCCAGGATGTCCGCGAGTTGCGCGGTATTCACCGGCTTGACCAGGTAATGGTCGAAGCCCGCCGCCATCGCGGTCTCGCGGTCCTGCTGGCGACCGTAGCCGGTCATCGCGACGAGCGTGCTGGCGGTCGCCTGCGGCAGACGGCGCAGGCGGCGCGCCAGTTCGTTGCCGTCGAAGTCGGGCAGGCCGATGTCGAGCAGGCAGACGTCCGGCGCCAGCGTCCTGGCCAGTTCCAGCGCGTCGCCGGCGCTGTACGCCACTTCCACCTGGTGGCCGGCCGAGCGCAGGAACAGCTGCAGCGTGTGCACGGCGTCGGCATTGTCGTCCACCAGCAGCAGGCGCAGCGGCGCGATGCCGTCGGCGCGCGCGGTCTCGCGCGGCGGCGGCGGTGGCGGCAACGCTTCCTGGGTAAAGCGCGGCAGGCGCACGGTGAACGTCGATCCCTTGCCCAGTCCCGCGCTGTGCGCGCCGACGCTGCCGCCGTGCAGCTCGACCAGGCTCTTGACCAGGGCCAGGCCCAGGCCCAGGCCACCCTGCGAGCGGTCCGGCGTGCGCTCGGCCTGGGTGAACAGGTCGAACACGCGCTCGACCAGGCCCGGCTCCATGCCGATGCCGTCGTCGGCCACGCTCAGCACCCAGTCGGCGTCGTCCTGCGCCAGCGTCAGCTGGATCGTGCCGCCTTCCGGCGTGTACTTGGTGGCGTTGCCGAGCAGGTTCGCGCAGACCTGCACCAGGCGCTTGTGGTCGCCCTTGACGTGCGCCGCCGCCGGCGGCAGGTCGATCACCACGCGGTGGCGCCGCGCCGCGATCAGCGGGCGGATCTGCTCGGCCGCGTCGTCCACCACGCGCCGCACGTCCAGCACCTGCGTCGACAGCGACACCAGCCCGCGCGTCACGCGCGAGACGTCCAGCAGGTCGTCGACCAGGCTCGTCATGTGGTCGACCTGGCGCACGATGATCGAGCAGGTCTGGATGATCTGGGCGTTGTCCGAGTGCAGCAGCTTGAGCAGGTGCGCGCCGGTGCTGATCGGCGCCAGCGGGTTGCGCAGCTCGTGCGCCAGCATCGCCAGGAACTCGTCCTTGCGCTGGTCGGCCGCGCGCAGCTCGCGCTCGGCCAGCGACCGCGCCGTCTCCTTCTTCTGCAGCGACTCCGCCATCCGGTCGAGCGCCTGCGCCAGGTTGCCGATCTCCTCGCGGCCGTAGGCGATGCCGGAGCGCGCTTCGAGGTCGCCGGCGGCGATGCGCTCGGCCGTGTCCATCAGCTTGCGCACGCGCTGCACCACCAGCGCGCCGCCCACCAGCCAGGCGGCCAGCAGGGCCAGCGCCGTGGTCGCGGCCAGGCCGAGCAGGGACATGACCTGGTCGTGGCGCGCGGCCGACAGGATGGTCTCGGTCGGGATGCCGATCGTGACCGTGTAGTCGGACAGCGCCGGCGCGCCCACGCGCGCGAAGGTGTGCAGGCGCTCGACGCCGTCGTCGCCGCGCACGGTGACGGCGCGCTGGCCGGCCGTCGCCATCGCCTCCAGCGTGGCGGCCGACAGGCGGGTGCCGAAGAAGCGTTCCGGATCGGGGCGGCGCGAGATGATGGTGCCGCGCGCGTCGGTGGTGGCGAGCAAGGAGCCGGACGGCAGGTTGATGTCGTTGATGAAGGTGTCCAGGCTTTCCAGGTCCATCGCCGCGAACACCACGGCCAGCACCTTGCCGCTGCGGTCGATGACCGGGTAGGTGAGGTTGATCGTGTGCTTCTTGATCACCCGCCCGAACACGTAGTCGCCGGCGATGAAGCGGCGTTCCGAGATGGCGCGGCGGAAGTGGCTGCGGTCGCCCAGGTTGACGGGGTGCAGCAGGGGCACGGCGCTGCAGGTGACGTCGCCGTTGAGCTGGATCAGGCCGAAATTGACGAAGCCTTCGTTGCGGTCGAGGACGTCCGACAGCAGCGAGGTGCACTTGGCAGTATCGCCCATCAGGTCGGGCACGCTGGCCAGGTCGACCAGGATCTGGCGCGCGCCTTCGATGGACTGGGCTTCGTTGGCCGCCGCCATGCCGGTCAGGCGGCGCAGGTTTTCCTCGGACGCCTTGATGGCGTGCTCGCGCTCGCGGATCCCGGACAGGATCGTCATGACCGCGAGCGGCGTGATCGCCAGCGCCACCAGCAGCATGAGCCGGCTCCGGAGGCTGTTCAGCCGGAACCGGCCCAAACCTTTCATCATCTTGCCTATTCTTCCCGTGCCCGTCCCGTCCAGGCGTCTCCAAACTCGATTATCCTGCGAATACCGTCGCGCAGCGTCGCCACGTCGTCCGAGATGTAGCCGAGGCGGATGAAGCCCGGCACCCCCAGCGCGTCGCCCGGCATCACGGCGACCTGCCGTTCCTCGAGCAGCGCCTCGGAAAAGCCGATGCTGTCCATCGTCAGGCTGCGCACGTCTCCCCACAGGTAGGGACCGGAGGCCGGCGCATGCATGACCATCCAGGACACGTCGGCGAACAGCCGCACCGCCAGGTCGCGGCGGTCGCGGTAGTCCGCCATCATCGCGCGCGGCGCGCCGGTGGCGAAGGCGACGTCCGCCGCCACCTGCGACAGGTGCGGCGCGGCCGCCGTGATCGGACCCTGCAGCGTCTGCATCGCCTCGACCACCACCGCCGGCGCCAGTGCGAAACCGACGCGCCAGCCCATCATGGCATAGCTCTGCGAGGCCGAGAAAATCGTCACCACGCCGGTCCCGCGCCAGTCGCCCAGCGCGGCCAGGCTGACGTGCTCGCCCTCGAAGATCAGGTGCTCGTAGCTTTCGTCGACGATCACCCGGGCCCCGATGCGCTCCACCCATGCGCGTACGTATTCCAACTCCTGGCGAGTGTACACCTTGCCGGTCGGATTGTGCGGGTTATTGATGATCACGATGTCCGGCTCGCCCAGGCCGTCCAGCAGTGCCGGCGTGATCGCCTCGGGCAGGTCGGCCAGGACCGGCTTCAGGCCCAGGAGTTGTGCGGTAGCAACATAAGCGGGCCAGTGAGGCTTGAACACCAGTACCGTGTCGCCCGGATCGCTCATCACGTACAGCGCCTGGTACAGCGCCTGCTTGGCGCCGTTGGTGACGATGATCTCGTCGGTCGTCGCGTCCACGCCGTTTTCCTTGCGCAGCTTGTCGGCCAGGCGCGCGCGCACGTCGAGGGCGCCGACCACGCTGGTATAGGGCATCGTGCGTTCGCGCTCGATGGCGCCGGCGACCGCGTCCAGCACCGCCTTGGGCGCCGGGAAGTGCGAGATGGCGATGGAGAAGTCGATCACCGGCTGGCCTGCGTTGCGCATGGTTTCGACGCGCCCGTGCATCGCCGTGGTGGCGAGCGGACGGGATGAAGCGATCCGAGCTGAAATTTTCATATTGTTGTCGTCGCAAAGGGTGGCGAAAATGTCGCTAGTGTATTGATCCAGGGAAATACTGAACGTTTCCGGATTGTACTAAATTGCCAACTGTGTAGCGCACGCGTGACATTGTTTTCGCCGATTCGCCCGTGGATTTTACCGATGCAGCGGGCGCCGTGGCGGGCGGCTTTCTGTTACGGTGGGCCGGAATGCAAACCGCGGCAGCCAAGGAGCCCTACCATGCAATATCCCATCATCCGCACCTTCATGCACCTGAGCGCCGCCGAGCAGGCGCGCGCCGCGCTGCTGGACGCCGGCATCCCGGCCGACGACATCGTCATCGACGTGCGCGTCGACGAGACCGGGCCGGTACAGGGCAACTTCGCCATCGGCGACGATCCGGCCGTCACCGGCAGCGACGCCTACAGCCACACCTTCGCGCCCACCGCCCAGGACGCCGTGCGCGATTGCCAGCTGACCGTCCAGGCGGCCGACCCGGCCCTGGCCGAGCGCGCCGCCGCCATCCTCGACCGCCTGGGCGCCCTGGACCCGGATCCGGCGCACCGCGCGCAACAGCGCCACTGACTCGTCCGGCGCTGCGTTTTGGGCGACAATGGCGCATCCGCGGCAGGCAGCCGCGTCACTGAAAGGACGTCAATGAGCGCGATTCACCTGGACCGGGGCGATGCCCTGCTCGTGATCGACATGCAGGTCGACTTCCTGCCGGGCGGTGCGCTCGGCGTGGCCGCCGGCCACGAAGTCGTCGCCCCCATCAACCACCTGATCGCCCTGTACCGCGAGCAGGGCCTGCCGGTGGTCGCCTCGCGCGACTGGCACCCGCAGGACCACTGCTCGTTCGCAGCGCAGGGCGGACCCTGGCCGCCGCATTGCGTGGCCGGCACGCCCGGCGCCGCGTTCGCGGCCGAGCTGGCGCTGCCGGACGACGCCATCGTGGTCTCGAAGGCGGACAGCGCCGGGGCCGACGCCTACTCGGCCTTCAACGGCACCGCGCTGGCGCAGCAGCTGCGCGAGCGCGGCATCGAACGCGTGACGGTGTGCGGCCTGGCCACCGACTACTGCGTGCTCAACACCGTCACCGACGCGCTGGAGGAGGGCTTCGACACCCTCATCGTCCCGGAAGCGATGCGCGCGGTGGACGTCGATCCGGGCGACGGCACCCGCGCCCTCGACCGCATGGTGGCGCGCGGCGCGGTGCCGGTGAGGCTGAACGCGGCGGGGATGACGGCATTGTCGGTGGCCTGACCGCGGATTCGCGCCGCCGCCATGCGGGCGTTCGCGCTGCCCGCATCAAGCCCGCATCAAGCCCGCAACAACACCAGCCACCCCGCCACGTCGGCCCCATGCTCGCGCCGCAACGCGGCCCGCTCCGCCTCGACCAGCGTGAACCCGGCGTCCGCCGCGCAGCGCTCGACGTAGCCGAGCGCGTGCGCATAGCGGTTCGACGCCCGGATCGCATAATCGGCATCGGCGCCGGCGCCGGCACCGCCCCCGTCCTCCAGCGCCTCGCAGGAAAACGCCAGCCGCCCGCCCGGCCGCAGCGCCGCGCGCGCCCGCGCGAACAGCGTCTCCAGCGCGCCAATGTAGACCAGCACGTCGGCCGCCACCAGCAGGTCGTGCGCGTCCTGCTGGCTGGCCAGCCAGTCGCCGATGTCGGCGCAGGCCAGCTCGTCGTACAGGCCGGTGGCGCGCGCCCTGTCCAGCATCTTCGGCGACAGGTCGACGCCGGCCAGGCGCGTCGCGGCCGGCCGCAGGAACGGGGCGCACAGGCCGGTGCCGCATCCCAGGTCGGCCACGCTGCCCGGCATGCCGCCGTGGCGGCGCAGCAGCGCGTCGAGCAGGGCCGGGGTGCGGTAGCCCAGCACGTCGACCAGGTGGCGGTCGAAATGGTCCGCGTACTGGTCGAACAGGCCCTTGACATAGTCCGCCGGCGGCCGGCGCGTCCAGCGCCGCCAGCGAGAACCCGATCTCGCCGGCGTCCGCGCCCAGCGCCAGCGCGCGCCGGTAGGCGGCGACGGCCTCGTCGCGGCGGCCCAGTACGCGCAGCGTGTTGGCGCGGTAGTGTTCGGCCAGCGCGTAGTCGGGGCGCAGCGCCAGCGCCCGCTCGTAGCTGGCCAGCGCCGCGCCGGGGTCGCCGGATTTCTTCAGCGCCGCGCCGCGCGCGCACCAGGCGTCGGCCTGGCCGGGCGCGGCCTCGAGCGCGCGGTCGTAGGCATCGATGGCCTCGTCCAGCCGCGCCATGCCCTGCAGCGCATTGCCGAGGGCGAGCAGGGCGTCCGCATAGCGCGGCCGCGCCGCCAGCGCCTGGCGCGCGCTGGCCACGGCGTCGGCGTCGCGGCCCAGGTCGTGCAGGGCGATCGCGCGGTGGCACCAGGCTTCGGGAAACGCGGGCTGGATGCCCAGCGCGCGCGCGTAGCTGTCCAGCGCCTCGTCCAGCCGGCCCAGGCGCCGCAGCGCATTGCCGCGGTTGTCCCAGGCCAGCGCGTAGTGCGGATCCAGGCGCAGCGCCGCCTCGTAGCTGTCCAGCGCCGCGCCGGCGCGGCCCAGGTCCTGCAGCGCGGCGCCCAGGTTGCAGTGCGCGCGCGCCTGCTGCGGGTCGACGGCCAGCGCGTCCGCGATCAAGCGCGCCGCCAGCGCCGGATTGCCGCGCTGGCGCTCGATCACGCCCAGCAGGTGCAGGGCGTCGAACTGGCGCGGCGCGGCCTCCAGCACCTGCCGGTACAGCGCCTGGGCCGCGTCCAGCCGGCCCTGCCGGTGCAGCTGCACGGCCTGCTGCAGCAGCGCGTTCGGGTCCGGGCGCATCGGGATCAGCTCCAGCTCAGGTCGGTCTTCGACAGCGGCAGTTCGCGCACCCGGTGCCCGGTGGCCGCGAAGATCGCGTTGCACACGGCCGGCGCCAGCGGCGGGAACGCCGGTTCGCCCAGGCCCGTGACCGGGTAGTCGGTCTTGAGGAAATGCGATTCGATCCGGCGCGGGACGTCCGGCATGCGCAGCAGCTGGTACTCGTGGAAGTTGGACTGCACCACGCGGCCCTGTTCGATGTCCAGCGCCGGATGCATCAGGGTCGACAGGCCGTCGATCACCGAGCCCTCGACCTGGTGCTCGGCGCCGGACAGGTTGACCACCTGGGCGCCGATGTCGGCCACCACCACCACGCGGTCGACGGTCAGCTTGCCGTCCCTGGACACGGTGACTTCGGCGACCTGGGCGACGTAGCCGCGGTGGCTGAAGTGGAAGGCCACGCCGGCGCCCTGGCCGCGCGCGAACGTGCGCTTGCCCCAGCCCGCCCTGGCGGCCACGGCTTCCAGCACGCCGCGCATGCGCGCCACGTTGTAGGGCACGCCGCGCTCGCCGGTGCCGGCCATCAGGTCGCGCTCGCCCAGGAGTTCGAGGCGGAACGCGACCGGATCGCGCCGCGCCGCATGGGCCAGCTCGTCGATGAAGCTGTGGATGACCCAGGAAAACACGTTGCTGCCGGGCGCGCGCCACGGCCCCATCGGGATGCGGCATTCGAGCGGGGTCTGCTCGAGCAGGCAGTTGGGCACCCAGCGCGCCGGGAATTCGTCGACCGACAGGCCGGCGCCGCTGCCCGGCTGCAGGACGCTGGCGCCGTCGCGCTCGACGCGGTTGGCGAAGGTGACGAAATGGTCGTGCCAGGCCACCAGCCGGCCCCCCGCATCGGTGCCGCCGCGCAGGAAGTGGAAGCCGCCGGCGCGGAAGTGGTCCTGCTGCAGGTCGTCCTCGCGCGTCCAGGTCAGCTTGACCGGCGCAGCGACCTGCTGCGCGATCGCCACCGCCTCGACGATGAAGTCGGACGACAGCCGCCGGCCGAAGCCGCCGCCGCTGCGCGTGATGTGCAGCACGATCTTGTCCTTCGGGATGCCGAAGGTGCTCGTCACCAGGGCCTGGCCGGCGCCCGGGTTCTGGGTCGGCGCCCACAGTTCCAGCGTGCCGGCGTCCGGCTTGAACCAGGCCGTGCAGTTCTGCGGCTCCATGCTGGCGTGCGAGATGAACGGATACGTGTAGCTCGCCTCGACCGTGTGCGCGGCGCCGGCCAGCGCCGCCGCGACGTCGCCGTCCTTGCGCAGCACGACCGTGCCCGGCTTGCCGGCGGCGGCGCGGGCCTGGGCCGCGAAGCCCGCCCAGCCGTGCCGGGCGCCGTCGCCCTCGTCCCAGGTCACCGCGAGCGCCTTGCGCGCGCGCAGCGCGTTCCAGGTCGAGTCGGCGACGATCGCCACGCCGGGACGCAGCCCGTTCAGGTTGGCCGTGCCCGCGACGATGAAGGCGGCCTTCACGCCCGGCAGCGCCCTGACCGCGTCCAGGTTGGCCGCCAGCGGACGGCCGCCCAGCACCGGGCATTTCACGTAGGTGGCGTACAGCATGCCGGGCAGGCGGGTATCGATGCCGAACAGCGGCTGGCCGGACACCACGCGGCCGTTGTCGACGCCGCCGACGCGGGTGCCGAGCAGCCGGTAGGTGGACGGGTCCTTGAGCACGACGTCCTGCGCGTCCGGCAGCGGCAGGCGCGCGGCGGCCGGCACCAGCGCGCCGTAGCCGAGCTTGCGGCCGCTGGCGTCGTGCAGCACGGCGCCGAGGCTGGCGCGGCAGCTCGATGCAGGCACGCCCCAGGCGAGCGCCGCCGCCTGCACCAGCATGGTCCGGGCCGTGGCGCCCAGGCGGTGGAAGTTGTCGTAGTTGGTCGGGGTGGAGGTCGAACCGCCGGCGCCCTGCGGCCCGTAGACGGGATCCAGGTCGCCCTGCACGACGCGCACGCGCTTCCAGTCGACTTCCAGTTCCTCGGCGATCACCATCGGCAGCGAGGTCTTGATGCCCTGGCCGATCTCGGGCTGCTTGGACACCAGCGTCACGCCGCCGTCGGCGTCGATGCGGATGAAGGCGTTCGGGGCGAATGCCCCGGCCGGGCGCGCCTTCGGATCGGCGTCGGCGGCGCTGGCCAGCCCGACGACGCCTCCCGCCTGCAGGCCCAGCAGCAGGGCGCCGGACTGGCGCAGGAAGCGCCGCCGCGCCGGGGTGGCAGTCGTGGCCGTGGTGGAGTCGCGCATCGTGTCCAGGCTCATCGCTTGTCCTTTCCCTTGCCGGCGATCTCGGCCGCCCGGTGGATGCCGGCGCGGATGCGCACATAGGTCGCGCAGCGGCACAGGTTGCCGGCCATGGCTTCGTCGATCTGGGCGTCGCTCGGGCGCGGATGCTGCCTGAGCAACGCGCAGGCCGTCATGATCTGGCCGCCCTGGCAATAGCCGCACTGCGGCACGTCGAGTTCCTGCCAGGCTTGCTGCAGCGGATGCGCGGCGCGCGGGTCGAGGCCCTCGATGGTCGTGATCTTCGCCTTGCCGACGCCGGACACGGGCAGCTGGCAGGCGCGTGCCGGCTGGCCGTCGACGTGGACGGTGCAGGCGCCGCACACGCCCATGCCGCAGCCGTACTTGGTGCCGACCAGGCCCAGGGTATCGCGCAGTGCCCACAGCAGCGGGGTGTCCGCTTCGACGTCGACGGCGCGGGCCTGGCCGTTGACGTTCAGGGTGTATTGACTCATGTCCGGTGGGGGTGGTGATTGCTGGCGAAATTGCCGGTTCGCAAAAAGGCACATCGTAACCAGATGCCGCGCCCGGGCCAAGCGTTAATTTGTTTCCGGCTCGACTGGAACGCCGGGGGCTTTATGACATACTGGCGGCGCACCATCGCCCGCCATCCTCGCATTCCATGACACGCATCGCCTTCCTGCCCTCGACCGTGCGCTCGCGCCTGGCCCTCACGGTGGGCGCGCTGGTGCTGGGCGCGACGCTGCTGGCCGGTCCGCTGGCGCTGCAAGTGGCCGAACGCGACATGCGCACCGTGCTGGGCGAGCAGCAAGTGGCGCTGCTGGCGGGAGCCGCCGCGTTCATGGACGAGCGCCTGGGCGCCCACGTGCGCCGCATGGACGCGCTGGCGCGCGCCGTGCCGGCGGCGGCGCTGCGCGACCCGCGCCGGCTGCAGGCCTGGCTGGCCGAGCGCGGCGCCGACGGGCGCGACGACTTCGTCAACATCGTCGCCTTCGCCCGCAACGGCGACCTGGTCGCGTCCAGCGCCACCATGCCGAGCGCGCAGCCGCTCAGCGGGGCCGGCCGCCAGTATTTCGAGGACACGCTGCGGCTGCGCCGCGGCATCGTCTCGGAACCGTTCCGCAGCCGCCTGTCCGGCGCCCAGGTGGTGCTGGTGACGGCGCCCGTGTTCGACGCGGCCGGCGACGTCGCCTGCGTGCTGGCCGGGCGCATCGACCTGCAGCACGCGAACTTCCTGCGCGAGGTCGACGCCCTCAAGCCGGGCCGCACCGGCTACCTGTTCCTGATGTCGGCGGCCGGCGTGCTGGTCGACCACCCGCTGCGCGAACGCCTGCTGCACGACATGACGACGACGCCCGGCGACCACCCCGGCGCCATGCGCGCGCTGCGCGGCTTCGAAGGCTGGGTACACGGCGCCGACCGCCAGGGCCAGGCGCTGTTCGCCTACAAGCGGCTGCGCGCGACCGGCTGGGTGCTGGGGTCGCGTTATCCGGACGCGGAAGCGTTCGCGCCGCTGGCGCACATGCGCCGCAGCGTGCTGGCCGTGGCGGGCATCCTGGCGCTGCTGGCGGGCGCGCTGGCCTGGTGGATCGTGCGGCGCCGGCTGCGACCGCTGGACGTGCTGCGCCGCGCGGTGGCGGCGGTGCGCCACGGCGGCGCCGGCATCGACACGCTGCACCTCGGGCGGCGCGACGAGATCGGCGAACTGGGCCGCGCCTTCCACGACCTGGTGCGGGAGCGCGAGCGCGCCATCGCCAGGATGCGCGCGATCGCCGACAACGTGCCGGCCGTGATCGCCTACGTGGACCGCGACGAGCGCTTCGCGTTCACCAACGCCGCGTTCGCGCGCATGCTGGGCCTGGCGCCCGACGCCGCGCTCGGGCGCACGGTGCGCGAGGTGCTGGGCGCGTTGCCGTATGCGCGCCTGGAGCCGCTGGTGCGCGCCGTGCTGCGCGGCGAGCGCGGGCGCGTCGAGGACGTGCGCAGCGACGACCGCCGGCGCCACCAGCTGATCGACTACCTGCCGGACGTCGACGCCGACGGCGCGGTGGCCGGCTTCTACGTGATGGCGATGGACATCAGCGAGCGCAAGGAGGCGGAACTGGCCCAGGCGGCCAGCGAGAAACGGCTGCGCACGATCGCCGACAACCTGCCCGTCCTGATCTGCTCGATCGACCGCAACCACCGGCTCGGGTTCGCGAACGCCACCTTCCGCGCCTGGCTGGGCCTGGACGACCGCGCGCTGGACGGCATGCACCTGGCCGACGCCCTCGGCCGCGGCGCCTACGACGGCGCCCGCGCGCGCCTGAAGACGGCCTTCGCGGGGCACGGCGCCAGTTTCGGGATGACGCTGCAGGCCGGCGGGCAGCATCGCATCCTCGAGTGGACGGTGGTGCCGGACCTGCAGCCGGACGGCGCGGTGGCCGGCGTGTACGCGCTGGCGCACGACGTCACCCGGATCAAGGAAGCCGAGACGCGCCTGGTGCAGATGGCGCGCATCGACGACCTGACGGGCCTGGCCAACCGCCGCCTGTTCGGCGAGACGCTGGCCCAGGCGCTGGAGCGGGCGCGCCGCCGGCGCAGCGTGCTGGGCCTGGCCTACCTCGACGTCGACCACTTCAAGCGCATCAACGACACCTGGGGCCACGGCATCGGCGACGAGGTGCTCAAGGAGTTCGCGCGCCGCCTCGCCGCCGCCGTGCGCGCCACCGACACGCCGGCGCGCCTGGCCGGCGACGAATTCGTCGTGGTGCTGGAAGACGTGCGCGGCGAGACCGGGGCGGCCGGCATCGGCGCCAAGATCATCGCGGCGATGCGCGTGCCGTTCGCGACGTCGGCCGGCCCGGTGCCCGTCACGGCCAGCGTCGGCATCGCGCTGGCCGACGGGGCGCAGGCGCCGATGCCGGACCAGGAACAGTTGCTGGGACGGGCGGATGCGGCCTTGTACGCGGCCAAGCGGGACGGGCGCGACCGCTGCGCGCTGGGCGCCCATCCGGCGGCCTGCGGCTCGTGATGGATGGCGTGACGCTCGCCTCGCGTTGGCTCGGTGCGGGGCCGCGTGACGGCGGCCGGTCGGGTGGCGCTGCCGGCCCCGCGCATCGCGGTCAGATCCCGGTGGGATAGGTTTCCGGCGGCTCGTCCCCGTGCCGGCCGCCGCCCCGGTCGAGCGGGCGCACGGCCGTCGTGCCGTCGATGTGGATCACGGCGTCGAACTGGCGGGCCATCCGGGCCGTGAAGTAATGGCTCTGGCGTTCCGTCTGCGGCAGGTAGATCACGCCGATGGCCCGCTCCAGGCGGCGCTGTACCAGCACCGTGCGCGCCGGGCCGTCGTCGCGCAGGGGCAGCACGAAGCGCGGGATGCCCACCTCGTGCAGCAGTGCCTCGCAGCTGCCCGCGATGGCGGGGCGCACCTGCTTGTGCTCGGCCGGACCGTCCCATTCGGACGCGGCCGTCACCCAGCCGTCGTAGGTCGTGAAGCCGATCAGGCGGGTCTGGCCGTCGTAGGCCTTGCGCGCCAGTTCGCCGACGTTCCACTCGCCCAGCTCGCCGACCTCGGTGGCGCGCGCGTCGCCGATGTGCGAGTTGTGTTCCCACACGACGATCTTCGCCGGCTCGCCGTCGCGGGCCAGGTGCCGGGCGAGCGCGTCCAGCGTCTCGGCCATGTGGCTGTCGCGCAGGTTCCACGATGCGATGCGGCCGCGGAACATCGTCCGGTAGTATTCCTCGGCATTCCTGACGAGGCGGGCATTCTGCTGGGCGTAAAAGAAGGCGTCCTCGGCGTCCCCGGCGCCGTCGCGGCGCATGTAGTCGATCGCGAGCTGCTGCATCTGGTGCAACTGGTCGATGACGCCTTGTTCGCACGAGGCCGACAGGTCGATGTTGGCCGTGTAGCCGTAGTGCTGGCTGTCTTCGCAGTAGTGGTCGAAGCAGGCATAGCGCGCGCGCGCCTGGGCCGCCGCCTGCGGATCGACCTGCGCGAGGTAGCGCAGCACTTCGCCGATCGAGGTGAACATGCTGTACAGGTCGAGGCCGTAGAAACCCACCGTGCGGCCGGCCTTGCCACGCGCCTGCGCCGCGTCGTTGTGGCCGCGCAGCCATTCGACGAAGCGGCTGACGTCGGTGTTGCGCCACATCCAGTTCGGGAAGCGCCGGAAGCCCGCCAGCGCCGCGTCGGCGTCGGCGTCCTCGCCTTGCCCGCGCACGTAGCGGTTGACGCGGTAGGCATCGGGCCAGTCGGCTTCGACGGCCACGGCATGGAAGCCTTTTTCCTCGATCAGGCGGCGGGTGATGCGCGCGCGTTCCTCGTAAAACTCGTGGGTGCCGTGGGTGGCTTCGCCCAGCAGCACGAAGCGGGCGTCGCCGACCAGGTCGAGCAGGCCGTCGTAGTCATGCGCGTCGCCGCGCAGGGGCTGGGCGGCGACGCGCAGCACGCCGGCGGGCGTGGCGGGGGACGGCGTCGTCATGGCGCGCCTCAGTGCAGGTAGCGGCTGGCGCCGGGCGGGCGGACGCCGCCGTGCGGCAGCGCGCCGCGCTCGACGAAGGACTTCATGGCCGCGAGGTCCTGCGCCAGCCGCGATTGCGGGTCGGCGCCGAGCAGCGTGGCCAGGCCGTGGCCGATGGCGCCGGCGGGCGGCGTGTACGACATGCGCACCGTGACCAGCGTGCCGCCGCGCTGCGGCGCGAACGCGATCGATCCGCTCTGCGGGATCTCCGCGCCCGGCTCGCTGCGCCAGGCCAGGCGGTGCGGGCGGCTCTGCTCGGTGACGACGGCGTTCCAGGAAAAATGGCTGCCGCCGGGGCCCTTGACGACCCAGTGCGAACGGCGCCGTCCGAGGTCGCGCACCTCGACCACGTGCGACATGAACCGCGGAAAATGCTCGTAGTCGGTCCACAGGTCGTACACGTCTTCCGGCGCGGCATCGATGTGGACCGATTGCTCGACGTCGACCGGTTGGTCCAGCGACAGGCGCTGCCTGCCCGCCCGCAGGACGCCGCCGAGCGGCTGGTTGGCGGCGCCGCGCGCCAGCAGGGCGGCGCCGGCCAGGCCGAGCACCAGGCCCAGCGGCGAACGGCGCGCCAGGCCGAAGCCGGCCAGCAGCGCCCCGCCGGCCAGCGCCGTGTGGCGCGCGGCCGGCGCCAGGGTGCCTGCCGGGGCGTCGTGCACCGCGCCGCGCGGCGTGTCATGGGCGTCGTGGCCCTGGCGACGCGGCCCGGGGCCGGCGACGGCGGCGATCGCAGCGCCGGCCTCGCGCAGGGCGTCGCGGACCCCGTGCGCGTCCCCGGACACCGGGATGCGCACGGGGTCCGGTTCCTGCGCCGTGTCCCGCGTCCGCCCGCCCGCTGGCGCGGCGCCGTCGGGGCGCAGCGCGCCGGCCGTGCCCAGGTAGGTCCCGGCGTCGTGCCAGGTGTCGCGCACTGCGTCGCCGCTGCGCGCGCCCACGCCGCGCACGGCGGCCACCGAGCGGGCGCGCCGGGCGCCGCCGCGGTCGGGGTCGAGCAGGTACATCAGCAGGGCCCCGGCGGCCGCGCCGCCCAGCCATGTCGCGACGTCGATGCCGATGCCGGCGCGGGTGTCCGTCGTGTGCCTCATGGTTCGGTCCTCATGGTTCGCTCCTCATGGTTCGCTCCTCATGGTTCGGTGGTCATGGTTGGGTCGTCATGCTGATCGGTGGAACGCGTCCGGGCCCTGCCGCACGATGCGCCCGCTCAGGTCCCGGGCGCCGCCGGCGATCCGCGCGCGCGCCACGCGGCGGCGAGCAGGTCCTGCACCTGCGCGTCGCCGGTCTGGTCGAAGCTGTCGTACCACTGGCCGACCGATCGGAAACGCGCCGGACTCGACAGGCAGACCAGCCGGTCCACGCGCGCCGCCAGCGCCGCCACGGTGTCCGGCGGCGCGACCGGGATCGCCAGCACGAGTTCGCGCGGCCCCAGGCGCCGGGCCACCTCGATGGCCGCCAGCATCGTCGCGCCGGTCGCGACACCGTCGTCGACCAGGATGGCGCTGCGCCCCGCCAGGGCCAGCGGCGCCCGCCCGCCGCGGTAGGCGCGTTCGCGCCGTTCCAGTTCGGCCAGCTCGCGCGCCGCCACGGCGTCGATGTCCTGGGCGGTGACGCCCATCGCGCCGGGCACGCCCGGCTGCAGCACGCGCACGCCGCCGCTGCCGATCGCCCCGATGGCGAACTCCTCGTGGCGCGGCATGCCGAGCTTGCGCACGACGAGGACGTCGAGGTCGATGCCGAGGGCGCGCGCGATCTCGGCGCCGACCGGCACGCCGCCGCGCGGCAGGGCCAGCACGAGCGCGTCGGCCCGCCCCGCATAGGCGCCCAGCCGGTCGGCGAGCAGCCGCCCGGCTTGGGCGCGATCCTTGAAATGCCAGTCTGTCATGCCCGTGCTTCCTTGCCGCGCCACCGCGCGCCGTCGGCTGCCGGCCCGCGGCCTGGCGGACGGCCGGCCGGTGCGCGGCGCCGCCCGGCGTGCCGGGCAACGTGCGCGCCAGCACGCCGTTCTCGCGCCTCGCCCCAGCCTGCGCTTGGTCCGGCCCGGCCGGCAGCCTGGCGCTGCTTGGGTAGCGGCAGGTGGAACGCCCAGCCTACACCACCTGCCCGTCCGGGTGCCGCTCGTTTGCCTGCCGGCATGCGGCGTCGGTCGCGCCCTCGACGCCGGACTCAGGCCAGGTTGCGGCGGTGGAAGCGCAGGTGGTCGGCGACGAAGGTCTGGATGAAGTAATAGCCGTGGTCATAGCCTGCGTGGCGGCGCAGTTCGAGCGGCTGGCCGACGGCGCGGCAGGCTTCCTCGAAGGCTTCCGGGTACAGTTGCTCGGCCAGGAATTTGTCGGCCATGCCCTGGTCGACCAGGATGCCCTTGGGGAAGGGCGGTTCGGTGCTGCGCGCCATGAGTTCGGTGGCGTCGTAGGCGCGCCAGGCCGCCTGGTCGTCGCCGAGGTAGCCGGTGAACGCCTTTTGGCCCCACGGGCAGCGGGTCGGCGCGGCGATCGGCGCGAATGCCGACACCGACTGGAACAGGGCCGGGTTGCGCAGCGCCAGCATCAGCGCGCCGTGGCCGCCCATCGAGTGGCCGAAGATGCCCACGCGGGCCGGGTCGGCCGGCAGTTCGGCCAGCACGCGCTCGCGCAGTTCCAGGATGTGGCTGTACATGCGGTAGTGGGTGGACCAGGGCGCCTGCACGGCGTCGACGTAGAAGCCGGCGCCGGCGCCGAAGTCCCACGCATCGGTTTCGCCGGGCACGCCGGCGCCGCGCGGGCTGGTGTCC
Source organism: uncultured Massilia sp. (assembly GCF_913773735.1). GTDB lineage: Bacteria > Pseudomonadota > Gammaproteobacteria > Burkholderiales > Burkholderiaceae_D > Telluria. The sequence continues at coordinate 19,467 of NZ_CAJYEB010000032.1, forward strand.
GGCATCACCAGGATCAGGCCTTCCTCGGCCGCCACGCGCTGGGCGCCGGCCTTGATCGCGAAGGTTTCTTCGGTGCAGGTCAGGCCCGCCAGGTAGAACAGCACCGGCAGGCGCTTGCCGGCGTGGTCGGGCGGCAGGTAGACGGCGAAGCGCATCGGCAGGCCGATGGCGGCGGAGTCGAACTTGTAGAAACGCTGCACGCCGCCGAAGCAGGCGTGCTCGCTGAGGAGTTCGGTCATGGTGGGGTCCCCCGGGATCGTGACGCATTGATGAAAGCGCAAGTATGCCTCAACTGCGACGTTCCTGCGCCTGCGGGCGGATGCCCATGGGGGATGCCGGCCGCGCGGCCGGCAGGGGGCGGCCGGAGGGACGGCCAGGGCGCGCGCCTCAGCCGCCGCCGATGCCGCGCACCACGTGGCCGGTGCCTTCGCACTCGGGACAGGTCTTGCCGTCGGACAGCTTGCCGCTGCCGCCGCAGGTGTCGCACAGGTCGTCGCCGGTGCCGGGCGTACCGGGTTCGGCTTCGTCCCCGGGCTTCAGGTCGGGGTCGGGATGGACGCTCATGGGGGCCTCGCTGGAGAGTGGTCGATGGCCTTCATTCTAGGGCGCGGCGCCGGCACGCGGCGCACGCGGGAGGTGGCGGGCGCAGGCAGCGCCGTGGTTGTCACGAAGAATTCATGCCGATATGCGAAATTCGCCTTGACTTCGGCTCATCCTGGCAAATACTCCTTGGTGCCAGGCCTTTATCTTCCATCCAGCGGGAAACGCGATGAACCAGGACATCCTCGAACGGGACGACGACCCCATGACCGTCAACTACCAGCGCCGCGACATCCAGATGCAGGAAATCGTCGACCTGGGTATCGCGCTCCAGCAGCGCGGCAATACCATGACCGCGGTCGAATACCTGCGTTCCCAGGAGGTGCCGAACGCGGTCATCGAACGCGTGCTGACCCAGCCGGGATGCCGGCGCGCATGGTCGGTCTGAGCGCGCCCTGAAGGCGATTCCGGCGATTCCGGAGTCGCGCCAGGCGCGCATGCACGCAAGGTTATACACAAAAATTTCTTGTGTTCATCTTGCATATTTTTTTGATCTGTGCGCTACTTGACTTCGTAAACCCTTGATTTTACGTGGGGCGCGAATTGCCTGCGCAACGGGCAAGTTGTTGGAAGCCGCATCCCGTCTCGCTTCCGGCGTGTCAAGTAGGTGTTTTTCCACAAGCTTGTCCACAATTTTTGTGGATATCTGGTCAATCCCTTTAAAACCATGCACTTGGCGCGCCTTCGTCGCGCGAGGCGGCGGCCGCGCGCGGACGCTGATGCCATTTCGCTACACCTGTCATTCCGCGACTGCCGATCCCGCTTGCGCAAGCCTACTGGATAAATGTACAGTCTAGTCATCTTTCCAGCTCGTCCATGTCTACCGCCACCGCCACTCCCGCCGAATCCGCTGCCCCGGCCGATGCCGCCCATGCAGCCGATGCCGCCCGCGACCCGTTCGCCAGCCTCAATGCCGAGCAGCGCGCCGCCGTCGAGCACGACATCGGCGTGGCGGCGCCGCGTCCGCTGCTGGTCGTGGCCGGCGCCGGTTCCGGCAAGACCAGTACGCTGGCGCACCGCGTCGCGCGCCTGATCCAGTCCGGGGCCGATCCGCAGCGCATCCTGCTGCTGACCTTTTCGCGCCGCGCCGCCAACGAGATGGGGCAGCGCGCCGCCGGCGTGCTGCAGCGCCTGTTCGGCACGTCGACGCAGGCCTTCGCCAGCCTGCCCTGGGCCGGCACCTTCCACAGCATCGGCGCGCGCCTGCTGCGCGAATACGCCGGCCGCATCGGCCTGGACCCCGCGTTCACCATCCACGACCGCGCCGATTCCGAGGACCTGATGGGCATGGTGCGCCAGGAGATCGGCCTGGGCCAGACCCAGAAGCGCTTCCCGTTGAAGGGCACCTGCCTGGCCATCTACTCGCGGGTCGTCAACAGCCGCGATCCGCTGGACGCGGTGCTGCAGTCGACGTTCCCGTGGTGCGGCGAATGGGAAGAGCAGCTCAAGCGCCTGTTCGGCGCCTACGTCGACGCCAAGCAGGAGCAGAACGTGCTCGACTACGACGACCTGCTGCTGTTCTGGTCCGAGATGGCGTCCGACCCCGAGCTCGGCCCGGAACTGGGCGCATTGTTCGACCACGTGCTGGTCGACGAGTACCAGGACACCAACCGCCTGCAGGCCGCCATCCTGCAGGGCATGAAGCCGGACGGGCGCGGCGTGATGGTGGTCGGCGACGACGCCCAGGCCATCTATTCCTTCCGCGGCGCCACGGTACGCAACATCCTCGACTTCCCGCAGCAGTTCAGCCAGCCGGCCGAGGTCGTCACGCTGGACCGCAACTACCGCTCGACGCAGCCGATCCTGGACGCGTCCAACGCCGTGATCGCGGCCGCCGTCGAACGCCACGCCAAGACGTTGTGGACCGATCGCCAGGCGAGCGGCAAGCCGGAACTGGTCCTGATCCCCGACGAGGCCGAGCAGGCGCGCTGGGTCTGCCGGCGCGTGCTGGAGCAGCGCGAGGCCGGCATCCGGCTGACGCAGCAGGCGGTGCTGTTCCGCGCCGCCAGCCACAGCGCGGCGCTGGAGCTGGAGCTGGTCCGGCGCAACATCCCGTTCGTGAAATTCGGCGGCCTGAAGTTCCTCGAGGCGGCGCACGTCAAGGACCTGCTGGGCGTGTTGCGCTTCGCCCAGAATCCGGGCGGGCGCGTGGCCGGCTTTCGCGTACTGCAGCTGATCCCCGGGATCGGCCCGGCGACGGCGGCGCGCATCCTCGACGCCGTGGCCGCCGCGGCGGCGCCGGCCGACGCGCTGGCGGCGTACGCGGTGCCCAAGCGCGCCGAGGCCGAATGGCGCCAGTTCGCCGCGCTGTTCCGCACGCTGGGGACCACCGGCCTGCGCTGGCCGCTCGACGTCGAGCTGGTCAAGGACTGGTACCTGCCGCACCTGGAACGCCTGTTCGACGACGCGCCGGTGCGGGCCGCCGACCTCGAGCAACTGGTGCAACTGGCGGGCGGCTACGGCTCGCGCGAGAATTTCCTGACCGAGCTGACGCTCGATCCCCCGGACGCGACCAGCGACCGCGCCGGCGCGCCGCTGCGCGACGAGGATTACCTGATCCTGTCCACGATCCACTCCGCCAAGGGGCAGGAGTGGAAGGCCGTGCACGTGCTCAACGTGGTCGACGGTTGCATCCCGTCCGACCTGGCGACGGGCAGCCTCGAGGACATCGAGGAAGAGCGGCGCCTGCTGTACGTGGCGATGACCCGCGCCAAGGAGCACCTGCACCTGGTGGTGCCGAACCGTTTCTTCGTCAAGCAGCAGGCACAGATGGGCGACCGCCACGTGTACGCCCAGCGCACGCGCTTCATCGCGCCGGCGATGCTCAGGCATTTCGAGGAATGCGTGTGGATGGACGCCGAGACGCCGCAAAGCCGCAAGCCGATGCCCGACAGCGTGCGCATGCTGGTGCGCGACCGCGCGCGGCAGTTGTGGAAATGATACTAAAAAAGGATGAGAAGGCGTCGGTTGCGCGTGACTTGTGGTGAGTTATCCCCCGTGCATGATTTTTGTAGGAATTTGCCTCGTATTACGCCATGCTTAAAACGCGAGCAGGTGCAAGTCCTTGATTTCAAAGGGTTCATAATTTGCCTGTTCCTTGGGCAGTTTGTTGAAACCCGCATCAATACTGCACTTCTGGCTTGTCAAGAGGCGCTTGTCCACATAGTTATCCACATTTCTTGTGGATATTGGAATAAAGCGAATCGAATCAATGCCTTAGGTCATTTATTTGATCCGCCATCGAGCATTTGCAAGTCGATAAGATTTGACGGGGATCATGTTCCCGCGACGGGAGCGGGGAGACCGTAGGGCAGGGCGCTGGTCGCCGCGCCGCCACGCCGCCATTCAGGCCGCGTCGCCCTGGTCGATCCGGCGCAGCAGGGTCTCCAGCGCCGCCAGGAAGCGTTCGGCGGCCAATAGCGGCGGCCACGGTTCCCACGGCGTGCAGCCATAGGCCTCGGCCAGCGGATCGCGTTCCAGCACCGCCGAGCGGATCTTCAACGTGGCGCGCACTTCCTGCACCGACCAGCCGGCGACGTGGACGGCTTCGCTGGCCGCGGCCAAACGGTCGGCGCGCTTGTGCAGGGCATGCTCGGACGGCGTCCAGGCCGGCAGGCCGTAGCGCAGGAACACGGCCTGTTCCAGGCGCCGCGTGAGCGCCCGGAAACCGTCGCCGAGGAAGGGCTTGATCGGCGACACGGCATCGAAGCCGAGCAGGCCTTCCTCGGCGTCGTGCAGCAGTTCGCGCAATTCGATCACCGCCGGCAAGGGCGCGGGGGCGGCGGTGCGGCGCAGCAGCATCACGGCGATGGAATGCTGGGCCACCGACAGCGGCAGCGGCCAGGCCGAATGGCCGCCCCAGCGGTAGGTGCGGGCCAGGCCGAGCGCCAGGTCGGCGTCGTCCCAGTCGAAGGGCGTCGGATTCAACAGGTCGAGCCGCTTGCCCGAAGGCATGCGGACCCAGGCGCGCATCTCGGGCGCCATCTCAGCGGACACGGAGGCAGGTCGTCATGGCAGGATTCTACACGGCCCGCCGAGTTCCCCGGCTGGATTGACGTGGCCGAACACCGGGGCGTCTTCAGGCAGTATATTGACCTGCGGCCCGACGGCCACATCGCGGGGGGACGGGAATGGGAGGACCAATGACGGGAACACCGAAGCGCATCGATTGCGACCTGCTGGTCGTCGGCGGCGGCATCAATGGCGCCGGCATCGCGCGCGACGCAGCCGGGCGCGGCCTGCGCGTCGTCCTGTGCGACAAGGACGACCTCGGGCAGCATACCTCGTCCGCCTCGAGCAAGCTGATCCACGGCGGCCTGCGCTACCTCGAACACTGGGAATTCGGCCTGGTGCGCAAGGCGCTGGCCGAGCGCGAGGTGCTGCTGAAAAGCGCGCCGCACATCATGCGCCCGCTGCGCTTCGTGATGCCGCATGCGCCGGGGCAGCGTCCCGCCTGGATGATCCGCGCCGGCCTGTTCCTCTACGACCACCTGGCGCCGCGCGACTTCCTGGCGCCGTCCACGCGCCTGCAACTGCGCGGCGATCCGGCCGGCGCGCCGCTGCAGCGCCGGTTCACGCGCGCGTTCTCGTATGCCGACGCCTGGGTCGACGATGCCCGCCTGGTGGTGCTGGCCGCGCTCGACGCGCGCGAGCGCGGCGCGACCGTGCTCACGCGCACGCGCTGCGTGCGCGCCTGGCCGGAGGGCGGGCGCTGGGCCGCCAGCCTCGACGGCCAGGCCGGGCAGGGCGTCACGCACGTGCATGCGCGCTGCCTGGTGAACGCCGCCGGGCCCTGGGCGGCGGCGTTCCTGCAGGACGTCGCGGGCATCGGCGGCACCCCGCCGCTGCGGCTGGTCAAGGGCAGCCACATCGTGGTGCCGCGCCTGTTCGCGCATGACGACGCCTACCTGCTGCAGCAACCCGACGGCCGCATCGTGTTCGCGCTGCCCTACGAGGGCGCGTTCACGCTGGTGGGCACCACCGACGTCGAGCACACGGCCGCAGTGGGCGCCCTCGACCGCGTGGCGATCAGCGCCATGGAAACCGCCTACCTGTGCGATGCCGTCAACCGCAGCTTCGAGCGCCACATCGGCCCTGGCGACGTCGTGTGGAGCTACGCGGGCGTGCGGCCGCTGGTCGGCGCGGCGGGCACCGTCGCGGCGGCGTCGGCGCCGCCCGCCGCGCGCGCCAGCCGCGACTACCGGCTGGAACGCGACGACCGGTTCGGCGTGCCCCTGCTGTCCGTATTCGGCGGCAAGATCACGACCTTCCGCAAGCTGGCCGAGCAGGCCGTCGACCTGGTCTGTCCCGCGCTCGGCCGCCAGGCGCGGCCGTGGACGGCGCAGGCCTGCCTGCCGGGCGGCGACCTGTACGGCCGGGTGCCGGTGGCGCGCGCCGTGCTGGAATTCGATGCCTGGCTGCGCACGCGCCGCCAGCAATACGCGTGGCTGCCGCCGGCGCTGCTGGAACGCTATGCGCGCGCCTACGGCACGCGGCTGGCCATCCTGCTGTCCGGCCGGCGCGCCGTCGACGACATGGGCGAGGAAATCGTACCGGGGCTGTTCGAGGCGGAGGCCGACTACCTGGTGCGCCACGAATGGGCCATGACGGCGGCCGACATCCTGTGGCGCCGGACCAAGCTGGGGTTGCATTTGCCGAAGGGCGCGGCGGCCACGCTGGACGGCTGGCTGGAAGCGCGCCGGCGCAGGGTGCTGGCGGCGTCGGGAAGCGGAGGGTGGTAATGCAGCGAAGGCGTACCCGGCGATGCGACGGGTAGGGTGGGCACGTTTCATTTGAGGCCGGGGACCTCGAATGAAACGTGCCCACCAGGCGCCGGCATCACGCAAGCGTCTGGCGGGCACGGGGTGCCCACCGACGCCGGCACCGGATCGACGCCGAAAAACGTCGGTCCGGCGCCGCGCGACGCCAGATCAGTTGGCGTTCTTCGCGAGCCAGGCGTCGATGTCCGGCAGGCGCTGCTCCTTGACCTTGATGCGGTCCTGGATCGCGGCGATGCTCGCCTCGACGTCGCCGCGCGCGCTCGCCGCCAGGTTGGCGCCTGCGTAGGCGTCCAGCTTGCCGATCATCGCCGGGTCGGACGAGCCGTAGGCCAGGCGCGCGTAGTAGCGGCTGCGCGAGGTGGCGTCGATGCGCTGGTTCATCTGGTCCTGGTGGGCCAGGGCGAAGTCGAAGGCCATGTCCGGGTAGCGTCCGGCCACGGCGCCGATCATCGACGCGCTGCTGGTCAGGCCCGGTTCGTCGGTCAGCGCCAGGTCCAGCGCGCGCTGGGCCAGCGCCTTGTCGCGCGCGGTGCCCAGCAGCGCATACAGGTTGGACTTGAGCAGCGGCGTCGTTTCCGCCTGGGCGCGGGCGCGCAGCGCGTCCCAGGTGGCGGCGTCGGCGTGCTGGGCGACCACCGCGAGGATGGTCTTGCGCAGCTGGCCCGGCACGGCTTGCGGATCCTTGTCCATGGCGGCGTAGCGGCGGCGCGCCTCGGCGATCACGCCGGTGTCGCCCAGTTCGCTCAAGACCGCGATCAGCTGGTTGCGCAGGTTGGCGACCGAGGTCGCCTCGCCGGCGCGGGCGTTCCAGCCGACCTGGGCCATCACGGGCGCCAGGCGCGCGACGGCGAAGGCGTCGAACGCCTGCTGGCGCTGCGGCTCGCCGTTATAGCGGGCGTGCCAGCCGGAGAGGATGCCGGCGATGCGCGCCCACACCTGCGGCTCGGCGCCCAGCGGCGCGCCCTTGGCCAGGGCGAGCGCGTCGGATGCCGGCTGCATGCCGGCCATGCCCAGCGCAGAACTGTCGGACAGCAGGCCGATCTGGTCGATCGGCGCCAGCTTCGCGAATTCGCGCGCCAGCGCGGCGAACTGGGCCGGCGCGTACAGCGTGCGGTAATAGCCGCTCTGGCCGGCGTTCACGACCACGGCGCCGCAGCCCGGCAGCGTGATCGTGCCCTTGCCGCCCGCGACCAGCGTGCTGGCCGCCTTGTTGCCGGCCACCTGCGCGATGACCGGCACGCGCCAGGCCAGCGGCGCCTTGTCGGGGCGGTCGCGCGAGAACTCGGCCTGGGTCAGCGCCACCGTGGTCTTGCCGCCGGTGCAGGACGGTTCGCCGACGCGGATCAGGGGCACGCCCGGCTGCAGCGTGAAGTCGTGGGCGATCGCCGTCACCGGCTTCTTCGCCGCCTTCTCGATCTGCTTCCACAGGTCGTCCGACACGGTGTTGCCGTAGGCATGGGCCTTCATGTAGGCGCGCACGCCGTTGCGCCACGCATCCTCGCCCACGTAGGCCTCGAGCATGCGGATCACGGCCTCGCCCTTCTGGTAGGTGATCTCGTCGAAGGCCTGGCTGGCCTGCTCGACGGTCTCGATGTGCTGCACGACCGGGTGGGTGGCGGCGGTGGAGTCGCGCGTCATGGCGCCGTCGCGGCCGCCGACCGCGCCCAGGTGGCTGTTCCATTCCGGATGCAGGCGCTCGGTGATGCGGCCTTCCATCCACGAGGCGAAGCCTTCGTTGAGCCACAGGTCGTCCCACCAGCGCATCGTGACCAGGTCGCCGAACCACTGGTGCGCCATCTCGTGGGCCGCGGTGACGAACACGTTCTGGCGGTCGCCCTGGGTCGAGATCGCCGGGTCGAGCAGCAGCGCGTATTCGAAGGTGAAGATCGCGCCCCAGTTTTCCATCGCGCTGAAGAACTGGCTCTGGCCCGGGCCGGCGATGTTGTCGAGCTTGGGCAGCGGGTAGCGCACGCCGAAGTAGTCGTTGTATTCCTTCAGGATGGCCTTGGAGGATTCGAGCGCGAACTCGGCCTGCTTGACGGCGCCGCGGCGCGTGATGACGCCCAGTTCCGTGCCCTCGACGCTGGCCGTGGCGCGCTCGAAGTCGCCCAGGCCGAAGAACAGCAGGTAGGTCGACATCTTCGGCGTGGGCGCGAAGCGCACGTGCTGGCGGCCGTCCGCCAGGGTCTCGACCTTGCCCGGCATATTGCTGACCGCCATCTGGCCGGCCGGCACGACCACGTCGAGCGCGAAGCTGGCCTTGTACGCCGGCTCGTCCCAGGACGGGATCATGCGGCGCGCGTCCGAGTTCTCGAACTGGGTGAACAGGGCGCGCTGCGGCTTGCCGTCCGCGCCCGGGTAGTCGAGCGAGAACAGGCCGACGGCCTGGGTGCCGATCACGCCGGTGTAGTCGAGCGTCAGGCGGTAGCTGCCGGGCGCCAGCGGACGCGCGAAGCGGAAGGTCGCCGTCTGCGCCTCGGCGTCCACCGTCGTGGTGGCGCTGGCGGCCGCGCCGCCCGCGGCGGGCGCGATGCTGGCGCTGGAAAACTTGAGGTCGGCGGCATTGAGCGTGATGCTGTCGGTGGCCTTGGCCACCGTGACGGTGATGACGGCCCTGGCGCCGAAGGTCGCGGCGGCGGCGTCCGGCGTCAGCGAGACGTCGTAGTGCGTCGGCGCGACGCCGCGCGGCAGCTGGGTGGTGGTCTCGACGGCGGCCTTGGCGGCCCTGGCGGGCGCGGCATGGGCGTGGGCGGCGGGCAGGCCGGCGAAGGCCAGGGCGATGGCGGCGGAAAGCAGGCGGCGGTGCATGGGAAGTCGTGGGTCCTGGTTGTATGTATGTCGAACTTGCGCGCTGGGTGTCGTACGACGGGCAAGGCCAGGGAGCGAATCTACGGGCAAAACCATGACAATGTCAACGCAGCAATGCGCTATGATCGGGTGCAATACGCCGATCATGGACAGGAACAGGACAGGAGGACGACATGAGACTTTACAGCGCCAGCCGCGCGCCCAATCCGCGCCGCGTATCGATGTTCATGGCCGAGAAGGGGATCGCGGGCATCGAGGTCGTGCAGGTCGACCTGGGACGGGGCGAGCACCGCAGCGACGACTTCGTCGGCAAGAACCCGCTGGCCCAGGTGCCGGTGCTGGAACTCGACGACGGCCGCACGCTGTCCGAGACGCGCGCGATCTGCACTTACCTGGAGGGGCTGCACCCGCAGCCGAACCTGATGGGCGAGGGCTTCGAGGAGCGCGCCTTCATCGAGATGATGGACCGGCGCTGCGAGCTGCAGCTGTTCCTGCGCATCGCCAACTGCGTCCGCCACACGCATCCGGGCCTGGCGATGCTGGAACAGCCTCAGTTCGGCGCCTTCGGCGTGTCGCAGGGCGACAAGGTGCGCGCGACGGCGCGCTGGCTGGACGGGGTGCTGGCCGGGCAGCCGTACGTGGCCGGGGAGCGCTTCACGATCGCCGACATCACGGCGTTCTGCGCGCTGGAGTTCGCGCGCGGGCTGATGAAGTTCCGCCCCGGGCAGGAGGGGATGGACCACCTGCAGGCGTGGCGCGACCGGATGGCGGAGCGGCCGAGCGCGGGCGCGATCTAGATGGCGTCGACCGGACGCCGCCCGCCGGGTCCGGGGCGACGTTCATGGGCCGCGCCTCATCCCACCCGCTTGTACCACGGCCGCTCGCCCGCGATGGCCTGGTAGGCGCCCGCGTGCGCATCCGACACGGCCAGCGGCCGGTCCAGGCACAACACGCCGAAGCGCGCCAGGCTGTCGTGGAACAGGCGCAGCACGCGCTGGCGCAGCACCGGGCCGAAGTCGGCCAGCGCATGGCAGCAGACGATCGCCTGGAACTCGTTGAACGAGGCGTCGGTCACCAGGCTGTACTGCGACCAGGTGATGCGCCGGCGCAGTTCGGCGCGCAGGCGCGCCATGCCGTCGCGCACCTCGAAGTGCGCCATCAGCGCGCCGGCCGCGCCGCTGGCGGCGTGGCGCGCGTGCGCCTCCTCCAGGTGGGACAGGGGCAGCCACGCATCCTGCATCTGCGCCACCAGTTCCTCGTTGGCCAGCGTGGCGTGGATGTCGAGCCGGTCCAGCACGCCTTCCTCGGCCAGCACCACGGCCAGCGTCCACGCTTCGCCGATGCCGGCGCATTCGGCGACCCACACGCGCGGCAGCGGCCAGCCGCTCAGCGACGGCGCCAGCACGGCGCGCAGGCGCGCCGCATGGCCGGGATTGTCGAACAGCGCGGCCGGCGCCGGCGCCAGCTGGCGCAGCAGGCGCGCCGCCGCGGCGCCGTCGTGCAGGATCCGTTCCTGCAGGCCGGACAGGGTGCGCACCCCGTGCGCGCGCAGCGCCTGCGCCAGCCGGGCGCGCAGCACGGCGCGGTCCCAGGCGCGGAAGTCGTGGCCGAAGCGCTGGAACACCGCCTCCAGCAGCAGCTCGGTTTCCAGTTCCTCGACCGCCAGGCCGGCGGCCAGTCCGGTCCAGGCCATCAGTGCAGCCACACGCGCATCATCGACAGCAGCTGGGCCACGTCGACCGGCTTGGTGATGTAGTCGGAAGCGCCCGCCGCGATGCACTTGTCGCGGTCGCCCTTCATCGCCTTGGCCGTGAGCGTGATGATCGGCAGCGACTTGAACTTCGGGATGCGGCGGATCGCGCGCATCGTGTCGTAGCCGTCCATCTCCGGCATCATGATGTCCATCAGGACGATCTCGATGCCCGGGTCCTTTTCCAGCACCTCGATGCCGTCGCGGCCGTTCTCGGCGAACAGCACCTGCATCTGCTGGCGCTCCAGCAGCGAGGACAGGGCGAAGATGTTGCGCAGGTCGTCGTCGACGATCAGCACCTTGCGTCCGGCCAGGCCGCCGTCGAGCGCGTGGATTTCTTCCAGCATGCGCCGCTGCACCTCGGGCAGGCTGGCCTGCGAGCGGTGCAGGAACAGCGCGGTCTCGTCGAGCAGGCGCTCGGGCGAGCGCGCATCCTTGACCACGATGGTCTTGGCATAGCGCTTCAGCTTGGTGACCTCCTTGCGCGACAGCTCCTGCGCGGTGTAGATCACGATCGGCAGGTCGCGCAGCTGCGGCTGCTTGCCGACCTGGTCGAGCAGGTCGAAGCCGGACACGTCGGGCAGGGTCAGGTCCAGCACCATGCAGTCGAACTGGTCGGAGGCCAGCGCCTGCAGCGCCGACTTGCCGTCTTCGGCCGTGACGATGTGCACGTCGGAAGCGCCGATCAGCGCCACGATGGCGTCGCGCTGGGCCGGGTCGTCCTCGACCACCAGCAGCGAGCGCTTGCCGCCCATCAGGAACTTCTGGATGCGCTTGAATTCCTCCTGCAGCATGTCGCGGTCGACCGGCTTGTTGATGTAGGAGATGGCGCCCTGGCGCAACGCCCGTTCGCGCTCGCGCAGCGCCGAGATCACGTGCACCGGGATGTGGCGCGTGCCGGGGTCGCGCTTAAGGCGGTCGAGCACCGTCAGGCCGTCGATGTCGGGCAGGTCGATGTCGAGCAGGATCGCCGAGGGCAGGTAGTCGCGCGCCAGCGACAGCGCGGAATCGCCGCGCTGGGTGACGACGCCCTTGAAGTTCTTCTCGCGCGCGAAGTCGAGCAGGGTCTTGGCGAAGCGCTCGTCGTCCTCGACGATCAGGACCGAGGCGTCGCCCGGCAGCACCAGGCCGCGGTCGTCGCGGATCGAGGTGTACTCGAACATGCCGGCCGCGTCGTCGGCCGGCTCGGGCAGGCCGGCCGCATCGGCCGCATCGGCGGCCTCGTGCGCGTCCAGCGTGGCCAGGCCGCCCTCCGGCTCGGCCTCGCTGCGCACGGTGACGACGCCGCTGACCGTCTGCGGCGGCGCCAGGCGCGCCGGCTGCGGCTGGCGCGTCTGCTCGTAGTTGATGAAGCCGGCGCGGTTGTACGGCAGGTACAGCGTGAAGGTGGAGCCGACGTTGACCGTGGACTCGACGCGGATCTCCCCGCCCAGCAACCGTGCCAGCTCGCGCGAGATCGACAGGCCCAGGCCGGTGCCGCCGTACTTGCGCGCGGTCGAGCCGTCGGCCTGCTGGAATGCCTCGAAGATCAGCTGCAGCTTGTCGGACGGGATGCCGACGCCGGTGTCGCGCACCGAGAACGCCAGCACGGCGTCGGCATGCAGCAGGTGCGGGTGGTCGGCGGTCCAGCCGCTGGTGACCAGGCTGATGGTCAGCGACACGTGGCCGTGGCTGGTGAACTTGAAGGCGTTCGACAGCAGGTTCTTCAGCACCTGCTGCAGGCGCGTGGTGTCGGTCATCACGGCCGTCGGCAGGTTGTCCGCCAGGTCCACCTGGAAGCCCAGGTGCTTGGCCTCGGCCATGTGGCGGAAGGTGCGGTCGACGTAGTTGCGCAGGTTGGAGAAGCGGTATTCCGAGACGTCCAGCGTGACGGTGCCCGACTCGATCTTCGACAGGTCGAGGATGTCGTTGATCAGCGTGAGCAGGTCGGAGCCGGAGCCGTGGATGGTCTTGGCGAATTCGACCTGCTTGGACGACAGGTTGCCCTCCGGGTTGTCGGACAGCTGCTGGGCCAGGATCAGGAGGGAGTTGAGCGGCGTGCGCAGTTCGTGCGACATATTGGCCAGGAACTCGGACTTGTACTTCGAGGACAGCGCCAGCTGCGTCGCCTTTTCCTCCAGCGCCAGCTTGGCCTGTTCCACCTCGCGGTTCTTGCGTTCCACCTCGATGTTCTGCTCGGACAGCAGGCGCGCCTTCTCGGCCAGTTCCTGGTTGGTCTGCTGCAGTTCCTGGGCCAGCGACTGCGACTGGGTCAGCAGCGACTCGGTGCGGCTGTTCGCCTCGATGGTGTTGAGGACGACGCCGATCGATTCCATCAGCTGGTCGAGGAAGGACAGGTGGGTTTCCGTGAAGCGGTCCAGCGAGGCGATCTCGATGACGGCCTTGACCTGCTGCTCGAACAGGATCGGCAGCACGACGATGTTCGTCGGCGGCGCCGAGCCCAGGCCCGAGGACACGACGATGTAGTCGCGCGGCACGTCGGTCAGCCAGATGCGGCTCTTCTCGATCGCGCACTGGCCGACCAGGCCTTCGCCCGGGGCGAACGAGGTCGGCAGCTTGCGGCTGGAGCGGTAGCCGTACGAGGCGATCATGCGCAGGCGCTGCTCCATCTCCTGCGAATCCATCATGTAGAACACGCCGTGGTGGGCCGAGACCAGCGGCGCCAGTTCGGACAGGATCAGCTTGGTCACGGCCTGCAGGTCGCGCTGGCCCTGCAGCAGCCGGGTGAAGCGCGCCAGGTTGGTCTTGAGCCAGTCCTGCTGGGCGTTCTTCTGCGTCGTCTCCTTCAGGTTGCGGATCATCTCGTTGATGTTGTCCTTCAGGTAGGACACCTCGCCGCGCGCTTCCACCTGGATCGAACGCGACAGGTCGCCGCGCGTCACGGCGGTGGCCACCTCGCCGATGGCGCGCATCTGGTTGGTCAGGTTCGCCGCCAGCTGGTTGACGTTTTCCGTCAGGTCCTTCCAGGTGCCGGCCACGCCGGACACGTTCGCCTGGCCGCCCAGCTTGCCCTCGGTACCCACTTCGCGCGCCACACGGGTCACTTCCGAAGCGAACGAGGACAGCTGGTCCACCATCACGTTGATGGTGTCCTTCAGTTCCAGGATCTCGCCCTTCACGTCCACCGTGATCTTCTTGGACAGGTCGCCGCGCGCCACGGCGGTGGTCACCGCCGCGATGTTACGGACCTGGCCTGTCAGGTTCGACGCCATGAAGTTCACGTTGTCGGTCAGGTCCTTCCAGGTGCCGCCCACGCCCGGCACGTAGGCCTGGCCGCCGAGTTTACCCTCGGTGCCGACCTCGCGCGCCACGCGGGTCACCTCGGACGCGAACGAGGACAGCTGGTCGACCATCACGTTGATGGTGTTCTTCAGTTCCAGGATCTCGCCCTTCACGTCCACCGTGATCTTCTTGCCCAGGTCGCCGTTCGCCACGGCCGTCGTCACTTCCGCGATGTTACGGACCTGGCCCGTCAGGTTGCCCGCCATCGAGTTCACGCCGTCGGTCAGGTCCTTCCAGGTGCCGGCCACGCCCGGCACGTTGGCCTGGCCGCCCAGCTTGCCCTCGGTGCCGACCTCGCGCGCCACGCGCGTGACCTCGGACGCGAACGAGTTCAACTGGTCCACCATCACGTTGATGGTGTTCTTCAGCTCCAGGATCTCGCCCTTCACGTCCACCGTGATCTTCTTGGACAGGTCGCCGTTCGCCACCGCGGTCGTCACGTCCGCGATGTTGCGCACCTGGCCCGTGAGGTTGCCCGCCATCGAGTTCACCGAGTCGGTCAAGTCCTTCCACGTGCCGGCCACGCCCTTCACCATCGCCTGGCCGCCCAGCTTGCCCTCGGTACCCACTTCCCTCGCCACGCGGGTCACCTCGGAGGCGAAGGACGAAAGCTGGTCCACCATCACGTTGATGGTGTTCTTCAGTTCCAGGATCTCGCCCTTCACGTCCACCGTGATCTTCTTGCCCAGGTCGCCGTTCGCCACGGCGGTGGTCACCGCCGCGATGTTGCGCACCTGGCCCGTCAGGTTCGACGCCATGAAGTTCACGTTGTCGGTCAAGTCCTTCCACGTGCCCGCCACGCCCGGCACGTAGGCCTGGCCGCCGAGCTTTCCTTCGGTGCCGACCTCGCGCGCCACGCGGGTCACCTCGGAGGCGAAGGAGCGCAACTGGTCCACCATCACGTTGATCGTGTCCTTCAGCTGCAGGATCTCGCCGCGCACGTCCACCGTGATCTTCTTCGACAGGTCGCCGTTCGCCACCGCGGTCGTCACCTCGGCGATGTTGCGCACCTGCGAGGTCAGGTTGCCCGCCATCGAGTTCACCGAGTCGGTCAGGTCCTTCCAGGTGCCGGCCACGCCCGGCACGTAGGCCTGGCCGCCCAGCTTGCCCTCGGTACCCACCTCGCGCGCCACGCGCGTCACCTCGGAGGAGAACGACGAGAGCTGTTCCACCATCGTGTTGGCGGTGGTGGCCGCGCGCAGGTACTGGCCCTTGAGCGGGTGGCCGTCGACTTCGAGCGCCATCGTCTGCGACAGGTCGCCCTTGGCCACGGCGCCGATCACGCGCGCCATCTCGGTGGTGGGGCGCACCAGGTCGTCGATCAGGGTGTTGACCGAGCTGAGGATGGTCGACCAGCCGCCGACCACGCCCGGCACGTCGGCGCGCTGGGTCAGGTGGCCCTCGCGGCCGACCACGCGCGACACTTCCGTCACCGCTTCGACCATCTTCTGCTTGGTTTCGATGATGTCGTTCAGCGTGTCGGCGATCTTCCCCGACACGCCGGTCCAGTCGGACGGCATGCGGATGGAAAAATCGCCCTTCTTCAGGGCCATCAGCGTGGACAGGAGCAGCTTGACATCGAGCTGTTCGGCCATGTCGGTCATCGTATTCATCGACTCGGGTTCCTCGTGGAAGAGTGCGGGCAGGGCGGGATGCGGTTTGTTAAATCCGGAAAAACGAAAGATACTCTTGTAACCAGGCAAGTCAAGTCCGGCTTGCAACGCCAACAATAACTTGCATTTATGCAATTTTGATCAGACAATTCGCGCGAGGATAAAAGAACGGCGGGATTTGCGGCGCACGATTGGCAGACAGTGTCCCGGGGAAAGGTTTTCTGGCCTTCCGCATCACTGGACAAGTGCCTGGAAATTAGCCACTATGGATAAAAGCATAATTGTTCGTGCTTTTCGGTTACAACTCATCTAGCATGGCGACTGTCATTACAACAACAGCGCGAGGAAGACATGAAGACGGTCGAACTTGACGGGCTGCTGCACAGCGACACCCCTGCCGCGTGGGGGCAGGCGCTGTTCGCGCTGGGCCGCGAGTACGGCTTCGACAAGGTGATGTTCGGGATGTCGGGTTCGCGCCATGCGCGCCTGGACAATGCCTTCATCCAGACCAACTTCCCCGTGAAATGGCGCGAGCGCTACGACGCCGAGCGGCTCGCCTACGTCGATCCGGTCGTCGTGCACTGCCTGCAGAGTACGCTGCCGCTGATCTGGCAGCCCGAACTGTATCGCAGCCAGGCCCAGCGCGCGCTGTACGAAGACGCCTGCAGCCACGGGCTGCGCGCGGGCGTGAGCTTTCCGATCCACGGCCCGAACGGCGAGTTCGGCCTGCTGTCCTTCGCGGTCGATGCGCATCCCGACGCGGTGCGGCTGCGCGGCACGACGGCGATGCTGGCGGAACTGGCGCTGGTGCGCGACTATGCGTTCGCGTCGGCCGTGCGCTTCTGTCCGCCGGCCGCGCAGGAAGCGGCGCCGAAACTGACGCCGCGCGAGCTCGAGGTGCTCAATTGGGTGATGGTGGGTAAATCATCCTGGGAAATCTCGAAAATCACCGGCTGCTCCGAGGCGACGGTGAACTTCCACATGGGTAACATCCGGCAGAAGTTCAACGTCAATACGCGGCAGCAGGCCGTCGTCCGGGCGATTTCCCTGGGGCTGATTACCCCAGAAGATCACCATCGTTGAGCTTGCCGTTGATGTAGAGCTTCAACAGCAGGGCGACGGGGGCGGGGATCGCGAGACCGGTCTCGAAGCGGCTGCCGCTGGACTGGGTCACGCCGAAGCGTCCCCAGAACTTTTCCTGGCTCTCGCGCTTGCTGATCCGGTACTTTTTCAGGTCGCCGACGGAGAGCGCCGGCGAAACCGGTTTGACCAGGGTGCCTGCCGCCGGTTCACGCAGGCTTGCTTCGGTAACGAAATCATTAGCCATCGCCGCTCCCTCAGGGAAAGATGTGTGGGAGACAAGTATTCCATGCATCATTCATCTCGCGTCCTAGCAATCCTGCTAGTTCCCGCTGGAACTCCCCCGGAGCGGTATCCCTGCAACCGCGGCTGGGGCTTGCTTTATATCAAAAGATAGGGCAAGCCCCGTGTCCCTTCCTTGCTATTTCAGCTGCTTCAGCAGGAAAGCGAAGGTCAATGCATACATCGTCGCGGTCTGCTCGTTGTTGGCCGCGCCGGCATGGCCCCCCTCGGTGTTTTCCCAGTACAGCACGTCATGGCCCTGGGCCTGCATCAGCGCCGCCATCTTGCGCGCGTGGCCGGGGTGCACGCGGTCGTCGCGCGTGGACGTGGTGAACAGCACGCGCGGATAGCGCTTGTCGGCCGACACATTGTGATACGGGGAATAGCGGGCGATCGCCGCCCACTGCTGCGGATCGTCCGGATCGCCATACTCTCCCATCCAGGACGCGCCGGCCAGCAATTGGTGGTAGCGGCGCATGTCCAGCAGCGGCACCTGGCAGACGACCGCATTGAACAGGTCGGGGCGCTGGGTCAGCGCGGCGCCGACCAGCAGGCCGCCGTTGCTGCCGCCCATGATGCCGAGGTGGCGCGGCGAGGTCAGGTTGCGCCGGACGAGGTCCTGGGCCACGGCCAGGAAGTCGTCGAAGGCCTTCTGGCGGTTTTCCTTCAGCGCCGCCTGGTGCCAGCGCGGCCCGAACTCGCCGCCGCCGCGGATGTTCGCCAGCACGTAGACGCCGCCCTGGGCCAGCCAGGCTGCGCCGGTCACGCCGCTGTAGAAGGGTTTCAGCGAGACTTCGAAGCCGCCGTAGCCGTACAGCAGCGTGGGATTGGCGCCGTTCCAGGCGATGTCCTTGCGCATCACGACGAAGTAGGGGACATAGGTGCCGTCCGCGGATTTCGCGGCGAACTGGCTGACCGTGTACGGCGCGGCGTCGAAGAAGGCCGGCATCGACTTGAGCAGCTCGCGCTCGTCGCTGCCCGCGTGCGCCAGCCAGGTGCTGGTCGGCGTCAGGAAGTCGGTGACGGTGAGGAAGTAGTCGTCCGATTCGATCTCGTCGACGCTGTCGACTTCCAGCGCGCCCATGGCCGGGGCGTCGACGTCGCGGCGGATCCAGCGCCCGTCCTGCAGGCGCAGCTCGACGACGCGGTTCTTGACGTTGTCGAGGATGGTGAGCAGGATCGCGCTGCGCGTGGCCGTGACGCCGTCCAGCGACGTGGTCGGCGTCGGCTGGAACAGCATCTCGAAATCGGTCTCGCCGGCCAGGTAGCGTTCGAAGTCCATGGCCAGCAGCGCGCCCTGCGGCCAGGTGCGCCCGCCCGCTTCCCAGTCGGAGCGCAGCTCGATCACGATCTCGTTGCGGATCGTGAAGGCGTTGGCGTCGTCCGGCTTGGGGACCTTCGTCAGCCGGGCGCCGTCGCGCAGGAACAGCTCGCTGCTGTAGAAGTCGATCTGGCGGTTGACGAATTCGCGCTCGTGGCCCGGCGTGAAATCCTTCCAGGCCGAGGCCGACAGGTCGTCGGGCAGGGCGGCGTAGACCGTGACGGCGTCCTGCAGCGGCGTGCCGCGCCGCCACGCCTTGACGATGCGCGGGTAGCCGGAACTGGTCATCGATTCCGGGCCGAAGTCGGTGGCGACGAACACGGTGTCGCGGTCGATCCAGCCGATGCTGGTCTTGGCTTCGGGGACGACGAAGCCGTCGGCGACGAAGGCCTTGGCGTCCAGGTCGAACTCGCGCACCACGTGGGCGTCGCCGCCGCCGCGCGACAGCGAGACCAGCGCGCGGTCGCCGCGCGGCCTGAGCTTGACGCTGCCGGCCCAGACCCAGTTCTCGTTCTCGGCGCGCGCCAGCGCATCGAGGTCGAGCACCGTCTCCCAGGCCGGTTCGGCCTTGCGGTACTCCTCCAGCGTCGTGCGGCGCCACAGCCCGCGTTCGTGCGTGGCGTCGCGCCAGAAGTTGTACCAGAAGCCGGCGTGGTAGGCGACCCAGGGGATCTTTTCCTTCGAATCGAGGATCGTCTTCAGGCGCGCGCGCAGCGGCGCATAGTCGGCGCGCGCCGCCAGCTCGCCCTCGCTGACGGCGTTGCGTTCGCGTACCCATTCGAGCGCGCCTTCGGACGCCACCTCTTCCAGCCAGCCGTGGGGATCGGCGTTCGTCGTCGTGTCTTGCATATCGGTTTCCTTGTTCCTCTCGGGGCCGCCGCGGGCGGATGGCGCCATGGTAGCAAACAACGGCGCGCAGGGCGGCGCCATGCCGTGCCGGCCGCCTCCCGGCTCTACCAATCGGCGGCGACAAGGAGTATGCTTCCGGCATCCCATCGACGTCCTGCGCCATGCCATCCCCGATCACTCCCGGCCTCCTCATCCTGCACGGCAACCAGATGGAGCTGCTGCGCGCCGCCGTCTTCGACTGGCTGCGCCAGCAACCGCTCGGCCCCCTCGAGGAAGAACTGATCCTGGTGCAGTCGAACGGCGTGGCCGAGTGGCTCAAGATCGCGCTGGCCGAGGAGCTGGGCGTATGCGCCGCCACCCGCGTGGTGCTGCCGGCGCGCTTCCAGTGGCAGGCCTACCGCGGCATGCTGGGGCCGGAACGGGTGCCGCGCCGCTCGCCGTTCGACAAGGAGGCGCTGACCTGGCGCCTGATGCGCCTGCTGCCCGCGCTGCTGCAGAAGGAAACGTTCGCGCCGCTGCGCCACTTCCTGTCCGACGGCGACCAGGAACGCCGCCTGCAGCTGGCCGAGCGCCTGGCCGACCTGTACGACCAGTACCAGGTCTACCGCGCCGACTGGCTGGACGACTGGGCGGCCGGGCGCGACCAGTTGCGCCGCCCCGGCGGCGATCCGGTCGCGCTGGCGCCCGACCAGTGCTGGCAGGCGCAGCTCTGGCGCGAGATCCACGCCAGCATGCCGCAGGAGCGGCGCTGGTCGGGCCGCGCCACCATCCACCAGCAGTTCATGGCCGCCGTCGAGGACGGCCGCGCGCCGGCGCTGCGCCTGCCGCGCCGCGTGATCCTGTTCGGCATGTCGACGCTGCCCTACCAGACCATCGAGGCGATGGCCGGGCTGTCGCGCCATACCCAGGTGCTGGTGGCGGTGCCGAATCCGTGCCGCTTCTACTGGGGCGACATCATCGAGGGCCGCGACCTGCTGCGCGCCGCGTTCAAGCGCCAGCAGCCGCGCGCGGGCAGGGACCTGGCCGCCGTGCCGATCGAGGAGCTGCACGCGCACAGCCACCCGCTGCTGGCGAGCTGGGGACGCCAGGGCCGCGACTTCGTCCGCATGCTGGACGAGTTCGACGGCGACCACGGCGGGCGCTTCGGCAACCTGCGCGTCGACCTGTTCGCCGACGACGAGGGCACGACCCTGCTGGGCCAGGTGCAGGCCGCCGTGCGCGACCTGCTGCCGCTGGCCGAGCACCCGCACGTGGCGCCCGACCCGGACGACCGCTCGATCGAGTTCCACGTCGCCCACGGCGCCCAGCGCGAGGTCGAGGTGCTGCACGACCAGCTGCTGTCCTGGCTGGCGCAGGAGGCAAGGGAGCCGCTGCGCCCGCGCGACGTGGTGGTCATGGTGCCGGACATCGACACCTTCTCGGCCGCGATCCACGCCGTGTTCGACCAGTACCGGCCGGGCGATCCGCGCCGCATCCCGTTCCAGATCGGCGACGTCAAGGACCGCAGCGTGAACCCGCTGCTGGTGGCGCTCGAATGGCTGCTGCGCCTGCCGCAGCAGCGCTGCCGCCAGAGCGAGGTGCGCGACCTGCTCGACGTGCCGGCGGTGGCCGCGCGCTTCGGCCTGGCCGAGGACGACCTGGCCATCCTGGGCCGCTGGATCGAGGGCGCCAGCGTGCGCTGGGGCCTGGACCAGCGCCACCGCGCCGGCCTGGGACTGGGCACGGCCGGCGAACAGAATTCCTGGCTGTTCGGCATCCGCCGCATGCTGCTCGGCTACGCCACCGGGGCCGGCCCGGGCTTTCGCGAGATCGAGCCGTACGCGGAAGTCGGCGGGCTCGATGCGGCGCTGGCCGGCTCGCTGGCCGAACTGGTCGAGGCGCTGCTGGCGTGGCGCGACCTGCTCGACGCCAGCCTGCGTCCGCCGGCGTGGGGCGAGCGCGCGCGCGCCCTGCTGGCGCGCTTCTTCCGCGCCGCCGGCGAGGAAGACCGCCTGGTGCTGAACCAGCTGGAGGAAGCGCTGCAGTGCTGGCTCGAGATCTGCGAGAACGCGCCGTTCGACGAGCCGGTGCCGCTGAACGTGATGCGCGAAGCCTGGCTGCGCGAGCTGGACCAGCCGGCGCTGACCCACCGCTTCGTGTCCGGCGGCGTGACCTTCTGCACCCTGATGCCGATGCGCGCCGTGCCGTTCCGCGTGGTGTGCCTGCTGGGCATGAACGACGGCGACTTCCCGCGCCGCGCCCAGCAATCCGACTTCGACCTGCTGGCGCTGCCCGGCATGGGCCGGCCGGGCGACCGCTCGCGCCGCGACGACGACCGCTACCTGATGCTCGAGGCCGTGCTGGCCGCGCGCGAGAAGCTGTACGTGAGCTGGGCCGGGCGCAACGTGCGCGACAATACCGAGCAGCCGGCGTCGGTGCTGGTGGCGCAGCTGCGCGACTACCTCGCCGCCGGCTGGGACCTCGATCCCGACACGCTCACCACGGTGCACGCGCTGCAGCCGTTCTCGCGCCGCTACTTCGAGCGCGGCGGCCTGCGGACCTATGCCGGCGAATGGCGCGCGGCGCACGGCGGCGCGGCCCCGGCCGCGCAGGCGGCGGACGCCGCCCCGCTGCCGCCCTACGAACTGGAACCGGACGCGCGCCTGAAGCTGGGCCAGCTGGTGTCCTTCCTGAAGCAGCCGGCCCGGTACTTCTTCCGCCAGCGCCTGGACGTCAACTTCGGCGACGACGAGGCGGTGGGCGAGGACGAGGAACCGTTCGGGCTCGACGCCCTTCAGCGCCACGCCTTCGAGTCGGCGCTGCTGCGCGACGGCGGCGAGCCCGAGCCGCCCGGCGAGGTGCGCGCCGTGCTGGCCGAACGCGCCGCGCGCCTGCTGCGCCAGGGCGTGCTGCCGATCGGCGCCATGGGCCGGCGCCTGCAGCGCGACATGGTCGACGAGCTGGTGCCGGCGCGCCGCGCCTGGCTGGCGCTGGGCGCGCGCTACCCGCGCGCGGCGCCGAAGCTGGCGGTCGCGCTGGACCTGGGCGGCATCGTGCTGGACGACTGGATCGACCGCCTGCGTACCAGTGGCGGCGACGGCGCCGACGTGGTGTGGATGATGCAGACCTCGTCGAAGATCATGGACAAGAAAAAGAAGGGCGCGCTGCGCGTGGATAAACTGATCGCCCCCTGGCTGTGCCAGCTGGCCGCCTGCGCCGCGGGCACGCCGGTCACCGGCTACCTGGTGGCGCGCGACGCCGAAGTCGAGATCGCGCCGCTCGATTGCGCCGCCGCCCATGCGCAGCTGACGCGCCTGGTGGCCCTGTGGCGCGCCAACCTGGACGCGCCGCTGCCGGTCGCCTGCCGCACCGCGCTGGCCTGGCTGGCCGACGCGCGGCAGGCCGAGGGCGTCTACGATGGCCCCGAGTTCGCCGTCGAGGGCGCGCCGCCGCCGGAGCGCGACGAGGTGGCGCTGCAGCGCCTGTGGCCGGACTTCGCGGCGCTGTCGGCGCAGCCCGGCTGGGAAGCCACCGCCACCGCGCTGTACGGACCGCTGCTGGAGTGGGCCGCGACGCATGCGCGCGCCGTGCCGTTCGCCGCGGAGGACGCGGCATGAGCCAGTTGCTGCAACCCTTGACCTTCCCGCTGCACGGCTCGCGCCTGATCGAGGCCAGCGCCGGTACCGGCAAGACCTGGACCATCGCCGCGCTGTACCTGCGCCTGGTGCTGGGCCACGGCGGCGAGGACGGCGGCGACGGCGGCGGCTTCGCGCGCCCGCTGCTGCCGCCCGAGATCCTGGTGATGACCTTCACCCGCGCCGCCACGCGCGAGCTGTCGAACCGGGTGCGCGAGCGCCTGGTGCAGGCGGCGCGCCACTTCCGCGGCGAGGACGTCGACGCCGATCCCTACCTGGACGAACTGGCCGCCGCCTACGACGGCGACGCGCGCGCGCTGGCCGCGCACCGCCTGATGATGGCGGCCGAGACGATGGACGAGGCGGCCGTGTTCACCATCGACGCCTGGTGCCAGCGCATGCTGCGCGAGCACGCGTTCGACAGCGGCAGCCTGTTCGACGAGGAGCTGGTCAGCGACGAGCGCACGCTGCTGGAAGACGCGACCCACGACTACTGGCGCCAGCACGTGTACCCGCTGGCCGAGCCGGAACTCGACGCGCTGCTCGCCTGCCTGAAGGACGTCGGCAAGCTGTGCAAGGACGTGCGGCCCCTGGTCGCGCGCGCCGAGCGCCTGGGCACCGACGGCGAGGAGCCGCTGGGCGTGCTGGTCGCGCGCATGCAGGCGCGGCGCAGGGACGAGCTGGCGCGGCGCAAGGCCGACTGGGCCGGGCGCATCGACGCGCTGGAACAGTGGATCGCCGACCAGCGCGCGGCCGCGCCGAAGGGGTTCGACGGCCGCAAGATGGTCGCCCGGACGCTGGCCGGCTGGTTCGGCAAGCTGCGCGACTGGGTGGCCGACCCCGCGCTGGAAACGCCGCAGCTGACGGACAAGGCGTGGGAGCGCCTGTGCCGCGCCGGCATCCTGGAAGCCTGCAATCCGGGTTTCGAGCCCGCCATCCCGGCGGAATTCGACGCCCTGAAGGAACTGCAGACCCTGGCCGACCCGGCCCGGCCCGCGCTGCTGCGCCATGCCGCCGCGCGCATCGCCCGGCGCGTCGCCGAACTCAAGCGGCGCAACCGCCAGTTCGGCTTCGCCGACATGCTGGCGCGCCTGAAGGCGGCGCTGGAAGGGCCGAACGGGGAGGCGCTGCGGCGCCGCATCGTCGACCAGTACCCGGTGGCGCTGATCGACGAGTTCCAGGATACCTCGCCGGCCCAGTACCGCATCTTCGACCTGCTGTACCGGGTGGCGGACAACGACCCGGCGCGCGGCCTGTTCCTGATCGGCGACCCGAAGCAGTCGATCTACGGCTTCCGCGGCGCCGACATCCACAGCTACCTGTCGGCGCGGCGCGCCACCGCCGGGCGCCACTACCAGCTCGGCACCAACTTCCGCTCCGCCGCGCGCCTGGTGGCGGCGGTCAACCGGATGTTCCAGCACGCCGAGGGCGACGGCACACGCGCCGGCCACGCCGCCGGCGCCTTCCGCTTCCGCAAGGACGGCGCGAATCCGCTGCCGTTCGAGCCGGTCGACGCCGCCGGACGCAAGGAAACGCTGGTCGGCGTCGACGGCCCGCTGCAGGCGCTGGCCGTGAACGCCGCCGCCATCGCCTTTTCCAGCAAGTCCGCCTACACGGCGTTCTTCGCCGAGCACTGCGCCGAGCACATCGTGCGCCTGCTGGACGACGAGCACGCCGGCCTGCGCGCGCCCGACGGCACGTTCACCCGCCTGAAGCTGGCCGACATCGCGGTGCTGGTGCGCGACCGCGGCGAGGCCGCGGCGATCCGCCGCGCGCTGGACCGGCGCGGCGTGCGCAGCGTCTACCTGTCGGACAAGGATTCCGTGCTGGCCAGTCCGGAGGCGGCCGACGTGCTGCGCTGGCTGAAGGCGGTGGCCAGCCCGCTCGACGGCACGCTGGCGCGCGCGGCCTTCGCCAGCGCCACCTGCAACCTGCCGCTGGCCGAGCTGGTGCGCCTGGCCGGCGACGAGCAGGCCTGGGAGCGCCGCGTCGAGCAGCTCAAGGCGCTGCACGTGGCCTGGCAGCGCCAGGGCGTGCTGGCGATGCTGCGCCGCTTCATCCACGAACTGGAACTGCCGGCGCGGCTGCTGCGGCCGGACGTGCCGGGCGGCGAGCGCAGCCTGACCAACCTGCTGCACCTGGCCGAGCTGCTGCAGGAAGCCAGCCGCGAACTGGACGGCGAGCAGGCGCTGATACGCTGGTTCGGCGAGCAGCTGCAGGACGACGGCGAGGACGACGAACTGGTGCTGCGCCTGGAAAGCGATGCCGAGCTGGTCAAGGTGGTCACCGTGCACAAGTCCAAGGGCCTGGAATACCCGCTGGTGTACCTGCCGTTCGCCGCCAGCGCGCGCAAGGCCACCGCCACCAACCGCAGCTTCCTCGACTACGTCGACGCGGACGGCGAGCGGCGCCTCGACCTGCAGCTGGACGCCGCCGCGCTGGCCGCGGCCGACCGCGAGCGCCTGGACGAGGAAGTGCGCCTGCTGTACGTGGCGCTGACCCGCGCGCGCCATTTCCTGTGGCTGGGCGTGGCCGCCAGGGCCGGCAAGAACGGCAGCCTGCACGAGTCGGCGCTCGGCTGGCTGCTGGCCGGCGGCGCCGAGATCGCGCCGGAGGCGCTGGGCGCGCACTGGGAAGCGCTGCGCGGCGATGCCGATGGCATCGAAGTGCTGCCGCTGGCGGAACCCGACGGCGTCACGGTGCTGCGCCGCGCCGAGGCATTGCCCCAGCTGGAAGATGCCGCGCCGTACGCGGCCAGCTTCGAGCGCAACTGGGCGGTCGGCTCGTTCACCTCGCTGACCCGGCACACGGTGGCGGCGCCCACGCGCGCCCAGGAAGAGAACCTGATGGAAGAGGCCGAGCCGGGCACGGTGGCGCCGGCGCGCGCCGAGGACGCGCCGTGGCACCGCTTCCCGCGCGGCTCCACGCCGGGCAACTTCCTGCACGAGCAACTCGAATGGATGGCGCACGAGGGCTTCGCGCTGGCCGACGACGAGGACTTCCGCGCGCGCCTGGCCCAGCGCATCGCGCGCGCCGGCTGGGGCAACCGCGAGGCGGACGCGCTGGCCTGGCTGCGCACGGTCGCGACCACGCGCCTGCCACCGCTGGGCGCCGCGCTGGCCGACCTGGCGGCGCCCGTGCCCGAGATGGAATTCTGGTTCCCCAGCCACCGCCTGCAGCCGGGCGCGCTGGACGCCCTGTGCCGGCGCCACCTGCTGGGCAGCACGCCCCGCCCGGCGCTGTCGGGGCGCGAGCTGCACGGCATGCTCAAGGGCTTCATGGACCTCGTGTTCGAGCACGAGGGACGCTACTGGGTGCTGGACTACAAGTCGAACGCGCTGGGACCGGGCGACGCCTCCTACACGCGCGCCGCGATGGCGGCGGGCATGGCGGCGCACCGCTACGACATCCAGGGCGCGCTCTACCTGCTGGCCCTGCACCGCCTGCTGCGCGCGCGCCTGGGCGCCGGCTACGACCCGGCGCGGCAGCTGGGCGGCGCCGTGTTCCTGTTCCTGCGCGGGATCGCGAATCCGGCGACGCACGGCTGCCACCTGATCGAACCCGACCCGGCGCTGCTGGACGGACTGGACCGCCTGCTGGGCGATGGACGAGACCATGATGATTGACGAGATGACTGCCGGCGCCGCTGCCGCCGGCACGCGCGGCCCGTTCTGGGACGAGGTCGAGCGCCTGACCGAAGCGGGCGCGCTGCGCCGGCTGTCCGGCGCGTTCGCCCGCTTCGTCGCGACGCTGGGCGCGCGCGGCGGCGCGCATGACGGGACGCGCGACGGCGCGCTGTTGCTGGCCGCGCTGGCGCTGTCCGAGCTGGAAGGGCGCGGCCACAGCTGCCTGCTGCTGGCCGACCTCGCCGACGATCCGGCCGCGCTGCTGGGCTGGCCCGAGGAAGACTGGAAGGCGCTGGCGCAGGCCGCCCGGCCGCTGCCGCGCGGCGCCAGGGGCTGGAGCGCGCTGCTGGGCGGCTGCGAGCAGGTCTGGCGCACGGACGATCTCGACTACGGCCAGCCGCTGGTGCTGGACGACACCCGCCTGTACCTGCGCCGCTACTGGCGCGACGAGACCCTGGTGGCCGACTGCGTGCGCGCGCGCGCGCTGGCGCGGCGCGCGGTCGATCCGCTGCCGGTGCGCACCATGCTCGACATGCTGTTCACGTCGCCGCGCGCCGCCGACAAGGTCGACCGGCCGGACTGGCAGAAGCTGGCCTGCGCGGTCGCGCTGCGCGGGTCGATCGCCATCATCACGGGCGGCCCGGGCACCGGCAAGACCTACACGGTGGCGCGCCTGCTGGCGCTGCTGTTCGCCACGGCGCCGGACGCCGCGCGCCAGCGCATCGCCCTGGCCGCGCCCACCGGCAAGGCGGCCGCGCGCCTGAAGCAGTCGATCGACAAGGCGCTGGGCGAACTGGCCGAGCGCGTCGGCGGCGCGCTGCCGCTGCGCGAACTGGCCGGGCGCATGGGCGCCGCGCGCACGCTGCACAGCCTGCTGGGCGCGCGCCCGGACACGCGCGCCTTCGCGCACCACCGCGGCAATCCGCTCGACGTCGACGTGCTGATCGTCGACGAGGCGTCGATGGTGCACCTGGAAATGATGGCGGCGCTGCTGGACGCGCTGCCGCCCGAGGCGACGCTGATCCTGCTGGGCGACAAGGACCAACTGGCCTCGGTGGAGGCCGGCGCCGTGCTGGGCGACCTGTGCCACGACGCCCAGGCCGGCCGCTACGACGCCGTCACGCTCGACTACGCGCGCGCGGCCAGCGGCGAGACCATCCCGGACGCCTATGCCGGCGCCGGCGGTCCGCTGGCCCAGCAGACCGTCATGCTGCGCCACAGCCGCCGCTTCGGCGGCCCGATCGGCCGGCTGGCGCTGGCCGTCAACGGCGGCGACGTCGAGGCGGCCGGCGCGATCCTGCGCGCGGACGCCGCGGGGGGCGACGGTCCGCTGCACTGGATCGAGCACGCCCACCAGCAGCACGTGCTGCAACTGGCCGACGACGGCTATCGTCCCTACCTGGAACTGCTGCAGGCGGGGCCGGGCGCCGACTACGAGGCCTGGGTGTGCGCGATGCTGCGCCGCTTCGAGCGCTTCCGCATCCTGTGCGCCGTGCGCGACGGCGAATGGGGTGTCGAAGGCCTGAACACGGCGATCGAGCAGCGCCTCGGCCACGCCGGCCTGGTCAACCGCGCCGGCGACTGGTACGTCGGGCGCCCGGTGATGGTCACCCGCAACGACTACGCGACGCGCGTGTTCAACGGCGACATCGGCCTGACGCTGCCCGATCCGGACCGTCCCGGTTCGCTGCGCGTCTGGTTCCCCGAGGGCGACGACGACGTGCGCAGCGTGCTGGCGACGCGCCTGCGCCACGTCGAGACGGCGTTCGCGATGACGGTGCACAAGTCGCAGGGCTCGGAATTCGCGCACACGGTGCTGGCGCTGCCGAAGGAGGGCGGGGCCGTGCTGGCGCGCGAACTGGTCTACACCGGCATCACGCGCGCCAGCGAACGCTTCACGCTGGCCACGCCGGCGCCGGCGGTGCTGGGCGAGGCGATCCGGCGGCGCACGCACCGGGCCAGCGGCCTGCGCGGGATGATCGAGCGCTAGGCGCCTCCTAGCGCGACTTCAGCTGGCGCACGTGCCCCTCGAGTTCGGCGAAACTGGGACGCTCGGTGGCCGAGATCACCTTGCGGCCGAATTCCACGGCGATGGTGGGCGCATAGCCGTTCAGGCTCGCCAGCAGCGTCACCTTGATGCATTGCAGGGCCTTGGCGACTTCCTGGTGGCGGCGCTGCAGCAGGCTGGCGAGCGGCGCCACCAGGCCGTAGGACAGCAGGATCCCGAGGAAGGTGCCGACCAGCGCCGACGCGATCAGGCCGCCCAGCTCGGCCGGCGGCCGGCCGATCGACCCCATCGTGTGCACGACGCCCATCACGGCGGCGACGATGCCGAAGGCCGGCATGCCGTCGGCCAGCTTGTTGATCGCCTGCACCGGGATGTCGGCGTCTTCCTCGTAGGTGGCGATCTCGTTGTCCATCAGGTTCTCGAGCTGGTAAGCATTCATCGTGCCGGACACGACCAGGCGCAGGTAGTCGGTGATGAAGTCGAGCAGCTGGCTGTCCATCAGCACCAGGCGGTAGCGGTTGAACAGCGCGCTTTCGTAGGGCGCGTCGATATCGTTCTCGAGCGACATCAGGCCTTCCTTGCGCACCTTGGTCAGCACGTCGAACATCAGCGCCATCAGCGTCATGTACAGCTCGCGCGTGTAGCGCGAGCCGTGGAACAGCAGCGGCAGGCTGTCCCAGGTCAGCGCGATCGCCTTGCGGTCGTTGGCGATCACGAACGCGCCCATGGCGCCGCCGAAGATCATCAAGAGTTCATAAGGCTGGAACAGGGCGGCCAGGTGGCCGTCCTGCAGGACGAAGCCGCCGAACACGGCCAGCAAGACGATGACGAACCCCGCGAAGATCAACATGACAGCTCCTGCCAACTTTTCCAAACCGCAACTCTATCATTGTTGCCGTAAGGAAAGCAAAAAGCGGTCGTCCCGGCTTCGCCGCAAGACCTTGCGTGCGCGCAGGAAATGGGGCAGTGCTGCCGTCAGGGTTGCGCGTGCCGCAGCTCGATGCCGGACAGCTTCCAGCGCCACAAGCCGTCGCGCCGGAAGAGGAAACCGCCGCCGTCGGGCTGGTCCGATGCCAGAACGACCTCGTTCCAGCCGCGCCAGGACATGGCATAGCGCGGGCGCGCGGGCGCGCCGGCGCTATCCGTGGCGTGCCCCTGCGTCGGCACCTCGCGCCGGGACAGGTGGATCCTGCCGCTCTCCATCATGGCGATCACCCCGATCGGCGAGACGATGGCGTCGACCATCGGTCCCAGGAAGGCCAGCGCCATCGCCTGGCCGACGGCGGCGAAGGGATTGCCGTCGGCGCGTGGCCGGTCGCGGGCGATCGCGGCGGCGAGCTGGTCCTTCACGCTGGCGCGCAGGGCGGGGAAGTCGACGCGCCGGGACACGGCCTCGGCATCGTGGTCGGCGACGGCCGCGCGCAGCCGCTGCAGCTCCCAGTAGGGGCTGGCGACGAGGGAGGCGGCGAACAGGACGATGACGGCGGAGCCGGTGGCGAGGACGTGCGAGCGTTTCATGGTGTCATGGATAACGGAAACAGCGCCATGATAGCCGAAGCGCCCATGAAAAAAGCCGGAACGGTTGCCCGGTTCCGGCCCTGGTGCCAGCGCGCGACGCTCAGCGATGCTTGCGGCGGTGCGTGACGGCGGCTTTCTTGACGTGCGTCGAGCGGGCCGACGCCTTGATGCGGGTGCCGCCGGCCTTGGCCTTGATGCGCGGCCCGGCCAGGCGCGCGCGCGGCGCCTTCGGGGCGGCGGCGGCCACCGGGATGGTGTCGCCCAGCACGTGGCGGCGGATGTTCAGCGCGTCCAGGATGCGCACCGACGAGGCGCCGGCATTGAGCAGCACCATGGTCGCGTTCTTGCCGGCGGCCTTGACGCGCATGATCAGGCAGCGGCCCGCTTCCTGGGTATAGCCGGTCTTCGACAGGCCGATGTCCCAGCCCTTGGCGCCGACCAGGCGGTTGGTGTTGTGGTACTCGACCTGGCGACCCTTGATGTTGATCAGGTGGTCGGACGAAGTCGTGATGCGGGTGATTTCCGGGTAGTTCGACGCGGCGGTGGCCATCTTGACCAGGTCGGCCGCGGTCGAGCGGTTGTGCGGGCTCAGGCCGGTCGGTTCCTCGATGGCGGTCTGGTGCATGCCCAGCGCGCTGATCTTGCGCTTGACGGCGGCCTTGAACGCCTCCATGCCGCCCGGATAGGTGCGGCCCAGCGCAGCGGCGGCGCGGTTGTCCGAGGACATCAGCGCCAGCTGCAGCACGTCGCGGCGCGGGATCGAGGCGCCGACCGGCACGCGCGAGCTGCTGTGCTTGAGCGTGTCGACGTCGCTCTTGTCGATCTGGATCGGCTCGTTCATGTCCTGGTGGGCATCGAGCACGACCATGGCGGTCATCAGCTTGGTCAGCGAAGCGATCGGCACGATATTGTCGGCGTTCTTTTCGAACAGCACTTTACCGGTATCGTCTTCCACCACCAGCACCGATTGCGAACCGAACGGAACGGCGAAGGCGGCCGCGCTCGACATCGTCATCAGCACGGCAGCAATGAATTTCTTGATCATGGATGATTTATCTGGGTACGGTTAATGGTCGGGCGCCGGACGGCGGCGGAGCATCAAAACGTCAAGGTGACCAATAGCGACACGCTATGTGGCAAATTTATCGATCTTTTTGCGCTTTGGATGACCTACATCAATGTCTCCCAAAGGAAATCAAGACCACGAGCAAGATTCTACAAGAAAAAAAGGCCTCGCGTTGTCGCGAAGCCTTATTTAACACGGGTAATCCCCCAATACAGGAAATGGGAATCGTCAAAAAACGACTCAGCAGCGAAACCCGTTTTCATTCCCTGTATATTTGTACAGCCAATTCGACAATCATGAATGCATCGGCTGTATTTTTATACAGGTAAATATATCCGTTTATTTTGACTGGTAAATCTTGTCAAATTCGCCGCCATCGTCGAAGTGGCGTTTCTGCGCCGCGCGCCAGCCGCCGAACACGTCGTCCACGGTGAACAGCTGGATCGGCTTGTAGTTGGCCGCAAACTGTTTCATGACCTTTTCGTTACGCACGCGCATATAGTGCTTGGCGCCGATCGCCTGGCCCGTTTCGGAATACAGGAAGTTCAGGTAGGCGGTAGCCTGCTTGCGGGTGCCCTTGCGGTCGACGACCTTGTCGACGACGGCCACCGGCGACTCGGCCAGTACCGAGATCGACGGGTAGACCACTTCGAAGTTGTCGCCGAACTCGGCGCGCACCAGGTTGACCTCGTTTTCGAAAGTCACCAGGGCGTCGCCGATCTGGCGCTGGGTGAAGGTGGTGGTGGCCGCGCGGCCGCCGCCGTCGAGCACCGGCACGTTCTTGAAGATGCGGCCGACCAGGTCGCGCGCCTGGGCTTCGCTGCCGCCTTTCTTGACGACCGAGCCCCAGGCCGCCAGGTAGGTATAGCGGCCGTTGCCGGCGGTCTTCGGATTCGGGATCACCACTTTCACGCCCGGCTTGGCCAGGTCGGCCCAGTCGCGGATCTGCTTCGGGTTGCCCTTGCGGACCAGGAACACCATGGTCGAGTAATAGGGCGCGGCATTGTTCGGGAACTTCCTGGCCCAGTCCTTGGCGACGAGGCCGCGGTCGGCCAGCATGTCGATGTCGTTGGCCTGGTTCATCGTCACGACCGCGCCTTCGAGACCGTCGGCCACGGCGCGCGCCTGCTTGCTCGAGCCGCCGTGCGACTGCTTGATGACCACGGTTTCGCCGGTGGTCTTTTTCCATTCGGCGATGAAGGCCGGATTGACGTCCTTGTACAGTTCGCGCGCGACGTCGTAGGACACGTTCAGCAGTTCGACCTCGGCGGCCTGGGCGGCCGGCAGGACGGCGCTGCCGAGGGCCAGCGCCAGCAGCAGGCGGCGCAGGGGAGAAACGGATGCCATATTCTTCTTCCTTGTGTAAAGACTGATGGAAACGAGTTGCATGATCCGTTAAGGAATGGCAAAACAGAAGGACATTTTTATCATATGCTTAGACGCCGATCCTGATTGGGTGGCTGGACTGCAGACATGGCGGCTTTGGGTTATAGTCCGGCCTTGCCATTCACGTCGGACACACGCAAGACACATGGGTATTGAACTTCGCCAGGCGACACCGAACGACGCATCCGCCGCGTGCACGCTGCTGCGCCGCTCGATCGAGGAAGGTTGCGAACGCGACCATGGCGGCCGTCCCGAGATCCTGCAGGCCTGGCTTGGCAACAAGACGACGCAGAACGTCGTCGCGTGGTTTTCCTCGCCCAGCAATTTCGCCGTCGTCGCCGAGGCCGGCACGGGCGAGGGCCGCGAACTGGCCGGACTGGCGCTGCTGAACCAGGCCGGCAGGCTGGCGCTGTGCTATGTCCACCCAGCCATGCTGCGCAGCGGCGTGGGCGCCGCGCTGCTGGCAGCCGTCGAGGCCCAGGCGCGCGCGTGGAGCATCGGCAAGCTGCACATGCATGCCCCGGCGTCGGCCAGCGCTTTCTTCGAGCGCCATGGCTACATCAATGCGGGCAAGGACAAGGCCTGCTTCGGCATGGAGTGCGATTTCCTTTGGAAGCAGCTGGACGCCTGCGCGGCGCCCGACAGCAAGCGTTTCTGCAAATGCAGCCAGTAAGCCAGCAAGCCGGTCGGCAACCGTGTCGAACGTCGCAGAAACATGACGTAACGCGTGCTCATCTTCTTTCTCGTTGTCGCTTGCGCTATAGTAATCGAGTTTCAACGATGAGTAAGTCATGGCTTCCCGTAGAGATTTCATTTCCCGAGGCTTGCGCCTGACCGCGATGGGCCTGGTGGCCGTTCCGCTGATCGACACCAGGGCCGCCGGCGGCGTCCAGTCCACCCCCTCCAGCACCGAGCTGGAGCCTCCCCCCGACCTGTTCGACGCCCAGGTGGTCGACCTCGACTTCTGGGTCAAGCCGCGCACGCTGTCCGTGGTCCGCCCGGCCAGCGGCGAGCGCGCCAAGGTGCTGTACTGGAAGGACGGCGAGATCATCGATTCCGCCTACCAGGAACTGTGCCACGTGCTGCGCGACGTGAACGGCAAGGCCGCGATGGCGATCGACCCCAAGCTGTTCGAGACCTTGTGGGCCGCGCAGGCCTTCGTGGCGCGCTACGGCCTCGAGCAGCCGCTCGAGATCCTGTCCGGCTACCGCACCCCGGCGTCCAACGCGCGCCTGCGCGAGCAGGGCATCCCGGCGGCGCGCCAGTCGCTGCACATGTCGGGCAAGGCGGCCGACGTGCGCATCGGCGGCCTGACCGAGGAAGTGCTGGGCGGTCTCGTGCGCAGCTTCCGCCAGGGCGGCGTCGGCTTCTACTACCGCTCCGGCCCCAAGGGCGGCTGGATCCACGCGGACACCGGGCTGAACCGGACCTGGAAAGGCTGAGCGCGCGCCGCGTCCGGCATGCCGGGCGGCTAGGCGGCGCGCACGTCGCGCCGAATTTGCTATCGTGGTCGCGCAGCTTTCCTGGACCGACAACCTTCCTAGGAGGACATGATGGCAACCATGAACGCACCCACGATGGAACGGCGCCACCTGCCGGAACGGCGCGCCGCCGTGCGCGAGGGCAGCGCGGCGATGTCCGCGATCGACTACATCGCGATGGCCCTGCTCGTCGTCGGCGGCCTGAACTGGGCGATGGTCGGCCTGCTGGACGTCGACGTCGTCGCCACGCTGTTCGGCGCCGGCAGTCCGGCCACCCGCCTGGTCTATGTGCTGGTCGGCATCGCCGCCCTGTACTCGATCTGGACGGCGGCCAAGATGAGCCGCAGGCACTGACGGCTTGAAACGGATCGGCCTGCTCTCCGACACCCACGGCCTGCTGCGGCCCGAGGCGCTCGATTTCCTCGCCGGGAGCGACCACATCGTCCATGGCGGGGACATCGGCGGTCCGGACATCCTCGAACGCCTGGCGCGCATCGCGCCCCTGACGGTCGTGCGCGGCAACAACGATACGGCCGCCTGGGCGCTGGCGCTTCCCGAGACGGCCCGCCTCGACGTGGAGGGCGTGGCCGTCTACGCGATCCACGACCTCAAGGCGCTGGCGCTCGACCCCGTCGAGGCCGGCGTGCGCGTGCTCGTGTCCGGCCATTCGCACCGGCCGTCGTGCGTCGAGCGCGACGGCGTGCTCTACGTGAATCCGGGCAGCGCCGGGCGGCGCCGCTTCAGCCTGCCGATCGCGGCGGCCGAGCTGCTGGTCGACGCAGGGCGGGTCGAAGCGCGGATCGTGACGCTGGTCGCCCAGGGGGCGTCCGGCTGATCGTGTCCGCTCGCACGCCGCCCCGGCGCCCGCCTGCGCCGGGGCGACGGTTTTGCTGTCCCGAACTGGCCGCCGTCGGCGAAATACCGTAGCATGTGCGCCGTTTCCGATGAATCCCGCAGGCCCTATCCGATGACGCACGACCCTTCTTCACGCCAGCCAGACCGCGCCGACGATCGTACCGATGCGCGTACCGATGCGCGCACCAATGAGCGCGCCACCGACGGCGCCGAGCGCCCGCGCTTTCGCCCCGTGCCCTGGACGCCGCTCGAGACGCCGCAGGACGTCGAGCTCTGGATCGACGACCACAACCGCAGCATGCAGGAACTGGTGCGCCCGCAGGAGACGGGCGTCGGCGTGCGCTTCCGCCTCGCCGTCGGCGGCGACGTCTACATGCAGACGGCGGGCGATGCCGTCATCCTCGACGTGGAACCCGACGCCGGCTGGATCGCCCCGCTGATCATGGCCGCGACCGGCGCGGAACAGCCGGACGGGCATTACTGGATCCTGCCGGACGACAAGCTGGTGCAATTGCTGCTGGGCCTGTCGACGCTGGTCGAAAGTTCGCTGATCGTCACGGGGCACAATTTCGGCCGCCATGGCCGGCGCGCGTATTGACGGGCAGCGCGATATTTGTCGGTGACAACTTTTTCTTTGCGCAGCGCGTCAATGTGTTGTTAAATCAGGCTCTGATCACGCTTGGAGTCCCGACCCGATGAGAGACGCTGCATCGACCACGACGGCGCCGCGGCGCGCGCTGTTGCGCATGGCGCTGGCGGGCGCCGCCCTGCTGGGCCTCGGCCTGCCTGCCCATGCCGCCGACCTGCTCGACACCGTCAAGGCGCGCGGCACGCTGCGCATCGCCCTCGAAGGCACGTATCCGCCTTTTAATTTCCGCGACACCAAGACAGGGCAGCTGGCGGGCTATGACGTGGACGTGGCCCGGCTCGTGGCCGGCAGGCTGGGCGTCAAGCCGGAATTCGTCACCACCGAATGGGGCGCGATCCTGGCCGGCCTGGGTGCCGGCAAGTACGACGTCATCGTCAGCCAGGTGGGCATCAATCCGCGCCGCCAGCAAGCCTTCGATTTTTCCAGTCCCTATACCTATTCGTCGCCGCAGCTGATCGTGCGTAACAACGAGCGCAACGACTACAAGCGCCTGGAAGACCTGAAGGGGCGCAAGGTCGGCGTGGGGCAGGGTAGCGTGTACGAGCAGCAGGTGCGCGCCGTGCCGGGCATCACGGTGAGGAGCTATCCGGCCGCGCCGGAAAACCTGCAGGACCTGGCCTTCGGCCGCATCGACGCCGCGCTCAACGACGGCCTGATGGTCGCTTACCTGCTGAAGCATTCGCAACTGCCGATCCGCGCCGGCGCGCGCGTCGGCGCCGTCGAGCGCATGGGCGTGGCCATGCGCAAGGGCAATCCCCAACTCCTGGCCGCCATCGACAAGGCGCTCGCCGACGCACGGGCCGACGGCAGCCTGAAACAGATCTCGATGAAGTGGTTCGGTAGCGACGCCACCCGCGCGCCGTGAGCGCCCGCGTGCGCGCAGGCGGGCGGCCGGGAGCGCAGGCGGCCCGATGGATCTGAACGCGCTGGCGGACCTGGCGCGCGACGCGGGGCCGGTGATGCTCAAGGGGGCAGGCCATACGCTGGCGTTCGCCATCGCCGCGATGCTGGGCGGCCTCGCGCTGGGCATCCCGACGGCCGTGCTGCGCGTGGTGCCGTGGACGCCGCTGCGCTGGCCGGCCGCGCTCTACGTCAGCCTGTTCCGCGGCACCCCGCTGCTGGTGCAATTGTTCGTGATTTATTACGGCCTGCCGAGCGTCGGCATCGAATTCACGCCGCTGGCGGCCGGCATCCTGGCGCTGTCGCTGAACGCCGGCGCCTATCTGTCGGAAAGCCTGCGCGGCGCCATCCTCGGCGTGGGAGAAGGGCAGTGGCGCGCGGCGTATAGCCTCGGCCTGACCTGGTCGCAGGCGCTCGCCCACGTGGTGCTGCCGCAGGCGGCGCGGCTGGCGGTGCCGGCCATGAGCAATACCCTGACCAGCCTGATCAAGGATACCGCGCTGGTGTCGGTGATCACGATGACGGAACTGATGCTGGTGACCAAGGAACTGATTTCGGTGACGTTCCAGCCCCTGCCGCTGTACCTGGCGGCGGCCGGCATCTACTGGGTGCTGAGCCTGGGGTTCGAGGCCTTGCAGAGGAAGGCGGAGCAGCGTTTCCGAGGCAAGTAGGGTGGGCACCCCGTGCCCACCGTGCAAACTACCGACGCATCACATGTTCGGGTAGTTCGGCCCGCCGCCGCCTTCCGGCGTGACCCAGACGATGTTCTGCGTCGGGTCCTTGATGTCGCAGGTCTTGCAATGCACGCAGTTCTGCGCGTTGATCTGCAGCCGGTCGCGGCCTTCGTCGGTCTTGACGAACTCGTACACGCCGGCCGGGCAGTAGCGTTGCTCCGGACCCGCGAAGCGCGCCAGGTTGACTTCCACCGGCACGCTCGGGTTCTTCAGCGTCAGGTGCACCGGCTGGTCTTCGGCGTGGTTGGTGTTCGAGATGAACACCGAGGACAGGCGGTCGAAGGTCAGCTTGCCGTCCGGCTTGGGATAGGCGATCGGCTGGAATTCGGACGCCGGGCGCAGGCATTCGTGGTCGGCGTGCTTGTGGTGCAGCGTCCACGGGGCCTTGCCCTTGAACAGGATCTGGTCGATGCCGGTCATGACGGTGCCCAGGTACAGGCCCTTGCTCATCCACGGCTTGAAGTTGCGCGCCACGTGCAGCTCTTCCTTCAGCCAGGACTGCTCGAAGGCGGCCGGATAGGCGGACAGCTCGTCGAACTGGCGGCCCTCGCCCAGCGCCGCGAAGGCGGCGTCGGCGGCCAGCATGCCGGTCTTGATGGCGGCGTGGCTGCCCTTGATGCGGCTGGTGTTGAGGAAGCCGGCGTCGCAGCCGAGCAGGGCGCCGCCCGGGAACACGGTCTTCGGCAGCGATTGCAGGCCGCCCGCGGTGATCGCGCGCGCGCCGTAGGAAATGCGCTTGCCGCCTTCGAAGAAATGGCGGATCGACGGATGCGTCTTGTAGCGCTGGAATTCCTCGTACGGCGACAGGTAGGGGTTCTGGTAGGCCAGGCCGACGACGAAGCCGACCGCGACCTGGTTGTTTTCCAGGTGGTACAGGAACGAGCCGCCATAGGTGCTGTTGTCCAGCGGCCAGCCGGCCGTGTGGATGACCAGGCCGGGCTGGTGCTTGGCCGGGTCGATTTCCCACAATTCCTTGATGCCGATGCCATAGGTCTGCGGGTCCTTGCCCTTGGCCAGGTCGTACTTCGCGATCAGCTGCTTGCCCAGGTGGCCGCGCGAGCCTTCGGCGAAGAACGTGTACTTGGCGTGCAGTTCCATGCCGAGCTGGAAGGCGTCGGTCGGCTGGCCGTGGCGGTTGATGCCCATGTTGCCGGTGGCGACGCCCTTCACCGAGCCGTCCTCGTTGTACAGGATCTCGGCGGCCGGGAAGCCCGGGAAGATCTCGACGCCCAGGTTCTCGGCCTGCTGGCCCAGCCAGCGCACGACGTTGGCCAGCGAGATCACGTAGTTGCCGTGGTTGGTGAGCATCTTCGGCACCATGAACGACGGCGTGGCATAGGACTTGGTTTCGGTCAGGAACAGCACGCGGTCTTCGCTGACCGGGGTGTTCAGCGGCGCGCCCAGCTCCTTCCAGTTCGGGAACAGTTCGTCCAGCGCGATCGGGTCCATCACGGCGCCGGACAGGATGTGCGCGCCCAGTTCGCCGCCTTTTTCCAGCACGCAGACCGACACCTCCCGGCCCGTCTCGGCGGCCAGCTGCTTGAGGCGGATCGCGGCGGACAGGCCGGCCGGGCCGCCGCCGACGATCACCACGTCGTATTCCATCGCTTCGCGGGGGCCGTATTCTTCGAGGATGCTATTGGTCATTGTTGTAATATATGTTTAAAAAATTTAAGCACGAGTGTGCACTTTTTTGCGCTTGTTGGCAACGGGCGTGCGCCATTGTAGGGCAACTATTAGACGCGGCAATCTAATCGGCGTGAATTTGGTGAAGTGTGTAATGATTATGTCTTCGCAACAGAATATAGTTCGGGCGCATTCGCGTAGAGGAGTCAAACGTGGGGATTGAAGTCAACTTCGAAGGCAAGATCGCGATGGTCACCGGCGCGTCCAGCGGGCTGGGCGCGCGCTTCGCCAAGGCCCTGGCGGGCGCGGGCGCCCAGGTCGTGCTGGCGTCGCGCCGCCTCGAGCGCCTGAAGGAATTGCGCGCCGAGATCGAGGCCGACGGCGGCGCCGCCCACGTCGTGTCGCTCGACGTGACCGACCTGTCCAGCATCAAGGCGGCGATCGCGCATGCCGAGACGGAGGCCGGCCCGATCGACATCCTGGTCAACAATTCCGGCGTGTCGACGACGCAGCGCCTGCTCGACGTGACCGAGGACGACTACGGCTACGTGATGGACACCAACCTGCGCGGCGCCTTCTTCATGGCCCAGCAGACGGCCAAGCGCATGATCCAGCGCGCCAAGGGCGACCCCAAGAAGCAGCACCGCATCGTCAACATCGCCTCCGTGGCCGGCCTGCGCGTGCTGCCGCAGATCGGCGTGTACTGCATGAGCAAGGCGGGCGTGGTCCAGATGACCAAGGCGATGGCGGTGGAATGGGGCCGCTACGGCATCAACGTCAACGCCATCTGTCCCGGCTACATCGCCACCGAGATGAACGAGGATTATTTCGAGACCGAGCAGGGCAAGCGCCTGATCGACATGCTGCCGCGCCGCCGCACCGGCCGCCCGGAAGACCTGGACGGCCTGCTGCTGCTGCTCGCGGCCGAGGAGGCGCACTTCATCAACGGCGCCATCATCACTGCCGACGACGGCATGACCGCGCAATGACTTCCCGAAGTCCTGCGCGAAGTCCGCGACCGCGCCTGGTCGTCGTCCACGGCCTGCTCGGTTCGATCGCCGGACTGGAACTCGAGCGCTACCTGCCGGACGTCGACCTCTACCATCCCGACCTGACCGGCTACGGGCGCCACCGCGACGAGCGGCAGGGCATCGACCTGGCCAGCCAGGCGCGCGCGCTGGAGCGCATGCTGCGCGACGAGATCGGCGAGCCGGTCTGGCTGCTGGGCCACAGCACCGGCGGCGTGATCGCGATGCTGGTCGCCGACGCCGTGCCAGAACTGGTGCGCGGCCTGATCGACGTCGAGGGCAATTTCACGCTGAAGGATGCGTTCTGGTGCAGCCGCATCGCGCCGCAGCTCGACGCCGACTGGGCCGCGGAATACGGCGCCATGGAAGACGCGCCGGGCGCCTGGCTGGAAGGCATCGGCATCGAGGCCAGCGACGAGCGCGTCGGCTGGACCCGCGCCATGCTGGCCAACCAGCCCTACACGACGGTGCAGGAACTGGCGCGCTCGGTGCTGGACGTGACCGGCGCGCCCGACTACCTCGACACCGTGCGCCGCGTGCTGGAGCGCGGCACGCCGGTCTGGCTGGTGGGCGGCGAGCAGTCCGCGGCCGGCTGGGACGTGCCCGACTGGGTGATGGCCGACGCCTGCGGCATCCGCATCCAGCCCAAGGCCGGCCACATGATGATGCTGGACGATCCACGGGCGTTCTGCGCCATCGTCGGCGACATCCTGCAGGAATCCGGCGACGACGCCGGCTGACACGATTTTTCAACGAAGCAAAGCAAGCGATGAGTCAAAAGAAGTTGGTTCACACGATGCGCCAGCCCATCCGCTGGGGCGACATGGACGCGCTGGGGCACGTCAACAACACGGTCTATTTCCGCTACATGGAAAGCGCCCGCATCGCCTTCCTCGAAGAGGGCGCGGGCCATATCGATCCGGCGGGCGAGGGCCCGGTGATCGTCACCGCCTACTGCACCTTCCTCAAGCAGCTGACCTATCCGGGCGACATCGAGGTGCGCACCTTCGCCGGCGTGCCGGGACGCTCGAGCGTCGAGATCACGCACGAGATCCGCCTGGTCGATGCCGACGGCAAGGCCGAGGTCGTGCATGCCGAGGGCGGCGCCAAGGTGGTCTGGGTGAATTTCGCGGCGGAGAAGTCGGTGCCGTTGCCGGCGCATTTCAAGGCCTTGCTGCCGGCCGAGTGAACGACATGCAGGGTGCGCACGGGGTGCGCACCCTACGATTCGACCCTGGCGTCAATTCGACCCCGGCCTCAAACGGCGCCGTAGGGTGCGCTCCCCGAGCGCACCAGCCCCGGCCGCGCTCAGCGCGTGACGCCCACCAGCTTGTGCACTAGCTCCGACGAGGTCGAGGCCGCGAACTTGCGCATCAGCTTGGCCCGGTGCATTTCCACCGTGCGCGGCGACAGGTCGGTCTCGCGCGCGATCACCTTGCTGGTCTTGCCCTCCACCAGCAGCGCGGCGATCTCGCGCTCGCGCGGGGTCAGTTCGGCCGTCACCGGGCGCTTCTCGCTGACGTCCTCGAAGGTCCAGACGCCGGCGCCCAGCGGTTCCCTGGGGTCGAGCGCGCGGCCCGTCACGTGGCACCAGAACAGCTCGCCGTCGCCGCGGCGCATGATGCGCTCGTCGGAGTAGCGGCCCTTCGCGTTCATGATCGGGACGATGCGGTCGCCCGTGCGCAGGAACTCGTCCATCGTGGGGTAGAGCACGGCGAAGGACTGGCCGTCCAGTCGTGCCCGCTCATAGCCGAACATCGCGGCGAGCGCATGGTTGCAGGACTGGATGACGCGGTTCACCGACACGCACATGCCGACTGGCGCGTGCTGGAAAATCATCTCGTAGTCGATGGCGTATGATGCGTTCATCTGGTGCAAATGGCTGTCTCCGCTGGGATCCGCTTCGGCGCTGTTGCCGGTATTTCTACGGTATTGTGCTTTGAAGGGGGCTATTCTATGCTGGGATTCTACTCTGCGGTACAGAAAGAGCTCATTGCTTAACTATTCAAGGGACGGGTATGAACAAAGTGTATCCTGATGCGCGCTCCGCACTCGACGGCGTGGTAAAGGACGGCCAGACGATCGCCGTCGGCGGCTTCGGCCTGTGCGGGATTCCGGAGGCGCTGATCCTGGCGCTGCGCGATTCCGGCGTCAAGGACCTGACGGCCATCTCCAACAATGCCGGCGTCGACGACTTCGGCCTGGGCCAATTGCTGACGACGCGTCAGATCAAGAAGATGATCGCCTCCTACGTGGGCGAGAACAAGGAATTCGCGCGCCAGTACCTGGCCGGCGAACTGGAACTGGAATTCACGCCGCAGGGCACGCTGGCCGAGAAGCTGCGCGCCGGCGGCGCCGGCATCCCGGCGTTCTTCACCAAGACCGGCTACGGCACCATCGTCGCCGAGGGCAAGGAAACCCGCGAATTCGACGGCGAGATGTACGTGATGGAACGCGCGCTGGTGCCGGACGTCTCGCTGGTCAAGGCCTACATGGCCGACCGCGCCGGCAACCTGGTGTTCCGCAAGACGGCGCGCAACTTCAATCCGAACGTCGCCACCGCCGGCAAGGTCTGCATCGTGGAAGTCGAGAAGCTGGTCGAGATCGGCGAGATCGATCCGGACCAGGTGCACACCCCGAGCATCTTCGTGCACCGCATCGTTCACAACCCCTCGCCGGAAAAGCGCATCGAGCAGCGCACCGTGCGCCAAGCCTGAGACAGGACGGAGACAACCATGGCATGGACTCGTGATGAAATGGCCGCGCGCGCGGCGAAGGAACTGCAGGACGGCTTCTACGTGAACCTCGGCATCGGCCTGCCGACGCTGGTGGCGAACTACGTCCCGAACGATATCGAGGTGTTCCTGCAATCCGAAAACGGCTTGCTGGGCATCGGCCCGTTCCCGACGGACGACGCGGTGGACGCCGACCTGATCAACGCCGGCAAGCAGACCGTCACGGCGCTGCCGGGCGCCGCCTACTTCAGCTCGGCCGATTCCTTCGGCATGATCCGCGGCGGCAAGATCAATCTCGCCATCCTGGGCGCGATGCAGGTGTCCGAGCGCGGCGACCTCGCCAACTGGATGATCCCGGGCAAGATGGTCAAGGGCATGGGTGGCGCGATGGACCTCGTGGCCGGCGTCAAGCGCGTCGTCGTCGTGATGGAACACGTGGCGACCGCGAAGGACGGTTCCGTCTCGCACAAGATCCTCAAGAAGTGCGATTTGCCGCTGACCGGCGTGGGCGTGGTCGACCGCATCATCACGGACCTGGGCGTGATCGACGTGACGGAGACCGGTTTGAAGTTGGTGGAACTGGCGCCGGGCGTGAGCAAGGAAGAGGTGGTGCAGGCGACGTCTGCCGAACTGGACGTCACCGCCCTCTGAGGCCGTCCGGAGGCGGCGTGGCCGCCTTCGCACGCACCGCGCCGCCGGCATGCGCCGGCCGCGCGGTGTTTTTCTTACTGCAACGTCCAGACGTACTGGACCTTGGTCCACGCCTCGACCGGCTTGCCGCCCTCGCGGGCCGGCTTGAACCGGCATCGTTCCAGCGCCGTGCGGGCGGCTTCGTCCATGCTGGCGTAGCCGCTGGACTTGTCGACCTTCGATTGCTTGACGGCGCCGTCCGCGGCGACCAGGAAGCCCAGCGTGACCGTGCCCTGGTGGCCGGCCTTCACGTCGGCATCCGGATAGTGGGGCCTGGCGCAACTGCCGAAATCGGCTACCGCGGCCTGGTCGGTGGCGGCATGCGCCGATGCGCCCAGCGATTGGCAGGCGGACAGCAGGCAGGCGGACAGCAGGCAGGCGGACAGCAGGCCGGCCGCCGCGCGGGCCGGGCGGATCGATCGTTTGGCTTGGAACATGGTCTTCTCCTTGGTTGAATGCCGTCCCGCCCGGCTGCACGGTGCACAGGGGCGTGACGAGGCCGGCGCGGTGCGCCGGGGTGAACGGGGTTGAGGGAAGCGCGGGCCGGCACGATGCCGGCGGCCGTTCAATGGATGGCGCGCGTCATTCGAGCGTCCAGACGTACTGCACCTGGGTCCAGGCGGCGACGGGACGGCCGTCCTCCAGCGCCGGCCGGAACCGGCACTTGTCGATGGCGCCGTGCGCCGCCTCGTCCATCGCCGGGAAGCCGCTCGAGCGCGCCACCTTCGACGTGCGCACGGCGCCGGTGTCGTCGACGAGGAAGCGCAGCGTGACGGTGCCTTCGTGTCCCGCGGCAACGTCGGCTTGCGGGTACGCGGGCCGGGCGCACGTGCGGAAATCGGCGAGCGCCGGCGTCGTCGCGCGGACGGCGCCATGGCCGTCCACCGCCAGCGCATGCCGGTTGGCGAGCGCATGGGCGCTGCCCGCGCAGGCCAGCGCCAGCCCCAGCACCGGGACGACGGCCCGCCAGTCCAGCGCCTGCGTGCCAGGCCGCAGCAGGCGGCGGATGCGCGCCAGCAGGTCGCCGCCGTTGGCCGCCTGCGCCAGGTGGCCGCCGGAAAACTGCAGGCGCTCGAGTTCGGACAGGGCCAGCGCCAGGCGGCGCGGCTCGCCCAGGTGGCGCGCGGCGAAATCGTCGGCGATCTGCTCGCGTTCGACGCGGATGCGGCGCGACAGCCACCAGACGGCCGGATGGTAGAACAGGATCGTCTCGACGACGTTCTGCAGCAGGTTCACCAGGTAGTCATGGCGCCGGATGTGGCCCAGTTCGTGCGCCAGCAGCGCCTCCAGCAGGTGGGGCGGCATGCCGGCGACGAGCGCGGCCGGCACCAGCACGACGGGACGCCACCAGCCGGCCGTGAC
Source organism: uncultured Massilia sp. (assembly GCF_913773735.1). GTDB lineage: Bacteria > Pseudomonadota > Gammaproteobacteria > Burkholderiales > Burkholderiaceae_D > Telluria. The sequence continues at coordinate 64,110 of NZ_CAJYEB010000032.1, forward strand.
CGGGCTGGCCAGCCCTTCGACGATGCGCAGGCGCACCGCGCGCGTCAGGCCGCAGCACGCCGCCAGTGCCGACAGCCGCGCCTGCCAGGCCGGATCGCCGCCGTCTCCCCGTGCCACCCGCCCGATCCATAGCAGGCCGCAGGCCATGCGCAGGCCCAGCGCGCCGACGCAGGCCGCCCACAGGGCGACGATCCAGTCGAGATGTTGTTGCAGCCACGCCAGCCAGCCGGCCGCGTCCGCCGCCGCGGCCCGGGGCAGGGCGCCGGCGAACGGCATGCCGCCAGCGGCGGGCACCCGGCCGCCCGACAGCAGCAGGCACAGCTCGGCCAGCGGCCAGGCCAGGCACAGCAGCAGGCCCGTGCAGGCGACGGCGTAGCGCAGTTCGGGGCGCGCGTTGCGCAGCGCGACCAGCAGCGTGCCGGTGGCACAGGCGATCAGCGCGCCCTGCCAGACGAAATGCAGCAGCATCCAGCCGATGCCGGCGACCAGCGTCGACATGTCGATGGCGGCCATCATTTGCCGTCGCCCTTGAGCAGCCGTTCGATTTCCTCCCTGTCCTTGCGCGAGATGCCGGTCTTGAGCGCCGCCAGCACGAGGTCCTTGGCCGAGCCCGAAAAGGCGCGCTGCATCAGGTCCTTCAGCAGGTTGGTCTGCAGCGATTCCTGGGCCTGGGCCGGCGCATACACGTGAGACCGTTCGCTCTCGTCGCGGATCAATAAACCCTTGCCGTGCATGATCTGCATCAGGCGCAAGACGGTGGCATAGGTGACGTCCGGACGCGCCTTGACCATGGCGTCGTGCACCTGGCGCGCGGTGGCGGCGCCGAGCGGCCACAGCACCTGCAGCAGGTCGAGTTCGGCCGCGGTCGGCTTGGGCAGGGAGGGGGATGTGGGCATGGCAGCTCCTGGACAGGCAAGAACGGTTGTTCGATGACTTAGACTATCCTGTCTAGAAGCGTCTGTCTACAACTTTATTTCTCGTGCGCCCAGTTGCGATTTCCCTTTCGGCAGGGCTAACATAGAAAACGTTGTCTATGACCGGGATTGCCGATGATCGTGCGGAAAACCCGCATGATCGCGAACGGCTGCTGACGATTCCGGCGCTGCGGCTGCGTCAGCCGGTCGATGTCGTCTTCCGGCTGGAAAACCCGGCGCCGGTGCGGACGGGCAGGAAGTCGCGGGCGCGCCGGCATGCAAAAACGCCGGGCGAACCCGGCGTTTTTCATTGGTGCGGCGCTGGCTTACGCGGCTTCGCGCATCGGACGGGCTTTCACGTCCGTGGTCGGATCGTTGGCCGGGTCGTCGAAGGTCGGGTTGGCCAGTTCGGCGCTCAGGCGTTCCTTGTCCAGTTCGCCTTCCCACTTCGACACGACGATCGTGGCGACGCCGTTGCCGATGATGTTGGTCAGGGCGCGGCATTCGCTCATGAACTTGTCGATGCCCAGGATCAGCGCCATGCCGGCCACCGGGATGGTCGGGACGACGGCCAGCGTGGCGGCCAGCGTGATGAAGCCGGCGCCGGTGATGCCCGACGCGCCCTTCGAGGTCAGCATCGCTACCAGCAGGATGGTCAGTTCCTGGGTCAGGGTCAGGTCGGTGTTGGTGGCCTGGGCAACGAACAGGGCGGCCATGGTCATGTAGATGTTGGTGCCGTCCAGGTTGAACGAATAGCCGGTCGGAACCACCAGGCCGACGACCGATTTCGGGCAGCCCAGCTTTTCCAGCTTGCGCATGATGGCCGGCAGCGCGCTTTCCGACGAGCTGGTGCCCAGCACGATCAGCAGTTCTTCACGGATGTAGGCCAGGAAGCGGAAGATCGAGAAACCGGTCAGCTTGGCGATGGTGCCCAGCACCAGCACGACGAACAGGAAGCAGGTGAAGTAGAACGAACCGACCAGCGACGCCAGCGGGATCAGCGACTTGACGCCGTACTTGCCGATGGTGAAGGCCATCGCGCCGAAGGCGCCGATCGGGGCGGCTTTCATGACGATGTTCACGACGCCGAAGATCACGTGCGACAGGTCTTCGACGAAGCGCGCCACCGGACGGCCGCGCTCGCCCAGCATCGACAGCGCGAAGCCGAACAGGATCGCGATCAAGAGGACCTGCAGGATCTCGCCCTTGGCGAACGCATCCACGAAGGTGTTCGGGATGATGTTCATCAGGAAGTCGACGGTCGTCAGCGACTTGGTCTTGTCGGTGTACTGGGCGATCGCGTGGGTGTCCAGCGTGGCCGGATCGACGTTGAAGCCGGCGCCCGGCTTGACCAGGTTGGCGACGATCAGGCCGATGGCCAGCGCGAAGGTCGAGACGATCTCGAAGTAGAGCAGGGCCTTGCCGCCGACGCGGCCGACTTTCTTCATGTCCTGCATGCCGGCGATGCCGGCGACGACGGTACAGAAGATCACCGGGGCGATGATCATCTTGATGAGTTTGATGAAGCCGTCTCCCAAAGGCTTCATCTTGGTGCCGAGTTCCGGGTCGAAGATACCCAGCAGCACGCCGATGATAATGGCGAACAATACCTGGATATACAAGACTTTATAGAATGGTTTTTTCATGACTGGGCTCATACACGATTGGTAACACCGTCATCATTCCTCAAAATATCTGGCCAGACTATTGTGGAAAACCGCAACGCCCAGCCTGATATCCGATCTGCCCTTCCTGAATAACCGCTATAAGTTTCCCAAGGGAAAGCCTCCGTGTTCTTATTGGCGACGGTAAACGACGCCGCCTTTCATCACGAAGCCGACATGGCATAGCGCCGCGATGTCGGCCGTCGGGTCGCCGTCCACGGCGACGACGTCGGCCAGCGCGCCGCTGCGGATCGTGCCGAGTTCCGGCTTGCCCAGGATGCCGGCCGCCACCGTCGTGGCGGCGCGCAGCGCCTCGGTGGGCGTCATGCCCAGGCGCACCATCCATGCCAGTTCGCGCGCGTTGCTGCCGTGGGCGAACACGCCGACGTCGCTGCCGTTGCCGATCGTCACGCCCACGCGGCGCGCCAGCTGGAAGGCGCGCGCGGCCTGCTGCATGGCGGGCGTCGGGGCACCGCCGCGCACGTGCTTCTGGAAATATTCGCCGATGGCTTCCGGCGCCGTCAGCGTCGGGATGTACGCGACGCCGCGCTCGCGCATCAGCGTGAACGTCGCCTCGCTGGCGCCGTAGCCGTGCTCGATGGTGTCGACGCCGGCCAGCACGGCCTGGCGGATCGCGTCGTCGCTGCTGGCGTGCACCGCCACCTTGCGGCCCGTGACGTGCGCGGCCGCCACCATCGCCCGCATTTCCTCCAACGTGAAGGTGGGGCGGGTGCTGCCGTCGATGCCGGTGCGGTAGTCGGCATAGATCTTGATCCAGTCGGCGCCGTGCGCCGCCTGCTGGCGCACCGCCTTGACGGCTTCGTCGACGCCGGTCGCCTGCTGGGCGCCGTAGGGCAGTTCCATGTCGGGCCGGTAGTTGCGCTCGGCCGGGCCGTAGCTGGCGGTGGCGACGATGGCGCGGGTCGCCACCAGCAGGCGCGGCCCGGGCACCTGGCCCTCGTCGATGGCGCGCTTGATGCCGACGTCGGCATAGTCGACGCCCTCGGTGCCGAGGTCGCGCAGCGTGGTGAAGCCGGCCTGCAGGGTGTCCGCGGCATGGCGCACGGCCAGCGCGACGCGGTAGGCCGGCGCCTCCTTGATCACCTGGTCGTCCCAGGTGGTTTCGTTATACGGGTGCAGCAGCACGTGCGAGTGCAGGTCGATCAGGCCCGGGATCAGGGTCTTGCCGGGCAGGTCGATTTTCTCGGCATCGGCCGGGACCGCCATGCCCGCCGCCGGCCCGACGGCCTGGACACGGCCGCCGGCCACCAGCACGCTCCAGCCGGGGTGGGCGGCGCCGTCGCCGGTCCAGACGCGCTCGGGACGCAGCAGCACCGTATGCGGGGCGCCCGGCACATCGGCGCCGCGCGCGCCGGCGGCGACCGCGGCGAGGGTCATGAGGGTGGCGAGGGACAGCAGCCTGGTCCAGGTGCGCATGGGCGTCTTCCTTGTCGTGATGGAAGCGCCATCATAGCGAAGCCGGTTGGCAGTGCGCTATTCGAGATCCTGCATCGACTGCCGGATGCCTTCCTCGACGTCGTTCAGGAACGCGGCTCCCTTGGGCGAGAGCGCGATGCCGGGCACGGCCAGTTCGACCAGGCAGGCCAGCGCCTGGCGGAACCATTCCATGTCGGTGCCCATCAGCGGCAGCGCATGGGCGTCGTTCAGGTAGTGCACGGCGCGCGCCAGCAGCGCGGTGTCGCGCCCGGCGTTCGCCACGGGCAGGGCGAAGTCGGCGGCTTCGCGCTCGAACTTCGCGGCGAGCGTCTCGAGGATGTCGCGCGACACCTGCGTGTGCCCGGCGGCCAGCACGACGTGGGCGAGTTCGGCGCAGGCTTCGGCCAGGCCGGGGACGTGGATGGCATCGTCTTCGTTCATCCGCGCATTGTAGACCAGGCGGCGCGGCGCTGCCGGCCGGGGCGCGCGCCGGCCGCGGCCTTACTGGGCCAGCCAGCCGCCGTCCATGTTCCAGGCCACGCCGCGCACCTGGTTGGCCGCCGGGCTGCAGAAGAACACGGCCAGCGCGCCCAGTTCCTCGGGCGTGACGAATTCGCCGGACGGCTGCTTTTCCAGCAGCAGCGCCTTCTTGGCCTGCTCGTTGCTGATGCCTTCGCGCGCGGCGCGGTCGTCGACCTGCTTCTGCACCAGCGGCGTCAGGACCCAGCCCGGGCAGATGGCGTTGGCGGTGACGCCGGTGGCGGCGGTTTCCAGCGCCGTCGACTTGGTCAGGCCGACCAGCCCGTGCTTGGCCGCCACGTAGGCGGATTTTTGCGCCGACGCGACCAGGCCGTGGGCCGAGGCCAGGTTGATGATGCGGCCCCAGTTCTTCTGCTTCATGTAGGGCAGGGCCAGGCGGCTGGTGTGGAAGGCGGACGTAAGGTTGATGGCGATGATGGCGTCCCACTTCTCGACCGGGAAGTCCTCGACGTTGGCCACGTACTGGATGCCGGCATTGTTGACCAGGACGTCGACGCCGCCGAATTTTTCGGCGGCGAAGCGCATCATCGCCTCGATCTGGTCGGGCTTGGACATGTCGGCGTTGTGGTAGGCCGTCTGCACGCCGAACTCCTGGCCGATGTCGGTGTACAGCTTTTCGATCTGCTGGGCGTCGCCGAAACCGTTGAACACGATGTTGGCGCCCTGCTCGGCCAGCGCGCGCGCGATGCCCAGGCCGATGCCCGAGGTCGAACCGGTCACGAGGGCGGTCTTGCCCTTCAGAATTGCATTGGTCATTACGTCTCCTTCAGGAAAGGGATGGAAGGTGTGCCCGGTCTTCCGGCCAGACTTGGTAGAATTCTAATCGCATCGCCGGTTAAAATGTTGGCGGTGCGTCGATGCGTCGATGCGTCCATGCGTCGATACCAAGGGAGATGGGCAGGACATGAGCGAACCGAGGCTGAAGTCCGTGCAATGCAGTTCGCCGGCCGGCCTGCATCGCATGGCATACAAGGAGTGGGGCGACCCGGACAACCCGCGCGTGCTGGTATGCGTGCACGGGGTCACGCGCGTCGCCGACGACTTCGACGCGCTGGCCGCGGCCATGTGCGACCGCTACCGCGTGGTCTGCCCCGACGTCGTCGGGCGCGGGCGCTCGGGGCGGCTGCGCGATCCGCAGCACTACGTCGTGCCGCAGTACGTGGCCGACATGGTCACGCTGGTCGCGCGCGTCACCGCCCGCGGCGACGGCGAGGACGTGCACTGGTTCGGCACCTCGATGGGGGGACTGATCGGCATGATCCTGGCCTCGTTCGAGGACAGTCCCGTCCAGCGCCTGGTGCTCAACGACATCGGCCCGGTGCTGGACCCGGCCGCGATGGCGCGCATCGCCGACTACATCGGCCAGGACCTGCGCTTCGCAAGTTACGGCGCCGGCGCCGCCTTCGTGCGCGAGGTCTCGGCGGCGTTCGGACCGCACGACGACGCCCAGTGGGACAAGCTGGCGCGCGACGTGCTGGTCGAGACGCCCGACGGCCAGTGGACGCGCCACTACGATCCCGCGCTGGCCAGGCCGTTCGCCGCCGTCACGCCCGGGCAGGCCGCCCGCGACCAGCAGGCGCTGTGGGCCGCGTTCGACGCGATCCGCTGCCCGACGCTGCTGGTGCGCGGCGCGCAGTCCGACCTGCTGTCGCGCGCCACCGCCGAGGAGATGACGCGGCGCGGGCCGCGTCCGCGCCTCGTCGAGATCGCGGGCGTCGGCCACGCGCCCACGTTCGTGCAGCCGGAGCAGATCGCGCTCGCGCGCGACTTCCTGGACGGCTGAAGACCACGTAACCGATACACCATTTATCAACCAGAACAGGGAACACCATGCAGATCCAACGACTCCACGTAGGCAAGCGCCTGTCCGAAACCGCCGTCCACAACGGCACCGTCTACCTCGCCGGCCAGATCGCCGAGGACACCACGCAGGACATCGGCGGCCAGACCCGCGAGGTGCTGGGCCACGTCGACCGCCTGCTGGCCGAAGTGGGCAGCGACAGGTCGCGCATCCTGTCGGCCCAGATCTATATCGCCAGCATGGCCGACTTCCCCGGCATGAACGCGGTGTGGGACGAATGGGTCGTGCCGGGCCACACGCCGCCGCGCGCCACCGTCGAGGCCAGGCTGGCCAATCCGGCCTGCCTGGTCGAAGTCGTGATCGTCGCCGCGCAGGCGTAAGAAAGGCCGCATGGTATCGACACCCGCGCTCGGCGACGCCGCCACCCAGCTGCTCCAGGGCCTCGGACACGACGATTGCGTGCGCGTGAAGGCCGCGCTCGACTTCGCCGTCGCGTCCTACGGCGAACGCCTCGCCGCGACGGGGCAGGGCGCCTGCGAATTTTCCGTGGGTGTCGCGGTCACGCTCGCGCTGCTGCGCAGCGATGCCGAGACGCGCATCGCCGGCCTGCTGTTCGAGCTGTGCATCATGGAACCCGCGCTGGCGCAGACCATCGAGGAACGCTTCGGCAAGGAAGTGGCGGACATGGTGCACGGCGTGCACCAGCTGATCCGCCTGCGCGACCTCACCGCGACGCAGGCCCCGGTGGGGCGCGGCAAGAACGCCGCCCAGGAGGCGATGGCGCAGATCGAGACGCTGCGCAAGATGTTGCTGGCGATGGCCAGCGACATGCGCGTGGTGCTGGTGCGGCTGGCGTCGTGCGTGACCACGCTGCGCCACTTCGCCGAGAAGAAGCGCTTCGACGAGGTCACCAGCAACTACGGCCGCGAGGTGCTGGACCTGTACGCGCCGCTGGCCAACCGCCTCGGCATCTTCCAGCTCAAGTGGGAGCTGGAAGACCTGGCCTTCCGGATGATCGACCCGGAGATGTACAAGCGCATCGCCAAGATGCTCGAAGAAAAGCGCATGCTGCGCGAGAGCTTCGTGGCCTCCTCGATCGAGCGCCTGCAGGCGGAACTGGCGGCGGCCGGCATCCGGGCCGAGGTCAGCGGCCGTCCCAAGCATATCTACAGCATCTGGAAGAAGATGCGCGGCAAGGACCTCGACTTCACCGAGCTGTACGACGTGCGCGCCTTCCGCGTGATCGTCGCCGACGTCAAGACCTGCTACACGGTGCTGGGCGTCGTGCACAACATCTGGACGCCGATCCCGAAGGAATTCGACGACTACATCTCGCGTCCCAAGCCGAACGGCTACCAGTCGTTGCACACGGTGGTCAACGCCGACGACGGCCGGCCGCTGGAAGTCCAGATCCGCACCCAGGAAATGCACGGCTTCGCCGAGTACGGCGTGGCCGCGCACTGGCGCTACAAGGAGGAGGGCGGCTCGAACTTCAAGAGCCAGCAGTACGACGAGAAGATCGCCTGGCTGCGCCAGCTGCTGGCCTGGAAGAGCGACGTCGCCGACGCCGTCACCGGCCAGGAAGAGCTGCAGAAGGAGTGGGTGGAGAAGCTCAAGGCCACCACGCTGGACGACCGCATCTTCGTGCTGACGCCGCAGGCGCGGGTGCTGGAGCTGCCGGTGGGCGCGACGCCGATCGACTTCGCCTACCACCTGCACAGCGAGGTCGGGCACCGTTGCCGCGGCGCCAAGGTCGACGGCACCATGGTGCCACTGAACACGGCGCTGAAGAACGGCCAGACCTGCGAGATCATCACGGCCAAGGGCGCGCCCGGCAGCGCCGGCCCGTCGCGCGACTGGCTGGGCGCCGGCTACACGGTCAGCAGCCGCACGCGCACCAAGATCCGCGCCTTCTTCCACGCGCAGGAACTGGCAGAGACCCTGGCGCATGGCCGCGCGCTGGTCGAGAAGACGCTGCAGCGCGAAGGCAAGACCGCGGTCAACCTGGACACGCTCGCGCACAAGCTGGGCTTCACCAAGGTCGACGATTTGTTCATCGCCGTCGGCAAGGACAAGTTCAGCCTGCGCCACGTGGAAGCGGCGCTGCACGAGCCCGTCGAGGTGCCGGAACTGCAGGACGCCGACGTCGTCAACAAGAGCCGCGCCTCGAGCGTGGAGCAGGGCGCCAAGTCGGGCGTGCTGGTGGTCGGCACCGACGGCCTGATGACCCAGCTGGCGCGCTGCTGCAAGCCGGCGCCGCCGGACCCGATCGTCGGCTTCGTCACGCGCGGCAAGGGCGTGTCGATCCACCGCGCCAGCTGCAAGAACTTCGCCGAGATGGCCGCCAAGGCGCCCGAGCGCGTGCTCGACACGGCCTGGGGCCTGACCGGTTCCGATACCGTCTACCCGATCGACATCTTCATCCTGGCGCAGGACCGGCAAGGCCTGCTGCGCGACATCTCCGAAGTGCTGACGCGCGAGAAGATCAACGTGATCGGCGTGAACACGCAAAGCGCCAAGGGCCAGGCGCGCATGGTGTTCACGGCGGAGATCGGATCGACGGGACAGCTGCAGAAGGCCATCGCGGCCATCGGCGAAGTGACGGGCGTTCTGGAAGCGAAACGAACGTAGGGTGGGCAGCGCCATGTTGGCCCCGGCGCAGCGCATCCGCGCGCCCCGTGCGCCACGCGATTAAATGTATCATTGTCAATATGCCGCTTTCCTCGCTCCTGTACATGACGCCGGGCCGCTGGGTCCACCTCGCCGCGCGCTACGGGCGCAGCTGGTGGCGCATGCTGCACCTGGGCGCCGTCGCCCTGGTGATGGCGCTGTCGTCCTCCACCTGGAACCGCGCCAACCGCCTGGCCACGTCGCGCCACATCCATGCCAGCACCTGGCAGGTGCTGCCCTGGTTCACGCTGCTCACCGCGCTGGTCAGCCTGGTGATCATCCGCATCGTGCTGGTGACGGCGCAGAGCTACGGCCTGTCGCGCTTCGCGCTCGAGATGGTGGTGCGGGTGCTGGTGCTGGAACTCATTCCGCTGTCGGCCGCGCTGTTCGCCGCGCTGCGCGCCGGCATGGCCTTCGACGCCAGCGCCATGGGCCTGGCGCGCAGCGGCGTGCCGGCCGACCTGGCCACCGGCGAGACGCTGCTGCGCCTGCGCCGCGACCTGGTGCCGCAGGTGCTGGCCAACGCCTTCTCGGTCCTGAGCCTGGCGATGGCCAGCAGCGTCGTGGTGCTGCTGCTGGCCTACGTGAACGTCTACGGCCTGTCGCCGTGGGGCCTGGGCGACTACACGCGCACGGTGGGCCGGGTGTTCGACCCGGCGGTGACGGTCGGCTTCGTGTTCAAGACCGTGCTGTTCGGCCTGGCCGTGGCCGTGATCCCGAGCGCGGCGATGCTGGAGATGCTGCGCCACGGCCGGCGCCAGCGCTCCAACGTGCAGCCGGGCGCCCTGCGCCTGCTGTTCGTGCTGCTGCTGATCGAGGCCAGCTCGCTGGCCGTCAAATACATCTGATGAACGCAACGAGGACATAAAGGACCACGCATGGCGGAACCGCTCCCGGACGAACCGAAACACGTCGAGACCAAGGCCCTGATCCTGCTGGTGGCGATCGGCGCGCTGATCGTCGCCTTCTTCCTGTACGTGATGTACGCCCGCGGCGTCTTCCAGGAAACCCAGACGCTGACGCTGGTGGCCGACGATTCCGAGGGCGTCATCCCCGGCATGGACATGACCTTCGCCGGGTTCCCGATCGGGCGCGTGCGCCAGGTCGACCTGGGCCAGGACGGCAAGGTCAACGTGCTGGTCGACATCGCGCGCGACGACGCCCGGTGGCTGCGCACCACCAGCGTGTTCACGCTCGAGCGCAGCGTCGTCGGCGAGACCCGGCTGCGCGCCTACAGCGGCATCCTGACCGACCCGCCACTGCCCGACAAGGCCCAGCGCCCGGTGCTGCGCGGCGACGCCACCGCCGAGATCCCGCGCCTGCTGGCCACCGCGCGCACGCTGCTGGAAAACCTGGAGGCGCTGACGCGCCCCGATTCGGCCATCGGCAACACCCTGAACAACGTCGAGGCCCTGTCCGGCCGCCTGAACGGCCGCTACGGCGTGCTCGGCACGGCGCTCGGCGGCGACGCCGAGGCGCAGCAACTGCTGCAGACGCTGCGCCGCGTCGACACGCTGCTGGCCAAGGCCGACACGCGCGTGTTCGGCAAGAACGGCGTGATGGACGATACCCAGGCCGCCATCAAGGAGCTGGACGGCCTGCTGGCCGATGCCCGCGGCACCTTGCAGAAGGTCGACGCGGTGCTGGTCGAGGCGCAGGGCGTGGCGTCCAATACCCGCGCGGCCACGCAGGACCTGGGCCGGCTGCGCGGCGAGGTCGACGCCAGCCTGCGCAAGGTGAACCGGCTGGTCGACGAGATCAACCGCAAGTGGCCGTTCAAGCGCGATACGGAGATCAAGCTGCCATGACGAACCGATGCCTTGCGATGCTGGCCGCCGCCCTGGTGTTGTCCGCCTGCGCCAGCCAACCCCGGCCGCCGGCCTGGGAAGCGGACGCGCGCGGCGCGCTGGACGGTTTCACGGCGGACTGGTTGCGCGGCGACGCGGCCGCGGCCGACGCCGAGTTCGCGCGGGCGCGCCGCGAGAGCGCCAGCACCGGCCGCTTCGACCGGGTGGCGCAGGCCGAGCTGCTGCGCTGCGGGGTGCGGGCCGCCGGCCTGGACTTCGATTGCCCCGGCTTCGCCGCGCTGGCGGCCGACGCCACGCCGGCCCAGCGCGCCTACGCGGCCTACCTGGACGGCCGCTGGGACGGCCTGGATGCCGGCCTGCTGCCGGAACAGCACCGCGGCGTGGTGGCCGCGGGCACGACGGCGGGGGTGGGCGATCCGCTGGCCCGGCTGGTGGCGGCCGGCGCGCTGTTCAAGGCCGGGCGCATCGTTCCCGCCGACATCGCGGACGCGGTCGAGACCGCGTCCGCGCAGGGCTGGCGCCGTCCGTTGCTGGCCTGGCTCGGCCTGCAGGAGCGGCGCGCCCTGGCGGCGGGCGACGTCGAGGCGGCGCGCCAGCTGCGGCGGCGCATCGCGCTGGCGTCGGCGCCATGACGCGATCCGCGTGCCGGCGCCGCGATGTGCCGGCGGGTCCGGGACCGGACGCGTCCGAGGAGCGCGGCCGGACGAGCTTCAGGAGTCGGCACCGTCGAGCCTGAATTCGTCCAGGCTCTTGCCGCCGTCGAGGGCGTCGGACAGCCATTGCGGATGGCGGCCGCGGCCGTTCCAGGTCTGGCTGGCATCGTCCGGATTGCGGTAGCGCGGCGCGCCCTTGGCGGCCTCCTTGGCCAGCAGGTCGCCGACGGGCACGCCGACGTCGCGCGCGATCGCCGCGATGCGCTCGCGCGCCTGGCGCAGCTCGCCGCGCTGGCGTTCCTTGAGTTCTTTCTGGACGTCGAACAGCAGGCCTTTCAGCTCGCCGAGGGTGTAGTCGGACAGGTCGATCGCCGCCATGGCTTTCCTTGTTCGGATGGGCAGGCCACAGTGTAACGCCTGCGGCGCTTCGGTGCAGGCGTTGCATTGCGGGCTGCCCGCATCATGCCTGCATCATGCCGGCGGCCGGGAAGGCGCCGCGCGCAGCGCCGGCGGCAGGCGGTTGTGGATGTGCGTGGCGGCGCGCGCGGCCTGGCCGGTCGCCACCGCGATCTGGTTCAGGCCGACCGTCACGTCGCCGATCGCGTACAGCCCCGGCACCGAGGTGGCGCCGTGCACGTCCACCACCAGTTCCTCGCACTGCGCGGTGGCGGCGCCCAGCCGCGCGGCCAGGCCGGAGCGGGCCTTTTCGCCCAGCATCGGGTAGAACACGTCGGCCGGATGCTCGGCGCCGTCGGCCGTGTGCAGCACCGGCTTCATCGCCGCGTCCAGCGTCACCGACAGCAGCGGCGACTCGACCAGCTTCACGCCGGCGGCCGCCAGGCTGCGCCTGGCGTCGTCGTCCAGCATCGACGCCGGCCCGCGCTCGAACAGGGTGACGTCGCTGCTGAAGGTGCGCATGAACAGGGCGTGGCCGATGGGGTTGGTCTCGCCCGTCGCCACGGCGATGCGCTTGTCGAGCACGTCGAATCCGTCGCACACGGGGCACAGGCGCAGCGAGCCGAACGCGATCGCCTCGCGCCACGACTCGACCGGCAGGCCGACGTCGGCCACGCCGGTGGCCAGCAGCACCGTATGCGCGCGCAACTGCGTCACGGCGTCGGCGGGGCCGCCCTCGGGCAGGCAGTCGGCGACGAACATGCCGTCCTCGATGCGCAGGTCGAGGATCTCGCCGGGCAGCACGCTGCCCCCGTAGCGCTCGAGCTGGACGGCGAGGTTGGCGAGCAGCGTCGGTCCCGGCACGCCTTCCGGGAAGCCCGGGTAGTTGTGCGAGACGGGAATCAGGCGGAGGCGGCTGTGGCCCTTGTCGACCAGCGCCACGTTGCGGGTGAAGCGGCGCAGGTAGATGGCGGCCGTCAGGCCGCCGGGGCCGCCGCCGACGACCAGCGTATCGTATGCAGGAGATGGGGTGGTCATGCGCCGATTATCCGGATGCGGCCCGCCGGCGGGCAATCGGCGCGCGTGCCGCGCCCGGGTGGGAGCCGGCTTACAGCGCCGGCATCGCGCCTTCAGTGATCGAGTTCGGGCTGGAGCGTGACGTGGTCGATGCCGTGGCGCTCGCGCAGCATGGCCTTGGCGGCGTCCAGCACGCGCGGCCAGGCGTTCAGGTCGGCGATCTGCAGGTGGCCGATCAGCGCCGGCTGGCCCGGCGACATGTCCCACACGTGCAGGTCGTGCACGGCATGCACGCCCGGCAGCGCCGCCAGGTCGGCGCCGATCTGCAGGTAGTCGATGGCGCCGGGCACGCCTTCCATCAGGAAGTGGTAGGACTCGCGCAGGATCCCGAGCGTCGACTTGAGGATCAGCATCGACACGAAGATCGACAGGATCGGGTCGATGCGCACCCAGCCGGTGAAGTGGATGATGGCGCCGGCGGCGATGGCGGCGGCCGAGCCGAGCAGGTCGCCCAGCACATTGACCAGCGCGGCGCGCGTGTTGATGTTCTGCTCGCCGCGCGACAGCACCCAGGCGACGAGGATATTGATGCCCGCCCCGATCGTCGCGACGACGAACACGACGCCGCCCTGCACGTGCTCGGGATGCATCAGCCGCTGCGCCGCCTCGTAGACGATCCAGGCGACCAGCACCAGCATGGCCAGGCTGTTGACGAAGGCGGCCAGCGCCTCGGCGCGCACGAAGCCGAACGAGTGGCGCGCCGACGGCGGGCGCCGGGCGATCAGTTGCGCCAGCAGGGCCAGGCCGAGGGCGGCGGCGTCGGTGACCATGTGGCCGGCGTCCGAGATCAGCGCCAGCGAATTCGACATGAAGCCGGTGACGGCCTCGATGATGGCGAACAGCAGCGTCAACCCGAGCGCCATCCCCAGCGCCCCCTGGCTGCGCCCCTCGATCGTGTGGCCGTGGCGGGCGTCGCCGGCGAGGTGGGCGTGCAGGTGGGCGGAGGAGGGAGATTGGTCGGCCATGGCGGATTCGTCAACACGCGAAACGGAGGAGTATACCGTAGGGTGGGCAGCTCCACCCCGCGGCGAAAACGACCGCGGCATCTGCGCTGCCCACGCGTAACGCGTGAACGGCCTGCACCTCCGCGCACCAAAAACGCATGACCTTGCACAATCGCATGCTACTCCCTATAATAGCGGCATACGGGCGGTTAGTTCAGCTGGTTAGAATACTTGGTCGACATCCAAGGGGTCGCAGATTCGAATTCTGCACCGCCCACCAGAACACCAAAGACAGGCGCGGGGAACTCCGGTTCTCCGCTCTTGTCGTCAGTAAGAGCGAGAAAGGCACAAACGGTTATGACACCGCGAACTACAACCTGGTTGTGGGGGAATCGCTAGACGCGGTACGGTGTGCTTTTGTCAGAAGAAACACAGCAGCAACGACAACACTCGAAAAAACGCGCCTGGTGCGCGTTTTTTTTTCGTCCAGGCCAATTTCGTTTCAAAATAATTAACGCAACGGGCGCAACGGCGCCGACTTGGAGCTCACAATGTTGAATGTTCGACTTCCCGACGGTTCCAGCCGTCAATTCGAAGGCCCGGTGACCGTCGCCCAGGTGGCGTCCAGCATCGCGCCGAGCCTGGCCAAGGCCGCGCTGGCCGGCAAGGTGGACGGCAAGGTCGTCGACACCTCGTTCCTGATCGAGCAAGACGCCGACCTCGCCATCGTCACCGACAAGGACCCGGAAGGCCTGGACGTCATCCGCCACTCGACCGCCCACCTGCTGGCGTACGCGGTGAAGGAACTGTTCCCCGAGGCGCAAGTGACCATCGGCCCGGTGATCGACAACGGCTTCTACTACGATTTCTCGTACAAGCGTCCGTTCACCCCCGAAGACCTGGTCGCCATCGAGAAGAAGATGGTCGAGCTGGCCAAGAAGGACGAGCCGGTCACCCGCAAGGTGCTGCCGCGCGACGAGGCCGTCGCCTACTTCAAGTCGATCGGCGAGGACTACAAGGCCGAGATCATCGCCTCGATCCCGGCGAACGAGGACGTGTCGCTGTATTCGGAAGGCAAGTTCACCGACCTGTGCCGCGGCCCGCACGTGCCGTCGACCGGCAAGCTGAAGGTGTTCAAGCTGATGAAGCTGGCCGGCGCCTACTGGCGTGGCGACTCCAAGAACGAGATGCTGCAGCGCGTCTACGGCACCGCCTGGACCAGGAAGGAAGACCAGGAGCAGTACCTGCACAACCTGGAAGAAGCGGAAAAGCGCGACCACAGGAAACTCGGCAAGCAACTGGACTTCTTCCACTTCCAGGACGAGGCCCCGGGCCTGATCTTCTGGCATCCGAAGGGCTGGGCGATCTGGCAGCAGGTCGAGCAGTACATGCGCAAGACCTACCAGGTCACCGGCTACGACGAGGTCAAGGCGCCGCAGATCATCGACGTGTCGCTGTGGAAGAAGACCGGCCACTGGGACAACTACCGTGAAAACATGTTCACGACCGAGTCCGAGAACCGCACCTATGCGCTCAAGCCGATGAACTGCCCGGGCCACGTGCAGATCTATAACGCCGGCCTGCGTTCCTACCGCGACCTGCCGCTGCGCTACGGCGAGTTCGGCCAGTGCCACCGCAACGAATCCTCGGGCGCGCTGCACGGCCTGATGCGCGTGCGCGGCTTCACCCAGGACGACGGCCACGTGTTCTGCACCGAAGAACAGATCGCGCCGGAAGTCGTCGCCTTCCACGCCCAGGCGATGAAGGTGTACGAAGACTTCGGCTTCGACAACATCGACGTCAAGATCGCGCTGCGTCCGGAAAACCGCATCGGTTCCGACGAGGTGTGGGACCAGGCCGAAGAGGCGCTGCGTTCGGCGCTGCGCGGCTGCGGCGTGACCTGGACCGAGCTGCCGGGCGAGGGTGCGTTCTACGGTCCGAAGATCGAGTACCACCTGAAGGACAGCCTGGGCCGCCCGTGGCAGGTCGGCACCATGCAGGTCGACTTCTCGATGCCGGGCCGCCTGGGCGCGGAGTACGTGGCCGAGGACAATACCCGCAAGGTGCCGGTGATGCTGCATCGCGCGATCGTCGGTTCGATGGAGCGCTTCATCGGCATCCTGATCGAGAACTACGCGGGCGCGCTGCCCCTGTGGCTGGCGCCGGTGCAGGTCGCCCTCTTGAATATCTCGGATGCGCAAGCATCTTATGTGAAGGAAGTCGAGGCCAGGCTGAAAGCCGCTGGCCTGCGCGTTCACGCTGATTTGCGGAACGAGAAGATTACCTATAAAATCCGTGAACATTCCGTCCAAAAACTGCCGTATATCTTAGTTGTCGGCGATAAAGAGCGGGATGCAAACACCGTGGCCGTTCGCGCACGCGGCAACGTCGACCTGGGTGTGATGTCGGTCGATGCGCTGCTGGAACGCCTCCTGAGCGAGGTAGCATCCAAGGCAAAATAAGCAGAGTCTGCCTTGAGACGGCCCGATCACTCATACTTTCAAAGGAAACAACATAGCTACTGACAAGTCGCAGAATCGCATCAATGGCGAAATCACCTATCCGGAAATGCGCCTGAATGGTGTGGACAACGAGCCGCTGGGCATCGTGAGCCTGGCCGAAGCGTTTCGTCTGGCCGAAGAGAAAAACGTCGACCTGGTGGAAATCGCGCCGAACGCGAATCCGCCGGTCTGCCGCCTGATGGATTACGGCAAGTTCAAGTATTCGGAACAGAAGAAGGCGCACGAGGCGAAGCTGAAGCAGAAGGTCATCCAGGTCAAGGAAATCAAGTTCCGTCCGGGTACTGACGAAGGCGACTACAGCATCAAGCTGCGCAACCTGATCAAGTTCCTGGAAGAGGGTGACAAGACCAAGATCACCCTGCGCTTCCGCGGCCGCGAAATGGCCCACCAGGACATCGGTGCGCGCATGCTGGAACGCCTGCGCGGCGACCTCGAGCCGTATGGCCAGGTCGAGCAGTTCCCGAAGATGGAGGGCCGCCAGATGATCATGGTGGTCGCGCCCAAGAAGAAGAAGTAAGGCTTCGGGCGCGCTGCGCGCCGCTGGATGGCCGTCGCGATGGCGAATGGTCCAGGTCCCGCCCCGGTGCAAGCCGTGGCGGGCCTGGCCGTTTCCGCTTGTTCGTTCGCGCCATGCGTTCGCGTGATGCGTTCGCGCGATGCGCACGTGCAGTGGATGCCGCCTCCTGCCATGAGGCGATCGACGTCGCCCAACATTTCGCGCGCAAGCTGTGCTAGAATCTGCGGTTCCCGTATCTCTTGATGCGGGAAAGCAAGACTGTAGTGGACCCGCTTCCGCTGCAGAGACAAGTGAAAGCAGGCATCCAAGAGCAGCGTTGCTGCCACCTGCAATCCTGTCACATATGAGGCTGCCTGTGAAAGGGCAGAAGACTATGCCGAAAATGAAAACCAAAAGCTCCGCGAAGAAGCGTTTTCGCGTGCGCCCGGGTGGTACCGTGAAATCGGGTATGGCGTTCAAACGTCACATCCTGACCAAGAAGACCACCAAGAACAAGCGCCAGCTGCGTGGCACCCGTAACATCAATGCGTCCGACGTCCAGAGCGTCTACCGCATGATGCCGTCCGCCGTTTAATCTCACAACATCTTAAGGAGCTACCATGCCTCGAGTAAAACGTGGGGTTACTGCACGTGCCCGTCACAAGAAGGTTCTTGAACTTGCCAAAGGCTATCGTGGCCGTCGCAGCAAGGTATTCCGTATTGCCAAGCAAGCCGTCATGCGCGCTGGCCAGTACGCCTACCGCGACCGTCGCAACAAGAAGCGCGTCTTCCGCGCCCTGTGGATCACCCGTATCAACGCGGCTTCGCGTTCGCACGGCATGACCTACAGCGCATTCATGAACGGCCTGAAGAAAGCCGCGATTGAACTGGACCGTAAAGTCCTGGCCGACATGGCTGTCAACGACAAGCCGGCATTTGCCGCTATCGTGAACACCGTCAAGGCAAAGCTGGCCGCCTAAACCGCGACAGCAAAGCAATACGACAGCAGCGCGCCGCGTCGCAAGACGCGGGCGTTGCGCAAAGGACGGGGCAAAGGTCTAAACAACCGATGCCCTGTTTTTGTTTCTGGCGCCTCCCGCCATCAAAACAGGAAAAGCATACCAATGGACTCGCAGAACCTCGCGCTGGAAGAACTCGTCGTCTCGGCCCAGTCTGACTTTGGCGCCGCGCAAGACGCCGCCGCGCTGGAAAACGCAAAAGCGAAATACCTGGGCAAGACCGGCCGGATCACCGAACTGATGAAGGGCCTCGGCAAGCTCGACCCGGACCAGCGCAAGGCGCAGGGCGCCCTGATCAATGCCGCCAAAGAAAAAATCGAACAGGCGTTGACGGCCCGCCGCGAGGACCTGGCGAACGCCCAGCTGATGGCGCGCCTGAATGCCGAGAGCATCGACGTCACCCTGCCGGGCCGCGGCCGCTCGATCGGCGGCATCCATCCGGTGATGCGCACCTGGGAGCGCGTCGAGCAGATCTTCCGCTCGATCGGTTTCGACGTGGCCGACGGCCCGGAAATCGAGACCGACTGGACCAATTTCACCGCGCTGAACAGCCCGGAAAACCACCCGGCCCGCTCGATGCAGGACACCTTCTACATCGAAGGCCAGGACAGCACGGGCAAGCCGCTGCTGCTGCGCACCCACACCAGCCCGATGCAGGTGCGCTATGCGCGCACCCATACCCCGCCGATCAAGGTGATCGCGCCGGGCCGCACCTACCGCGTCGACAGCGACGCCACCCATTCGCCGATGTTCCACCAGGTCGAAGGCCTGTGGATCGGCGAGGACATCAGCTTCGCCGACCTGAAGGGCGTGTACCTGAATTTCGTCAAGGCCTTCTTCGAGACCGACGACCTGCAGGTGCGCTTCCGTCCGTCCTACTTCCCGTTCACCGAGCCTTCGGCCGAGATCGACATCGCCTTCGGTTCCGGTCCGCTCAAGGGCCGCTGGCTGGAAGTCTCGGGCGCCGGCCAGGTGCACCCGACCGTCGTGCGCAATTTCGGCCTGGATCCCGAAACATTCATCGGCTTCGCGTTCGGCTCCGGCCTCGAGCGCCTGACGATGCTGCGCTACGGCATCAACGACCTGCGACTGTTCTACGAGGGCGACCTGCGCTTCCTGAAGCAGTTCAACTAAGCAGACAACGTGCGATAAAGACAAGGCTAAAAGATTATGCAATTCTCCGAAAACTGGCTCCGTTCCATGGTCGATCCGAAGATGAATTCGGACGAGCTGGCCCATCTGCTCACGATGTCCGGCCTGGAGGTCGAGGAAGTCGAAGCCGTCGCCCCGCCGTTCTCGAACGTGGTCGTCGCCGAAGTCAAGGAAGTGGTCAAGCACCCGAACGCGGACCGCCTGAACGTGTGCCAGGTCGATGCCGGCACGGGCACCCTGCTGAACATCGTCTGCGGCGCCCCGAACGTGCGCGCCGGCATGAAGGCGATCTGCGCCAAGGCCGGCGCCGTGCTGCCGCCGGGTCCGGACGGCAAGCCGTTCGAGATCAAGGTCGGCAAGCTGCGCGGCGTCGAGTCGCAGGGCATGATGTGCTCGGCCAAGGAACTGCGGATTTCCGAGGAAAGCAATGGCTTGATGGAGCTGCCGGAAGATGCGCCCGTCGGCCAGAACATCCGCGACTACCTCGGCTTGAACGACCTCAAGTTCACCATCAAGCTGACCCCGAACAAGGCCGACTGCCTGTCCGTGCTGGGCGTGGCGCGCGAAGTGTCGGCGCTGACCGGCACGGCGCTGTCGCTGCCGGCGTTCCGCCAGGTCCCGGTCTCGACCGACGAAGTCCTGCCGGTCAAGGTGTCCGCGCCGGACCTGTGCGGCCGCTTCACCGGCCGCGTGATCCGCGGCCTGAACGCGCGCGCCGCCACGCCGGAATGGATGAAGCGCCGCCTGGAGCGCAGCGGCCAGCGTTCGGTGTCGGCCCTGGTCGACATCTCGAACTACGTGATGCTCGAAGTCGGCCAGCCGTCGCACGTGTTCGACCTGGCGAAGATCCACGGCGGCATCGACGTGCGCTGGGGCAAGAAGGGCGAATCGCTGAAGCTCCTGAACGGCAATACCGTCGAGGTCGACGAGTGGGTCGGCGTGATCGCCGACGACCGCGAGATCGAGTCGCTGGCCGGCATCATGGGCGGCGATTCGACCGCCGTCACGCTGGACACCACCGATATCTACCTGGAAGCCGCGTTCTGGTGGCCGAACGCCATCCAGGGCCGCGCGCGCCGCTACAATTTCTCGACCGACGCGGCGCACCGCTTCGAACGCGGCGTCGACTTCGCGGGCACCGTCGACTACATCGAGCGCCTGACCTCGCTGATCGTCGAGATCTGCGGCACCGCCGACACCAGGGTGGGTCCGGTCGACGACCAGGCCCCGAACCTGCCGCAGCGCCGGGTCGTGACCATGCGCACGGCGCGCGCCGCCAAGGTCATCGGCGTGGACGTCACCGACGACATGGTCGCCGACATCTTCACGCGCCTGAACCTGCCGTTCGAGCGCGAGGACGGCCTGTTCCGCGTCACCGCGCCCACGTACCGCTTCGACATCGAGATCGAGGAAGACCTGATCGAGGAAGTGGCGCGCGTGTACGGCTTCGAGAACATCCCGACCTTGCCCCCGGTCGCGCCGAGCGCCATGCTGATCGCGCCGGAGAACACCCGTTCGCTGTTCGCGGTCCGCCACCAGCTGGCCGACCTGGGCTACCAGGAAGTCGTCAACATGAGCTTCGTCGAGCAGGGCTGGGAAGCGGACTTCGCGGCCAACGCGGACCCGATCCGCCTGCAGAACCCGATCGCCAGCCAGATGAGCGTGATGCGCTCGACGCTGGTGGGCAGCCTCGTGGCCAACGTGCGCTACAACCTGAACCGCAAGGCCGGTCGCGTGCGCGTGTTCGAGGTCGGCGCCGTGTTCCTGCGCAACCCCGAAGCGCAGGACGGCCCGCTGTCCATCGCCGGCTTCGACCAGCCCAAGCGCGTGGCGGCGATCGCCTACGGTCCCGCGCTGGACGAGCAGTGGGGCGTGCCGACCCGCGCGGTCGACTTCTTCGACGTCAAGGCCGACCTGGAGGCGCTGTTCGCGCCGCGCGCCGTGCGTTTCGCCAGGGCGGAACATCCGGCGCTGCACCCGGGGCGCTGCGCCTCGGTCGAGGTGGACGGCAAGGTCGTCGGCATCCTCGGCGAACTGCATCCGCGCTGGCTGCAGAAGTACGACCTGCCGCAGGCGCCGGTGCTGTTCGAAGTCGATGCGGCGGCACTGTGCGCGCGCGACGTGCCGGCGTACACCGAGATTTCCAAGTTCCCGGGCGCCACGCGCGACCTCGCGCTGGTGGTCAAGCAGGACGTTCCGGCCCAGGCCCTGGTCGATGCATTCCAGGCCGAACTGGCCTCGAACGAACTCGGCCGACTCGTGCAAGCCGTTGTTTTATTTGATGAATATCGCGGCAAAGGTTTGGAACAAGATGAAAAAAGTCTTGCTTTCCGCTTTGGCTTGCAAGATACTCAATCGACGCTGCAGGACGAAGCGGTCGAGGCCATCATGGCCGCGCTCGCTAGCGCCGCGCAGCGGATCGGCGCCCGACAGCGTGCTTGAAGCACCGTGATCTCCGGCGGGCCCGCAGCGGCCGGCCGGAGGCGCCGACTTCCAGAACACCGTTTGAACTGAGGGCAGGGCTTCAAAATTAATAACAACGACGTTGACACCGCCGTACTCCAGGAGGCACTGGCCGCCGACCTGCATCGCGCGATGCAGGTGGCCAGGGTGAGGAAGGAAGCGGAAAAGGAACTGCCGACCTTGACCAAGGCGGAGCTGGCCGAACTGCTGTTCGAGCAGGTCGGACTGAACAAGCGCGAAGCCAAGGACATGGTCGAGACCTTCTTCGACGAGATCCGCAATGCGCTCGAGCGCGGCGAAGCGGTCAAGCTGTCCGGCTTCGGCAACTTCCAGTTGCGCGACAAGCCGCAGCGGCCTGGCCGCAATCCGAAAACCGGGGAAGAAATTCCCATCACGGCGCGCCGCGTCGTGACGTTCCACGCGAGCCAGAAGCTGAAAGGCATGGTCGAGGAGGCCAATCCGGTCAATCCGGGCAGCCCCTCGCTGGCGCGTGCAGCCTGATTGAGCCGTGATGACCCAGAACGACCGACCGAGCAAGATTGAACCCACCGTGCTGCCGCCGATCCCGGCGAAGCGCTATTTCACCATCGGCGAAGTCAGCGATTTGTGCGGGGTCAAACCGCATGTGCTGCGTTACTGGGAGCAGGAATTCACCCAGCTAAAGCCGGTCAAACGCAGGGGAAACCGCCGTTACTACCAGCACCACGAAGTCTTGCTGATCCGGCGCATCCGCGAACTCCTGTACGAGCAGGGCTTCACGATCAGTGGCGCGCGCAACCGTCTCGACGGCCGCAGCCATGGCGCCGACGAGGCCGAGGTCGCGCCCGAGGTGCCGGCCGCGCCGTCCATCGATCCGGCGGCCCTGCGCGAGGAACTGCATGCCATCCTCGCGCTGCTCAAGCACGGTGCTTCGGCGGCCTGAGCCTTTCCCTGCGCGTACCCGCGGCACAGGAAAGGGCAGCAAGGGAGCCAGCTCAGGCGTGCGCTCCTGTTGTTCTGCACCCCGGAGGTGCTAGAATGTCATTTGCGAATGTTGCTGACCCAAACGCATGACCCGACGGGACGTGGGGGTGTCAGCATTGGCTCTTTCCTGCCTCAGGAAAATTTAAGGGAAGACAATGATACGCGTTGCCATTTGTGACGATCACCAGATAGTTCGAGCAGGTTTCAAACAAATTTTTTCGTCGTCGGGCGAATTCGAAGTCGTGGCCGAAGGCGCGACCGGACGTGAAGCCCTCGACATCGCACGCCGCGAGATTTGCGACGTGTTGCTGCTGGATATCGCCATGCCCGATCAGAGCGGCATCGATATCCTGCGTACCATCCGCCAGGGCCAGCCAAACCTGCCGGTGCTGATCCTGTCCGGCTATCCGGCGCAGCAATATGCGCTGAACCTGTTCAAGATGGGCGCCAACGGCTACCTGAACAAGGAATGCGATGCCGACGAGCTCAAGACGGCCGTGCGCACCGTCTACCAGGGCCGCCGCTACGTCAGTTCCCAGGTCGGCGAACTGCTGGCGCAGAGTTTCGACCGCGATCCGAACACGGCCCTGCACACCGAACTGTCGGACCGTGAATTCCAGGTGTTCCTGCGCCTGGCCAAGGGCGCGACCGTGTCCGACATCGGCAATGCGCTGTCGCTGTCGATCAAGACGGTCTCCACCTACCGTACCCGCATCATGGAAAAGATGGGCCTGCAGTCGAACAGCGACCTCACCTATTACGCCATGAAGAACAACCTGCTCGACTGAGCAAGGGACACATTGCGCCGGCCGCGCGCGTGGCCAGGACGGCCGCGCAATGCGCGGCCGTCGTCGTTTACGCCCGCGTTGTGTAATTCATTACTCTCTTGTCAAGAGAGAACCTTTCTTTATAGAAGTGTTACTTTCTCGTCGTCATCGCGCCACATTCAGTCACAGAGTTACTTGAACAGGGTAACAAGGCAACTTTTCCCGGTCTATAATGCCTCGGACAGGCATGCTGCGCGAAAGGAATCACGAGGATGTATTTCACCACCGACCCCAAGTTCAGGCCGGTTCGCAGCCTTCCGTTGTACCAAACCCTGCTGTGTGTCGTGTGCGTGCTGATCCTGGTGCTCAACGGTTTCAGCCTGGTGCGTAACCTCGACGGACTGAAGGCGGCGAACAGCAGGCAGGCCCAGGCCGACCGTGTCTCGGCCAGGCTGCAATACGTGAACCTGCTCGTGACCGATGCGGACAGCGGCCTGCGCGGCTATTTCCTGTCCGGTTCGGACACCTATCTCGGCCCGCTGCGCACCGCCCAGCGCGAAGTGGGCGGGCAGATGGGCGTGCTGCGCACGCTGCTGGCCGACAATCCCTCCCAGTTGAAGAACCTGGCGCAACTGCAGACCCTGGTCACGCGGCGCATGGACCTGATGCACCAGACGCTCGCGGTCTACCGCCAGGGCGGCCTGGACGACATCGTCGCGATCGCGCGCACCCAGGACGACCGCACGCAAATGGACGAGATCCGCCTGCAGGTCGTGATCATGACGGGCGAGCAGAACGAACTGCTGGCCACGCGCAGCACCGCCTTCTACGACCAGCACCGCCGCGCGATCCTGCTGGGCGTGGGCATCAACCTCGCGGCGCTGGCCGTGCTCGTGCTGTTCTACAACCTGATCCGCCGCGGCTTCCGGGCGCGCCTGCATGCCGAGCGCGCCCTGCAGCAGACCAATGATCAGCTGGAAACACTGGTGGCCGCGCGCACCGAGCAATTGTCGGTGCTGTCGCGCCACCTGATCCGGGTGTCCGAAGACGAAAAGGCCAGGCTGGCGCGCGAACTGCACGACGAGATGGGCGCCAACCTGACGGCCATCGGCATGCACCTGGCCAGCGTCGGCGAACAATTGAAGGCGTCCCACCCGGAACAGGCCGACACGCTGGCGCGCGCCCGCGCGACGCTGGTGCAGACCGTGGAACTGAAGCGCCGCATCATCGAGGGCTTGCGTCCGAGCCTGCTGGACAATATGGGCCTGGCGGCCGCGCTGCAAAGCTATTGCGACGATTTCGCGCGCACCACGGGCATCGATTGCGACGCGTTGATCGAAGGCTGCGTCGACGACGCCGGGCCGATGCAGGCGATCGCGCTGTTCCGCATCACGCAGGAATCCCTGAACAATGTCGCCAAGTACGCCAAGGCGCGCCACGTCGTCGTGCACCTGGCGCGCGAAGGCGAGGCCTACGTGCTCGAAGTCAGCGACGACGGCGTCGGGATTCCACCGGACGCGATGCGCCGGCCGCGCTCGCACGGCCTGCTCGGCATGCGCGAACGCGCCGCATTACTCGGCGGCAGCCTGCGGGTGGAGCGGGGTGTGAACGGGATCGGCACCAGCGTGCATGCCTGCGTGCCGATGGTCGCGCCGGGCGCCGAAGCCGAACCGGGGACTGCGGCGCTGTCGGTGGAAGCGGTGGAACGTGTTGCGGTGGAGACGGTACGGGCCGTCGAGGTCCAACTGGAACCGCGCGAAGCGGAAGCGAACGACGGGGAGGCGGGCGCGGCGCCGCTCCCGGACCAGCTCGCCGCCCCGGCGCCGCTGACGGCGGCCGGAGGCGGCGCTGCCCCGCTCATGCGCGTGCAACGTCCATCAGCAGACGGTCATACTCGCTTTTAGCGACCTTGTAGCATTCGCCGGCATAGTCTTCCAGGCCCTGGCGGTTCAGCACGGTGATGTTGCCGCGGCGGTACTGGATCAGGCCTTCGTCCTGCAGCTTGCCGGCGGCGGCGGTGATGCTTTCGCGGCGCACGCCCAGCATGATCGAGATCAGTTCCTGGGTCACTTTCAGTTCGTTACTGGCCGAGCGGTCCAGGCGGTCGAGCAGCCAGCGGCACAGCTTCTGCTCGATCGAGCTGTGGCGGCCGCCGACGGCGTTCTGGGCCATCTGGGCGAACAGCGCGTTGGTGTAGCGCATCAGCAGCTGGGGCAGGGCGCCGCCCTTGTTGAACGCGTCGCGCAGGAACTGGGTCTTGAGGCGGTAGCCGTAGCCGGCGCTCTGGACGACGGCGCTGCAGGTGGCGCGCTCGCCCATGAACAGCGACACGCCGACGGCGCCTTCGTGGCCGACCACGGCGATCTCGGTGGTGGCGCCGTCTTCCATCACGTACAGCAGCGACACGATGGCGGTGGTCGGGAAGTAGACGTATTCGAGCTTGCTGCCGAATTCGAACAGTTCCTTGCCGAAGGGCAGGGGAACCAGTTCCAGGTGCTCAAACAGGGCTTCCAGGTCCGGACGCGGCAGCGCCGCGAGCAACTCGTTCTGTTGGGTACCGCTGTAGCTCACAACCGGACGCGCGCCCAGCTTGATGTCTTCGCTGGTGGACGGGATCTGGCTGGCCGATTTTTTTTGGGCGGCAACACCGAGTTGTGCGTTATTCATTATATTTCCTCGTTATCTCTGACTTACATCACTGGGCGACTGCTTGGATGGGTTTCCTCATCGCGATGTGTGTACATTAAAGCCATAGTGTCTTGCCGAACATAAGATTAGCTGACGCCCCCCTGTAGGCTCGTTGCATGATGTTTTGTCAGCCCAGTCCTACTGGAGAGAAATGCCGAATCAACGTGGTTTTTATCCATGCGGAAATGGAACTGCGGCACTAAGTTACATTTCCGCTCAGCCGTATCCGGTTCCCGTGCGTCGAAACCCCGCAATTTCGTCACCTGTCCTCGCCTCCAGGCAACTTCCACTTTCCTGCAGGTAGCATTGCTATCTGAATCTTCCTACATCAGTTAGGACATCCACTGGCCAATTCCTTCACACAAGGCCCCCAAGACTCGGTAAAATCGAAGGTTTTTCGAAGCGCCTCCCAGGCGAAGCCATGTCCAACGAAACCGCAGCACTGCCCCCCGACGACGACGCCACGAGCGACGCCGCCGCCCCGGCCTCGAAGCCGGCCGCCCTGATCGCCCGCGAAGTTGCGCGCCGCCGTACTTTCGGCATCATTTCCCACCCCGACGCCGGCAAGACGACGCTGACCGAGAAGCTCCTGCTGTTCTCGGGCGCGATCCAGCTGGCCGGCACGGTCAAGGGCCGCAAGAGCGGCCGCCACGCGACCTCGGACTGGATGGACATCGAAAAGCAGCGCGGCATCTCGGTGGCGTCCTCGGTGATGCAGTTCGAGTTCCGCGATCACGTGATCAACCTGCTCGACACCCCGGGCCACCAGGACTTCTCGGAAGACACCTACCGCGTGCTGACCGCGGTCGACTCGGCGCTGATGGTGATCGACGCCGCCAAGGGCGTGGAATCGCAGACCATCAAGCTGCTCGACGTCTGCCGCATGCGCGACACGCCGATCGTCACCTTCATGAACAAGCTCGACCGCGAGACGCGCGATCCGCTCGAGCTGCTGGACGAGGTGGAATCGGTGCTGAAGATCGAATGCGCGCCGGTGACCTGGCCGATCGGCATGGGCAAGAACTTCCGCGGCGTGTACCACCTGCTGAACGACGAAGTCATGCTGTTCAAGGCCGGCGAGGAAAAGGCCGACGGCGCCTACGAGATCATGAAGGGCATCGACAACCCGACGCTGCACGAGATGTTCCCGCTCGAGATGGAACAGCTCAAGATGGAAGTCGAGCTGGTGCACGGCGCCTCGCATCCGTTCTCGCTGGAGCGCTTCCTGGCCGGCGTGCAGACCCCGGTCTTCTTCGGCTCCGCGATCAACAACTTCGGGGTGCGCGAGATCCTGTCGGCGCTGATCGACTGGGCCCCGGCGCCGCGCGAGCGCGACGCCACGGTGCGCGCCGTCAAGCCGGAAGAGCAGCCGTTCTCGGGCTTCGTCTTCAAGATCCAGGCCAATATGGACCCGGCCCACCGCGACCGCATCGCCTTCCTGCGCGTGTGCTCCGGCCGTTTCGAGAAGGGCATGAAGGTCAAGCACCTGCGCCTGGGCCGGGAGGTGAAGCTGTCGTCCGTCGTGACCTTCATGGCCTCCTCGCGCGAGCAGGTCGAGGAAGCCTACGCCGGCGACATCATCGGCCTGCCGAACCACGGCAACATGCAGATCGGCGACAGCTTCTCGGAAGGCGAACTGCTCACCTTCACCGGCATTCCGTACTTCGCGCCGGACCTGTTCCGCACCGTGCGCATCCGCAACCCGCTCAAGACCAAGCAGCTGCACAAGGGCCTGCAGCAGCTGGGCGAGGAGGGCGCCGTGCAGGTGTTCAAGCCGGTCATGGGCAGCGACCTGATCCTGGGCGCCGTCGGCGTGCTGCAGTTCGAGGTGGTGGCGAGCCGCCTGCTCAACGAATACGGCGTCGACGCCGTGTTCGAGAGCTCCAGCATCAGCAGCGCGCGCTGGGTGTCGAGCGAGGACAAGAAGTCGCTGTCCGACTTCGAGCAGGCGCTGGCGCACAACGTCGCCTACGACGCCGCCGGCAACCTGGCCTACCTGGCCACGTCGGGCGTGAACCTGCGCCTGACGCAGGAACGCTGGCCGAAGCTGCAGTTCCACGCCACGCGCGAGCACGCGGCGAAGCTGGACTGAGCGTTCGCGCCGGGGAAGGTGGCGACCAGGCCGCCATCCGGCGCAATGCGGGACACCCATCGGACGGCGGTTGCCGGCCGATGCGGTGAACGTCCCCGCCACCCTCGCCATCGAGCGCGATCCTCATTCGCGATCGATCGGGTCAACGTGTCGCCGCGACCCGGACCCCGGTAACCGGGAGTCGTCCGAACAGTGCTTGACTGAATAGCATTGCTTGCTGTCTACTCGTGGCGCCCGCATCGCCGCATGCGCTTCCTGGTTCCTCCCGTGCTCGAACTGATCAACGCCATCCCCCGCGAGCTCATGCTCCCGCCCGCCAGCCTGTTCCTGGCGATCGCCGTCGGCCTGCTGCTGTGGCGGCGCTGGCCGCGCGTCGGGCGCTGCGTCGCCGGCGCGGCGCTGGCGCTGCTGTTGCTGCTGTCGACGACCGGCGGCGCGGACGTGTTCGTCGCGCCGCTCGAACGCCAGGTCGCGCCGCTGGTGGCGCCGGAGAAGGCGGGCGCCCAGGCCATCGTCGTGCTGGCGGCGGGGCGCGTGCGCTTCGCGCCCGAGTACGGCAACCGCGACGTGCCCGACTACGTCGCGCTGGCGCGGGTACGCTACGCGGCGCACCTGCAGCGCCGCACCGGGCTCCCGATCCTCGCCAGCGGCGGCAACGGGGCCAGCGGCGCCGACCCGGCCGCCGACGACAGCGCCTACACGAAGGCCGACGCGATGGCCGTGGCGCTGCGCGAGGACTTCGGCCTGCCCGTCAAATGGATCGAACGGCATTCGCGCGACACGGCCGAGAACGCGGCCAACAGCGCCGCGCTGCTGCGCGCCGACGGCGTCAAGCGCGTCCTGCTGGTGACGGATGCGATGCACATGCCGCGCGCCCGCGACGCGTTCGCGCGCGCCGGGCTCGAGGTGGTGCCGGCGCCGACGATGTACCTGACCGCCCATGGCCGCGGCGACAATGCCTGGGTGCCCAGCGCCGAGGGGATGCGGCGCTCCTGGTATGCGATCTACGAGTGGCTCGGGATCGCCTGGTACCGCGTGCGCCATGGCGGCGCCGGGACCGCCTGACGGGCGTTCCGGAAGGGGGCCTGGCCGGCCGCCCGAGGCAGATCAGGCGCCGCCCACCAGCAGCGCCTCGACGATGGCGCCGAGCCAGCAGGCGGCGAGCGCCCAGCCGGCCACGGTCTCGGCCAGCGGCGTCGGCGCCGCTTCCAGCCGCGCCGCCAGCGCCGCCGGATCGGACGGCAGCGCACCGCTCAGCAACTGGCCGGCGAGGGCACTGGCCTGGTCGAACGCGCCCGCCACATAGATCCAGGCGGCCACCAGCGCGACGACCGCGAACAGGATCCCGCGCGCGCGCCGGCCCAGCCACAGCTGGCCGACGCCCGGAAACACCAGCGCCGACAGCAGCGCACCCACTACGTTGCGTTTCATCTTCATCCTTCCACTGCGCGATTTGATGCTTGACGCATCGCAAGAGGCGCCACCACGAGCCGCGTAAATTCAACTAATGCACGTCAGAAATATCGATCGTCGCCGCCAGCGGACGGCACCGTGCCGCCGCCACCGGCCAACCGCGAGGAGACCGCCATGACGCAAGCCGCTTCCGACAACCGCGACGGCGCGCCGGCATGCTCGCGCGCCTGAGGATCGGCCCCAAGCTGTTGCTGGCCCCGGGCGCCGTGCTGGGGCCGCTGGTGCTGCTGTCCGCCGGCGCCCACTACGCGATGGTACGCCAGAACGCCTCCCTCGACAGCATCGTCGGCGAACGCGCAGTGCACATGCGCGCCGCGTCCGATCTCGTGGCCGACGCCCAGAAGGCCCATGCGCAGGCCTACCAGGCGCTGACCTGGACCGCCGGCGGCTTCGCGCCTGCGCGCGTCGAGCCGCTGGTGCGCGACGTCCAGCTGCAGCACGCGGCGATCGAGCGCGGCTTCGACCGGCTGGCGCGCATGACGGCGGCCAGTCCGCGCGAGCGGCGCTACGTCGAGCAGGCGCGCGCCGCCTGGGGCCAGTACGTGCCGGCCGTGCGCGACGTGCTCGAGATCGTGCCGATCGACCAGTCGATCGGCGCCAACGCCATGTCCAAGGCCGAGCGCGCGTTCGGCACGGTGGCGCTGCGCCTGACCGAGCTGGCGCGGCGCGAGCAGGAACTGTCGGCGCAGGCTGCGCGCCAGGCCGAGGACGACTTCAAGCTGATGTCCACGTTGATGCCGCTGGTGGTGGCGCTGTCGGCCGCCGCCTCGCTGGCCATCACCGTCGCCGTGCGCCGCTCGCTACTGGCCGAGGTCGGCGCGATCGAGGCGGCCGTGCGCGGCCTGGCCAGCGGCGACCTGACGGCGCGCCTGCGGCTGGACGGCAGCGACGAGATCGCCACCACCGCGCGCGCGCTCGACGCCAGCATCCGCAGCCTGAACGGCACGCTGCGCACGGTGCTCGATTCGGCGCGCGCGATCGGCGCCGTCTCGCGCGACATCGTGCTGGGCCGGAGCGGCTTGCCGCCGCGCGCCGGCGTGCGCGATTCGCTCGACCGCACCGCCGCGTCGATGCGCGAACTGGCCGCGCAGATGCACCGCAACGCCGACAGCGCCCACGAGGCCGACCGCCTGGCCGCCGGCGCCCGCGCCGCCGCCGAGCGCGGCGGCGGCGTGGTGCATCGGCTGGTGGCGACGATGCAGGACGTGCGCCGCACGGCGCTGCGGCTGGAGGGCATGGTCGCGGCGATCGACGCCACGCTGGGACGGGCCGGGACGCTGGCGCTGGAGGGGCCGGACGCGTGCGCCGCCGAGGAACTGCGCCTGCTGGCGCGGCGCGCCCAGGCCGCCGCCCGCGAGGCGCGCGCGCTGGCGCGCGGGGCCGCCGCCGCCATCGACGACGGCGCCGCCTGCGCGACGGCGGCCGGCGCCAGCATGGCCGGGCTGGCGCACTCGGTGCAGGAAGTCGGCGACATCGTCGGACGCATCGGCAGCGCCAGCAGCGCGCGCGCGCTCGACCTGGCCGGCGTCAGCCAGGCGATCGTGCAGATGGACGAGATGACGCGCCAGGGCACGCGCATGGTCGAGGAAGCGGCGCTGGCCGCGCGCGGGCTGCAGCAGCAGGCGCTGGAACTGTCGCGCGCGGTGGCCGTGTTCCGCCTCGGGGACGCGCTGCACGGCGCCGACGCCGCAAAGGAAACGGCCCCGCACGGGACGCCCGACGGCGACGGGCGCCCCGGCGGGGCCGGGCATCCCTACCTGCGGCTGGCGAGCAGCCGCGGGCAGGGCACGAAGGCGAACTAGGACGCTTCCCTTACTCGTAGTCGGAGATCGGGGCGCAACCGCAGAACAGGTTGCGGTCGCCGTAGGCGTTGTCGGCGCGGCCGACCGGTGGCCAGTACTTCTTCTTGCGCAGCGACGGCACCGGGAAGGCGGCCACTTCGCGCGAATAGGTGTGCTGCCAGTCGTCGGCGGTGACCACCTCGGCCGTGTGCGGGGCGCCCTTGAGCGGGTTGTCCATGCGGTCGTACTCGCCGCGCTCGACTTTCACGATCTCGGCGTGGATGGTGATCATCGCCTCGATGAAGCGGTCCAGCTCGGCCTTCGATTCCGACTCGGTCGGCTCGATCATCAGGGTGCCCGGCACCGGGAAGCTCATGGTCGGCGCGTGGAAGCCGAAGTCCATCAGGCGCTTGGCGACGTCCTCGTTGCTGATGCCGGTCTTGTCCTGCAGCGGGCGCAGGTCGATGATGCACTCGTGCGCCACCAGGCCGCCTTCGCCCGTGTACAGCACCGGGTAGTGCGGCGCCAGGCGGCGGGCGATGTAGTTGGCGTTCAGGATCGCCATCTCGGTCGCCATCGTCAGGCCCTCGGCGCCCATCATCGCGATGTACATCCACGAGATCGGCAGGATCGAGGCCGAGCCGTAGGCGGCCGAGCTGACGGCGCCGATGCCCTGCTCGCCGCGCGCGTAGCCGGTCGAGGCCTGGTTCGGCAGGAACGGCACCAGGTGGCTCGCCACCGCGACCGGGCCGACGCCCGGACCGCCGCCGCCGTGCGGGATGCAGAAGGTCTTGTGCAGGTTCAGGTGGCTGACGTCGCCGCCGAACAGGCCCGGACCGGCCACGCCGACCAGCGCGTTCATGTTGGCGCCGTCGACGTACACCTGGCCGCCGTGGGCGTGCACGATCTCGCACAGCTCCTTGATGCCTTCCTCGAACACGCCGTGGGTCGACGGGTAGGTGACCATCACGCAGGCCAGGTTGGCGCTGTGCTGCTCGGCCTTCTTCCTGAGGTCGGCCAGGTCGACGTTGCCGTTCTCGTCGCAGGCGGTGACGACCACCTGCATGCCGACCATGTTCGCCGACGCCGGGTTGGTGCCGTGCGCCGAGGACGGGATCAGGCAGATGTTGCGGTGGCCTTCGCCGCGCGACTCGTGGTACTTCTTGATGATCAGGAGGCCCGCGTACTCGCCCTGCGAGCCGGCGTTCGGCTGCAGCGACACGCCGGCGTAGCCGGTCACGGCGCACAGCATGGCTTCCAGCTGGGCGATCATCTCGACGTAGCCGACGGTCTGGTCGCTCGGGGCCAGCGGGTGGATGGTCGAGAACTCGGGCCAGGTCACCGGGATCATTTCCGACGTGGCGTTCAGCTTCATCGTGCACGAGCCCAGCGGGATCATGGTGCGGTCCAGCGCCAGGTCCTTGTCGGCCAGCGCGCGCAGGTAGCGCAGCATCTCGTGCTCGGCATGGTAGCGGTGGAAGGTCGGGTGCGTCAGGTAGGCGCTGGTGCGCGCCAGCGCGGCCGGGAAGGCGTCGGCGGCATCGCTGTCGAGGGCCTCGATGTCGAAGGCGGCATCCTTGCCGGCGGCTTGTGCGAAGATCGCCAGCAGGGCAACGACGTCGTCGCGGGTCGTGGTCTCGTCCAGCGACAGGCCGACGTGGCGCGCATCGACGCGGCGCAGGTTGATGCCGTGCTCGACCGCGATCGCGTGGATCGCCTCGGCGTCGTCGGCGATGACGGTGAGGGTGTCGAAGAACGTGTCGTTGACCAGCTGGTAGCCGAGCCGTTCGAGGGCGCCGGCGACGATGCCGGTGTAGCGGTGCACGCGGCGGGCGATCCGCTGCAGGCCTTCCGGGCCGTGGTAGATGGCGTACATCGAGGCCATCACGGCCAGCAGCACCTGCGCGGTGCAGATGTTCGACGTGGCCTTTTCGCGGCGGATGTGCTGTTCGCGCGTCTGCAGCGCCAGGCGGAACGCCTTGTTGCCCTGGGCGTCGATGGTGACGCCGGCCAGGCGGCCTGCCATGCTGCGCTTGAATTCGTCGCGGGTGGCCAGGTAGCCGGCATGCGGGCCGCCGAAGCCGAGCGGCACGCCGAAGCGCTGGCTGTTGCCGACGACGACGTCGGCGCCCCATTCGCCCGGCGGGGTCAGGACGGTCAGCGCCAGCAGGTCGGCGGCCACGATCACCATGGCGCCGGCCGCATGCAGCTTCTCGCAGGCGGTGCGGTAGTCGCGCACGTCGCCGTTCACGCCCGGGTACTGCAGCAGCACGCCGAAGCACGTCTCGGTCAGGTTCTCGATGTCGGCGGCGGCGATGGTGCGCACCTCGACGCCGATCGGCAGCGCGCGGGTCTGGATCACTTCCAGCGTCTGCGGCAGCACGTCGTCGGCGACGTAGAACACCTTCGACGCCGATTTGCCGACGCGCTGGACCAGGGTCATGGCCTCGGCGGCGGCGGTGCCCTCGTCGAGCATCGAGGCGTTGGCGATGCCCATGCCGGTCAGGTCGACGATCACCTGCTGGAAGTTCAGGATGGCTTCCAGGCGGCCCTGCGAGATCTCCGGCTGGTACGGCGTGTAGGCGGTGTACCAGGCCGGGTTCTCGAAGATGTTGCGCAGGATGACGGGCGGGGTATGGGTACCGTAGTAGCCCTGGCCGATCATCGACTTCATGACCTTGTTCTGCGACGCGATGGCCTTGAGCTTGGCCAGCGCGGCCTGCTCGGGCAGCGGCTCGAAGAACTGGCCCAGATCCAGCTTGTCCTTGCGGCGGATGTTGGCGGGAACGACGGCGTCGATCAGCGCGGCGCGATCCCCGTAGCCGAGGACGGACAGCATGGCTGCCTGGTCAAGGTCGGACGGGCCGATGTGGCGCGGGATGAAGCCATCGCGTGCTTCGAGTTGGGTCAGGCTGGTGCGGGTCATGGTGGCAACGGAAAAGAGAAGAGGAGGTGTGGCGGTAGGGTGGGCACGGGGTGCCCACCCTACGATCGGGCGAATCAGCCTTCGGTGGTCTTGCCGTAGGCGGCGGCGTCGAGCAGGCCGTCGATGGCGGCCGGGTCGCTCGGCTGCAGCTTGAACAGCCAGGCGCTGTAGGCGTCGGCGTTGATCGAGTCCGGCGCGTCCGCGGTCGGCTGGTTCACGGCGACGACCGTGCCCGAGACCGGGGCGTAGATGTCGCTGGCGGCCTTGACGGATTCCACCACGGCGGCGTCGTCGCCGGCGGTGAAGGTCTTGCCGACCTGCGGCAGTTCGACGAACACGATGTCGCCCAGTGCGTCCTGCGCGTATTCGGTGATGCCGACGGTCAGCGTGCCGTCGGCTTCCTGGCGGACCCACTCGTGGGACTCGGTGTACTTCAGGTCGGCTGGGATGTTCATGCGTTGCTCCTAGTGAGGGGGATGGGGGCTGTCAGTATAAGTTGTTCTGTGCCTGGCGGACCGGTCAGGAGGCCAGGATCTTGCCGTTACGCACGAACGGCAGCTTGACCACGGTGGCGGCCAGTTTCTTGTCGCGGATCTCGACGTGCACGGTGTCGCCCACGGCCACGTCCAGCGGCACGCGCGCCAGCGCGATCGCCTGCTGCATGGTCGGGCTGAAGGTGCCGCTGGTGATCTCGCCGGCGCCGCCGGAGGCGGCCACCACTTTCTGGTGGGCGCGCAGGATGCCGCCCTTTTCGCGCAGGATCAGGCCGACGAACTGCTGCTCCTGGCCGCGCTGCAGGGCGGCCTTGCCGACGAAGTCGCGTTCCGACACCAGGTCGACGGTCCAGGCCAGGCCGGCGTCCAGCGGCGACACGGTATCGTCCATGTCCTGGCCGTACAGGTTCATGCCCGCTTCCAGGCGCAGCGTGTCGCGCGCGCCCAGGCCGGCCGGCTTGACGCCCGCCGCGACCAGCGCGTTCCACAACGCTTCCACCTGCGTGGCCGGCACGCCGATCTCGAAGCCGTCCTCGCCGGTGTAGCCGGTGCGCGCGACCATCAGTTCGCCGAACGGGGTGTCCTTCACGACCACCGCGTTGAACGGCTTCAGGCCTTCCGACGCCGCGCGGGTCGCCGGCACGGTGTCCCAGAAGATCGCGCGGGCGTTCGGGCCCTGCACGGCCACCAGGGCGATGCCGTCGTCCGACAGGTCGGCGCGGCGCGGCGTGATCTCCAGGCCCGACTGCGTGGTGTCGTTGCGCTCGCGGATCCAGGCGATGTCCTTCTCGGCGGTGCCGGCGTTGACCACCAGGCGGAACCAGGTCTCGTCGAAGAAGTAGACGATCAGGTCGTCGATCACGCCGCCCTGCGGGTTCAGCATGCACGAATACAGCGCCTTGCCGGGCGCCTGCAGCTTGTCGACGTTGTTGGCCAGCAGGGCGCGCAGGAAGGCGCGCACGTTGGCGCCCTTGAGGTCGACCACGCACATGTGCGAGACGTCGAACATGCCGGCGTTGCCGCGCACCGCGTTGTGTTCCTCGATCTGCGAGCCGTAGTTGACGGGCATGTCCCAGCCGCCGAAGTCGACCATCTTGGCACCGAGCGCGCGGTGAACGGAATTGAGCGGGGTCGCCTTGAGCGTCATGGAATGTCCTCGAACAGTGAATAGGGGTCGAGCATGCGGTCGTCCGCATGCCGTTCGCACCCCTCTGTCCTCGGTACCTGAGAGATAGCGGCGTGGCCGCTTGCCCCTTCGGTGGGCCGTGAAGGCCGCTCTCCAGAGTCGGTCCGCCGCGTTCTCGCGACGTCCCTTGACCGGTCCGGTTTGCCTGAGAGTTTTCGGGTGATGCCCCTTCGGCGGCAGCCTGCGCTGCGCTCTCCCGGTCAAGACTGCGAAGGATATGCCAGCGGCCCGGCGAAGTCAATCCGCCAGGGGGCCGGGAAGGCCATTCCGGCGGCGTGCACCGGCTTGTTCTTGCCTGCTGGCAGCTCGCGCACTATTGCAGTGCGTCACCACCGACTGGCAGGCGCGATTTGTTACACTTGCCTGAACGACCTTGACCGGAGAATCGAACGATGAGCGAAGATCAAGCAAACGCGAAGGAAGCCTGGTTCACCCTGTCCGGCGACGTGAACAGCGACATGGTGCACCGGGTCTTCGAAGCGGTGGCCCACATGACCGAGGACGGCATCGAGACCGCCCACGTGCTGGTGCAGTCGAACGGCGGCTACGTCAGCGACGGCCTGTGCCTGTACAACTTCATGGCCGCGTCGCCGATCGACTTCGTCATGTACAACGGCGGCGCGGTGGCGTCGATCGCCGTCATCCTGTTCATGGCCGGCACCCGCCGCTACGCCAGCGAGACGGCGCGCTTCATGATCCACAAGTCGCACGCCACGGCGTCGCCCGGCTCGCGCCCGGATGCGCTCAACATCATCGTCGAGGGCTTGCGCGCCGACGACGCGCGCACCGAGTCGATCCTGCGCAAGCACGTCGAGCTCACGCCGGAGCAGTGGGGCATCCACCAGTACGGCGACCTGCACCTGAACGCGCGCGACGCCAGGACCGCGCGCATCATCGACGACGTGCGCGACTTCGCGCCGCCGAAGGGCGCCAGCCTGCGCAATATCTGATATCTGAGCGCCGCGCGGCGCGTCCACGCAGGAACAGGGCCCGCACGGTCGTCCCGTGCGGGCCCTGTCGCGTCATGCGCCGAGGCGCGCGACGTCAGCGCTTGCCGTCGTTCTTGTGGCTCTGGCGGCCGGCCGCGGCGTGCTGCTCCGGCGTGCCGCCGCGCGTGCCCGCGCCGCTCGACTGGGATGCCGAGCCGGCCGAACCCGACTGCTTGTTGCCGTCGTTCTTGTGGCTCTGGCGGCCGGCCGCGGCATGCTGCTCCGGCGTGCCGCCACGCGTGCCGCCGCCGCTCGACTGGGATGCCGAGCCGGCCGAGCCCGACTGCTTGTTGCCGTCGTTCTTGTGGCTTTGCTGGCCTGCCTTGACGTGCTGTTCGTGGGAACCGCCCTGGTTGCCGGGACGCGAATTCTGGTTCGATGCCATGATCATTCCTTTCGATTGACTGGGGATTGGCTTGCATTGCCGAACGCTGCGAGGTCTGGCTGCAGCGTTGTCCGGTCCAGCCATGATGCAAGCCCGGCCATGGCGCGGCTATCGGCGCGTTGCCTCATGCGTTGTAGGACTAACAGCTACGCCAATGGAATATTTTTTCAAGATAACGCGTTTGCGGAGCGAGATTGTTCGCAGAAATGGCCGGAACCGTGGGAAGTGGCGGCGGTTTTCCTGTCGCGTTAACTCATCGGTAGCATGATCGTTCTTTCGGTTGGAGCGCCCGCGAACGCCCCGGCGTGCCGGTCCGCGCACGGACGGCGCGATGTTTTTGATTGCCGGTCAGAAATTTTGTGCCACAATACCGGGGACTTCCCAGCCGACCGCGCCATGCCATCCAGCCATGTCCAGACCCCGGCCGCCCACCAGGCGGCGCCGTCGCCACGGGCGGCGCTGGACGCGCTCGCCGTCATCGCCATCGACCACGTCCGGCGCGAGCTCGGGCGGACGGCCGCGCGCCTGGGCGCGGCGCTGGCCGACGTCGACGGCGACGGGGCCGGCCTCGATACCCGCACCATCTACCAGCGCATCAAGTCGGCGCGCCTGCTGAAGGAGCAGGGCTACGCCTTCTTCCACCTGGCCGCCGAAGGCATCGCGCAGGCGTTGCGCGCGGAACTGGACCGGCTCGATCCGCACGCGGCGCGTCCCGTGCCGGCGGCGCTCGGCCTCGTGCCGCTCGAGGAAATCGACGACCGCCTCGCCCTCGCCGCGCTGGCGCGGCCGTTCGACATCGCGCACGCGGAGGCGCTGGCGGTCCTGTCGGTGCGCCTGGGCCTGCTGCTCGGGCGCGGCGTGCTGCGCGCCGATGCCAATCCCTTCCGTCCCGCCGTGTTCCTGGCGGCCCTGGATGCCGCCTGGCGCGCCTTCGAACCGGACGAACTGGCCCACGACCTGGCGCGGCCATTGCTCGGCCCCGCCGTCGTGTTCGACTTCGCGCCGCTGCTCGACGCGCTGGCGGCCGACTTGCGCCAGCGCGGCCGGCCCGAGGGCGCCGCCTGCCGCATCCAGAAGACCGACGATGCCGCCGCGGCCCGGGCCGCGCGCGCCGGCCGCAAGGCGGCGCTGGCCGGGCAGTTGCGGCGCCTGTTCGGCGACGCCGACGCCAACGATGACGACGATGCTGACTGCAGCGCCGGCATGCCGCTGGTGCCCGACCTGCCGCACCTGCCGGCCGGGAACGGCGGCTGGCGCCCGAGCGCCGCCGCCGGCTTCCAGGCGGTGCCGGCACGCGCCGAGGGCATGGCCGCAGCGGCCACCGGCGCGGCGCCGGCCACGGTGTCGGCCCCAACGTCGATGGCCGCGCCGCTGTCGGGCAGGGGGCCTGGCGCCGCTGCGGTCCCGGCCGCGGCGGCAGCGACGGTCCCGACGCCGCAGGCCGGCGCGGCGCCGCTGGCGGACCTGCTGGCGCGCATCGATGCCGTGCTGCCCGCCGCCGCGCCCGACGATGGCGCGGGCGGCGCCTGCGCCGCCAACGTCTTCTACCTGCCGCGCCTGCGCCGCAGCCTGCCCGAAGGCAGCCTGGCGCACGCCGACGCGCGCACGCTCGACCTGCTGGCGCGGGTGTTCGAGGCGGTGCTGCTGGACGACGACATCCCGGCCGACGCGCGCACGCTGCTGCAGGCCCTGCAACTGCCGGTGCTGAAGGCGGCGCTGCTGGACCGCAGTTTCTTCTTCGAGGACAGCCATCCGGCCCGGCGCCTGGTCGACCTGCTGTCGCGCATGGGCTGGGAGCGGCGCGCGGATCCGGCCGACCCGGTATTCCAGGCGATGCGTCGCAGCGTGGCGGCCGTCGACGGCGCCGGCGCGGGCGCGATGCACTCGGCCGCCCAGGCCAATGCCGTGTTCGCGACGGCGCTGGCCGACCTGGAGGCCGTCCTGGCGGCGCGCGCCGGGGCCGACGAGGCCGCGCTGCGCAGCGCCATCGCCGGCCCGGTCGCCAGCGCCGAGCGGCAGGAGCGGCTGGAAGCGGCGACGCGGGCGGCGCGCGACGCGGTCGGGCTGCGCATCGCCGCGGGCGACCTGGGGGAGGGATTCGCCGGCGCGGTCGGCAGTTTCCTCGAGCAGCGCTGGACCACGGTCATGACCTTCGCCTACAGCATCGAGGAGACGCGTCCGGGCGCGGTCGGCAACGCCACCCGCGCCATGGACGACCTGATCTGGAGCGTGCGGCCGAAACCCACGCAGGAACAGCGCAAGGACCTGATCGCGCGTCTGCCGCGCCTGCTCGCCACGCTGAACAAATGGCTCGACGCGATCCAGTGGCGCGATGCGGCGCGCCTGGAATTCTTCGCCGGCCTGGCCGCGTGCCATGCCGCGATCGTGCGCGCGCCGATCGCGCTGTCGCCCGAGCGCCAGCTCGAACTGGCCGTCGAGGCGGCCCGGCAGGACGCGCTCCGGCGCGTCGAACTGGAGCGGGCGGCCGAGGAGCGCGCCGCCGCGCACGCCGCCGAGCAGGCCGCGGCCTGGTCGCCGCTGGACGGCCTGGAGCGCGGCCTGTGGCTCGAATTCCGCGCCGACGGCGCCGCGCGCAAGGCCAGGCTGGCCTGGGTCAGCCCCCTGCGCACGCTGTTCATCTTTTCCGGCCCGGACCGCCAGGAAGCGTTCTCGCTGCCGGCGCGCGAACTGGCCGAGGCCCTGCACGCCGGGCGCGCCCGCGTGCTGGCCATCGACGGCCTGGTCGGCCAGGTCCTGTCCGAGGCGATGCGCGGCGGCGCCGTCAACGATGGCGCCGCCGCGCGCCAGGCCGGCTGAATCGCCGCATCTGCTGCCACACCCGCCGCCGCATCCGCCGCCGCATCCACCGCCGCCGCTTGCGCGTCAGCCTGCGTACCTGCCGACTTGCCGTGCTTCCTATACAATCGCGCATTCGATTGCATATTAGTAAGTTTCGAGGAATCCATGACCTTGCGAGGACACACCTGGCGCTGCCTGTTCGTCAGCGCCGTGGCGCTGCTGGCGGCGGCGCTCGCCATCCTGCCCGACCTGGACCACGCGCTGCGCCTGAAGACCGCGGCCTGCACGGCCGCCGCATTGGCCGGCGGCTTCCTGGTCGCGCAATGGCTGGCCGGCCGCGATCCGCTGCGCCCGTCCGGCGACCTGGAGATGGCCGCGCTGGCGCCGCCGGTGGCCGGCGTGGCGATGATGACGCTGTGGCTGCCGGTGCTGCTGGCGCTCGCCGTCGTCGTGCTGCGCACACTGGGCGCCGAGCCGGTCCGGGTCAGCTGGGAACTGATCGTCATCGGCGGCCTGGCCGGCCAGCACGCGTTCGGCGCCTGGTCGTTCCGCGGCGGCCGCTGAGCGCGGCCTGCGTGATGCGCGCGTCCTCCCTGCCGGCTTGAGCGCCCCATGCCCTGGTGGACCCATCTTTCCGCACTGGGCGGCCTGAACGTCACCGCGCTGCTGGCGCTGGCCGTCGCCGCCTGGCTCGCCGGCGCGCGCTGCTGGCGCCTGGCGCGCGCCTGGTGCCTGCTGTTCGGCGCCGCCATGCTGGTCGCGGCGGCCAGCCAGATGGCCTTCATGGGCTGGGGAATCGGCATCGAAGCGCTGTCGTTCACCGGCTTTTCCGGCCATGCGGCGCGCGCCGCCGCCGTGTTCCCGGTCGCGCTGTTCCTGCTGCTGGAGCGCCAGGCGCGGGCCTTGCGCCGCAGCGCCGTCGCCGCCGGCGTGCTGCTGGGCGCGGCGGTGGCCGTGGCGCGGGTCGAGGTGGGCGCCCATTCCGCCAGCGAGGCGCTGGCCGGCTGCCTGCTGGGCCTGGCCGCGGCGGCCGTCTTCATCGCGCGCGCCCGCAAGGCGCGCGACTGCTCGCCGCAACCGCTGCTGCTGGGCGTGCTGGCCGCCACGCTGCTGCTGCCGTTCGCCGATCCCATCAACGCGCACCAGTGGCTGACCGCCGCCACGCTGAAACTTTCCGGGCGCGACCGGATCTACCTGCGCGACGGCTGGCAGCCGGCGCGCGCGCCCTACGTCCCGCCGTGCGCGCCGCAGCGCGTGCGCTACGACGTGCTCTGCCCCTAGCGTGCCCGAGCGTGCCCCTGGATTTCGTGGCCGAATGGCAAGAGACAGGTGGTATCATGCACCCATTCCAGATCCAGCCCCAGTCAGCGAAACGTGCGTCTCTCCTCCATCAAATTGTCGGGATTTAAGTCTTTCGTCGATCCCACCAATTTCCAGGTGCCGGGCCAGCTGGTCGGCGTCGTCGGGCCGAACGGTTGCGGCAAGTCCAACATCATCGATGCCGTGCGCTGGGTGCTGGGCGAATCCAAGGCGTCGGAACTGCGCGGCGAATCGATGCAGGACGTGATCTTCAACGGCTCGACCCACCGCAAGCCGGCCGGCAGGGCCTCGGTCGAGCTGGTGTTCGACAACGGCGCCGGCAAGGCCGCCGGCCAGTGGGGCCAGTACGCCGAGATCGCCGTCAAGCGCACCCTCACGCGCGACGGCACGTCGACCTACTACATCAACGGCCAGCCGGTGCGCCGGCGCGACATCCAGGACATCTTCCTGGGCACCGGCCTGGGGCCGCGCGCCTACGCCATCATCGGCCAGGGCATGATCGCGCGCATCATCGAGTCGCGCCCGGAAGAGCTGCGCGTGTTCCTGGAGGAGGCGGCCGGCGTGTCGAAGTACAAGGAGCGCCGGCGCGAGACCGAGAACCGGCTGGCCGACACGCGCGAGAACCTGGTGCGCGTCGAGGACATCCTGCGCGAACTGAACGCCAACCTCGAGAAGC
This sequence comes from uncultured Massilia sp., assembly GCF_913773735.1. Classification (GTDB taxonomy): domain Bacteria; phylum Pseudomonadota; class Gammaproteobacteria; order Burkholderiales; family Burkholderiaceae_D; genus Telluria. The sequence continues at coordinate 106,205 of NZ_CAJYEB010000032.1, forward strand.
TGGAAGCCCAGGCCGCCGTGGCCAACCGCTTCCGCGAACTGCAGTCCGACCAGGAAGAGAAGCAGAAGCTGCTGTGGCTGCTGCGTCGCAACGAGGCGCGGGCCGAGCAGGCGCGCTGGTTCCAGGAGATGGAACAGGCGCAGACCGGCCTGGAGGCGCAGACCGCCGAGCTGCGCCGCCTCGAGCTGGACCTGGAGCGCATGCGCCAGGCCCACTATGCCACCGGCGACCGCGTGCACGCGGCGCAGGGCGCGCTGTACCAGACCAATGCCGACATCGGCAGCCTGGAAGCGCAGATCAAGTTCGTGGTCGAATCGCGCACGCGCCTGCAGAACCAGGTCGGCACGCTCACCGCGCAGCGCGAGCAGTGGCTGCAACAGGCCAGCGATGCCGCCGCGCAGATCGAGGAAGCCGAGATGCGCCAGGAAGAACTGGCGGCGCGCGTCGAAGGCGCGCAGATCGCCGTGGAGGCGCACGACGAGCGCCTGCCGGCGCTCGAGGCCGAATGGCGCGCCGCCCAGGACAGCGCCGCCGAATCGCGCGCGCGCATCATGGAAGTGCGCCAGCGCATCGAGCTCGCGTCGGCGCACCAGCGCAACGCGAGCGGCATCCTGGCCAGCCTGGCCACGCGGCGCGAACGCCTGCAGCAGGAGCGCTCCGGCCTGAACCTGCCGGACGCCGGCCACCTCGACAACCTGCGCGCGCAGCTCGAGGAAAAGCAGATGCAGCTGGAAGAGCAGACGTTCATGCTCGACGACGCCACCGGCCGCCAGGAAGCGGTCGAGCGGGAGCGGCGCGACGCCCATGCGCAGGCCCAGCAGGAAGCGGCGGCGAACGCGAAGCTGGAGGCGCGCCTGGCGGCGCTGCGCCAGCTGCAGGAGCGCGTGCAGACCCAGGGCAAGGTGCAGCCCTGGCTGCAGAAGCACGAACTCGACAAGCTGCCGCGCCTGTGGCAGAAGCTCGACATCGAGGCCGGCTGGGAAACCGCGCTGGAATCGGTGCTGCGCGAGCGCACCGGGGCGCTGGAGATCTCCAACCTGGACTGGGCGCGCGGCTTCTTCGGCGATGCGCCGCCGGCGCGCATGGCGGTCTACACGCCGTGCGCCGGCGCCGGCGCGGCGCGCGAGCACCACGGCCTGAAGCCGTTTTCCAGCCTGCTGAAGCTGAACGACCCGGGCCTGCGCGGCCTGCTCGAGGACTGGCTGCACGGCGTCTACGCGGCCGACGACCCGGGCACGGCGCTGGCCCAGCGCGCGCGCCTGCCGGACGGCGCCGCCTTCGTCACGCCGAACGGCCACGTCGTCACCCGTTCCAGCGTGCGCTTCTACGCGGCCGACGCCGAGCAGGACGGCGTGCTGGCGCGCCAGCACGAGATCGACAACATCGGCACGCAGCTGCGCGCCCAGGCCCTGCTGCTGGACGAGGTGCGCGCGCGCGCGACGCGCGCCGACGCCGCCGTGGCCGAGCTGCAGCGGCGCCTGCAGGAAGGCCGCCAGAAAGTGGCGGCGCTGCAGCGCGAGGTGCACGCGCTGCAGATCGACGTGGTCAGGCAGGCCGAGGTCGAGGCGCGCTTCAACCAGAGGAGCGGCCAGATCGCGGCCGACCTCGACGAGATCGCCGCCCACGAGGCCGAACAGCGCCAGGCGCAGCTCGAAGCCGAGGCCCAGTTCGAGGAGCTGGACCTGGAGCTGGCCGAGCTGCAGGGCGCCCACGAGGATGGCCAGGTCGCGTTCCAGGACAAGGAGCGCGCGCTGGCCGATGCGCGCGAGCGCCTGCGCGCGCTGGAGCGGGCGGCGCAGGAAGCCGTGTTCGCGGAAAAGACGGGGCGCACCCGCATCGAGGAATTGCGCCGCACGGGCGCCAGCGCCGGCCAGCAGGCGGCCCAGGTGCTGGAGAGCATCGGCGCGGCGCGGCTGGAACTGGAGCGGCTGGCGTCCGGCGCCGCCGCCGAGGGCCTGCAGGAACTGCTGGCGCGGCGCACCGGGCAGGAGCAGGCGCTGGCCGACGCGCGCCACGAACTCGACCAGCTCGCCCAGCAGCTGCGCGCGGCCGAGGAGGCGCGCATGGGCGCCGAGCGCAGCCTGCAGCCGCAGCGCGAGCGCATCACCGAGATGCAGCTGAAGGAGCAGGCCGCGCGCCTGAACCAGGAGCAGTTCGCCGAGGCGCTGGCCGCGACCGACGCCGACGAGGCGCAGCTCGCGGGCAAGCTCGACCCGGACACCAAGCCATCCTGGCTGCAGGGCGAGGTCACGCGCCTGACCAATGCGATCAACGCGCTGGGCGCGGTGAACCTGGCCGCCGTCGAGGAACTGGCGCAGGCCACCGAGCGCAAGCGCTTCCTCGACGCCCAGAACGCCGACCTGCAGGAAGCCATCGCCACGCTGGAAGGCGCCATCGGCCGCATCGACCGCGAATCGCGCGACCTGCTGCAGGACACCTTCGACCGCGTCAACGGCCACTTCTCGGAACTGTTCCCGATCCTGTTCGGCGGCGGCACCGCGCGCCTGGTGATGACGGGCGAGGAAATCCTCGATTCCGGCGTGCAGGTGATGGCCCAGCCGCCGGGCAAGAAGAACGCCACCATCCACCTGCTGTCCGGCGGCGAGAAGGCGCTGACGGCGACCGCGCTGGTGTTCTCGATGTTCCGCCTGAATCCGGCGCCGTTCTGCCTGCTGGACGAGGTCGACGCGCCCCTCGACGACGCGAACACCGAGCGCTTCTGCCGCATGGTCAAGCGCATGTCCGACCACACGCAATTCCTGTTCATTTCGCATAACAAGATCGCGATGGAAATGGCGAGCCAGCTGATCGGCGTGACGATGCAGGAGCAGGGCGTCTCGCGCATCGTGGCCGTGGACATGGAAACGGCGGCCGACCTGGCCGCCGCCTGAGCGTTTCCCCCGCCCGGGCGGTGGCCGTTTTGGTATGATGGCGGCCGTTGTAGACAGTTTGGCATGGGCGCTTTCGCGCGCCGGCCGGACGCGCTACGCTTTCCTGCATTGCACCGGAATTCCTTGCCTTCATGCTACCCTCGCACCCTGGAACCCTGAACGCGCCGCGCGCGCCGCGCGCGCGGCCCGCCGGCACCGAAGCCGGGGCAGGTGCAAGGGCAGGGACATGGCAGGCCAACCCATAACAACAATATTCGCATACTAGGCACGAGCAGCATGACAGACTTACAAATGAGCCTGATCGCCGCCGGCGGCGTCTTCGTCGTCGGCGTCATTAGTTACAACAAGTGGCAGGAATACAAGGCCAGGAAGAGCGTCGAGCGCGCCTTCGCGTCGGACCACGACGACGTGCTGATGAAGGGCGGCGCCGCGTCGGGACGGGCGGCCGAGCCGGCCATCGAGCGCCACGAGCCGACCATCGAGCGCCACGAGCCGGTCCTCGACGCCGCGCCGGCGTTCCCGCCGGCCCCCGAGCCCCGGCCCGACCCCGTGCTGGCGCCGCAGGGCGATGCGCTGGCCGAGCCGGTCGTGCCGCCGCGCGCCGCGCCCGCGGCCCCGGCCGCCGCCGCGCCGGGGACCACCGCCGCCGCCGCCGCCGCCGCCGCCGCCGCGCTCCCCGGCGCCAGGCCGGATACCCCGCCGGCCCAGCTGGCCGAGAACCTGGTCGATCCGCTGATCGATTGCCTGATCCCGCTCAACGCCGAAGGCGCGCTGCGCGGCGACCGCATCCTGCCGGCGCTGCTCAAGCTGCGCCGCGTCGGCAACAAGCCGGTGCACTACGTCGGCCTGGCCGTCAGCGGCGACTGGGAGCCGATCGTGCACGGCGGCGTCTACACCAAGCTGCAGGCGGGCGTGCAGCTCGCCACGCGCACCACGGCGCTGAACGAGATCGAATACTCGGAACTGGTGACGCGCCTGCGCGCCGTGGCCGACGAGATCCAGGCGGAACCGGAAGTGCCGGACATGATCGAGGTGATGAGCGAGGCGAAGAACCTGCACCGCTTCGTCGCCGGCCACGACGCCCAGCTGGGCGTGAACCTGGCGTCGAAGGGCGCGCCGTGGCCCATGGCGATGCTGGTCCCGGCGCTGCAGGCGGCCGGCTTCGACAAGCGCCCGGACGGCAAGTTCGCCATGCCGGATCGCGACGGCCACCCGAACCACCCGCTGTTCACGCTGTCGACCAACGCCGACATGGGCGCCGACGCCACCGCGCGCCTGACGCTGCTGCTCGACGTGCCCTGCGTGGCCCCGGCCAAGGACGGCTTCGGCCGCATGGTCGCCTGCGCGCGCGACCTGGTGCAGCGCCTGGACGCGGCCATCGTCGACGACTTCGACCAGCCGCTGGGCGACGCCGCGCTGGACGAGATCGGCGGCCAGGTGCGCGAGTTCTACCAGGAGATGGAGGCGTCCGACATCCCGGCCGGCTCCACCCGCGCGCTGCGCCTGTTCAGCTGAGGCGGCGATGAGCGAAACCGCAATGGAGGGGGGCGCCACGCCAGCACCCGACGCGCTGGCGCGCATGGCCGCCCTGGTCGAGGAGCTGAACCGCCACATCTACAACTACCACGTGCTGGACGCGCCGACGATTCCCGACGCCGAATACGACCGGCTGTTCCGCGAACTGCAGGCGCTGGAAGCGCGCTATCCGCAGGCGGTGCCGGTCGATACGCCGACCGCGCGCGTGGGCGGCGCGCCGATCCCGGAATTCCGGCAGGTGACGCACGCCGTGCCGATGCTGTCGTTGAACAACGGCTTCTCCGACGAGGACATCGACAACTTCGACCGCCGCGTGCGCGAAGGCCTCGACACGATCCACCCGGTCGACTACGCGGCCGAGCTCAAGTTCGACGGCCTGGCGATCAGCCTGCGCTACGAGAACGGCGTGTTCGTGCAGGCCGCCACCCGCGGCGACGGCTACACCGGCGAGGACGTCACGGCGAACATCCGCACGGTGAAGGTGATCCCGCTGCGCCTGCACGGCGCCGACCTGCCCGCCGTGCTCGAGGTGCGCGGCGAGGTGCTGATGTTCAAGCAGGACTTCGAACGCCTGAACCAGCGCCAGCGCGACGCCGGCCAGAAGGAATTCGCCAACCCGCGCAACGCCGCCGCCGGCAGCCTGCGCCAGCTCGACGCGCGCATCACCGCGCAGCGCAAGCTCCGCTTCTTCGCCTACGGCATCGGCGTGCTGGAAGGCGCGCCGATGCCGGCATCGCATAGCGCGGTGCTCGACTGGTTCGAGCGCCTGGGCCTGCCGGTGTCGAAGGAACGCGCCGTGGTCACGGGGTGCGAAGGCATGCTCCGCTACTTTCGCGACATCGGCGCGCGCCGCCAGGCGCTGCCGTATGAGATCGACGGCGTGGTCTACAAGGTCGACCGCGTGGCCGACCAGCGCCAGCTCGGCTTCGTCTCGCGCGCGCCGCGCTTCGCCGTGGCCCACAAGTTCCCGGCCGAGGAGGCGCTGACGACGGTCCAGGCGATCGACGTGCAGGTGGGCCGCACCGGCGCCATCACGCCGGTGGCGCGCCTGGTGCCGGTCTCGGTCGGCGGCGTCACCGTCACCAACGCCACGCTGCACAACGAGGACGAGGTGCGGCGCAAGGACGTGCGCGTGGGCGATACCGTGGTCGTGCGCCGCGCCGGCGACGTGATCCCCGAGGTGCTGGCGGTGGTGCCGGAGCGCCGCCCGCAGCCGGAACCGCCGGTGTACGAACTGCCGAAGACCTGCCCCGTGTGCGGCTCGCACGTGGTGCGCGAGGAAGGCGAGGCGATCGCCCGCTGCTCCGGTGGCCTGAGCTGCGCGGCCCAGCGCAAGGAAGCCATCCGCCATTTCGCCGGCCGCCGCATGATGGACATCGAGGGCCTGGGCGACCGCTACATCGACAGCCTGGTCGAGTGCAACCTGATCCACGGCGTGGCCGACCTGTACCGCTTGAGCCTGGACGACCTGCTCGCCATGAAGCGCCTGGCCGACGAACGCGACGGCACTACGCCCGAGACCGTCAAGCAGGGCAAGGTCGCCACCAAGTGGGCCGACAACCTGCTCGCCGCCATCGCCGCCAGCAAGCACCCGCCGCTGGAGCGCCTGCTGTTCGCGCTGGGCATCCGCCACGTGGGCGAATCGACCGCCAAGACGCTGGCCGACTGGCTCGGCACGCTGGACCTGGTGCGCCGGGCGCCGGCCGCGCTGCTGCGCGTGCTGCCCGACATCGGCGGCACGGTGGCCGAGGCCATCGCCGACTTCTTCGCCGAGGAAAAGAACCAGCAGGCGCTCGATGCGCTGCTGGCGGCCGGCGTGGCGCCGACCGGCGAGCACGCGCCGAAGGCCCAGCTGCGCGAAAAGCTCGACGACGTCGGCCTGGTCGCCGCGCTGGCCATCCCCAAATTGACCGAGCCGCGCGCGCGCCAGCTGCTCGACGGGCGCACGCTGGACGACCTCGCGCACCTGAAGGTGTTCGGCGTGTTCGGCCTGCCGCAAGCCGTCGTGGACGGACTGGAGCAGTGGATGGGCGAACCGGCCAACCGCGAGCGGTTGGCCGCGCTGGCGGCGCTGCGCCGCGAACTGCTGGCGCAACTGCCGCAGGAAGCCGCCGCGCCCGCGGGCGCCCTGAGCGGCAAGACCTTCGTGCTGACCGGCACGCTGCCGACCATGAGCCGCGACCAGGCCGGCGCGCTGATCGAGGCGGCCGGCGGCAAGGTGTCCGGCTCGGTGTCGAAGAAGACGTCGTACGTCGTCGCCGGCGCCGAGGCGGGCAGCAAGCTCGACAAGGCCGAGGCGCTGGGCGTCGCGGTGCTCGACGAGGCGGGCCTGCTGGCGCTGCTGGATAACGTGAAGAATTCCTGACCATGATGGGGTAAGAATGAGCGCAATCAAGAAGGCCGTGTTCCCGGTCGCGGGGCTTGGCAGCCGCTTCCTGCCGGCGACCAAGGCGCAGCCGAAGGAAATGCTGCCGATCGTCGACAAGCCGCTGATCCAGTATGCGGTGGAGGAGGCGGTCGCCGCCGGCATCACGGAAATGGTGTTCATCACGGGCCGCAACAAGCGCGCGATCGAAGACCATTTCGACAAGGCCTACGAACTCGAGGCGGAGCTGGAGGCGGCCGGCAAGGAAGCGCTGCTCAAGCTGGTGCGCCAGGTGATCCCGAAGAACATCAGCTGCATCTACATCCGCCAGTCCGAGCCGCTGGGCCTGGGCCACGCGGTGCTGTGCGCGCGTCCGGTGATCGGCAACGATCCGTTCGCCGTGCTGCTGGCCGACGACTTCATGGACACCGCCCCCGGCCACAAGCCGGTGCTGGCCCAGATGACCGACCTGTACGCCTACGAGAAGTGCAGCGTGCTGGCCGTGCAGGACGTGCCGCGCGCGCACACGCGCCAGTACGGCGTCGTCAGCGCCAGTCCCTACCGCACCGACCTGGAACTGGTGTCGGGCATCGTCGAGAAACCGCAGCCCGAGGACGCGCCGTCGACGCTGGCCGTGGTCGGCCGCTACGTGCTGTCCGGCGCCATCTTCGAGCACCTGGAAACGATCGGCGCCGGCGCCGGCGGCGAGATCCAGCTCACCGACGGCATCGCGGCGCTGATGGCGCGCGAGCGCGTGCTGGCCTACCGCTACGCCGGCCAGCGCTACGATTGCGGTTCCAAGCTGGGCTACCTGCAGGCGATGACCGCGGTCGGCCTCAAGCATCCGGAAACCGCCGACGGCTTCGCCGACTTCCTGCGCCAGCTCGGCCGGGAGGTGCCATGACGGTCCGCGCGATCCTGCGCATGGGCGACCCGCGCCTGCTGCGCGTCGCGCAGCCGGTGACGGCCTTCGACACGCCCGCACTGCACGCGCTGGTGGCCGACCTGTTCGAGACCATGCACGCGGCCGACGGCGCCGGCCTGGCCGCGCCGCAGATCGGCGTCGACCTGCAGGTCGTGATCTTCGGCTTCGGCAAGAACCAGCGCTACCCGGACGCGCCGGCCGTGCCCGAGACGGTGCTGGTCAACCCGGTGCTCACGCCCCTGTCCGCCGAGATGGAAGAGGGCTTCGAGGGCTGCCTGTCGGTGCCGGGCCTGCGCGGCAGCGTGCCGCGCTACACGCGCCTGCGCTACGAGGGCTTCGACCAGTACGGCAACCCGATCCGGCGCGACGTCGACGGCTTCCACGCGCGCGTGGTGCAGCACGAAGTCGACCACCTGCTGGGCATCCTGTATCCGATGCGCATCCAGGACTTTTCCCGCTTCGGTTTCACCGAAGTGATGTTCCCCGACCTCGACCCGAAGGCAGACGATTGAACACCCATTCCGTTTTGCGCCGGCTGGCCGCCGCCGGCCTGGTGCTCGGCGCCGCCGGCGCCCAGGCGCAGACCGCCGCGGCTGCGCCTGCGCAGTCCGATCCCGGCAAACTGTTTACCTGGATCGACGCCGATCCGAAGAACGAATTGTGGATCGACACCGGCTTCGCCACCTGGCACTTCGACCGCGACAAGGACCTGAACGGCGGTAACAAGGGGCTGGGCGCCGAATACCGCTTCTCCGGCACGATGGCGGCGGTGGCGGGGCGCTTCTACAACAGCGACCGCGAATGGTCGAACTATGCCGGCGTGATCTGGCAGCCGTGGGCGCTCGGCCCGGTGCGCATCGGCGCGGCGCTGGCCGCCTTCGACGGCTACCCGCGCATGCGCGAAGGCGGCTGGTTCCCGGCGGCGATCCCGACGCTGACCTACGAGTACCAACGGGTGGGCGTGAACGTCGGCATCATCCCGAGCTACAAGGACCGCCTGTACGGCGGGATCTCGGTGCAGCTCAAGCTCAAGCTGTTCTGACCCGGCGGCGCCACGCTCTCGCCGGCGCCGCGTCGCGCCGCTACTGCGCCGGATACGGCGACTTGCCCCCGTCCGCAATGAACGCGTCGATGCGCGCGCGCAGCACCGGCAACGGCACCGACCCCAGCTTCAGCACCGTGTCGTGGAACGCGCGGATGTCGAACTTCGGCCCGAGCGCCTGCTCCGCCCTGGCGCGCGCGTCCATGATGGCCATCTGCCCCAGGTAGTACGACAGCGCCTGTCCCGGCCACGAGATGTAGCGGTCGACCTCGGTCTCGATCTCGTGGTCCGACAGCGCGGTGTTGTCGTGCATGTAGGCCTGCGCCTGCGCGCGCGTCCAGCCCATGGCGTGGATGCCGGTGTCGACCACCAGGCGCGCCGCGCGCCAGGCCTGGTAGCTGAGCATGCCGAAGGTCTCGTAGGGCGTCTCGTAGATGCCCATCTCGCTGCCCAGGCGTTCGCAGTACAGCGCCCAGCCTTCGCCGTAGGCCGAGATGTAGGCGCGGCGGAACGGCGGCACGCCCCGCTGTTCCAGCGCCACCGGCATCTGGAAGGCGTGGCCCGGCGCCGACTCGTGCAGCGTCAGCGCGGGCAGGCTGTACAGCGCGCGCGCCGGCAGGTTGTAGGTGTTCACCAGGTAGATGCCGGGACCGCCGCGCGCCGACGTGTAGTAGGGCGCCTGGTCGGCCGGCACCGGCACGATCGCGAAGCGGCGCCGCGGCAGGTAGCCGAAGTACTGGTCGGCCTTGGCGTCGAACTTCTTGGCGATCCAGGCGGCGCGCATCAGCAGCTCGTCCGGCGTCTTCGCGTAGAACTGGGGATCGGCGCGCAGGAAGGCGAGGAAGGCCGGCAGGTCGCCCTTGAAGCCGGCCTGCGCCATCGTCTGCTGCATCTCGGCGCGGATCTTCGCCATCTCGGCCAGGCCGGTCTCGTGGATCCGGCGCGCCGTCAGGTCCAGCGTGGTGTATTCGACGATCTTCGACTGGTAGTAGGCCTTGCCGTCCGGGAGGCTTTCCGCCGCCAGCGTCGTGCGCGCGTTCGGGAAGTACTCCGACTGCACGAACCGCAGCGCCGCCGCGTAGGCCGGCTGCACCTTGTCGGCGATCAGCCGCGCGCCCTGCGCGCGCAGGTCTTCCTGCACGGCCGCGGGAATGGTGGCCGGCATGGTCTTGAACGGCGCGTAGTAGACGGTTTCCTGCGGCGTGCGCGCATTGGCGACGTTCAGCAGCGGCGCGTCGCGCCCCGCCAGCGTCACCTTCGGCGGCGTGAAGCCGCGCGCCAGGCCGGCGCGCATATTGGCCGTCTCTTCGTCGAAGTAGCGCGGCAGGTCGGCCAGCTGCTTCAGGTAGGTGCGGTACGCCTCCTCGGTCTTCAGCGGGCGCCGGGCGATGTACATGATGTCGCTCCAGAACGCGCTGTCGGCGTTCACCGGCTGCTCGTACTCGCGGAAGCGCTGGGCCTGCACGAACGCGGCGACCTGGGCGCGGTAGACGGCGTAGTCGACCTGCGCGGCGGCCGACAGCGCGGCCGGCTTGATGGCGTCGAGCCGGCGCAGCACGTCTTCCCAGTAGGCCAGGCGGACGGCCTGGGTGCGCGCATCGACGCGGCCCAGTTCGCCGCGCGCGGCGCGCGGGCTGTCCTCGTCCCAGGCCAGGCCCTGCTGCACGCGCCAGCGCCACTCGGCCTGCCAGATGGCCCGGAAACGGGCATCCTCGGCATGGGCGGCCGGCGCGGCCGCGGCCCTGGCGGCGAGGCCGGGCGCGGCGGGCGCGAGCGACAGGGCGAACAGGAGGGCGGCGGCCAGCGTGGTCTGCTTCATGGGATTCCTATGGCGGTTGTTGGTGCATCAATCTTGCAGTCGATAACGATATTACCCGCGATCCATAGGACGCGGCCAGTCTCCCGTCTATAATAAGTTGCTTAAAATAAATCTTTGGGGACGACATGGACTATCGCGGCAGCGCGGGCAACGACGACATCGACCAGCGCCGGGACGGCATCCCGCAAGGCGCCGTGATCTACGGCGGCGACGGCGACGACACCATCGGGCTGGACGACGCACTGGCCGACGGCGGGCGCGGCAACGACACCATCGTCAACCGCGCCCGGGGCTGGGCCACCGCGGTCTACTGGGATTCGCCGGCCGGGGTGCGCGTCGATCTCGGCCAGGGCTGGGCCGACGACGGCTTCGGCACGCGCGACACGCTGGTCGGCATCCGCGTGGTGCAGGGAAGCGGCTTCGACGATACCCTGGTGGGCGGCGCCGCCGACGAGTTCTTCTACGGCGGCGCGGGCGACAACACGGTGCGCGGGGGCGCCGGCTTCGACACCGTCGACTACTATTTCGAACCCTCGACCGCGGCCCGGGTCAGCTACGACGCCGCCACCGACACCTTCACCGTCGTCAAGCGCTTCGCCAACGGCGACCGCGGCACCGACACCCTGTCCGGCATCGAGAAGATCGCGTTCAGCGGACCCGGGTCGGACGACAGGGCGATCCTGCGCTCGGACTACGTCGGCGACTTCCGCACCGCCGCCACCGTCCACGTGGCGCATCCCGACGCGGCCGGCATTACCCAGCTCAAGGCCGGCGACTTCAATGGCGACGGCCATGTCGATTTCGCCTACGTCACCCAGGTCGGCACCGGCACCGCGCCGGCCCCGACCTATTTCTACGCGGGCGACGGCAAGGGCGGCTTCGCCGACGCCACCACGGCGCTGCTGGGCCAGGTGCCGATGAAGATCGTCGGCGGCGGGCGCAGCATCGTGGCCGACTTCAACGGCGACGGCGCGGACGACCTGTACCAGCTCGACTTCGGCGACGACGCGCCGCCCTTCGCCGGCGGCATCGGCAGCCTGTACCTGTCCGACGGCGCCGGCCGCCTGGTCGACGCCAGCGCCACGCTGGTCCAGCGGCGCGACCTGAGCCACGGCGGCAGCGCCGGCGACGTCGATGGCGACGGCGACATCGACCTGCTGGTGAACACGCTCGACAAGGGCAACCTGCTGCTGCTCAACGATGGCCGCGGCCATTTCGTCGAGCGCAACGAGCTGCTGCCGCGTCCCGGTACCACGCTGGGCAACGTGGTCTACCAGGAGACCAGCACCTTTTCCGGCATGGTCGACGTCGACGGCGACGGCTACCGCGACCTGATCCTCGGCACCTGGGACGGCAACCTGGTGGGCCAGGGCAGCAAGGTGCTGTTCAACGACGGCCACGGCGACTTCACCCGGCGTGCGCCGGTCGTGCTGCCGGCGAGCGGCCTGGACAAGGAGATCGTGCTGGAGGTCGAGGCGATCGACCTGAACGGCGATGCGTATCCGGACCTGATGCTGAGCGTGACCAACGGCGGCGACAACGCGGTGTTCTACCACACCGACTACATCCAGCTGCTGGTCAACGACGGCAGCGGCCATTTCCGCGACGAGACCGCGCGCCGCCTGCCGCAGGACCGCGACAGCTCCCAGCCGGGCTGGCTGATGTCGCTGTCGGCGGTGGACTTCAACCACGACGGCCATCCCGACATCCTGGCCGAGTCGGCGGGCGAGCCGATCACCTCGAAGGTCTACCTGAACCGCGGCGACGGCAGCTTCGCGCTCGACTGGGAGAGCGATCCGGGCGGACGCGCCTTCGCGGCCGACGTCGACGGCGACGGCATGAGCGACGTGGTCGCGGCCGCCGGGCACGACAGCGTGAGCACCTGGATCAACCACCTGGCCAACGGCCACGTCTACGCCGCCAACTTCGGCGGCGACACGCTGCGCGGTTCCAGCGGCGCCGACCGCTTCGTCGCGCGCGACGGCGTCGACGTGTTCGACGGCGCCGGCGGGCTGGACACGGCGGTCTTCGCCGGCGCGCGCGCCGCCTATGCCGTCGACGTGGAGGATGGCGTCGCCCGCGTCGACGGCGCGGGCACGCACGCCACGCTGGCGGCCATCGAGCGCGTCCGCTTCGCCGACGGCGCGCTGGCCCTGGACATCGACGGCGCCGCCGGCCAGGCCTACCGCGTCTACCAGGCCGCGCTGGGCCGCGTGCCCGATGCGGGCGGGCTGGGCTTCTGGATCGCGGCGCTGGATAACGGCACCAGCCTGGACGACGTCGCCGCGCAGTTCGTCGCCAGTGCCGAGTTCCGGGCCACCTACGGCGCGCTCGACGACGACGGTTTCCTGGCCACCGTCTACCGCAACATCCTGGGGCGCGACGCCGACGATGGCGGCTTCGCGTTCTGGCGCGCGGCGCTCGACCACGGCTACACCCGCGCCCAGCTGGTGGCGCAGTTCAGCGAGAGCGCCGAGAACCAGCTGCAGGTCGCCGGCGCCATCGCTCACGGGATCGCGTACCAGCCCTACGGTTGACGGTCAGCGCGCGACCTTGCCGTACGCCTCGCCGGCGCGCCAGCGCGGCATGGCGGGCGCATTCGCCACCGCATAGCCCAGGTTCAGCGTGAACTGGGCCTGCTGCACCATGCCGGACAGGTCCCAGGCCGCATCGTACTGGTCGCCCACCTGGTGGTAGACCTTGGTGAACGCGCGCATCCGGTCCGCGCCGCCATGATCGTGCTCGAAGGTGAACTTGCCGTCGCCCGAGAACACGGCCGAGCCGACGCTGAACGCCGGCACGCCGGCCTTGGCGAAGCTGAAGTGGTCGGCGCGGAAATAGGCGCCGCCCAGGTCCGGCACCGGCGGCGCCACCTGCAGGCCCATCGCCTGCGCCACCGTGCCGGCCGCCTGCGCCAGCGAACTGCGTTCGGCGCCGGCGATGCCGATGTCGCGGGTGCGGCCGACGAAGTTCATGCTGTCCAGGTTCAGGTCGGCGGCCGTCTTCGCCAGCGGCCAGGGCGGATCGTTCACCCAGGCCAGGCTGCCCAGCAGGCCCTGTTCCTCCGCGGCCGGCCACAGGAAGATCTGGCTGCGTTTCGCCGGCTGGCGCACCGCGGCCTGCGCCATCGCCAGCAGGGCCGCCGTGCCGGAACCGTTGTCGATGGCGCCGTTCCAGATGTGGTCGGGCTGGCCGTTGCCGGCGTCGATGCCCAGGTGGTCCCAGTGGGCCGAATAGATCACCGCCTCGTCCTTGAGCGCCGGATCGGTGCCGGGCACGATGCCGGCCACGTTGTACTGCACCACGGTGCGTACCGCGCTCTTCACGTCGGCGCGGCCGGCGGCGTCCAGCGCCACCGGGCGGAAGCCCCGTACCTCGGCGCGCGCGCGCAGCGCATCCAGGTCCTGGCCGGCGGCGGCGAACAGCCGGCGCGCGAAATCCTCGCTGATCCAGCCCTGCAGCGCATTGCCCGCGCCGGCCAGGTGGAACTGCTCGTGCGAGAAGCCGTTGACCGGCACGCTCCACGGATACGAGGCCGACGCGGTCGTATGGATCAGCAGGATGCCGGCCGCGCCCTGGCGCAGCGCTTCCTCGAACTTGTAGGTCCAGCGGCCGTGCCAGGTCAGCGACTTGCCGCCGAAACGCTGCGGCTCGGCCGCGGTGGGCTGCGGATCGTTGACCATCGCCACCAGCAGCTTGCCCTTCACGTCGGCGCCGGCGAAGTCGTTCCAGCGTTCTTCCGGCGCGTCGATGCCGTAGCCGACGAACAGCACGGGGGCGGCCAGCCGCGTCTCGGCCTGGCCGCCGGCGTTGGCGAACACGGCGTCGGTGCCGAAGCGCGCTTCCAGCGCCGCGCCGCGGACGTCGAAGCGCAGGCTGCTGCCGGGCAGCGTCTTCTGGCCGACCAGTTCGACCTTGTGGCGGTAGCCGCCGCCGGGCAGCGGCTGCAGCCCGAGCGCCGCGGCCTGGGTCTCCAGGTAGCGCACGGCGAGGTCGCCGCCGCGCTGGCCGGTGCCGCGGCCTTCGAACAGGTCGTCGGCGAGCAGGGACAGGTGGGCGCGCAGCGGCGCCTCGGCGACGACCGGCGGGTTCTGGGCGTGGGCGCCGGCGCACGGCAGCGCGAGCGCGGCGAGCAGGGCGCGCGTCGCGGGGGAGGAAAAGGCCTTGGTAGCGGACATGGAGAGACGTTCCGGTTTCTGGTTGAGCGAAGGAGAGGGATGGTAACAGGTCGCCCGCGCGCCGGGCGGGTGCCGGCCCGGGCGGCAAAATTGTCACGAGATTATCGTGGGCCGCTTCATGCAGCGGCTATAATGGCTGTGGATGCCTGGACCGCGATGCGGATTCCCTAGGATAATAATTTTGTAAAACCGGATGGAAAGAGATGACACCCAGCGCCGGCCCGACGGGGGCACGCCTTTGCCGGTCGCGGCGGGCGAGCGCACGCGCCTGCTGCTGCCGTGGCGCCGGATCACCGGCCGCCTGGCCGGGCTGATCGGCGAAAGCGGCGTATGCGCGCTGTTTGGCCGCGCCGTGCGCATGCTCGCGCCGCGCCACGGCTGGCTCAGCGTGGGCGGCGAGCGCGGCTCGATCGCGCGGCTGCTGGGTGCGCTGGAGCACGACCTGGCCGGCGTCGACGCGAAGCGGGCCGAGTCCGCCAACGCCGAGTTGCTGGAAACCTTCACCAGGCTGCTCTCGGCCCTGATCGGTGACGCGCTGACGGCGCGCCTCCTGGCCGAGGCCGAACAGGATTCGGACGGTCGGGAGGGGCCGCCGGAAGCACAGGAGCATACGTAATGACCGACAAAGTACGCCTGGGGATGCTGGGCACGGGGGTGCCGGGACTCGACATCCTGCTTGGTGGCGGCTTGACCGAGTTTTCGTTCACGTTGATCGCCGGGCCCCCGGGCAGCGGCAAGACCACGCTGGCGCACCAGATCATGTTCGCGCTCGCGGGGCCGCAGCGGCGCGCCCTGTTCTTCACCGTGCTGGGCGAGCCGCCCCTGAAGATGCTGCGCTACCAGCAGCAGTTCCCGTTCTTCGACATGGACAAGGTCGGCGCCAGCATCCGTTACGTGAACCTGGCCGACGACCTGCGCGCCGGCCACTTCAACGGCGTGCTCGAACGCATCATGCGCGAGGTCGAGGACTTCGGCCCGAGCCTCGTGTTCGTCGACTCGTTCCGCTCCGTGGTGCAGACCGCGCGCGGCGGCAGCGAAGGTACCACCGACCTGCAGCAGTTCGTCCAGGAGCTGGGTTCGCGCATGGCCACCTGGCAGGCCACTACCTTCCTGATCGGCGAATACACGCAGGCCGACGTCGAGGCCAATCCGATCATCACGGTGGCCGACGGCATGATGGCGCTGTACCAGTCCAGCGACGACAATTCGATGCTGCGCCGGATCCGCGTTCTCAAGATGCGCGGCCAGGCCCACATGATGGGCGCCCATACGATGCGCATCACCGACGAGGGCATCCGCGTGTATCCGCGCGAGCTGCCGCCGCTGGCCGACGACCGCCTGCCCGGCACCGCGGTCGACCGCGATCCGCGCCGCATCCCGACCGGCGTGCCCGGGCTGGATGCGCTGCTGCACGGCGGCTTGCCGCAGGGCCATTCGCTGCTGGTGACCGGCCCGACCGGCATCGGCAAGACCATCCTCGGTACCCGCTTCCTCCAGGCCGGCGTCGAGCGGGGCGAGCGCGGCGTCGGCGTGTTCTTCGAGAAGGGCGTGTCGCGCCTGCGCAATGCCGAACTGGCCGCGATGGCGCAGGCCGGCCACGTCGCCGTGATCGAGACCCGCTCGCTGTCGCTGAGCGTCGAGGAACTGCTGGACGACGTGCTCAGCGCGATCGACCGCACCGGCGCCACGCGCGTGGTGATCGATTCCCTGTCCGAGTTCGACTTGTACCTGGCCCCGGAAGCGCGCGCCGACCTGCGCCAGACCGTGTTCCGCATCCTGTCGACGCTGGCCAAGCGCGGGGTCACGGTGCTGGTCACGGCCGGCATGGAAGACTTCGCGTCGAAGCTGCGCTTCAGTCCCCAGGCGCTGTCCTTCCTGGCCGATGCCGTGGTGGCGCTGCGCTACGCCGAGATCGGCGGCGCGCTGCGCAAGTTCGTCACCGTCGTCAAGGTGCGCGGCTGCGACCACAGCACCGAACTGCGCGGCTACCACATCACCGCCGGCGGCATCGAGGTCGACGACACGCCGTTGCCGTACGATGCCGTGCTGTCCGGCTGGCCGCAAGGCTGACGGGGGTGGCATGAGCGCGGCGCAAGCGGGGATGGAGGAGGTGGCGGCGCATGCCGTCGATCGCGCCGATGCCGCCGTGGACCACGCCGTGCTGCATGCGCGCGTGCAGGCGCTCGAGGAAGAACTCGCGCGGCTGCGCGCCGAAGCGCAGGACCGGCGCCAGCTCGAGGATACCGTGACCCAGCTGCGCGAGGCCAACGAGCACTTGGTGCTGGCCACCGTCAATGCCCAGCACCTGCGCGACGACGCCGAAGCGGCGAACCGGCGCCAGAACGAATTCCTGGCGATGCTGGCGCACGAACTGCGCAACCCGCTGTCGCCGATCGCGATGGCGGCGTCGCTGCTCGAGCGCAGCGGCGACGGCGAGCACGCCAGGCTGGCGCGCGTGGTGGGGCGCCAGGTCGGGCACATGGCGCGCCTGCTCGACGACCTGCTGGACGCCGCCCGCATCAGCAGCGGCAAGATCACGCTGGCGCCGGAGCCGCTGGCGCTGGCCGAGGTGCTGCGCCACGCGGTCGAGACGGTACAGCCGCGCATCGCCGAGCGCGCGCAAGCGCTGGAACTGGCGCTGCCCGCGGAGGGCGTGGCCGTCGAGGGCGACCGCGTGCGCCTGGCCCAGGTGTTCACCAACCTGCTGGCCAATGCCTCCAAGTACACCGGCGACGGCGGCCGCCTGCGCCTGGCCGTGCTGGCCGACGAGGACGACGGACACGTGCTGGTCAGCGTCGAGGACAACGGCACCGGCATCGCGCCCGAGACCATTCCGCACATCTTCGACCTGTTCACCCAGGGGCCGCGCTCGCTGGCCCGTTCCGAAGGCGGCCTCGGGGTGGGCCTGAACGTGGTGCGCAACCTGGTCGGCATGCATGGCGGCACGGTCGACGCCTACAGCGCCGGCAGCGGCCAGGGCAGCCGCTTCACCGTGCGCCTGCCGCGCAGCGCCGCGGCGCCGGCGGCCCCCGCGCCGGCGCCCCCGGTGCACGTGGCGGGACCGCGCCGCGTGCTGCTGATCGAGGATAACCTGGACGCCTGCGCCACCCTGGCGGGCTGCCTGGCGGCCGACGGCCACGACGTGGCCACGGCGCACGACGGCGACGCCGGGCTGGCGCTGGCGCTGGGCGGCGGGTGGGACGTCATCGTCTGCGACATCGGCCTGCCCGGGCTGGACGGCCTGGGCCTGATGCAGGCGCTGCGCGCGGCGCCCGCCGGCGCGGCGCCGTATGCGATCGCCCTGAGCGGCTACGGCCAGCCCGACGACCGCGAACGCGGCCTGCAGGCCGGCTTCGACCGCTACCTCGTCAAGCCGGTGGCGGCCGAGCTATTGCGCGAACTGGTGGCCGGCGCGCCCGCCGCCGGCCCGCTCAGCGCCTGAGCAGCGTCTGCAGCCGCTCGACGGCTTCCTCGATCCTGTCGTACTTCGTCGCGTAGGAAAAGCGCACGTGGCGCTGCGGCGCGGCGAAGCCGAAGTCCGCGCCCGGCACGATCGCCACGCGGGCGTCGCGCAGCACGGCCATGGCGAAGGCGGCGCTGTCGTGCGCGTCCGGATGCGCGAGGCCGGCGACGTCCGCATACACGTAGAAGGCGCCGTCCGGCATCACCGGAATCGCGAAGCCCAGCGCGCGCAGCGCCGGCACCAGGAAATCGCGGCGGCGCTGGAATTCCAGCCTGCGTTCCTCGAACACCGCGATGGCGTCGGGCGCGAAGCAGGCGAGCGCCGCATGCTGGGCGACGGTGGGCGCGCAGATGAACAGGTTCTGGGCCAGCTTTTCCACCGCCGGCACCAGCGCCTCGGGCAGCACCAGCCAGCCCAGGCGCCAGCCGGTCATGCCGAAGTACTTCGAGAAGCTGTTGACCGTGATGACGTCGGCGCCGAAGGACAGCGCGCTGACCGGCCGCGCGCCGTAGGACAGGCCCTGGTAGATCTCGTCGACGATCGCGAAGCCGCCGCGTGCGCGCACGGCCGCCAGCAGGTCCTGCGTCTGTTGCGGCGTCATCGACGTGCCGGTCGGATTCGACGGCGAGGCCACGATGACGCCGCGCGTGCGCGCGTTCCAGTGCGCGCCGACCTGGGCGGCGTCGAGCTGGTAGCGCTCGTCCGGTCCGGACGGCACCAGCACCGGGCGCCCGCCGAAGGCGCTGACGAAGTGGCGGTTGCACGGGTAGCAGGGATCGGGCATCAGTACCTCGTCGCCGTCGGCCACCAGCGCGGCGCAGGCCAGCAGCAGGCCGGCGGAGGCGCCCGCCGTGATCACGATGCGGCGCGGATCGATGTCCAGGCCGTGGGCGCCGGCGTACCAGCCGGAGATGGCCTCCCGCAGCGCCGGCAGCCCGAGCGATTCCGTGTATTGCGTGGTCCCGGACTGGATCGCCGCCACCGCGGCGCGCGCGACGACGTCGGGCGCCGTGAAATCGGGCTCGCCGACGCTCATGCTGACGACGTCGATGCCGGCGCGGGTCATGGCGGCGGCGGCCTTGACCATTTCCATGACGCGGAAGGGTTCGATGGCCGCGACGCGGGCGGCGAGTTGCAGGGCGCCGGCGGCGCTGGAAGGATTCTCTGGCATGCTTGCGGAAAACGAGGTGGATGGACCGGGACCGGCAAATTCCGCCATCTTAGCGCAAGCGGGCGGCCTGCGCCCGCAGGGGCCTAGGCCGGCGCGCAGGCGGCCGCGCGCGCGTCGGCCAGCAGCGCGGCGCAGGCGGCCGGCGGCTGCGGACGGCCCACGTACCAGCCCTGGATCTCGTCGCAGTCGTACTGGTCCAGCTCGCGCAGCTGGGCCAGCGTCTCCACGCCCTCGGCCACCACCTTCAGGTTCAGGCTGTGCGCCAGGCGGATCACGGCCTTGGTGATGGCGGCGTCGTCCGGGTCGTCCGGCAGGTCGCGCACGAAGGTGCGGTCGATCTTGAGCGCGTCGAGCGGGAAGCGCTTCAGGTAGGCCAGGCTCGAATAGCCGGTGCCGAAGTCGTCGACCGACAGGCGCATGCCGAGCGCCTTCAGGCGCGCCAGCGTCGCCACCACGGCCTCTGGGTCGGTCATCAGCATCGACTCGGTCAGTTCGAATTCGAGCAGGCCGGGATCGACGCCGGACGCCGTCACGATGCGCTCGATGCGTTCGGCCAGGTCGGGCTGCTGCAGCTGGCGCGCCGACAGGTTGATCGCGACCGGCGGCTGCGCCAGGCCCTGCGCCTGCCAGGCCTTGAGCTGGCGGCAGACTTCCGCGATCACCCATTCGCCGACGGCCAGGATCAGGCCCGTGTCCTCCAGGATCGAGATGAATTCCAGCGGCCCGACCATGCCGCGCTGCGCGTGGTTCCAGCGCAGCAGCGCTTCGAAGCCGCTGACGGCGCCGCCGGCCAGGTCCAGCTTGGGCTGGTAGTGCAGCAGGAACTCGCCGCGCTCCAGCGCCAGGCGCAGCTGGTTCTCGGTCTGCAGGCGCAGCGCGGCCTGCTCGTGCATGGCCGGCTGGAAGAAGCGGAAGCCGTTGCGGCCGCCGCTCTTGGCGTCGTACATCGCCGTGTCGGCGTTCTTCAGCAGCGCCTCGGCATCGGCGCCGTCCGCGGGATAGCCGGCGATGCCGATGCTGGCCGACACGAACAGTTGCTGCCCCTGCAGCTGGAAGGGCTGCGCCAGCGCGTCGATGATGCGGCGCGCGACCGGGGCGGCATCGTCGATGGCCGCCAGCTGCGGCAGCACCAGCGCGAACTCGTCGCCGCCCAGGCGCGCCACCACGTCGCCGGGACGGGCGCAGGCCTGCAGGCGCTGCGCCGCCTGCACCAGCAGCTGGTCGCCGACGCCGTGGCCGAGCATGTCGTTGACGTTCTTGAAGCGGTCCAGGTCGACGAACATCACGGCCGCCTGCTGCCCGGCGCGCCCGGCCTGGACGATCGCGTCCTCCAGGCAGGACTGCAGGCGGCGCCGGTTCGGCAGGCTGGTCAGCGGATCGTACTGCGCCAGGTAGGTCAGGCGGCTGCGCGCATCGTGGCGCTCGACGGCGGTGGCCAGGATGTTGGCGATGCCGCGCAGGAAGCTGGCGTCGTCGGCGTCGAAGCGGCGCCCGGCGCGGTCGTACACGCCCAGCACGCCGAAGCTGCGGTCGGCGCAGACGATGGCGGCGTCCAGCGCGGCGCCGGTACCGTGGCCCGCGGCGCAGCCGGACAGGACGGCGGCGATGGCGCCGGCGTCGGCGCCGTCCCCGTCGTGCGGCAAGGCCTGTCCACGCGCCGCCGCGAGGCAGCCGCTGCCGGCGCGCACCCGCAGGCGGCCGTCCGGGCCGGTCTCGAACAGGGCGGCGCAGGACGCGCCCAGCCCGGCGGCGGCCGCGGCGGCGGCTTCGTCGAACAGCTCGTGCAGGTCGTTCGCGGCCAGCGCCTTGTGCCCCAGTTCGGCCACCAGCGTCTGGCGCCGGGCGTTGGCGAGGATGGCGCGCTCGAAGGCCTTGCGTTCGCTGATGTCGATGTCGATGCAGATGTAGCGCTCGATGGTGCCGGCGGCGTCGCTGATCGGCACCACGGTCCGGTACCACTCGCGCTGGCCATGGCGTCCGTCGATCACCACTTCGCCGTTCCAGACCTGGTCGGACGGCTGCCAGGGCGCGCCGCCGGCGGCGGGGCGGCCGACGTCGGCCAGGGCGCGGCCGACCAGTTCGGCGCGCGCGAAGCCGGAGCTGGCGACGAACAGGTCGTTGACGCCGGCGATGATGCCGGCGCAGTCGACCTCGCACACGATGGCGGCGCGGTCCAGTGCGCTCTTGTGCTGCATGAGCGAATTCATCAGGGAATCGATGCGCTGGCCGAACTGCACGCGCAGGCTGGCCGCGCTGCGGTTGACCGACTGGATCGCTTCCTGGATCTCGGTCGGCGCGTCCGCCAGCAGCGCCGCCTCGGCGGTCACGCGGCCGGCGGCGACGTCGTCCTCGAAGGAGCGCAGGCGGCCCAGGTTGTCGAGCCAGCGGCGCAGCAACGTGCGCATCAGCGCCAGGCTGGCGAGGAAGGCGATGCCGGCGACGGCGGCGGTTTCCAGCGCCATGGTCCACAGCTGGGCGGCCAGCTTGTGTTCGTCGAAGCGCAGGCGCACCACGCCATAGTCCTTGCCGCCGACGCTGGCGACGCGGTTGACGTCGTACAGCTTGGCGGCGATCAGGTCCGTCAGCCAGGCGGGCGCCGGGGCGCCGGCGACAGAAGGCGCGTCGAGGCGGATCGCGGCGCCGGAGACGTCGATGAATTCGGCGCGCTTGAATGGCGACTGCACCAGCATCTTGCCGAGCGTGCGCTTGACGGTGTCGTAGTCGCCGATCACGACGCTGTCCTCGATGGTCTGGGCGGCCACCTCGACCAGGGTCATGGCGGCATCCTGGGTCTCCTCGACGTGCTGCAGGAACTGGTAGCGGTAGAACAGGCCCAGGCCGACGCCCATGCACAGCAGCAGGGTCAGGCTGAACACCGTGAACACGCGCCCGACGAGGGAGCGCGGCAGCAGGCGGGAAAGGGAACGCGGCAGCGGCATCGTGGGGACGCGCCGTTCAGCGCAGGCTGGCCGGCGCGCCGGCGTAGAAAGTACGGTAGGCCGCGTAGTCGGCATCGCTGGCCGGCACGAAGGCCAGCGGCACCGGCGCATGGACCAGTTCCGACGCCGCCTGCAGGATCCTGCGGCCTTCCGGATCGTCGCGCATGCCGAGGAAGGCGCGCGCCACGGCGCGCGCCTGGGCCGGCGGCACGCGCGGCGAGACCATCAGTGCCAGGTCGTTGAAGCGCTCCGACGACCACAGGATGCGGAACCGCTTGCCCTCGCGGCCGATGTAGTTCTGCACCAGCTGCGAGTTGGCGCCGACGGCCTTGACCTTGCCGGCGAACAGCTGGGTGAAGGCGGCGTCCTGGTTGCCGGCGAAGACGACGTCGACCGGGATGCCCTTGCGCAGCAGCTGGGCGTACGGGACTTTGTACGCGACCAGCGCTTCCGGACCGGGAAAGGCGACCGCGGCGCCGGCCAGTTCGGCGATGTCGCGCACCGGCGAATCGGCCGGCACCACGATCTGGCCCGCCACCGGGGGCGCGTCGCGGCGCCCGAACACGGTCCAGCCCATGCGTTCGCGGTCGGGGCTGAACAGGTGGTTGGTGAACGCGAAGTCCACTTCGCGCGCCAGGATGAAGCTGGTGGTGTCGGCCGAGGTGCGGCCGAGCTTGAGTTCCAGGCGTACGCCGCTCTTTTCGGAGACGTAGCGCATGATCGGGTTCCAGAACCCCGCCGAAACCTGCAGGTTGTACTGGTTGACCGGCGAGAAATGGTAGGCGGGCGGCGCGCCCGCGCCGGCCCTGGCCGGCAGAAACGCCAGCCACAGGCAGCAAATTGAGCAGAATCGAAACATTGCGGTCGTCATATCGCGCCGGGTCACGCTGTAAAATGACGAATATAGCAGATTTCCTCTCTGCAATAACAAGAAGTCTTTTGTCAATCGTGCGCGGGTGCGGCGCCGTCGTCGTCCTGCCGCAACCGCCACGCCGTGCGCGCCAGTGCGTGCACCGGCACGTCCGCGCCATCCCAGTGCTGGACGCCCACGTAGCGCATGCCCAGCCGCTCCATCAGGCGCAGGGAGGCGGCATTGTCCGGATGGCGGATCGCGCACAGGCGCGGCGCATCCAGTTCCTCGAAACCGTGGCGCACGATCGCGCGCATGGCCTCGCCGGCCAGGCCCATGCCCCAACTGGCCCGGCGCAGGCGCCAGCCGAGTTCGTGCGGGTTGGCGCGGTCCTTGCCGAGGTGCTGGATGCCGGCCGCACCCACCAGCGCGCCGCCGTCGTGCTCGACCAGCGCCCACCAGCCGTAGCCCCACTCGGACCAGCGGGTGCGCACGCGGGCGATCATGGCGCGGGTGTCGTCGACGGTCGCGACCGGGCCGCCCAGCCAGCGCATCACGGCGGGGTCGCTGTTCATCGCGTGCAGGCCGTCGAGGTGGGCGTCGTCCAGCGGTTCGAGGCGCAGGCGGGCGGTCATCAGGGTCGTCATGCCGCGAGCGCGACGGTCTGCGCGGCTTGAATGATCTGCACCTTCTTCATTCCCTGGTCCTCGCGGTTTGGCTGGCAACGTCGATTTTCCGATCGCGCCAGGAGACATCGAGACGCACCGTCGTCAGGTAGTTTTCGATCACGGGTTTTTCCGGATCGTCGAACGAGGATTTTGCCGACCCTTCATAGACACATGTACTGCCAGGCTCTGGTCCGCATACAAAGCCCAAGTGTTCCAGCGTTGACCGAGGGTTGCTCGAGCCCATGACGTCGTGCTTGTTGATGAATTGGCTTACCGCGTAATCGATCCCGGTTTCGCCGGTAAATATGGAATATCGCAGGACGTCTGCAATGGCGGCATTTCCGAGTCCCGTATAGTCAGCGGTAACGACCGGGCCGATGGCGCAGGCTGTCAAGAGCAGAGCAAAAGGCAAAATCCTGACTGGGTTCATGATTCATGTGGATGCGTCAAATGGATGCGTGCAAGGCACTGGCGCAGCCCGAAGCGTCTTAACGTCCGATGACATCTACGAAATGAAGTGCACGTGCGGTGGATTGTAAATCAGACGCCGGAAAGTGCACGCCGAAAGACAGGATACGCGGTGGGGTACCGCCGGCACTCACATTCAACTCGTAAAACACGGGCTGCCCGTCGTTGGCGGTGGATGCATAGCGAAGCTGAAGGAATGTCTGGATGTTGGGCGCGACGTTCCCGGGGGCCAGAACTTCCAGCCTCACACTCTTGCCGTCGGGTAGCGCTGGAACAGGATGCATCGTAGGGAAGCCACCCAGGCTTTCGTCGATCCTTGTCAACATGCGCTCGGTCGCCACGGCATCGTCCCCCGGCGCTGGCAAGAACATGGTCGCGGCTTCCTTGAAATTCCGATGTTGCAACGCCTCGACAAATTTATCGGCGGTCCTTGCTGGACCAAGGTTGCCGCCTTGCGCGACATTCGGGGTAAGCAATATGCAGAGGGCGAGGACGCCAATGCCTGGCAAGCGAAATTTCACGTCCCGTGTCTTTCGTTCATGGTGCGTCTTCAGTGCGGCGATGCCCAGTCGGACCAGTGCATGTGGTCGTGCTTCTGGCGGATGGCGGGCGGTCCAGCCAGCATAGCAGGTTGCCGTGCTGAAGCGTCGATAGCTGTCACGACATTCCGGTTCCGGGCCCGAAGGAGTCATTGAGTTTTCCGCGCAATTGCAGAATTTGCACAATCCGGTGGGATAAACCGCCGGCGTCCCTCGGCCTCATATTCCTCGAGGCTTTGCAGTCCAATAGCCAAACGTCGGCGATTCACCAGCTGCCGATCATCGACCGGGTCAAGTACCAAATGGCAGCGATCCATTGCGAAAACTGGGTTCCATATTCTTGTGGACGGCCCTCATTGGCAGCGATGCGGTCAGCAAGATAGGCAAGATCTCGCGGCGCTGCAATACCGGCGTTGACAGAGGCTTCAAGAAGTCCTTTTGCGAGCCGTTGGAATGCAATGTCGCTGTCGGCATGCTGGGCCAACAACCAGGCACTATGGCTGTCTTTACTTGTTTCAGGCCATCCGCAGGCCGCAATGATTTTTTTGAACTGCTTCAGGTTCGCACCATCGGTAGTGCGCCATCGCTGTTGTAAAGCATCTCTTCGGGCAGGAGTCGTTTTGGCGTCATGCTCAAGCAATCTCCACTCTTGTCGGACTTCTTGGTCAGCACTGGCTAGCTCGTTCAGACGGACGCCAACACGCGTATAGTCGGTTTGTTGAGCCGCCGCGTTCAAGGCGAAAGCAGTCAAGGAGCAAATGACAAACTTTTTCTTCATCAACATCCTTTCACGATCTCAGGTGATGTCCGTTCCCGGCCCGATTGCGGACGACCTCGCCGTTATAGCGGGTGGCCAAGATGACAATCTAGCAGACTGTCACGAAGGTTTGCTATCGGCCCGAAGTGGCAGTTCGGCGCACACGAGGACGGTTTTTTCCGTCAGCATCCACAGGAACCACGGCCGATGCTCCCGAATCGAACGCGGTTGCCACCAATACGGATACCAACCCGCTTGCTGTGATGCTGAATCCAATGAAAATCGTCTCGAATTCGATGCGGGATGCGGGATGCGGGATGCGCACTACGGTGAGCATCGACGAAGGACTTTACGCCAGGGGCGGGCATCACCCACGAAGCGGTCAACCTGCGGGCGGGCATCCGCACGCGCGTCGCGATCCACCTGCAGAACGTGAACGGCTGGCACAGCCGCTTCAAGACCTGGCGGCTGCGCTTTCGCGGCGTGGCCAGCCGTTACCTGATCGACTACTCGGGCTGGCAGCGGATACTGGACGACAAGCGGCTGACGACGCCGGCGCTGCTCTTGCGGGCAGCGGTCCAGTTCGGCAAGCGGCTGGACAGGAAACGCAATTAACGCGAACAGCGCCAAGAAAAACGGCGCGCCGTCGACATGACGGCGCGCCGTATCCGTGCAGTTCCCGCAGCCGCTTACTGGTGCGACGCGTGCGTCGCGCTCAGGCGGCGCATCAACGGCAGCACGGCCAGCGCGATCAGCGTGCAGGCAACGGCGCCCAGGCCCAGCTTGTTGAACAGGCTGGTGTAGATCGGCAGCGTCTGGACCGGGTCGGTGATGCCGCTCGGGACGCTCGCCAGGTTGGCGACCACGCCGCCCAGGTATTGCGAGATGCCGCTGGCGACGAAGTACGCGCCCATCATGAAGCCCGTCATGCGCGCCGGCACGTAGCGCGCCACCATCGCCAGGCCCAGGCCCGATACCAGCAGTTCGCCCAGCGAATACAGGCCGTAGCCGGCGATCATGACCCAGGACGAGGTCAGGCCGTTGACGGCGAAGGCGCCGGCCACGCCGTAGGCGAAGAAGCCGGCGGCGACGGCGGCGAAGCCGAGCGCGAACTTGCCGGCGATCGACAGGTCCTTGCCGCCCTTGCCGGCGGCCGTGTAGACCCACGCCAGCACGGGGCTGAGCAGCATGATCCAGATCGCGTTCAGCGCCTGGAACTGTCCCGGCGACCAGGTCCACAGGTGGACGCCGAACACGGTGAATTCGAGGTCGACGTTACGCAGCGCGAACAGCGACAGCGAGGTCGACATCTGCTGGTAGAAGATGAAGAAGAACACGGTCTGCAGCGTCAGCACCAGCGCGGCGATCAGGCCGGCGCGCTCGCTCGGCTGGCTCGTGCGGATCAGCTGGATGAAGATGCCCAGCACGACGACGCCGGCCAGGTAGACGAAGGCGCGCGCCAGCGCCTGGTATTCCAGGATGACGGCGGACAGGGCCACCGTGACCACGCTGCCGGCCAGCACCGCGACCAGCTTGCCCATCTCGAGCGGGCGCTCGTCCGGCGGCGAGCCGATGTGGGCGATGGTGGCGCGCATCACCAGCACGTTGAACAGGCCGGCGACCAGGCCGACGCTGCAGACGGCGAAGGCGACGTGCCAGCCCAGCTCGTTGCCCCAGGTGGCGTTCACGTAGTCCTTGATCCATGGCGTGGCCAGCATCGATACCGTGGAGCCGACGTTCACGGCCATGTAGTACAGGGTGAAGGCGGAGTCGATCTTGGAGTCGTCGCCGGCGTAGATCTTGCGCACCAGGTTGGCGGTATTCGGCTTGAACAGGCCGTTGCCCACGACGATGACGCCGAGCGCGAAGAACATGAACCAGGTGTTCTCGGTCGGCACGGCCATCAAGGCGTAGCCGACGGTCAGCACGATCGTGCCCAGGTACATCGAGCGCTTGGTGCCCAGCACCTTGTCGCCGATCCAGCCGCCGATCGCCGGCGACACGTAGATCAGGGCGGCCGCCGCGCTCCAGACCAGGTTGGCGCGGCTGTCGTCGAAGCCGAGGCGCTGGACCATGTAGTAGACGATCAGCGCCTGCATGCCGTAGTAGCCGAAGCGTTCCCACAGCTCGATCAGGGCGACGGTGAGGAAGGAGCGGGTTTGCGAATAGGGCGCGGTGGAAGGGGATGGGATGTCGTTTTTCATGAAGTTCCTGGAACGTGGCCGACTGCCTCGTGAGCTCGGCAAGCTGTGGATGCTACGACAGAGCAAGCCTCGATGCAATAACGAAAAATCCTGTACAGACGCCGTCCGGCCACATTTTTATTGCTCAAAATACGCAAAAAATCTTGCCTGGAATATAATCCGGGATCGGGATTGCCGTCGGGAGACCAGCAATGAGAGTGCGCACCCACCTGAGCCTGTTGGCCGCCGCCGTCGTCCTGCCCCTGGTGCTGGGTTCGGCCATTGCGATCAAGCTCCTGCTCGACGCCGAGCGCCAGGCCGTGTTGCGCAGCATGCAGGAGCTGGCGCGCGCCACCGTGCTGGCGATGGACCAGGAACTGACGGCGGCCATGGCCAGCGCGCGGGCGCTGGCGACGTCCAGCGCGCTGTACCGCGGCGACTTCGACGCCTTCTATGGCCAGGCCCGCGCCGCCAATGCCGGCAGCGCCCGGAACACCGTGCTGATGCGTCCCGACGCCCAGCAGATCTTCAATACCGTGCTGCCCTACGGCGCGCCGATCGAGCCGCCCACGGCCGCGTCGCGCCAGCGCGTGCGCGCCGTGCTGGCGCGCGGGCGCGGCGCCGTCTCCGACCTCGAGGTCGGCAGCGCCACGCGCAAATTCATCGTCTCGGTCGAGCTGCCCGTGCAGCTCGGCGACGGCGGCCGCGTGCTGCTGGGGCAGTGGGTGCCTGCGCGCCACCTGAACGGCCTGCTGCCGGGCGACGTGCCGGCCTCCTGGCTGGTCACCGTGTTCGACCGCGACGGCAGCACCATCGCGCGCAACCGCCGCTGGGACGAGTACGTGGCCGGCCGGCCCCGACCCGAACTGCTGGCGGCGCTGCACAGCGGCGCGACGACGGCCACGAGCGAGAGCCGCGACGGCGTGCCGATGGTGGTGGCGGCGGCGCGCTCGAGCCTGTCGGGCTGGCAGGCGGTGGTCGGCGTACCGGTCGACGAACTGGAGGCGATCGCGTTCCACGCCGTGTCGCTGACGGCCGCCACGCTGCTGTGCGCGGCCGCGCTGGCCGTCGCAGGCGCGCTGCTGTTCGCGCGCCGCCTGCTGGCCGGCATCGAGTACCTGGGCGCCGCCACCGAGGGCATGGCCGAAGGCTGGCTGCCGCCGCCGGCCGACCTGCGCGTCACCGAACTGAACAGCCTGCAGCAGGTGCTGCACGCGGCCTCGACCCGCCTGATCCGGCTGGAGACGGCGCGCCGGCGCCACCTGGCCGAGGCGGAAGGCGCCCGCAGCGTGGCCGAGCGCCAGAACCGCGCCAAGGACGAATTCCTCGCGATGCTCGGGCACGAGCTGCGCAATCCATTGGGCGCGATCAGCTCGGCGATCGCGCTGATCCAGATGGGCGCCGGCGGCGCCGCGGCCGAGCGCGCCCACGCCATCATCGGGCGCCAGAGCCGCCACCTGGCCCACCTGGTCGACGAGCTGCTGGACGCCAACCGCGTGCTCAGCGGGCGCGTGGCGCTGGCGCCGGTACCGCTCGACCTGGCCGCCGCCGTGCGCGAGGCCGCGCTGACGCTGCAGGCGCAGGGCACGACGGCGGCGCACACGGTCGACCTGGCGCTGGCGCCGGCCTGGGCCCTGTGCGATCCGCACCGGCTGCAGCAGATCGCCGGCAACCTGATCGAGAACGCCGCCAAGTACACCCAGCCCGGCGGCACCATCCACGTCGCCACCCGCGCCGCCGGGGACTGGGCCGAGCTGGAAGTGCGCGACAACGGCAAGGGCATCGATGCCGAGCTGCTGCCGCGCGTCTGGGACGTGTTCGTGCAGGCCAAGGTGCCCAGCCGCGCCAAGGGAGGGCTCGGCATCGGCCTGGCCGTCGTCAAGTCGCTGGTCGAGCAGCAGCAGGGCACCGTGGCCGTGCACAGCGCCGGCCCGCAGCAGGGCAGTACCTTCCTCGTGCGCCTGCCGCCGGCGCAGCCCGTCGCCGCGGCAACGCAGGCGCCGGACGCCGCCGATGCGCCGGCGCTGCACGGCCTGCGCGTGCTGGTGGTGGAGGACAATGCCGACCTGCGCGAGATGATGTGCGCGCTGCTGCAGTCGCGCGGCTGCGCGGTGACGGCGGCGGCCGACGGCGGCAGCGCGATCGCACTGGCCACGGCGCAGCCGCCGCAGCTGGCCTTCGTCGACATCGACCTGCCCGACATCTCGGGCCACGAGGTGGCGCGCGCGCTGGCGCGCCTGGGCGGGATCCGGCTGGTGGCCGTGACCGGCTACGGCCAGCCGGACGACGTGCGGCGCGCGCTGGAGGCGGGCTTCGACCGCCACTTCAAGAAACCCGTGCGCCTGGAAGACCTGGAGCAGGCGCTGGCCGAGGCCACCCCCGCCGGTACGGCATCCTCGCTGTAACCGCCGCCCGCATGCGTGCGCCCGTCCGGAGCGCCATTCCCGCGTCCCTTGTTTTGATTTCGATCGAAACCAAAAAGATCCGGCATGGCTGGTATCGCTACCATTCCATGATGCCGATATTGAACATGACATCGCGGGGAGGCTGTTTTAACAGTGTTTCCGGGTGGATTAGTCGAATCGGCGAGCGTTGTGCCGGCAGGGTTGTTAAGATGGCGAACACGATTGAAATCGTTTGGCAATATTAAAATTGTCAAGTAATCTATGGTTTATACAGGTCAATGACTGGCTATATAAAATCCATGGCCGATTCGAATCCAGGCAGGTATTCCGGTGCCCGCGGCGATGCCGCCGTGGCGGCCGCGTTGAATAGCCGCGGCGGGGAGCGTCCGGGAGCCGGTCCGGACGACAGCGCGGCGCTGGCCGGGCTGGCCCAGCAACTGGCCGACGATCCGCATGGCCTGCTGCAGCGCGTGGCGGACCTGGCGCGGGCGTTGTGCGGCGCCGATTCGGTGGTGATCGCCCTGCGCGACACCGGCCCCGGCCACGACGCGGGGGAGGGGGCCGGCGCGGGGCGCAGCGAACCGGACAACGACGGGGGCAGCGACGGCGGACAGGCGGCCGTCGGCATCCGCTGGTGCGCCGTGTCCGGGCGCCTGGCCCCGCACCACGGCGTCCACTGGCCGGCCGCGGCCTGCCCCTGCGGCGCCAGCATCCTGGCCGACGGCGCCGTGCTGTTCGAGCGGCCCGCGCAGGAATTCCCATCGATCCGCGCCACCGGCCTGCGCATCGGCGAGACGCTGGGCGTGCCGTGGCGCGTGCAGGGCCGGGTGGAAGGCTCGCTGAACGCGATGATGGCGGACGGCGACGTGCGCCGCTTCGACGCCGACGACCTGCGCCGCCTGCGCGCCTGCGCCGCCTTCGCCGCCGCCGCGCACCGCGCCTACGGCGCCGCGCTGGCCGACGGGGTACTCGAGCGCGAGGTGGCGGCGCGCCTGCGGCCCGTGCTCGAGCGCGAGGAGCACCTGCAGCGAGAAGTCGCCGAAAGCCGTGCGGCCGAGCGCCTGCTGCGCGAGCACAAGGCGCTGATCGACGCCACCCTGAGCGTGCGCACGGTGGGCGTCATGTATTTCGACCTGGACGGCACAGTGCACGACGTCAACGAGGCCTTCGCGCGCATGTCCGGCTACACCTGCCAGGAACTGAATGCGTTGCCGCACTGGCGCGACCTGACGCCGCCCGAGTTCTGGTGCGTCACCGAGCGCGCGCTGCGCGACCTGGCCGAGGGCGGCACGACGGCGCCGTACACCAAGCAGATGCTGCGCAAGGATGGCAGCCGCTGGTGGGGCTTGTTCGCGCCCGCGCGCATCAGCGGCGCCGGCGTGCAGGGGCGCTGCGTGCTGTTCGTGATCGACGTCAGCGAGAACAAGGAAAACGAGGAAGCGCTGCGCGCCAGCGAGGGACGCTTTCGCGCGCTGGCCGACGCCTCGCCGGCGCTGGTCTGGCAGTTCGACGCCGACGGCCGCGTGATCTACCTGAACCAGCGCTGCATCGACGACGGCGCCTGCGGCGCGGCCGCGGGCGCGGCGGGCTGGCGCAACATCGTCCCGCCCGCCGACATGGACGCCTACCTGTGCGCCGTGTTCGCGGCGATCCGCACCGACGGCAGCTTCGTGCGCCGCATCGAGACCCCGGTGCGCGGCGGCGCGCTGCACTGGTTCGAATCGCATGCGTCGCCCTGGCTGGCGGGCGACGGCGCGCTGCGCGGCTACGTCGGCATCTCGCTCGACATCACCGCGGCCGTGCAGGCCGAGGAAGCCCTGAGGGAGGCCGACCGGCGCAAGGACGAGTTCCTGGCGACGCTGGCCCACGAACTGCGCAATCCGCTGGCCCCGATCAGCAATGCCGTGCAGCTGATGCGCCGGCCGGACGGACGGCGCCAGTCCGACCGCGTGGTCGAGATGGTGGGGCGCCAGGTGCGCCAGATCGTGCGCCTGGTCGACGACCTGATGGAAGTGTCGCGCATCGCGCGTGGCAAGGTGGACCTGAAGCTGGAACGGGTGCCGTTCGCCGAGATCGTGCGCAGCGCCGTCGAGAGCTGCCAGCCGGCGATCGAGCGCGCCGGCCACCAGCTGGCGGTGGCGCTGCCCGAGGAGCCGCTGGTGCTGGAGGCCGACCGGGTGCGCCTGACGCAGGTGTTCGCCAATTTGCTCGGCAATGCCGCCAAGTACACCGATGCCGGCGGGCGGATCTGGCTGGACGTGCGGCGCGACGGCGACATGCTGGTCGCCTCGGTGCGCGACACCGGCATCGGCATCCCGCCGGCCGAGCTGGGACGCGTGTTCGACATGTTCGCCCAGGCGCACCGGGCGGTCGGGCGCGGGCAGGGCGGGCTTGGCATCGGCCTGACGATGGTGAAGAGCCTGGTCGAGATGCACCATGGCACCGTGGAAGCGCGCAGCGCGGGCAGCGGGCAGGGCAGCGAATTCCTCGTGCGCCTGCCGCTCGCGCTGCCGGCCGGGGCGTGCGACCACGTCGAGCCGTTGGGACAGGCCCGCCCGGCGGCGCCGCTGCACGGCCAGCGCATCCTGGTGGTGGACGACAACCGCGACGCCGCCGACACGCTGGGCCTGCTGCTGGAGGCGGACGGCGCCGACGTGCGCGTGGTCTACGATGGCCGCGGTGCGCTGGCGATGGCGGAAACCTTCCTGCCCACCAGCGTGCTGCTCGACATCGGCATGCCCGGCATGGACGGCTACGAGGTGGCGCGCCGGCTGCGCCAGGACGGGCGCTTCGGCGAACTGCGCATCGTCGCGCTGACGGGCTGGGGCCAGGATGCCGACCGGCGCCAGACCCGCAACCGCGGCTTTTCGCACCATCTCACCAAGCCGGTCGGGCTGGAGGAACTGCACGCCATCCTCTCCTGAAACATCTGGATACAAATTACGTGCACATGCATCGTGCATTTGTTCCCTTTCGTGCGCTGGCTAACGTCAAGGGGCGGATGCCGCTGCTAGAGTGAAATCACGTCGACCACTGTTGGGAGGCAGCGATGACGTGGCTATCACATTTCGTGCGTTACCTGGGCGTACTGAACGATCCCAGGCTGGAACCCGAGACGATCGACGGCTTGCCGCCGTTCGCGCTGCGGCAGGCGGTCGAGTCGCTGCTGCGCCAGGGGTGGATCAAGACCTACGAGTACACGAACGCGGACGCGTGGATCGACTACGCGCGCGTCGACCTGCGGCGCGGGCGCTCGAAGCTCAAGCTGGAATGGGACCAGGAAAGCGGCGGCAGCGTCGCCGGGCCGCATTCGGTACTGACGCAATTGCGGGTGCTCGACCCGTGGACGCAGATGCAGGTGCGGCACGGCGTCAATTGACGTCACGGAAATGCATGGTGCGCGCGCGTGCACACCGGCTCCGGCAAACACCGGGGTCAGAGCCCTCGAACATCAACACCGGGCTCTGACCCCTGCGCATGCATGACCGGACCGTCCGATCAAAACCTTTCGTCCGCCCCCAGGTAACGCCACTGCCCCGCCGGCAAATCGCCCAGCTTCACGCGCCCGATGCGCACGCGCTTCAGGCCGACGACCTTCAGGCCCACCATGTCGCACATGCGGCGGATCTGGCGCTTGCGGCCTTCCTTCAGGGTAAAGCTGAGCTGGTCGTCGTTCTGCCAGCGTACCTTGGCCGGCAACAACGGCTTGCCGTCCATCCAGAGGCCGTGGTTCAGCTTCTTGAGGTCGGCGTCCGGCAGGCGGCCCGGCTTCGTGTACTGCACGCGCACCAGGTATTCCTTCTCGATGGACGTGTCCTGGCCGATCAGCTGGCGCGCGATGCGGCCGTCCTGGGTCAGCACCAGCAGGCCGGTGGAATCGATGTCCAGGCGCCCGGCCGGGACCAGCGAGCGCAGCTGGGTCGGGTGGAACAGCTCCGGCGACGGGTCGTCGGCCCAGCGGTGTTCCGGCTTGACCAGCACGACGGCCGGCTTGTAGCCGTCCTCGGCCTGGCCGCTGACGTAGCCGACCGGCTTGTGCACCAGCACCGTCACACGCTTGGACTGCTCGGCGGCGGCCTGGCGCTCGACGGTGATCTTCTGGTGCGGCAGCACCTTGCTGCCCAGTTCCGAGACGACCTTGCCGTCCACGCGGACCCAGCCGCGGGCGATCCATTCGTCGGCTTCGCGGCGGGAGGACAGGCCCAGTTCGGACATGCGTTTGGAGAGGCGTACGGGTTCGGTCATGGTGGTTTACTCAACAGAAAAAACAACGTCGCCCCGGCGCAGGCCGGGGCCCAATATCGCATGCGTTGCGGCTGCGCGAAAAGTGGACGCCGGCCTGCGCCGGAGAGACGTTTTACGTTAACGATATGAATCAGATTTTCAGCGCATCCAGCAATTCGGTTTCCAGCTGCACCTGCACCCGTTGCTGGGCCAGCGCGGCGCCGTCGATCAGGAACACGTCTTCCACGCGCTCGCCCAGCGTCATGATCTTGGCGGTGTGCAGGTTGATGCGGTAGCGCGCCAGCACGCTGGCGATCGCATACAGCAGGCCGTTGCGGTCGTTGGCGGCGATCGACAGCAGCCAGAACTGCCCGCGCTCGTCCGGACGCAGGTCCACCGTCGGCGTGACCGGGAAGTTGCGCGACATGCGCGACAGGCGCGCGCGCAGCGGCGGGCACAGCGGTTCCTGCCGCGTCAGCACCTCGCACAGTTCGTGCTCGATCAGGTTGATGATGTCGCGGTAGTTGCCGG
Organism: uncultured Massilia sp.; assembly: GCF_913773735.1. Classification (GTDB taxonomy): domain Bacteria; phylum Pseudomonadota; class Gammaproteobacteria; order Burkholderiales; family Burkholderiaceae_D; genus Telluria. The sequence continues at coordinate 141,159 of NZ_CAJYEB010000032.1, forward strand.
AGAAATTCTCGTCCGTGATCAGGAAGGTGTCGAGCGCGTAGCCGTCGCGGGTGGTGTGGATCTTGGCGTCGAGGATGGAGAAATTCTTGCGGTCGAAGTAGCTGCAGATGCGCGCGAACAGGTCGGGCTGGTCCTTCACGTAGACCGTCACCTGCAGGCCCTCGCCGATCGGCGCCAGGCGCGATTTCACCACCGGCTTGTCGCGTCCCAGCTTGTCGTGCAGGCAGCGCGTCTGCCAGGCGATGTCGGACGCGTCGTGGCGCAGGAAATAGGCCATGTCGAGCTGCTTCCACAGCGCCTCGTGCGCGTGCGGTCCCAGGCCGAACAGGCGCAGCGTGGCCAGCGCCTCCTGCTGGCGCGCGCGCAGCTCGCGGTCGGCCGACGGCGGCTCGCCGCCCAGCACGCGCAGCGTGACCTTGTACAGGTCTTCCAGCAGCTTGGCCTTCCAGGCGTTCCACACCTTCGGGCTGGTGCCGCGGATGTCGGCCACCGTCAGCAGGTACAGGGCGGTCAGGTGGCGCTCGTCGCGCACCAATTGCGCGAAGGCCTGGACCACGTCCGGATCGGACAGGTCCTGCTTCTGCGCCACCTGCGACATCGTCAGGTGCTGCTCGACCAGGAACACCACCAGCTCGGTATCCTCCTCGGACAGCGCGTGGTCGCGGCAGAATTCCAGCGCGTCCGCCTTGCCCAGCTCGGAGTGGTCGCCGCCGCGGCCCTTGGCGATGTCGTGGAACAGCGCGGCCACGTACAGCAGCCAGCGGTCGCGGAAATTGGCGATCAGCTGGCTGCAGAACGGGTATTCGTGCGCATGCTCCGTCATCGTGAAGCGCCGCATGTTACGCACCACCATCATGATGTGCTGGTCGACCGTGTAGACGTGGAACAGGTCGTGCTGCATCTGCCCGATGATGCGGCGGAAGTTCGGCAGGTAGCGGCCCAGGATGCCCATGTCGTTCATGCGGCGCAGCGCGTGCACCAGGCCCACCGGCGCCTGCAGCACGCGCAGGAACAGCGCGCGGTTGCGCGGCTCGGCGCGGAAGGCGTCGTCGATCAGCGTGCGCGCATGCCACAGCGCGCGCATGGTGCGCGCCGTCATGCCCTTGATGTCCGGCCGCTCCGTCATCAGCACGAAGATCTCGAGCACGGCCGACGGATGCTGGACGAAGGTGTCGTCGGCGGCGACGTCGATGAAGCCGCCCACCTCGTTGAAGCGCTGGTTGATCGGCACCGGCTGCGAGGGGGCGGGGAACAGCTGCGCCTCGATGTTCTGCAGCAGGATGGTGTTCAGTTGCGTGACCGCCTTGGCGGCCCAGTAGTAGCGCTGCATCAGGAATTCGCTGGCGCGGCGCTCGGGCGTGCCTTCCAGGCCGAAGGTCTCGGCGATCTGGGTCTGGACGTCGAACACCAGGCGGTCCTCGCGCCGCCTGGTCTGCAGGTGCAGGCGGATGCGGATGTCCTTGAAGGCGCGCTCCTTTTCCATCAGCTGGCGCGCTTCCTCGCGCGTGATCAGGCCGCGCATCGCCAGCTGGCCCCAGGAGTTCGCCAGCCTGGCGGCCTTGGCCACCCACAGGATCACCTGCAGGTCGCGCAGGGCGCCCGGGCTTTCCTTGACGTTCGGCTCGAGCGAGAACGGGGTGAACTCGTACTTGGCGTGGCGCAGGCGCATCTCGGCCGTCTTGGCGTGAAAGAAGGCCTGCGGGTCCATCGCCGCGTCGTAGCGGCGCTGCAGTTCGTCGAACAGCGGCTCGCTGCCCGTCACCAGGCGCGCTTCCAGCAGGCTGGTCTGCACCGTGATGTCGGCCTGCGACTCGGTCATGCATTCGTCCACCGTGCGGATGCTGTGGCCGATCTCCAGGCCCAGGTCCCACAGCAGCTGGACGAAGTGTTCCAGGCGCGCCTGGGTGATGGCGTCGGCGGGGCTGGCCAGCAGCACCAGCAGGTCGACGTCGGAGAACGGGAACAGCTCGCCGCGCCCGTAGCCGCCCACGCCCACCAGCGCGGCGTCCTGCGGCAGGCCGGACGCGCGCCAGGCGTCGGCCAGCACGCCGTCGACGCTGTGGCGCAGGCCGCGCAGCAGCTTTTCCGGCTTGCCGTCGGCGCGGAAGTCGGCGATCACGAGCTGGCGCTCGGCCTTCAGGCGCTGCTTCAGTTGCAGCTGGAATTGCAGTTGCTGTTGCGGCTGGTCGGCGATGGCGGAGGTCGGCATGGCGGCGGTTTCCTGCGGAAAGGGCGGGCTGCGGAAAGAACGGGCGGCGGGACGGGGAAGGGCGGGGGCGCCGGCGCGGGCCGGCGGCCGTGGCGGATCAGGCCGCCACGCTGTCCTTCGGCTGGACGATGGCCGGCGGCGGCGGGGTGCCGGCGGACGTCGTCAGCACCTCGTAGCCGGTCTCGGTCACCAGGATCATGTGTTCCCACTGCGCCGACAGGCTGCGGTCGCGGGTCTTGATGGTCCAGCCGTCGGGCATCTCGCGGATCTCGCGGCGGCCGGCGTTGATCATCGGTTCGATGGTGAAGATCATGCCGGGCTGCAGTTCCTCGCCGGTGCCGGGGCGGCCGTAGTGCAGCACCTGCGGCTCTTCGTGGAACACCTTGCCGATGCCGTGGCCGCAGAATTCGCGCACGACCGAGAAGCCGTTCTTTTCGGCGTGCTGCTGGATCGCGTGGCCGATGTCGCCCAGGCGCGCGCCCGGCCGGACCTTGCTGATGCCCAGCCACATGCACTCGTAGGTGACCTCGGCCAGGCGGCGCGCCTGCACCGACGGCTCGCCGATCAGGAACATGCGGCTGTTGTCGCCGTGGTAGCCGTCCTTGGTGATGACGGTGATATCGATGTTCACCGAGTCGCCGTTCTTGAGCACCTTGTCGCCCGGGATGCCGTGGCAGATCACGTCGTTGACGGACGTGCACAGCGAGCCCGGGAAGGGCGGGTAGCCGGGCGGCGCGTAGTTCAGCGTGGCCGGGACCGTGCCCTGGACGTTGACCATGTACTCGTGGGCCAGGCGGTTGATCTCGCCGGTGGTCACGCCGGCCTTGACGAAGGGCGTGATGTAGTCGAGCACTTCGGCGCCGAGGCGGCCGGCGATGCGCATGCCTGCGATGTCTTCCGGAGTCTTGATGGAGATGGACATAATGGACTGGTAACCTTCAAAGCGGTGGATTCTTCAATTCCGGCATTATAAGTGATCCCCGCGGGTCGGTAGGCGATCCCCGCCGCCCGGCGGCGGCAGGCCCCGGCCGGGCCGCCCGCGCGGATCGCGCCCGTGACCGGGCGCCGCCGTGTGCACGCTTGATATCGCGCACGAATCCCGCTAGAATCTCGGGTTGCTCGTGTTCGTATCGAGCAATGTTGTAAAAAAGCCTTTTTTATCAAATCGCGAATGCGGCCGACAAGGGTGCCCGACCATCGGGTGTACCGGCCGTCGTTCAAGAATTCAACCCTGGAGAATCAAATGTCTGTCACTATGCGCGAAATGCTGGAAGCCGGTGTTCACTTCGGCCACCAGACCCGTTTCTGGAACCCGAAAATGGCCCCGTTCATCTTCGGTCATCGCAACAAGATCCACATCATCAACCTGGAAAAAACCATGGCGATGTACCAGGATGCGATGAAGACCATCAAGCAGATCGCCGCCAACCGCGGCACCATCCTGATGGTCGGCACCAAGCGCCAGGCCCGCGACATCATCGCCGCCGAAGCGCAGCGCGCCGGCGTGCCGTACGTCGACCAGCGCTGGCTGGGCGGCATGCTGACCAACTTCAAGACCATCAAGACCTCGATCAAGCGCCTGAAGGACATGGAAGCGCAGATCGAATCGGGCGAGATCGAGAAGCTGTCGAAGAAAGAAGCGCTGATGTTCTCGCGCGAACTGATCAAGCTGCAGAAGTCGATCGGCGGCATCAAGGACCTGGGCGGCGTGCCGGACGCGATCTTCGTCGTCGACGTCGGCTACCACAAGGGCGCCATCACCGAAGCCGGCAAGCTGGGCATCCCGGTCATCGGCGTGGTCGACACCAACCACTCGCCGGAAGGCGTGACCCACGTGATCCCGGGTAACGACGACTCGTCGAAGGCCATCACCCTGTACGCACGCGGCGTCGCCGATGCGATCCTGGAAGGCCGTGCCAACGCCACCAACGAAGTCGTCGAAATGGTCAAGTCGGCCGACGATTTCGTCGAAGTCAGCGAGCAGGCTTAATGCATTGACGGCGGGCGCTCGCCCGCCGGCCGAGGGAAGGGGCGCCGGGCGCCCCTTTTTTCAAGCGGATTCAGCAGATTTCCCGCGGACGGCGGCGCTCCCGCCGGCCCACTCTCAGATCACATATTAGGAGAACACAAATGGCAGCGATTACTGCAGCGATGGTTGGCGAACTGCGCGCCAAGACCGATGCCCCGATGATGGAGTGCAAGAAGGCACTGAACGAAGCCGAAGGCGACATGGCACGTGCCGAAGAGATCCTGCGCGTCAAGCTGGGCGGCAAGGCATCGAAGGCCTCGTCGCGCGTCACCGCCGAAGGCGTGGTGTCGGCTTACATCAACGGCAACATCGGCGCGCTGGTCGAAATCAATAGCGAAACCGACTTCGTCGCCAAGAACGACGACTTCCTGGCCATGGCCAACCTGGCCGCCAAGCTGGTCGCCGAGCAGAACCCGGCCGACGTCGCCGCCCTGGCCGCCCTGCCGGTCGACGGCAAGACCTTCGACGACATCCGCACCGGCCTGATCGGCAAGATCGGCGAGAACATGACCGTGCGCCGCTTCCAGCGCTTCGAAACCACCGGCAAGCTGGCATCGTACCTGCACGGCGCCCGCATCGGCGTGATCGTCGAGTACGAAGGCGCGGACGAGCAGGTCGGCAAGGACGTCGCGATGCACATCGCCGCGATGAAGCCGGTTGCCCTGTCGTCGGAACAAGTTCCGGCCGAACTGATCGAGAAAGAGCGTTCGGTCGCCCAGCTGAAGGCCCAGGAAGACGCCGACAAGGCCGTCGCCGAAGGCAAGCAGCCGCAATCGGCCGAGATCGTCGCCAAGCGTATCGACGGTTCGGTGCAGAAGTACCTGAAGGAAGTCTCGCTGTTCAACCAGGCGTTCGTCAAGAACGACAAGCAGAGCATCGAGCAGATGCTGAAGGCCGCCAATGCCACCGTGAAATCGTTCACGATGTACGTCGTCGGCGAAGGCATCGAGAAGAAGGTCGACGACTTCGCAGCCGAAGTCGCAGCACAGATGGCTGCTGCCAAGCAGTAATCAGAAAGACGGGCCGCAAGGCCCGTTTTTACAACGGGGATACCTCCCGCGGGCGCGCACCCGGTGCGCGCCGAAACGTTACAGAACGTAAGCGTTCGGTGCGCACGGGGTGCGCACCCTACAATAGGCGTGCTGGACGCGGCGCCCGGGAGCGTTCCCCGGGCGGCCGGAACCGGATTCGAAACACATTCACATTAGGAGCCCCATTCATGACAAAACCAGCCTACCAACGAGTCCTCCTCAAACTGTCTGGCGAAGCGCTGATGGGTGACGACCAGTTCGGCATCAACCGCGCCACCATCGAGCGCATGGTCGCGGACGTGGCGGAGGTGTCGAAGCTGGGTGTGGAGCTGGCGGTCGTGATCGGCGGCGGCAACATCTTCCGCGGCGTCGCCCCGGGCGCGCAGGGCATGGACCGCGCGACGGCGGACTACATGGGCATGCTGGCCACGGTCATGAACGCGCTGGCGCTGGCCGACGCGATGCGCCAGCAGGGCATCACCGCCCGCGTGATGTCGGCGATCGGCATCGAGCAGGTCGTCGAACCCTATGTGCGTCCGAAGGCGCTGCAGTACCTGGAAGAGGGCAAGGTCGTCGTGTTCGCCGCCGGCACCGGCAACCCCTTCTTCACCACCGATACCGCCGCCGCGCTGCGCGGTTCGGAAATCTCGGCCGAGATCGTCCTGAAGGCCACCAAGGTCGACGGCGTCTACACCGCCGACCCGAAGAAGGATCCGCACGCGACCCGCTACGAATCGATCTCGTTCGACGAGGCGATCGCCAAGCACCTGCAGGTGATGGACGCCACCGCGTTCGCCCTGTGCCGGGACCAGAAGCTGCCGATCAAGGTGTTCTCCATCGTCAAGCCGGGCGCGCTCAAGCGCGTGATCATGGGCGAAGACGAGGGTACACTGGTACACGTTTAATATCATTTGAAACACAGGAGAGCAGCATGTCTGTAGCTGACGTCAAGAAAAATGCCCAGGACAAGATGGCGAAGTCCATCGAGACCCTGCGCGCCAACCTGGCCAAGGTCCGCACCGGCCGCGCCCACGTTGGCATCCTCGATTCCGTGATGGTGGAATACTACGGTTCGCCGACCCAGCTGTCGCAGGTCGCCAACCTGACCCTGATCGACGCCCGCACGATCGGTGTCCAGCCCTACGAGAAGAAGATGCTGAACACCATCGAGAAGGCGATCCGCGATGCCGACCTGGGCCTGAACCCGTCCTCGTTCGGCGAGATGATCCGCGTGCCGACCCCGCCGCTGACCGAAGAGCGCCGCAAGGAAATGGTCAAGCTGTGCAAGTCGGAAGCCGAGGACGCCAAGATCGCCGTGCGCAACGTGCGCCGCGACGGCAACGAGCAGCTCAAGAAGCTCGTCAAGGACAAGGCCATCTCGGAAGACGACGAGCGCCGCGCCGTCGACGACATCCAGAAGATGACCGACAAGGCCGTCGTCGACATCGACAAGCTGGTCGCCGAGAAAGAGAAGGAAGTGATGACGGTGTGACGCGACATGCCCGGTTCCGCCGGGAAGCGTCATGGAAGGGCGGACCGGCCTCGGCCGGTCCGCTCCCGTTGTTTTTGCGGTAAGCTGTCGCCGCACCCGCGTCGCCGATCCGGAATCCCCCGGTCGGCCGCTTCTGGCCAGATTTATGATTTTCAAAAGTTCGACCACCGCCGTGCCCGACACCCCCGTCGTGCCGCGCCACATCGCCATCATCATGGACGGCAACGGCCGCTGGGCCACCAAGCGCCTGCTGCCCCGCGTCGCCGGCCACGTCAAGGGCGTGGACGCCGTGCGCAAGATCGTCGAAGCCTGCGTGGAGCGCGGCGTCGCGTACCTGACGCTGTTCGCCTTTTCGTCGGAAAACTGGCGCCGTCCCGCCGACGAAGTGTCCTACCTGATGGGCCTGTTCGTGACCGCGCTCGAGCGCGAAGTCGCGAAGATGCACGCAAATAACATCCGCCTGAAAGTGGTGGGCGACCTGAGCCGTTTCGACCCGAAGCTGCAGGACATGATCGCCGCCGCCGAACGCCGCACCGCCGGCAATACCCGCCTGACCGTCACCGTGTGCGCCAACTATGGCGGCCGCTGGGATATCATGCAGGCGACCGGGAAGATGGTCGCCGCCAATCCGGGGACGACCGACTTCACCGAGGAGATGCTGGCGCCGCACCTGGCGATGGCCTACGCGCCGGAGCCGGACCTGTTCATCCGTACCGGCGGCGAGGAACGCATCTCGAATTTCCTGCTGTGGCAGCTCGCGTATTCCGAGCTGTACTTCACCGACACCTTCTGGCCGGACTTTTCGCCCGCCTCGCTCGACACGGCGATCGCGTCCTACCAGAGCCGGGAACGCCGCTTCGGCCGCACCGGCGAGCAGATCGCAGATAAGGCCAAGTAAACAACGATGCTCAAGACCCGCGTCATCACCGCCGTCGTGCTGCTGGCAGTCCTGCTGCCCATCCTTTATTTCAACAACTTCACGGCGTTCGCGGTGGTGGCCACGGTCTTCTTCGGCGCCGCCATCTGGGAATGCTTCCGCCTGTTCAATCCAGGCACCCAGAACGCCCACATCATCGCGCTGCTGTGGACGGCGGCCTTCGCCGTCGCCCTGTTCACCGACCGCATCAATACGTCGTTCTGGGCCGCGCTCAGCCTGGCCCTGTGGATCGCCCGCTTCGCGCCCTCGCTCAAGACCGGGCTGCCGCCGCTGGGCACGCCCACGAATACGCTGCTGAGCCTGGTCTACGGCTTCGCCGTGGTCGGCTGCTTCGCCGCCATCGTCGAACTGTATTCCTATTCGCCGCTGTTCCTGCTGTCGGTGCTGGCGATCGTCTGGGTGGCCGACATCGGCGCCTATTTCGCCGGCAAGGCCTTCGGCAAGCGCAAGCTCGCACCGTCCATTTCGCCGGGTAAATCCTGGGAAGGCGCGATCGGCGGCGGCATCGCCGTGCTGGTGCTGGGCGCCCTGAGCGTCGCGTTCGGCGGCCCGGCGCTGGCGAACACCTTCGCGGTGCGCGTCCAGCACAGCTACGGCTGGGGCGTGCTGCTGCTCGTGCTCGCCGTCATGGTCGCCGCCAGCATCGTCGGCGACCTGTTCGAATCCCAGCTCAAGCGCCGCGCCGGCATGAAGGACAGCAGCAACCTGCTGCCCGGCCATGGCGGCGTGCTCGACCGGATCGATGCCCTGATCCCGGTACTTCCGCTGGCCGCCCTGATCGGCTCGCGGCTCTAAGCGTCCCCCGGGCATGGCCGCGCCCGCGTCCGCCGTGCCCGGCCATCCAGAAACAGAGGAACGTTTCATGCAACGCATCACCATCCTGGGCGCCACCGGTTCGATCGGCGCCTCGACCCTCGACGTGCTCGCGCGTCACCCCGACAAATACCGCGTCCACGCCCTCAGCGCCCACGCGCGCGTCGAGGAACTGGCCGCGCAATGCCGCCAGTTCCGCCCGCAGCGCGCCGTCGTCGGCACGGCGGAAGCGGCCGCGCGCCTGCGCGGCCTGCTGGCCGGCCTGCCGGTCGACGTCGACCATGGCGAGGCGGCCCTGTGCGACATCGCGTCCAGCGCCGAGACCGACACCGTGATGGCGGCGATCGTCGGCGCCGCCGGCCTGGCCCCGACGCTGGCCGCCGCCCGCGCCGGCAAGAAAGTGCTGCTGGCGAACAAGGAAGCGCTGGTGATGTCCGGCCAGCTGTTCATGGACGCCGTGCGCGAGCACAAGGCCACGCTGCTGCCGATCGACAGCGAGCACAACGCCATCTTCCAGTCGCTGCCGGCGCACTACGCGCGCGACCCGGACGCCGCCGGCGTGGCGAAGATCCTGCTGACGGCGTCCGGCGGCCCGTTCCTGCACCGCGCCGTCGATACCCTGGGCGACGTGACGCCGGAGGAAGCCTGCAAGCATCCGAACTGGTCGATGGGCCGCAAGATCTCGGTCGACTCCGCCACGATGATGAACAAGGGCCTGGAAGTGATCGAGGCCCACTGGCTGTTCGGCGCGCCGCCCGAGCGCATCGAGGTGCTGATCCATCCGCAGAGCGTGATCCATTCGATGGTGTCGTACACCGACGGTTCCGTGCTGGCCCAGCTCGGCAATCCCGACATGCGCACGCCGATCGCGCACGCGCTGGCCTACCCGCAGCGCATCGCGTCCGGCGTCGCCCAGCTCGACCTGACGCAATGGGCGGCGCTGCAGTTCCAGCATCCCGACTTCGACCGCTTCCCCTGCCTGGCGCTGGCCTTCGACGCGCTGCGCGCGGGCGGCACCGCGCCGGCGCTGCTGAACGCGGCGAACGAAGTCGCGGTCCAAGCTTTCCTCGACCGCCGCATCGGCTTTCGCGACATCGACCGCGTCGTGCGCCGGGTGATGGACGAGAATCCCTGCGGCGCGGCGTCCGGCATCGACGCCGTGCTGGCCCAGGACGCGTGCGCCCGCGACGCGGCGGGGCGCATCGTGAGCGGGTTGCAGGGAGCCTGACATGACATTCCTGACGACCGTGCTGGCCTTCGTGCTGGCGCTCGGCCCGTTGATCGTGTTCCACGAACTGGGCCACTACTGGGTGGCGCGCCTGTGCGGCGTGAAGGTGCTGCGCTTCTCCGTCGGCATGGGCCGCGTGGTGTGGTCGCGCCGCTTCGGTCCCGACCAGACCGAGTGGGCGATCTCGGCGCTGCCGCTGGGCGGCTACGTCAAGATGCTCGATGCGCGCGACCCGAGCACCGCGCCCACCGACGACAAGGACCTGGCGCGCGAATTCACCCGCCAGAGCGTGTGGAAGCGCATCGCCATCGTCGCCGCGGGTCCGCTCGCCAACTTCCTCCTGGCCATCGTCGTCACGGCGCTGGTCTACATGGGCGGCAAGGACGAACCGGGCACGCGCCTGCGCGGCATGGCCGAGACGTCGGTCGTCTACCAGGCCGGCGTGCGCGGCGGCGATGCCGTCACCGCGGTGAACGGCCGCCCGGTGCAGGCCTGGACCGAGCTGCGCTGGGAAATCGTGCGCGCCGCCCTCGACAAGCGCGGCGCCGAACTGGCGCTGCGCGCGGCGGACGGCTCGACCTACCGCGCCGTGCTCCCGCAGGACAAGGTGGCGGCGCTGGACGTCGACGGCGACGTGATGGGCGCGCTGGGCATGCAGATGTGGCGCCCGCGGCCGACCGTCGACAAGGTGCTGGCGGACGGCGCGGCCGCGCGCGCGGGCCTGCAGGCCGGCGACCTGGTGACGGGCATCGACGGCAAGCCGGTCGCCGACGGCGTCGCCTTCATCGAGGCGGTGCGCGGCGCGGCCGGGCGCACGCTGCAGCTGCAGGTGGAACGCGCGGGCGCGCCGCTGGCGCTGGCGCTGACGCCCGAGCGCGATCCCGCGTCGGGACGCGGCGTCGTCAAGCTGATGGTGGCGCAGATGCCCGAGATGGTGACCGTGCAGACCGGCCCGCTCGAGGCGCTGGGCCGCGGCGCCCAGCGCACCTGGGAGACCGCCACGATGACGCTCAAGATGATCGGCAAGATGATCGTGGGCGAGGTCTCGCTGAAGAACGTGACCGGGCCGATCACCATCGCGGACGTGGCCGGGCAGACCGCCAGGGCGGGCGCGCAGCCCTTCCTGGAGTTCATCGCCTTCATCAGTATCAGCCTGGGTGTAATGAATCTGTTACCAATTCCCGTTCTGGATGGTGGCCATTTGCTGTATTATTCGCTGGAAGTTTTGACCGGGCGCCCCGTGTCAGCGCGGATCGGCGAGATCGCGCAGCGCGCCGGGGTAGGCCTGCTGTTCATGCTGATGGCGCTCGCCGTCTTCAACGACCTGGTGCGGCTGCTTTGAACGAGGACTTCGGCCACGGAGTCCCCGTCACGGCGGCATAAGCGCGGGCGAAGAACACGAAACGTTGTCCAATGACTGACCGAATTTGAAACAACCGATGAAATTACAACCTGATCGCTTTGCCCTGCCGTTCACCTCCCGCAGCCTGATCGGCGCGGCCGTGCTGGCGCTGTGCGCCGGCCATGCCAGCGCCGTCGCGCCCTTCGTCGTGAAGGACATCCGGGTCGAAGGCATCCAGCGTACCGAGGCGGGCACGGTGTTCAGCTACCTGCCGGTGCGCGTGGGCGAGACGTTCGACGACGACAAGGGCACCGCCGCGATCAAGGCACTGTACGCGACCGGCTTCTTCAAGGACGTGCGCCTGGAAGAGGAAAACGGCGTGCTGGTGGTGCTGGTCGAGGAACGCCCGGCGATCGCCGCGGTGGACTTCACGGGCACCAAGGAATTCGAGAAGGACATGCTGGTCAAGGCGCTGAAGGAAATCGGCGTCGGCGAGACCAAGATCTTCGACAAGGCATCGGTCGACCGCGCCGAGCAGGAACTCAAGCGCCAGTACCTGTCGCACGGCCTGTACGGCGTCAAGATCACCACCACCATCACCCCGATCGAGCGCAATCGCGTGAACGTCATGTTCAACGTCGACGAAGGCGACGTCGCCAAGATCAAGGGCATCAACATCATCGGCAACAAGGCGTTCTCCGACAAGGAACTGCGCGGGCTGCTGCAGTTGAACACCTCGGGCTGGTTCACCTGGTACTCGAAGGCCGACCAGTACTCGAAGCAGAAGCTGACCGGCGACCTGGAGACCATCAAGTCGTGGTACCTGAACCATGGCTACCTCGAGGTCAACGTGGAATCGACCCAGGTGTCGATCACCCCGGACAAGAAGGACATCTACCTCACCATCAACATCACCGAAGGCGAGAAGTACACCGTCTCGGGCATCAAGATGGAAGGCGAGATGTTCGGCCGCGAGGCGGAGCTCAAGAGCCTGGTGCTGCTGCGCCCGGGCGAGACCTTCTCCGGCGACCTGCAGGAAGCGTCGAACAAGCGCATCGCCGACCGCCTGGCGAGCTTCGGCTACGCCTTCGCCAACGTCACGGCCAACCCGGAAATCGACCGCGAGAAGCGCCAGGTGGCGTTCACCTTCCTGGTCGACCCGGGCAAGCGCGCCTACGTGCGCCACATGACCATCTCGGGCAACACCATCACCCGCGACGAAGTCATCCGCCGCGAATTCCGCCAGTTCGAGAGCTCGTGGTACGACCCGAACCGCGTGAAGCTGTCGCGCGACCGCGTCGACCGCCTCGGCTACTTCAAGGACGTGACCGTCGAGACGCCGGAAGCCCAGGGCACCTCCGACCAGGTCGACGTGAACATCGCCGTCGTCGAGAAGCCGACCGGTAACTTCATGATCGGCGGCGCGTTCTCGCAGGCGGAAAAGTTCACGTTCACCGCCTCGGTCACGCAGGCCAACTTCGCCGGCTCGGGCAATACCGTCGGCATCGAACTGAACACCAGCAAGTACAACCGCACGATCTCGTTCGCGCAGACCAACCCGTACTTCACCGACGAAGGCATCTCGCGCGCGTTCCAGCTGTACCTGCGCACCTCGCGTCCGCCGGCGATCAACATCGGTTCGTACACCGTGCGCCAGATCGGCGGCAACCTGACGTTCGGCGTGCCGTTCTCGGAAATCGACACCGTCTACTTCGGTACCGGCCTGGAACGCACCCAGCTCGAGACCGACGAGAGCTCGCCGACGCTGTACAAGCAGTTCGTGATCCAGAACGGCGGCCCGGCCTCCGGCGTGGGCACCGCGCGCACCAATTCGATCCCGTTCACCGTGGCCTGGGGCCGCGACTCGCGCGACAGCGCGATCACCCCGACCCGCGGCCGCTACCAGCGCGCCAACCTCGAGATCGACCTGCTGGGCGACGCCAAGTACTACCGCGCGATCTACGAACACCAGTGGTACCGTCCGCTCACGCGCTGGATGACGCTGGCGCTGAAGGGCGAGCTGGACTACGGCCATGGCCTGGGCGGTCACAGCTACCCGGTGTTCAAGAACTTCTACGGCGGCGGCATCGGCTCGGTGCGCGGCTACGAGAGTTCCTCGCTGGGCATCGTCGACCCGTACACCTACGACGCCCTGGGCGGCTCCAAGCGCATCATCGGCAACGCCGAGCTGCAGTTCCCGTTCCCGGGCAGCGGCCAGGACCGTTCGCTGCGCTGGTTCACCTTCGCCGACGCCGGCCAGATCTACCAGGAAACCCAGAAGATCCGTCCGTCCGAGCTGCGTACGTCGGCCGGTATCGGCCTGTCGTGGATTTCGCCGGTGGGTCCGCTGAAGTTGAGTTATGCTAAGCCCCTGAATGCCAAGCCGGGCGACCGCCTGGAACGCTTCCAGTTCCAGATGGGTACCGGCTTCTGATTAAGGAATGCGGAGAATGATGTTGAAAAATGCGATTGCCTCGTTGCCGGCCAAGTTGAGCACGGCCCTGGTGCTGGCGGCCGTCTGCGCCGGCGTGATGGCGCAGGCGCATGCGCAGCAAGCAACGACCGGCCGGATCGGCTTCGTGTACACCGAGCGCCTGATGAGCGAATCCCGGCTCGCCAAGCAGGCCGACGAAAAGATCCAGGCCGAATTCTCCAAGCGCCAGGCCCAGGTCGACGACATGATCAAGCGCTACAAGTCGAACCGCGAAAAGTTCGACGGCGATGCGCCCAAGCTGAACGACATCGAGCGCACGCGCCGCACGCGCGAGCTGCTCGACATGGAAAAGGACGTCCAGCGCATGCAGCGCGAGTTCAACGAGGATCTCATCCAGCGCAAGAACGAGGAACGCTCGGCGATCGCCCAGCGCGCCTACAAGCTGATCGAGCAGGTCGCCGAACAGGAACACCTCGACGTCGTGCTGCAGGAATCCATCTGGACCAACCCGCGCATCGACATCACCGACAAGATCCTCAAGCTGCTCGACAAGTAAGGCGTCGCGCCGTGCATCCCGCAAGACGCCGGCCTGCGTGGCCGGCAGTTTTTTTACCACTTTGACTGGACGACCAAGATGGCCACTCGACTGGGTGATTTGGTCGAACGCTTCGGCGGACAGCTGGTCGGCGACCCGAACCTCGAGGTTCAGGGCATCGCCCCGCTGGACAGCGCCGACGCTTCGCACATCAGCTTTCTGAGCAACAGCAAACTGCGCGCGCTCGCCGCGCAGAGCAGGGCGGCGGCGCTGATCGTCGCCCCGCTGGACGACGCGACCGTCGCCGCCACCTACGAGGGCGCGCGCATCGTCACCACCAACCCCTATGCCTACTTCGCGCGCGCGGCCCAGTACTTCGCCGCGCTCGAGGAAACGCCGCCGGCGCCGGGCATTCACCCGAGCGCGGTGGTGCACGACGGCGCCATCGTCGATCCGACCGCGCACGTCGGCCCGCACGCGACCATCGAGGCCGGCGCCGTCGTCGGCGCGCACGCGGTGATCGGCGCCGGCTGCTTCGTCGGCCGCGAGGCCGAGATCGGCGAGCACACGCAGCTGTTCCCCAACGTGACCTTCCACGCGCGCTGCAGGATCGGCAAGCGCGGCATCCTGCACTCGGGCGCCGTGATCGGCACCGACGGCTTCGGCTTCGCGCGCGAGAACGGCGTCTACATCAAGATCCCGCAGACCGGGCGCGTGCTGCTGGGCGACGACGTCGACATCGGCGCCAACACGACCGTGGACCGCGGCGCCATGGCCGACACCGTCATCGAGGACGGCGTCAAGCTCGACAACCAGATCCAGATCGGCCACAACTGCCACATCGGCGCCAACACGGCCATGGCCGGCTGCGTCGGCGTGGCGGGCAGCGCGAAGATCGGCAAGAATTGCACCTTCGGCGGCGCCGCCATGGTGCTCGGCCACCTGGAAATCGCGGACAATGTCCATATCTCCTCGGGCAGCATGGTGTCGCGCTCCGTGCTGGAGCCGGGGCAGTACACCGGCTTCTATCCGCTGGCCAAGAACGCCGAGTGGGAAAAGAGCGCGGCCATCGTGCGCAACCTGGCCTCGATGCGCGAGAAGATCCGCGTACTGGAAAAACAGATCAAGAACCTGACCGAACCGACAGAACAACAATGACGACTGAAGCAAACACCGCATCGAAGATCCTGGGCATCAAGGAGATCAAGGAATACCTGCCGCACCGCTACCCGTTGCTGCTGGTGGACCGCGTGGTCGACTACGAACTGGGCAAGACCATCACCGCGATCAAGAACGTGACCGTCAACGAAGAATTCTTCAACGGCCACTTCCCGCACCAGCCGGTGATGCCGGGCGTGCTGATGATCGAGGCGCTGGCGCAGACCGCCGCGATCCTGTCCTTCATGACCATGAACGTCAAGCCGGACGAGAACTCGGTCGTGTACTTCGTGGGCATCGACAACGCGCGCTTCAAGCGCCCGGTCGGCCCCGGCGACCAGCTGAAGATGGACGTCGAGATCCTGCGCACCTCGCGCGGCATCTGGAAGTACAAGGCGCAGGCCAGCGTCGACGGCAAGGTCGCCGTCGAGGCCGAACTGATGTGCACGATCCGGGCCAGCGAACCGGCCAGCGGCGGCGCGGGGCAGTGATGAGCAAGATCCACGCGACCGCGATCGTCGACCCGAAGGCCGAGCTGGACAGCTCGGTCGAGGTCGGCCCGTACTCGATCGTCGGACCGAACGTGCGCATCGGCGCCGGCACCGTCGTCGGCCCGCACGTGGTGCTCGAGGGCCACACGACGATCGGCCGCGACAACCGCATCTTCCAGTTCTCCTCGCTGGGCGCGGCGCCGCAGGACAAGAAGTGGGCGGGCGAGCCGACCCGCCTGGAAATCGGCGACCGCAACACCATCCGCGAATTCTGCACCTTCAACCTCGGCACCGTGCAGGACGCCGGCGTGACGCGCCTGGGCGACGACAACTGGATGTCGGCCTACACCCACCTGGCGCACGACTGCCAGGTCGGCAGCAACACGATCTTCTCGAACAACGCCCAGCTGGCCGGCCACGTCCACGTGGGCGACTGGGCGATCCTGTCGGGCTACTGCGGCGTGCACCAGTTCTGCAAGATCGGCGCCCACGCCTTCGTCGGCATGTACACCAGCCTGACCCAGGACGTGCCGCCGTTCGTGCTCGTCTCGGGCAACCCGGCGGCCGCGCACGGCGTCAACATCGAGGGCATGAAGCGCCGCGGCTTCTCGCGCGAGCAGATCAACGCCGTCCGCGCCGCCTACAAGACCCTGTACCGCTCCGGCCTGACGCTGGAGGAAGCCAAGGCCAGGCTGGCGCAGGAAGAAGCGGCGGGCGGCGAAGGCGCGGCGCACGTGGGCGCCCTGCGCGCATTCCTCGACACCACCAGCCGTGGCATCGTCCGCTGATACACGGCAGGACGCGACGCCGGCACCGCCCCCGGCGGGGGCCACCACCCTGGCCCTCGTCGCCGGCGAAGTCTCGGGCGACCTGCTGGCCGCCCGCCTGATGGCCGGACTCCAGCCGCACCTGCCCGGCGCGCGCTTCACCGGCATCGGCGGACCGCGCATGCTGGAGCAGGGCCTGGTCTCGGACGTGCCGATGGACACGCTCACGGTGCGCGGCCTGCTGCCCGTGCTGCTGCGCTACCGCGAGCTCAAGGGCATCCAGGACCGCCTGCGCGACCGCCTGCTGGTCGAGCGCCCGGCCGCCTTCATCGGCGCCGACTACCCGGGCTTCAACCTGGGCCTGGAGGAGCAGCTGCGCGCCGCCGGCATCCCGACCGTGCACTTCATCGGGCCGCAGGTCTGGGCCTGGCGCGGCGGCCGGATCAAGAAGATCCAGCGCGCCGTCTCGCACATGCTGGTGGTGTTCCCGTTCGAGCAGGCGATCTACGAACGCGCCGGCGTGCCGGTGACGTACATCGGCCATCCGCTGGCCGAGACGATCCCCCTGGCGCCGGACGTCGGCGCGGCGCGGCGCGCGCTCGGCCTGCCGGAGGACGCGAAGGTCGTCACCGTGATGCCGGGCAGCCGCATGTCGGAGATCAAGTACCTGACCGAGCCCTACCTGCGCACGGTGCGCCTGCTGGCCGCGCGCGACCCGGCGCTGCGCTTCGTCGCGCCGATGGCGGGCGAGCGCCAGAAGGCGGCGTTCCGGGCGGTCGCCGCGAAGGCGGGCCTGCAGGACGTGCCCCTGGTGCTGGTGGACGGCCAGTCGCACGACTGCATCGCCGCCGCCGACGCCGTGCTGGCCGCGTCGGGCACGGCGACGCTGGAAGTGGCGCTGTTCAAGAAGCCGATGGTCATCGCCTACAAGGTGCTGGCGGCCGAATGGATGATCATCCGCCACATGGGCTACCTGCCGTGGATCGGGCTCCCGAACATCCTGGCGCGCGAGTCCGTCGTGCCGGAATTCCTGCAGGACGCGGCCACGCCGCACGCGCTGGCGGACGCCCTGTGGTTCCAGCTGACGGACGAGACCAACCGCAAGCGCCTCGTGCAGCGCTTCACGGACATGCATCACGACCTGCTGCGCGACAGCGCGCAACTGAGCGCGCAAGCCGTGCTGCAGGTGATCGGTAAATGAGATGAGAAAAAAGACGTTCGATTTCTATCCCGGCCTGGCGCCGAAGAACCGCCCGTTCACGCTGGACGACGTCGTCTGCGGCGTGGACGAGGCCGGGCGCGGCCCGCTGGCCGGCCCGGTGTTCGCGGCCGCCGTCATCCTCGATCCGGCGCGCCCGATCGCGGGCCTGCGCGACTCGAAGAAGCTGACCGGGGCGCGCCGCGACGAGCTCGCACCGATCATCCGCGCGCAGGCGCTGGCCTGGGCCATCGCCGAGTGCTCGCACGACGAGATCGACACGCTGAACATCCTGCAGGCGACCATGCTGGCGATGCGCCGCGCCGTCGAGGCGCTGGCGACCGTGCCGACCATCGCGCTGATCGACGGCAACCGCTGCCCGCCACTGGCCGCGGCCATCCGCGCGCACGCGGTGGTGGAAGGCGACGACAAGGTGCATGCCATCTCGGCCGCGTCGATCCTGGCCAAGACGGCGCGCGACGCCGCCCTGGTGCAGCTGCACGCCCAGTATCCGCAGTACGCGTTCGACCAGCACAAGGGCTACGGCACCGCGCTGCACCTGGCGCGCCTGCGCGAGCACGGCCCGTGCCCGGTGCACCGGCGCAGCTTCGCCCCGGTGCGCGCGCTGGTCGCGCAGCCCGACCTGTTCGCGGAGCAGCCGGCATGAAGACGATCACCTCGCGCGACAACGCCTTCTACAAGGAACTCAAGCACCTGGCCGGCAGCGCGCAGGCGCTGCGCCGTGCCGGCAAGGCGCTGCTGGACGGCGTGCACCTGTGCCAGAGCTGGCTCGACCTGAAGGGCCAGCCGCAGCACTGCATCGTGTCGGAGGGCGCGCTCGCCAATCCGGAAGTGGCCGCCATCGTCGGCCGCGTGCAAGCGGAGACGATCGTCCTGCCGGACGCGCTGTTCGGCGCGCTCAGCCAGGTCGAGCACGGCGTGCACGTCCTGTTCCTGGTCGACACGCCGCGTCCCGCGCGCGCGCCCGCGCTGGTGGAATCGGCGGTGCTGCTGGACGGCGTCCAGGACCCCGGCAACGCCGGCTCGATCCTGCGCAGCGCCGGCGCGGCCGGCATCCGCCAGGTGTATTGCAGCCCCGGCACGGCGTCGATCTGGTCGCCCAAGGTGCTGCGCGCGGCGATGGGCGCCCACTTCGTGCTGGACGTGTTCGAGCAGGCCGACCTGGCGGCGCTGGTACGTGCGGCCCGGGTGCCGGTGCTGGCGACCAGCGGCTACGCGGCCGAGCGCATCCACGACGTCGACCTGGCCCGGCCGGTGGCCTGGGTGCTGGGCCACGAAGGGCAGGGCGTGTCGCGCGAACTGCTCGACCTGGCCACCCACCGCGTCGCGATCCCGCACGCGGGCGCGGTCGAGTCGCTCAACGTGGCCGCTTGCGCCGCCGTCTGCTTCTTCGAACAGCTCCGGCAACAACAGGCCAGCCGTCCGGCATAGACGCCGTCCCGTTCCCGGGTTACTCTTCGGGCTAGCAATGATGGAGTCGTGATGGATACCGCCCAGGTGCAGCATTTACATTTTCTCGTGGCCGAGGCCGAACCGGTGCAGCGCCGCGCGCTCATCGAGGCGCTGGGCCACGTCGGCGCCACCCGGGTGACCGACGTGCCGGACGGCCCGACCGCCCTGCGCACCCTGCAGGCGGGCTTCACGCCGAAGGTCGACGTCGCCGTCATCGACCTGGCGCTGGGCGGCATGGACGGGCTGGAACTGCTGCGGGCGATCGCGGCGCTGCAGTCCGGCGTGCGCCTGATCGTGGTCGGCAACCAGCCGGCCAGCGTGCTGTTTTCCGTCGAGACGCTGGCGCAGGCCCATGGCGTCGACCTGCTGGGCACGGTCGCCAAGCCGGTCACCAGCGCCAAGCTCAAGGTCCTGCTCGACAACTACCAGCCGCCGGCGCCGGCGCGCCCGCGCGCGCCCACGCCCAGCTTCAACTTCGCCGAGGTGGGCGTGGGCCTGCAGAAGCGCCAGTTCGAACCGTATTTCCAGCCCAAGATCGAGCTGGCCACCGGCCAGGTCAAGGGCCTGGAGGTGTTCGCGCGCTGGCGCCATCCGGAACACGGGGTGCTGGGCCCGGGCGCCTTCATCGACGCGCTGGAGCAGAACGGCCGCGTCGACTTCCTCGACTGGACCATGATCGAATCGTCGGTCGAGCGCTGCCGCCGCTTCCAGGACCAGGGCATCCCGGTCCCGATCTCGCTGAACCTCGACCCGGCCACGCTGGCGCATCCGAACTTCATCCGCCAGGTGTCGTCGTGCATGCAGCGCCACGGGGTGCTGCCGGACTACCTGACGTTCGAGATGACCGAATCCTCGATCCTCGACTTCGACGCCGACTTCATCGAGCGCCTGGTGCGCCTGCGCATGATGGGCTTCGGCCTGGCGATCGACGACTACGGCACCGGCCGTTCCAACCTGCAGCTGCTGGCGCGCATCCCGTTCTCGGAACTCAAGATCGACCGCTCCTTCGTCGACGGCGCCTCCAAGAAGCGCCCGCTGGGCACGGTGCTGAAATCGTGCCTGGGCCTGGCGCACAGCCTGGACCGCATGTCGGTGGCGGTGGGCGTCGAGACGCGCCAGGACTGGGACTTCCTGCAGGCACTGGGGTGCACGTACGCGCAGGGCTACCACATCGCCAATCCGATGGCGGCGGACGCGTTTCCGGGGTGGCTGGAGGACTGGCAGCAGTTCTTTTGAGGCTGGTGCGAGGGGTCAGAGCCCGGTTTTTCCTTTGGGGCTCTGACCCCGGTTTTGGCCTGCGGCAGGGAAGGACCGGGTCTGGTTGCGCGGCTGAACACCGGGGTCAGCGCCCAAGCGCAAAACCTGGCGCTGCCCCCTGCGTAGGGTGCGCTCCCCGAGCGCACCAGCGCCAGGCGTGCTAGGGTCTGTCTGACTGAGTTGAACCAAGCAAGGTTTAGCCGGTCAGACGGCGATGAGCCGAACTGACCTAACTGAACAGCAATGGCGGCAATTGGAACCACATTTGCCGTCCAACCCACACCATG
>NZ_CAJYEB010000033.1 GCF_913773735.1 uncultured Massilia sp.
CGAAGAAAGTGCAGATCACCGAGACGAGCTCGGGCGCCTACTACGGCGCCGGCTACCAGGACGTGCAGAACCGCGTGCCGAAGATCGAGAACACCAGGGCCGACCTGGACTGGGCGCCAAGCGTGACTATGGCCGACGCGCTGCGCCACATCTTCGACGCCTACCGCAGCCAGGTCGGCGAGGCGAAGGCGCTCGTCAACTAACGCCCGGCATCAGGCCACGACATCGATCCGCGTCGTGGCCTGGCGCGCGCCGGCCTGCTGTTTCGCCTGCTGCTTTTCCTTAGTCTCCCGCATCTGCTGCTGCACCAGTTCCTGCAGCTTCGCCTCCACGCCCTGCCGCGCTTCCGGCGACATGTTCGCCAGGTCGTCCTCGGTGAGGCCCAGCTTCTTGAGCAGGTCCGCGCGCATGCGCTGCGCGGGCGTCATGTTCACATAATCCTCCAGTTCCTGGTACGACGTCTTCGGCTTCACGCCGGCCTGCTCCAGCGCGGCCGCGAAGCCGCCGCTGCCGCTGATTCTGCCGGTGCTGGCGGTGATCGCCGTACCGCGGAACGCACTGATCGGATCGATTGCCATTGCTCCCCCTCGTTTGGATGATGGTCGAAATTTTATGATGGAACGACAATACCGAATTGCCTGAATAGAAAGGCAAACGATCGTCAATTCACCGCATGCCCCTGGCCCAAGCGCAGCCCGGGCCGGGCCCATTCATTTGCCGCGGCGCAGGCGTGCGTCGCTTTCACGCTGCTCGCGGCGATCGCGACGCGCCATGTAAATGAGGTTCGCTGCGCAGGTCAGCAGTGCGGTGACGATGCCGACGATACTTCCCCAGTCGGCGGATGTCATGGCGGCGGCGATCGACGTCACGCTGCCGGCGTAGCTGATCGCTTCCATATTGGTCAGGTTTCTCATCGGTTCCTCTTTGAAAAGACACGGCGCGTCGTCGTTGCCCAAGACCGCCCCGGCCTGTCGGCGCATCGCTGTGGTTCGCAGGACAGGCGCTGCCTTGGGTATTGATCAAAGTATAGTTATGCTATACATTGCAGTCAATAATTTCTATACCAGTTGTGTTTAGATTTCCTATACCTTAACGTCATGGACTTACATGCAACGATCGCCACCTGGGTCAAGGAGGCACGCACCGAAGCCGGCCTGTCCGGCGCCGCGCTCGGCGCCAGGCTTGCGCTCGAGCTCGGCACGGAGCGCGGCCATACCAAGGCCAATATCTCGCACTGGGAAACCCGGAAGCACAGCCCGAGCCTGCAACAGCTGATGGCGATCGCCAAGATCACGCGCCGCAGCCTGCCGGAAGCGATCATCGCCGCGATGCAGCCGGCGGGCAGCGCGCCGGCCGCGCCGCTGTCGGACGACGAGATCGCCCGGCTCCTGCCCGGCGCCACCCGCGTGCATGGCGTGAGCAGCGACGATCCGACCTTCACGCACATCCCGAAAGTCAAGTTGCGCCTGTCCGCCGGCATCAGCGGCTTCGAGGTCGAGCCCGAGCGCTTCGACGGGTCGACGACGGCGGTACGGACGGACTGGCTCAAGAAGAACGGCTACGCCAGCGAAAAGCTCATCGCGCTCACGGTGCGCGGCGAGAGCATGGAAACCACGCTGTACGACGGCGACCTGGTCATCGTCAACACCATGGACACCAAGCCGGTCGATGGCGTCGTGTATGCGTTCAACTACGAGGGAGAGCCCGTCATCAAGCGCCTGTCGCGCGATGCCGGCCAATGGTGGCTGACCTCGGACAATCCCGACCAGCGCAAGTACCACCGCAAGTTGTGCCAGGGCGCCGCGTGCATCGTCGTCGGCAGGGTCGTGCGCCGGGAGAGCGAACGGCTGTGATGCCGCGCCGGGGCCGACCTATACCAACGTATGGCTAGACCGCCGTCCGGCTCCCTTCGACAATGGCATCGGCCATCGACGGCCGAACAACATTTCACCAAGGGAGCCCACGATGACGACGCGAGACGATAACCCCACCAACCGCAACCGCAGGCAGGCGATGATGGCCGCGGGCGGCGCGGCCGCCCTGCCGCTGGCCTGGATGAGCGCGATCGCGCCGGCCCAGGCGGCCGGCGCCGACGCGCCGAAGGGCCTGCCGGCCATGACGACCAGCTACGTGAAGACCCGTGACGGCGTCGACATCTTCTACAAGGACTGGGGCAGCGGCACGCCGATCGTGTTCTCGCACGGCTGGCCCCTGAGCTCGGACGACTGGGACAGCCAGCTGATGTACTTCGTGCAGCGGGGCTTTCGCGTGATCGCCCACGACCGCCGTGGCCACGGCCGCTCGACGCAGGTCGGCACCGGGCACGACATGGACCACTACGCCGACGACCTGGCGGCCGTCGTGCGGCACCTGGACCTGAAGGGCGCGATCCACGTCGGCCACTCCACCGGCGGCGGCGAAGTCGTGCGCTACCTGGCGCGCCACGGCGAATCGCGCGCGGCCAAGGCCGTCCTGATCGCGGCCGTGCCGCCGCTGATGGTCAAGTCGCCCTCGAATCCGGGCGGCCTGCCGAAGGACGTGTTCGACGGCATCCAGCAACAGGTGGCCACCAACCGCGCGCAGTTCTACCGCGACCTGCCCTCCGGTCCGTTCTACGGCTTCAACCGCGCGGGCGTGAAGCCGCAGGAAGGCATCATCCAGAACTGGTGGCGCCAGGGCATGATGGGCGGCGCCAAGGCGCACTACGACGGCGTCGTCGCGTTCTCGCAGACCGACTTCACGGCCGACCTCAAGAAGCTGTCGCTGCCGGTCCTGGTGCAGCACGGCGACGACGACCAGATCGTCCCGTACGCCGACTCCGGCGTGCTCTCGGCCAAGCTGCTCAAGAACGGCACGCTGAAGACCTACAAGGGGTATCCGCACGGGATGCCGACGACGCATGCGGACGTGATCAACGCCGACATCCTGGCCTTCATCAAGGGCTGAGCGGCGCCCGGTCCCGGCGCCTTCACAGCGCCAGCCTGCCCGCGGCGATATCGTCCGCGAAATACGTCAGGATGCGGTCGGCGCCGGCACGCTTGATGGCGCCCAGCATCTCGCGGACGACGGCCCCCTCGTCGATCGCGCCGGCCGCGGCGGCGAACTTGATCATCGCGTACTCGCCGCTGGTCTGGTATGCCGCCAGCGGCAAGGCCGATGCATTCCTGATCTCGCGGACGATGTCGAGGCAGGCGCCGGCCGGCTTGACTAGCAACGCGTCCGCGCCTTCCGCTTCGTCCGCGAGCGATTCCCGGATCGCCTCGCGCCGGTTCATCGGATCCATCTGGTAGGCCTTGCGGTCGCCGCGCAAGTCGCTGCCGGCGGCGGCGCGGAACGGCCCGTACAGGCTCGACGCGAACTTGGTCGAGTACGACATGATGGCCGTCGCGTCGAATCCGTTTTCGTCGAGGGCCGAGCGGATCGCCGCCACCTGGCCGTCCATCGCGGCGGACGGGGCGATGATGTCGGCGCCCGCCAGCGCGGCGACCACCGCCTGCCTGCCGAGGTTGACCAGGGTCGCGTCGTTGTCGACGTGCTCCCCGTGCAGCACGCCGCAATGGCCGTGCGTCGTGTACTCGCAAAAGCAGGTGTCGGACAGGATCACCAGATGCGGTGCGACGTCCTTGCAGGTCCGGATCATGCGCGCCACCAGGCCGTCGCAGGACCAGGTATCGCTGCCCTGCGCATCCTTGCGATGCGAAATCCCGAACGTCATCAACGCCCGGATTCCCGCCCGCGCCAGGCGCTCCACTTCGAACGCGAGCTTGCGTTCCGGGATGCGGCGCACGCCCGGCATGGCGGCGATGGGCGTGAAGTCGTCGCTGTCTTCCTCCACGAAGATGGGCAGCACGAGGTCGTCCAGCGCCAGCCTGGTCTCGCGGAAGAAGTCGCGCACGTGGGAATGACTGCGCAGCCGCCGCAATCGGGTCAGGGGGTAGTGCGGGTGCAAAGGTCTCTCCTTTCCATGTGAGGCAAGGCACCATCGGCCGGCGCGGCACGCGCACGCGCGTGGCGGCCGGCCGATGGCGCGGGCCGCGCGGCTCAGGCGTGGGCGCGGCGTGCCGCGCGGGCGATGCTCTCGGCGAACAGCGGCGTCTCGCGGCGGTTGTGGTCGCCCGACGATTGCTGGCGGTCCGACTGCGCCTGTTCCCAGGTAATGCCATGCGCCTCGATGAATGCAAGGAATTCCTCGGTCGGATGGGATACGACGCTGTTGGTGTACTCGCAATGCGTCTCGTCGATCTTCCTGACGCTCAGGTCCCAGATCACCTGGACCTTGGTGCGGCCGTTCGGCGTGAACACGTCGGAAGTGGACACCATCCTGCAATGCGCGGCTTGCGTGACGTCGCCGACGTAGTGCTGGACGACCAGGCCGGTGCCGATCATCTCGACGTTGATGGACATGCGCCGGCCGTCGTCGGTAAAGGTCGCTCCTGCGGCGATGTGGTCGGGCGGGGCGCAGCGCTGGTACTCTGCTTCGGGCAGCGTGAACAGCCACTGGGCGATGTCGACGTGTTCGAACGGGACGTCGATGACGTGGCTGAACGCGGATTGCGACAGGACCAGGTCGGTACGGATGACAGTCATGATGGTGCTCCTGTGTGGGTGTGCCGCACCGCCGCGCCGGCGGCGATGATGGCGGTGATGGGAATGGTCGCTTCGGGCGCTCGCCCGGATGGTCAGATGGTCAGCACGATCTTGCCGACATTCAGTCCGTCTTCCATGCGCTGCTGCGCGGCGCCGGCTTGCGCCAGCGGGAACGTGCTGTCGATGACGGGCTTGAGGCTGCCGCTGGCGAATTCCGGCAGCCAGCGCTCCTTGAAGCGGCGCGACATGCCGTGCTTGACGTCCTGCGTGCGCGACTTCATGACGGTCCCGATGATCTGCAGGTGGCGGTACAGCAGGCGCTCCAGCGGGATCCTGGCGTCCTCGACGCCGCCCATGATGCCGATCTGGACCAGGCGCCCGCCGAAGTCGAGCGCGTTCACGTTGCGTTCGAAGTACGGTGCGCCGATGAAATCGAGGACCAGGTCGACGCCGCGGCCACTGGTCAGCCTGCCGACGACTTCGGCGAAATCCTCGGTCTCGTAGTCGATCGCATGGTCCGCCCCCAGCTGGCGTACGAGGTCGTGGGCCGATGCCTGGGCCGTCGCGAACACCGTGGCGCCGAGCGCGTGCGCCAGCTGCACGGCGGCGCCGCCGACGCCGCCGGCGCCGGCGTGGACGAGGACCGTCTCGCCGACCTTCAGGCGACCGAGGTGGATCAGGGCTTCGTGCGCCGTGACGAAGACTTCGGTGATCGCCGCGGCCTGGACGTAGTCGAGGCTATCGGGAATCGGCATCGCCATGCGATGGTCGATGCGCGCCACCTCCGCATACGCGCCGCCGCCGACGATGCCCATCACGCGGTCGCCCACCGCGAAACCCTGCACGGCGTCGCCCACGGCGATCACGTCGCCGGCGATTTCCAGGCCCATGATGGTCGAGTCGCCGAAGTCCGGACGGCCATAGCCGCCACGGCGGTGCGTGAGGTCGGCGCGGTTGACGCCTGCCGCGCGGGTGCGCACCAGCAGGTCGTGGGAACGCAGTACCGGCTCCGGAACTTCCCCGATCTTGAGGACATCCGTCGTGCCGAACTGGTCGAAAATGATCGCTTTCATGTTTGCTCCTTGATGCATTCGAATGGATGGCATGGGCGGAAAAGGCTTCCGGTCGCATGCCGCGTCAACGCCGGTCTCCTGCGTCGTCGTGCAGGAGAAGGACTGTAACCAGCATAGCGACGAACGGCCGGGCCGATAATCCGTCGCGGTCGACAAACCGCTATGCGCTTTTCGCACAAGTGCGGCGGTCCTTCCCTACTGCCGGCGCTGCCGCGCCACCATCGCGGCGGTGACGCGCCCCTGCTTGCCGCCGAACTGGTGGATCACGTAGTTGCTCAACTGCGCGATCTCGGCGTCGCTCAGCGCGGCGCCGAACGCCGGCATGAAGACGTCCTGCCCCGCCACCCGCAGGTGGGCGCCGTGCAGCAGGGTCTGCATGATGTTCCGGCCGGACGGATCGCCGACCGAGCGCGCGCCGAGCAGGGCCGCGTACGGGGACTGGACGCCCTGGCCGTTCCATTGGTGGCAGCTCGCACAACTGCCTTCGAACAGCCGCAATCCGTCCCGCAGCGCCGGCGGCGTATCGGCCGGTGGCGAAAACGCCGGCGCTGCGACGACGCTCCCGGGTGCCGGAGCCGCCGGCCCGTCGCCGGCGCGCCCGGGCACGCTGCGCAGATAGGCGATCAGTGCCCGCGTATCGCGCGGGTCCAGGTATTGCAGGCTGTTTTCCACGGCTTCGCCCATCGGGCCGCCGGCCGACCCGCGGCCTGGCGCATGGCCGAGCCTGAGGTACTGGTACAGCTCCTCGTCGGTCCAGCGTCCCAGGCCATGCACGGGGTCCGGCGTGATGTCGGGCGCGCGCCATCCTTCCACGACCGCGCCGGCGAGCGTGTTGCGGGAATCGAGCGCGAAGCCGATGTTGCGTGGCGTATGGCATTGCTCGCAGTGCGCCAGTGCGACTGCGACGTAGGCGCCGGTGTTCCATGCCGGCGACCGGCCCGGGTCGGCGACGAAGCGCCGGCTCTTGAAGAAGGCGGCGTTCCACGCGCCCATCGCCCAGCGCTGGTCGAACGGGAACGACAGGTCCGGCGCCGGCGTTGCCTGGCGCGTCGCGGGAAGGCTGAACAGATACGCCTTGATAGCCAGCACGTCCTCCCGGCTCAGCAACGAGTACGACGTGTACGGAAAGGCCGGATAGAGGCGCTTGCCGTCCCGCCGCACGCCATCGTGCAGCGCCCGGACGAAGTCGTCGTCGCTCCAGTCGCCGATGCCGGTCTTCCGGTCGGCGGTGATGTTCGGCGAATACAGCGTGCCGAACGGGAGCTTGAACGCCAATCCGCCGGCGAACGGCTTGCCGCCCGGCGCGGTATGGCATGCGACGCAATCGGCGGCGCGCGCCAGGTACGCGCCCCGGGCGATGCGCGATGCCGTCGCCGGCGCGCCATGCACGACCGGCGCCTTGCCAGGGGAGGGATCGGAGCGGGTCAGGTAGCCGTAGGCGGCCACGCCGGCGGCCAGGACCAGCGGTGCAAGGATGAGGGTGCGCTTCATGCTGCCTGCCCTCCCTGCGCCGCGGCGCCTGTCCGCGCGTCGCGCACGGCGCTCGCGCTCGCGGCGAGCCGGTCCCTGCGCACCGGCAGCTCGCGCAGGCGCACGCCGGTCGCGGCGAAGATCGCGTTGCACAGCGCCGGCGCGGCAATCGCCGTGCCGACCTCGCCGATGCCGCCCGGCGCCTCGGCGCTGTCGACGACAACGACGTCGACCCTGGGCGTCTCGTTCATCCGGAGCATGCGGTAGTCGTTGAAGTTGCCCTGCTCGATGGCGCCGGCTTCGATGGTGATCTCGTTGAACAAGGCGGCGCCCAGGCCGAACAGGAGGCCGCCCTGCAGCTGTGCCTCGATCGAGCCCGGATTCACCGGTATGCCGCAATCGACGGCGATGACCGCGCGCCGCAGCCGCACGTCGCCCTCGACGCCGACCTCGACCTCCACGATGGCGCACACCTTGCTGCCGAACGGCGCGCCGAGCGCGACGCCCCGGCCGACGCGCGGCGGCAGCGGACTGCCCCAGCCGATCGTCGACGCGGCGCGGTCCAGCACGGCCAGGGTACGCGGGTCGCCGTGCAGCATCGCCCTGCGCCAGGCCACCGGGTCGGCCGCGGCGCGGTGCGCCAGCTCGTCGAAGAAGCTCTCCACGACGAACAGGTTGTGCAGCGCGCCGACGCCGCGCCACCATCCGACCAGCAGTCCGGCCGGCATGTCGTGCCGCACCCATTCGACCTTCAGGTTCGGCACGGCGTACGGCAGGTCGGCCGCGCATTCGATCGCGTCGCCGTCCAGGCCGTTCTTGCGCATGCCGCCGGGACGCCAGCGGCCCAGCACGGTCGCGCTGCAGATCCGGTCGCCGAACCAGACGGGACGTCCCTGCCGGTCGACGACGGCGGACACCACGTCGTGGTACATCGGCCGGACGATATCGTGCCGGATGTCTTCTTCGCGCGTCCAGACGACCTTCAGCGGACAGGCGACCAGCTTCGCGAAAGCGACCGCCTGGTCGACATAGTCGGTTTCCAGCCGCCGCCCGAAGCCGCCGCCCAGGTACTGCGGATGGAGCCGGATGCGCTCGCGCGGCAGGCCGGTGATCCTGGCGGCGTTGTCGACGACGCGCGTCGGCACCTGCGTGCCCACCCAGATGTCGCAGCCGTCCGGCGTGACGTGGACGGTGGCGTTGAGCGGTTCCATCGTCGCATGCGCGAGCATCGGCAGCTTGTAGGTTGCCTCGACGAGGTCGCCGGCGGGCCGGCGTCCCGTCTCGCGCCCGACGATCGCCCTGCCCGTCGCCTGGCTCGTCGCGAGTCCTGCGCGCAGGTCGCGGGTCGTCAACGTCCTGTTGGCGCCATGGTCCCATTCGATGTCCAGCGCTTCCAGCCCGCGCTTGGCGGCCCAGAAATGGACCGCGACCACGGCGACGGCGTCGTCGATGCGCAGGACGTCGACCACGCCCGGGACGGCGCGCGCCGCGCGCTCGTCGACCTTCGCCAGCCGGCCTCCGAATGTCGGACAGGCTTTCACCGTGGCGATGCACATGCCCGGAAGTCGCACATCGATGCCGAACCGGGTCGCGCCGCGCACCTTGTCGCCGGAATCCAGGCGCGCCATCGGCTTGCCGATCAGGCGGAACGCGCTGGCCTGCTTGAGCGGCACGTTGCCCGGGTCCGGCAGCCTGTTGGCGGCGGCGGCCACCTGGGCGTACCGCAGGCTGCGTCCGGAGGCCCGGTGGTGGATGACGCCGCGCTCGACGACGCAGGATGCCGGCGCGACCTGCCATCGTGCCGCCGCGGCGGCGACGAGCAGCGCGCGGGCGACGGCGCCGGCCTGGCGCAGCTCGGTGAACGTGCTGCGCGTGCTGGTCGATCCGCCGGTGATCTGCGCCTTGAGGATCTTCATGCCGTACAAGGCGTCGCTCGGCGGCGCGTGTTCGAGCCGGATCTGGTCCAGGCCGACGTCGAGCTCTTCGGCCAGCAGCATGCAGGATCCGGTGTAGATCGACTGGCCCATCTCGACCATCGGCATGACGAGGCGGATGGCGCCGTCGGCGTCGATGCGCACGAAGGCGTTCGGCGCGAAGGCGGGCGCGCCGTCGGCCGCCGCGGCGCCTGCATCGCCGGCCTGGCGGTGCGGGTCGACCAGGGCCATGGCGGGCCTGGCCACCCCGAGCCAGGCGAAGGCGACCGCGAGCCCGCCGGCTTGCAGGACGGCGCGGCGACCGGGCGCGACCCCGCTCCGGTCCCGGCTCATTGGCCCGCTCCCCGGCTGTGCGGCGCGATCGCCTGCGTCACCACCACGTTGCCGGTCGCCGCCTGCTTGATGGCGGCGCGGATGCGCACGTAGGTCGCGCAGCGGCAGATGTTGCCCGACATCGCGGCATCGATGTCGTCGTCGGTCGGATCCGGATTGCGGTTCAGGAGCGCGGTCGCCGCCATGATCTGCCCGGACTGGCAATAGCCGCACTGGACGACGTCGACGCCGAGCCAGGCCGCCTGGACGCGCTGGCCGGTGGCGGTGGCGCCGATCGCCTCGATGGTGGTGACCCGGCGCGCGCCGACCGCGGACAGCGGCAGCACGCAGGCACGCACCGGCGCGCCGTCGAGATGGACGGTGCAGGCGCCGCATTGCGCGATACCGCAACCGAACTTGGTGCCGGTCATGCCGAGGATATCGCGCAGCACCCAGAGCAGCGGGGTGTCGCCGGGGACGTCGACCACGTGGGCGTGGTCGTTGACATGGATGGTACAAGGCATCGTTTTGCTCCTGAAAAGTGATGTTGCAAAGCACAATTCAGGGTAACAACGATGTTCTCCACCGATAAACGGGCCGGCGATATAAACGGCTTTGCACGAACCGCACAAGCGGAGACGCTCGCCGCACATCGGCACGCATCGGCGCGCAGCCCGCGACCGCCTTCCTATCCAATGGCCGAGGGGCGGGAAATACGCCGGCCCTTCGTGGGATAATCGCCCGCTCGACATCCTTCCCGCACCTGGAGCGCGCGCATGCTGACAGACCGTTTTGCCGAATACCTGGGCATCTTCGCCGACGTGGCCCGCGAATGCAGCTTCTCCGGCGCGGCGCGGCGGCGCGGCATCACGCCGTCGTCCGTCGCGCGCCAGATCGACGCGCTCGAAGCCCACCTGGACACGGCGCTGTTCCTGCGCTCGACCCGTATGCTGACGCTGACCGAGTCCGGCGAAGCCCTGCTGGTGCGCGCGCGCCGCGTGCTCGACGAACTCGACGACGCGCAGCAGGAAATCGCCTCGATGAAGGGCGAAGTCCAGGGCGTGCTGCGCATCGCCTGCTTCCCGACCTTCGGCCGGCGCTACGTGATCCCGGTCGTCGCCGGACTGGCCGAGCGGCACCCGGCGCTGCGCGTCGAGCTGGACCTGACCGAGCGGCTCGCGGACCCGGTGGCCGAGCGGCTGGACGCGGTGATCCGCATCGGCAGCCTGGCCGACAGCACGCTGATCGCCACCCGGATCGCCAGGCAAACCCGGCTGCTGTGCGCGAGCCCGGCCTACCTCGCCCGGCGCGGCATGCCGGCCTGCGTGCCGGAGCAGCTGCGCGCGCACTGCCTGATCGACAAATTGCACGGCAACGACTTGCTCGGCTGGGCCGACCTGCTCGGCCAGCCCATCGGCGGCGGCCAGGCCGTGTTCCGCTGCGACGACTTCGAAGCCATGTTCCTGGCGGTGAGCGCGGGCATGGGGATCGCACTCCTTCCCGACTGGGTCGCCGGTCCCGCGATCCAGGAGGGCAAGCTGGTGCACCTGGCGCCGGAATCCTGCACCCTGCCGTGCATGCGCACCGACATCCACCTGCTGCGCGCGCTGGCGCGGCCGGCGGTCAAGCTGCGGACCTTCATCGATGCGTTGAAGGCCCACATCGGCGCCCCCGAATGCTGGGCGGTGGCCTGCGGCGAACGGGAAGACGCGCCGTCATGACGCGACCGGCCCGGCGTGGCCGGCGCCGGGCGGCAGCCGCCTGCCGCCCTCCGGCCCGAGCCGGAATCCGCCCACGAGGCGGTCGAGCATGCCGGCCTGCTCTTCCAGTGCGCCAGCAGCCGCGGCCGCCTGTTCGACCAGCGCCGCGTTCTGCTGCGTGGCCGCGTCCATCCGGACGATCGCTTCGTTGATCTGGTGGATGCCGGCGCTTTGCTCGTCGCTGGCTTCCAGGATGTCCGCCATGATGTCCGTGACGCGCACCACGCCCGCCACCGTGTCGCGCACCGACGTGCCTGCCCTGCCGACCAGGGCCGTGCCCGCCGCCACGTGCCGCACCGATTGTTCGATCAAGTCCTTGACCTCGCGGGCCGCACCGGCGGCGCGCTGGGCAAGGTTGCGCACCTCCGTCGCCACCACCGCGAATCCCCGTCCCTGCTCACCCGCGCGCGCCGCTTCCACCGCGGCGTTCAGCGCAAGGATATTGGTCTGGAACGCAATGCCGTCGATGACGGCGATGATGTCGACGATCCGGTTCGACGAGCGCTCGATCTGGTCCATGGTCGCGATCACCTGCGCCACGTGCTCGCCGCCTTCGCGCGCCTGCAGCGCCGCCGCCGTCACCAGGGCGTTGGCGTGGCGCGCATTGTCCGCGTTGCGCCGCACGGCGCCGGTCATCTGTTCCAGCGACGCGGCCGTTTCCTGCAGGCTCGCCGCCTGCTTTTCGGTCCGTTCCGACAGGTCCCGGTTGCCGGCGAAGATGTCGCCGGCCGCCTGCGCGATCGAGGCACTGCCCCGGCGCACGCTCCGCACGGTCGCCGCCAGCTGCTGCTGCATGCCCGCCAGGCCGGCGAGCAGGGCGCCCATCTCGTCCGCACGACCGATGTCGATCCGTTCGGCCAGGTTCCCGTGCGCGATCTGGCCGAAGTGGCATAGCGCCCGGTCGACGGGACGCGTGATCGCGCGCAGCAGGGTGACGCTCGCCGCGGCGACCAGGAGACCGGTCCCGGCCAGCACGACCAGGAAGGCAAGGCGAAAGCGCGCATAGAAGGACTGGCTTTCCTCGTAGTGCGCCTTGGCCAGCATCAGCTGGTAGTCCTGGAGCGCGTTCCAGGCATCGTCGAAGGCGACGAAGCGGCCCGCCAGGCGGTTGAAGATCAGGTCTTCGGCGTCCGACGCCCGGCGTTCCCGCAACGCCCGCGTCACCGGCAGCAGGCCGTCGTCGACGTAGGCGTCCCGTGTCGCGCCCACCTTCGCGGCCAGCGCGCGCTCGTCCGGCGCCAGCGGGAGCGCCAGGTATGACCGCCACTGGCGATCGGCGAGGCGGATGAATTCCTCGGCCTTGGACATGCTTTGCGCAACATCGGCGGCATGGGGCCGGAACTGCCCGCGATCGATCGCGAAGCGGGCCCGGCTCAGATAGTTCTTCATGCTGCCCAGGCTGACCGCCGATGCCAGCTGGTTGGCATAGACCTTGTTCAGTGCCCCGTTCGCCTTGTGCACGCCCCAGAGGCCGATGCCCCCTGACGCCAGGACGACGACGCCCAGGACGGCCATCGTGGCGATCAGGCGCGTTCGTATCGTGATCGATGCAGACATTTGCTGGTTCCCCGGATAAGTGATGCGGCCAGCGTAAAGCAGGGGTGCCGGGGCAACAATCACGCAAATGCCATCAACGGTTTTGCGCGAACCGCACAGCCGATCCGCGCCGGGTACGGCGCACGGGCGGGCATCGCGCCTGCCCCATTTATGCAGCCCGCGCAAAGCGATTGTGGGCCCGTGGCGGCTTATCAAGCCCGTCCGCGGCGCCTACGCTTCATCCCATGCAATGCCCACATCGACCTGCTGCGAAAGGAATGCACTATGAAGACGTTTTCGTATGACCCCCTGTATCTGTTCATCGACGGCCGCTGGCTGGAAGCCGGCACCCGCGACACCACCGCCGTCGTCAACCCCGCGACGCTCGCCGTTCTCGGACGCCTGCCGCTGGCCGACGCGTCCGACCTGGACCGCGCACTGGCGGCCGCCGACCGCGCCTTCGCCACCTGGCGCCGGACCGCGCCCGCCGAGCGCGCACGCATCCTCAAGGACGGCGCGACCCTGATCCGCGAGCGCGCCGAGCACATCGCCACCCTGCTGACGCTCGAGGAAGGCAAGCCGTTGCCGGAAAGCCGCGACGAGGTCCTGCGCGCCGCCGACTATTTCGAATGGTTCGCGGAAGAGGCGCGGCGCATCGACGGGCGCGTGGTGCCGGCCAACCGGCCCGGCGTCCTGCAACTGGTCAAGCGCGAGCCGATCGGCCCGGTGGCGGCGTTCACGCCGTGGAACTTCCCTGCCATTACCCCTGCGCGCAAGCTGTCCGCGGCCCTGGCCGCCGGCTGCAGCGTGATCATCAAGCCGGGCGAGGAAAGCCCCGCCACCGCCCTGGCCCTGGCCAGGGCACTGGACGATGCCGGCTTGCCGAAAGGCGTGCTGCAGGTCGTGTTCGGCGTGCCGGACGAGGTGTCCAGGCAACTGATCGCCTCGCCGCTGGTGCGCAAGGTGGCGTTCACCGGCTCGATGCCCGTCGGCCGCCTGCTGGCCGAGCGCGCGGCGGCGGGCGTCAAGCCGATCACGCTGGAACTGGGCGGGCACGGCCCGGTGCTGGTGTTCAAGGAAGCCGACCTGGAAGCCGCCGCCGCCGGCGGCGCCGCCAATCGCTTCCGCGGGACGGGCCAGGTGTGCATTTCGTCGACACGCTTCCTGGTCCAGCGCGACGTCTACGGCCAGTTCGCCGAGCGCTTCGTGGCCGCCACCCGCGCCCTCGTGGTCGGCGACGGCCTGGAGGCCACCACCCAGGTCGGCCCGCTGGCGAACGCGCGCCAGGTGGCCAAGATGGAAGCCCTCGTCGACGACGCCGTGCGCCAGGGCGCGCGGCTGCTGACGGGCGGCAGGCGTATTCCGGGGCCGGGCTACTTCTTCGAACCGACCGTGCTGGCCGACGTGCCGCTGCACGCCCGCGTGATGCACGAAGAACCGTTCGGTCCGATCGCCATCCTGCGCCCGTTCGACGGCCTGGACGACGCGCTCGCCGAAGCGAACCGCCTGCCCTACGGCTTGTCCGCCTACGCCTTCACCCGCGATGCCCGTACCGCCATCGACGTGGCGGACGGCCTGGAGGCCGGCATGATCGGCATCAACCAGTACCGCATCGTCGCCAC
Organism: uncultured Massilia sp.; assembly: GCF_913773735.1. GTDB lineage: Bacteria > Pseudomonadota > Gammaproteobacteria > Burkholderiales > Burkholderiaceae_D > Telluria. The sequence continues at coordinate 14,295 of NZ_CAJYEB010000033.1, forward strand.
GGAACTGCCGTTCGGCGGCATCAAGGAAAGCGGCATCGGTGCCGAAGGCGGTACCGAAGGCATTCACCATTACCTGGTCAACAAATTCATCAGCCAGGTCTGAACCCACGGCACTCACGCTCTCCCACGAAAGGCATTGCCATGAAAACGATCGATTTCACCAGCCCGCGCGACGCCGCGCGCGCCTTCACGCCCAAGCTCACCGCCCTGGTCGAGCATCCACTGTATTCGCAAGTCTGGACCGACCCGGACCTGGCGCCGCGCGACCGCAGCCTGATCACGATCGCCGCGCTCATCGCGCTGGGCCATGCGGAGGAGTTGCCGGCGCACCTGAAGCGCGGCATCGCCAACGGCCTCACCGCCACCGAACTGTCGGCCGCCATTACCCACCTGGCCTTCTATGCCGGCTTCCCGGCGGCGATCACCGCATCGGCGCACGCGAACGCAGCGCTGGGCGACGCATCGCACAAGTGAATGCCCCGGTGAGCGCGCCGGATTCCCGCGACCTGGCGCATAGCCGGTCGCACCCCGCACTCCGCTCCACAACCATGTCAAAAGGAACAACACCATGAAAACCCAAGCCATCCTCCTGATCGCCGCTGCCGCCCTCGCCAACGTCGCCGGTGCGGCCAATGTCGCCAATGTCGCCAGCCCGGCGTCGCGCACCGACGCGTCGGCCTACGGCCAGGCCGTGCCGCCGGATTCCGCCAGCCGGATCGTCTCGCTGACGCCGCAGACGCGCTTCGTCAACGTCACCAATGGCGAGACGGTGACGTTCGAGAAAGACGGGCAGCGCTTCACGTGGCATGTGGATACCTACAGCAACGTCTCGGCATTCGCGCTCGCGGCGATCGCGCCGCACGCGCTGCATGCCGACCAGGTGGAGATCTATGTCGCCTCGGACGAGTACTACCAACACTGAGCCGGCGCACTGAGCGGGCGGACTGAGCGGGCGGACTGAGCGGGAGGGAAGCGGACATGAAAAAGGCCAGCTGAAAAGCTGGCCTGATTCGTTGATTCGATTGGTCGGGGCGAGAGGATTCGAACCTCCGACCACCTGCACCCCATGCAGGTACGCTACCGGGCTGCGCTACGCCCCGACTCGAACCTCAATTATAGCAAAGCCGTACGCAAAGGTTAAGTATTCACCAAAGCAAGACGATAAAACTCACTTCCACTCCCCGCGCAGCGCCAGCACGCGGTCGTACAGGGTCTCGGGCGTCGCCTCCTGCGGCGGCACCGGCACGCCCACGGCCAGCGCCAGGCGCGAGCGCAGGCCGCGGGCGAACGAGCGTTCGAACACGTTCGACGGGTCGCGCGAGAACACGCTGCCCCACAGGCCGCGCAGGGCCATCGGGATCACCGGCACCTTGCTGCGCTCGACGATCTTCGCGATGCCGCCGCGGAATTCGTTCATCTCGCCCGTACGCGTCAGCTTGCCTTCCGGGAAGATGCACACCAGTTCGCCGTCGTGCAGCGCGTGGGCGATGTCGATGAACGCCTTTTCCATCAGCCACGGGTCTTCCTTGGCCGGCGCGATCGGGATCGCCTTGGCGGTGCGGAAGATGAAGCCGAGGATCGGCGTCCTGAAGATGCGGTGGTCCATCACGAAGCGGATCGGGCGCGGACTGGCGGCCATGATGACGATGGCGTCGACGTAGCTGACGTGGTTGCAGACCAGCACGGCGGCGCCCTGCTCGGGAATGCGGCCGGCGTCCACCGTCGAGACGCGGTGGATCGTGTGGATCAGCAGCCAGGCCAGGAAGCGCATCAGGAATTCCGGCACCAGCGAGAAGATGTAGACGGCGACGACGGCGTTCAGCAGCGCGGTGGTCAGGAACATTTCGGGGATCGTGAAGCCCTGCCCCACCAGCAGGATCGCCACCCCGGCCGCCGCCACCATGAACAGGGCGTTCAGGATGTTCATGCCGGCGATGGTGCGCGACACGTGCTGCGGGTCGCAGCGCGTCTGGATCAGCGCGAACAGCGGCACGATGAAGAAGCCGCCGAACATACCCAGCAGCAACAGGTCGGCCAGGATGCGCCACGCGCCCGGCTGGGCCACCAGGCCCGTGAAGTCGACCGTCGCGGTATTCGTGTAGCCCAGGCTGGCGAAGTACAGGTCGATGCCGAACAGCGACAGGCCGATCGCGCCGAACGGCACCAGGCCGATCTCGACCTTGCCGCCCGACAGTTTTTCGCACAGCAGGGAGCCGGTGCCGATGCCCAGCGAAAAAATGGTCAGCAGCAGCACGAACACGCTGTGGTCGCCGTGCAGGTAGTCCTTGGCGTACAGCGGGAATTGCGCCAGCAGCAAGGCGCCGTAGAACCAGAACCAGGAATTGCCCAGCATCGACAGGAACACGGTGCGGTTCTTGCGCGAGAACGCCAGGTTGCGCACCGATTCGGCGACGACGTTGGCGCTGACTTTCAGGTCCGGCGCCGGCGCCGGCGATGGCGGGATGCGCCAGCTCGCCGCCAGGCCCAGCAGGGCCACGCCCAGCGTGCCGAAGGCGACCAGGTGCACGCCGGCGGCGCCGTGGCCGGCCAGGATCGCGCCCATCACCTCGCCCAGCAGGATGCCGACGAAGGTGCCCATCTCGATCACGCCGTTGCCGCCGACCAGCTCGTCGTTGCGCAGGTGCTGCGGCAGGTAGGCGTACTTGACCGGGCCGAACAGCGTCGAATGCACGCCCATGCCGGCCACCGCGGCGATCAGCAACCACAGCGTGTGCGTCAGCCAGCCCAGCGCGGCGATCGCCATGATGCCGATCTCGAGCAGCTTGACGAAGCGCGCCAGCCGGCCCTTCTCGACCTTGTCGGCGATCTGGCCGGCCGTGGCCGAGAACACCACGTAGGGCAGGATGAACAGGCCGGGGATCAGGTTGTTCAGCAGCGCCGGCGCCATCGTGGTCCAGGACAGCGCGTCGTAGGTCAGCACGACCATCAGCGCCGTCTTGAACAGGTTGTCGTTGAAGGCGCCCAGGAACTGGGTCCAGAAGAAGGGACCGAAGCGGCGCTGGCCGAGCAGGGCGAACTGGCCCGAATGGCGGGAGTGGCTGGAATGGCTGTGGCTCATGCTGGTCGTCGTGTTGTCGAGGGATGCGACAATCTACAACACCTGCCCGGGCTTGAACACCGGCTGTTGCTTGCGTTCAAACAGGGTCGCGGATTCCGCCACTGCCGGCGATGGAAACCGCCACCGTGCGCTATCCTATCCTCGATTCCAAGCCTTTGCCCGGCATCAAATCGAGTCGTCGCGCGTGCCGCGCATCCGTCGGGAACCGCGCGGCGGTGCCGGGAGGACCGCCCTCCGCGACGTGGAGGAAGCAATTATTCCGCATACATTGCGCGCAGCTAAGCATGCATTAGGGAAAATCCGGAGCGGTTTGAGACAGCACAAACCTGCCAAGGAACACGCTTCTTGTGCAGTGCAGCGCACGTAGAATGCGCGGATGAACACGACCAACCCTTCCCTCTTCCAGGGCAACGCCCACGATGCGTTGTTCGAACGGATCGAGCGCGAACTGTGCGCGCTCACCATTGCCCCGCTGGACGCGCAGCCATCCATGCCGCGCCAGAGCGTCGACGAATTCGCCGACGACTGCCTCGTCCACTTCGCGCTGCCGCCCGCGCGCCGCCGCTTCCCGTGAACGGCGCCGCTTCTCGTGAACCGCGCCGGTCGTGGGCCGGGACGGCTCAGCCCAGGCTTTCCAGGCGGATGCGCACCACCTTGCCTTCGGTCGCCGGCAACTGCTCGATCTTGCCGATGGCGGCGTCGACGAACTTCTCGCGGGTCTGGTGGGTGATGATGACGATGTCGGTGCGCGCCTTCTCGCCCGGCTCCTTCTGCAGCACGGCGTCGATCGAGATGCCGGCGTCGGCCAGGATGCGGGTCAGGTCGGCCATCACGCCCAGCTGGTCCTGCACGGTCACGCGCAGGTAATAGCTGGTGCTGATCTCTTCCATCGGGCGGACCGGCACGTCGGCCAGCTCGGTCGGATGGAAGGCCAGGTGCGGCACGCGCGAGTACGGGTCGACGGTGGCCGAGCGGGTGACGTCGATCAGGTCGGCGATCACGGCCGACGCGGTCGGCTCGGCGCCGGCGCCCTTGCCGTAGTACATCGAGGTGCCGACGGCGTCGGCCTGCACCAGCACGGCGTTCATCGCGCCCTCGACGTTGGCGATCAGGCGCGCGGACGGGATCAGGGTCGGGTGCACGCGCAGTTCGATGCCCTCCTCGCCGTCGACGACGGTGCGCCGGGTGATGCCCAGCAGCTTGATGCGGTAGCCTAGCTGTTCGGCGTAGCGGATGTCGATGGCCTGCAGTTGGCTGATGCCCTCGATGTGGGCGCTGCCGAACTGCATCGGGATGCCGAAGGCGATCGCGGCCATGATGGTCAGCTTGTGGGCGGCGTCCACGCCTTCGATGTCGAAGGTCGGGTCGGCCTCGGCATAGCCGAGTTCCTGGGCCTGCTTGAGCACGGTGGCGAAGTCCAGGCCCTTGTCGCGCATCTCGGACAAGATGAAATTGGTGGTGCCGTTGATGATGCCGGCCACCGATTCGATGCGGTTGGCCGACAGGCCTTCGCGCAGCGCCTTGATGATCGGCACGCCGCCGGCGACGGCCGCCTCGAACGCCACCATCACGCCCTTCGCGTGGGCGGCGGCGAAGATCTCGTTGCCGTGCAGCGCCAGCAGCGCCTTGTTGGCGGTGACGACGTGCTTGCCGTTGGCGATCGCCTGCAGCACCAGTTCGCGCGCCAGTTCGTAGCCGCCGATCAGTTCGACGACGATGTCGATCTCGGGATGGTTGACGACCGCGAACGGGTCGGCCACGACCTCGCAGCCGGCGCCGACGACGGCGCGGGCGCGCTCGAGGTTGCGCGCGGCGACCATCGTCACTTCGATGCCGCGCCCGGCGCGGCGGCGGATTTCTTCCTGGTTACGTTGGAGCACCTGGAAGGTGCCGGCACCCACGGTGCCGATGCCCAGCAGGCCTGCTTTGATCGGTTTCATAAATATGTCTGTTCAGTCAGCGCGCGTGGCGGCGCCGGTAGCCGTCGAGGAAGCGTGCGATGCGCGTGCACGCGTCGGTCAGGTCGTCGGAATTGGGGAGGAACACCAGACGGAAATGGTCCGGCGCTTTCCAGTTGAAGCCGGTGCCTTGCACCAGCAGGACTTTTTCCTCGGACAGCAGCTCGCAGATAAATTGCTGGTCATCGGCGATCGGATAGATCTTCGGGTCGAGGCGCGGGAACATGTACAGCGCGGCTTTTGGCTTCACGCAGGTCACGCCCGGGATATCGGTCAGGAGTTTGTGGGCCAGGTCGCGCTGGCGCGTCAGGCGCCCGTTCGGCGCGACCAGGTCGGCGATGCTCTGGTAGCCGCCCAGCGCGGTCTGGATCGCGAACTGCCCCGGCGCGTTCGCGCACAGGCGCATCGAGGCCAGCATGTTCAGGCCCTCGATGTAGTCCTTCGCATGGCGCTTCTCGCCCGACACCACCATCCAGCCGGCGCGGTAGCCGCACGAGCGGTAGTTCTTCGACAGGCCGTTGAGCGTGACGAACAGCACGTCGTCGGCCAGCGAGGCCATCGAGACGTGCTCGTGGCCGTCGTACAGCGTCTTGTCGTAGATCTCGTCGGCGTAGACGATCAGCTGGTGCTGGCGCGCCAGTTCGATGATCTCCAGCAGCACCTCGCGCGAATACAGCGCGCCGGTCGGGTTGTTCGGGTTGATGACGACGATCGCGCGCGTGTTCGGCGTGATTTTTTTCCGCATGTCGTCGATGTCGGGCATCCAGCCGGCTTCCTCGTCGCACACGTAGTGCACCGGGTTGCCGCCGGCCAGGCTGACGGCCGCGGTCCACAGCGGGTAGTCGGGCGCCGGCACCAGCACCTCGTCGCCGCCGTTGAGCAGGCCCTGCATCGCCATCACGATCAGTTCGGAGGCGCCGTTGCCCAGGTAGATGTCGTCGATGCCGACGCCCTGGATGTTCTTGCCCTGGGTGTAGTGCATGACGGCCTTGCGCGGCGCGAACATGCCCTTCGAGTCGGTATAGCCGGCCGCGCCGGACATGTTGCGGATCATGTCCTGCACGATCTCGTCGGGGGGATCGAAGCCGAACACGGCCAGGTTGCCGATGTTCAGCTTGATGATCTTGTGGCCATCGTCTTCCATCTGGCGCGCGATCTGCAGCGCCGGACCGCGGATTTCGTAACAGACGTCGTCGAGCTTGTTGGATTTCAGGATCGGTCGCACACGTTCACCCAGATAGAAGCCGCGGTTCGCCGGCGGCAGTCCACGCATCGATCGAAGTCTCGTCGCACCGTGGCGAAGCGATGGTGGCCGGGAGGCGCGGCGGTACGAAAGTACGGCGCGCATCGCAGGCGGCCAACGCGACGCGCAGCGGGTTCGGCGAGGCTTCTTGTTGCAATGCGAAAAATTCCATTCTGCCTAAACCGGTCGATTTAAGCAACCGAACATAACTTTTAAGTAATCCAGCGAATTAAATTCGCAGGTTAAAATACGCGCCCGCATCCGCGAACATGATCTGCCCGCCATGAAGCTCCATTCCAGCAGCACCGAAAAATACCAGACAGTCACCGGCTACGACCAGTCCGGCGTGGAAATCAATGCCAAGCGATTCGACTACAGCGTGCTGGTCATGCCCGAGGTCGCGCCGCGCCCGTGGGACGTGGCCAGCTTCGAGGAACTGACCGCCGCGCATTTCGAGGCCATCGCCGCCGACAAGCCCGACGTCGTGGTCCTCGGCACCGGCGAGCGCCAGCGCTTCGTCCACCCGCGCCTGGTCGCCAGCCTGTCGGACCTGCGCATCGGCGTCGAGAGCATGGACAGCCATGCCGCCTGCCGCACCTACAACATCCTGATGGGCGAAGGCCGCAAGGTCACGCTGGCGCTGATTATCGAGGGCAAGAAAGCCCCGGCATGAACGACCTGCACCGGAACGAGCCGCTGCGCTGGTCCCTGCTGTTCGTGTTCGCCGTCGTCCTGCTGGGCGTGCTGGGGGTGCGCACGCTGGTGCCCGCCGACGAGGGCCGCTATGCCGAGATGGCGCGCGAGATGTTCGCCAGCGGCGACTGGATCACCACGCGCCTGAACGGCATCAAGTACTTCGAGAAGCCGCCGCTGCAGACCTGGATGAACGCCCTGACCTTCACCCTGTTCGGCGTGGGCGACTGGCAGGCGCGCCTGTGGACGGGCCTGTGCGGCCTGCTGGGCGTGGCGCTGACCGGCTATGCCGGCGCGCGCGTGTTCAACGCGCGCGTCGGCTTCTACGCGGCGCTGGTGCTCGGCTCGTCCGTGTACTGGGTCGCCGGCAGCCAGGCCAATTCGCTCGACATGGGCCTGGCCGGCATGATGACGATCTCGCTGTGCGCCCTGCTGCTGGCCCAGCGCGACGGCGCCACGCCGGCGCAGAACCGCCACTGGATGCTGGCGTGCTGGGTCGCCATGGCGCTGGCCGTGCTGTCCAAGGGCCTGGTCGGCCTCGTGCTGCCGGGCGGCGTGCTGGTGGTGTACACGCTCGTCGCGCGCGACTGGGGCGTCTGGCGCCGCCTGCACCTGGCCAAGGGCCTGCTGCTGTTCCTGCTGGTCGCGGCCCCCTGGTTCGTGCTGGTCGGCCTGAAGAACCCGGAGCAGCCGCACTTCTTCTTCATCCACGAGCACCTCGACCGCTTCCTGCTCAAGGAACACAACCGCGAAGGCGCCTGGTGGTTCTTCCTGCCGCTGCTGGCCGTGGGCAGCCTGCCCTGGCTCGGCATCCTCGCGCAAAGCCTGGTCCACGGCGCGCGCCGCGCGCCGGACGACGCGGGCGCGACGTTCCGCCCGCGCCTGCTGCTGCTCGTGTGGGTGGTGTTCATCATGCTGTTCTTTTCCAAGTCCAGCTCCAAGCTGCCCGGCTACATCATCCCGGTGTTCCCGGCCCTGGCGCTGCTGGCCGCGCACTACCTGGACGTCGGCCCGCGCCGCTGCCGCATGCTGGCGGCCGGCAGCATCGCCCTGCTGGGCGTGGTATTCCTGGCGCTGGTGCCGTTCATGGAGCGCCTGGCGCGCCGCCCCGGCGAGGACGCGCTGTACGCGGCCTGGCAGCCGTGGGTGCTGGCGACCGGCCTGGTGCTGCTGGTCGGCGGCCTGCTGGCGCTGCTGTACGCGCGCCAGATGGTGCGCGACCTGTCGGTGCTGGTGCTGGCCGTCTCGGGCTTCGCCGCCACCCAGCTGGCGATGGCCGGCTTCGAACCGCTCGGACGCGCGCGCGCCGGCGCCGACATGCTGCCCGCGCTGCGCGCCGCCGGCGCCATGGACCCGGCCGTGCCGGTGTACTCGGTCGGCCTGTACGAGCAGTCGCTGACCTTCTACCTGGGCCGCACGGTGACCCTGGTCGCCTTCGAGGACGAATTCGCGTTCGGCCTGCGCCAGCAACCCGCGCTGTGGATCCCGGACATGCAGGCCTGGACCGCGCGCTGGCGCCGCGACGCCGCGGCGGGCCGGCGCGGCGTCGCCATCGTCCGTCCCGAATACGTGGCCGCGCTGCAGCGCGCCGGCGTGCCGCTGCGCGTCGTCGCCGCGGATACGCGCCGCGCCGTCATCGCGAACTTCTGATTCCCTCACCGATTCCTCCATGAACCTGACTACCTTTGCCTTCATCATTTCCGGCGTGATCCTCAACGCCTGCGCCCAGCTGCTGCTCAAGGCGGGCACGAATGCCCTCGGCGGCGCGATCCACCTCACCATGGGCAATGCCGTCCAGACCTTCGTCAAGGTCGCGACCCAGCTGCCGATCCTCGGCGGCCTGGCCTGCTACGGCGTGTCGCTGGTGGTCTGGATCATCGGCCTGTCGCGCACCGACGTGACGATCGCCTATCCGATGCTCTCGCTGGGCTACGTGATCTCGGCGGCCGGCGCCTGGATGTTCCTGGGCGAGGTCATTCCGCCCCAGCGCCTGCTGGCCATCGGCGTGATCATGCTGGGCGTGATCCTGCTCGCGCGTACCTGAACGGCGCGCTGCTACAATGCGCTCGCCACGCACACGACACCACGAGGGCGCAGCAAGCGCCCCGACCACCACTTCGACCAAGACATCCAAGAGCTTTCCATGAACGCAGAGCTGCCCTTCCTGCCCTTCTCCCGGCCCACCATCGACGAAGACACCATCGCCGCCGTCGGCGAGGTGCTGCGCTCCGGCTGGATCACCACCGGCCCGAAGAACGCGGCGTTCGAGGCGCTGCTGTCCGAATACTTCGGCGGCCGCCCCGTGCGCACCTTCAATTCCGGTACTTGCACCATGGAAATCGCGCTGCGCATCGCCGGCGTGGGACCGGGCGACGAAGTGATCACCACGCCCATTTCCTGGCCGGCCACCGCCAACGTCATCCTCGAGGTCGGCGCCACGCCCGTGTTCGCCGACATCGACCCGGTCACGCGCAACATCGACCTCGACAAGCTGGAAGCGGCCATCACGCCGCGCACCCGGGCCATCATCCCGGTCTACCTGTCCGGCCTGCCGCTCGACATGGACCGCCTGTACGCCATCGCGGACAAGCACGCGCTGCGCGTCGTCGAGGATGCGGCCCAGGCGCTCGGCGCGACCTGGAACGGCAAGCGCATCGGTTCCTTCGGCGACTTCGCCTCGTTCAGCTTCCAGGCCAACAAGAACATCACGACCGGCGAAGGCGGCTGCCTGGTGCTGAACGACCTGGAAGAAGCGCGCCTGGCGGAAAAATACCGCCTGCAGGGCGTCACGCGCAGCGGCGTGGACGGCATCGACGTCGACGTGCTTGGCGGCAAGTACAACATGAGCGACATCATGGCCACGATCGGCCTGGGCCAGATGAAGCACCTCGAGACGCTCACGGCGCACCGCGCCGCGCTGGCGCGCCATTATTTCGACCGGTTCGGTCCCGACTTCGAAGCCGCGAGCGGTGCCCAGTTGCCGGTGCAGGCCTTCGGCACCTCGAACTGGCACCTGTTCCAGATCATCCTGCCGGACCACGGCCCCGGCACGCGCGCCGAGTTCATGACGCGCATGCAGAAGGAATTCCAGATCGGCACCGGCTACCACTACGCGCCGATCCACCTGTTGACGCTGTACCGCGAGCGCGGCTTCAGGGAGGGCATGTTCCCGGTGGCGGAGCGGATCGGCCGCCTGACCGTGACCTTGCCGATGTTCAACGCCATGACGCTGCAGGACGTGGAACGCGTCGTGGCCGCCGTCAAGAAGGTGCTGCAACAATGACGGTCCTGGCCAAACCCGAAGTGTCCGTCGTCATCCCGGTCTACAACGAGGAAGCCGGCCTGGCCAACCTGTTCGCGCGCCTGTATCCGGCGCTGGACGGCCTGGGCATGCCCTACGAGATCGTGTTCGTCAACGACGGCAGCCGCGACCGCTCGGTGTCGATCCTGGCCGAGCAGTACCGCCAGCGCCCGGACGTGACCCGCGTGGTGCTGTTCAACGGCAACTATGGCCAGCACATGGCGATCCTGGCGGGCTTCGAGCAGACCCGCGGCCAGATCGTCGTCACGCTCGACGCCGACCTGCAGAACCCGCCGGAAGAAATCCACAAGCTGATCGCCAAGATGCGCGAGGGCTACGACTACGTGGGGTCGATCCGCCGCAAGCGCCAGGATTCGGCCTGGCGCACGGTGGCGTCGAAGGCGATGAACCGGCTGCGCGAGCGCATCACCAACATCCACATCACCGACCAGGGCAATATGCTGCGCGCCTACGGCCGCAACGTGATCGACCTGGTCAACCAGTGCGGCGAGGTGAACACCTTCGTGCCGGCGCTGGCGTACAAGTTCGCGCGCCGGCCGACCGAGATCGTGGTCGAGCACGAGGAGCGCGCGGCCGGCGAATCGAAGTACTCGCTGTACAGCCTGATCCGCCTGAACTTCGACCTGATGACCGGCTTCTCGCTGGTGCCGCTGCAATTCTTCTCGATGCTGGGCATGGCCATGTCGCTGCTGTCGGCGCTGCTCGTCATCGTGCTGCTGCTGCGCCGCCTGTTCGTGGGCTCGGAAGCCAACGGCGTGTTCACCCTGTTCGCGATCGCCTTCTTCTTCATGGGCGTGATCCTGTTCGGCATCGGCCTGGTAGGCGAATACGTCGGCCGCATCTACCAGCAGGTGCGGGCGCGCCCGCGCTACGTGGTGGCGACCGTGCTGCAGGGCATGCCGGACGACAAGGACGACGACGGCAGCGTCGAGAAACGCGAAGTGGCGCGCTGAAGGATTCGGCATTACGACTTCCCCACCGTCGTCCCGGCGCAGGCCGGGACCCAATTTTGCATGGGTGACCGGCACGCGCGCAAATTGGGTCCCCGCCTGCGCGGGGACGACGTGCTTTAGCCAACAACCGCAGACTCTTTAATGGCACCGCCAACATGAACGCAAAACCCAAACGCGCCATCGTCTTCGCCTACCACAACGTCGGCGTGCGCTGCCTGAAAGTCCTGCTGGCCGGCGGCGTCGACGTCGCGCTGGTCGTCACCCACCAGGACAGCGCCACGGAGAACATCTGGTTCGAATCCGTCCTGTCGCTGTGCGAGACCGAAGGCATCCCCTACGTGACGCCGGACGACGCGAAGTCGCCCGAGCTGCTGGCGCGCCTCCGGGCCCTGCAGCCGGACCTGATGTTCAGCTTCTACTACCGCCACATGCTGCCCCAGGCGATCCTGGACGTGGCGCCGGCGTTCAACATGCACGGCTCGCTGCTGCCGGCCTATCGCGGCCGCGCGCCCGTCAACTGGGCCGTGCTGCACGGCGCCACGCACAGCGGCGCCTCGCTGCACGAGATGACGGCCAAGCCGGACGCCGGCGCCATCGTGGCGCAGCAGATGGTGCCGATCCTGCCGGACGACACGGCGTTCGAGGTGTTCGGCAAGGTCACCGTGGCCGCCGAGCTGGCGCTCTACCACGTGCTGCCGGCCTTGCTGGACGGCACGGCGCCGCGCATGCCCAACGACCTGGCGCAGGGCGGCTACTTCGGCGGGCGCAAGCCGGAAGACGGCCGCATCGACTGGCACAAGCCGGCGCAGGAGGTCTACAACCTGCACCGCGCCGTCGCCCCGCCCTATCCCGGCGCCTTCACCGATAGCGGCCCGCACCGCTACACGATCGAACGCGCGCGCCTCGCCGCCGGCCCGGCCCCGGCCGGTATGGCGCCCGGCCTGGCGGTCGTGGATAATGCGATCGTCGGCGTATGCGGCGACGGCCGCATGCTTGCCATCCACGGCCTGCTGGCCGACGGCTTGCGCATTTCCCCGACTGAACTGCAAGCACGACTGACGCACCAGCGCGCACAGACCGAACCACGATAACACCGGACCATCGACCACGACATCATGAAAAAAGTCCTCATCCTCGGCGTCAACGGCTTCATCGGCCACCACCTGTCCAAGCGCATCCTCGAGACCACCGACTGGGAAGTCTATGGCATGGACATGAACGCCGACCGCATCGCCGGGCTGA
>NZ_CAJYEB010000034.1 GCF_913773735.1 uncultured Massilia sp.
GACTATATCGAGATGTTCTACAATCCAAAGCGGCGGCACAGCTTCAGCAATGACCTGTCGCCGGTCGAGTATGAGAAGCAGTATTTTCAGCGGCTGTCGAGTGTCTAGAAAACTCGTGGCGATTCAAAGGTCTTGTTATGGAATAGGTGGTTGTCCTTGCGTAGACTGAGGAACTTCAGCCAGGGGCCGAGTTTGGCTTCGTAAAAGGTGATGCCGCCATCGGAGTGACGGCGGCGGAAGCTGAACACATAGCCGGAAAAATAGCGCAGGCTTCCATCCTTGCGCACCAGTTCGATATTAAGCAGCTTGCCTTGCATCTCCTTGAGAGGAACGCTGGCTTCGTCGGACAGCAACTCGACAGTGAATTCGAAATCCTTGGACAAGCTTTCAGTTGCATCGATCTTGTTTACCACGAATTGGGCAGTCGGAGCGTCATCGTCAGGAAATGACAGACGCAGGATACGGTCGTACTGTCTGCCGTAAACGAGATCATGAATGGAGCGGCGAAGATTGGTCATGCGCGTTCCCAAGGTTGAATACGCTGCTTTGTTTGCTGCTGGCCGCCCGCCGCACGTGACGGTCTGGCGCGGTCTGTCGTGAGTTCGTATGCTTTCGGTGGAGGGGCTTGGCCGCCCAGTCGTTCGGCATGAATGAGGATCGGTGCGGCGAAGATCAGCTTGCGTGAGCTTCGCGCCGGGCCGCATGGCTGCGCGCGAAAATGGCCGCGCTGCCAGTGCGCTGCCCTGATGCCGGCAGTGCCGGGAGCTGCTGGCATCGCACGCGCGCTTGCAGGGCCAACCGTGACACGGTCATACAGAGACTCCAGGCGGCGCTGCACCTTGGCTTGCTTTTTTGTGCCTACCACCGTCAACCGCTTGAGCGCATCGCTGTATTCTGAACTCACCTCTTTCCGCGCGTCCTTCAGGCCGAGGTACAGGAACACTTTCAACTTGACCGGATAGGGAAGATCGTCCAAGGTCGTCACCATGCTCGCCCGTATGGCCGGTTCGAGCTGTCCTAGCGCCTCTCGTTTGAACTTGTCTTGTATCGCCTTGTATTCAGCGTACTCGGTAGCGGGGACACTGGATCGAGGCACAAGTGCTACGCCAGGGCCGTGAAACGTCGTGTCTGCCATAGTGACCATGTTCAGTTGAGAAAGCTGCTACCTGCTGCGATGAGAACCTCGTAATTATTCAAGGGCATGCACAGGTGGAACTTGAGCAGAAGCAACTTGCAAGTGATCATGTAGGCACCATGGATCACCGGGTACTTGATAATTGAGTGTGTTGATGGGCTTTGTTGCACAAATGGGCTGAACGCGTAATACCCCAAACCCCAAACGGATTTACGGTATGGCCACCGTCGTGGGCGTTCCCAAGCGCGTGAAGCGATTGAGGATGGCAGCACGCACTTGCAACTCGGCGACCTGACGAGCGAAGTCACGTGCCATGACACGTTCACCGAGCAGCTTGAAGCAACGCATTTTGGTTTCCACGAGGCTGCGCCGATGATAGCCGCACCACTTCTTCCAGATCTTCCGGCCAAGTCGGCGCGTGGCATCCAGAATGACATTGCGGACATCAAGGCCGGGGTGCCGTTCCATCCATGGCTTGGCGTTCCTGCGGGAGTGGATCGACCGAATCCCGGAAGTGAAGATGTACCCGGAACCAAAGCGCCGTGTTCGGTGGATCACGCCGAAGCGAGCCAAGGCGCTGTTGGAGGCGCTGCCTGAGCACCAGCGAGACATCGTGTTGTTTGCGCTGGCGACCGGGCTAAGGCAGGGCAATGTGGTCCGTCTGCGATGGTCGCAGGTGGATCTTGAGCGTCGTACAGCCTGGATCGCAGCCGATGAGGCAAAGGGCGGTGAGGACATCCACGTCTCGCTGTGCAATCTGGCGGTGGAGGTGCTGGAGCGCCAGCGTGGCAAGCACGCAGAGCGTGTCTTCACGTACGAAGGCAAGCCGATCAGGTACGTGAACACGAAGGCCTGGCGCAATGCGCTGAAGCGGGCCGGCATCGCGGACTTCCGCTGGCACGACCTGCGCCACACTCGGGCCAGTTGGCTGATCCAGAATGGCACGCCGTTGTATGACCTGCAGGAAATGAGTGACTGGAAGTCAGCCGCAATGGTGCGGCGGTACGCACACTTGGCGCCGGCATCCATGGCGCGTCACCCGGCGGTAGGAGACGGACTGCTGCGCGTCGCAAGTACGGCACAGCATGTAGAAGAGCGGACTGTCGCAGAAACAAAAAAAGGCGTCACGATCACTCGCAACGCCTTGATTTGATACTGCAAATTCGTGGTAGGCCGTGCTGGGCTCGAACCAGCGACCAACGGATTAAAAGTCCGCTGCTCTACCAACTGAGCTAACGACCCGAAGAAGGCACGCATTATAGCGGGTCGTTTTGATTTATGCCAGAGCTAACGCAAATTAATTCAGGGCAGCGGTGACTTTCAGCACTTCCTCGGCCGTCGTCAGCCCTTCCTGGATCTTGCGGGCGCCGGCGATGCGCAGTGGCGTCATGCCGTCGGCCACGCTCTGGCGGCGCAGCGCGGCCAGGTCGGTGTCTTCCTGGATCAGGCGCGCGAACTCCTCGCCGACGGTCGCCAGCTCGTACAGGCCGGTGCGGCCGCGAAAGCCCGTCTGGCGGCATTCCGGGCAGCCGATCGGACGGTAGACGGTGGCCGGCTTCGGGAGGTCCCGGGCGCCGCCCAGGTTGTGCCAGAGGTCGTCGGGCAGGTCGCCGTCCGGCGCCTTGCAGTGCGGGCACAGCGTGCGTACCAGGCGCTGGGCCATGATGCCGATCAGCGTCGCTTCCAGCAGGTAGTAGGGCACGCCCAGTTCCAGCAGGCGCATCACGGCCGACGGCGCGTCGTTGGTGTGCAGCGTCGACAGCACCAGGTGGCCGGTCAGCGCGGCCTGGATCGCCATTTCCGCCGTCTCCAGGTCGCGGATCTCGCCGACCATGATGATGTCCGGGTCCTGGCGCATCAGCGCGCGCACGCCGTCGGCGAACGACAGGTCGATGCCCGGCTGCACCTGCATCTGGTTGAACGCCGCCTCCACCATCTCGATCGGGTCTTCCACCGTGCACACGTTCACTTCGCTGGTCGCCAGCGCCTTGAGCGTCGTGTACAGCGTGGTCGTCTTGCCCGAGCCGGTCGGGCCGGTGACGAGGATGATGCCGTGCGGGCGCCGCACGAGCGCGTCCCAGCGCGCCGCGTCCGTGGGCGGGAAACCCAGTTCCGGCAGCGTCTTGACCACCACTTCCGGGTCGAAGATGCGCATCACCAGCTTCTCGCCGAAGGCCGTCGGCATGGTCGACAGGCGCAGTTCCACTTCCTGGCCCGCGTGCGTGCGGGTCTTGATGCGGCCGTCCTGCGGGCGGCGCTTCTCGATCACGTCCATCCGCCCCAGCAGCTTGATGCGCGCCGTCATCGCCAGCATGACGACGGCCGGCACCTGGTACACCTGGTGCAGCACGCCGTCGATGCGGAAGCGGATGACGCCCGACTCGCGCTTCGGTTCCAGGTGGATGTCGGAGGCGCGCTGCTCGAAGGCGTAGCCCCACAGCCAGTCGACGATGTTGACGATGTGCTGGTCGTTGGCGTCGACCTGGCGGTTGGCCTTGCCCAGTTCGACCAGCTGCTCGAAGTTGTTGCGCAGCGCGAGGTCCTGGCCGCCGGCCTTGTTGGCGTCGCGGATCGACTTGGCCAGGCTGAAGAACTGCGTGATGTACTGGGCGATGTCGAGCGGGTTGGCGATCACCAGGTCGATGCGGCGGCGCGAGAGGCGCGCGATCTCGTCCTGCCACTCGGTGCGGAACGGGTCGCTCGTCGCCACCACCAGCGCGCCCGGCTTGAGTTCCACCGGCAGGATGTTGAAGCGCGCCGCGTAGCCGGCCGACATCACGTCGGCCACTTTCGTGAAGTCGATCCTGAGCGGGTCGATGCGCAGGTACGGCAGGCCGACCTTGGCCGCGCACCATTCGCTCAGCGCGTCGAGCGTGAGCAGGCGGTGCGGTTCCTGCGCCGACACGATCTTGCACTGGGCGACGGCCGTCAACGGGTGCATCGAGCCGGCGGCGCTCTTCAGGATGCCCTGGGCCTGGGCGAAGTGCGGCTTGACCGTCGATTTCTCGACGATGCCGTCGGCCAGCAGCCAGGAAAAGATCGTCTGCAGGTCGAGCGTTTTCAAGGCTGGCTTGGCCGTGGGCTGCATGGGCGCGCCGTCAGGAGGTGGCGGCGGCCTGGATGCCGTTCACCCAGGACCTGGCCGGCAGCTTGGTGGCGGCCACGATCTGCGCGGCGCGTGCGGCCAGGCGCGCGGGGTCGAGGTCGGGCATCGTGCGGAAGCACAGCGCGACCACGTTGCCGTCGTGGACTTCGGGCAGGCAGATCACGTGGTCGAAGGCGAAGCGCATCGCCTTGATGTTCTTGGCGAAGCTCGGATGGTCGCCGAACAGGTTGACGGTCATGACGCCGCCGTCCGCCAGGCAGGCGTTGCAGGCCTGGTAGAACTCGGGCGTGTCGAGCACGGGGCCGCGCGCGGTGGCGTCGTACAGGTCGCACTGCAGCACGTCGAAAGCGCCGTGGTTGGCATCGTCGAACACGAAGTCGAGCGCGTCCATTTCCAGCACCTGCAGGCGCGCGTCGTCGTCCGGCAGCTTGAACATCGTGCGGCAGATCGCGATCACCGACGCGTTCAGCTCGACGGCGGTCACGCGCGCCTGCGGGAACAGGCGGTAGGTCGCCTTGGTCAGCGTGGCGGCGCCCAGGCCCAGCTGCGCGATCGCCTGCGGCTGGTCGACGAACAGCATCCAGGCCATCATCTGCTGGGCGTATTCGAGCTCGGGCCAGTCGGGCTTGCGGATGCGCATGGCGCCCTGGACCCATTCGGTGCCGAAGTGGAGGTAGCGCACGCCATCCTGTTCGGACAGGGTGACGGGAGCGAATTTCGGCTTGCGCGCGGGACGGCGCGAGGATTCGGCCTGTTCGATGGATTTGCGTTTGATGAGCATGGGACGACCTGAAGGGAACGTCCTATTATCTTAGGAAGGGGTTGCGCGGCGCAAGCGCCACAGCGTGCGGGAAGGCTCCCGCCGCGCAAGCGCGGCGGGAGGGTGGCGCGGGTCGAGGGGGAGGGACCCGCGCCGGGGAAGCGCTGGATGGATCAGTACTGTTCCGGCTCGACGGTCACGCGCAGGCGCACGCGGTTGCCCGGGTCGCGGTTCATCACCGTGGTGTAGGTGTGGCCGCGGTAGTCGTAGGTCACGTCGTAGCCGTTGGTGCGGGTCTCGACGGCGTCGACGGTGCGGCAGCGCTGCACGGCCTGTTCCTGCACGGAGTTGCCGATCGGGCGGCCGTCGTTGTCGACGCGGTCGCCGACCATGCCGCCGGCGATGGCGCCCGCGGCGGCCGCGGCGACCTTGCCGTTACCGCTGCCGACCTGGCTGCCCAGCAGGGCGCCGGCGATGCCGCCGATCACGGTGCCCGCCTGGCTGCGCTGCTGCTGCACCGGGACCTGCACGTAGTCGGTGCGGCATTCCTGGCGCGGCGAGCGGATCTGCTCGACGCGCGGCTGCACGCGCACGACCTGGCCGAAGTCTTCGAAAGCGCCAGCCTGGGCCTGGGCCAGCGGCAGGGCGCAGACGCCCAGGGCGGAAAGAATCAGTTGGGCTTGGAGTTTCATTGTCATACCTCGTTCTGTGCGTTGGGTCGTTGACGGTATTGGTCGAAGGCGTTTCGCCATGATTGAATGGTAGCGCCTTCCCGCCCTTCGAAACAATCCGCGTGGCAACAAAATGTAACAGCTGGTATGCACGTGCGGACAGCTTCCGTAGAGTGAAGAAAAACGTGGGGAATCGGTCATGGTTGGCACGGAAAATCCGGCTTTTTTTACAAATATGTCCTGCTCGGCCATATTCGGGTTGATTCGCATACCACAAAACGTTACCCTTAGGAGACTTAGGGTTTTATTGGCGCGTGGAAACGAGACCAGGAGAAAGCGAACGAGCCCCCGCTTCCACAATACCACGCGCTGGCGCAAGCAGAACCAGACTGGGTATTGAGGAAATAATGAGTTTGTTGATGAGAGTTCCGCCGAATCTTGTGCAGTCGATCCGCGCTTACCGTCCTACGGAGCTGCAGAGGGAGGCGTTGCGCCTGGGCCATCACTTCCTCTATGCCATGTGCTCGAATGCGCTGACCAAGCAGCAGGTCTGCGCCCGCATCGGCGAGCAATTCTATTTCCCCAAGCCCTGCAGCAAGAATTTCGACGCGCTGCGCAACTGCCTGACCAACGTCATCGCCGATGCCGGCCCCCAGCCGGGTTTTCTTGCCGTGCTCGACCAATTGCCGAACACGCAGAAATTCGACAAGGAAGCGCGCGAGACGCTGCTCGACGTCTTCCGCGACGCCGCCGAATTCTGGGCGGAGAAAAAGGTGCCGTTCCGCGTGTTCTATTCGTTCGAGGAACCGCAATCGCCCCAATCGGTGGGGTGGGTGGGCGCCCGGCCGTTCGAATAAGGCCCGTTTTCCCCCGCCTGCGGGCGTTGCGGGCCGCGGCCTTTCCTTTGGCCCATCTGCCGGCTCGGGTTACAATACGCGATTATGAAAAATATCGTGATCCTTATTTCTGGCCGCGGCAGCAACATGGAGGCCATCGTGCGCGCGCTCGAGAACGAGCGCTGGCCGGCCCGCATCGCCGCGGTGATCAGCAATAAGCCCGACGCCGCAGGGCTGGCGTTCGCGCAGGCGCGCGGCATTCCGACCGCCGTCGTCCCGAACAAGGAATTCGCCAGCCGCGAGGCCTTCGATGCCGCCCTGCGCGAGACCATCGACGGCTTCCGGCCCGACCTGGTGGTGCTGGCCGGCTTCATGCGCATCCTGACGGCGCCGTTCGTCGAGCACTACGCCGGCCGCATGCTGAACATCCACCCGTCGCTGCTGCCGCTGTTCCCCGGACTGCACACGCACCGGCAGGCGCTGGACGCGGGCGTGACCGAACACGGCGCCACCGTGCATTTCGTGACCGCCCAGCTGGACCACGGTCCGACCGTGCTGCAGGCGCGCATCGACGTCCTGCCCGGCGATACCGAAGAGCGCCTGGCGCAGCGCCTGCTGGAAAAGGAACACGTGATTTATCCGCAGGCGGTACGCTTGTTCGTCGAAGGCCGCCTGCGCGTCGACGACGCCATCGTCCACATCGCCGCGGCCGACTGATTCGAACAATTCAAGGAACACCATGAGATTGCCACCCGCGATTCTCGGCAATGCGGAAGAGGTATTGCGCGAGATCCTGCGCTTCACCGCGCCTGCCGACGTCACCCTGTCGCGCTACTTCAAGGACCATCCCCGCCTGGGCGGCCGCGAGCGCGGCGCCATCGCCGAATGCGTCTATGCCGTGCTGCGCAACAAGACCTTCTACACCGACTTCGCCGGCGGCGCGACCATGCGCCGCCTGGTCCTGATGGGCATGGCCGACGCGGTCGGCGCCGAATCCCTGGGCGGCCTGTCGGAAGACGAAACCGCCTTCCTGGCGCGCATCCAGGAGATCGACCGCAGCCTGCTGCCGGCGAAGCAGCGCGCCAACCTGCCGGACTGGCTGTACGAGAAATTCGTCGCCCAGTACGGCGAAGCGGAAACCCAGCAGCTGGCCGCGGTGCTGAACACGCCGGCCCCGCTCGACCTGCGCGTCAATTCGCTCAAGGCCGACCGCGAGAAGGTGATCGCCGAACTGGCGAGCGCCCCGATCAAGGCCGAACCGACCCCGTACGCGCCGCTGGGCCTGCGCGTCTGGAAGAAGCCGGCGCTGCAGAACCTGCCGCTGTTCAAGGAAGGCGCGATCGAGGTGCAGGACGAGGGCAGCCAGGTGCTGGCCCAGCTGCTCGGCGCGCGCCGCGGCGAGATGGTGGTCGACTTCTGCGCCGGCGCCGGCGGCAAGACGCTGGCCATCGGCGCGATCATGCGCAATACCGGCCGCCTGTACGCCTTCGACGTGTCGGAAAAGCGCCTGGCCAAGCTCAAGCCGCGCATGGCGCGCAGCGGCCTGTCGAACGTGCATCCGGTCGTGATCGCGCACGAGCGCGACGCCAAGGTCAAGCGCCTGGCCGGCAAGATCGACCGCGTGCTGGTCGACGCGCCGTGCTCGGGCATGGGCACGCTGCGCCGCAACCCGGACGTCAAGTGGCGCCAGCAGCCGGAAGGCGTGGCCGAGCTGACCGCCAAGCAGGCCGCGATCCTGGACGGCGCCGCGCGCCTCGTGAAGTTCGGCGGCCGCCTGGTGTATGCGACCTGCAGCCTGCTGGACGAAGAGAACGACGCCATCGTGCAGGGCTTCCTGGCCGCGCACCCGGACTTCGAACTGGTGCCGATGCACCAGGCCCTGGCGGAACAGCGCATCGAGCTGGAGATGGGCGACTATCTCAAGATGCTGCCGCACAAGCACGGCACCGACGGATTCTTCGCCGCCGTGCTCGAGCGCAAGGCCACGCCTGCCAAGCCGGCCGTCGAAGACACCGCAGACGCCGACGACGCGCAGTAAGGCATGGATTCGCTGAGCAGCCTGATCGACGACCTGCTGGACGACCTGGGCCGCCCGGGCATGCCCTGGCAGGCCGGGACCATCGTCGCCAGCATCCTGCTCGGCTGGCTGGTCACGCGCCTGGTGCAGGTGTGGTGGCACCGCCGCCGCGGCGACGCCGACAGCGTGGCGCACACGGGCGTGGACAGCTTCACCCGGGTCGTCTCGCCGCTGCTGGTGGTGGGCTTCCTGGGACTCGGCGAGTTCTTGCTGGACAAGTATCGCTTCCATACCAACATCGTCAAGGTGGCGATCCCGATCTTCTGTTCGCTCGCCGTGATCCGCCTGGTGTTCTACCTGCTGCGGCGCGTGTTCGCGCGGCGCGGGCAGCTGGGCGAGACCTTCGTCACCTTCGAGAAGATCTTCGTGCTGGTCGTGTGGGTGGCGGTGGCGCTGTACATCGCCGGCATGTGGCCGGACATCTTCCATTTCCTCGACAGCTACCAGCTGCAGTACGGTCCCAAGAAGAGCAGCCGGGTGTCGCTGGCCGACATCCTGCAGGCCATCGTCTCGGTCGTCGTGCTGCTGATGCTGGCGCTGTGGGCCGGCACGGCGCTGGAAGAGCGCCTGATGGGCCTGACCACGCTGCACAGTTCGCTGCGCGCGGCGCTGGCGCGCGTCAGCCGGGCCGTGCTGATCGTCGGCGCGGTGCTGCTCAGCCTGAACCTGGTGGGCATCGACCTCACCGTACTGTCCGTGTTCGGCGGCGCGCTCGGCGTCGGCCTGGGCCTGGGCATGCAGCGCATCGCCAGCAACTACGTGTCCGGCTTCATCATCCTGCTGGAACGCAGCCTGTCGATCGGCGACATGATCTCGGTGACGAACTTCACCGGCAAGGTCACCCAGATCAATACCCGCTACACGGTGCTGCAGGGCCTGGACGGCGTCGAGACCGTGGTGCCGAACGAGATGCTGATCTCGGGCGCCGTGCAGAACCAGTCGCTGAGCCACCGCCGCGTGCGCGCCGGCACCAAGCTCACGGTGGCCTACGGCTCCGACCTGGACGTGGTGATGCCCCTGCTGGTCGCGCAGGCCGTCGGCACCCCGCGCGTGCTGGAAGAGCCGGCGCCGGGCTGTTCGCTGTCGCGCTTCGGCCCGGACGGTTACGAGCTCGACCTCGGCTTCTGGATCGCCGATCCGGAGAACGGGCAGGGCGGCGTCGCCTCCGAGATCAACAAGAAGATCTATGCGCTGGTCAGCAGCGGCCAGATCCGCCTGGGCTATCCGTCGGTGGACACGCGCCTGCTCGACAACCACATCGCCTCGGTTGTGGCGCGGATCACGCAACCGGCGGGCGAAGTGCCGCCGCCGGCGCCATGATTGGCCGGAAGCGTGCCACGTATCAGTAGTTACGCGTAAAATGCGTATGCGTCATGCGATTCACATGACATTCTTTTTGCAGAGATCGTTCCAAAGAAAGAATGACCTGCCTCAAAGCCATCCATAGTGGAGCATCAATGAACTTCCTCAGCAACATCCTGCACGCCGTGCTGTCCTTCATGGATGGCGGCCTGTTCGACCTGTCGGTCTGGCAGATGGTCGTGTACACGCTGGTCGTCACGCACATCACGATCGCGGCCGTCACCATCTACCTGCACCGCCACCAGGCCCACCGCGCGCTGGAGCTGCATCCGATCGTGAGCCATTTCTTCCGTTTCTGGCTGTGGCTGACCACGGGCCAGGTGACCAAGGAATGGGCCGCCGTGCACCGCAAGCACCACGCCAAGTGCGAGACCGTCGACGACCCGCACAGCCCGGTCACGCACGGTATCAAGAAGGTGTTGCTCGAGGGTGCCGAACTGTACCGCGCCGAGACGAAGAACCGGGAAACCCTGGACAAGTACGGCCACGGCTGCCCGGACGACTGGATCGAGCGCAAGCTGTACACCCGCTACAGCTGGCTGGGCGTGTCGCTGCTGCTGCCGCTGACGTTCATGCTGTTCGGCGTGGCCGGCATCACGATCTGGGCCGTGCAGATGCTGTGGATCCCGATCACCGCGGCCGGCATCATCAACGGCATCGGCCACTACTGGGGCTACCGCAACTACGACTGCAACGATGCGGCCACCAACGTGCTGCCGTGGGGCATCCTGATCGGCGGCGAGGAACTGCACAACAACCACCACACGTTCGCGACCTCGGCCAAGCTGTCGAGCAAGTGGTACGAGTTCGACATCGGCTACGCCTACATCCGCACGATGGAACTGGTCGGCCTGGCCAAGGTCAAGAAGACCATCCCGAAGCCGCGCCTGGCCAAGGACAAGCAGCAGGCCGACTTCGACACGCTGCAGGCCGTGATCGCCAACCGCTACGACGTGATGGCGAAGTACGCCAAGTCGGTCAAGGCCGCCTTCCGCGAGGAAGTCGCGCACCTGAAGCACAAGGCCGAGCTGGAATCGCGCTTCCTGAAGAGCGCGCGCAAGTCGATGCAGCGCGAGCCGGCCAAGCTGCCGGCGGCGCAGCAGGCACAGCTGGTCGAGCTGTTCCAGCACAGCAAGGCGCTGGAAACCATGCACCAGATGCGCGTGGAACTGGGCGCGATCTGGGAGCGGTCGCACTCGACCCGCGACCAGCTGCTGCATCAGCTGCAGGACTGGTGCGCACGCGCCGAGGCGTCCGGCATCAAGTCGCTGCAGGAATTCTCGATGCGCCTGCGCAGCTATGCGTGACCTGAACTGACCGGCAATGTGAAACGGCTCCCGCGGGGAGCCGTTTTTTTGGGGCGCTGTTCGCGTTAATCGGGTTTCCTGTCCAGCTGCTTGCCGACCTGGACCGCTGCCCGCAGCAGCAGTGCCGGTGTCGTCGCCCGCTGGTCGTCCAGCACCCGCTGCCAGCCCGAGCCGTCGCGATGAACGCGAACAGCGCCTTGTTTTGTCCTCGCAAACGTCGTCGCGCCATAAAAAAAGCCGCCAAACCGGCGGCCTTTTTCGACGCGAGAACCAGGATTACTTGATCTTGGTTTCTTTGTACAGAACGTGCTTGCGTGCTTTCGGGTCGAATTTGGTGATTTCCATCTTCGCCGGCATGGTGCGCTTGTTCTTGGTCGTGGTGTAGAAGTGACCGGTACCTGCGGTCGATTCCAGTTTGATCTTGTCGCGGCCAGTTTTTGCCATGATGACTCCCTATTTAGATTTTTTCGCCGCGGGCGCGCATGTCGGCCAGCACAGCGTCAATGCCCAGCTTGTCGATGACGCGCAGGCCGGCATTCGAAATACGCAGGGAGACCCAGCGGTTTTCCGATTCTACGAAGATGCGGCGGTTCTGCAGGTTCGGCAGAAAACGACGCTTGGTTTTGTTGTTGGCGTGGGAGACGTTGTTGCCAACCATCGGGCCCTTGCCAGTAACTTGGCAAACACGTGCCATAGCGCACTCCTTGAGTAAACTTCCACAATGGGAAAAACGAGAGTATAGCGTGAAAACAGCAGCGTAATCAACAACTTGCGGAAAAAAATTGTTTCTCAATAAATCGAATGAATTTAACAATCGTAAAATCGGGCAAGCGCCATAGCGTAAACCCCTGTTTTCACACCGTTATTTTCGCTGGTTGCACAAGTGCACGACGCCCTCGCCTGCAAACCGCTCTATAATGCAGCGTGGCCTGCCAGGCAATCGCATCGTCGCCGGCCACCCACTGGAGCGTTGTCGCATCGTCGTGCAGCACGCGGACAGCGTCTCGGCATCTTCCACCAACGTCCTTCGCTCCATGAACCACGCTTCCAAGTCGCGCCGCCAGGGGCGCGCCCCCACTTTCCGCATTTCCACCGGTGTCGACGGACTCGACGCCATCCTCAATGGCGGCCTGACGGCGCAGCGCGTCTACCTCGTCGAGGGGGCGCCGGGCACCGGCAAGACCACGCTCGGCCTGCAATTCCTGCGCGCCGGCGTCGCCCTCGGCGAGCGCGGCCTGTACATCACGCTGTCCGAGACGGCGGACGAACTCGACGCGGTCGCGGAAAGCCATGGCTGGACCATGGACGGCATCGACGTCTACGAACTGGCCGGCGACACCGCGCTCGACCCGGACGCCCAGCAGTCGGTGTTCCACCCGTCCGAAGTGGAACTGGGCGAGACGACGCAGGACGTGATGGAACAGGTCGATCTCCTGCAACCGGCGCGCGTCGTGTTCGACAGCCTGTCGGAGATGCGCCTGCTGGCCCAGAACCCGCTGCGCTACCGGCGCCAGATCCTGGCCCTGAAGCAGTTCTTCACCGCGCGCGCCTGTACCGTGATCCTGCTCGACGACAAGACGAGCGAGTCCGACCAGCACCTGCACAGCATCGCCCACGGCGTCGTCAGCCTGGAGCAGATCGCCAAGGAGTTCGGCAAGGAGCGCCGCCGCGTGAACGTCCTCAAGATGCGCGGCATCGCGTTTCGTGGCGGCTACCACGACTACACGCTGGAGAAGGGCGGCCTGCGCATCTTCCCGCGCCTGGTCGCATCGGACCACCAGCAGGCATTCGTGCCGCGCGTGCACCCGAGCGGTTCGCCCGGCTTCGACGCGCTGCTCGGCGGCGGCCTGGTGGCCGGCACCAACACGCTGATCGTCGGCCCGTCCGGCATCGGCAAGACCACGCTGTCGGTGCGTTGCATGCTGAGCGCGCTGGAGCGCGGCGAGAAGGCCTCGTTCTACCTGTTCGACGAAGGCACGGGCACCTTCTATTCCCGCAACGCGAGCTTCGGCATGGACCTGCAACCCTGGGTCGACAACGGCCAGCTGTTCGTCCACCACATCGACCCGGCCGAGCTGGCGCCCGGCGAATTCACCCAGATGCTGCGCGACGCCGTCGAGCAGCGCGGCGTCAAGTTCATGGTGATCGACAGCCTGAACGCCTACATGCAGGCGATGCCGGGCGAGCAGTACCTGACGCTGCAGATGCACGAACTGCTGTCCTACCTGAACCTGCGCGGCGTGACAACCATGCTGGTGCTGGGCCAGCACGGCCTGGTGGGCGAGGTGCGCACCGACGTCGACCTGAGTTACCTGAGCGATACCACGGTGCTGCTGCGCTTCTTCGAGTCGAATGCGCGGGTGCGGCGCGCCCTGACCGTCATGAAGAGCCGGACCACCACCCATGCGCCGACGATCCACGAGATGCTGCTGGGCAGCGGCGGGGTGCGCATCGGCGCCCCGCTGGAAGGTTTCGAGGGCGTGCTGACCGGCCTGCCCACCTACCGCGGCAGCACGCCGATGATGAGTGTCCACGGGGAGCCGCATGCGGGCGGCGACGCCTGACGCCAGCGGACAGCGCCTGCTCGTGCTCGCCCCGCGCGGACGCGATGCCGGCGTGATCGGCGAGGTGCTCGGGCGCGAGCGCCTGGACTGCGTCGTCGTGCCCGACGTCGGCGCCCTGCTGGCGGGCATCGACGCGGGTGCCGGCGCCGCCATCGTGGCCGAGGAAGCGCTCGACGAGGGCGGCCTGGGCGTGCTGGCCGAACGCCTCGCGCGCCAGCCGCCGTGGTCGGACTTCCCGCTGGTGCTGCTGGTGTCGCGCCCGGTCGCCCGCGAGGGGCCGGGCGTGCGCGAGCGGCTCGTCGAACTGGGCAACGTCATCCTGCTGGAACGCCCGCTCAACGTCCAGACCCTGCGCAGCGCGGCCGCGTCGGCCCTGCGCGACCGCCGCCGCCAGTACCAGGCGCGCGACATGCTGGTCGAGCGCGAGCGCGCCGCGCAGACCCTGCGCGACAGCCAGCAGCAGCTGGTCCAGCTGAACGAGACGCTGGAAGCGCGCATCGAGGAGCGCACGCGTGCGCTGGCCCAGGCCAACGACCGCCTGACCAACGAAATCATCGAGCGCGAGCGCGTCCAGCAGACCGTCTCGCAGCTGCAGAAGATGGAAGCGGTAGGGCGGCTGACCGGCGGCATCGCCCACGACTTCAACAACCTGCTCAGCGTCGTGCAGGGCAATATGGACCTGATCCTCCTGACGTCGCAGGACGAGGCGGCGAAGAAGCGCGCGCAGGTGGCGCGCAACGCCTGCCAGCGCGGGGCCAAGCTCACCGGCCAGCTGCTGGCGTTCTCGCGCAACCAGAGCCTCGACCTGCGCCCGGTCGCCGTCGAGACGCTGTTCGACGGCATCCGCGACCTGGTGGCGACGTCGGTCGGCTCCTCGGTCTCCCTGCGCTACGACATCGCCGGCGATGCCGGCAGCGTCTTCGTCGACAGCAACCAGATCGAGATGGCCCTGCTGAACCTGGCGATCAATGCGCGCGACGCCATGCCCGATGGCGGCGCGCTGCGCTTCCACGCGTGGCGCGGCGAGCCGCCGCCCGGGATGCTGCCGCCCGGCGAGTACGTGTGCATCGCCGTCAGCGACAGCGGCGAAGGCATGAGCGCCGACGTCGCGGCCAAGGTCTTCGAACCCTTCTTCACCACCAAGCCGGTCGGCAAGGGCACGGGCCTCGGGCTGAGCCAGGTGTACGGCATGGCGCAGCAGTCCGGCGGCGGCGCGCGCATCGCCAGCGTGCCGGGCGCGGGCACCACGGTCGAGGTCTGGCTGCGCTGCGCGCCGGCGCGGGGCGCGGACGCCGGCGCCGCCGGCGCCGCAGCGCCGCCCGCGCGCGCCGGCGCCCGCATCCTCGTCGTGGAAGACGACGACATCGTGCGCAACGCCGTCGTCGAATCGCTGCAGGCGCTCGGCCACCGCGTGGTGCAGGCGCCCGACGGCCACGCGGCCCTGACCGCGCTGGAACGCGAGCGGCCCGACCTGATGATCACCGATTACCTGATGCCGGGCATGACCGGCGCCGAACTGATGCGCAAGGCCCGCATGGTCTTCCCGGACATGCCGATGATCATCGCCACCGGCTACGCCGACATGCGCGCGATCGAGGAAATCCTCGGCAAGGACATGTTGCTGCGCAAGCCTTTCCAGCTGGCCGACCTCGCATCCAGCGTCGAGCGCGCGCTGGCGCGCAGCAGCTGAGGACCGGCGCGCCCCGTCAGAGCTGGCCGTGCTCGGCGAACGAGTGCACCAGCGCCCCGGCCACGACGATGTGGTCGAGCAGGCGCACGTCCACCAGGCCCAGCGCCTGCGTCAGCGCGTAGGTCAGGCGCAGGTCGGCTTCGCTCGGCTCGGGCAGGCCGGACGGGTGGTTGTGCGCCACGATCACGCCCGCCGCATTGCGTGCCAGTGCCTCGACGACGATTTCGCGCGGATGCACGCTCGTGTGCGTCAGCGTGCCCCGGAACATTTCCTTGTCGGCGATCAGGCGATTCTTGACGTCCAGGAACAGCACGACGAAGGATTCGTGGCGCTGCCCGCCGAGCTTCATGCGCAGGTAGCGCTTGACCAGGTCCGGCGAGCCGAACGCCTCGCCCGCCTGCAACTGCTCGGCGATGGCGCGGCGCGCCAGTTCCATGACGGCCTGCAGTTGCGCGTACTTCGCCATGCCCAGGCCGTGGACTTCGGCACAGTCGTCCAGCGTGGCGCCGAACAGACCGTGCAGCGAGCCGAAGTGCTGCAGGATGTCGCGCCCCAGCTCCACCGCGCTTTTCCCACGCACGCCCACGCGCAGCAGCAGCGCCAGCAGTTCCGGATTCGACAATGCCGCCGCGCCTTCGCGCACCAGGCGCTCGCGCGGCCGTTCTCCTGCGGTCCAGTCGTTGATGCCCATGCGTTCCCCCTCGAAATCGGCGTGGGGTGGATTATCGGCCGGCTATGGTCGGCGGTACTGATCTGCGCCGCGCTCAGGTGCCGAACCAGCGCGCGGCCGCCTGCCGCAGCGCCTGGAGGTCGGGCGTGCCGTCGCCGGCCCAGGCGACGATGCCGTCGGGGCGCACCAGCAGGGCGCACAAGCCCAGGCGTTCCCGCGCATGCACCGGCAGGTACGCCAGGCGGCCATGAAACGCGTCCGCCACGGCGGGAAGCGCGGCATCGTGCCCGAAATCGAGCAATAGCCCACGGCCAGGGCGCAGCGCCGCGTCGACCGTCGTGCCGTCCGCGAAGGCGAAGGCGGGCACGCTGCGGCCGACCAGTGGATGGTTGCCGCCGAGCTCGTACTGTATGGATATGCCCCACAGCCGGCCGGCGATGGTCGTGGCGCCGTCGCGCGTCGCGAGCAGGTCGCGCACGATGGCGTACAGGGCGCGCGCGTGCGGATCGGGGCGCATCAGCGCCACCTGGGCGCGCGACCAGTCCAGCACGCGCGCGCCGACCGGGTGGCGTTCGGCGTGGTAGCTGTCCAGCAAGCCGGGCGGGGCGGCGCCGCGTACCGCCGCCGCCAGCTTCCAGCCCAGGTTCATCGCATCGCCCAGGCCCAGGTTCAGGCCCTGGCCGCCCAGCGGCGCATGGATGTGGGCGGCGTCGCCGGCCAGCAGGACGCGGCCGGCGCGGTAGCGCGTGGCCTGGCGCGCGCGGTCGGTCCAGGTGGCGGCCAGGTGCACCGACGCGATGCCGACCCGGGTGCCGGAGATGCGGCGCAGCACCGCCTCCAGGTGCGCGCGCGTGACGGGCCGGCCGGCGTCGTGGAAGGCGCCGCCGTCGGCATCCTGCAGCGCGAGGATGCCCGGCTGCGACTGGAAATACATGCCGTCCGGCGTCTGCACGCGGCCGGGACGGAGCAGGTCGGCATCCACCAGCTCCACGCTGGCCGAGTAGCCGGTGAACTGCGGCTCGGTGCCGGCGAAGTCGAAGCCGCCGGCCTTGCGCACGGCGCTGCGGGCGCCGTCGCAGCCGACCAGCCAGGCGCAGCGCAGGGCGTCGCCACCGGCGCCGGCGCCGGCGCTGACGGTGACGCCATCGGCATCCTGCACGAAGCCGGCGACGGCGCAGCCACGCCGGATGGCGACGCCCAGCGCCTGCGCCCGCTCCGCCAGCACCGTTTCCAGTTCCGCCATTTCCGCGACCAGGCTGGCGGGCGTGGCGGCGGGCAGGCGGTACGGCCAGCGCGCCGTGTCGACCAGGTCGCGGTCGAGCGGGATGCCGGCGAAATGGCCGGCCTGGCGCGGCGCCGCCGCGCTCGCCGCGGCGGAGAACGGAGTCTTCAGGCGCTGCGGTATCGCGAGCCGGTCCAGCAGGCCGCGCCGCGCCAGCGCCTCGATGCTGGGCGCCGTCAGGCCGCGCAGGCCGAAGGGCAGTCGTTTGAAGGGCGAGTCGGGCGTGGCGGCCTTGTCCAGGACCAGGACCGTGCAGCCGGCGAGCGCGAGTTCGCAGGCGAGGAAGAGGCCGACCGGACCGGCGCCGGCGACGATGACGTCGTGGGATGCAAGCATGGTGGTGTGTCGTCGTGGGATCGAAGACCGCACGATACGGCCACGCCGCCATGCCGTTCTTGTACGAATGCGACAAATTCAGGGCGCGCGCGCGCGCCGCCGCTGCGCGAAGACGGCCGGCGTCATGCCGGCATAGCGCCGGAACGCGCGGTTCAGGTGCGACTGGTCCGCATAGCCCAGTTCCTGCGCCAGCGCGGCGAGCGGGGTGTCCGGATCGGTCCACAGGCGGTTGCGCGCCTGCTCGAAGCGGACCAGGCTGGACACGTCCTTCACGGTGCGGCCGGATGCCCGCTTGAAGCGGCGTTCCAGCGTGCGCACGGTGGCGTGCGCGCCGGCCGCCACCTGGCCGACCGGCAGCGTGCCGCCCGCGTCGCGGATGGCGCCGCCGGCGCGCGCCAGCAGGGCGTCGACGGCGGTCCGCGCCGCCAGGAAATGCGCGCTGGCGGCCGCGATCGCGTCGGCCGGCCGGCCCGCCACCAGGCCGGCGGCCACGTCGTGCTGCAGGACGGCCAGCGGATGGGTGTCGAGCGCGGCGCTGCCGGTGCCGGATGGCAGGCCGAGCAGTTCGTACACGGTCCAGGGAAAGCAGCGGATGCCGAGGATGTCCACCGGCCCGTCCGCGCGCAGGCGCGCGGGCCCGTCCAGCAGTCCCATCAGGAACGGCGACGGCAGCGGCCGCCAGCCGCCGGGGCCGGCCAGGGCGAACGGCCCGCCGGCATGGAAGACGATCTCGGCATAACCGTCCGGCATGACCTCGAACGGCGCCGCGTCCTGGCCGCGCCGCAGGTGCCAGAAGCACGCGACCACGTCGCGCAGCGGCGCCGGAGGAGGATATTCGCGATGGTGCATGCGGGCACGATAGCATGCCCGCGGGCTTCGGCTTCGGCTTCGGCTCCGGCTCAGGGCTGGCCCCCCGCCGCCAGCGCCACGGCGTCGGCGCCGGCCGGGATGCGCATCGGCGCCTGCGGATCGGTGGCGGCGCGCCAGACGGCTTCGGCCACGTCCTGCCCCTGCGTGATCGGCGTCGTCGTGTCCTGCACGGCGGCCAGCACGCCTTTCGCGTACGCCGCATACGGCTCGGGGAACGCGCTTCCCATGCGCGTGCGGGCGTTCTCGCCGAAGCGGGTGCCGGGCGCGCGGCCCGGCAGCACCAGGCGCGCCTTGACGCCGAACGGCGCCAGTTCCAGCGCCAGCGATTCCGTGAAGGCGTTCACGGCCGCCTTGCTGCCCGTGTACACGGACAGCAGCGGCAGCGAGGCCAGCGTCACGGTCGAGGTGACGTTGACGATGGTGCCGGCGCGGCGCGCGCGGAACTGCGGCAGCACGGCCTGGGTCATGGCGATGGTGCCCAGGGTATTGGTCTCGAAGACCTCGCGCGCGGTGTCCATGGACGTGCCTTCGAGGGCCGCCAGCACGCCGATGCCGGCATTGTTGACCAGCACGTCGATGGGGCCGGCCGCCTCGATGGCCGCCTGGATGCTGGCGGGATCGACGACGTCGAGCGCGACGATCTTCAGGCGTTCGGACGCCGGCAGGAGGTCGGTGCGGGGCGTGCGCATGGTGGCGACGACGTTCCAGCCGCGTTCCAGGAACAGTGTCGCGGTATCGAGGCCGAAGCCGGACGAGCAGCCGGTGATCAGGACGGTGTGCATGGTGTTTCCTTGTCGTTCGTGTTGAGGAAACCGAACGATAGACTGACAGCACCGGACTTGCTACACTGGGAAGTCCGATTTTCTGTCGCCAGCGTCCGCCATGACCGATCCCCTCGCCGAAGTCGTCTCGCTGCTGCAGCCGCGCGCCTCCTACACCAAGCTGGTCGCCTGCACCGCGCCGTGGCTGGTGCGGCGCAGCGAATTCGGCCAGCCCTTCTATGCCGTGGTGCTGGAAGGCGGTTGCCACCTGACCGTCGACGGCCAGGACACGATCACGCTGCACGCCGGGGATTTCGTGCTGCTGCCGGCCGCCCAGGGGTTCGCCACGGCCAGCCTGGGGCACCCGCAGGCGGCCGACCCGGATGCCGCCACGTCGCCGGCGCGGATGATGCCCGGTGGCGTGCGCATCGGCGACCCGGACGGCCCCGTCGATGCGCGCCTGCTGGTCGGCCATTGCACCTTCGAATCGCCCGACGCGGCGCTGCTGGTATCCCTGATGCCGCGCTGGCTGCTGGTGCGCGGCGAGCCGCGCCTGGCGACGCTGCTGCAGCTGGTCAACGACGAGACGCGGGCGGCGCGGCCGGCGCGCGGCGTCGTGCTGGCGCGCCTGCTGGAAGTGGTGCTGATCGAGGCGCTGCGCCTGTCCGCCTGCCAGGGAGCGTGCCAGGCGGCCTCGCCCGGCGTGGCGCGCGGCCTGGCCGATCCGCGCCTGGCCGCCGCGCTGCGCTGCCTGCACGCCGAACCGGCGCGCGCCTGGACCGTCGAGCAGCTGGCGCAGGCGGCGGCGATGTCGCGCTCCGCCTTCTTCGAGCGCTTCAGCCAGACGGTCGGGATGGCGCCGATGGCGTACCTGCTGCTGTGGCGCATGGCCCTGGCCCAGCGCATGCTCCGCGACGAGGGGCTGGCCGTCGCCCGCGTGGCGGAGCGGGTCGGCTACAGCTCGGCCAGCACCTTCGGCGCCGCCTTCCTGCGCCATGTCGGCATGTCGCCGGCGCTGTATGCGCGCCAGGCGCGCCAGGCCCCGGCCGGCGCGGATGCCCACGCCGAGGCCGAGGCGGCATGAGGCGGCATGACGCGGCTGCCGAAAAAACGTGCAGCGCGGCGTGGCGAAAACCACGGCGCGCGAGCCGGGCAGGCCCGCTCTGGCTTACAATAGCGCTTTGCCCGTCAACCGAACACGCCTCCATGTCCGACACCACCACCGTTCCCGTCGTCACCGAATCGGCCTACCTGACCCTGTTCTACCGCCTGGCCACGCTCGACGGCACCGATATCGTCACCACCTTCGGCAGCACGCCCGCCACGCTGATGCTGGGCCAGGGCCAGCTTGCGCCGTTCCTCGAGGAACGCCTGCTGGGCATGCCGGAAGGCGCGCACCAGACGTTCGAGCTGAGCGCGCAGGAAGGCTTCGGCGAGCGCAATCCCGAGCTGATCCAGCTGGTGTCCAAGAAAACGCTGGACGACAATTCGGTGCCGGACGCGGATTACCAGGTCGGCGACCTGGTCGACTTCACCGCGCCGAGCGGCGGCCGCTTCGCCGGCGTGCTGCTGGAAGTGCGCGGCGACGACTACCTGTTCGACTTCAACCACCCGCTGGCGGGCAAGGCCCTGAAGTTCGAAGTGCAATTGATTTCGGTACTGTAAAAAGCACAATGGAAAACGAGATCCTGTTAGCCCAGCCGCGCGGCTTCTGCGCCGGCGTCGACCGCGCCATCGAGATCGTCGAGCGCGCCCTGCAGCAGTTCGGCGCGCCGATCTACGTGCGCCACGAGATCGTGCACAACGCCTACGTCGTCAGCGACCTGCGCGAAAAAGGCGCGATCTTCATCGAGGACCTGGACGACGTCCCGGCCGGCAACACCGTCGTGTTCTCGGCCCACGGCGTGTCGAAGGCAGTGCGCGAGGAAGCCGAGTCGCGCGGCCTGAAGGTGTTCGACGCGACCTGCCCGCTGGTGACCAAGGTGCACGTCGAAGTCGGCAAGATGCGCAAGCAGGGCGCCGAGATCATCATGATCGGCCATGCCGGCCACCCGGAAGTCGAGGGCACGATGGGCCAGGCGGAAGAGGGCATGCACCTGGTCGAGACCGTCGAGGACGTGCAGACGCTGCAGGTGGCCAACCCGGGCCTGCTGGCCTACGTGTCGCAGACCACGCTGTCGGTCGACGACACCGCCGAGATCATCGCCGCCCTGAAGGCGCGTTTCCCGGCGATCATCGAGCCGAAGAAGGGCGACATCTGCTACGCCACCACCAACCGCCAGGAAGCCGTGAAGTTCATGGCGCCGCAGGTCGAGGTGGTGATCGTGGTCGGCAGCCCGAACAGCTCGAATTCGAACCGCCTGCGCGAGGTGGCGGACAAGATGGGCACGCCGGCCTACATGGTCGACAACGCCGCCGCCATCGACCCGGCCTGGATCGCCGGCAAGCGCCGCATCGGCGTCACGGCCGGCGCCTCGGCGCCGGAAGTGCTGGTGCAGGCCGTGATCGACCGCTTGAAGCAGCTCGGCGCGGCCAGCGTGCGCGCGCTCGAGGGCGTGGAAGAGAACGTCACCTTCCCGCTGCCGAAGGGATTGGATGGCGGGAAGGCAGCGGCCTGAGAAGGCCGCGTCGACCGGTTGGTGCGCACGGGGTGCGCACCCTGCGACGGGACATGTGCCCATGTTCAGCGATCCCGCTAAACAAGGCAATATTCGGTCCGCCGCCCATTTTCCGATATTCGTTTTTCAAAAACATCGCTATGATGATGGCGCCTGGAATGATGTTGCTCGCATAACGGGCAGCTCGACCGCCAGTCCCATGAGCGGCACTCGCATCCCGGGTGCCGTTTTTGTTAGAACGAAAGGAATGACACCAACACATGGAAACCTTTGTCCAACAGATCCTCAATGGACTGGTGCTGGGCAGCATGTACGCGCTGATCGCGCTCGGGTACACGATGGTGTACGGCGTGCTGAACCTGATTAATTTCGCCCATGGCGACGTGCTGATGATCGGCGCCATGGCCGGCCTGACGATCCTCAAGCTCCTCGACGCCGCCTTCCCCGGGCTGCCCGGCGGCGTGCAGCTGGCCATCGCCATCGTCGGCGCGATGCCGGTCGCGATGCTGGTGAACGTGCTGATCGAGCGCGTCGCCTACCGCCGCCTGCGCAATGCGCCGCGCCTGGCGCCGCTGATCACCGCGATCGGCGTGTCGATCCTGCTGCAGACCTTCGCGATGATGATCTGGGGCCGCAGCCCGCTGCCGTTCCCGCAGCTGCTGTCGTCCGATCCGGTGATGGTCGGCGGCGCCGTGATCTCGCGCACCCAGGTGCTACTGCTGGTGCTGGCCGCCGTCGCGATGGTCGCGCTGGTGTTCCTGGTGGAGAAGACGAAGATGGGCCGCGCGATGCGCGCCGTGGCGGAAAACCCGCGCGTGGCCGGCCTGATGGGCGTGGATGCGAACCGCGTGATCGTCGCCACCTTCGCCATCGGCGCCGCGCTGGCCGCCGTCGCCGGCGTGATGTGGGGCGCCAACTATGCGTCGATCCAGTTCGCGATGGGCACGCTGCCGGGCATGAAGGCCTTCTGCGCCGCCGTGCTGGGCGGCATCGGCAACATCTATGGCGCCATGATCGGCGGCATCGTGCTCGGCATCATCGAAGCGCTGGGCGCCGGCTACATCGGCGACCTGACCGGCGGCTTCCTGGGCAGCCACTACCAGGACATCTTCGCCTTCATCGTGCTGATCCTGGTGCTGACGGTGCGTCCGTCCGGCATCATGGGCGAGCGCGTGGCGGACCGCGCGTAAGGAGGCACCATGGCACTGCTGACCTTCGACACCGCGCACAAGCCGCGCCAGGCGTACGCCAGCATGGGCATCCTGCTGGTACTGATGCTGGCGTTCCCGTTCTTCGCCGCCCAGTTCGGCAATTCCTGGGTGCGCATCCTCGACATCGCGCTGCTGTACATCATGCTGGCGCTGGGCCTGAACATCGTGGTGGGCTTCGCCGGCCTGCTCGACCTGGGCTACATCGCCTTCTTCGCCGTCGGCGCCTACCTGACCGGCCTGCTGGCCTCGCCGCAGTTCGCGGCGCTGCTGGAATCGCTGGTCAACTACCACCCCGAACTGCAGGACGCCATCGTCGCCACCTTCGGCGAGAGCGTGCGTACCGAGGGCATCCACCTGTCGGTGTGGGCGATCGTGCCGCTGGCGGCGCTGATGGCCGCGCTGTTCGGCGCGCTGCTGGGCGCGCCGACGCTGAAGCTGCGCGGCGACTACCTGGCCATCGTGACGCTGGGCTTCGGCGAGATCATCCGGATCTTCATGAACAACCTGAACGATCCGATCAACTTCACCAACGGCCCGCAGGGCATCAACCTGATCGACCCGATCCGCGTGTTCGGCGTGTCGCTGGCCGGCGAGCCGGGCTCGCGCGCAACGGTATTCATCGGCGGCTACGGCATGCCGTCGGTGAACGCCTACTATTTCCTGTTCCTGCTGCTGTGCATCGTCACCATCTTCATGACGGGCCGCCTGCAGCATTCGCGCCTGGGCCGCGCCTGGGTCGCGATCCGCGAGGACGAGATCGCGGCCAAGGCCATGGGCATCAATACCCGCAACGTCAAGCTGCTGGCGTTCTCGATGGGCGCCTCGTTCGGCGGCGTGGCCGGCGCCATGTTCGCCGCCTTCCAGGGCTTCGTGTCGCCGGAATCGTTCTCCTTCATGGAATCGATCTCGGTGCTGGCGATGGTGGTACTGGGCGGCATCGGCCACATCCCCGGCGTCGTGCTGGGCGGCGTGCTGCTGGCGGCGCTGCCGGAAGTGCTGCGCCACGTCGTCGAGCCGACCCAGCAGGCGCTGTTCGGCAAGGTCGTGATCGAGGCCGAGGTGCTGCGCCAGCTGCTGTACGGCCTGGCCATGGTGCTGATCATGCTGTACCGTCCGGCCGGCCTGTGGCCGTCGCCGGTCAAGGAAGACCGTCCGGTCGCGGCCACCGCCAGGGACGAAGAGGACGAGAACGAGGGCAAGACGGCATGAGCGCAGCCATCCTGGAGATTTCCGGCGTCAACAAGCGCTTCGGCGGCCTGCAGGCGCTGACCGACGTGCGCATCCGCATCGAGAAGGGCCAGATCTACGGCCTGATCGGTCCGAACGGGGCGGGCAAGACCACCTTCTTCAACGTCGTCACGGGCCTGTACCAGCCCGACACCGGCAGCTTCGCGCTGGACGGCAAGCCGTATTCGCCGTCTGCCCCGCATGCGGTGGCCAAGGCGGGCATCGCGCGCACCTTCCAGAACATCCGCCTGTTCGGCGAGATGACGGCGCTGGAAAACGTGATGGTCGGCAGGCACGTGCGCACCCGCCAGGGCGTGTTCGGCGCCATCTTCCGCCACGGCGCCGCCAGGGCCGAGGAAGCGGCGATCCGCGCGCGCGCGCGGGAGTTGCTGGACTTCGTGGGCATCGGCCAGTTTGCCGGCCGCACCGCGCGCTTCCTGTCCTACGGCGACCAGCGCCGCCTGGAGATCGCCCGCGCGCTGGCCACGGAGCCGAAGCTGCTGGCGCTGGACGAACCGGCCGCCGGCATGAACGCCACCGAGAAGCTGGCCCTGCGCGCGCTGCTGGTCAAGATCCGCGACGCGGGCATCACGATCCTGCTGATCGAGCACGACGTGAAACTCATGATGGGCTTGTGCGACCGCATCTCGGTGCTGGAGTACGGCAAGCTGATCGCGGAAGGGCTGCCGGCCGAGATCCAGAAGAACCAGGCCGTCATCGACGCCTACCTCGGGGGAGCCCACTGATGCGCGACAACATCCTGAACATCGCCGGCCTGAAGGTGGCCTACGGCGGCATCCAGGCCGTCAAGGGGATCGACCTGCGCGTCGACCGCGGCGAGCTGGTCACGCTGATCGGCGCCAACGGCGCCGGCAAGACCACCACGCTGAAGGCGATCACCGGCACGCTGCCGTCGTCGAAGGTCGAAGGCACGATCAGCTACCAGGGCCAGCCGCTCGGCAGCGCCAGGTCCTTCAGGCTGGTGCAGCAGAAGCTGGCCATGGTGCCGGAAGGGCGCGGCGTGTTCACCCGCATGACCATCCACGAAAACCTGCTGATGGGCGCCTACACCCGCAACGACAAGGCGGGCATCGAGGCCGACATCGCCAGGTGGTACGACGTGTTCCCGCGCCTGAAGGAGCGCTCCGGCCAGCTGGCCGGCACGCTGTCGGGCGGCGAGCAGCAGATGCTGGCGATGGCGCGCGCACTGATGTGCCATCCGACCCTGCTGCTGCTGGACGAGCCGTCGATGGGCCTGGCGCCGATCATGGTCGAGAAGATCTTCGAGGTGATCCGCGACGTCTCCGCCCAGGGCATCACGGTCCTGCTGGTCGAGCAGAACGCCCGGCTGGCGCTGCAGGCCGCCCACCGCGCCTACGTGATGGAGTCGGGCGCGATCACGATGAGCGGCGCTGCGCAGGAGCTGTTGCACGATCCGCGGGTGCAGGCGGCGTATCTCGGCGAGTAGGTTGGCGAACAAGCCGGCAAATTAGCCGGCGAACACGCCGGGCGTGGACGAGGCCGCAGCGGCGGTGTGCGTCGTGCGGCAGCCGGTCGCGCGCACGGCGCCCGGGCCGAAGCCGCCGCCGTCAACGTGCGGGCAATGGCTCCGCAAGGTAACGCTGCAACGTGCGGCCGAGGGCGGCTAACAGGGCCGCGCCGTCGAGGCCGGGCGGTTCGAATGCGAGCACATACCGTACCAGGGCAAATCCCAGCATCTGCGAGGCGACGAGGGACGCGCGCAGCACGGCCTCTTGCGGCGGGAACCCCAGTGCGCCTATCGCGCCAAGCAACTGCGTATGAAAAATCTGCTGCATGCGCGCCTTCGCCGCAGCGTGGGAGGCGGCCGCCCTGAGCAAGGCCACGAGTTCGCGGCCGGAGCGGTCGTCTTCCCACATCGCCAGGAAGTGCGCGACCAGCAGCTCGCCCAGCCGCTCCCGGTCGAGTTCCTGCAATGGCGGCAGCTGGAGGTCGAAATCGACGGCCGTCGCGAACAGGTCGTCCTTGCTGCCGAAATACCGGATCACCAATGCGACGTTGGTATTGGCCTGCAGTGCGATGTTGCGCAGTGTCGCGCCGTCGTAGCCGTGCGCGGCGAACGTCGTGCGGGCGGCTTCGAGAATGCGTTCCCGGGTCTGCCGCGAACGCGGGGTGGAAGTGGATGCCATGGTCCTCGATCTGGTTGTAAGCGCTTGTTTACATTTTAGCGCGGATCGACAAGAATGTAAGCGTGCGTTTACAAAGGAGGGCGTATGGCATCATCTGTGGAACCGATGAGGCGGACGGACGTGCTCATCGTCGGAGCCGGTCCAGCCGGCCTTGCGCTGCGGCTGGCGCTCGAGCGCCTGGGCATCGCTGCCGTCCAGGTCGACAAACATGCCGCCGGATTGAATACGTCGCGTGCGGCCGTGATCCACGCGCGCACGCTGGAGGTGCTCGAACCCTGCGGCGTCGTCGCGGCGCTGCTGGCGAAGGGCATCGCGGTGCCCGACTTCCGGGTCCGGGACCGTAACCGGGTGCTGCTGCACATCGGTTTTGGCGACCTGCCATCGCGCTATCGCTATGCGCTGATGTGCCCGCAAAACGACACCGAAGCCATCCTGCAGGCGCGGCTCGACGATCTTGGCGCGCGCATCGAGCGGCCCGCCGAGTTCCTGGGCGCGACCGACGCTCCCGGCGGCATGGTCGCGGAGCTGGCGCTGCCGGGCGAACGCAAGGAATGGCTGTTCGCACGCTGGATCGTCGGCTGCGACGGCGCGCGCAGCCGGGTCCGGGACCAGGCCGGCATCGCTTTCGTCGGCGACGACTATGCGGAGCAGTTCGTGCTGGCGGACGTCCACATGGACTGGCCGCTCTCCCGCCGCGAAGTGAGTCTGTTCTTTTCCGAGCGCGGCCTGATGGTCGTGGCGCCGTTGCCGGAACCGGACGGCGCATCGCGCGACCGTTATCGCATCGTCGCTACCGTGCCGTCGGCACCGGCGGTGCCGGCCATCGGGGACATCGACGCGCTGCTGCGCGAACGCGGTCCACACGCACCGGGCCTGCACGTCGAGGCGCTCGCCTGGAGTTCGCGCTTCCACCTCCAGCACCGCATCGCCGCGGACGTGTTCAGGCACCGCACGCTGCTGTGCGGCGACGCGGCGCACGTGCACAGTCCGGCAGGCGGGCAGGGGATGAATACCGGCATCCAGGACGCCGTCGCCCTGGCGCCCCGGCTGGCGCAGGCCATTCGCTGCGGCGACACGGCGGGACTCGCGGCGTGGGCCGCCCGGCGCCACCGGATCGCCAGCGGCGTGGTGCGCATGACCCATGCGATGACGCGGGCGGCGACCCTCACCGCGCCGATGCCGCGCGCGCTGCGCGATGCGGCGATGGGGCTGGTCGGGAACAGCCGCTTCTTGCGGCGCAAGCTCGCGGTACGGCTCGCGGAGCTCGGGAACTGAT
Organism: uncultured Massilia sp.; assembly: GCF_913773735.1. Classification (GTDB taxonomy): domain Bacteria; phylum Pseudomonadota; class Gammaproteobacteria; order Burkholderiales; family Burkholderiaceae_D; genus Telluria. The sequence continues at coordinate 27,928 of NZ_CAJYEB010000034.1, forward strand.
CACCTGGCGGCGCTTGGTGACCATTCGCTGTATCGCCGTTTCGCGTCGCAACGCGCTGCCCTGGTGCTTGCAGGACAAGCCGCGGGAACATCGCAAGCGCTGCGCGTGTCGTCGTCAGCCCGGTGCCCTTACTATGGTTGAGGAAAAAGCTTTGGGGCAACAAAACAAACGGCCCGGACCGCTTCAAGCGATCCGGGCCGTTCTCGTTCTTCCTGCCGCCGCAGCGGCAGCGGTATTACGCGGCGGCGGCCGAGTTGGCGGCGGCGCCGACGTTGCGGGTGGCCTGGCCGAACTGCGACATGGCGGCGTTCAGGTTCGACTCGATCGCTTCGACGGCCTGCTTCGAGGTCTTGCTGAACTGCTCGTAGCCGGCGTTGGCGTTGGTGATCGCGGTCTTCAGGGCCGACACGTAGGTTTCCGAACCGGCCGGGGCGTTCTTGGTCACTTCGTCGACCAGCGAGATCACCTTGCGGTTGACTTCGGCGATCTGGCTTTCGGCGGCCTTCGAGAATTCGGCGCCGGTGTCGGCGGCGATCGAGGCCAGCTGGCGGCCGTAGGACAGGGCTTTCTCGGCAGTCGGCTGGGCTTGCTGTGCCGACAGGGCGAAGAATTCCTGGGCATCCTTGGCGCCCAGCAGCTGGCGTGCGTTGGCCGACGAGTCTTCGAGCGCGGACTTGGCGGTGCTGAGGTTCAGGCCCACCAGCTTTTCCACACCTTCGAAGGTCTTGGTGGTCAGCGCCGACATCAGCGCGAATTGGGATTCGAGGTTGGCTTTGGTCGCGTTCGAAAACTGCTCAGGGAATGCAAACATGAAGTTCTCCAGTCATGGATAGTGATATGAGGCTGATTCAGGCTGATGCTTTCAGGCCAGTGCTTCCATTTGATGCATGGGACCGCTTGATGCTTTGGACCGTTGATCCTTGTGGACCTTTGATCCTTGTCGACCTTTGATGCTTTGGACCTTGGATTCGTTGGACCGTTCGATACGTCGCACCGTCGAGGCGGGCTTTTGTTGTCCAAGCAGCGATTGTGCGCCGCAGCATGAGCAATTTTTGCCGCTTTTCGATTATGCGTCAAGCACTTTTGATGCGTCGCACAATAGATGAGTGTTAACTTGCGATATATCAACAGATACAACGCTTCACCAGGGTTTTGTTTGTGCCGATACAACAGTTCCCATTTTTAATAGGTCATCTGCATGGGCAAGACGCCCATGCTAGACTTGCCATTCCAACCTCTCCCGATGCCCATGCCAGACGCCTCCGCCAGTCCCGCCGCGTCCTCCGGCGCCACCGTGCAGCCTGGCTGGCTGGCGCCGGTGCCGCTGTTCTTCGTGTTCCTGTGGAGCACCGGCTTCATCGCCGCCAAGTACGGGCTGCCGTATGCGCCGCCCCTGAGTTTCCTGATCCTGCGCTGCCTGGGCGCCGTGCTGCTCCTGCTGCCGCTGGTGCTGCTCACGCGCGCCCCGTGGCCGCGCGGGCGCATCGGCCACGTGGCGCTGGCGGGACTATTGTTGCAGGCGGGCTACCTGGGCGGCGTGTGGAGCGCGATCAAGCTCGGCATGCCGGCCGGGCTGTCGGCCCTGATCGTCGGCATGCAGCCGGTGCTGACCGCCATCGCCGCGCCCTTGATCGGCGAGCGGGTCACGCGGCGCCAGTGGCTGGGCCTGCTGCTGGGCCTGGCCGGGGTCGGCATGGTCGTGGCCGCCAAGATCAGCCTGACCGGCCTGGCGCCGCAGGCGATCGGCCTGTGCGTGCTGGCACTGCTGTCGATCACGGCCGGGACCCTGTACCAGAAACGCTTCTGCCCCAGCTTCGACCTGCGCACCGGCACCGTGATCCAGTACACGGCCAGCGCGCTGGCCATGCTGCCGCTGGCGGTGCTGCTGGAAGGATTCGGTCCGGCCATGGCGCACGTGCGCTGGACGCCGCAGTTCGTCGGCGCGCTGCTGTGGTCGATCCTGGCGCTGTCGATCGGCGCCATCTTCCTGCTGTACCGCCTGATCAGCCGCAACGATGCGACCAGGGTGACCAGCCTGCTGTACCTGACGCCCCCCACCACGGCCGTCATGGCCTGGCTGATGTTCGGGGAAAAACTCAGTGCGCTCGGCCTGGCCGGCATGGCGGTGGCCGTGCTGGGCGTGGCCTGCGTCGTCAAGAAGTCCTGAACGGGACATGCACCAAGGAGAACCGATGATCACCAACGACAGCCAGCAGGCCGTGGACGCGGCCATCACCTCGCGCCGCTCGATCCGCGCCTTCCTGCCGACGCCGGTGGCGCGCGAGGACATCGACGCCATCCTGCGGGTGGCGGCGCGCGCGCCGTCCGGCACCAACACCCAGCCGTGGAAGGTCTACGTGCTGACCGGCGCCGCCAGGGAACGCCTGAGCGCGGCGATCCTGGCCGCCTACGCGGACCCGGCGCAGGCGAAGGCGCACACGGAGGAATATGCCTACTATCCGCGCGCATGGGTCTCGCCGTTCGTCGAGCGGCGCCGCAAGGTCGGCTGGGACCTGTACGCGCTGCTCGGCCTGACGCGCGACGACAAGGCCGGCATGGCCGCCCAGCACGGCCGCAACTACCGGTTCTTCGACGCGCCCGTGGGCCTGATCTTCACCATCGACCGCGTGATGGAGCAGGGCTCCTGGCTCGACTACGGCATGTTCCTGGAGAACATCATGATCGCCGCGCGCGGCCGTGGCCTCGATACCTGCCCGCAGGCGGCCTTCACCCAGTTCCACCGCATCATCGCCGCCGAGCTGGCGCTGCCGGCCAACGAGATGGTGGTGTGCGGCATGGCGCTGGGCCATGCCGACCCCGACAAGGTGGAAAACACGCTGGTGACGGAGCGCGAACCGGTTTCGTCGTTCGTCCGCTTCGTCGAATGAGGGTATACTCGAGCGTGCAAGCTGTTGAAAATTCAAGAGATTTCTACAACGCAGCAGGTTTTGCGTTGTAGAAAAACGCGAGCGCAAGTGGTACAGTCTATTGTGCTTCTCTCGTGTTTCGCTACACTACATTGGTGCTCATCAGCACCCATGTCCATCAAGTTGCGCGTTCAAGGATTTCCAAGATGATCAAGCTCGCACTCGTTGCCGCCATGTCCATGGTGCTCATGCTCCAGCCCGCCGAAGCGGCGACCAAGTCCAAGGCACGCGCGACCGCGACCAAGCGGGTCAAGGCAAAACCCGCCAAGCTGGTCAAGGTCAAGCGCACCGACCTGGCCAAGGCCATCGCCGCCGACAACCGCAAGCAGATGGTGCGCCGCATCGCCATGGTGCACGGCAAGCGCAGGGTGGTCTATTCGCCCGTGCGCCGCGCCGCGCCGGCCGTGGCGCTGCTGACCGCCGGCGACCTGGCCGGCCTGAACCGCACCCCCGATCCGCTCGACCTGCGTTCCAGCGTCGCCTACGTGATCGACCAGTCGAGTTCGGAAGTGCTGTTCGAAAAGAATTCCTCGGTCGCGCTGCCGATCGCCTCGATCACCAAGCTGATGACGGGCCTGGTCGTGGTGCAGGCGGGGCAGAGCCTGGACGACGTGCTGACCATCACCGATGCCGACGTCGACAAGCTCAAGTTCAGCAGCTCGCGCCTGCCCGTCGGTACCCGCATGACGCGCGGCAACCTGCTGCACATCGCCCTGATGAGTTCGGAAAACCGCGCCGCCGCCGCGCTTGGCCGCAATTACCCGGGCGGCATCACGGCCTTCGTTGCGGCGATGAACGCCAAGGCGCGCGCGCTGGGCATGAGCGATACGCACTACGTCGATTCGAGCGGCTTGTCGAGCCAGAACGTGTCGAGCGCGCGCGACCTGGCCAAGCTGGCGACGGTGGCGCACCAGGAGCCGCTGCTGCGCCAGTACTCGACCGACCCGAGCTACGTGGTCGAGGCGAGCGGCCGGCCGATGAATTTCCACACGACGAATTACCTGGTCGGCATGCCCGACTGGAACATCGGCCTGCAAAAGACCGGCTTCATCAACGAAGCGGGGCGCTGCCTGGTGATGCAGGCCATGATCCAGGGACGCAACGTGATCATGGTGTTCCTCGATTCCAAGGGCAAGCAGTCGCGGACCGCCGACGCGGGACGCATGCGCAAGTGGCTGGAAGCGCTGGCGCCGTCCGGCATCCCGGCCGCGGCCGCGGCGGCGGTGCCGGTCACCGTGTCGGCCGCCGCGACGGCGCCGGTAATGGTGCAATAGGTGTGGTTGGCTGTGGTGCGCTCCCCGAGCGCACCATGACCGCCCCGCGGCCAGGCGCTCAGACCGCCGGCCCCGCCCGGTGCCCCAGCGTCGCCGAGATCTGCGTGGCCGTGCTCACCAGGTCGTCGATCCAGTCTTCCTGCAGCCGGTCGGCCGGCGCCGAGATCGACAGTCCCGCCACCAGCTTGCCGCCGTCGTCGTAGATGCCGGCCGCCATGCAGCGCACGCCCAGTTCCAGTTCCTCGTTGTCGCGCGCGTAGCCGCGCGCGCGCACCAGCGACAGTTCGCGTTCCAGGCGCGCGAGGTCGGTGATCGAATTCTTGTTGTGGCCGGCCAGGCCCGTGCGCGTGGCATAGGCGCGGATCGCCTTCGGCTCGTCGATCGACAGGAACAGCTTGCCGGTGGAGGTGAGGTGCAGCGGACCGCGGCCGCCGATCGCGCGCACCACCTGCATGCCCGAGCGCTCCGAGAAGGCGCGGTCGATGTAGACGATCTCGTCGCCCTGGCGCACCGACAGGTTGACGGTCTGGCGCGTCTTGTTGTGCAGCAGGCGCATCAGCTCGACCGCCGCCTCGCGCACCGACAGCCGGCTCTTGACCACGTTGCCCAGTTCCAGCAGGCGCATGCCCAGGCGGTAGGTGCCGGGCTCGACGCGGTCCACGAAGCGCGTCACCACCATGTCGTTCAGGATCCGGTGCGCCGTCGACGGGTGCAGGCCCGAGATCCGCGACAATTCCTTCAGGCTGACGGGGTCGGGATAGCTGGCGAGCACGTCCAGCAGCGCGACCATGCGCTCGATGACCTGGATCGACGTCTTTGCCGGTTCGGGAGTTTCCAGTTTCATGATGTGGTTGGTGCAGTGCGGTATATTTCTCCACTTTATACCATAATGTGAAAAAAATTGGTAACGAACCCCGGCCGTGTTGCGCGGCTGTCAATTTATGCGGGCATAATGGCGGTCCTGTACAGCATTGCGAGCACCATGGAATCACCGAGCAGCGAGTTCAAGAGCAAGGGCGGCCTCAAGCGGATTTTTTCGGCCATGCGATATTCCCTCGACGGCTTCCGGGCCGCGTGGCGGCACGAGCACGCGTTCCGCCAGGAGGTGATGGTGGCCGTGCCGGCCGCGATCGTTGCGCTGCTGCTGCCGATCTCCGCGTTCCAGAAACTGGCCTTGATCGCCGTGCTGGGACTGGTGTTGCTGGTCGAGCTGATCAACGCCTCGATCGAGGCGGTGGTCGACCGGGTGTCGCTGGAACGCCATCCGCTGTCCAAGGCCGCCAAGGACCTGGGCAGCGCGGCCGTGGCGCTGGCGATCGCGATCGCGCTGGCGACCTGGTGCGTGGTCCTGTACAACCGCTTTTTCTGACGGCGCATGCGCGCCGCCTCAACCTGAAGGAGATCATGATGACTTTACGCCTGGGCGACACCGCGCCGGACTTCGAGCAGGATTCCACCATCGGCCGCATCCGCTTCCACGAGTGGGCGGGCGATGCGTGGGTCGTGCTGTTCTCGCACCCGGCCGACTTCACGCCGGTCTGCACCACCGAGCTGGGCCTGACGGCGAAGCTGAAGCCGGAATTCGACAAGCGCAACGTCAAGGCGATCGCGCTGTCCGTCGATCCGGCCGACAAGCACAGCGCGTGGATCAAGGACATCGAGGAGACCCAGCAGACCGTGGTCGGCTTCCCGATCATCGCCGATGCCGACAAGACCGTCTCGACGCTGTACGACATGATCCACCCGAACCAGTCGGCCACCGCCACCGTGCGCTCGCTGTTCGTGATCGACCCGGCCAAGAAGGTGCGCCTGACGATCACCTACCCGATGAGCACCGGCCGCAACTTCGACGAAGTGCTGCGCGTGATCGACGCCCTGCAGCTGACCGACGGCTACACGGTGGCGACGCCGGGCAACTGGAAGGATGGCGACGACGTCATCATCCCGCTGACCGTGCAGGATCCGGAGCAGCTGCAGCAGAAGTACCCGAAGGGCTTCAAGGCGCCCAGGCCCTACCTGCGCCTGACGCCGCAGCCGAACAAGTGAAACTTGTTCGGCGTAGGCTGGGCGGCTTCGCCGCCCAGGCGGTGATGCGTGACGCAGGCATATGGCACGACGAATCGAAGGATGATTGAACGCGTGGACGGCGCAGCCGTCCACCCTACATGGCTGCGCGTCAGGTACGAAACCCGCATAAGCAAATAAGGAAGCTGTCGTTGGTCCGACAGCCGGGCTGCCTTACCCTTGGCCGACTCCAAGGGACAAGCGCATGTCGATCACCTACATTCTTTCCGGTTTCGCCGTCGGCCTGCTGGTCGGCATGACCGGCGTCGGCGGCGGCTCGCTGATGACGCCGCTGTTGACCCTGCTGTTCGGCGTGAACCCGTCGGTGGCCGTCGGCACCGACCTCGCCTTCGCCGCCGTCACCAAGAGCGCCGGCACCATCACCCACCGCGTGCGCGGCACCGTGCAGTGGCCGATCGTGCGGCGCCTGTGCCTGGGCGCCTTGCCGGCCGCGCTGGCCGCCACGCTGGCGCTGCAGTACGTCGGCCCGCTCGACGCCGCCATCGGCCGGGTCATCCGCTATTCGATCGCCGTGTCCGTGCTGCTGACCGTGGTCGCCATCCTGTTCCGCGCCAGGCTGCTGGCCTGGGTCCAGGGCCGTCCCGGGCGCCAGCTGCAGGGACGCCGCCTGGCGGCCGCCACCATCGTCGCCGGCGCGGTGCTGGGCGTGCTGGTGACGGTGTCCTCCATCGGCGCCGGCGCGATCGGCGCCACGCTGCTGGTGATGCTGTACCCGCAGCTGGAGCCGGCCGAGGTGGCCGGCACCGACATCGCCTATGCCGTCCCGCTGACCGCCATCGCCGCGCTCGGGCACTGGTGGCTCGGCTCGATCGACTGGACGCTGCTGGGCACGCTGCTGCTCGGGTCGCTGCCGGGCATCACGCTCGGCGCATGGGCGGCGCGCGCCGTGCCGGAGCGCTTCCTGCGCGGCTTGCTGGCCATGACGCTGACGGGAGTGGCGGTCAAGCTGCTGCATTGAAGGCGGTGCGCACGGGGTGCGCACCCTGCGCAAAGACACGCAGGTTGTAAGCAAATGATTTTTGCTTCGTTTGTAATATGCGCTGCCGATGCGATTATGTCTCGCTATTAGAAGAAATTGTAATAAGGCGGACGAATGAATACTTTGGTGCAATCCCGCAGCAGTGCCAACCGGGTCATCCCCGGCTTCGGCCTCTCGCTCGGGTTCACGCTGTTCTACCTGGCGCTGCTGGTACTGATCCCGTTGTCGGCGATCTTCCTCAAGACCTTCACGATGAGCTGGGACGCGTTCTGGACGGCCGTCACGTCCGAGCGCGTGATGGCGTCCTACCGCCTCAGCTTCGGCGCGGCGCTGCTGGGCGCCGCCATCAACGTCGTGTTCGGCGGCATCGTCGCCTGGGTGCTGGTGCGCTACCAGTTCCCCGGCAAGCGCTTCGTCGACGCGCTGGTCGACCTGCCGTTCGCGCTGCCTACCGCCGTGGCCGGCATCACGCTGACGGCGCTGTACTCGACCAACGGCTGGATCGGCCAGTACCTGGACAAGGTCGGCATCAAGGTCGCGTTCACGCCGCTGGGCGTCGTCATCGCGCTGACCTTCATCGGCCTGCCGTTCGTCGTGCGCACCGTGCAGCCGGTGCTGGAAGACGCCGAGCGCGAGCTGGAAGAGGCGGCCGCCAGCCTGGGCGCCAGCCCCTGGCAGACCTTCGCGCGCGTGATCCTGCCGGGCATCACCCCGGCGCTGCTGACCGGCTTCGCGCTCGCGTTCGCGCGCGCCACCGGCGAATACGGGTCCGTCATCTTCATCGCCGGCAACATGCCGATGGTGTCCGAGATCACGCCGCTGTTCATCATCACCAAGCTGGAGCAGTACGACTATGCCGGCGCCACCGCGATCGCCGTGGTGATGCTGGTCGTGTCCTTCGTGCTGCTGCTGGCCATTAACCTGCTGCAGGCCTGGGCCCGCAAGCGGGCGGGGAAATAAATGAGCGCCGTCCTCGATACCGCCGCCCGCGACAAGGCCGCCGCGCAGGCCGCCCATCCGGCGCCGCGCAAGTCCACCAGCACGCTGGAGCCGGGCTGGGTGCGCTGGCTGCTCGTCGCCGTCGCCCTGCTGTTCCTCACGCTGTTCCTGTTCATCCCGCTCGTCGCCGTGTTCGTCGAGGCGCTGAAGAACGGCTGGGACACCTACCGCACCGCGATCCTCGATCCCGACGCGCTGGCCGCCATCAAGCTGACGTTCATCGCGGCCGCCATCTCGGTGCCGCTGAACCTGGTGTTCGGCGTGGCCGCGGCCTGGGCCATCGCCAAGTTCGACTTCCGCGGCAAGAGCCTCCTGATCACGCTGATCGACCTGCCGTTCTCGGTGTCGCCCGTCATCGCGGGCCTGATCTACGTGCTGCTGTTCGGCTCCCAGGGCTGGTTCGGCCCCTGGCTGATGGACCACGACATCAAGATCCTGTTCGCCGTGCCGGGCATCGTGCTGGCGACCGTGTTCGTCACCTTCCCGTTCGTGGCGCGCGAGCTGATCCCGCTGATGCAGGCGCAGGGCAGCGAGGAAGAGGAGGCGGCGCTGGTGCTGGGCGCGTCCGGCTGGTCCACCTTCTTCAGGGTCACGCTCCCCAACATCAAGTGGGGCCTGCTATACGGCGTGATCCTGTGCAATGCCCGCGCGATGGGCGAGTTCGGCGCCGTGTCGGTGGTGTCGGGCCACATCCGCGGCGAGACCAACACGATGCCGCTGCAGGTCGAGATCCTCTACAACGAATACAACTTCACGGCCGCCTTCGCGATCGCCTCGCTGCTGGCGCTGCTGGCCCTGGTCACGCTGGCGGTGAAGACCTTTGTCGAATGGCGCCTGCAGCAAACGCGCAAGACGACCCTCACGGAGCACTGACATGACGATCGAAGTCCAACACATCCGCAAGCAGTTCGGCCAGTTCACGGCCCTGGACGACGTCTCGCTGCAGTTCGCCGACGGCGAGCTGACCGCGCTGCTGGGGCCTTCCGGCTGCGGCAAGACCACGCTGCTGCGCATCATCGCCGGCCTCGAGTTCCCGGACTCGGGCCGCGTGCTGCTCGACGACGACGACGCCTCCGCGCGCCACGTGCGCGAGCGCCAGGTCGGCTTCGTGTTCCAGCACTACGCGCTGTTCAAGCACATGACCGTGTTCGAGAACGTCGCCTTCGGCCTGCGCGTCAAGCCGCGCAAGGAGCGTCCGTCCGAGGCGCAGATCCGCGACAAGGTGAAGAGGCTGCTCGAACTCGTGCAGCTCGACTGGATCGCCGACCGCTATCCGCCGCAGCTGTCGGGCGGCCAGCGCCAGCGCATCGCGCTGGCCCGCGCGCTGGCCGTGGAGCCGCGCGTGCTGCTGCTGGACGAGCCGTTCGGCGCGCTCGACGCCAAGGTGCGCAAGGAATTGCGGCGCTGGCTGCGCCAGCTGCACGACGAGCTGCACGTGACCTCGATCTTCGTGACCCACGACCAGGAAGAGGCGCTCGAGGTGGCCGACCAGGTCGTCCTGATGAACAAGGGCCGCGTCGAGCAGCTGGGCACCCCGGACCAGGTCTACAACCAGCCCGCCTCGCCCTTCGTCTACGGCTTCCTGGGCAACGTCAACCTGTTCCACGGCCGCGTGCAGGACGGCGTGCTGGCCAGCGGCGACGCCACCTTCCAGGCGCCGCAGTACGCCGGCGTGAAGGACGGCGCCGGCATCGCCTACGTGCGTCCGCACGACCTCGACGTCGAGCGCTACGTCGCCGGCGGCGAAGGGGTGGCCGTCAAGCTGCGCCGCGCCCAAGCGATCGGCCCGCTGGCCCAGCTCGACCTGGAGCGCGCCGACAATGCCCAGATCATCGAGGCGGTGATCCCCAACGAGCGCTTCCGCGAGCTGTCGCTGAAGGACGGCGACACGCTGCTGGTGAAACCGAAGCGCATGCACGTCTTCGTCGACCAGGGAGACGGCATATGAACTTCCAGCAGCTGCGTTCCGTGCGCGAGGCCGCGCGCCGCAACTTCAACCTGACCGACGTCGCCAACGCGCTGTTCACGTCGCAGCCGGGCGTGTCGCGCCAGATCCGCGAGCTGGAGGACGAGCTGGGCGTCGTCATCTTCGAGCGCAACGGCAAGCGCCTGACCGGCCTCACCGATCCCGGCAAGGGCATCCTGAAGATCGTCGAGCGCCTGCTGGTGGAAGCCGAGAACCTGCAGCAGGCCAGCAGCGAATACGCGGGCCAGGACAGCGGCACGCTGCGCGTGGCCGTCACCCACACGCAGGCGCGCTACGCGCTGCCGCAGGTGGTGCAGGCCTTCCGCACCAGTTACCCGGGCGTGCGCATCGCGCTGCAGCAGAGCGCGCCCGAGCACATCGCCGAATGGGTGCTGTCCGGCCGCGCCGACATCGGCATCGCGACCGAGGGCCTGTCGACCTTCCCCGACCTGGTGTCCTTCCCGTGCTACCGCTGGAGCCACGTGGTGGTGGTGCCGGACGGCCATCCGCTGCTGGCGCAGATGCCGCTCAAGCTGGCCGACCTGGCGGAATACCCGCTGATCACCTACGACGTCGGCTTCACCGGCCGCAGCCACATCGACGCGGCCTTCGCCGCCGCCGGCGCGCATCCGGAAATCGTGCTGACGGCGATGGATTCGGACGTCATCAAGCAGTACGTGGCGCTGGGGATGGGCGTGGGCATCGTCGCCTCGATGGCCTTCGACCACGGCCGCGACCGCGGCCTGCGCGCGATCGAATCCTCGCACCTGTTCGCGCCCAACGTCACCCGGCTGGCGGTGCGGCGCGGGGCCTACCTGCGGGCCTACGCGTTCGACTTCATCGAGCGCTTCGCGCAGGGGTACACCAAGGCGGATATCGAGAAGGCGCTGCAGGCGGCGGTGGCAGAATAAGGAAGTGGCGTCGTCCCGGCGCAGGCCGGGACCCAATTTTCTCGTGCAGTCGAAACGCCGGCAAGATTGGGCCCCGGCCTGCGCCGGGGCGACGGTGGGGGACTTGCGCCGGGGCGATGGTGGGGCCTGCGCCGGGGCGACGGTGGTGTGTTTATTGCCCCGGATTCGTGAAGCGCGCGTGGATGGCGTCGATGGCCTTCACGACCTCCAAGGACAGTTCGATGCCCTCCGCATCGATGTTTTCCTTCAGCTGATCGAGATTGGTCGCCCCGACGATGGTCGACGCCACGAACCAGCGCGTGCAGCACCAGGCGATGGCCATCTGCGCCGGCGTCAGGCCGTTGGCGCGGGCCAGCGCGGCGTATTCCCGCGTCGCCTCGATCACCATCGGACGCAGGTAGCGCGGGCTCCACGTGGGCGGGTAGATCGTCAGGCGGCCGCGCGCGGCCGGGTCGTCGATGTACTTGGCGCTCAGCTGGCCGAAGGCGAGGGGACTGTAGGCCAGCAGGCTCACCTCTTCGCGGAAGCACACCTCGTCCAGCAGCGTGGTTTCGAACGCGCGCGCCGTCAGGTTGTACAGGTTCTGGATCGTGGCGATGCGCGGCAGGCCCTTCGTCTCGGACTGCTTGACGTATTCGCACACGCCCCACGGGCTCTCGTTGGACACGCCGACGTGGCGGATCTTGCCGGCCCTGACCAGCGCGTCCAGCGCGCCCAGCGTGTCCTCGATCGGCACGCCGTTGCGCTCCTTCTTCGGCTCGAACTGGTTGGCGCCGAAGATCGGCACGTTGCGGCTCGGCCAGTGCAGCTGGTACAGGTCGATGTAGTCGGTCTGCAGGCGCTGCAGGCTGGCGTCGACGGCCGCGTGGATGTTCTTCGCGTCCAGGTTGTGCCTGCCGCCGCGGATCCAGGTCTGGTTGGCGTTCGGGCCGGCGGCCTTGGTGGCCAGCACCACCCGGTCGCGCTTGCCGCTTTTCTTCAGCCAGCTGCCGATGAAGCGTTCGGTCGATCCCTGCGTGGCGGCGCTGGGCGGCACCGGGTACATCTCGGCCGTGTCGATGAAGTTGATGCCGCGCTCGAGCGCGTAGTCGAGCTGGCCGTGCGCCTCCGCTTCGGTGTTCTGTTCGCCGAAGGTCATGGTGCCGAGGCAGATGCGCGATACCAGCAGGTCGGTCCTGCCGAGACGGTTCGTCTTCATGTCGATATCCTGGTCAGTCGGGGTCAGAGCCCACCCGTGTGAACCGGGCTCTGACCCCGAGAGGAACGTAATGCGTCCGCGCATTCGCGCACGAGGGCCGGCCCGCGGTAGATCAGGCCGCTGTACAGCTGCACCAGCTGCGCGCCGGCGTCGATCTTGGCCTTGGCGTCGCGGCCGCTCAGGATGCCGCCCACGCCGATGATCGGCACGGCGTCGCCGACTTCCTTCTTCAGCGCGCGGATCACGATGTTCGACAGGTCGAACACCGGCGCGCCCGACAGGCCGCCCTGTTCGCCCGCATGGCGCATGCCTTCGACGTCGCGGCGGTTCAGCGTGGTGTTGGTGGCGATCACGCCGTCGATGCCGTGGCGCACCAGCGCGCCGCCGATGTCGCGGATCTGGTCGCTGTCCACGTCCGGCGCGATCTTCAGCGCCAGCGGCACGTAGCGGCCGTGGTGGTCGGCCAGGCGCGACTGCTCGCCCTTGAGCTGGGCCAGCAGCGCATCCAGTTCCGACGCGCCCTGCAGCTGGCGCAGGTTCTTGGTATTCGGCGACGAGATGTTGACGGTGACGTAGCTGGCATATGGATAGACCTTGCGCAGGCATTCCAGGTAGTCGTCGGCCGCGCGCTCGATCGGGGTGTCGGCGTTCTTGCCGATGTTCAGGCCCAGCACGCCCTGGCGTTCCTGGTAGAAGCGCGAGGACTGGACGTTGGCGACGAAGGCGTCGACGCCACCGTTGTTGAAGCCCATGCGGTTGATGATGCCGCGCGCCGCCGGCAGGCGGAACATGCGCGGGCGCGGATTGCCCGGCTGGGCGCGCGGCGTCACGGTGCCGATCTCGATCGAGCCGAAGCCCAGCGCGGCCAGGCCGTCGATGTACGCGCCGTCCTTGTCGAGGCCGGCGGCCAGGCCGACCGGGTTCGGGAAGGTGATGCCCATGACGGTGCGCGGATCGGGCTGCGGCTTGCGCACGAGGCCGGTCAAGCCCAGGCGCGCGGCGCGGCGCAGGTTCGGCAGGGTGACGTTATGGGCCGTTTCGGGATCGAGGGCGAACAGCAGGGGGCGGGCGAGGGCGTACAGGAATTTATCGGACATGGTCGGTGGGATCGTGAATTCGCGACATTTTAACGTGGGTTGTTGAAATGCCGCATCGGTGGCCGGCGATTTGGGGGGGCGGCTTCGTTTCGCACCACGGCCAAACCGGGGTCAGAGCCCTGAAAAAACAAAACCGGGCTCTGACTCCTTAGCGGTCCAGCACGCCCCATACGCCGTCGATGCGCGCTTCCAGCGGGCGGAAGTTGATCTTGTAGGCCATCTTCGGGCTCTGCTCGATCCAGTAGCCCAGGTAGACGTAGGGCAGGTCCAGCTCGCGCGCCTGGCCGATCTGCCACATCACGTTGTAGGTGCCGAACGAGGCGCCCTCGACGTCCGGGTCGAAGAAGGTGTAGACCGACGACAGGCCGTCCGACAGCACGTCGATGATCGAGACCATGCGCAGCGTGCCGTCCGGCTCGCGGAATTCCACCAGGCGCGTGTTCACGCGGCTTTGCAGCAGGAACTGGGCGTACTGGTCGCGGCTGTCCTGGTCCATGCCGCCGCCCACGTGGCGCGTGGTCTGGTAGCGCAGGTAGAGCGCGTAGTGCTCGTCCGAGAACGACAGGTTGGCGACCATGGCCGTCAGGTCGCCGTGGCGTTTCCAGGCGCGCTTCTGGCTGCGGTTGGGCGTAAATTGTTCTGCGGCCACGCGCACGGGGATGCAGGCGCGGCAGCCGTCGCAATACGGGCGGTAGGTGAAGATGCCGCTGCGGCGAAAGCCATTGCGTACCAGCTCGGAATACACGTCGGCATTGATCAGGTGCGACGGCGTGGCGACCTGCGAGCGGGCCTGGCGCGCGTCGAGGTAGCTGCAAGGGTAGGGCGCCGTGGTGTAGAACTGCAGCGTGGAAAATGGCAGGTCATTTAGGTGCGTCATGCAATGCTCTCGGGACGACGTTGTGACACCATTGTAGCCAAAGACGCCGCCATGCACCGTTAGGTGGTCAACGGTGGCGCGACTTCCCAGCGCTCGATGGCCGGTTCGCGGATCGCCTGGCGCAGGTGCGCGATGAAATCGGCGCGCGGGATCGGCACGGCGCCCAGCGACGCCAGGTGGCCGGTTTCCTGCTGGCAGTCGAGCATGCGCACGCCATGGCCGCGCAGGAAGGCGACCAGATACGCCAGCGCGACCTTCGAGGCGTCCGAGACGCGCGCGAACATCGATTCGCCGTAGAACATGCGGCCGATGCAGACGCCATAGGCGCCGCCGACCAGGGCGCCGTCCAGCCATACCTCGGCCGAGTGCGCGTAGCCCATGCGGTGCAGGCCCGTGTAGCCGGCGATGATGTCGTCCGAGATCCAGGTGCCGGGCCCGTCCTTGCGCGGCGCGGCGCAGGCGCGCATCACGTCCTCGAAGGCGGTGTCGAAACGCACGTCCCAGCGCGGCCCGTCACCCGCGCCGCCGAGGCGCGCCCGTTCGACCTTGCGCAGCGTCTTCCTGAGGCTGTCGCTGACCTTGAAGCGGTCGGTATACAGCACCATGCGCGGGTCGGTGCTCCACCACAGGATCGGCTGGCCTTCGGAGAACCAGGGAAAGATGCCGTGGCGGTAGGCCTGCAGCAGGCGCTGCGGCGACAGGTCGGCGCCGGCGGCCAGCAGGCCGGGCGCGTCGGTGGTCAACGCTTCGGAGACGTCGGGGAACGGGGTGGTCGCTTCGAGCCAGGGGATCATGGTGCGGTCCGATGGGTCATGGAAAACGGCGTGCGGCTGGCGCTCAATCGGGCTGGACCGGCGCGCGCATCGAACGCGTGATGTCCTCCGTATGGAAACCGTAGCCGGCGGCGCCGGCGCGCATGCGCGCGCGGTCGGCGAAGAAATACGCGAGCGTGGTGCGGATGGTCGGGAAGGCCAGGTCGTCCCACGGGATCTCGTCTTCGGCGAACAGCTGCACGTCGAGGCTCTCGATGCCCGGCGCGAAGTCGAGGTCGCGCAGGCGCGCCAGGTAGAACAGGTGCACCTGGTGCACGTGGGCGACGTTGAGCAGCGTGAACAGCCGGCCCAGCTCGACGTTGGCGCCCGCTTCCTCTTCGGTCTCGCGCACGGCCGCCTCGCCGGTGGTTTCCTCGTTTTCCATGAAGCCGGCGGGCAGCGTCCAGTAGCCGTGGCGCGGTTCGATCGCGCGCCTGCACAGCAGGACCCTGGGTTCGCCGTCGTCGCCTTCCCACACCGGGATCGACCCGATCACCATTTTCGGGTTCTGGTAATGGATGGTGCCGCACTGGGTGCACACGTAGCGCGGCCGGTTGTCGCCTTCGGGGATGGCCACCGTGACCGGATGCGCGCACTCGGAGCAGAATTTCATGGAAAGACGGGGGTTGTCGATGTTGCCCTTACTTTACCACTGTATCGCTCCCGCCGTGCCCCGTTCCGCCGCCATGCGGGGCGGTTCGGACGGCTCGGTGCCGCCGCCCGCCGGGGGCGCGCCGGGCCGCCATTGCCAAAAGGGGGAAAGGTCCGTATAATGCGAAGCATCAGACGCGGGGTGGAGCAGTCTGGCAGCTCGTCGGGCTCATAACCCGAAGGTCACAGGTTCAAATCCTGTCCCCGCAACCAGAATTCAGGAAAACCCGTCGGCATTGCCGGCGGGTTTTTTGCTTTTGCGCTGCTTGCACGGCGCGCCGCGCGCGGTGCGCTGCGGTGCGTCGCTTCCCGTCGCTGCGCTGTCCGTGACCTCAGCCGTCTCCCCGATCGTCCTTCCAGCCGCCCGCCGCGATGTCGGCGATGCGGAACTGCGCCATCGCCTCGTCGATCGCCGCCGCGAGCGTGCGGCGCTCGGCATCGAGCCAGAACTCCACGGCCGCATGGATGGCCGCGACGACCGTGGCCGCCGCGAGGCGCGGGGCCAGGCAGGTCGCGGGATCGGCCCCCGCGCGCCTGCCGATGTGCAGGGCGACGCGCCGTTCGATCGCGACATCCGCCTTCGCGGCCTCGGCGAACAGCGCAGGCTCGGCGCGGACCAGGCGCGCGCGCGCGATCCAGTCGCGGTCGGGTTCTTCCTCGAACAGCGCCAGGGCGGCCGCGCGCAGCGCATCGTGCAGCGCCTGCCCGGGCGGCTGGGCATCGATGAGTTCGCAGAACCGTTCCGCCCGGATGGTCGCGCTGCCGACGATGGCGGCTTCCTTGCTCGGAAAGTAGTTGTTGAAGGTGCGCGGCGAGACATCCGCTTCCGCTGCGATGTCCTCCACGCGCACCTGCGCGACGCCACGCTCGAGTGCGTGGCGCAGGGCGATGGCGCTGAGATTGGCGCGCACGACGCGCTTCTTGCGCTCGCGCAGGCCGGTGGGAGAAGTCTCCGTGGTCATTCCGGCGATTTTACATGGGTCGACGCGAAAGCGTAGGTGCGCAGGGGTGTCGCATCGTCGGACTTCCAGCGCGACAGCACGCCCGTCAACGGCGTGGACAGGAACAGGTTGCGTGCCAGGATGCCCGCCCGCGTCCGCGGAACGGTGATGCCGGTGAACAGTTGCGATTGCTTGAGCTTGACCAGCGGACGCTGCGCCTGCTCGTAGCGCGCCAGGGCCTGCGGGGATATGCCGTCCACGGCCAGTTCGCCCGCGAGCCGGTAGGCGCCCGCCAGGGCGAGCAGGGCGCCCGCGCCCGACGCCGGCGACGCGCACCAGGCGGCATCGCCGACCAGCACCACCCGGCCGCACGTCCAGGACGGCATGCGTACCTGCGCCAGGGCATCGAAATAGAAGTCGGCGGCGGCGTCGGCGGCGTCCAGCATGGCCGGCACATGCCACCCCATGCCGGCGAAGGCATGGCGCAGCAGGCCGCGCTGGGCGGCGGTGTCGCGATGGTGGTAGGCGAGCGCTTGCGCGCTGTGGAACGTGAAGGTGAGCTGGCCCTGTCCCGGCGCGGCGCGGTAGACCGCGGCGGAGCGGCCGGGTTCGTTGTAGAACGTCGTCCACCCCGGTTCGCCGATGGCCAGGTCGGCCGCGGCCGCCGCGAAATAGTGCTCCCGGAATCGCACGAAGCGCTCTTCCGGACCGAAGACCATGCGCCGGATGCCGGAGTGCAGGCCATCCGCGCCGATGACGAGATCGAAGCGGTCCCGCCGGCCGCTCCTGAACGTCACGTCGACGCCGCCGCCGTCCTGCGCGAGCGCCGCGACCGCGTCGCCGAACACGTAGCTCACGTCGTCGCGGGTCGCGCCGTGGAGCAGGGCGGACAAGTCGCCGCGCGCGATCTCCACGTCCTCGGAACCGACCATGCGTTCCAGGCGCGCCGTGCCGATCCGTGCCCGCTCCCGGTCGCGCCGGTCGACGAAGCGCAGCCCCCGCGTCTGCGCCGCCCTGGCGCGGACGGCCGCGCCGAGTCCCATGCGGTCGATCACGGCAAGCGCTTCGGCGCGGATGTCGACGCCGTTGCCCGCGTGGCGCAGCGCGGCGGCCTGCTCGACGATGGTCACGTCGAATCCGGCGCGCACGAGCCAGAAAGCGGTGGCGGGGCCGGCGATGCTGGCGCCGCAGATCAGGATGGTGGGCTTGGGCATGATGAGCATTTCCTTGGTTAAGTTGGATGTCATCCTGGCATATATTTTCTTAACACGCAAATTTGCGTAGTGCGCAATAATTTGCTATGGTCGGGCTGCGGGGGCCATCGCAAGCGGCCATCCGCGCACCCTTCCACTTTGCCCAAGGAGTACAGACCATGACCATCGAGTTCAGCTACTGGCCGGAACATTATGGGAAATCGTTTCAGGTGACCAAGATCCTGGGACTGGCTTCCCTCGGTTTCGCCGACGTGACGGAAATCCGGACCGCGTGCAAGCACATCGATCCGGACGACGACGACACCTGGGTCAGGGAGTGGCTGGCGACGGCCGACGCCGTGGAAAGGCATGGCAGGCAGGCCGAAGCGCTGGGCAACTGGCATGGCGCGCGCGCTGCGTATGCGCGTGCCTGCAACTACACCCGCACCGCCGAATTCATGGTCAAGGACGACGATGCGCGCAAGCGGAGCCTCATCCGCAAGTCGGTGGCGCTGTTCGAGGCCGGCGCACGGTATTTCGACGTGCGTCCGGAAAAAGTGTCCGTGCCTTACGAGGATGTGCAGCTGGAGGGTTACTTCTTTGCGCCGGACTGGATCGACGGACCGCGGCCCACTTTGTTCGCGCTCAACGGGGGCGAAGAGCACTCATCGGAGAACTACTTCAACCTCGGGCCGGCCTTCCTCGAGAGCGGCTACAACTTTTTCGTCTACGACCAGCCGGGGACCGGCCTGTCGCTGTACGAAAAGGGAAAGGGCCGCCGCGCCGACAGCGAAGCGTTCCATTCGCGCGCCATCGATGTGCTGCTGACCCGACCGGAAGTCGATCCGGACAGGATCATCGTCTTCGGGGAGAGCTTTGCCGGCTACGACGCGCTGCGCTTCGCCGCCTTCGACCAGCGCATCGCCGCGGTGATCTCGGACGGCGGCACGCACAAGTTCGACTGGGCGGCCATGCTCCGGTGGATGCCGCCGAGCCTGGCGGCGCACGGCCTGCGCATCCTCGGCGCGCACAGCCTCGACGAACTCGCCAACGATCCCCGCTTCGCCTACGACCTCGAAGGCGTCCTGCACCGGATCGCCTGCCCGTTGCTGGTCGTCCACGGCGCCGAGGAAGCGCTGGTGCAGCCGCATCCGCTCAAGCAGGCCCTGACGAACTACGAGCAGGCCGGATCCGCGCAGAAGACGTTCGTGGCGATCGAGGATCGCCGGCTCGGCGGACTGGAACACTGCCAGGTGGACAACAAGCATGTGGCGCGCGACGTCGTCCTGAACTGGCTGTGTTCGATCGGCCTGGGACCGTCGGCGCCGCGCCGCGCGCCAGCACGGGCGGCCTGACGTCGCCGCGGCCGGGCTCCTAGAAGCGCTTGAGCACGCCGGCCTGCCACAGGTCGCGGTCGTCGGTCTGGCGGAAGGTCTTGACGCGGTTGAAGTTCACGAACAGGCGCGTGTGGCGCGACAGCGCGTGCTCGGCCTGGAAGCTGATCAGCATGTTGTTGCGGGTGCGGTCGTCGTCGCGGCGGTTGCGCGTGACGTAGGGGCCGATGCCGGCGCTCATCGCGAAGCGCGGCGTCACCTGCTGCACGTACCAGGCCTGGCCGGCGAAGCCGCGGCGGTCCACGCGCGCGCCGTCGTCACCCTCGTCGATGTACTTGAGCGAGGCGGCCCAGTGCTTGAACGGGCCGTCCGGCGACAGGTACTTGCGCAGTTCCAGCGTGCCGGCGTAGGCGCCGTCGGTGCCGGACATGTTCGTGATCGAATTGCCGTAGGAAAGGCCGAACCACAGGCGCTCGCTGGCCGGCTCGGTCGACGGATTCGGCG
The DNA here is from genome assembly GCF_913773735.1 of uncultured Massilia sp. Taxonomy (GTDB): domain Bacteria; phylum Pseudomonadota; class Gammaproteobacteria; order Burkholderiales; family Burkholderiaceae_D; genus Telluria. Next base: position 47,676 of record NZ_CAJYEB010000034.1, read on the forward strand.
CGGCCGCGCCGAACTGGCGGCCGAGGCCGATCATCAGCGCCGTCGAGTTGTGCACGGTGGGCATGCGCACGTGGTTCAGGCCGACGCGCAGGTGGGTGCCGTCGGGCATGAAGTCGAGCGGGATACGCAGCGCGCCGCTGAGCAGCAGGCCCCAGTTGGCGTCGTCGCGCTGGCGGCCGTCGATGGTCGTCGTGTTCATGCTCACGTAGGGGCCGAGGCCCAACTCGCCTTCGAGCCGGCCGCCCAGGTTGCCGACCTTCAGCCACTGCACGGCGAAGCCGTCGCGGTGGTTGTTCTCCGGATGGCCTTCGTTGTAGTGCACGAAGTCGATGCGGCCGCCCCCGAACAGGTCCGGCTCCTCGCGCCCGGCGCGGACCTCGAAGGTGCGCTTGCGCATCCATTGCGTGCCTTCGTCGTTGCCGCCGTGCATGCGGCCGTTGCCGAACACGGCCGACAGGTAGGCGCCCGGCTGGTCGGGTGGGGCGCCATCGGTGGCCTGGGCGCAGGCGGTGCCGGCGGCGCCCAGGAGGAAGATGCTCAATGTTGTACGTACGTTCATGCGGTTCCTTGGAATGGGACCGGCGTGCCGGTCGGCCAACCAAGGATCATAACTCTTCGGCAAATTCCTTGCCGCAAGCCACGAAGGATGGCGTGCTCATCCGGCCGGCTGGTTCAGGCTGGCCCAGCAATACGCCGCCGCCATCGTGCGCTGCGGCCGGTAGGCCTGCAGGAAGGCGGCGGCCGCGGCGATGCCGGGACGCCGCGCCGGGTCCGCCTCGCCCAGCAGCCGGCCGATCGCCGTGCGCACCGCCACGTCGCCGTGCAATGAACAATCCGGGTAGCCATAGCCGCGCAGCAGCGCGTAATTCACGGTCCAGGGCCCGATGCCCTTGACGGCCAGCAGGCGCGCTTCGGCCTGCGCGATGTCGCCGTCGTCCAGCAGGCCGTCCAGGTCGAGCGCGCCGTCCGCGACCAGGCGCGCGAGGCGCAGCAGCGTTTCCGCCTTGGCGCGCGAGAACTTGCGGCTGGTCAGCCGGTCGAGGTCCAGGCGGGCGACGTCGGGCGCTTCCGGATAGCACCACAGGCCGCTCGCATGGGGCCGTCCCGCCTGCTCGATGAAGCTGCGCCGCAGCGCGATCGCGAACGACAGGTTGATCTGCTGGCCGATCACGGCCCAGGTCAGCGCCTCGAACACGGTGGCCGACTGGATCACGCGCAGGCCGGGCTGGCGCCGCACGAGCGGGGCGAACAGGGCGTCGGCGGCCGTCAGCGCCGCGAACGGCGCGGGATCGATGCGCAGGCCCAGCATGTTGCGCAGCAGGGCGTCGAGGCGGTCCGGGGCGACGGCGCCGTCGGCATCGACGGCGCATCCGGCGCGGCCGTCGTGCAGGTCCAGGTCGAGCCGCAGCGCCACGCCGTCCAGCAGCACGCCCTTGCGGATGCGCGTGCCCTCGACCGCCTCGGCCAGGCCGGTGGCGTCGCGCCCGTGGAAGGCGAAGGCGTGGCCGGCATCGTAGCCGGCCGGCAGGTCGATGGCGAAGTGCGTCACCATGGCCGCCTTACTTGCCGCCGGCGGCGGCCGCGGCGGCGGGGCGTCCGAAGCGCGGCCGGAAGCCGGTCACGAGGGCGGTGCCGACCAGCACGATGGCCGAGCCGGCGACCGTGTACCAGCCGACGGTCTCGCCCAGGAACAGCGTGCCCCACAGGATGCCGAACACCGGGCTCAGGAAGGTGACGGTCAGCGCCGAGGTCGCGCCGACCGCCTCGATCAGGCGGAAGTACAGGATGTAGGCGATGCCGCTGCACAGCACGCCCAGCGCCAGCACGGCGCCGGCGATGCCGACGGTCGGCGCGCCCGCCGGCGGGAACAGGGCCAGCGCCGGCAGCACCATCAGGGCCGAGGTCCACATCGTGCCGTGCGCGTTGGCGAAGGGTTCCACGCTGCGCGCCGAGCGCGCGTACAGGCTGGCGACGCCGTAGCACATGGCGGCCAGCAGCGTCGCGGCGATCGCGATGCCGGCGCCGGGGCGGCTGGCGACGCGGTCGAAGCCGACCAGCAGCGCCACCCCGGCCGTGCCCAGCACCAGGCCGAGCAGGGTGCGCGCCGGCACGGCCTGGCGCGTCCAGGCGGCGCCCAGCAGCGCGCCCCACATCGGCGTGGTGGCGTTGAGCACCGCCAGCACCGAGGCCGACAGCGTGCGCGCGGCGAAGGCGAACAGCAGGAAGGGCAGGGCGGAATTGAAGAAGCCGAGGATGACGTAATGCTTCCAGTGCGCGCGCAGGTCGAGGCGCTTCTTGAGCACGGCGCCGACCAGCGCCAGGAACAGCGCGGCCAGCAGCACGCGGCACTCGATCAGCACGGCCGGCCCCAGCACGGGCGCGGCGATGCGCATGAACAGGAAGGAGCCGCCCCAGATGGCGGCAAGCAGGATGAGGCGCAGCAGGTTGGCAGTGTTCATGGTCGTTCGTGTGGTCCGGGGGAACCGATGGTGGCGCACGGGGGCCGCGCGATCACTCCGGTTCTTGCTGTCGGACCGGGAAGCGCGTGCGGGGAATGGACCATGATACAAAAGATAAGCCGGGCTTGCTGGCGAGGCCCAAAAGCCGTCGCCCCGGCGCAAGGCCGGGGCCCAATTTTTGTAAGCAATGTGGCGACGCTTACTGAAATTGGACCCCGGCCTGCGCCGGGGCGACGGCTTAAATGCTAACGATTTATATCGTTTACGGCACCAGCGGCTTCTTGCCGGCGCGCTTGGCCTTGATCTCGGCGTTCGCCTTGTCGATCGCCGCCAGGCGCTGCGCCAGCGCCGGGTGGTTGGCGCTGAAGCCGTTCAGGACCCCGGGCGGATGCGCCTCGGCCAGGCGCTTCCAGAACGCCGGCGCGTCGCTGGTGTCGTAGCCGGCGCGCGCCGCCATGTAGGTGCCGAGGCGGTCCGCCGCGGCGTCGGCCTCGGCCGGCATGGCCTTGATGCCGCCGCTGCCGATCAGCAGCGAGGTGTCGGGCGCGATGCTGCGCAGGTTGTCGACGATGCTGCCGATCGTGGCCTGGTTGCGCTGGACGACGGGGTGGTTCAGCATGTTGTGCGCCATCGTGCGGGCCAGCACGAAGGCCAGCTCGTCGTCGTCGCGCACGAAGTCGATCATGCCGCGCGTGACCAGCACCCGGTTGCCGTCGGCATAGGCGTTGACGTTGTCGGCGTTGCCCAGCTCGATCGCGAAGGCGCAGGCGCGCGTGACGGGAATGGCGATCTCGCGCTCCTTGTTGCGGCGCTCGATCGTCATCGGCAGGCTGGCCTGGGTGGCGATGATCTTCGCGAACGTGGCGCCGGCCTGGGTCAGCGCGTTTTCCCCGGTGGGCAGCGGCTTGCCGGCGGCGGCGAGCAGCACGTCGTTTACCTGCAGGCCCGCGCGCGCGGCGCCGCTGCCGGCCAGCACGCTGGTCACCTGCAGGTGCTCGCCCATGCCGAAGGCGACGTGGGCGGCCTCGTTGTAGTCGCCCGGGTAGGACCAGCGGTTCTTGGCGGTGAAGCCGAGCAGGTTGCGGGCCTGGCCCTTGCACAGTTCGGCGTTCTGGATCAGCAGCGGGGCGGCGACCCGGTACAGCCGGTCCTGCAGGACCGCCATCTTCGTCAGGGTGTCGGCGGCGGCGGCCATCCGGGGGCTCAGGCCGGGGGCCTCGGCCGGGCGCTCGACCACGCCGGGGATGCCGGGGGACTGGCGCGGCGCCTGCGTGGCGCAGGCGGAAAGCAGCAGCGCTGCGACGATTGCGGATGCCCGAAGGCCGAGATGACGCGTGCGGGTCATTGTGCTCCTCTTATTGTTTGCCGGTGCTGCCGAATCCTCCGACGCCCCGGTCGCTCGTTGCGAAATCCTCCACGACATTGAAGCCAACCTGCATGACGGGCACGACGATGAGCTGCGCCAGGCGGTCCATCGGCTGCAGCGTGAACGTGGATTGGCCGCGATTCCAGGTCGATACCATCAGTTGCCCCTGGTAATCGGAGTCGATCAAGCCTACCAGATTACCGAGGACGATGCCGTTCTTATGGCCGAGTCCACTGCGCGGCAGGATCATGGCGGCATAGCCGGGGTCGCCGATGTGGATCGCCAGGCCGGTCGGCACCAGCACGGTGTCGCCAGGCGCGATGACGAGCGGCGCGTCGACGCAGGCGCGCAGGTCGAGGCCGGCGCTGCCGGCGGTGGCGTAGGCCGGCAGGAAGTCCTTCATGCGCGGGTCGAGGATTTTCAGGTCGATGTTCTTCATGGATGTCGGTCGGTGTGACGGTGTTGCGGTGGGGCTCAGGCCAGCAGCGAGCGCCGTTCCAGGCGCTTGGCGATCTCGGATACCAGCTGGCGCGCCAGTTCCAGCTTGGGCGCGCGCGGCAGCACCGTGTGGCCGCTTTCGTCGAACAGCACGATCGCATTCTCATCCTGCCCGAAGGTTTGTGGGCCGATATTGCCCACCAGCAAAGGAATGCCTTTTTTCTCGCGCTTGACGGCGCCGTATTCGATCAGGTTTTCCGATTCCGCGGCAAAGCCCACGCAGTAGGGCCAGCCGCTCAGGGAGGTGGTGCCGGCGACGGTCGCCAGGATGTCGGGGTTCTGCGCGAACACCAGTTGCGGCGCGGCGCCGTCGCCGTCCTTCTTGATCTTGTGGTCGCTGGCGTTCTCGACGCGCCAGTCGGCGACGGCCGCCACGCCGATGAAGACGTGCTGGCCGGGCACGGCCGCCATCGCCGCGTCGAGCATCTGGCGCGCGCTGGTGACGTCGATGCGGCGCACGCCATGCGGCGTGGGCAGGGCGGTGGGACCGGACACGAGGGTCACCTCGGCGCCGGCCTCGCGCGCGGCGCGCGCGACCGCATACCCCATCTTGCCCGACGATAGATTGGTGATGCCGCGCACGGGGTCGATGGCCTCGTAGGTCGGGCCGGCCGTGATCAGCACGCGCTTGCCGGCCAGGACCTTGGGCTGGAACGCGGCCACCAGTTCGTCCAGCAGTTCGTGCGGCTCGAGCATGCGGCCCATGCCGGTCTCGCCGCAGGCCTGCGAACCCGCGGCCGGGCCGAGGATCCCCGTGCCGTCCTCGCGCAGCCGCGCGACGTTACGTTGCGTGGGAGGCTTTTCCCACATCTCGACGTTCATCGCCGGCGCCACCAGCAGCGGCACGTGGTGCGGGCGCGCCAGGCACAGCGTCGACAACAGGTCGTCGGTGGCGCCGTGCGCCAGCTTGAACAGGAAGTCGGCGGAGCAGGGCGCGACGAGGATGGCGTCGGCGTCGCGGGTCAGGTCGATGTGCGCCATGTTGTTGGGCACGCGGCCATCCCACTGGTCCGTGAAGACGGCGCGGCCGGACAGCGCCTGCATCGTCACGGTGCCGATGAAGTGGGTGGCGGCCTCGGTCATCACGACCTGCACGTTCGCGCCCTCCTTTGCCAGAGCGCGGCACAGCTCGGCGGCCTTGTAGCAGGCGACGCCGCCGGACAGGCCCAGGACGATCTTCTTGCCTTTCAGGTCCATGGTCATGTTGCCTCCTTGCTCGATGCGTTTCGGTGTCTGCGCAGTGCTTGCGCTGTGTTTGCTCAGTGCTTGTTCACGCGCCGCAGCTCGTCGACGATGAACAGGATGGCGCCGATGGTGATCGCCGTGTCGGCGATGTTGAATGCCGGGAAGTGGCCGACGCCGGCCAGGTAGAAGTCGAGGAAGTCGATCACGTGGCCGTACATGAGGCGGTCGATCAGGTTGCCCAGCGCGCCGCCCATGATCAGGGCCAGCGCCCAGCAGAACATGCGTTGCCCCGCGTGCTTGCGCAGCAGGTAGAGGATGAAGCCGACGGCGACGATCGCGATGCCGGCGAAGAAGTAACGCTGCCAGCCGCCCTGGGTGGACAGGAAGCTGAACGCCGCGCCCGGATTGTAGGCGAGCACGAGGTTGAAGAAGCTGGTGACCGGTTTTTCTTCGCCGTGCACGAACAGGCGGACGATGGTGATCTTGCTGATCTGGTCGAGCAGGATGACGATGAAGGCGATCCCGATCCACGGCGCGAGGCTGGGGCGCGAGGAGACGGCGGAGAACGTCGGTTTCTTTTTGGTGGCCATGTCGATGAGGTTGAGGGTGGGGAGCCGCCGCGGGCTCCACGATGGGCCGGCGGCGGCACGTGGCCGCCGCCGGTCGCTTGCTGGTTGCTTACCTGGCGCTCACGCGAAGCGGCGCGGCTCGCCGCCGCCGAACAGGTTGCTCGTGCAGCGGCCGCACAGGCCGGGGTGGGCGTGGTCGTGGCCGACGTCGGCGCGGTAGTGCCAGCAGCGCTCGCACTTGGGCGCCTGCGACGGCGTGACGGCCACGGCTTCGGCGGCCGCGTCCGCGACCCGCTCGACGCTCGCCTGCGAGGTGATGAAGACGAACTTCAGGTCGTCGTCCAGGCTGGCCAGCGCCGCGTACTTGTCGCCCGCGGCCTTGAGCGCCAGTTCCGCCTGCAGCGAGGAGCCGATGGCGCCGGACGCGCGCACCTCTTCGAGCTGCTTGGTGACGTCGGCGCGCACGGCGCGCAGCAGCGCGTACTTGTCCAGCAGGGCGGCGCTGTCAGCGATCTCCGGGAAGGTCCACAGCGTCTGCGTGAAGATGGTCTCGTCGCTGTCCGCGAACGCCTTCTCGCCCGCGAACACGGCCCACGCTTCCTCGGCCGTGAACGACAGGATCGGCGCCATCACGCGCAGCAGGCTGTGCGCGATGTGCCACAGCGCGGTCTGGGCCGAGCGGCGCGCGACGGAATCGACGCCGGTCGTGTACAGGCGGTCCTTCAGGATGTCGAGGTAAAAGCCGCCCAGGTCTTCCGAGCAGAAGTTCTGCAGGCGCGCCACCACCGGGTGGAATTCGTAGCGCTCGAAGTGGGCGGCCACGTCCGCCTGCAGGCGCGCGGTCTCGGCCAGCGCGTAGCGGTCGATCTCGACCATGTCCGCGACCGGCACGGCATGGGTCGCGGGGTCGAAGTCCGAGGTGTTCGCCAGCAGGAAGCGCAGCGTGTTGCGGATGCGGCGGTAGGATTCCGTCACGCGCTTGAGGATTTCCTCGCCGATCGACAGCTCGCCCGTGTAGTCGGTCGAGGCCACCCACAGGCGCAGGATGTCGGCGCCGAGGGTGTCGGAGATCTTCTGCGGCGCCAGCGTATTGCCCAGCGACTTCGACATCTTCTTGCCGTTCTCGTCGACGGTGAAGCCGTGCGTCAGCAGCGCCTTGTACGGCGGGCGGCCGTTGAGCATCGAGGAGGTCAGCAGCGAGGAGTGGAACCAGCCGCGGTGCTGGTCCGAGCCTTCCAGGTACAGGTCGGCCGGGAACGCCAGCTGTTCCTTGTGCGAGCCGCGCAGCACGGTCTGGTGCGTGGTGCCCGAATCGAACCATACGTCGAGCGTGTCGCGGTTCTTTTCGTAGATGTCGGCGTCGTCGCCGAGCAGCTCGCGGGCATCCAGCTTGTGCCAGGCGTCGATGCCGTTCGCTGCGATCAGCTTGGCCACCTGTTCCAGCAGTTCCGGGGTGCGCGGGTGCAGCTCGCCCGTCTCCTTGTGGATGAAGAAGGCCATCGGCACGCCCCACTGGCGCTGGCGCGACAGGGTCCAGTCCGGACGGTTGGCGATCATGCCGTGCAGGCGCGCCTGGCCCCAGTCGGGGAAGAACCGGGTCTGCTCGATGCCGGCCAGCGCGGTCTCGCGCAGCGTGGGACCGCCATCCTTCGGGGTCACGTCCATGCCGGCGAACCACTGGCTGGTGGCGCGGTAGACGATCGGGGTCTTGTGGCGCCAGCAGTGCATGTAGCTGTGGTCGAACATCTTCAGTTCGAACAGGGCGCCGGCATCGGTCAGCGCGGCGCAGATCGGCTTGGAGGCTTCCCATATCGTCATGCCGCCGAACAGCGGCAGCGTCGAGGCGAAGCGGCCGTCGCCCATCACCGGCTTGAGGATCTCGTCGTCCTTCATGCCGTGCGCCTTGCAGGACTGGAAGTCTTCCAGGCCGTAGGCCGGGGCCGAGTGCACGACGCCGGTGCCGCTGTCGGTCGTGACGTAGTCGGCCAGGTAGACCGGCGAGGTGCGGTCGTAGAACGGGTCGGCCGCGTGCAGCGGGTGCTTGAAGCGGATGCCGGCCAGGTTCGCGCCGGCGGTCTCGGCGACGATCGCGCCTTCCAGCTTGTAGCGCTGCAGGACGCCTTCTGCCAGGTCCTTCGCCACCACCAGCAGCAGCGGCCGGCCGTCGCGTTCGGCCCGCACCAGCGCGTAGGTCACTTCCGGGTGCACGTTCAGCGCCTGGTTGGACGGGATGGTCCACGGGGTCGTCGTCCAGATGACGATGAAGCCGTCGCCTTCCGGCAGTTGCGCCAGGCCGAACGCCTGCGCCAGCTTGTCGCTTTCCGCGAACGGGAAGCCGACGTCGATCGCCGGGTCGCGCTTGTCCTGGTATTCGACTTCCGCCTCGGCCAGCGCCGAGCCGCAGTCGAAGCACCAGTTCACCGGCTTCAGGCCGCGGTAGACGTAACCCTTTTCCAGCAGCGTGCCGAGGGCGCGCAGCTCGTCGGCCTCGTTACCGTAGGCCATGGTCATGTACGGGTTGTCCCACTCGCCCAGCACGCCCAGGCGGATGAAGCCGGCGCGCTGGCGGTCGATCTGCTCGAGCGCATAGGCGCGCGCTTTCTGCAGCACCTCGGCGGTCGGCAGGTTCTTGCCGAACTGCTTCTCGATCTGGATCTCGATCGGCATGCCGTGGCAATCCCAGCCCGGCACGTAGGGCGCGTCGAAGCCGGCCATCGTGCGCGACTTGACGACCATGTCCTTCAGGATCTTGTTGACGGCGTGGCCCAGGTGGATGTCGCCGTTGGCGTACGGCGGACCGTCGTGCAGGATGAACTTCGGCCGGCCGGCCGCGGCCTTGCGCACGCGCTCGTAGATCTTCTTGTCCTGCCATTGCTTGACCCAGCCCGGCTCGCGCTTGGCAAGGTCGCCGCGCATCGGGAACGGGGTGTCGGTCATGTTGACCGGGTATTTGCTGTCGGGCTTCTGGGCTGGCTTGCCCTGCTTCTGGCCCTGTTTCTGGCCCTGCGGTTGGCCTTGGCCTGGTTTGGTATCGGACATGGTGTTTTCTAAGGTGGACTGCTGTTGTTCGTGACGATGGATCGTGCCGGGGCCACGGGAGCCGCGGCCGGGGAGTCCACGTTCAAATTCGGTCGGTGGCCGTGGTGGCGCCGTCGCGCCGGGCGAACCAGGCGCGCGCCTGGCGCGCGTCCTGCTCGATGGCGGCCGTCAGGGTGGGCAGGTCGACGTATTTTTCCTCGTCGCGCAGCTTGGCCAGGAATTCGACGCGCACCAGCTTGCCGTAGCAGGCCTGGTGCCAGTCGAACACGTGCACTTCGAGCAGCGTGCGGCCCGCGTCCTCGACGGTCGGGCGCACGCCCAGGCTGGCGACGGCCGGCAGCGGATGGTCGGCCAGGCCGTGCACCTGCACGACGAAGATGCCGGCCAGGGCAGGGCGGTGCGCCACGCGCAGGTTCAGCGTGGGAAAGCCCAGCGTGCGGCCCAGCTTGGCGCCGTGGATCACGTGGCCGGACATCGCGTACGGGTGGCCCAGCAGGGCGCGGGTCGCGTCGAAGTCGGCGGCGGCCAGCGCGGCGCGCACGGCCGAGGAAGAGATGCGGGTGGCATCGTGCAGCACGGCGGGCAGGCTGTGCACGTCGAAACCGTGCTGCTTGCCGGCCTCGGCCAGCAGCGCGACGTTGCCGGCGCGCCGTGCGCCGTAGCAGAAGTCGTCGCCGACCATCAGCCATTTCACGTGCAGGCCGTCGACCAGTACGTGCTGGGTGAAGGCCTGCGGCGACATGGCCGCGAAATGCTCGTTGAAGTGTTCGACGATGACGCGGTCGACGCCGGCGTTCTCCAGCGATTCGAGCTTGTCGCGCAGGTTGGCGATGCGCGCGGGCGCTTTCGACGGGTCGTTCGCGCGCTGGGCGAAGTATTCGCGCGGATGCGGCTCGAAGGTCATCACGGCGGCTTCCAGCCCGAGGCGGCGCGCGTTCGCGGTCACGTGGGCCAGCAGCGCCTGGTGTCCGCGGTGGACACCATCGAAGTTGCCGATCGTGAGTGCGCACGGGGCGCGCGCCCTGTCGTTGGGAAGTCCGCGGAATACCTTCATTCGATGTTCGTGCTTCTGGCGAAATACCAGATTATACGGCAAGTGGGTTATTGCATATCCACATGCTGGAAATGCAAGAGCTGCACGATCCGCCGGGAACATGGCCGGCGCCACAAAAACGTCGTCCCCGCGGAGGCGGGACCCAATTTGCACGCGTTTCGATAACGCCGAGAAATCGGGTCCCCGCCTGCGCGGGGACGACATGGGCAACCGCCGGCGGATTACTGTGCCGGGCGGTTGATCGCCATGATGTAGTAGCGTGCCAGGTCGGCCGCGCCGTCCTTGCCGCCCACGGTCTTGAGCGTGTTGATGGCTTGCTGCTTCTTGCCGGCGGTGGCATACGCCTCGCCCAGGTGCAGCTTGGCGTCTTCCGGATACTTCAGCTTGCCGGACTTGATCGCGCTTTCCATCATCTTCAGGCCCTTGTCGGCCTGGCCCGCCTGCACCAGCGCATAGCCCAGCTGCGCTAGGCCGTCCTGGTCGCCCAGCTTGACCATCTCGGCTTCGGCCGCGACCGCGCCCGTGGTCTGCTCGCTCAGGGTCTTATCGGCCAGGTCCTTCAGGCGCTTGTGGCGTTCGGCTTCCGGACCGGTGCCCAGTGCGCCGGCCTTGTAGCCCTTGTCGATGACCTTGACGGCTTCGGCCGGGGCCTTGGCTTGCAGCACCAGCTGGGCCATCTCCATGAATTCGCTCGGCTTCTTCATGAGGTTGTTGGCCAGCTTCAGGCGGTAGACGTCCACCTGCAGGCGGCCGGCGAAGCCCGGCTTGCCCTGCACGCGGTTCAGCAGGTCGGTCCAGTACTGGGCCTTCGGATAGTTGGCGGCCAGCTTCTCGATCGTGTTGACGTAGCCTGCCTTGTCGTTCTTCTTGAGCTGGATGTTGGCCAGCATGCCCAATTCGTCTTCCGACAGGCGGCCGGACTTCTCGGCATTGCGCAGCTCGTTCTCGAGCGCGGCCACGTTACCCTGCTTGTAATAGTTCTGCATCAGGTAGGCGCGCAGCTTCGGATCGTTGCGTTCCTTCAGCTGGCGCTCGATGGCGGCGTTGGCCTTGTTCAGGTCGCCGGCGCGCATGTAGATGCCGATCAGGCCTTCCGAGAACTGGGCCTTTTCGTTGGCGGACAGCTTGCCGGAGGCGATCAGGAACTCGAAGGCCTTGGCGGCCGTGTCGTAGTCGCCTGCGGCCGAGGCGGCGCCGGCGCGGGTGCGTTCGATCAGGTATTGTTCGTTCGGGGTCTTGCCGCTGACGCCGTCGAGTTGGCGCAGCGTGGCGAGCGCTTCCTTGTTCTTGCCCGCTTTCATCTGTTGCTGGGCTTGCTGCAGCGGTTTGCCCACTTCAGCGCGGAGGGTTTCGGCAGCGTGGACCGGTGCCAGGCCAACCACCGGAGCGGCGGCGGTGAATCCGAGTGCGGCCAGTGCGAGGCCGAGGTGTGCGAGGCGGAACTTGGACATTAGCGAATATCTTTCTTCAAAATAGACACGGCAGGGAAACCCTGCCGTGTTCATTATAGCCAAAGCGAATTACTGGAACTGTTCGTTACCGACCATACCGATCTTGGTAACGCCCAGACGCTGTGCCGTCGCCATGACGCCAGCGACCACCTTGTACTCGACCAGCTTGTTGGGACGGAGGTGAACTTCCGGCTGGTTCGGCATCGCGGCGATGCTGTTCATCTTGGCTTCCAGGGACGGACGGTCAGGAATCGTCTGGCCATCCCACAGGATCGTGCCGTCGAAGTCGACATCGATCGTCACCACTTGCGGCTTCTCGGTCTGCGGTGGCGGATTGCCCACCGGCATGTTCAGATTGACCGAGTGGTTTTGTCGCGGAATCGTGATGATCATCATGATGATCAGAACGAGCAGGACGTCGATCAGCGGCGTCATGTTCATTTCGATCATCGGTTCCGGATCGGCTCCCTTGGCGGAGCCTGAACCTACGTTCATACCCATGCTGTTTCCTTTCTAATGTTGGGGACGCGGATGGCGCCTTTCAAGCCCGCCGGGCATGCCCGGCGCCATCCCTGGGGCTATCTGCTATCAGCCCTTGTCCGGCGGTTCGATCACGAAACCGACCTTCTGTACCCCAGCACGCTGTGCCGTGTAGATCACCCGGCCGATCGCTTCGTAGCGGGTCGCCTGGTCGCCGCGCACCTTGACGGCCGGTTGCGGCACCTTCACCGACTGCTCCGCGAAGAACTTGAACAGTTCATCCGTGTTAGCGATGTGGGTCTGGTTCCAGTACATCTCGCCTTCTGCGTTGACGGTGATGTTGATATCTTCCGGCTTGGTCTTGGTGACCTGGTTCGTTTCGACTGGCAGATTAACCTTTTGCAGCTTCAGGACCACCGGGCTGGTGATCAGGAAGATGATAAGGAGAACCAACATGATGTCGACGAGCGGCGTCGTGTTGATCTCTGACATGACGGCATCATCATCTCCGGAATCGGAGCCGACACTCATTGCCATGATTTAGCCCACTTTCTTGGTGCCCGCAGCGGCACGTGCAGCGTCCGAGGTCGACATGGCGCCCGAGATCAGGACCGAGTGCACGTCGGCGCTGAACGAACGGATGTCTTCCATGGCTGCCTTGTTGCGGCGGACCAGCCAGTTGTAACCCAGAACTGCCGGAACGGCGACGAACAGACCGAAGGCGGTCATGATCAGCGCTTCACCCACCGGACCTGCGACCTTGTCGATCGAGGCGTTACCCGACATGCCGATGGCGGTCAGTGCGTTGTAGATGCCCCAGACGGTACCGAACAGACCGATGAACGGCGAGGTCGAACCGACGGTTGCCAGGAACGACAGGCCATCCTGCAGGCGCGACTGGACCTTGTCCACCGAGCGCTGGATCTGCATGGTCACCCAGGTCGACAGGTCGATCTGCTCGAGCAGGGCGCCGTCGTGGTGCTGGGTTGCCTTGGTGCCGGTTTCGGCGATGAAGCGGAACGGCGAACCTTCCTTCAGTTGTGCCGAGCCGGCGGCGATCGACGGTGCCTTCCAGAACTTCTGGGTGGTTTCCTTCGACTGGCGCATCACCTTGGCCTGGTCCAGCAGCTTGGTGATGATGATGTACCACGAACCCATCGACATCAGCGACAGGATGATGATGGTGCCCTTGTTGACGAAGTCGCCTTCGGCCCACATCGCGCCGATGCCATACGGGTTGTGCACTTCTTCCTTGGCGCCTGCTGGAGCGGCTGCCGGGGCGGCGCCGTCGGCCGGGGCGGCGGCGGCGGCGTCAGCGGCCGGTGCCGGTGCAGCGGCGTCGGCCGGTGCGCTTGCCGCCGGAGCTGCAGCCTGGTCCTGGGCGAAGGCCGGTGCGGAGACCAGGGCCGATGCCGCAGTTACCGAGAACAGGACTGCCGCCAGCATAGCGGACAAACGGGTATTCTTAAACATGCTTCCTCCAAAATTATAAAATAGACAGTTCGCTGAACTAATGACAACGAAAATCACAAATTGAGACGGTGTAGCCGTCCCGGTTTATTCCAGCGTCCAGACGTACTCTACCGCTGTCCACGCCTCTTTCGGCTGACCATTCTCGGTGGCCGGCTTGAATCGGCATTTGCTCAGAGCCGTTTGAGCAGCTCGGTCCAAATCGCGGAAGCCACTCGACTTCTGCAACTTCGATTCCTTGACGGCGCCGTCGGCTGCGATCAGGAACTGAAGGGTCGTTTTACCGGTTTCTTCGTTACGCAGCGACGATTTCGGATATTCCGGGCGTGCGCAGGTATTGAAGTCGGCCACGGCCGCGGTAATGCTCGGACCCGGCGGCGCCTTGGCTGCAGGAGCGGGCGGTGCCGGAGGTGCCGGCGGTGCCAGGTCACGGGACGGCGGCGGCGTATTGGTTGCGGCGGCGATCGTGTTTTGCGGCGGCGGCGGTTGCTGCACTTGCACCTCGACCGGCGGGATGAACGGCGGCGGAGGCGCCTTCATTTCCGGCGGCGGCGGCGGCGGCGGCGTTTCCGGCGGCGGGGGCGGCTTCACTTCTTCGATCAGCTTGGTTTCCACAGCTTCGGTCACCTTGGTGACGATCCGGGTGCCGAGGCCATTGACGATGGCCCAAGCTACCAGAACGTGCAACAGGACGACGATGGCTATGCCTGTGAAATTCTTCCCGGGGTTCTTCTCATGCGAAAAATTCATGCCATATTTCTCCAATACCATCTCTTTTTTGTTGCTACTAAACCCACTAAACACGACAAAAACCTAGGGCCGCATCCGGGACATCGAAGAATTATACCTACGAATTCTTTTTTGCACATACATTTTTGTACCTTCAAGAAGGTGCTAACTGCCTGTAAAAACAAGTAAAGCTGGGCATCGGCAAGGTATGCGGGAAGGCGGCCCGGAACGGGCTGGAAGGGGCGTTTGAAAGCGTTGGATCGTGTCCTTTCATAATATGTGGAACGTAAGGGGAAGGGGGCACTTTGCCATATTTTCGATGCTGATTTTATATCCTGGCGAATTACGTTTGCCGGGCGACGTGCCTTTCTACTAACTATATCCAAGTTTCATCGCCACGTGCGTACTGTTGAGCCTGCCTATACAAGCACGGGTATAAGATGACCTTATGGCAACATCTCGCATCGCTATGGCTGACCGGACACGCCCGGGAGTAGTAGGACTACATCAAGACGGCATCGGAAGGGTGCCCAGGTTGGACACGGATGAGGCGGGAAAGTGCCCGTACCGGACGGTACGGGCGGGATGGATCAATACCGCGCGCGCTTTTCGCGCCGGCATTCGAGGCTGCTCACGACGCGGCCCGACGGATCGACGGTTTCCAGGCGCACGTCGAAGCCCCACAGCCGGGCCACATGCTTGAGCACCTCGTGCGCCTGCTGGTTCAGCGGGCGCCGCTGGAACTGCGTGTGGCGGAGCGTCAGCGCGCGGTCGTCGCGGGTATTGACCTGCCAGACCTGGATGTTCGGCTCGCGGTTGCCGAGGTTGTACTGCTCGGCCAGCTGCTGGCGCACGTAGCGGTAGCCCGCTTCGTCGTGGATGGCCGAGATGGTCAGCTTGTCGCTGCGGTCGTCGTCCAGCACGGCGAAGAAGTGGAAGTCGCGGATCAGCTTGGGCGACAGGTACTGGGCGATGAAGCTCTCGTCCTTGAAGTTGCGCATCGCAAAGTCGAGCGTCTTGAGCCAGTCGCTGCCGGCGATGTCCGGGAACCAGGCGCGGTCCTCGTCGGTGGGCTCCTGGCAGATGCGCTTGATGTCGCTCATCATGGCAAAGCCCAGCGCATAGGGGTTGATGCCATTGTAATAAGGACTGGTGGCCGGCGGCTGGTAGACGACGTTGGTATGGCTCTGCAGGAATTCCAGCATGAAGCCGTCGCCGACGATCCCCTCTTTATAGAGTTCCTGCAGGATCGTGTAGTGCCAGAAGGTGGCCCAGCCCTCGTTCATCACCTGGGTCTGGCGTTGCGGATAGAAATACTGGGAGATCTTGCGCGTGATGCGCACCAGCTCGCGCTGCCAGGGTTCCAGCAGCGGGGCGTACTTCTCGATGAAGTAGAGCAGGTTTTCCTCGGGCTCGGGCGGGAAGCGCGGCGGCAGCTGGTCGCGCACCTGTTCCTCGCCGCGCCGCGGCAGGGTGCGCCACAGCTCGTTCACCTGGGACTGCATGTATTCCTCGCGCTCTTTCTGGCGCGCGGCTTCCTGCGACACGGACAGCTTGGCCGGCCGCTTGTAGCGGTCGACGCCGTAGTTCTGCAGCGCATGGCAGGAATCGAGCAATTCCTCGACGGCGTCGATGCCATGGCGCTGTTCGCACTCGGCAATGTAGTTCTTGGCGAAGACCATGTAGTCGACGATGGCGTCGGCATCGGTCCAGGTGCGGAACAGATAATTGCCTTTGAAGAAAGAATTATGGCCATAGGCCGCGTGCGCGATCACCAGCGCCTGCATGGTAAGGCTGTTTTCCTCCATCAGGTAGGCGATGCAGGGATTCGAGTTGATGACGATCTCGTAGGCCAGTCCCATCTGGCCGCGGCGGTAGCTCTTTTCCGTGCTGAGGAAATGCTTGCCGAACGACCAGTGACTGTACGACACCGGCATGCCGACGGACGCATAGGCATCCATCATCTGCTCGGCCGTGATGATCTCGAGCTGGTTGGGGTAGGTATCCAGGCCGAACTTGCGGGCGATCCGGCCGATTTCGTCGTGCGCCTGCTCGATCAGGTCGAATGTCCATTCGGACTGGTCGGGCAGGGCGCGCGGGTTGTTGGGATCTCTTGGCATGGGCGGGCCTCGTGGTTCATGGCTGCAAGTGGGCGTTTACTTTGGCTGCTTCTTGAAGAGTTCGCGGAACACCGGGTAGATGTCGGCCGGCGTCACGATCTTCTGCATGGCGAAGTTATGGTGCGTGGCCGCCACCTCGGCATACTGCTCCCACAGGTTCTGGGGCGGGCCGTCGGTGATCTCGACGTAGGTGTAGTACTGGACCCTGGGCATGATCGCGCTGGTGATGATCTGCTTGCACAGCACCGAGTCGTTGTCCCAGTTGTCGCCGTCCGAGGCCTGCGCCACGTAGCTGTTCCAGTCGCCATTGCTGTAGCGCTCGGAAATCACCTTGTTCAGCAGGTGCAGCGCCGACGACACCACGGTGCCGCCCGATTCGCGCGAGTGGAAGAACTCGTTCTCGTCGACCTCCGCCGCCGCGGTGTGGTGGCGGATGAAGACGACGTCGATCTTCTCGTACATGCGCTTGAGGAACAAATAGAGCAGGATGAAGAAGCGCTTGGCCGTGTCCTTGCGGCTTTCGTCCATCGAGCCGGAGACGTCCATGATGCAGAACATCACGGCGGCCGTCGACGGCTTGGGAATCTTGACCCGGTTGCTGTAGCGCAGGTCGATCGGGTCGATGAACGGGATCGCCAGCAGGCGCGTGTGCAGGTGGTGGATCTTGCGCCTGAGTTCCAGCACGCGCGGGTCGTCGTCGGGGACGCCTTCCTCGCGCAGGTCGCGCAGTTCTTCCTCGAGGGCGGTGATGGTCTTGCGCGAGGGGCCGCCCACGGCGATGCGCCGCCCGAGCGCGCCGCGCAGCGAGCGCAGCACGTGGATGTTCGAGGGCGTGCCCGAGATGTTGTAGCCGGCGCGCTGGTTCTTGTAGTCGACGACCTGGGTGAGCTGGGTCTTGACCAGGTTGGGCAGCTCGAGGTCTTCGAAGAAGTAGTTCATGAATTCTTCGCGGCTGAGCTCGAAGATGAAATCGTCTTCGCTGGTCTGCTCGCTGTTGCCCGCCTTGCCGCGGCCGGCGCCGCCGCCGCCGCCGCGCGGGCGGTTGAACTGGTCGCCTTTCTGGTACTCGGTGTTGCCGGGGTTAACGGTTTCCCAGACACCGCCGTGCGCGTGTCCGAAGCGTGGTTCGTTCACGTCCTTGACGGGAATCGAAACCTTCTCGCCATTTTCGATATCGGTGATCGAGCGACCCTTGATCGCCCGGCCCACCGCATCCTTGATTTGCGCCTTGTAGCGGCGCAAGAAGCGTTCGCGGTTGACCGCAGACTTGTTCTTGCCCTGCAAGCGACGGTCGATAAGGTAAGTCAAAACAGGCCTCCTGCTGAAATTCGCGGCGGGCCGGATTCCTTCCCGGTCCCTTCATAATAAACCTCCGCGCGGTAACATGCCTGACATTGCGGAAATCGGCGGCCTCACGCCACACTTTCATTCTCGATGCCAATCGTTGGCATAACGGGGGCGCGAGAAACCGTAGCCTGCGGAAGCACAGTTGGCCGAGAGGCGCAGCCGTACTGTCGTACGGCGCGCATCGCAGGCCGACCGTGCGACGCGCGGTAGGTTTATCGAGCACCCATCAAGAAGATTTCCTGACGCGCAGATACCATTCGCACAGCAGGCGCACTTGCTTCGGTGTGTAGCCCTTCTCGACCATGCGCGCGACGAAGTCGGCGTGCTTGGTGGCGTCCTCGGTGCTGGCCTTCGCATTGAACGAGATGACCGGCAACAGTTCTTCCGTATTCGAGAACATCTTCTTCTCGATGACGCTGCGGAATTTCTCGTAGCTGGTCCACGCCGGGTTCTTGCCGCCATTGGTGGCGCGGGCGCGCAGGGCGAAGTTCACGATTTCGTTCCGGAAATCCTTCGGGTTCGAGATGCCGGCCGGCTTCTCGATCTTTTCCAGTTCGGCGTTCAGCGATTCGCGGTCGAAGCTCTCGCCGGTGTCCGGGTCGCGGAATTCCTGGTCCTGGATCCAGAAGTCGGCGAACGTGACGTAGCGGTCGAAGATGTTCTGGCCGTATTCCGAATAGCTTTCCAGGTAGGCCGTCTGGATTTCCTTGCCGATGAAGTCGACGTAGCGCTGCGCCAGGTGTTCCTTGATGTAGGACAGGTAGCGCTGCTCGGTCTCGGGCGGGAACTGCTCGCGCTCGATCTGCTGTTCGAGCACGTACAGCAGGTGCACCGGGTTCGCCGCCACTTCCGTGTTGTCGAAGTTGAAGACTTTCGACAGGATCTTGAAGGCGAAGCGCGTCGACAGGCCGTTCATGCCTTCGTCCACGCCGGCGTAGTCGACGTATTCGTGCAGCGACTTGGCCTTCGGGTCGGTGTCCTTGAGGTTCTCGCCGTCGTACACCAGCATCTTCGAATAGATGCTGGAATTCTCCGGGTCCTTCAGGCGCGACAGGATGGCGAACTGCGACATCATGCGCAGCGTGCCCGGCGCGCACGGCGCCTTGTCGAGCGAGGAATTGCGCAGCAGCTTGTCGTAGATCTTGATTTCGTCCGACACGCGCAGGCAGTAGGGCACCTTGACGATGTAGATACGGTCGAGGAACGCCTCGTTGTTGCGGTTGTTGCGGAAGGTCTTCCACTCGGATTCGTTCGAGTGGGCCAGCACGATGCCCTCGAACGGGATCGCGCCGAAGCCCTCGGTGCCCTTGTAGTTGCCTTCCTGCGTGGCCGTCAGCAGCGGGTGCAGTACCTTGATCGGCGCCTTGAACATCTCGACGAACTCCATCAGGCCCTGGTTGGCCAGGCACAGGCCGCCGGAATAGCTGTAGGCGTCCGGATCGTCCTGCGAATAATCCTCGAGCTTGCGGATGTCGACCTTGCCGACCAGCGAGGAAATGTCCTGGTTGTTCTCGTCGCCCGGCTCGGTCTTGGCGATCGCGATCTGCTTCAGGATCGACGGATAGCGCTTGACCACGCGGAACTTGTTGATGTCGCCGCCGAACTCGTGCAGGCGCTTGACGGCCCACGGGCTCGGCACGGTGCGCAGGTAGCGGCGCGGGATGCCGTAGTCTTCCTCGAGGATGGCGCCGTCCTCTTCCTCGTCGAACAGGCCGAGCGGCGACTCGTTGACCGGCGAACCCTTGATCGCGAAGAACGGCACCTGTTCCATCAGGTGCTTGAGCTTCTCGGCGATCGACGACTTGCCGCCGCCCACCGGGCCCAGCAGGTACAGGATCTGCTTGCGTTCTTCCAGGCCCTGGGCCGCGTGGCGGAAGTACGAGACGACCTGCTCGATCGCTTCCTCCATGCCGTAGAATTCGCGGAACGCGGGGTACGTCTTGATGACCTTGTTGGCGAAGATGCGCGACAGGCGCGGGTCGAGGCGGGTGTCGACCAGGGTGGGTTCGCCGATGGCGGCCAGCATGCGCTCGGGGGCGCTGGCGTAAGTCAGGGGATCCTTCTTGCAGAGCTGGAGATACTCGGACAGCGAGTATTCCTCTTCCCGGGTACGCTCGTAGCGGGCTGCGTAATTATCGAATATGGTCATGTGAATGTCCTCTAATGAGCTAACAACTGATCACTGTCCGACGGCCGCTGAAGTTGGCCGTCCAAGCCCCGGTTCTGGCCTGGCGCCTTGCGGGCGCCGGCTGTCGTTGTGTGGGGTCGCCGTTGATGTCTGGAGGTCAGAATGCTTTGGTCTGACACAAAACGAAGGGCGATGTTCTTGTTCTCATCCGGTTTGTACCGGTTCGTCTGGCGCCCGCTGAGAGCGTCTTCTTACGCGTATGAAATTTATTATGTGCTTATTAGTTCTCGAAGTCAAAACGCCGGAACGCACGCGTGCGCACGACGCCAAGCGCTTGAAACAAATAAGAAAACAAGGTTTTTTGGGAATCTGTCCGCACGCTTTTCCCTACCGGATTGCAGGTAGCGGCGCGGGCCACCGGACCCGGTTCGTGACGCCGTCCGCGGCCTTCATGTTTATGAAAAGGTCAATAAATAGTGCACCAAGTCGCTAAGCAGTGGCGCACGCGTTCCGCCGCGCCGTGCCGGGGCGTCGCGGGGCATGGCCGGCGAAAGCGGCGGGACGGGCGGGCCGGCCCCGCGCATGCGCTACACTGCTGCCTGATCAATCCAACCACCCGGTTCACCGTGGAGTCCCGATGCTGAACACACAGCTGCGCCATATGTTGCAGGCGATGCCCAAGGCAGAATTGCACATTCATATCGAAGGCTCGCTCGAGCCCGAACTGATTTTTGAGCTGGCGCAAAGGAACGGCGTCTCGCTCCCGTACCCATCGGTGGAAGCGTTGCGTGAAGCTTACGCTTTCACCGATCTGCAATCGTTCCTGGACATTTATTATGCCGGCGCCAGTGTCCTGATCACGGAGCAGGACTTCTACGACATGACCATGGCGTACCTGGAGCGCGCCGCGCGCGACAATGTGCGCCACGCCGAGATCTTCTTCGACCCGCAGACGCACACGGCGCGCGGCATCCCGTTCCGCACCGTGGTCGACGGCATCTGGCGCGCCTGCCAGGACGGCCCCATCAGCGCCACGCTGATCATGTGCTTCCTGCGCCACCTGCCCGAGAGCGACGCCATCGCCACGCTGGAGGAAGCGCTGCCGCTGCGCGACAAGATCATCGGCGTGGGCCTGGATTCGTCCGAGGTCGGCCACCCGCCGGAAAAATTCGCGCGCGTGTTCGAGCGCGCCCGCAACCTCGGGCTGCACCTCGTCGCGCATGCGGGCGAGGAGGGGCCGCCGGCCTACATCGAGAGCGCGCTCGACGTCCTGAACGTGGAACGCATCGACCACGGCGTGCGCATCCTGGACGATGCCGACCTGGTGGCGCGCGTGGCGCGCGAGCGCATGGCGCTGACCGTGTGCCCGCTGTCGAACGTCAAGCTGCGCGTGTTCGACGTGATGGGCAGCCACAGCCTGCGCCGCCTGCTCGACGCCGGCCTGGCCGTCACCATCAACTCGGACGACCCGGCCTATTTCGGCGGCTACGTCAACGACAACTACCTGGCCGCCTTCGACGCGCTGCCGCTCGACGCGGGCCATGCGCGCACGCTCGCGCGCAACAGCTTCGAGGCCGCCTTCCTCGAACCGGAACAGAAGCGCGCCTTCCTCGCCGAGGTGGACGCCTTCTTCAACCAGCAGCACTGACCACGGACGGGCGCCCGATGCTGATCCAATCCCTGCGGATGACCGCGCGCGACTGGCGCGCCGGCGAACTGCGCTTCCTGCTGGTGGCGCTGGTGGTGGCGGTATCGGCCCTCACCGCGGTCGGCTTCTTCGTCGACCGCATGAGGAGCGGCCTGGACCGCGACGCGCGCCAGTTGCTGGGCGCCGACCTGCTGGTCAACGCCGACCAGCCGCTGCGCCAGGACTGGCGCGACGAAGCCAGGAAGCGCGGCCTGGCGCTGGCCGACACCGTCACCTTCCCCAGCATGGCGCAGGCCGGGCAGGGCGTCGATTCGCAGGCGCTGCTGGCATCGGTGAAGGCGGTGTCCGCCGGCTATCCGCTGCGCGGCGAGGTGCGCACCACCACCAGCGTCGAGGATGCCAGCGAGGCGCTCGGCGACCGCGCCGAGGGCGTGCCGGCGCCGGGCACGGTCTGGGTCGACGTCAACCTGCTGCCGCCGCTGAAGGCCAAGGTCGGCAGCACCATCCAGCTGGGCGACAAGTCCTTCCGGATCGCGCGCCTGATCGCGACGGAACCGGACCGCGGCGCCTCGTTCGCGAACTTCGCGCCGCGCGTGATGCTGGCGCTGGACGACCTCGCGGCCACGGGCCTGGTCGACAACTATGCGCGCGTCATCTGGCGGATGCAGGTGGCCGGGCCGTCGGCCAACGACCCGCGCGCCGTGCAGGACTACGAACGGTGGCTGCGCGCGCGCATCGCGCGGGACAACGTCAAGGGCGTGCGCATCGAGACGCTGGAAAACGGCCGGCCCGAGATGCGCAACACGATCGACCGCGCCGAGCGCTTCCTGTCGCTGGTCGGCCTGCTGTCGGCGATGCTGGCGGCGGTGGCCGTGGCGATGGCGGCGCGCCGCTTCATGCAGCGCCACCTCGACGCGGTGGCCATGCTGCGCTGCCTGGGCATGACCCAGAACGAGGTCGGCATCCTGTTCCTGGTCGAGTTCGCGCTGGTGGGCCTGGCCGGCAGCGTGCTGGGCGTGCTGGTCGGCTTCGGCGCCCACTTCGTGCTGCTCGAGCTCGTGCGCAACCTGATCCCGGCCGCGCTGCCGCCGGTGTCGATCCTGCCGGCGCTGCAGGGCATCGCCACCGGCATGCTGCTGCTGGTGGGCTTCGCGCTGCCGCCCGTCCTGCAACTGCGCAACGTGCCGCACAACCGCGTGATCCGGCGCGAGCAGGCCGCGCCGCGCCCCGCCGCGCTGGCGACCTACGGCCTGGGCACCGTGGTGTTCGTCGGCCTGCTGCTGTGGCAGTCCGGCGACCTGAACCTGGCCCTGCTGGCGGCCGGCGGCTTCCTCGGCGGCTTCGCCGTGTTCGCGCTGGTCGGCTGGCTGGCGCTGCTGGGCCTGCGCCGCCTGCGCAACCTGTTCGCCCACCAGGGCTGGCGCTTCGCCATCACCTCGCTGCAGCGCCGGCCCGGCGCCACCGTCGTGCAGATCGTCTCGCTGTCGCTGGGCCTGATGGCGCTGCTGGTGCTGACCGTCGTGCGCGGCGACCTGATGGCGGCCTGGCGCCTGTCCACGCCGGCCGACGCGCCGAACCGCTTCATCATCAACATCCAGCCCGACCAGCGCGACGGCGTGGCGCGCCAGATCCGCGCCGCCGGCGTGGCTGATCCCACGCTGTATCCGATGATCCGCGGGCGCCTGGTGGCGGTGAACGGCGATCCGGTGACCAAGGACACCTACACCGACGACCGCGCGCGCGGCCTGGCCGAGCGCGAGTTCAACCTGTCCAGCACGGCCGACCTGCCGGCCGGGAACGAAATCTCGGGCGGCGCCTGGTACCGCGACGCGCCCGGCGTGGCCGAGGCCTCGGTGGAGCAGGGCCTGGCGCGCACGCTGCGCCTGAAACTGGGCGACACCATGCGCTTCGACATGGGCGGGCAGGTCGTGGAAGCGCGGATCACCAGCCTGCGCAAGCTCGAATGGGGCTCCATGCGCGCCAACTTCTTCGTGATCATCAACCCGGCCGCGATGCGCGACGCGCCCACGACCTACATGACCGCGTTCCACCTGCCGGCCAAGGGGATCGGCCTGGCCAACAGCCTGACGCGCGCCTACCCGAACCTGACCGTGATCGACGTCAGCGGCATCATCCGCCAGCTGCAGGACGTGCTCGACCAGGTCGTCGTCGCCGTCGAGTTCCTGTTCCTGTTCACGCTGGCCTCCGGCGTGCTGGTGCTGTACGCGGCGCTGATGGGGTCGCAGGCCGAGCGCACGCGCGAGGCGGGCCTGCTGCGCGCGCTGGGCGCCACGCGCGGCCAGCTGGCGCAGGCGCAGCGGATCGAGTTCGCGCTGGTCGGCGCGCTGTCGGGCCTGCTGGCGGCATCGGGCGCGGCGGCGCTGGGCTGGGCGCTGGCCGAGTACCAGTTCAAGTTCCCGTGGCGCTTCGAGCCCGGGGTGTGGGCGGTCGGGCTGGCGGCCGGCGCGGCGTGCGCGCTGGTGGGCGGGTGGCTTGGGCTGCGCAACGTGTTGCGGCAGCCGCCGTTGCAGACGCTGCGCGAGGCCTAGGGGTCAGAGCCTGGTGTTCAGCCTTAGGGTGCGCACCCCGTGCGCACCATCGCGTCCACATGGCCCCTGTTGCGTCGCGCCGACCATGGACAATCCGCCCACCCACGGCGCGCATCCGCTGCGCTATCATGGACAAATGTCCGATACCAAAGAAACCTCCCCGACGAACACCGTCGACGTCCAGGAAGCCGAATCGATGTACGAGATCATCGGCGGCGAAGCGCGCCTGCGCGAGCTGGTCGACCGCTTCTACGACATCATGCAGCTGGAGCCGGATTTCGCCGGCATCCACGCGATGCATCCGGTGCCCAACGACAGCTCGCGCGACAAGCTGTTCCTGTTCCTGTCCGGCTGGATGGGCGGTCCCAACCTCTACATCGAGAAATACGGCCATCCGATGCTGCGCGCGCGCCACCTGCCGTTCGCGATCGGCACGTCGGAGCGCGACCAGTGGCTGCGCTGCATGGCGATGGCGCTGGAAGACATGGGCTACGACTACGACGTGCGCCTGTCTCTGATGCAGGCCTTCTTCCAGACCGGCGACTGGATGCGCAACCGCCCCCACTGAGCGCGACCATGCCGACCGTCGAATTCATCGTGCTGGCGCTCGCGCTGCTGGCCGTGCTCGCCCTGCAGTGCCTGCTGCTGGCGCGCGCCCGCGCCGGTGGCGGCGGCGCCGAGCGCCACGCCGTCGAGCGCCTGGAGCGCGAGCTGCGCATGGAACTGCAGTCCAGCGCCCAGTCCACGCGCCAGGAACTGGCCGCCCACCTGGCCCAGAACCAGGCCGCCATCGCCCAGCAGCTGGACAATATGCGCCAGCAGATCCAGCTCAGCTCCCAGGGCGGGCGCGAGGAGCAGGCGCGCGCGCTGAAGCGCTTCTCCGACACGCTCAATGGCGCGCTGGCCAACCTCACCGAATCGAACGCGCAGCGCATGCTGGAAGTGCGCGCCACGCTCGAACACAAGATCCGCGACCTCCAGGCCGATAACGCCAAGCGCCTCGAGGAGATGCGCCAGACCGTCGACGAGAAGCTGCAGTCGACCCTGGAGACGCGCCTCACGGAATCGTTCCGCCAGGTGTCGGACCGCCTGGAAAAGGTGCACCAGGGCCTGGGCGAGATGCAGCAGCTGGCCGTCGGCGTGGGCGACCTGAAGCGCGTGCTGGTCAACGTCAAGACGCGCGGCACCTGGGGCGAGGTGCAGCTGGAGATGCTGCTCGAGCAGGTGCTGACCGTCGAGCAGTACGCCAAGAACGTCGAGACGGTGCGCGGCTCGAATGCCCGCGTGGAATTCGCGATCAAGCTGCCGGGCGTGGTCGACGGCGGCCCGCCGCTGTGGCTGCCGATCGACGCCAAGTTCCCGAAGGAGCAGTACGAGCGCCTGCTGGAAGCGGCCGAGCAGGGCGACGCCGACGGGGTCGCGCGCGCCGGCGCCGAGCTGGAACGGGCGGTGCGCGGCGAGGCGAAGACCATCTGCGACAAATACCTGGCGCCGCCGCAGACGACCGACTTCGCCATCCTGTTCCTGCCGACCGAGGGCCTGTACGCCGAGGTGATGCGCCGCCCCGGCCTGGCGGACGACCTGCAGCGCACGCTGCGCGTGACGATCGCCGGCCCGTCGACGCTGGCGGCGCTGCTGAACAGCCTGCAGATGGGTTTCCGCACGCTGGCGCTGGAAAAGCGCTCGTCCGAGGTGTGGCAGGTGCTGGGCGCGGTGAAGACGGAATTCGGCAAGTTCGGCGACGTGCTGGCCCAGACCAAGGTCACGCTGGAACGCGCGGCCCGCAACATCGAAAGCGCCGAGGTGCGCAGCCGCCAGATGGCGCGCAAGCTCAAGTCGGTGGAGGCGTTGCCGAGCGAGGCGGCGCAGCTCATGCTGGGCTCGGAGGACCCGGATCCATCGTAGGGTCGACGGCTCTGCCGTCCACGCATCCAACCCGCGTTTGATTATCCTCATCGCTTCAAAACGGGACGTGGCCATACTGCGCCGATGTCCCGATTCCGCCGCGCCAACCATGGCAACACATTCTTCTTCACGGTCGTCTCGTATCACCGGCGTCCGATTCTCTGCGATGCCGTCATCCGCACGGCCTTGCGCGAGGCGATCCAATCGGTGCGTCGCATACAACCGTTCGCCATCGATGGTTGGGTATTACTGCCCGACCACCTGCATTGCATCTGGACCCTGCCGCCCGACGATACCGATTTTTCGCAACGCTGGTTGCAAATCAAGCATCGTGTTTCCTATACGTGCGGCGACCTGTATCGCGTGCGTGGCAGCGATGCCGCGGTAAGGCGTGGCGAGTCGACGATCTGGCAACGACGATTCTGGGAGCACCAGATTCGTAGCGAAGCCGACATGCAGTGCCATATGGATTACATCCATTTCAACCCCGTCAAGCATGGGCATGTCGCAATGGCTGCCGAGTGGCCCTATTCCACGTTCTGGCGGTATGCGAAGGCCGGGATATATGCGGCGGATTGGGGTGGGAGGCCGGAAATCGAACGGCTCGATGTCGAGTAGGACGTCGCGTTCGCGCAGGCGGGGTCGGACGCGTGGACGGGGGACCCGTCCACCCTACGATGCGATGACGTCCCGTAGGGTGGACGGCTCTGCCGTCCACGCGTCCAACGATGAAAAAAGGTCAGATCAAGCCATCGAACAGCACGACATCCACCAGCTCGCCCACCTGCACAGTCCCCTGCCCATCCCCCAGCACCACCATGCAGTTCGCCTCCGACATCGAACGCAGGATCCCCGACCCCTGCGCCCCGGTCAGGCGTACCTCGGGCATGCCGTCGGCGCCGGTGGCGAGGATGCCGCGCTGGAATTCGGTGCGGCCCGGCTTCTTGCGGATGGTGGCCGCGCAGCGCGCCTTCAGCTGCGGCAGCGGCGCCTCGGCGCCCATCATGCGCAGCAGCGCGTCGCGCGCGAAGAAGTAGAACGAGACCATCACGGCGACCGGATTGCCCGGCAGGCCGAACAGGATGGCGCTGCGGCCGTCCGAGGCGATGCGGCCGAAGGCCAGCGGGCGGCCCGGGCGCATCGCCAGCTTCCAGAAGGCGACGTCGCCCAGGCGCTCCATGATGTCGCGCGTGTAGTCGGCGGCGCCGACCGAGACGCCGCCCGAGGTGACGATCGCGTCCGCGCTTTCGCAGGCGGCGCGCAGCGCCCGTTCCAGCGCCTGCGGGTCGTCGCGCACGACGCCCATGTCGATCACGTCGCAGCCCAGGCGCTGCAGCATGCCGTAGATCGTGTAGCGGTTGCTGTCGTAGACGCAGCCCTCATCCAGCGCCTGGCCGATCGAGCGCAGCTCGTCGCCGGTCGAGAAGAAGGCCACGCGCAGGCGCCGCCGCACCGGCACCTCGGCCACGCCCAGCGAGGCCATCAGGCCCAGGTCGGATGGACGCATGACGCGCCCCGCGACCAGCGCCGCGCTGCCGGCTGCGAGGTCCTCGCCGGCCAGGCGGCGGTTGTCGCCGGCGCGGATGACGCCGGGCGCCAGCACGATGTGTTCGCCGTCGACGGCCACCAGTTCCTGCGGCACCACGCTGTCGCAGCCGGCCGGCATCACGCCGCCGGTCATGATGCGGATGCATTCGCCCGGCTGCACGGTGCCGGCGTAGGCGCGGCCGGCATAGGTGGTGCCGGCCACGCGCAGGCGCACCGGCGCGTCGGTGCGCAGATCGCTGCCTTGCAGCGCGTAGCCGTCCATCGCCGAATTGTCGTGGGCCGGCACGTCGATCGGCGAGACGACGTCCTCGGCCAGCACGCGGCCCAGCGCGGCGCGCAGCGCCACCTGCTCGACGGCGCGCACGGGCGCGACGACCTCGCGGATGATGCGGCGCGCGTCGTCCACCCGCAGCGCCTCGGGGTCGTAGCCGGACAGGCAGCCGGCCACGTCCGCCAGGCGCGGCGGCCGCGCGGGATCGAGGCGGCGCAGCTCGTCCTCGGTATTGATGTTGCGGAAGGCCGGGACGTCGTCGAACACGACCTCGGCCAGCCTGTGCTCGCGCAGCCAGGCCTCCATGCGCCGCCCGCCGGCTTCCAGCCAGGCCGTCAGCGCCGGTTCCAGGCTCGCCTTGAGCAGGCAGAACACCGGATGCAGGCGGCGCTGCCCGTCCTCGACGGTGACGGCCACGGCCGCGTCGGCGCCTTGCGCCTCCAGCCCGGCCAGCAGGCGCGCGGCCAGGTCGTCCGGCAGGAAGGGCGAGTCGCAGGGCGCCGTCAGCAACAGCGAGGTGGCGCAGCGCCGCAGTCCCGCCTGCAGGCCGGCCAGCGGACCGGCGAAGCCGGGCGTGTCGTCGGGCCACACCGGCACGCCGTAGGCCGCGTAGGCGTCGAGGTTGCGGTTGGCGCTGATGGCCACCGTCGCCACCTGCGGCGCCAGGCGCGCCAGCGCGTGCGCCGCCAGGGTCGTGCCGCCGAAGGCCTGCAGGCCCTTGTCGGCCCGGCCCATGCGCGCGCCGCGTCCGCCGGCCAGGAGCAGGCCGCTGATCGAGTCTTTGTTCATGTGGTCAACCGCCGATGTAGGACATTTCGATCTTGCGCCGGGACGGGTCGCCGCCCAGCCCCGCCGTGTCGAGCGTGCGGGTCTCGGAATAGCGGTCCGCGCGCTGGCGCCACATGCGGGCGATGGCCGACGACATCTCGGCGTCGCTGCGCCCGCTGCGCAGCAGTTCGCGCAGGTCGTGGCCGCGGGTGGCGAACAGGCAGGTGTACAGCTTGCCCTCGGTGGACAGGCGGATGCGCGAGCAGTCCTGGCAGAACGCCTGGGTGACGCTGGAGATCATGCCGACCTCGCCGCCGCCGTCGACGTAGCGCCAGCGCGCCGCCGTCTCGCCGGTGTAGTTCGGGTCGACCGGTTCGAGCGGCATCTCGGCCGAGATGCGCCGCACCAGTTCGCGCGACGGCACCACCTCGTCCATGTTCCAGCCGTTCGACGCGCCCACGTCCATGTACTCGATGAAGCGCAGGATCGTGGGCGAGCCCTTGAAGTGGCGCGCCATCGGCAGGACCTGGTCGTCGTTCATGCCGCCCTTGACCACCATGTTGACCTTGATCGGACCCAGGCCGGCGTCCTGCGCGGCCTCAATGCCGTTCAGGACGTCGGCCACCGAGAAGTCGACGTCGTTCATGCGCCGGAACACCGCGTCGTCGATGGCGTCGAGCGAGACCGTCACGCGGTCCAGGCCGGCGTCCTTCAGCACGCGCGCCTTGCGCGCCAGCAGCGAGCCGTTGGTCGTCAGGGTCAGGTCGAGCGGCCGGCCGGAGGGCGTCGGCAGGGCGCGCAACTGCGCCACCAGGCGCTCCAGGTCCTTGCGCAGCAGCGGTTCGCCGCCGGTCAGGCGGATCTTCTCGACGCCGTGGGCGACGAACAGCGACGCCACCCGCGCGATTTCCTCGAAGCTCAGCAGCGAGGAGTGGGGCAGGTAGGGGTAATTCTTGTCGAACACTTCCTTCGGCATGCAATAGACGCAGCGGAAGTTGCAGCGGTCGGTGACGGAGATGCGCAGGTCGTGCAGGGGGCGGCCGAGCGCGTCGGCCAGCAGGCCGGTGGGCGCTTCGAGGGTGGGCGGAACGGCCATCGCGGGAGCGCGCGCATCGGCCATCATGATGATTTTCTCGGACATCCCGCTACGATAGCAGAAGGCCGGCGACGGCGCAGGCGCCCAGCAGTCCGATCGTTCCGATGTTGTAGCGCAATAACGCCACGAGGGCCAGCACGCCGATGGCGATCGCCGGCCAGCGCGGGGCGTCGCCGTCGAGGAAGACGTGGGCGCCGAAGTAGACGGCCAGGCTGGCGATGACGCCGACCACGGCCGCCGAGATCGCCGTCAGCGGCGCCGTCATGCGCAGGTTGCCGCGCGTCGCCTCGACCAGCGGCCCGCCCGCCAGGATGAACACGAACGAGGGCAGGAAGGTGAACAGCGCGGCCGTGCCGGCGCACAGCACGGCGGCCAGCAGCGGCGCGTCGGCATGGGGGCCGTGGGTCCAGCCCCCGACGAAGCCGACGAACGCGACGATCATGATCAAAGGACCGGGCGTGGTCTCGCCCAGCGCCAGGCCGTCGAGCATCTGGGGGCCGGTCAGCCAGCCGTAGTGCGCGACCGCGTTCTGCACCAGGTAGGGCAGCACGGCATAGGCGCCGCCAAAGCTCATCAGGGCGGCCTTGGTGAAGAACCATCCCATCCGGGCCGGCATCGCGCCGGCGCCCCAGGCCGCGGCCAGCGCCGCCCAGCAGGCCAGCACGGCGACGCAGCCGGCGGCGGCGGTCAGCCCCAGCCGGATCCAGGAAAAACGCGCGTGCGCCGGCGTGGGCGTGTCGTCGTCGATCAGCGCCGCGCCGCGCGACGCGCCGGCATCGCGCGCTGCGCCGCCGGGGACGAAGCGCCGCGGGGACAGGCGCGCACCGGCGAGCCCGGCCAGCGCCGCGCCGAGCACGACGACGGGGAAGGGCAGGCCGAGGACGGCGATGGACAGGAAGGCCGCCAGCGCCACGCCGGCCAGCGCGGCGTTCCTGAGCGTGCGCCGCCCCAGCCGCCATGCCGCGGCCAGCACGATCGCCACCACCGCGGGCTGGATGCCGGCCAGCACGCCGGCGAGGACCGGGACGTCGCCCCATGCCACGTAGATCCACGACAGCAGCACCATCAGCAGCAGCGACGGCAGCAGGAACAGGACGCCCGCGGCGATCGCGCCGGGCGTGCGGTGCATCAGCCAGCCGATGTAGACGGCGAGCTGGGTCGCCTCGGGGCCCGGCAGCAGCATGCAGTAGTTCAGCGCGTGCAGGAAGCGGCGCTCGGAAATCCAGCGGCGCCGCTCCACCAGGTCGGCATGCATCATGGCGATCTGGCCCGCCGGGCCGCCGAAGCTCACGCAGCCCAGCTTCAGCCAGTAGCGCAGCGCGGCGCCGGCCGTCACGGCGGGCACGGGGGAGGCGTGCTTGGGCACATCGGGCGCATCGGGCGCATCGGAAGGCGCGGTCACTGGCGGCGTAGCGTGCATGGGGCTGGCGTCGGGGGAGAACGCCATTGTACCCGTGGCGTGCGGCACGCAGGGCTTGCGCCGGACAGATTCACGTAATAAACTAAGTTACATGAAACGAGACAGCAAACTATCGGGCGTCCTGCACGTCCTCCTGCACATGGCGGAAAGTGCCGCGCCGATGACCTCGGACGCGCTGGCCGCGATGATGCAGACCAATCCCGTGGTCATCCGCCGCATCCTGGCCGGCCTGCGCGAGCAGGGACTGGTGCGCTCCGAAAAAGGCCACGGCGGCGGCTGGCAACTGTCCTGCGACCTGGAGCGGGTGACGCTGCGCGACATCTACGACGCGCTCGGCGCCCCCACGATCCTGGCCATGGGCAACCGCACCGAAGCGCCCGGCTGCCTGGTCGAAACGGTGGTGAACGCCGCCATGGACCAGGCGTTCCACGATGCCGAGGCGCTGCTGCTGGCGCGCCTGGGCGAGGTGACGCTGGCCCGGCTGAGCGCGGACTTCCACCGGCGGATGCAGGAGCGGCCGCGCTGTCCGGCCAACCCGCACTGATCCGCTGATCCCGCCGGCGCCCGCGCCGGCACCGACGAAGCGTTTCCGACCGGCCGAGCCGGCCGGCCGGCGGCGCTCGTCCTTCTGAAAGGAGATACATCATGTACGACGTCATCGTCGCCGGCGGCAGCTATGCCGGCATGGCCGCCGCGCTGCAACTGGTGCGCGCGCGCCGCAAGGTGCTGGTGGTCGACGCCGGCCGGCGCCGCAACCGCTTCGCGCGCGTCTCGCACGGCCTGCTGGGCCAGGACGGCCGCTCCCCGGACGCGATCCATGCCGAAGCCCGGGCGCAGCTGGACGCCTATCCTGACCTGTCCTGGCGCGAGGGCAGGATCGCCGACGCCGCGCGCGACGGCGACGGCTTCATCGTGCGCACCCAGGGCGGCGCCACGTTCCACGGCCGCCGCCTGATCCTGGCGACCGGCGTGAGCGACCGCCTGCCCGACGTGCCCGGCCTGGCCGAGCGCTGGGGCGACACCGTCGCGGCCTGTCCCTACTGCCACGGCTACGAATTCGCCCTGGGCCGGCTGGGCGTGCTGGCGTCCGGACCGCTGTCGCTGCACCAGGCCCTGCTGGTGCCGGAATGGGCGGGCAGCACGGTGCTGTTCACCAACGGCGCGCTGGAGCTGGAGGCGCAGCAGCTGGAACAGTTCGCCGCCCGCGGCGTGACGGTCGAGCGCGAACCGGTGGTGGAAGTGTTCGGCGCGGGCGCCTCGGTGCGCCTGCGCGACGGCCGCACGGTGGAACTGGACGGCTTGTTCATCGCCACGCGCATCGCGCAGGATCCGCTGGTGGAGCGGCTCGGCTGCGTCACCGCCGAGGGGCCGATGGGACCGGTGATCCAGACCGACGACTTCAAGACCACCTCGGTGCCGGGCCTGTTCGCCTGCGGCGACGCGGCGCGCATGATGGCCAGCCTGTCGCTGGCGATCGCGGACGGAGCGCTGGCGGGGATCGGGGCGCACCGGTCGCTGGTGTTCGATTGACGTTGGCTGGGCGGCAGCGCCGGCCACCCAACGATTGCCGGTCGATCTCCCATCAAAAAGAAGCCGGAGCTTCCGTTTTCCATCGTTGATGTAGGGTGGACGGCTCTGCCGTCCACGCGTTCAACCGTATCCTGCGTGGCCGATCCACGTGCATTGGCCGCGTGGACGGCGCAGCCGTCCACCCGACGATTGCCGGCCAGTCGCCAATGAAAAAGGGAAGCCGAAGCTTCCCTTTTTTTACGTCAACACGTCACGGACGCATCGATCACTGGCGCGTATCCACCTGGATCAGCGGCTCGTCCACCGGCGGCGGGGCAGGCTTGCGGGTGCGGCGCGGACGGACCGGCTCGGCCACCTGGGCGGCGGCTTCCTGCGCGGCGCGCAGCTTGGCCGGGTCGGTCGCCGCGAGCGTCAGGCCGGCCTTGGCCAGCACTTCGTCCATGTCGGCCGGGGCGGCGACCGGCGCCGGCGCCGGCGCGACCGCCACGGGCGCGGCCACCGGGGCCGGCGCTGCCGGCGCGGCTTGCGCCTGCGGCGCCGCAGCGGCAGCCGGAGCGGCAGCCGGGGTCGGTGCAGGAGCGGCAGCCTCGACCGGGGCCTGCGCCGCGGCGGCGCGCGCCACGGCGGCGGCGACCGACTGCGAGGTCGGGAACGGCCACGGGCCCTTCGCAGCCTGGGCCGGCGCTGCGGCGGCCGCGGCGGCTGCCGCAGCGGCTGCAACACGGGCCTGCTCGGCGGCAACCCTGGCGGCAGCGGCTTCCTCGGCGGCGGCCTGTTCGGCGGCGGCCTTGACCGCGGCAGCCTTCACGGAAGCCGAGGTCGGGAACGGCCACGGACCCTTGTCGGCGGCGGCCCTGGCCGGCTTGCCTTCCGCTTTCGCCTTCGCGGCGCGGGCTTCGGCCTGCACCTTGGCGGCTTCCTCGTCGGCGACCGGCGTGAAGGCCGGCGTCGTTTCGCCGTCGGCCAGGCCGTGTTCCATGCCCTCGGCCTGGTCGCGTTCGCGGCGGCTGCGGTTGCGGCCGCCACGGCGGCGGCGGCGGCGCGGCTCGTCGCCGCCTTCGCCGTCGGCGTCCTCGCCATCCGGGCCGAGCGTCACCGCGGCCTTGGCCGCCTGCTCGTGGATGGTTTCCTGCTCGACGGCCGGACCGGTGGCGGCGACGGCGACCGGCGCGGCGGCCTGGATCGCGTTCACCTCTTCCAGCCTGGCTTCGATGGCCTGGATGCGTTCGCTGCGTTCACCCGTGTCGCGCGGCTGGCGCGGCTGGCGCGGGGTACGTTCCGGACGCTCGCCGCGTTCGGCGCGTTCGCCACGCTCGGGGCGCGCGGCCGGCATGCCCTGCGCATCGACGGCCTGCTCGCGCGGCTCGCGGGCTTCGCGCGGTGGGCGCTTCTCACGCGGTTCGCGCGGCTGGCGCGGCGGCTTGGCCTCGAACTCGGCCGGCTTGGCGCCGTCCTCCGTCACGACCCTGGCGACCTGCTCGCGGTCTTCGCGCTCCGGACGGTTCTTGCCGCCGGCCGGGCCGTTGCGGGTGTTGCGGCCGCGCTGGCCGCGACCGTTGCGCTCGCCGCGTTCGGCTGCCGCCGGGGTCGGTTCGGCCGGCTTGACCGGGGTGGCGGCCGGCGCCGGGGCGGGCGCCACCGGTGCCGGGCGGCCGAAGAAGAAGTTGCGCAGCTTGGCGAAGAAACCCTCCTCGGCCGGCGGCAGCGCGGCCGGCGCCGGGGCGGGCGTCGGGGCCGGGGCGGCGGCTGCGGGGGCCGCCGCTGCCGCTGCTGCGGCCCTGGCGGTTTCGCTGCGGTCCACCATCGGCGCCGGCTGGGCCGGGGTGATGGTCTTGACCACGGCTTCCTGGCGCGGCTTCTGCTCTTCCTTCTGGCGCTTGGCGTAGGCCATGTCGGTTTCGGCCGACTCGGCCAGCGTGTAGCTGGCGCCGGCGTCCTCCAGGCGCGGATCGTCGATCTTGATGCGTTCGAGCTTGTAGTGCGGGGTCTCGAGGTGCTTGTTCGGGATCAGGATGACGGTGATGCGGTGGCGCGTCTCGATCTTGAGGATCTCGCCGCGCTTTTCGTTCAGCAGGAAGGCGGCGACGTCGACCGGGACCTGGACGTGGATGGTCGCCGAGTTTTCCTTCATCGCCTCTTCCTGGATGATGCGCAGCACCTGCAGGGCGGACGATTCGGTATCGCGGATGTGGCCGGTGCCCGAGCAGCGCGGGCAGGTCACGTGCGAGCCTTCCGACAGCGACGGACGCAGGCGCTGGCGCGACAGTTCCATCAGGCCGAAGCGCGAGATCTTGCCCATCTGGACGCGGGCGCGGTCGTGGTGCAGGGCATCCTTCAGGCGCTGCTCGACTTCGCGCTGGTTCTTGGCGACCTCCATGTCGATGAAGTCGATCACGATCAGGCCGCCCAGGTCGCGCAGGCGCAGCTGGCGCGCCACTTCGTCGGCGGCTTCGCAGTTGGTGTTGAAGGCGGTGGTCTCGATGTCCGAGCCGCGCGTGGCGCGCGCCGAGTTGACGTCGATCGACACCAGCGCTTCGGTGTGGTCGATCACGATCGCGCCGCCGGACGGCAGCGGGACGGTGCGCGAGTACGCGGTCTCGATCTGGTGCTCGATCTGGAAGCGCGAGAACAGGGGCACGTCGTCGCTGTAGCGCTTCACGCGGTGCACCATGTCGGGCATCACGTGGCTCATGAACTGGTGGGCCTGGTCGTAGATCTCGTCGGTGTCGATCAGGATCTCGCCGATGTCCGGCTGGTAGTAGTCGCGGATGGCGCGGATGACGAGCGAGGATTCCTGGTAGATCAGGAACGGGCCCGGGGCCGACTTGCCGGCGCCTTCGATCGCGCGCCACAGCTGCATCAGGTAGTTCAGGTCCCACTGCAGTTCTTCGACGTTGCGGCCGATGCCGGCGGTGCGGGCGATGACCGACATGCCCTGCGGCAGGTCCAGCTTGTCCATCGTCTCGCGCAGTTCCTGGCGCTCCTCGCCTTCGACGCGGCGCGACACGCCGCCGCCGCGCGGGTTGTTCGGCATCAGCACCAGGTAGCGGCCGGCCAGCGAGATGAACGAGGTCAGGGCGGCGCCCTTGTTGCCGCGCTCTTCCTTCTCGACCTGGACCATGATTTCCTGGCCTTCGCGCAGGGCTTCCTTGATGGTGCAGTTGCGCACGTCGACGCCGTCGCGGAAATACGAGCGGGCAACTTCCTTGAAGGGGAGGAAGCCGTGGCGGTCTTCGCCGTAGCTGACGAAGCAGGCTTCGAGGGAGGGTTCGATGCGGGTGATGACGCCTTTGTAGATATTCGACTTGCGCTGTTCGCGGCCAGCGGTCTCGATATCGATGTCGATCAGTTTCTGGCCGTCGACGATCGCTACGCGCAGCTCCTCTTGCTGCGTAGCGTTAAACAACATTCTTTTCATTTATTGACTCCGCGACCCGTGGGCCGTTTCATGCCGTCCCTTGCGGGACGGCGCAGGTACAGGGATGTACGCGGGAGGGGAGTGTTGGCGGTGGTATGCCCGGGGCGTGGCGCGGCATGGCCGGCCACAGGGCGCGGACGGCATCGAACGTCATTGTCGCGCGCACGAACGCCGGAGGTCCAATGGCCCGATCGGGGCGACATTGCAACCTTCGGGCGGGTGCGGCCCAGGCCCGACCTGCTGCGGCAGCAGCATGCGCGAGGTGCCGGCCAGGCGAACTTCGGCCTCGGCCCGCGCACCACCGGGATGCCGTCTGCGGAATCTCTGCGACCTGCTGCTTCCTGCATTGTGTGGCGGGACTCGTCCGAAGCGCGCGAATCCGCGCGGTGCTCGCTGCAAACCGGTCAGCCGCATTCCCCGAACTATGTATGCCACAACATTGCTGCCGCTCGCGACGGCTTTCGAGACTCCTGCATCGGTCGGGCGAAAACGACAAGCGTTATCGACGCCATCACCCGGCAAGCCGGCCTGGGGCCGTCTTGCCGGTACTTATCCTAATCAATCCAAACAATCCAATCCTGCAGTCCTGTACG
The DNA here is from genome assembly GCF_913773735.1 of uncultured Massilia sp. Lineage (GTDB taxonomy): Bacteria > Pseudomonadota > Gammaproteobacteria > Burkholderiales > Burkholderiaceae_D > Telluria. Next base: position 84,317 of record NZ_CAJYEB010000034.1, read on the forward strand.
TACCCGATTGCAACAGCGGTGCAACCCTGGTCCGCACAAGCATGTGCGTACACGTTCTGGAACCGCGCAACACCCGCCGCGCATTGCCCGCATTGGCTTGTTGAACCCGCCATGCCACCGGCACGACGCGATTCCAGGCCGACGTGGCCACCGCTCGCAAAGGCATCATGCGATTCCGTTTTTTTCCATCGAATTTGCATTCAGGCGAGGCCGATGGAGACGCCCCTGTGTAAAATATCGTTTTAATTCTTACACCAGCAGAGGTTTGACCGCCGCCTGTCGATTATATATTCAAAATGAAGGACTTAGAGAGAATTTCTGGCAAGACAGAGCGAATGACCTTGCAAAACGACGTCGTTCCCCCTTCATCGCAGACGGAACACCGCCCGGCCGCCGCCGCACAGTTTGTCACAATCACCGAAGAAGAAGCCGGACAGCGCATCGACAATTACCTGTTGCGCGTCTGTAAAGGCGTCCCCAAAAGCCACATTTACCGCATCCTGCGTTCGGGCGAAGTGCGCGTGAACAAAGGGCGCATCGACCAGCTGTATCGCCTGGCCGCGGGCGACCTCGTGCGCATCCCGCCGGTGCGGCTGGCCGAGCGCGCCGCCGGGCCGGCCCCGGTGCCGGGCGCCGAATTCCGCGTCGTGCACGAGGACAGCCATGTGCTCGTCATCGACAAGCCGGCGGGCGTCGCCGTGCACGGCGGCTCGGGCGTCTCCTACGGCGTCATCGAACAATTGCGTGCGGCGCGGCCGGACGCCAAGTTCCTGGAACTGGTGCACCGCCTCGACCGCGAGACGTCGGGCCTGCTGCTGATCGCGAAAAAGCGCTCGGCACTGACCGACCTGCACGACCAGATGCGCGAGGGAACCACCGACAAGCGCTACCTGACGCTGGTGACGGGCGACTGGCACAACCAGCGCCAGCACGTGCGCCTGCGCCTGCACAAGTACAACACGCCGGACGGCGAGAAGCGCGTGGTCGTCGTCAAGGAAGGCGGCCAGGAAGCGCACACGATCTTCAACCTGAAGCGCAAGTGGCCGGGCTTCGCGCTGCTCGAGGCCGAGCTCAAGACCGGGCGCACGCACCAGATCCGCGTGCACCTGGCGTCGAGCGGCTTCCCGATCGCGGGTGACGAGAAATACGGCGATTTTGCGCTCAACAAGCAGCTTCAGAAGGCAAACGATCGGCGCGGCGCGCTGCGCCGGATGTTCCTGCACGCCTGGCAGATCACCTTCCGGCACCCGGACACGGGCCAGCCGCTGACGCTGCGGGCGCCGTTGCCGGCGGAATGCGAGCGTTTCTTGGTAAGCTTGGGGCCGGCGAGCGATCACCGGCCCCATGGCGGGTCCCACGACGCTCCCCAGCACGGGCCGCACGGCACCGGCGACGAATAACGAATACGCCCACGAGGCGGGAATGAGGAGCCGGCCGGAATATGGCCGGGAAACATGGCAAGAAAGCAATTTGACCTGATCGTCTTCGATTGGGACGGCACGCTGATGGACAGCACCGCCACCATCGTCAAATGTATACAGTCGGCCGCCAAGGATCTCGGCCTGGCCGTGCCGAGCGATGCGGCGGCCGCGCACGTGATCGGCCTGGGGCTGTCCGAAGCCATGCAGACGGTCATGCCGAACCTGGACCCGGCGCTGTACCCGCGCATGGTCGAGCGCTATCGCTACCACTTCCTGACCAAGGACCATGAACTGGTGCTGTTCGCGGGCACGCGCGCCATGCTGGAGGAGTTGTCCCAACTCGGCTATTTCCTGGCCGTTGCCACCGGCAAGAGCCGGGTCGGGCTGAACCGCGCCCTGAACGCCGCCGGACTGCTGTCGATGTTCGATGCGACCCGTTGCGCCGACGAGACATTTTCCAAGCCGCATCCGGCAATGTTGCAAGAACTGACAAGGGAGCTCGGCCAGGACATGCGGCGCACCGTTATGATCGGCGACACGACGCACGACCTGCTGATGGCCAGCAACGCCGGCGCGGCGGGCATCGCGGTGGAGTACGGTGCCCATCCCTTGCAGCAATTGCAGGCATGTCATCCGGTCTTCACGGCGAAGAACGTGCCGGAACTCCATGGGTGGCTGCTCGAGAACGCATGAGCGCAGCCGGCGACACCGCGGACGGCGCGGACGTCTACCTGTGCGATGCCGCGGCGGTCGCGGACGGCGGTCGCGGCGTCCGCTTTCCGGTGCGGGCGTTCGGCGTGGATGCCACCGGATTCGTGGTGCGTTACGGGGGGAAGGCGTATGCTTACCTGAATCGCTGCGCCCACGTCCCGGTCGAGCTCGATGGTATCGAAGGCGAGTTCTTCGAGTCCGGCAAGCAGTACCTGATGTGTTCCATCCACGGCGCGCTCTACCTGCCGGACAGCGGCGCCTGCGCGGGCGGGCCGTGCCGCCGCGGCCGTCTGCATCCGATCGCGGTGCGCGAGCGCGAGGGACGCATCTACTGGGCGCCCGACGCGCACATCCGGCCGCGGGACGCGGCGGAGCAGGGTGCGCGGGCATCGTAACCTATGTTTTAGGGATTTATGAGCGAACAGACGCGGAACGACAACGACACCGGCCGCACGGCCGCCCCGGCCACCTTCAACAACTGGGAGCGCGAGACGCTCGAGCGCCTGGTATTCGCCACGGTGCGCGAGCAGCGGGCCGCGCGACGCTGGGGCATCTTCTTCAAGCTTTCCTTCCTGCTGCTGGCATTTTTCTGCATCTGGGCGTATTTCGACTTCAATTTCGGCGGCTCGGACATCGAATCGCTGGGGCGCCACACGGCGCTGATCGAAATCGACGGCGCCATCGACACCGAGGGCAGCGGGTCGGCCGACACCGTCATCCCCTCGTTGAACAAGGCCTTCGCCGATCCGGGATCGGCGGCGGTGGTGCTGCGCATTGACAGTCCCGGTGGCAGCCCGGTCCAGGCCGGCATCATCGTCGACGAGATGCAGCGCATGAAGAAGCTGTATCCGAACAAGCCGCTGTACGTGGTCGTCGACGAGATCTGCGCGTCCGGCGGTTATTACATCGCGGCTGCGGCCGACAAGATCTACGTCAACAAGGCCAGTATCGTCGGCTCGGTCGGCGTACTGATGGACGGCTTCGGCTTCACCGGCCTGATGGACAAGCTGGGCATCGAGCGGCGCCTGTTGACGGCAGGCGAGAACAAGGGCTTCCTCGATCCGTTCAGCCCGCAGACGGACAAGCAGAAGCAGCATGCGCTGTCGATGCTCAACGAGATCCACGAGCAATTCATCGCCGTGGTGCGCGCCGGCCGCGGCAAGCGCCTGAAGGAAGATGCGGAGATCTTCTCGGGCCTGTACTGGACCGGCGCGAAGGCCGTGGACATGGGCCTGGCCGACGGCTTCGGCACCGTCGACACCGTGGCGCGCGACGTGGTCAAGGCCGAGGAGATCATCGACTATACCTCGCACGAAAACCTGTCCGAGCGCGTGCTGAAGAAGTTCGGCGCCTCGGTCGGCGCCGGCGCCGTGCATTCGATCTATCGCGGGGCCGTGCCCAGCCTGAAGTGATGAGGGGGCACTGAGAAGGTTCAATATTCGCCTTGAAACTCGTGCCCGGTGGTCTATAGTGGAGGTGCGGCTGTTTCGACGACAAGACAGGAAGACCGAACGTGTTCCTGCCGCAGCGAGGCAATCGCAGACCCGCATGCGTGCGGTTTAGAGAGAACTTCCTTCCTCGAGCAGGTGTCCCTTCGTGGGATGAAAACGACGGCGCAAGCCGTCGTTTTCATTTGCCGCCCCGCGCCGGTGGATGGTCGCTGCCGCCGTCCTGTGCGTCGACCGTGGCAAGCGCCGCCGTGCACTGGTGGAAGCCGCCGGACTCGAGCCAGCCCTGGAAGCCGCGTTGCGCCTGCGCATACCATGCGGCGCGCAGCGGTTGATTGTCTGATGCAAATACATGGGGAATGTCGCCGCCGCGCGTCCAGCGCGCCAGCGCGAGCCGGGTCGGGAAGATGGCGGCGTGTTCGCGGGCGACCCGGGCATCGCGGCTCGTAACCGCTTGCGCCGGGGAAAGAATGCAACGCTGTCTTTTTTCGATCTGCACTTTTGCCTCGTTTCTTGGGTGGGGGTAGGCGTGGTTCTGATCCTACAAGTCAGTTACTCGTAGTCTTACACTCAGTCACTGTAGGTCGATTCCTAAGCGGGTTTCAGTGTATCAACGGCTTTTTTACGTCCCTTGACGCGCGTCAAACGAGTTCTTGCTCTGAATGAAAACGTTCGAGTTCTTGAATTTTGCTGCTTGCCAAGCCATCTGTTAAAGTCTCGCCCCATGAGCAAAATTTCCCTTGACCGCGTACTGCAATCGCAAGGCTTCGGTACGCGCAAGTACTGCCGTGCACTGATCGAAGACGGCGACGTCGCCATCGGCGGCGTCGTCCAGACGAGCTACAAGACCCTGGTCGATACCGACGGCCTCGTGCTGACCGTGTTCGACGAGGAATGGGTCGTGCGGGAGCGCGTGTACATCGCCCTGTACAAGCCGGCCAACTACGAGTGTTCGCGCAAGCCGAGCCACCATCCGGGTGTGTTGACGCTGCTGCCGGAACAGTTCACCTGGCGCGACGTGCAGCCGGTGGGGCGGCTCGACCACGACACCACGGGCCTGCTGCTGATGTCGGACGACGGTCCGTTCATCCACGCCCAGTCCTCGCCCAAGCGCCATATTCCGAAGGTCTACCAGGCCACCACGCAGGAACCGGTGACCCAGGCACTGGTCGACCAGTTGCTGGCGGGCGTGCAACTGCACGACGAACCGGCGCCGCTGGCGGCGCTGACCTGCGTGCAGCGCGGCGAGCACCAGCTCGAGATCGTGCTCGAGCAGGGCAAGTACCACCAGGTCAAGCGCATGCTGGCGGCGGCCGGCAACCATTGCGCGGCGCTGCACCGTTCCCAGGTCGGCGGCCTGACGCTGGAAGCGCTCGGCCTCCAGGAAGGCGAGTGGTGCTACCTCGAGCAGGCCCAGCTCGACCTGCTGGTGCCGGGCTGACGTACAAGCTGAAATACAGGCTGGAATACCAGCCTGACATACAGGCTGACATATCGGCTGACATGCCGGCCTGATATCCTCTTGCGCCGCGCCCGGGGTGCAGCAGCGTCCGTTGTGTTGTCGTGCGACATGCAAGTCGGTTTTCCGCGACACTCCGTCATATAAACTCTTGTCAAGTGGTTATCGAACCACGCGAGAGTGTGTTCAACCATGACGACGACAATGCCCGCCACACCATACCGCCTCCTTCCGTTTTTCGTTTTCCTCGCATGCAACCCGGCCATGGCCCAGCAGGCCGAGGCCAATGCGCCCGTGCTCGCGGCCTGCGCCGCCATCGGCGACGCCGGCCAGCGCCTGGCCTGCTACGACCGCCTGGCCGGCGTGAAGCCCGCCGCGCTGCCGGGCTCGCTGCCGGCCTCGATGTCGACGCCGGCCGCTACGCCGCGCGTGGCCGCCACGACCCCGGCCGCCGTCGCGGCCACGGCCGAAAGCGCCGCCGCGACCGGCACCACGCCCGCGCCGGGCACGCCGGCGGCCCGCACCGATCCGGAAGTGGAGGCGGCGCTCGACCTCTCGCCGGAAAAGCTGCGCGGCTTCAGCCTGGCGGACCACTGGGAACTGGACCAGGCCCACAAGCGCGGCATCTTCAATTTCCGCCCGCATTACGCCAACTACCTGATGGTGACGCGCACCGCGCATCCGAACAACGAACCCTACCGGCCGTTCCGCGATATCTCGGACCTGGCCACCGACTTGTCGCACTCGGAACTCGTGTTCCAGCTCGGCTTCAAGACGAAGCTGGTCGAGGGCGCGTTCGGCAAGCCGGTGGACGTGTGGTTCGGCTACACGCAGAACAGCTTCTGGCAGGCCGGCAACCGGAAGGCGTCGAGCCCGTTCCGCGAAACCAACTACCAGCCCGAACTGATGGTGGTGACGCCGCTGGACTTCAATGTACTCGGGATGCGCGCGCGCTTCCTTAATCTGGGCGTCGTGCACCAGTCGAACGGACAAGCGTCGACGCTGTCGCGCAGCTGGAACCGCGTGTATGCCCAGGTCGGCCTGGAGCGCGCCGGTTGGACCGTGGTGGGACGCGTCTGGAAACGCATCAACGAAGCGGCCGCGGACGACAACAATCCCGACATCGCGGACTACATGGGGCGGGGCGACCTGAACGTCACCTACCGCAACAACGGCCACGATTACTCGGCCCTGGTGCGCCGCAACTTCTCGACCGAGCGCGGCGCCGTGCAACTGAGCTGGGCCTTCCCGCTGGCCGGTCACTTCAAGGGCTACGTCCAGTACTTCTCGGGCTACGGGCAGAGCCTGATCGACTACAACTACTACCAGAACTCGGCCGGCATCGGGGTGCAGGGCACGTTCTGAGCGGGACGGCAGGCACGGCCGCCCGCTACAATGGCGGCCATGAAACTCGCCACCCTCAACGACGGCACGCGCGACGGCCAGCTGGCGGTCGTCGCGCGCGACCTCAAGACCGCCCACATCGCCGACGGCATCGCGCCCACGCTCCAGGCCGCCCTCGACGACTGGGACTTCATCGCCCCGCAACTCGACGCGCTGTACCAGGAACTGCAGGCCGGCCGCGCGCGCCGTCCGTTCGACTTCGACCCGGCGCGCTGCATGGCGCCGCTGCCGCGCGCCTACCAGCGGGTCGACGGTTCGGCCTACGTCAGCCACGTGGAACCGGCGCACCGCGCGCGCGGCGCCGACGTGCCGCCGTCCTTCCCGGAAGACCCCGTGATGGCCCAGGGCTGCAGTGACGACCTCCTCGGCCCCATGGACGACATCGTGCTGGCGCACGAGGAATGGGGCATCGACTTCGGCGCGGAAGTGGCCGTCGTCACCGGCGACCTGGCGATGGGCGCGACGCCGGACGATGCCCTGCAGCAGGTGCGCCTGCTGGTGCTGGCCAACGACGTTACGTTGCGCCACCTGGCCGCGGCCGAACTGGAGACGGGTTGCGGCCTGCTGCAATCGAAGCCGGCGACGGCATTTTCCCCGGTGGCCGTCACGCCGGACGAGCTGGGCGACGCCTGGCGCGACGCCAAGGTGCACCTGCCGCTGCGCGCGACCTGGAACGGCCGCCTGGTCGGCCAGCCCGACACCGGCGCGGACATGGCCTTCAACTTCGCCCAGCTCGTCGCGCACCTGTGCAAGACGCGCAAGGTGCGCGCCGGCACGATCGTCGGTTCCGGCACGGTGTCGAACCAGGACGCGTCGCGCGGCTACGCGTGCATCGCCGCGCAGCGCGGCCTGGAAACCAGCGAGACCGGGGCGGCGGTGACGGCGTTCATGCGCTTCGGCGACACCATCCGCATCGAGATGCTGGACGCGAAGGGCAAGTCGGTGTTCGGGGCGATCGAGCAGACGGTGAAGCGGCTGGAGCGTTGATGCCGGTGTCCCATCGTACGCCGGGAGAACACTACGTAGGGTGGACGGGTCCCCCGTCCACGCGTTCCGTCGGCAGCTGCGCTACGAGCCGGTATGCGCTGCTCGAACGCGTGGACGGCGGCGCCGTCCACCCTGCATGACAATCCGCGGGATGCACGCCATTGTCTATGAGTGTCACTTCCAGAACTCGCCGCCCGCATCCGCGCCGCGCAGGTCGACCTCCACCGGGCGCGTGATCCGGCGCAGCGCATCCGCCGCCAGGATTGTCCCGTCCGGCGCATGCAGCCGGTACCAGAGGAACGCCACGCCCGACAGGCGCAGCTTCTGGCCGGTGAACAGGCTGTCCTTGACGATCGTCATGCCCTCCAGGCGCAGGTCGACGTCGAGCACCAGCATGCCCTCGGTGCGCGCCGCATAGCCCAGGTAGCGCGCGGCATTGAACAGCGGACTCTTGTCGCCCGCTTCGCCGGCCTTGAGCGATTCGACGAAGCCGTCGACGGTCTTGAGCAGCGCTCCGGCGCCGGAGGCCAGCGCGGCCAGTTCCTTCTTTTCCTCGCCCTTGGCGCCGTCGGCCAGCTTCTGCAGGACGGCGATGCGGTTGGCGAATTCCGCACGCTGCGTTGCGAGCATGCGCACGCGCGCCAGCAGGCCGGCGTAGCGCGCCGCATCCAGTTCGCCCAGGTAGCCGCTGCCTAGGCCCGCGATCCGTTCAGGGCAGGCGTGTGCCAGCGCCGTCGCGAACAGCCCGCGGGCGCCGTCGCCGTAGCCGATGCCGTCCACGTCCAGGTTGGTCTTGAACGGCGCGCCGAAGTCGGCCGCCGCCTTTAGCGTGGCCGGCACGACGGTCAGCACGGCCAGCGGCGAGAGGGCGCGTGCACCGGCCGGCGCGTGCGCGTCGATGACCTGCTGCAACTGGGCGTTCTGGCGCGCCAGGTCGGCCGCCAGCCGTTCGAGGGCGTCGTCGACCAGGCGCGCGGCCAGCACGCCCTGCGCGGCGGCGGGTTCGTACAGCACGGCGCGCCGGCCGGCGGGCACGACCGCGCAGACCTCGCCGGCCAGCTGGCGGGCCAGGTCGAAGGCCTTGACCAGGCCGGCGGCGCCGAACTGCTTCGTGTCGATACTGCCGGCCAGCGGCCTGGTGGTCGATGGCGGCAGGCGCGCCAGGAGTTCGGCGCGTTCGGCTTCGGCGATGGCGGCGCGGGCTTCGGCGGTGCGGGCCTCGGCGTGGAGGGCGGCCTGGGCGGGATCCGTTTCCGGCTGTGCGGCCCCGGACTGGGCGTACCCGGCCGTGCTGGCGCCGGCCGTTGCCGCAAATAACAAGCTGGCGCAAAGCGTTCGGTATTTCCCGAAATGGGTGGCTGTATCGCTCATTGTATTTACATTTCTGATTGCAGATTCATATCGCAATAACGAACAGTTCAGTTGTCTTTCATATTTTTCATTTTTAAATTCTCGCTAAAAATCACAAATTCTTTACATTAATTATTGAGTATGTATTCAATTAAAGTTGCCTTGTATTGATGCACTATGACCGATAAGCAATTGAACTGATTAACTGTAGTAATTTTGCTGAAAAATTGACGCTGCACTGCACAAAAAATAGTCATTCTGTCAAGAAAATGTTTCCTTGGTGCATGCGTATCATGTAAAATCCTGCATTACTCCATCATGCCCTCCGAGTCATTTCTCACCGTCAATGTTCAAGTTCACCAAGCGTTTTACGGCCGTGGTCATGGCCGTCGCGTCCACTGCCGCCGCTGCGCAGGACGCAAGCACCAAACAAGACCTCTTCAACCAGGACATCTCGGCGCCTTCGGGCATGGGTGACGTTGCGACGCCTTCCGCACCGCGCAAGATCAGCATCACCAATGGGCAGGTCAGGGAATTGGGAGCGGCTGGACGCGACACCCCGCCGGTCGCCGGCGTGCCGCCATCGCGCGAAGTCGCGGTCGACAAGCCGCAAAGCGAATTCCAGAAATTCGTGGCGGATAATACCGGCAAGGCACTGCCGATCTTTGGTGCGGAGTTTTTCGCGAATACGCCGTCGACGTTCGCACCGATCTCGAATGCACCGGTGCCGTCCGATTACCCGCTGGGTCCCGGCGATGAACTGATGATCCGCGGCTGGGGTACCGTCGACATCGATTTCCGCGCCACCATCGACCGCAACGGCACGGTCTCGATTCCGACCATCGGCAACGTTCCGCTGGCCGGCGTGAAGGCCGGCGACGCCGAAGGCGTGATCCGCGCCGCCGTGGGGCGCCTGTACAAGGGGGTTACCGTCAACGTGACGTTCGGCCAATTGCGCGCGATCACCGTGTACGTGGTCGGCCAGGCGAATCGTCCGGGCACCTATACCGTATCGAGCCTGTCGACGCTGGTCACCGCGCTGTTCGCCAGCGGCGGCCCCAACGCCAACGGCAGCATGCGCCACGTGCAGGTCAAGCGCGCCGGCAAGGTCGTGGCCGAGCTGGACCTGTATTCCTTCATCGCCAAGGGCGACAAGTCGGCCGACATCAAGCTGCTGGACGGCGACACCATCTACATTCCGTCGGCCGGCGGCTTCGTCGCCATGGTCGGCAAGGTCAACGCACCGGCCGTGTATGAACTGAAGACCGGCACCGACACGGTCGAATCCCTGCTGGACATCGCCGGCGGGCTGCCCGTCGTCGCTGACCCGCGCCGTGCCTTCCTGGAGCGCATCGACCCGTCGACGAACCATCCGCGTACCGTGGAGCAGTTCGCGCTGGACGGCCAGGGGCTCAAGCGCACGCTCAAGAACGGCGACGTGCTGAACATCACGTCGATCACGCCGGACTTCGCGAACGCGGTGGTCCTGCGCGGCAACGTCGACCAGTCGGTGCGTGCGCCGTTCAGGACCGGCATGCGGGTGAGCGACCTGATCCCGAACCGGGAATACCTGGTCAGCCGCAATTCGACGCGCCGCCAGAACAGCGCCCTGTCTACTGGTAACAATGAAAAGGATACCTCCGAGCAGGCGACGTCGATCGCCGCCAGCATCGGTTCCCTGCTGGAACCGATCAACTGGGATTACGCCGTCATCGAACGCGTGAACCGCGCCGACCTCACGGTCAAGCTGATTCCGTTCAACCTGGGCAGGGTATTCAGCAATCCGGCCGGTCCGGACAACATCCAGCTGCAACCCGGCGACACCGTCACGATCTTCTCGCAAAACGACGTGCAGGTGCCGATCGCGAAGCGCGAGGTTTTCGTGCGCGTCGAGGGCGAAGTCAATACCCCGGGCGTGTACCAGATGAACGCCGGCGACACCCTGCAGGGCCTGATCGCCAAGGCCGGCGGCCCGACCGTGAACGCCTACCTGTTCGGCACCGCGTTCTACCGCGAGGAAGTGCGCAAGGAACAGCAGGTTAATCTCGAGCGTGCCATCGACCGCCTGGAAGCGCAGGTGCGCAGCGAGCAGTCGAGGCTGGCGTCGAACGCGCTGGCGATGTCGCCGACGGACGCTGCTGCCTCGACGGCGCAGTTCGAGACGCAGCGCCGCGTGGCGGAACAGCGCATCAACCGCCTGCGCAAGCTCCAGTCGAGCGGCCGCATCGCCTTCGGCCTGGAGCCGAACGAGCGCTCGTTCGCGCGCCTGCCGCAGGTGCAACTGCAGAACGGCGACCGCCTGGTGGTGCCGTCCAAGCCGGCCTTCGTGCACGTGTTCGGCTCGGTCAACGTCGAGGCTTCGCCGCTGTGGCGTCCGAACGGCCGCGTGAAGGATTACCTGAAGATGGCCGGTACCAATCCGGACGCCGATCTCGAGAACGTGTTCGTGCTGCGCGTCGACGGCACCGTGGTGTCCTCCGATTCCCAGGGCTGGTTCTTTGGCAAGATCGGCGGCCTCGAGGTCATGCCCGGCGACACCATCGTGGTGCCCGAGAAGCTCGACAAGACCACGGCCTGGAGCCGCTTCACGCAGGGTGCGCGCGAGTGGACGCAGATCCTGGCGAACTTCGGCCTGGGCGCCGCTGCGGTGAAGACGCTGCGCGATTAACGATGGGCGGGCGCGACGTGCGCATGGTCAAAAAGAATGTGGGAATGAGCTAGATGCAGGATTTGGAAAAACGGGAAGCGGTGCCGCAGCAATCGGATGAGATCGGCGTTGTCGATATCCTGATCGTGTTGGCAAAGCACAAGAAACGCATCCTCGGCGTCACTGTCGCGGCGGCCGTGCTGTCGGCGGGCGTCGCCATGGTGCTGCCTAGCGTGTATCAAGCGACGGCCAAGCTGTTGCCGCCGCAGCAGAGCCAGTCCAGCGCGGCTGCAATGCTGTCTCAGCTCGGTAGTCTAGCTGGCGCAGCTGCAGGCGCGGCGGGCCTGAAGAATCCGAATGACCTATACGTTGGCATGTTGAAGAGCCGTACGGTCGCGGATCGCCTCGTTACACAATTCGATCTTAAAAAGGCTTACGACACTGATTCGCTAGAAATTGCTCGTCAGCGTCTTGAATCGAGCACGAACATCACGTCGGGTAAGGATAACTTGATCACTATCGAGGTCGAGGATAAGGATAGAAAGCGTGTCGCTCCCCTGGCCAATGCCTATGTCAACGAGCTGCTGAGGCTGACCAAAGTCTTAGCTGTGACAGAAGCGTCGCAGCGCCGCATGTTTTATGAGCGCCAGCTTGGCTCAGCTAAGGACAATTTGGCCAAGGCAGAAATGGAGCTCAAGAGCACGCTCGACACGCGTGGCGTCATCAGCGTCGATGCGGAAAGCCGCGCCATCGTAGAAACGGTTGGCCGTCTCAAGGCCCAGGTGTCGGCCAAAGAAATCCAGCTGAGTTCCATGCGCGCCTTCGTCACCGATGCCAATCCCGACTATCGGCGCGTGCAGGAAGAATTGAATGGTCTGCGCACCGAACTGTCGCGACTGGAGAACGGACGCGGCGGCGCGGTATCTGGAGCCGACAAGACTGGCGGTTTGGAGAACGTCAAAGTCCTGCGTGAAGTGAAATACCAGCAGATGCTGTACGAATTGCTGGCCAAGCAATACGAAGTCGCACGCATCGATGAAGCCAAAGATCCTTCGGTCATCCAAGTGCTCGACCCTGCGGTCGAGCCGGAGCGTAAATCCAAACCCAAGCGGGCCCTGATCGTGCTTCTTGCGACAGCAATTGCCGCACTTGGCGCGATCATTTGGGCTTTCCTGGCGGAAGCGAAGGAAAAGGCGATGGCATCGTCTCAAGGTGCCGCGCAGTGGGCAGAGCTGAAAAGGTATCTACGGTTCGGCAAGAGCCGTTGAGGAACAAGCGGACCGGTAGGCCGCAAACAAAGGGAGATAGGTAGCGAATGGAAATCCTGGGCTTGGCTAACATTGCTTTGGGTACGACTGCCGTCAGTGCTGCGGCGAGCGTGCTGATCGTGCTGTCGCAGCGCTGGCATGGCAAGCATACGCTCGACCATGACCTGGACGGCGTACAGAAGTTTCATACGGTCGCGGTACCGCGCATCGGCGGGGTCGCGATCGTCGTCGCGATCCTGGCCGCGCTGCTGTGGACGAATGCCTTCGGCAAATTCCCGAACGGCTACCTGCAGATCGCCGCTTTGCTCGTGGTCGCGGGCCTGCCGGTGATCGTCGCCGGCACGGTCGAAGACGTGACCAAGCGGGTATCGGTCCGGATGCGCCTGGCGGCATCGATCCTGAGCGCGCTGGCGGCAAGCTGGCTGCTCGGCGCCACCGTCAACGAGCTGGACATCTGGGGCGTCGACGCGCTGCTGACCTGGGCGCCGTTCGCACTGATCGTGACGGCCATCGTGGTGGCCGGCGGCATAAATGCGATCAATATTATCGACGGCTTCAACGGCCTGGCCGCGAGCGTCGTCGTGGTGATGCTGCTGGCACTGGGCGCGGTGGCCTGGAACGCGGGCGACATGCTGGTGGCCGAGCTGGCGGCACTGGGCGTTGGCGCCGCGCTCGGTTTCCTGCTGGTGAATTATCCGACCGGCCGCCTGTTCCTGGGCGATGGCGGCGCGTATTTCCTCGGCTTCTGGGTGGCCGAGACGGCAGTGCTGCTGCTGGTCCGTAACGAGTCGGTGAATGCCTGGCAGGTGCTGGGGATTTGCGCCTATCCGGTCATCGAAGTTCTGTACAGCATGTACCGTCGCCGCATCGTGCGCAAGGCCAGCCCGGGCGCGCCCGACGGCCTGCACCTGCATACCCTGGTCTATCGCCGCGTCGTGTCGCGTCTGGTGGCGCCGAACGCCGCGCAGCCGTGGCGCCGCAATGCCGCGGTGATGTGCGTGACCACCCCGTGCATCGCCCTTGCGGTCATGCTCGCCGTGACGCAGGGCGGCACGATCGCTGGCGGCGCGCTGGTCGTCTTCGGGCAAGTGTTTGCCTATCTCGCCGTCTATGCGCGGCTGGTGCGCGGCAAATGGGGCTTCCGCGCGCGCTGGGTCGAGGAACAGCCCATCAAGGCATCCTGATACCTTCACCCCCCGATCGCCGGACCTGCCTGCGTCCTGCGGACGCAAGCCCGGCAGCCGATATGGCACCGGCCGCGGGCACCCCTTTGCCAGCGCCCGACCGGGTCGCAGGCCATCGTGCAGGACGCCACGGACAGGCGACGGTGCGAACGGTTTCCGCTGGTTCCCATGCCAGGCATCGTTGCCACTGATCTCTCAAGAAATTTGCAAGAAAGAACGTAATGACTATGAAATTATCGGAAAACACGCGCATCGCCATCATTGGCCTGGGTTACGTGGGACTGCCGTTGGCGGTCGAGTTCGGCAAGAAATTCCCGACGATCGGCTTCGACATCAATGCCCGTCGCGTGCAGGAACTGAAGGAAGGCGTCGACCATACGCTCGAAACCGAATCGCACGAGCTGGCGGCTGCCGTGCGCCTGAGCTATACCACGGACCCGGACGACCTGCGCGACGCCACCGTGTACATCGTCACCGTGCCGACGCCGATCGACGAGTACAAGCAGCCCGACCTCACCCCGCTGGAAAAGGCGTCGGAAACCCTGGGCCGCATCATCAAGAAAGGCGACATCGCCATCTTCGAATCGACCGTGTATCCGGGCGCCACGGAAGAGTACTGCGTGCCCGTCATCGAGCGCGTCTCGGGACTGGTGTTCAACGAGGATTTCTTCATCGGCTACAGCCCCGAGCGTATCAATCCGGGCGACAAGGAACACCGCCTGACGACCATCACCAAAGTGACGTCCGGTTCGACCCCGGAAGCGGCCGACTTCGTCGACGCGCTGTACGGCAGCATCATCGTCGCGGGCACCCACAAGGCGGCATCGGTCAAGGTGGCCGAGGCGGCGAAAGTCATCGAAAACACCCAGCGTGACCTGAACATCGCCCTGATGAACGAGCTGACCATCATCTTCGGCAAGCTGGGCATCGATACCGAGGACGTCCTGAAGGCGGCCGGCACCAAGTGGAACTTCTTGCCGTTCCGGCCGGGCCTGGTTGGCGGCCATTGCATCGGCGTGGACCCGTACTACCTGACCCACAAGGCGGAATCGATCGGCTACCATCCCCAGGTGATCCTGGCCGGCCGCCGCATCAACGACAGCATGGGCGCCTATGTGGTCGGCCGCCTGGTCAAGCAGATGCTCAAGCAGCGCATCCAGGTGGACGGCGCCAACGTCCTGGTACTGGGCCTGACCTTCAAGGAAAACTGCCCGGACCTGCGCAATACCAAAGTGGTGGACATCGTCACCGAACTGAAGGACTACAACGTCAACGTCGATGTGTACGACCCGTGGGTCAGCGTCGAGGGAGCCCAGCATGAATACGGCATTACGCCCGTTTCGGCGCCGGTGCCGGGCAAGTACGACGCCATCATCGTCGCCGTGGCGCACAATGAATTCAAGCAGATCGGCGCCGCCGGCCTGCGCGCCTTCGGAAAGGAACAGCATATCCTGTTCGACCTGAAATACGTCCTGCCGAAAGGCGACGCGGACATCCGCCTGTAACCGGCAGCATGGGAAAGCACAGTATGAATCGTTTTGACAGCATCCAGCAGGAATTGCGCGCCCAGCCAAAGACGTGGCTGGTGACCGGCTGCGCCGGCTTCATCGGCTCGAACCTGCTCGAAACCCTCCTGAAGCTCGACCAGGCCGTCGTCGGCCTCGACAACTTCGCCACCGGCCACCAGCGCAACCTCGACGAAGTGCGTGAACTCGTCGGCCCCCAGCGCTGGGCGCGCTTCACCATGATCGAAGGCGACATCCGCGACGCCGCCACCTGCCAGGCGGCGGTCAAGGGCGTCGACCACGTGCTGCACCAGGCGGCCCTGGGCTCGGTGCCGCGTTCAATCAAGGACCCGCTGACGACGAACGACGTCAACATCAGCGGTTTCCTGAACATGCTGGCGGCCGCCAAGGAATCGGGTGTTACCTCGTTCACCTACGCCGCGTCGAGCTCGACCTATGGCGACCATCCGGGGCTACCGAAGGTGGAAGACCGCATCGGCAAGCCGCTGTCGCCGTATGCCGTCACCAAGTACGTCAACGAGCTGTATGCCGACGTGTTCGCGCGCTGCTACGGCTTCAAGGCCACGGGCCTGCGCTATTTCAACGTGTTCGGCAAGCGCCAGGATCCGCACGGCGCCTACGCGGCCGTGATTCCGAGGTGGATCGACGCCATGATCAAGGGCGAAGACATCTTCATCAACGGCGATGGCGAGACCAGCCGCGACTTTTGCTTCGTCGACAATGTCGTGCAGGCGAATATCCTGGCCGCGACGGCCCAGGAAGGCGACCGGGGCGAGGTCTACAACGTGGCAGTGGGCGACATCACGACGCTCAACGAGCTCGTCGACAACCTGAAGCGCATCCTGGCGCAGAGCGGGATCCATTACGACAAGCCGAGCGTCCACCGCGATTTCCGCGCGGGCGATGTGCGCCATTCGCAGGCCGACATCGGCAAGGCCGCCAGCCGCCTCGGCTACGTGCCCACCCATCGCATCCGCGACGGCCTGGAAACCGCGATGCCCTGGTATATCCAGAACCGCTGAGCGGCACGTGAATCCTCCGTGCCATCCGTCGAACGCGCAAGAGACACACCATGAGCAACCAGAAACCCATCTACGTCACCCAGCCCTACCTTCCTCCGCTGGAGGACTTTTATCCTTACCTGCAAAAGATCTGGGATAACAAGATCCTCACGAACGGCGGACCGTTCCACCAGCAACTGGAAAAGGCGCTATGCGAACACCTGGGCGTCGAGCACCTGGCGTTGTTCTCGAACGGGACACTGGCCCTCGTCACCGCGCTGCAGGCGTTGCGCGTGACGGGCGAGGTCATCACCACCCCGTATTCCTTCGTGGCGACCGCGCATTCGCTGCTGTGGAACGGTATCAAGCCCGTCTTCGTCGACGTTGACCCCAATACGTTCAACCTCGATCCGGCACAAATCGAGGCGGCCATCACGCCCCACACGACGGCCATCATGCCGGTGCACTGCTACGGCAATCCCTGCAATGTCGAGGCCATCCAGAAAATCGCCGACAACTACAACCTGCGCGTGATCTACGACGCGGCGCACGCGTTCGGCGTGCGCGCCAACGGCAGCAGCATCCTGCGCCACGGCGACCTGTCGGTGCTGAGCTTCCATGCGACCAAGGTCTTCAATACCTTCGAGGGCGGCGCGATCATTTGCCCGGACGCGAAGACGAAGCAGCGCATCGATCATCTGAAAAATTTCGGCTTTGTCGATGAACTGACCGTGGTTGCTCCTGGCATCAATGGAAAGATGAGCGAGATCAACGCAGCCTTCGGTATGCTCCAGCTCGAACACGTCGACAAGGCGATCGCTCGTCGAGGCGAGATTGACAGGCTGTACCGCGATCTGCTTGCTGAGGTGCCCGGTATTTCCTGCGTCGGCAATGCTGGCCAAGAAGTCTCGAATCACTCGTATTTCCCGGTGCTGGTCAATGACGAGTTTCCTCTGAAACGCGACGCACTGTACCAAGTTTTAAAGGAACAGGGCATTGTTGCGCGTCGATATTTCTATCCGCTGATTTCGGACTTCCCCATGTATCGGGGCTTGCCTTCCGCCCACCGTGAGAACCTGCCGGTGGCGACGTGGGTAGCACAACGCGTACTGTGCCTGCCGATTTATCCGAATCTGGATAATAGCGACGTCGAGCGTATTGCAGCCATCATTGCGGAGTGCGGCAAGTGAAACTTGCCATCATGCAGCCCTATTTTTTTCCGTACATAGGGTATTTCCAGTTGATCGCCGCAGTCGACAAGTTCGTCTTTTACGATGACGTCAATTTCATCAAGAACGGGTGGATCAATCGCAACCGGCTCTTCCTTGCCGGTGAAGTGCGCTACATCACGGTGCCGCTCGCCGGCGCAAGTCCATTCTTGAAAATCAATCAGGTGGGCATCCAAGCCGGAGACGGCTGGCGCCGCAAGCTCGTAGAAAGTCTGCGTCATTCGTATGCGAAAGCGCCGCACTTCGACGCCGTCAACGAGTTGTTCCAACGCGTCGTATTCTCCAGCGAGCAGGACATCGGTACCATGGCCAAAACGAGTATTATGACGGTCTGCGATTATCTCGGCATTGCCACCAAGTTTGTACAGAGCTCTACCATTTACGACAACGCATCGCTGAGCAGTACGGACCGCGTACTCGATATCTGCGTCAAGGAACATGCAAGCGATTACTATAACCTGCCGGGTGGACGCGCTTTGTATGGCGATGATGAATTTGCGCAACGACAGGTCGCACTGCATTTCATCCAGCCTCACCTGATTCCGTACCCGCAGTTCGCCGCTCAGTTCCAGCCTGGCCTGTCGATTGTCGATATCCTCATGTTCAATGACCGGGAGAGGGCAAGCTCCATGATCTGCGGGACGGCAGTGCCATGAGCACGGGCGCGATCGGTGGCTATTTCGAGCTGGAGTTGCCACGTACCGGGACAAGCGTTCACCCGGGCGCATACCGTTTTCAATCAGCGCGCGTCGCATTTCTGGCCCTGCTTCGTTCTGCCCGTCCCGCGCGGGTCTGGATGCCTCTATATCTGTGCGACACTATGTATGCGCCGCTGCGTGAAGCAGGTGTAGTGTGCATGCCATATTCCATTGATGCGCGATTTGATATTGCCACCGAGATCGTTTTGCATGAGAAAGACTGGATCTACTATGTCAACTATTTTGGATTGCGTGATAGCTATGTGGATTCTTTGCTTGAACGCTTTGGGCCGAAGCACGTCGTAGTCGATAACTGTCAGGCATTCTTTTCCTCCCCGCGCGATTGCATTGCCACGATTTATTCTCCACGCAAGTTTTTCGGTGTGCCAGATGGTGGGTTGTTACTGACGACCCTACCGATCGAAATGCCGACGCAGCGTGACATGGACTCTCTCAGACGTGCTTCCTATTTGCTGGAGCGTCTGGCAAGTACGCCAGAAGCGGGTTATGCGAGTTACAAGCTTGCCGAGGACTCTCTCGAGCAAGCAATGGAGCCGCGTCGCATGTCACAGTTGACGGAATCTCTTCTCGCAACCATGGATTTAGATCGAGCACGGCGTCAGCGTAGCGAAAATTTCGCCGTATTGCATACGCGACTCGGCGAGTTGAATGGATGCGTTTTTGAGGAAGGTGTGACAAATGGCCCGTTATGTTATCCATTGCTTGTCGAGGCGCCAGGCTTGCGCGAGCATTTGATTGCTTCTCGAATCTTCGTTGCAACGTATTGGCCAGATGTGCTGAAGCGGGTAAATGAACGCACAATCGAAGCCAAGCTCACAAAGAATTTGCTACCGCTACCATGTGATCAGCGATATGTGCAGGAAGACATGGAGCGTATTGTCGAGACATGTGTTTCATTCCTGAGCAATAGATCCAGTAACCAGTAATAGAGTAAATTATGAATATCAACGGTAAGATCGTCACCCTGCGTGCGCCAGAATTATCAGATGTCCCGAAACTGCACAAATGGAGCAATGATCCCGAGATGTGGAAAATGCTAGGTGGTTGGCACTTTCCATTTTCCAGCCGTTCAACTGAAGAGTGGGTCCGCAGTCGCAAGGATGCTAATCCAACCGATCACGTATTTTGCATCGACACGCCTGAAGAAGGAATGATCGGTACTGCTAATCTCGTGAATATCGACTGGAAAAATAGGACTGCCTTCCATGGCATGATGATAGGTGAAGCAAACTTGCGCGGTCGCGGCTACGCGTTAGATACCGTATTGGCCCTCATGCGGTATGCGTTTATGGAACTCGGCTTGAACCGACTTGATGGCGATATGATTGCCTATAACGAACGGTCTATCAAATTCTACCTAGAAAAGTGCGGTTGGAAACATGAGGGTGTGCGGCGCAACTGGTATCACCGCGACGGCCAATTTCACGATAAGGTGGTCGTAGGCGTAACGCGCGAAGATTACTTTGACATAATAAAGAAGAACAAATACTGGGATTAAAACTGAGTCACAAAAGAGGCAAGATTTGTCCTTGAAAAAAAACATTGTTGCCAATTATGCCAGTCAGGGTTATGTGGCATTAATTGGTATCGTAATGGTTCCGATGTACGTAAAGTACATGGGAGCGGAAGCATATGGTCTGGTTGGTTTTTTTGCCATGATACAAGCATGGTTTCAGCTCTTGGATATGGGCTTGACACCGACAATGGCTAGAGCCACGGCTCAATACCGAGGCGGGACGGGCAACGCATTAAATCTTCGTCGTCTATTGCGCGCACTAGAAGGGATCTTTGTTGGTGTTGCAACCCTAGCTGGCGGCGCCTTCATCTTGTTCTCGGAAAAGCTCTCAGTTGACTGGCTGAATGTCCAAAAACTATCTCACGAAGAAGTGCGTAACGCACTCATGCTTGTTGGGATAATTGTATCGTTGCGTTGGATATCCGGCTTATACCGAGGCGCTGTAAATGGTTTCGAGAAAATGGTGTGGCTAAGCGCTTTCAATATAATCGTCGCTAGCGCACGTTTCGTCCTTGTCGTTCCCGTTTTTATTTTCATAGGCACGACTCCAACTGTGTTTTTTGCATACCAACTGATGATCGCGTTGCTAGAACTTGCGATCTTAGTCATGAAGGTATACAGACTGCTGCCTAAATTAACTGAATCGAGTTTCATGCCGTGGGACTGGCGTCCCTTAAAAGATGTGTTGCAATTTTCTCTCAGTATTGCTTTTACAAGTTCGATTTGGGTATTGGTATCGCAGACCGATAAATTAATTTTATCTAAATTATTACCGCTTGGTGACTACGCTTATTTTACTCTAGCAGTGCTCGTGGCTGGGGGCGTCACCATACTTAGCGGTCCTATTAGCACTGCCGTGCTACCACGATTAACAAGAGTTGCAGCAGAAGAGAATGGCGAAAATTTCATACGACTATACCGCACCACTACACAACTCATAGGTGTTGTAACCATCCCTGCGGCGGTTGTGCTCGCTTTGTTTGCTGAACAGCTTCTATGGGCATGGACAGGCGACATCGTGGTCGCTCATAAAGCAGCGCCAGTTATGGCTCTCTATGCCTTGGGGAACAGCGTTCTAGCATTGGCCGCGTTTCCTTATTATTTGCAGTATGCAAAGGGAAATCTGCGTTTGCATTTATTGGGAAATTTATTGTTTGTAGTTTTGCTGATTCCTTCGCTGATCGCTGCGACATTAAAATTTGGTGCTATCGGCGCTGGTGCAGCATGGATTACCTCTAATGTGGTTTATTTTATTTTTTGGGTGCCTTTAGTACATGTAAGATTTTTGCCAGGCTTGCATATCAAATGGTTGACTGAAGATATTCTCAAACCTTTGGTAATTATGGTGCCACTTGCATTTGTAATGCGGTATTGCATCAGTCTCCCACATAATCGCATTCTTCTTTTTGTTTGCCTTGTTTTGATAGGTATTGTTCTTCTCGCAGCTTCAGCACTCGGTTCCGAGCTGCTTCGTGGACGCATTCGAGCACGTTTTATTCTCAAGGCTGGATCGAACTGATATGAAAGAAACTGTCGCTATTCAGCCGAAGGTCTCGGTTTGTGTTGTAACTTATAATCACGAAAAATATATTCGAGATTGCCTCGAAAGTCTGGTTACGCAAAAAACCAACTTCCGCTTTGAAGTTATTGTCGCTGACGATTGTTCGCGGGATGCCACAAAAAAAATAGTATCTGAATATGCCGAACGTTATCCAGAAATTGTAAAGCCTGTTTTTCATGCGCAAAACGTGGGCGCTGCGAAGAATTATATTTTCGCTCACGAGCAAGCATGCGGCGAGTATATTGCACATATGGACGGAGATGATTATGCCCTTCCAGGAAAATTGCAGTCACAGGTTGATTATCTGGATAGTCATCCAAAATGCAATATTGTATGGCACCGCATGAAATTGCTTAGTTTTAGTGGAGACGTTTTGGTAGATGATTTGATCGATCCTCAACGTATTCCGAAGGAAGGGTTTTCTCGCGGACAGTTGATTCGATTCATCACCATCGGGATGAATAGCTCCAAAATGTATCGATCATCGGTGAGGGATTTTAATTTACCAGACTTTCCGGTGGTCGATTATTTCATTAATGTCGAGCAAATTCAGGATGGTACAGCGGCATTTTCGAGTAATTTGCCGTTGGGCGTATATCGTGTTGGTATTGGAGTGGCATCTTCAGGTAATCTAACGAAAAGAATCTTGCGTGATTCTTTTGATTTTTTTCTGAAAAAATATCCGCATCATCGCCGCGATATATCGTTCGCCGCATCGACTCTTTTCTTGGCGGCACTAAAAAATAGACATTGGGAGAATGTAAAAGTATTTCTCCCCATCGTTTTTCGTTCGCTGAGCATTTTTGTTATTGCAGATATATATTCTCAACGACATATGGTATCGATGTTCAAGCTTCCTTCGCAAGTAAGGAAAGTCAAGTAATGGGGATTGGTTTTTTTGCTGCAGATCTCCGTGCTGCAAGCGGAAGTAAGCGATTTATTCCAAATTTGAAATGGGCGATATTCAACCATTCTGCTCATCTAGTGTTTTTTTATCGATTAGGACAAAGCGCCGCAACCTTGCCGATTGTTGGTCATCCCATGAGATTTTTCATCGAATATTTCATACGAATTGTATTCTCAAGTGATCTCTCATGCCGTTCGAAAATTGGGCCAGGGCTTGTTGTCGTTCATGGCCATGATATTGTGATCGGCGCTGACGTGAAAATTGGTAAAAATTGTAAAATATTTAATGGCGTAACATTGGGAAATAAAGATATTACTAAATCCAGTGTTGGGAATCAGCCGACTCTTGGCGATAATTCGGTGTTAAGCACCGGTGCTAAAATTCTTGGTCCAGTAACGCTTGGTGAAAATATAGTGGTTGGAGCAAACAGTGTAGTTTTGCAAGATTTTCCGGATAATTCAGTGGTTGTTGGTATTCCGGCAAAAGTTGTGAGGAATCGCAGTGAAAATCAAAGATAATCCGAGAAATCATTGGGTTCTTTTATATGTGGCTGTTAATCTGGTCGCCGCTGGTATTATGTGGGCCAGTGGAATGCTGATTGGCGACCTCTCTGGTAACCCGTTGTATAGCAAAAATATCCTTTGGATTGCTACGTTGTTAGTGTGTTCGTCTTATATTTTTCTTCTGGGCCCGGTTTTCAGCTTCATTTCAAAAATTCGAATAAATAAGTTAAGCATTGGAAGTCTTGATGAGTCCGTCGCGGAAAAAATAGGGATCATTCTAATTTTTCTTCAATTAGGATTCATGGCTTTCAATTTTGCTGCCGGCGTGAACATTGCCGGTGCAAACACAAGTCGAAGTAATAATCCGTTGGCATTATTCTGGGTGGCAGTCCCTGTTGATGCTCTATTTTTTATTTATTATGGGTTCTGCCGGGAAAGTCCGCGGTTTAAATGGAATCTGATCGTTTGGATTTTATCGAACATGATGCGAGGCTGGTCAGGCATGTTTTTGTTCGTGGCGTTTTTCGAGTGGTGTAGGGCATATAGATCCGGAAGAATTTCTTGGCGAATGGTTGCCTTGGTCGCTTCAATAGGAATTCTTTTTTACCCAGTTCTCGTTAATATCAAATGGGTGTTTCGGCTCTCGGCTACATCTGGGATGTCATTGGAAACATTTTTTACTTCGATTTCAAACAATCTGTCGTCTGAAGATGTTTTGACAATCATCGGTGCCGGCATTGAGCAGGTAATTGGACGTTTGCAAGTCACATCACTTGTTGTCGAGGTCGCGCGCGTGCAAGCCTACGTTCAAGAAGAATTTGCAAGGGGGGCCTTTACGCCGTTTTGGCTCGAGGGATTACATGGAATATTTATCCAAAAGAGTTTATTCCATGAGAATTACATCCCGATAGGAGTTGCCTTTACTCAATATGGGGATTTTTCTTGGCAACCTGAGATGCTAGGCGATTGGAATACGAACATCGGTTATGTTGGCTGGTTCTTTATCGCTCCGCACCTGATTCCATTTTATCTTCTTTACACCATCTCGCTCGGCGCCATTGCTGTTTTTCTTGCAAAATGGATTGGATGGAACGAGACCGTAAAAGATATGGTTTGGCTTGCATGGCTGGTTTATTTGTTGCCACCTTGGTTTGCTACCTTTGTCAGCGTGATTCATGCAATGTTAATTTTCTTGGTTTTGAAGTTTTTCCTTTCTGGATTCAAAAGGTACAGTGATACCTCTGAAATTTCATATCCATAGTTTTCGCTAGAGCTTGAAATGGAGCAAAATTTCATGTCTGCACTTGTAATAAGTTTAGATTTCGAGTTGTTCTGGGGGGTTGCTGACTCTCGCACGATATCTTCATATCGGAAAAATATTGAAGGCGCATTGTATGCAATTCCACATATTTTGAAATTATTCCATCGATATGAAGTAAAGGCGACGTGGGCGACAGTCGGTATGCTAATGTGCCGTGATTTTGAGCACTGGCGCGAAATTTCTCCTCGTTTGACACCGGGTTATACAAGAAGAACTTGTTCTACCTACACTTTAACTGATATTGTTCGTTCAAATCAGTCCCTCTTTTTCAGCCGCCCAACAGTGTCAAAAATTCTTGATACTCCTGGGCAAGAATTAGCCACTCACACTTACAGTCATTTTTATTGTAGAGAGCCTGGTGCATCGCCTGAGCAGTTCGCAGCTGACCTTGAATGCGCAGCCTTTGTGGGGAAAGATTTGGGTGTCGCATATAAAAGCATCGTGTTCCCGCGTAACCAAGTCAAGCCAGAATATTTGCCAGTATTGCGACAGGCTGGTATCAAGGTTTTTCGCGGCAACCCATCGCATGCATTGTATGCTGATGGGCACGTTACACCCGGAGGCGTAGCTGGACGTGCAGTGCGATTTGCGGACAGTTGGGTCAGTCTGACGGGTTCGCATGTCAGCAGTCCCACTTATGACGACGGATTGGTAAACGTTCGTGCCAGTCAGTTCTTGCGTCCTTATTCGCAAAAACTCGGATTTCTGGAAAAGCTCCGGCTTCACAGGATCAAATCGGAAATGAGCAAAGCAGCGGCGTCCAACGGAGTTTTCCATTTGTGGTGGCATCCCCATAATTTCGGACTCGAGACCGAAAAAAACCTGCACACGCTGGAGGAAATTTTGCAGCATTATTGCCGTCTTCGCGATAGCAATGGCATGCGCTCCCTTGCGATGCAAGATTTCGCCAAGGTCAAAGTTGTATGAATATTGTCGTTCTGGCACAGGAAAGTGCTTCCACATGGATGATGGTAAATGCGCTTAGGGAAAAGTGGCCTAGCATATCAGTCATGCTTGAAAAACCGGTATCACGCCGCACATTGCTCGAGCGTCGTGCTAGACGGCTTGGATGGTGGGCGGTGTTGGGTCAATTGATGTTCATGGCTCTCGTTCCTTTCCTCAGTAGATCAGGGAGCAGTCGTCGAAAGGAACTTGTACAGCAGGCTAGATTGAAAACCGAACGGCCATCCGGCATCGAGATCCATGATTGCGAATCGGTTAATTCGCCGGCTTGCATTGCCTGGCTTCGTGAACAACGTCCAGACATAGTCGTCGTCAATGGAACCCGTATTATCTCAAGTGCTGTTCTTGCGGCTTCCGATGCCAAATTCCTGAACACGCATTGTGGGATTACCCCGGCGTACCGGGGGGTCCATGGGGGATACTGGGCCCTGTACTGCAATGATCCCGCCAATGCCGGAGTGACCGTGCACTTGGTAAACAGCGGGATCGATACAGGTGATATTCTTTACCAGCAAACGATCGACGTCGATGCTCGCGACAGTTTTGTGACCTATCCTGTAAAACAGTATGTTGCAGGCATTCCGCTCATGATGAAAGCCATCGACGATATTGTGGCGGGTCGCTTGCAGGCGTTTCGAAGAGACGACCTGCAGTCGACGTTATGGCATCATCCGACGATCTGGCAATATCTGTCTGGCAGGTTATTGCGTGGAGTACGTTAATGGCACACGTTGTACACATTATCAGCGGTTTGAAGGTCGGTGGGGCCGAGATGGCTATGCTGCGTTTGATTGCGAGTTCGATCGGCGGATCCTTTCAACATTCCGTGGTATCGCTGACGCCGGGTGGTGGCATGATCGAGCGTTTTGCCGCAGCCGGGATCGAGGTTATTCAGCTCGATTTCAAGAACAGATTCATTCGCGATTTCTTTCGGCTAATTTCACTATTGCGCGCGCATCCACCGCAGGTGGTCCAGACATGGATGTACCATGCCGATCTCTTGGGTGGGATTGCTGCTCGCCTGGCTGGAATACGCAACGTCATCTGGGGTATTCGTACGACGGACGTCACTGCAGGAGGGAGTAGTAAAAATGCGATACTGCGCACTGTGTGCGCCCGCATGTCACGCATTGTCCCTCGCGTCATCGTCTGTGCCGCCGAGGCGTCGCTCAAATCGCACGCGAGTATCGGCTATGCTGCGGACCGGATGACCGTCATTCCGAACGGGTT
The DNA here is from genome assembly GCF_913773735.1 of uncultured Massilia sp. GTDB lineage: Bacteria > Pseudomonadota > Gammaproteobacteria > Burkholderiales > Burkholderiaceae_D > Telluria. The sequence continues at coordinate 110,672 of NZ_CAJYEB010000034.1, forward strand.
CGACTTCGCTCGGCTGCGCGCTAACGCCGAGCAACGCGAGGCCCTACGAAGAGAGTGTGGTTTCGATGATGATGCAATCGTTGTCGGCACGCTCGGCAGGTTCAATCCTGCCAAGGATCCGGAAAATTTCGTGCGTGCAGCGGGGATAATTGCAGATTCGGAACGGAACGCTAGATTCCTGATGGTTGGACGCGATATGATGTCGGTAAATACAGAACTCGTGGGATGGATTGCCCGGACAGGCCACGCGGACAGGTTCGTATTGCTGGGCGAGCGATCAGACGTGGCCATATGCCTTTCTGCCATGGATGTGTTTTGTCTGACATCGCGCACAGAGGGATTTCCCAATGTGCTTGCCGAAGCCATGGCGATGCGTTTGCCATGTGTAACCACGGATGTCGGTGACGCTGCGGTGCTGTTGGGAGGTTTGGGCGAGGTAGTACCTAGGGAGAATTCGGAAGTATTGGCTGAAGCAGTGTTGCGCATGACGAAGTCGCCGGAATCTGAGCGTCGTCATCTGGGAGAGCAGGCGAGCGGCAGAGTGAATGCAGAATTCAGTATGAAACGAATGCGAGAACGGTTCGAAGTCATTTATAACCGCCTCATTAACAAATAACAGACAGGGCTGTTCTGATGTGTGGTTTGGTTGGTTTTTTGGGCAACGGCTTTGGCGGCGACAAGGCTGGCGCTCACGCGGTCGTCAAGCGTATGACCGATGCAGTCCTGAGCAGGGGACCGGATGATGCGGGATCCTGGTTTTGCGAAAATGGACCGATTGGCCTTGGCCATCGGCGCCTCGCAATCGTCGATCTGTCGCCAGCCGGGCATCAACCGATGGCTGCAGCCAGCGGGCGCTATATGATGGTGTTCAATGGTGAAATCTATAATCACGCCTTGCTGCGGAAAGAGCTTGAGACTGGTGGCAAGGCACCTGTCTGGCGCGGCCATTCCGATACCGAAACGCTGCTGGCCGGATTCGATGCGTGGGGTATTCAAAAAACCATTGAACGTGCCATAGGCATGTTTGCCATCGCGGTGTGGGACCGCGAACTGAAAATGCTGTCGTTGGTACGTGATCGTCTCGGTGAAAAGCCATTGTATTATGGCTGGCAAGGTAACGGCGAGAATGCAGTATTCCTTTTCGGCTCGGAACTGAGCGCACTGCGTGCACATCCGCATTTCGTCAACAAGATCGATCGCGGCGCGCTTAGTCTGTTATTGCGAAATAGTTATATTCCTGCTCCATATTCGATTTATCAGGGTATTTCGAAGCTGGCTCCTGGAAAAATACTGTGCGTTTCGCTGGAACAGCGCGAGCCCAAGATTGTGACTTATTGGGCGGGTGACAGTGTCGTGGAGGCCGGTGTTCGCAATCCATTTGCCGGTTCTCCGGAGGAGGCGGTAATCGAACTTGAGCATCTTTTGATGGATGCTGTCCGGCAGCAGATGATGGCAGACGTGCCGCTTGGTGCATTTCTCTCGGGCGGGGTCGATTCATCGACTGTCGTCGCGCTCATGCAGGCGCAAGCGACGCGTCCCGTCAAAACGTTCAGCATTGGTTTTCACGAACCGGGATACAACGAAGCGGAACATGCAAAGGCGGTTGCGGCCCATCTTGGCACGGAGCATACGGAACTCTATGTGACATCGCGTGAGGCACGTGAAGTCATTCCATCTTTGCCATCGTTGTACAACGAACCGTTTTCCGACTCGTCGCAAATTCCGACTTATCTGGTGTCACGTCTCGCGCGCCAGCATGTGACCGTTTCCTTGTCGGGCGACGCAGGAGATGAATTGTTCTGCGGGTACAATCGTTACAAGATGGCATCGCGGATGTGGGATAACATCAGCATGGCGCCTAGCGTGTTGCGTCGCGTCGCGGCTGCAGGCATTACGAGTATTTCACCTAAACACTGGAATGTGCTCGCGGGTAGCGTTAAAGGGGTACTTCCCCGGTCGCTTCGATTTGCAAATGTCGGGGATAAATTGCACAAGGGTGCGGCCGTCCTCGCGTCACGGGATTTCGACTCTTTGTATCTGCATTTGTGCGCGCACTGGTATGACCCGGCGGAAGTCGTGGTGGATGGGTTCCAGCCTCCCACAGTCCTTGTCGAAGATGCGCCGCGCCTCGAAGGGTTGGACAAGATCCAGCGCATGATGGCGCTCGACATGCTGGCCTATCTACCGGACGATATTCTCGCCAAGGTCGACCGCGCCGCGATGGGCGTGTCGCTGGAGACGCGCGTTCCCATGCTCGATCATCGTGTCGTCGAATTTGCGTGGAAGTTGCCGCAGTCCCTGAAACTGCGTGAAGGGCAAAGCAAGTGGGTGCTACGAGAAGTGCTTTATAGGCACGTGCCCAAGGCACTCATCGAAAGGCCGAAGATGGGCTTTGCCGTCCCCATCGCCGATTGGCTTCGTGGACCATTGCGCGATTGGGCAGAGACGTTGCTGGACGAGCGCCGCCTGAGAGAAGAAGGCTATTTTCACGCTGGTCCCATCCGGACGAAGTGGAAACAGCATCTTTCGGGCCAACGAAATTGGCAGGCTCACTTGTGGGATGTATTGATGTTCCAATCATGGCTTGAGCACAACCGTTAAATTGCAACATCAAGGCAGCAATAGTTAGCGCAAAGCCAGAGATTACGCTATCCTGTTGCCTGTAGAGAATAGAAAAATCCGCGTTGGGTAACGCGGATTTTTTATGCGTTTCTTGTTACGGAAATGCATATTCATTTTGTAAGAGATCCACATAAATGAAGCGCAAAGTTGTCATCTCGATCAACACCGCATGGAACATCTATAACTTCCGCGCCGGTTTGATCCGCTCCTTGATCGCTGAAGGCTACGAGGTTGTGGCTCTCTCACCGAAGGATGAATATTCCCAGCGCTTAGTAAAACTCGGTTGCCAAGTTGTCGATTTGCCAATGGACACCAATGGCACACATCCCGGAAGGGACCTGCTGCTGCTGGCGCGCTACTATAAAGTGTTGCGAGCAATTAACCCGCATGCTTTCCTCGGCTACACCATCAAGCCCAACGTCTACGGCTCCCTGGCCGCCCATGCGCTGGGCATCCCGGTCATCAACAATATCGCCGGCCTTGGCGCCACCTTCATCCGCGACAGCCTGGTGACCAAGGTGGTGCGTGGCTTGTACAAGGTCGCGTTGAAGCGCTCGCACAAGGTGTTTTTCCAGAACGCCGACGACCAGTCGCTGTTCGTGGAGTCGCGTCTGGTGGCGAAAGCGCAGACCAGCCTGCTCCCCGGTTCGGGCCTGAACCTGGATCACTACATGCCGCCTGCCCCGGACGACCAGGCGGCGAAGCCGTTCCGGTTCCTGCTCGTCGCCCGCATGCTCAAGGACAAGGGTGTCGAGGAGTTCGCCGACGCCGCGCGCCTGCTGCGCCAGTCCGGCGCGACGGCCGAATTCCACTTGCTGGGCGATGCCGGCAACGGCAATCCGAATGCCGTCCCGGCCGAGCGCCTGGCGCAGTGGCAAAGCGAGGGCCTGGTCGTCTACCATGGCAAGACTGACGACGTCAGGCCGCACCTGGCGGCCGCCGATTGCGTCGTGCTGCCCTCCTACCGCGAAGGCGTGCCGCGTTCGCTGCTGGAAGCGGCGGCCATGGCCAGGCCAATCGTTGCCACCGATGTCGTCGGTTGCCGCGATGCTGTCGACCACGGCGTGACCGGCCTGCTGTGCGAGGCGAAGAGCGCCGCTTCGCTGGCGCAGCAGATGGGCGCGATGCTGGCCATGGCGCCGGCGCAGCGCGCCCGCATGGGCGCAGCGGGGCGCAGCAAGGTCGAGACCCAGTTCGACGAGCAGATCGTCATCCAGAAATACCTGCAGGCCCTCGACAGCATCGTCCGCCCCCAGCAGGTGCAAGCGGATATCGCGGACCTGGTGCCGAAGCGCTTCAATTCCTGACGAACCGCGGGCCGGCATGCATTGCTTGGCTTGCATCATTTCCAATGATAAACTTGTTCGTTTCCGTTGGTTTTTCTAGCTGATTGCCGGTACCTGCACAACACGCAAGTTCGGTTTCTTGAGTAAAGTTGTGCTGACCGTCCTCAAACACCCCTTCAAACTTTCCTGGTACGGCGCGCTTCTGCTGAGTACCGCTGGTGCCTACGGTGCGACCCCGACCGTGCAGGGCCAGTCTGGTTATATCAACATGCCATCCGCCTTCGTCGAAGCGGACGGGACGATATCGACCGGCTACGGCTACGACCGGCCCTATGGCAGTTTCTGGGCGACGGCCACCATCCTGCCTTTCCTGCAGGTGACGGGTCGTTACGTGTCGATCAGCGGGATCGCGGGATTTACGCGCGAAGAAGGGCAGTACGGCAGCGAATACGGGCGCTACAAGGACAAGGTCGCCGACGTCAAGCTGGCGCTGTGGGGCGAGTCGGCATGGATGCCGTCGCTCGCGGTCGGTGCCACCGACACGCTCGGCACCGAACTGTTCAAGGGCAAATACATCGTCGCGACCAAGACGTTCGGCCAGTACCGCAACCTGGAGGCGAGCGTCGGTTATGGCCGGCGGCGTCCGGACGGCGTCTTCGCCGGCGTGCGCTGGGTGCCGGTTGCCGCGCCGGCGTTCGCGCTGGTGGCGGAATACGATGCCAACGACTACCGCAAGGATTTCCGCGCGTCCGAAACGTCCGCGGGAGAGCGGCGCAAGGGACCATCGGTGGGCCTGGAATACCGCTGGGGCTGGCTGGGCGCCCAGGTCGCGCGCCACCGCGACCATTTCAGCGCCAACGCCTACGTCAGCATTCCCTTTTCGGAGCGCGAGTTCGTTCCCAAGATCTTCGAGCCGGCGCCCTTCGATCCGAAGAAGGCGCCGCCGCGCGTGTCCGCCGCCGAATGGCAGGGCGATGCGGGTCACGGCGCGGCGCTGGTGCAGGCGCTGGCGAAGCAGGATTTCAAGAACGTCCGCGTGGAACTCGATGGCGGCGTGCTCAAACTGGTGCTGACGAATAACCGCATCTCGAACATGGGTCGGGCGGTCGGCCGCGCGGTGCGCACGGCGCTGGCGTTCGCGCCGCAAGGCACGCGCGCGATCCACGTCACCTATACCAAGCTCGAACAGCCGCTGGCGACCTACGAATTCTTCGACCTGCAGCGCCTGACCGACTACCTGACCGGCCTGTCGACGCGCGACGAATTCCTGCAGACGGTGCTGGTGCGCTACGCGACGCCAGCCGACAAGGTGGGCGCCGACCAGGGCGAGATGTTGGCCGCCGTGCGCGACGAGGGCAACGGCCTGCAGGTGCAGGTCGGCGAAGACGGCAACATGGTGCAGATGCAGTCGCTGGACCGCGAGGCGAACCGCTTCAAGGTCGTGCCGAAAATGGGCTTCTTCTTCAACGACCCGAGCGGGGCGCTGCGCTATGAAGTCACCGCCAACGCCAACTACGACAGGCGCCTGGCCGAAGGCACCTACCTGAACAGCGCCTTCCGCCTCGAACTGCTGGAGAACATCTCGGGCGTCACCCAGCCGTCGAACAGCCTGCTGCCGCACGTGCGCTCCGACATTGCCGAGTACAAGCGCGGCGGCCGCTTCAAGATGAACCGCCTGCTGCTCAACAAGTACATGACGCTGGACGAAGGCGTGTACGCGCGCGGATCGGTCGGTTTCTACGAGGAGATGTACCGCGGCGCGGGCGGCCAGGTGCTGTACCTGCCGAAGGACAGCCGCTGGGCGGCGGACCTCACGGTCGATGCGCTGCAGCAGCGTGGCTACAACGGCTGGCTCGACAGGCGCGACTACCAGACCGTGACGGCGCTCGGCGCCCTGCACTACAAGCTGCCGTACGACATCACCGCGACCGCGCGGGCAGGGCGCTTCCTGGCTCGCGACGAGGGGGTGCGGGTGGAATTCAAGCGCCGCTTCCCGTCCGGCGTCGAGGTCGGTGCCTGGTATACCAAGACCAACGGCAAGGACATCACGAGCCCTGGCACGCCGTCGAGTCCCTACAACGACAAGGGCATCTTCCTGTCGGTACCGCTGAACATCATGCTGCCGATGGACTCGCAGGCTTCGGCCGGCGTGGCCTTGTCGCCGTGGACCCGCGACGTCGGCCAGACGGTCGCCAGCCCGGGCGACCTGTACGAGATTTTCGAGGATCCGCGCCGCGACCTGACGACCTACGATGGCCTGGGCAACTTCGCCGAGCGTGCCGACGAGCAGAACCTGCCCGCCGTACGTCCGCCGGTGAGGCCGATCGGCAACCCGTGGCCGCAGTTCCGCTGGCGCCTCGAGCAGTCGGTATCGACCACGCCGACGCTGCCGGAATGGGCGAAGGGCACTGTCCTGGGCGGCGGCGCGATCCTGGCCGGCGCCCTGCTGGACAAGCCGGTCGACCGCTTCATGAAGAAGCACCAGGATTCCAGCGTCGCGCGCGCCTGGGACAATGTCGGCAAGGGCATGCCGGTCCTGCTGGCCGGCGCCGCCGCCGGTGCGGTGGCCTTCGGCGACAGGCGTATGCAGAACATGGGCATCATCGCGCTGCAGTCGATCGCCGGCGCGGCCGTGCTGTCGACCGGCACCAAGCACCTCGTCGGCCGCGCGCGTCCGCGCGACGAGCTGGGCCAGTGGCACCGCGCGCCAGATCGCGCCGATTCCTCCTTCCCCTCCAATCACAGCACGGTCGCATTCGCCGCCGTCACGCCGTTCGCGCAGGAGTACGATGCCCCTTGGTTGTACAGCGTGGCCGCGCTCAGTTCGCTGGGCCGCTCCGCCGGACGCCAGCACTGGGTATCGGACGTGGTCGCCGGCGGCGTGCTCGGCTATGCGGTCGGCAGCTGGCTGTGGCAGGCGCAGCGTGACGATTCGCGCCAGGGTTTCGCAGTGAGTCCGGGCGTCAAGTCCGTCAGCGTCAGCTGGAGCGGCACCTACTGAGCCGCAGGCCCGGCCGGGTGTCGTTCCAGGGCGGAATACGACTTGCTGCGTGGCGAGCATTTTTTTGTGGAATGGATATAATTGCAACGTTTTGATGTGCTAATCCGGCCTGGCCGGCGTGCCCGCTTCCGTGATGGAGGACGGCCATGCCGGCGGACGGGGTGTGGTATTCGGGAGAGACAAATCATGATTTTAGTGACGGGCGGTGCCGGCTTCATCGGTAGTAATTTTGTACTGGACTGGTGCGCCGGCGCCGACGAACCAGTCGTCAACCTCGACAAGCTGACCTACGCCGGCAACCTGGCAAACCTGGCGAGCCTGCGGGACGATCCGAACCATGTATTCGTCCAGGGCGACATCGGTGATGTCGCGCTGGTGCGCCGGCTGCTGGCCGAGCACCGGCCACGTGCGGTCGTCAATTTTGCCGCGGAAAGCCACGTCGATCGCAGCATCCACGGCCCGGAAGACTTTATCCAGACCAATATCGTCGGCACCTTCCACCTGCTGGAAGCCGTGCGCGACTACTGGGGCGCGCTGCCGGACGCGGAAAAGGCGGCGTTCCGCTTCCTGCACGTGTCGACCGACGAGGTCTATGGTTCGCTCGCCAAGGACGATCCGGCGTTCAGCGAGACCAACCGCTACGAGCCGAACAGCCCGTACTCGGCCAGCAAGGCCGCCAGCGACCACCTGGTGCGCGCCTACCACCATACCTACGGCTTGCCGGTGCTCACCACCAACTGCTCGAACAACTACGGGCCGTACCACTTCCCGGAAAAGCTGATCCCGCTGTGCATCCACAATGCGCTGGCCGGCAAGCCGCTGCCGATCTACGGCGACGGCCAGCAGATCCGCGACTGGCTGTTCGTGAAGGACCACTGCTCGGCCATCCGCCGCGTGCTCGACGCCGGGCGCCTGGGCGAGGTCTACAACGTCGGCGGCTGGAACGAGAAGGCCAACCTCGACGTCGTCGGCACGCTGTGCGCCATCCTCGACGAACTCAGCCCGCGCGCCGACGGCCAGTCGTACAAGACGCAGATCACCTTCGTGACCGACCGCCCGGGCCACGACCGCCGCTATGCGATCGACGCAAGCAAGCTGGAGCGCGAACTGGGCTGGAAGCCGGCCGAAACCTTCGAGACCGGCATCCGCAAGACGGTCCAGTGGTACCTCGACAACCAGGAATGGGTGGCCAACGTCACCAGCGGCAACTACCGCGAGTGGCTCGGCAAGCAGTACGGTGCATAGCATGAAGATCCTCCTGACTGGCAAGAACGGGCAGGTCGGCTTCGAGCTGCGCCGCGCGCTGGCGCCGCTGGGCGAGGTGGTCGCCGTCGACCAGGCGACCTGCGACCTGGGCGATGCCGATGCCGTGCGCGCCCTCGTGCGCCGGGTGGCGCCGGACGTCATCGTCAACCCGGCCGCCTACACGGCCGTGGACAAGGCGGAATCGGACCGCGACACCGCCTGGGCCGTGAACGCCGTCGCGCCCGGTGTGCTGGGCGAGGAGGGCGCGCGCCTGGGCGCCCTGGTCGTGCATTACTCGACCGACTACGTGTTCGACGGGGCCAAGGACGGCGCCTATACCGAGGACGACGTCCCTGCCCCGCAGGGCGTCTACGGCAGCAGCAAGCTGGCCGGCGAACTGGCACTGGCGGCGGCGAATCCGCGCCACCTGATCCTGCGCACCAGCTGGGTGGTTGGCGCGCACGGCGGCAACTTCGCCAAGACGATGCTGCGCCTGGCGGCCGAACGCGACCAGCTGAACGTGGTGGCCGACCAGTTCGGCGCGCCGACGTCGGCCGCGCTGCTGGCCGACCTCACCGCGCAGTTGATCGGCCGGTACCAGCGCGAACGCGCGACGTCTTTTCCGTACGGCACGTATCATGTCGCGGCGTCGGGGGAAACCAGCTGGCACGCCTATGCGCGTTTCGTCGTCGAAGCCGCGCTGGCGGCCGGCAAGACGCTGAAGGCGGGGCCCGGCGACATCCATCCGCTGGCGACGGCGCAGTACCCGACGCCGGCGCGGCGCCCGGCCAACTCGCGCCTGGACACGCAGCGTTTCCGCGCCGCCTTCGGCCTGCGCCTGCCACCGTGGCAGGAGGGCGTGGGCCACGTGCTCGAACAATTATTCTGAGAGGGGCAGCATGTCCAATCCAACACGCAAGGGGATCATCCTGGCCGGCGGCTCGGGCACGCGCCTGTATCCGGTCACCCAGTCCGTCAGCAAGCAGCTGATGCCGGTCTACGACAAGCCGATGGTCTATTACCCGCTGAGCACATTGATGCTCAGCGGCATCCGCGACGTGCTGCTGATCAGTACGCCGACGGACACCCCGCGTTTCGCCGAACTGCTGGGCGACGGCAGCCGCTGGGGCATGAACATCCAGTATGCCGTGCAGCCGAGCCCGGACGGACTGGCGCAGGCCTTCGTCATCGGCAAGGATTTCGTGGGCAATAATCCGAGCGCGCTGGTGCTGGGCGATAACATCTTTTATGGCCACGACCTGGTCAAGCAACTCCACAGCGCGAATGCCCGGACCGATGGCGCGACGGTGTTCGCCTACCACGTGCAGGATCCCGAACGCTATGGCGTGGTGGAATTCGATGCGGGCCAGCGCGCCATCTCGATCGAAGAGAAGCCGCAGGCGCCCAAGTCGAACTTCGCGGTGACCGGCCTGTATTTTTATGACAAGGACGTGTGCGGCATCGCCGCCGACATCCGGCCGTCCGCGCGCGGCGAACTGGAAATCACGGACGTCAACCAGTGCTATCTCGACCGCGGCAGCTTGAACGTCGAGATCATGGGCCGCGGCTTCGCCTGGCTCGATACCGGCACCCACGACAGCCTGCTGGAAGCGGCCAGTTTCATCGCCACGCTGCAGAAGCGCCAGGGCCTGCAGGTGGCTTGTCCGGAAGAGATCGCCTATCGCCAGGGCTGGATCGATGCGGGCGCCCTCGAAAAGCTGGCGACACCCCTGTCCAAGAACGGCTATGGCCGCTATTTGTTGAATCTCTTGAAGTGAGTCCAGTATGCCTTTTACCGCTACCCCGACCGCGATTCCTGATGTGCTCGTGCTCCAGCCGAAAGTGTTTGGCGATGCACGTGGATTCTTTCTCGAAAGTTTCAACAAGCGCGATTTCCAGGCGCTGACCGGAATGGACGTGGATTTTGTCCAGGATAATCACAGCAAATCGGTGAAAGGCGTATTGCGTGGCCTGCATTACCAGATCCAGCATCCCCAAGGTAAGCTGGTCAGGGTAGTACAGGGGAGTGTATTCGATGTCGCCGTGGACCTGCGCCAATCCTCGCCCACGTATGGAAAATGGGTGGGCGAAATCCTGAGCGCCGATAATCACAGGCAGATCTGGGTACCGCCGGGTTTTGCCCACGGTTTCCTGGTATTGAGCGATACAGCGGAATTCCTCTACAAAACGACCGACTACTGGTATCCGGAACACGAGCGCAGCCTGCTGTGGAATGATCCGGAACTGGGCATCGAGTGGCCGGCGGCGCAAGCGCCTCAGCTTGCGGCCAAGGATGCAGCGGCGGTGCCTTTCAGCAAGGCCGACAAGTTCGACTGACGATGATACGGCGCACCATGCGCAAATGAAAATGGCCGCGTTATCCGCGGCCATTTTTTTCGACTGCCACGCGGAGGCAAGGCCCCCGCATGAGGCGGAACCGGTCCGCCCCGATCGATCAACGGTGGGTCGTTGCCGAGTGGTTGGTGGTCGAGTCGTTGTCGTCCGACGCGGCGACGGCAACGGCAGCCACGGCGGCGCCGACGGCGATGGTCGCGCCGACCGACAGGCCGGCCACGCCGGCGCCTGCCAGGAAGCCGCCGGTGCCGGCTGCTGCGCCGGTGGCAGCGCCTGCGCCTGCTGCTGCGCCGCCCGCGCCTGCACCGCCGGTGCCTGCCGCGGTGCCAGTTGCGGTGCCGGTGGTACCGGTGCCAGCGGCGCCGGTGGCTTGTGCGAACACTTGGGCCGACATCAGGGCCAGGATGGCGCCGGTAGCGATCAGTTTCTTCATATCGATTCCTTTAATTCGGTGGAGAGACAGCTATAGCAATGCTATGTTGCCAAGGGATTATAACAATGAAATATTGCTTTAGTTCACTATCATCCCGTTAACTTAGCAAGTTTTTGCTAATCAGTGTCGACATTTTTACATTTCCCCCCAATCTTGCGTGTATCTCAACCCATCGGGTATCTGCCTGGTGTCGTATCGCCGACACGCTTTGGGAATGAACAGGCAGCTGATCGTCTTCCTTTTCGACCTATAAGCGCCCAGAAACTTCTGGAATAATGCTCCACTGAAATTAATCATGGAGCGAGCACGTGGCGGAAGCGAGCGGCGAAGAAAAGAACCAGCCAGCGTCAGAGCGGCGCTTGAAGCAGGCGCGCGAAAACGGCGACATCCCCCGTTCGCGCGAAGTCGCCACCTTCGTCGTGCTGATGACCGCCGGCGCCGGCCTGTGGATGATGGGCGGCGGCATGGTCGACAAGCTGTCCACCGCGCTGCACAACGGCCTGTCGCTGGACCGCGACCAGATCCACAACCCGGCCCTGATGTCCGAGCGCATCCTGGCGGACGTGATGAGCGTGCTGCTGGCCTGCCTGCCGCTGGCCGGGGCCATCATGCTGATGATGCTCGCCTCGCCCCTGGTGATCGGCGGCTGGAACTTCAGCGGCAAGGCGTTCGTTCCCAAGTTCGGCAAGCTCAATCCGATCAATGGCCTGGGCAATATGGTCTCGACCAATGCGCTGGTCGAACTGGTGAAGGCCATCGCCAAGACGCTGCTGGTGGGCTTCGTCGCCTGGATCGTCATCATGGGGCAGAAGGACGCGCTGATCGGCCTGGCCGTCGAGCCGCTCGGCACCGGCACGGCCCACCTGGGCAGCCTGCTGGCCAGGGCCTTCCTGATCATCGTCGGTTCGCTCGGCGTCATCGCGCTGCTGGACGGTCCGTACCAGATGTGGCACTACGCCAACAAGCTCAAGATGACGCGCCAGGAAGTGATCCAGGAATCCAAGGAATCGGACGGCAATCCGCAGATCAAGGGCAAGATCCGCCAGATGCAGCGCGAGATGGCAAGGAAGCGCATGATGGCCAACGTCCCGACCGCCGACGTGGTCGTGACCAACCCGACCCACTTCGCGGTGGCGCTGAAGTATGCCGAAGGCCAGCGCGGCGCGCCGCGCGTGGTGGCCAAGGGCACCGACGAGGTCGCGGCCAAGATCCGCGAACTGGCCAGGGAAAACAAGGTGGCGCTGCTGGAAGCCCCGGCCCTGGCCCGTGCGCTGTACAAGCACACCGACATCGACGACGAGATCCCGGAAGCCCTGTATTCCGCCGTCGCCGAAGTGCTGGCCTACGTGTACCAGTTGCGCGCCTACGGCAAGGGCACGACCACCCAGTATCCGGATCGTCCGAGCCGCCTGCCGGTGCCGCCGGAGATGGACCCGTTCAATCCGGCGTCCCAGCAGCCGGGCGCCGACGGCAGGACCGGCAACCCGCACTGATCTTCTGCCGTATCGTCTCCCAGCGACGGCCGTGCCCGGCCGTCGCGGCGGCCTTCACGCCGAAATGCGCGGGTTTTGCCCGTCTCCTCGGCGCATGACTTCCATTGAGCATCGGCAATAATGTTGTAACCGAGCAAGCAGCTTGCCGGCACCGACAACCCGATTGCGAACGATGGAGTATCAATGAACGGCTTCCAACTGCCCGGTTGGCTGAAAGGCATCGCAGGACGCGGCAACGCACTGGCCGCGCCCATCCTCATCATCCTGCTGCTGGCGATGATGATCCTGCCGCTGCCGGCGTTCGCGCTGGACCTGTTCTTCAGCTTCAACATCGCGATGTCGGTGATCGTGCTGCTGACCGCGTTGTACACGGTCAAGCCGCTCGACTTCATGGCCTTCCCGGCCGTGCTGCTGGTCACCACCATGCTGCGCCTGGCGCTGAACGTGGCCTCGACCCGCGTGGTGCTGACCGAGGGCCATACCGGCGGCGCGGCGGCCGGCAAGGTCATCGAGGCGTTCGGCCACTTCCTGATCGGCGGTAACTACACGGTCGGCCTGGTCGTCTTCATCATCCTGACCATCATCAACTTCACCGTCGTCACCAAGGGTGCGGGCCGTATCGCCGAGGTCGGCGCGCGCTTCGCGCTGGATGCGATGCCCGGCAAGCAGATGGCGATCGACGCCGACCTGAATGCCGGCCTGATCGGCGAGCAGGAAGCCAAGCTGCGCCGTGCCGAAGTGGGCCAGGAAGCGGAATTCTACGGCGCGATGGACGGTGCCTCGAAGTACGTGCACGGCGATGCCGTGGCCGGCATCCTGGTCACCGTCATCAACGTGATCGGCGGTCTCATCGTCGGTATGGTCCAGCACGACATGGCCTTCGGCGATGCCGTCAAGACCTACACGCTGCTGGCCATCGGCGACGGCCTGGTCGCCCAGATCCCCTCGCTGATCATCTCGATCGCGGCCGGCATGGTCGTCTCGCGCGTGGCCAGCGACAAGGACGTCGGCGGCCAGGTCATCGGCCAGCTGTTCGCGCGTCCGATGGTCATGTACATCACCGGCGGCATCATCGGCGGCATGGGCCTGATCCCGGGCATGCCGAACCTGGTGTTCCTGCTGCTGGGCAGTACCCTGTTCGGCGCCGGCTACCTGCTGGAAAAGCGCCAGAAGGAGGCAGCGCCGCAAGAGGCGGGCGGTCGTCCGGCCGGCGCCCAGGGCGCGGCCGGCGCCGCGGCGGGTGCGGGCGGCGCCGGCGCCGCCACCGCGCCGGCGGAATCGGAAGAGGCGACCTGGCAGGACGTGATGCCGGTTGACACCCTCGGCCTGGAAGTGGGCTACCGCCTGATCCCGCTGGTCGACAAGGGCCAGAACGGCGAACTGCTCAAGCGTATCAAGGGCATCCGCAAGAAATTCGCCCAGGAAGTCGGCTTCCTGGCACCGCCGGTGCACATCCGCGACAACCTGGAACTGAAGCCCTCGGCCTACCGCATCACGCTCAAGGGCGTGGAAGTGGGCAGCGGCGAGGCGATGAATGGCCAGTTCCTGGCGATCAACCCGGGCATGGCCAGCGGCACGCTGCCGGGCCTGGTGACCACCGATCCGGCGTTCGGCCTGCCGGCGATCTGGATCGACGCCGGCCTGAAGGACGAGGCGCAGAGCATGGGCTATACCGTCGTCGATGCCGGCACCGTGATCGCCACCCACCTGAACCACCTGATCACGACGCATGCCGCCGAACTGCTGGGCCGCATGGAAGTCCAGGCGCTGCTGGACCACCTGGGCAAGGAATCGCCGAAGCTGGTCGAGGACCTGGTACCGAAGGTCGTGTCGCTGTCGACCTTGCAGAAAGTGCTGCAGAACCTGCTGAACGAAGGCGTGCACATCCGTGACATGCGCACCGTCATCGAAACGCTGTCGGAGCACGGCGCGAACACGCAGGATGCGAACGACCTGACCACGCTGGTGCGCATCGCGCTGGGCCGTGCCATCGTCCAGCAACTGTTCCCGGGCACCAATGAGCTGTCGGTGATGACCCTGGACAACCGCCTCGAGCGCCTGCTGGTCCAGGCGCTGAGCGCCGGCGGCGACGGCACCGGCATCGAGCCGGGCCTGGCCGACACCATCGTCCAGCAGGCCGCCAATGCGACCCAGCAGCAGGAAGCGATGGGCCTGACCCCGGTGCTGCTGGTGCCGGGTCCGCTGCGCACGCTGCTGTCGCGCTTCCTGCGTCGCGCGTTGCCGCAATTGAAGGTGCTGTCGCACTCGGAGATTCCGGAAACGAAGACGATCCGGGTGACGAGCCTGGTGGGGGCTTGAGGATAGGGTAGAAACAGGGTGGGCACGGGGTGCCCACCCTACGCCGTTGCGAAGGCGTCGGACGAGTCTGGGGGCAGCGTGGTCAGGACGGCCGCTGGCCCATCCACCATCCTTCCAACCAGATGGCCATGTGGAACAGCAGGCCGCTCACGAACAGGAAGTCCGCCGTGCGTCCGGTGCGCAGCGCGGCCGCGACGATGCCGGCGACGAGGAGGGCGGTGCGCAGGCCAGGAATACTGCGGTCGAGCGCGCCGCAGCATTGCGCCAGCAGGGCGACTGCACCCGGCATGCCGGACTGGTGCTTCGGTAACCTGATTTTCATGTGCCGGCCTTTCGCTGTGACCATGGGGCGGTGTCTGTACGTGTTCAGTATGCCCGCAACCCATGATAGTTACAATTGGAAAGAATCTATCAACGTCATTAGTTCCCTGCCATCGTCGGCATTCGGTAACAGAATACACTGTTTTATTGCATTATTTCTAATATTTCTTGCCTTGATTCTGGCACGCCTTCCGGCCACGGGGCGCACGTTTCTCCATCACGTGACGACTGCGATGTGAATTGAGCGGATTTCCCCCGCCTTTTCCCCCGATCGTTTCCTGCTGGCATCGTCAATAATCCTATCCATGAATGGGCGTTTGCGCCCGCAAGACAGATTGATAGCGATCAAACCGAGCCAGCGAAAGCGGAGAACAAGATGAACGTGAAGAAATTTACAGCGCCCACATCCCGTGAAGCCCTGCGCAAGGTGCGCGAGGCCCTCGGGCCGGACGCGGTCATCCTGTCGAACCGTCCGGTCGACGGTGTCGTGGAGATCCTGGCGCTGGACAACGACGACGTCGCCTCGCTGTCGGCGCCGGCTCCCGAATCGGAAATGGCCGCGCCGCGTCCCAGCCTGAACGTGCGCGCGGACGACTTCGCCGCACCGGCCCCGGCGCCGCGCCCGTTCGTCCAGGAGCCGGCCGCGCGCGTGCCGCTGAACCAGCTGTACGGCATCGACGACGACATCCCGGCCCCTACGCCGGCCCCGGCGCCGGCGCCGGCCCCGCAGACCTATGCCAACCGCCGCGCCCCGCAGGCGGAAGCCCCGGCCTTCGACATGAACGCGATGACCGCGATGATGTCGGCCGCGATCGCCCAAGCCCGCGAGTCGGCGGCCAGCGCCGCCGCCGCCGAGATGAACGGCATGATGAACGAGCTGCGCGCGATGCGCGGCATGATGGAAACGCAGCTGGCCGAACTGTCCTGGGGCAATACCCAGCAGCGCGAGCCGCAGAAGGCCGCCGTGCTGCGCGAACTGCTGGCCGCCGGCTTCTCGGCCAGCCTGTCGCGCTACCTGATCGACAAGCTGCCGGCCGGCAAGGATGCCGCCGAATCCATGCGCTGGGTCAAGACCGTGCTGGCGCGCAACCTGACCACCATCGCCGACGAGGACGCGATCCTCGACCGCGGCGGCGTGTTCGCCCTGGTCGGCCCGACCGGCGTCGGCAAGACCACCACCACCGCCAAGCTGGCCGCGCGCTGCGTGATGCGCCACGGCCCGGAAAAGCTGGCGCTGATCACCACCGACGCCTACCGTATCGGCGGCCACGAGCAGCTGCGCATCTACGGCAAGATCCTGGGCGTGATGGTGCACTCGGTGAAGGACGAGGCCGACCTGCGCATCGCCCTGAAGGAACTGCGCAACAAGCACACCGTGCTGATCGACACCATCGGCATGTCGCAGCGCGACCAGATGGTCACCGAGCAGGTCGCCATGCTGACGAATTCCGGCGCGCACGTGCAGCGCCTGCTGTGCATGAACGCGACCGCCACCAACGAGACGCTGAACGAAGTGGTGCGCTCCTACCAGGGCAGCGGCCTGGCCGGTTGCATCATGACCAAGCTGGACGAAGCCGCGTCGATCGGCGGCGTGCTCGACGTAATGATCCGGCAGAAACTGAATCTGTATTACGTCTCGAACGGCCAGCGCGTGCCGGAAGACCTGCACATGGCCGACCGCGCCATGCTGGTCGACCGCGCCTTCCGCAACAAGCGCGACGCCGCCGCCCAGATCCAGGACAGCGACCTGCCGCTCATGATGTCCGGCCTGGGCAACCTGAACAACGACCGTTCGCTGCGCGAGGTGTATGTTGGCTAGTTTCGACTTCGACCAGGCCGAAGGCCTGCGCCGCATGCTGGCGGGCCCCAAGCCGCGCATCGTCACCTTCCTCTCGGCCACCGCCTCGGACGACAAGGGCGCCATGCTGGTCAACCTGGGCGCTTCGCTGGTCCAGTCCGGCAACGACGTGGTGATCGTCGACGCCTGCCGGCGCGACTACGGCGTCGCCCGGCGCCTGGGCGTGGACCATGGCGGCAGCCTGCTGCAGGTGGCGCGCCAGGAGTGCGCGCTGAACCAGGTGGTGCACCAGGTGCCGCAGGGCTTTTCGGTGGTACGGATGGGGCAGCCGACGGTGGACGGCGCCGAAGTGCGCCGCCTCGCCAACGCCTTCGACGTGCTGGTCAAGCAGTCGGCCGGCAGCATCGTGATCGTCGACGGCGAGTTCGCCGAGGACGACGGTTTTCCGATCCCGCTGATGGATTCGTCCGAGATCGTCGTGCAGGTGTCGACCAGCGCCACCTCGATCACCAACGCCTATGCGCTGGTCAAGCGCCTGTCGCAGCACCTGGGACGCCGTCCGTTCGGCATCCTGGTCACCGGCGCGACCGAAGCCGAAGCCAAGGTGGTATACGATAATATGTCATCTGCGGCAACTCGTTACCTCGCGGTAACGTTGAGCTCCATGGGCTCGGTACCGGCGGACGAATACCTGCACCGCGCCGCGCGCCTGGGGCGAGCCGTGGTGGATGCGTTCCCGCTGGCCGGGGCCTCGGTGGCATTCCGCCGCCTGGCCGGGCGCTTCGCCGGTGCCGGCATGCAGCAGGGACGCGCCGCCTGAGGGTTTCCCCGGGAGGCGGCAATGATTGAACGGATACGGGACTTATGTACACGGCCAAAGGGACAGCGGACAAGAATTCTTTACTGACGGTGCACATGCCGTTGGTCAAGCGTCTCGCGCACCACATGAAGGCCAAGCTTCCGCCGTCCGTCGAAGTGGACGACCTGATCCAGGCCGGCATGATGGGCCTGCTCGACGCGATCAACCGCTACGAGGAAAACCAGGGCGCGCAGTTCGAGACCTATGCCGTGCTGCGCATCCGCGGCGCCATGCTCGACGAGCTGCGCAACAGCGACTGGATGCCGCGCTCGACGCGTTCGAACATGCGCAAGGTCGAACAGGCCATGGCCACGCTGCAGCAGCAGCTGGGCCGTCCGCCCAGCGAATCCGAGGTGGCCAAGTCCCTCAAGCTGTCGCTGGCCGACTACCAGGAAATGCTGGGCGATTCGGGCGGCCACCAGCTGGTCTACTACGAGGATTTCCATGACGATGCCGACGGCAACGACAGCTTCCTCGACCGCTACGCGGTGGACGACGACGATCCGCTCAAGAGCCTGCTCGACACCGACTTCCGCCAGACCGTCATCGACGCGATCGACGCGCTGCCGCCGCGCGAGAAGATGCTGATGGGCCTGTACTACGAGGAAGAGCTGAACCTCAAGGAAATCGGCGCCGTCATGGGCGTGTCCGAGTCGCGCGTCTCGCAGTTGCACACCCAGGCCGTGGCGCGCCTGCGCGCCTACCTGAAGGAGCGTGCGTGGACCTGACCAGCCTGCTGGGTCTCGCGCTGGCGCTGGCCGGCATCGTCGTCGGGCACACGCTCGACGGCGGCAAGTTTTCCTCCCTGGTCCAGCCGGCCGCGTTCGCGATCGTCGTGATCGGCACCTTCGGCGCCGTGCTGTTGCAGAGCAAGCGCAAGGCCTTCCTGCGCGGCGTGCGCATGCTGCGCTGGGTGTTCTTTCCGCCGCCCGACCGCCGCCAGCAGCTGGCGCGCGAAATCAATCTGTGGAGCCTGTCGGCGCGGCGCGACGGCCTGCTGTCGCTCGAGCAGTACATGGCCAAGGCCGACCCGTTCATCCAGAAGGGCCTGCGGCTGGTGGTGGACGGCATCGCGCCCGACAAGATCCGCAGCCTGATGCACACCGAGATCAACACCTACGAATTCCGCGAGCGCCAGGCCGCGCGCATCTGGGAATCGGCGGCCGGCTACGCGCCCACGGTGGGCATCCTGGGCGCCGTGCTGGGCCTGATCCACGTGATGGAAAACCTCAGCGACCCGTCGCGCCTGGGCGCCGGCATCGCCGTCGCCTTCGTGTCCACCGTGTACGGCGTGGGCCTGGCGAACCTGTTCTTCTACCCGGCCGGGAACAAGATCAAGGGCATCGTCACCGAGCGCGTGGCCCAGTACGAGATCCTGGCCGACGTGTTCCACGACCTGGCCACGGGCGACTACACGCGCGTCATCGAGGAGCGCATCGGCTGCCTGCTCAGCGAGCCCTGACCGCCATGGCGCGCCGCAAGCCCTACCAGCAGGACGAGGACAACCACGAGCGCTGGCTGATCTCCTACGCCGACTTCATCACGCTGCTGTTCGCCTTCTTCGTCGTGATGTACGCGGTCTCCGTCGTCAACATCGGCAAGTACACGGTGCTGTCGGAAGCGCTGGGCGATGCCTTCGGCGGCCGCGGCGCCGCCAGCACGACCAATACCCAGGTCGAGCTGGAAGCGCTGCCGCTGTCGAACATCATCGCCCGCAAGCGCGCCGAGGCCGCCAAGCGCGACCGCGAGCGCCTGGACCTGCTGGCGCGCAAGCTCGACAGCGTGATGGCGCCGCTGGTGCGCAGCGGGAAGGTGCGCGTGACGCAGACCGCGCGCGGCGTCACCATCGAGATCAATGCCAGCGTGCTGTTCGACGAAGGCCAGGCCGCGCTGGGCGCGAACGCGCGCGAGACGCTGCAGGCGGTGGCCGAGGTCATGAAGGACGATCCGCACGCGATCGAGGTCGAGGGCCATACCGACGACAGGCCGATCAGCAACCCCTCGTTCCCGTCCAACTGGGAACTGTCGGCGGCGCGCGCCAGCACCGTGGTGCGCCTGTTCGCCGAGAGCGGCGTGCCGGAGCGCCGCCTGGCCGCCGTCGGGCGCGCCGCCAACGTCCCGCTCGCGCCCAACACCGACGAGGCGGGCAGGGCGCGCAACCGGCGCGTGGCCATCACCATCCTCACCGGCGAGCCGCCCGCCGCACCGTAGGGCGCGATCGTTCCCCGCGCATCGCATAAAATGATGTCCGTCATTGCACAATCGGGCGCGCCGCTCGTCCGTTCGTGCGCATAATCGAAACCCGAACACGGAGTCTGCATGCAAAGAAGAACGATCCTGTGCACCGCCCTGGCCTTCGCGCTGGCCGGCTGCGCGGCCCACGAACCGGGCAAGGAACACCAAGGAAACCAAGCGATGAACCTGCACGCCATCCTGAGCGTCGACGCCAGCCACGACAAGGTGCTGGCCACGCTGCGTTTCGAGAACCGCGGCGAGCGCCGCGTGTGGCTGCCGAACGCCGCCGCCGCCGACACGCGCCTGACCAACCGCCTGTTCGAACTGCGCGAGCACCCGGGCGGGGCCGAGGTCGCCTACCTGGGCCCGATGGTCAAGCGCCTGCCGTTCACGGCCGCCGACTACGTCGAACTGGCCCCGCATTCCGCGCACACGCACACCATCGACATCACCCGCTACTACGCCTTCAAGCCGGGCCAGCACACCTACGAGATCCGCTGGAACGGCCTGGCCCTGGCCGACGCGAAGCAGCTCGACGCCTTCACCGAGGTGGCGGCGGCGCCGGTGATGTTCACGCACACGGCGCCTTGATGGCCGGGTGCCACGGGCGCTGACCCGGCTTTCAACCCGCCGCTTGCCCCAGGCGTCGTCGTAGGGTGGACGGGTCTCCCGTCCACGCGTTCGACCGGCTTAGGCAGGCCGCACGGTCGACCGGCGTGGGCAGGCCGCACGGCCGACCGGCGTAGGCAGGCCGCACGGCCGACCGGCATAGGCAGGCCGCACGGCCGACCAGCGTAGGCAGGCCGCACGGTCGACCGGCGTAGGGCAGGCCGCACGGTCGACCGCACGTCGCCTGGACGCGTGGACGGCGCAGCCGTCCACCCTACGCAACACCGTCGCACGGCGTCGTGACGGCCTGGTGCGCAAAAAACCGTAGGGTGCGCACCCCGTGCGCACCACCCGCAAGCACGGCCGCTCACCCCACCGCCCTGGCCAGCAACCCCACCCCGCTCGCCACCAGCAGCACGTTCAGCACTGCAAACAGCTGCGCGCGTCCTAGCCGCAGGTCGATGCGCCGCCCCGCCAGCACCCCCAGCAGCACGGCCGGCACGAAGCACAGGGCCGTCAGCAGCAGGCGCGCATCCAGGAGGCCGAGCGACAGGCACAGCACGATGCGCCACACCGTCGACAGCGCGATCAGGACCGCCTGCGTCGCGCGGAACGCGCTGCGGTTCTCGAGCCGGCGTTCCAGCCAGGCCGCGTAGACGAAGCCGCCGCTGCCGAACAGCCCGCCCAGCAACCCGCCGAACAGCCCGTGCAGGAACGGCCAGCGCGGCGCCCGCGCGGTATTGCCGGGCCGCGCCAGCAGGCCGCGCAGGCCCTGGCCGGCGACGAACAGGCCCAGCGCGGCGAGCGTGAACGCGGTGCCGGCGCGCGCCAGGACCGTGATGCCGAGGCATTGCCCGGCCAGCATGCCCGGGAACAGGTGCCGGAACTCGGTCCAGGCGACGTCGCGGCGCGCGCGCCAGCCGCGCGTGGCGGCACCGAAGAAGTCGAGCAGCGCCAGCAGCGGGATCACGCGGCTGGGCGCCATCACCATGGCCAGCGGCCCGCTGGCGACCAGGGCGGAACCGAAGCCGACCAGCGTGAAGACGGCATAGGCGACGGCCACCGCGGCGGCGGCCAGGAACAGGGAAAGCGGGTCGGCGACGAGCATGTCCATTCAGCGAAACCTCGAAACAGGGCGTTTCATTCTCGGCCGCGCTGCGGTATAACACAAATACCGATTTTCGCCACCATCCATGCCATCCTGATATGCCAACCCTGAAGCAGCTGCGCTATTTCCTGGCCGTCGTCGACCACGGCGGCTTCACCCAGGCGGCGGCCGCGCTGTTCGTGGCCCAGTCCGCGCTCAGCCGCCACATCGGCCAGCTCGAGGACGAGCTCGGGTTCGCCCTGCTGGAGCGCGAGCCGCGCGGCGTGCGGCCGACCCCGGCCGGCGCGCTGTACCGCGCGCGCATCCGCCCGGTCGATGCGCTGCTGCTGGCCGCCGCCGAAGAGGGCGCCCAGCTGGCGCGCGGCGAGGCGGGCGTGCTGCGCCTGCTGCACTCCTCGTCGACGCCGGCGAAGGCGCTGGTGCCGGCCATCGGGCGCCTGCTGGACGCCAGTCCCGGCGCGCGGGTCGAGCTGGACCGGGTGGCGTCGGAACTGCAGCCGGGCGAGATCGCCGCGGGCCGGGCCGACGTCGGGATCGTGCGCCTGCCGCTGCTGGGCAGCCATGCGGACGTGCAGTTCGTCGAACTGGCGCCGGAGCGGCTGTGGGTGGCGCTGCCGCACGGGCATCCGCTGGCGGACGGCGCCGCGCTGGAGATCGCGCAGCTGCGCGGCCTGCCGTTCGTGTCGGCCGTGCACCGCGAACGCGGCGGCCTGGCGCGCCTGGTGACGGACCTGTGCCTGGCGCGCGGCTTCGTGCCGGGCGTGGCGCGCGCCGTGTCGCGCAAGACGGCGATGCTGGACCTGGTGGCGGCCGGCTTCGGCATCGCCGTGGTCCCGGAGGGGATGACGGCGATCCGGCCGCCGGGCGTGCGCTACGTGGCGCTGGCGGACGAGGATGCGCGGGCGCGCCGCGCGCTGGTCATGCCGGAACGGGCGACGGCGCTGGCGCGGGCGTTTGCCGAGGAGGCGGCCAAGGCGTCATCGCGCGGGAGGGGTCAGAGCCCGGTTTTTCTTTCCAGGGGCTCTGACCCCGGTTCTCAGCCGCACGGTACGCCGCTGCCGGCGACTCCGAGGTCAGAGCCCTTCTAAAAGCAACACCGGACTCTGACCCCTGCGGCCCGAAACCCGGGACACCTCGGACCCCTTGGCCTGGTATGGCGTATTCTCACCGAAATACTCGTGCGAATCCGCGTTGTCGACCGCCCGCGCCGGATCGTCGGCGGCCAGCGCGGCCGCCGCGTCCTGCCCGTAGGCCCAGTCGTCGGTGCCCGCCACCACCGTGAAGTGGCTCATCTCGTGCACCAGCGTGCCCCCTTGCGAATCGGTGCCGGCCGGCGGCGCGTCCCAGAACGCGCGGCAGACGTAGATCCGGTACGGCTGGTTCGGGTAGACGTAGGCATAGTAGGCCTCGTTGCAGCCGCAATCGACCGTCACCGGCCGGGCCTGGAAGGCCTCGCGGATGGCCGCGAAATGCTGCGCCACGGTCGTCGCGCGCTGCGCCTCGACGGCGCCGAACCAGCCGGTGTAGCGCGCCGCCAGCGCCTTCTTTTGCATGTACGCCTCGCCATCCTGCGCCATCGCCTGCGCCGCCTCAACGGCCTGCACGATCGTGCCCTGCTGGGCGTTCGAGCAGCGGCTGTACGACAGGCCGCCGCCCTCGGCCGGGGCGGGGGGGAGGGCGGGCGTCGCGGCCGCGGCACCCGGCTGCCGCGCCACCCGGACGATGGCCGGCGCCTCCGGCTCGGCCAGCATGCCCGGCTGCGGCGTGCCGGGCCGGCTGTACAGCCGGGCCGCGCCGGCGCGCCAGCGCACGCTGTAGGCGCCGCCGGCGCGCATGTCGTACAGCGCCGACAGTTCCACGCTGGCGCTGCGCGAGGCGCCCGGCGCGAGCGCGATGTAGTCGGACGGCCGCGGCGCCGGGCGCTTGGCCTGGATGCCGAGATACGGCACCGGCGCGCCGTCGCGCATGACCTCGAACAGCGGCGCCTCCACCTCCCGGCCGAACGGCGTCTGCCAGGCCAGCAGGTACTGCGTCGCGCCGGTCGTGTTGGTCATCGTGACCGTCACCACCACGTCGTCGCTGGCGGCCAGGTCCTGGCCCTGCGGCGCCACTGCGACGCGTACCCCTTCCTGCGCCACTGCGACGCGCACCCCTTCCTGCGCTACTGCGACGCGCACCCCGCCGGGCGCCGCGTGCGCGACCGTCGCCAGTCCCGTCAGCCCCGCCAGCCCCGCCAGCAGCGCCATGATCCTCCATTTGCTGTCCATGCCTCCTCCTTCGCGTGACGTCGACAGATGTCGTTGTAACACCCGGCGGCACGGCAAATATTGCTAATGCGCAACTAAATAACGGGGAAAATCCTTGCAAATGCTGCATTGCCGCAACACTTTGATTATCGGTTGCCGACAACGCTCGATTCTTTATCGCGTGTATTGATAGAATGTAATGATGCTGTAGGAAAATGGATATTTCACGACAGTACTTACCTTCTCGTCGAGCCGCCGCGCAAGGGTGCGTGGTCCTTGGTCACTTGGTCGGGAACTGTCGGGCATGGTCCGCCGCGACGCTGGACGCGCCTGCCGGGCCTGAACGCACAGGAACGATGTTGATCAAGACGACTGATGGGTTACACGAGGCGCCGGGCCACGCTGCGGCGGGCTGCGCCATGGGCGATGCGGCTGTGGAAGCGGCCGGCACGATAGCGCCTGCGGCCACCGCGGCCGCCATGCAAGCGCTGGACGACGCCGTCGAGGCGATCGCGCGCGAGATCGGGCTGGATGCGCGCGAGCTCGCCGCGCGCAAGGACTATCTGGAACTGGGCGAGGACGACCTGGCGCTGCTGCGCGAAGTGCACGCCCTGATGGAAGGCGAGCACGACGCCTTCGCCGACAGCTTCTACCGGCACGTGCTGGCCTATCCCGAGATGCGCGCGCTGGTGCGCGACGACGCCACCGAGGCGCGCCTGCGCCGCACGCAGGGCGCCTACCTCGCCAGCCTCACCGCCGGCGACTACGGCGCCGACTACGTGCGCAACCGCCTGCGCGTGGGCCTGGTGCACGAGCGCATCGGCCTGGCGCCGAAGTGGTACATCGGCGCCTACCGCAAATGCCTGTCCGACATGCTGCGCACGCTGTGGCAGCGCCTGGGCGACCGTCCCGAACTGTTTCCGGCCGCCTGCGACGCCGTGCTCAAGGTGGTCTGCCTCGACATGGGCCTGGCGCTCGACACCTACGGCCACGCCGGCCAGCGCCGCCTGCTGCAGCACCAGGACCACCTCGAGCAGGTCATCGACGGCATGCCGGCCGGCCTGATCGTGCTCGACGCCGACTGCCGCATCCTGTCGATGAACAAGGCGATGAGCGACATGCTGGGGGTGCCGACCGAGGCGCTGGCCGAGCGGCCGCTGCTCGAGGCGCTGATCCCGAGTCCCGAACTGGTCGAACGCGCCGCCGCGGCGCTGGCGTCCGGCATGCCGCAGGACGGCGTCGCCGCCGCGGTCGCGGTGGCCATCGACGGCCATGCCGAGGGCGTGCGCTGGTTCGAGTTCAACATCCGCCGCACGCGCCAGGCCGGCGGCTGCCTGCTGCTGCTGATCGGCCAGGACGTC
Source organism: uncultured Massilia sp. (assembly GCF_913773735.1). Classification (GTDB taxonomy): domain Bacteria; phylum Pseudomonadota; class Gammaproteobacteria; order Burkholderiales; family Burkholderiaceae_D; genus Telluria. Next base: position 135,963 of record NZ_CAJYEB010000034.1, read on the forward strand.
ACGTTCCGGCGCCAGGCCCGGCTGCGCCTGCAGGAGAGCGAGGAATTCTTCCGCCTGACCTTCAGCCAGGCGGCCGTCGGCATCGCGCTGCTGTCGCGCGAAGGGCGCTTCCTGCGCGTGAACCGCAAGCTCTCGCGCATCGTCGGGTTCACCGAGATCGAGCTGCTGCAGCGCTTCTTCCACCAGATCACCTGGCCCGAAGACCTGGTCGAGGACCGCGCGCTGTTCACGCGCCTGGTCGACGGCGAGATCCGCGACTTCCAGCGCGAGACGCGCTACCTGCGCAAGGACGGCAGCCTGGTCTGGGTGGCGGTGAGCGCCTCGACCATGCGCGAGGCGTCCAGCGGCCAGCTGCGCCTGATCGTCGCGGTCGAGGACATCTCGCGCCGCAAGCAGGCCGAGGAAGCGCTGCTGCGCATGGCCAACCACGACGCCCTGACCGGCCTGCCGAACCGGCTGCTGCTGCAGGACCGGCTCGGCCAGGCGATCGTCCAGGCCCAGCGCAGCGGGCGCCAGGTGGGCGTCATGTTCGTCGACCTGGACCGCTTCAAGCATGTCAACGACAGCCTCGGGCACGAGGCCGGCGACCAGCTGATCGTCGAGATCGCGCGCCGCCTGGGCAGCGCGCTGCGCGAGAGCGACACCGTGGCGCGCCAGGGCGGCGACGAGTTCGTCGTGGTGCTGGCCGACCTGGGCGGCCCGGACGACGCCGCGCTGGTGGCGCGCAAGGTGCTCGACGGCCTGTTCCAGCCGCTGACGCTGGCCGGCCAGGAAGTGTTCCCGAGCGGGAGCATCGGCATCGCCATGTATCCGCGCGACGGCCATGACAGCCATTCGCTGCTGAAGGCCGCCGACAGCGCGATGTACCACGCCAAGGGCGGCGGCGGCAACGGCTTCCATTTCTACGCGGCCGACATGGGCGCCCACGCCGAGGAGCACCTGCGCCTGGAGACCGGCCTGCAGCACGCCCTGCTGCGCGAGGAATTCGTGCTGCACTACCAGCCCCAGGTCGACGTCGCCAGCGGCCGCATCGTCGGCGTCGAGGCGCTGCTGCGCTGGCAGCCGCAGGACGGGCCGCTGGTGCCGCCGTGCGAGTTCATCCCGCTGGCCGAGGAGACCGGCCTGATCGTGCCGATCGGCGAATGGGTGCTGGCCACCGCGCTGCGCCAGCAGGCCGCGTTCGCGCGCGCCGGCCTGGACCTGCGCATGAGCGTGAACATGTCGGCGCGCCAGTTCCGCCAGCAGGACGTGGCCGGCCTGGTCGCGCGCCTGCTGGCCCAGGAAGGCGTCGATCCGTCGCGCCTGGTGCTGGAGATCACCGAGAGCGTGCTGATGGAAAACCTGGAAGCCGCCGCCACCATGGCGCGCCTGGCGCAGATGGGCGTGCAGCTGGCGGTCGACGACTTCGGCACCGGCTATTCGAGCCTGTCGAACCTGAAGCGCTTCCCGATCCACAGCCTGAAGATCGACCGCAGCTTCGTCGCCGACATCGACGGCGGCAGGGGCGGGGAAGGCGAGGGCGGCGCCGTCATCGTCAAGGCGGTGATCGCGCTGGCGCGCTCGCTCAAGCTCGAGGTGATCGCCGAGGGCGTCGAGACCGGCGTCCAGCAGGCCTTCCTGGGCGCCCACGGCTGCCACCAGATGCAGGGCTACCGTTTCGGGCGCCCGATGGCGGCGGCCGCGATCGAAGCGCTGTTGCGCGCCGACCCGCCGGGCGAGGCGGCATGACATCCTGGCTGCACCGTTTTCCCGGCGCGCTGCGGCTCGCCGTGCTGGTGGCGCTGCTGGCCACCTTCGGCACCTGGCTGGCGGCCGGCAACGCCAGCCGGCTGCCGTGGAATCCGGCCTGGTACCTGTCCTGGCATACTGCCATGGAAGTGTTTTCGGTGGTCGTCGCGGCCTGTGTGTTCGCCACCGGCTGGCACGGCGTCGGGCCGCGCATTCCGCTACGGGTGGCGGTGCTGGCACCCGTGGCGCTGGCGATCGGCCTGCTCGATTTCGGACACCTGATGACCGTGCCCGGCATGCCGGGCCTGGGCACAGAAGCGGACGGGATGCACCAGGAAACCGCGTTCTGGCTGGTGGCGCGCGGACTGAGCGCGCTGGCCCTGCTGGCCGCCGCAGTGGCGCCGCGCGAGCGCACCGTCGGGCGCCGCACGCACCGGGTGGCGCTGATGCTGGCGCTGGGCGCGGCGGCGTGCGGATTCTGGCTGGCACTGGTGCCCGGCGACCTGTTGCCGCCGACCTATGCACCGGATGGCATGGCGACGCGCTTCAAGGTCGCCGCCGAGCTGGCGCTCATCGTGGCCTACGGTCTGGCGACGCTGCTGCTGTTCGCGCGCGCCATGGCGAGCCACCTGCGCAGCGACCGTTATCTGGCCGCCGCAGCGGCGATGCTGTGCCTGTCGCGCATGGCCATCGCCATCTACGACACCCCGGACGACGTATTCAATGTCGTGGGGCATGCCTACAAGCTGCTGGGCTACCTGTTCCTGTTCCGGGCCATCTACGTGGCCGCAGTGCAGGCGCCGTATGCCCGCCTGGAGCGCTCCGAGCGCTCGCTGGCCGAGAGCGAGGCCAAGTTTCGCGGCCTGATGGAATGCGCGCCCGACGCCATCGTGCTGGCCGGCGCCGACGGCCGCATCGCCGTGATGAACGCCTGCGCCGAGGAGATGTTCGGGCTCGGGCGCGACGCCGCCGCCGGGCTGCCGCTCGAGGCCCTGGTGCCGTCCGGCGCGGTGGAGGAGGAAGCGACGGGCGAGGCGCACTGCCGGCGCTTCCATGCGGGCCCGTTCCCGGCCGAGGTGCGGCGCGCGCGCATGCCGACCGGCCAGCAGGTGGCGATCGTGCGCGACGTCTCGGAGCGGCGCCGGCTGGAACACGCGATGGTCGAGCAGCTCACCTGCGACGCCCTGACCGGCCTGCCGAACCGGCGCCGCGTGCTCGAGACGCTGGACGAGGCCATCGGCGCCGCGCGCCGCGACGCCCGCGCGCTGGCCGTGCTGGTGTTCGACATCGACGAATTCCGCAAGATCAACAGCGGCTACGGCTGGTCCGGCGGCGACGGCGTGCTGCGCGACTGCGCCGCCCGCCTGGCCGCGCAGCTGCGGCCCGGCGACACGCTGGCGCGCCAGGGCGGCAACGAATTCATCATCGTGCAGGGCGATTCCGGCAGCGCGCCCGCCACCGCGCTGGCCGAGCGCCTGCTGGCCTGCATGCGCGAACCCTTCGTGCTGGGCGGCCAGCGCGTGTTCCTGTCGGGCAGCGTCGGCATCGCGCTGCTGCCGGACGGCGCCTGCGACGCCGACGGACTGCTGCAGATGGCCCAGGTGGCGATGCACGGGGCGCGCACCGGCGGCAACGCGCAATACCGTTTCCACACGGCCGAGATGGCGGAGGCGATCCGCGAGCGCGTCGACATGGAGGCGCTGCTGCGCCACGCGCTCGAGCGCGCCCAGCTCACGCTGCAGTTCCAGCCGCGCGTGCGCATGGCCGACGGCGCCATGGTCGGCGTGGAGGCGCTGGTGCGCTGGCGCCATCCGGTGCTGGGCCTGGTGCCGCCCGGCCGGTTCATCCCGCTGGCGGAGGACACCGGCATGATCGAGGAGCTCGACATGTGGGTGCTGCGCGAAGCCTGCCTGCGCGCCGCCGGCTGGCGCGCGCTGGGGCTGGCGCCGGTGCGGGTGTCGGTCAACCTGTCGGCGCGCCAGTTCCAGCAGGCCGGCCTGGCCCGGCGCGTGCGCGCCGCGCTGGAACACAGCGGCCTGCCCCCCGGCAGCCTGGAGATCGAGATCACGGAAAGCACGGTGATGCGCGACACCGCCGAGGCGGCCGACGTATTGCGCTCGCTGAAGGCGCTCGGCGTCGCCCTGTCGATCGACGACTTCGGTACCGGCTATTCGTCGCTGAGCTACCTGAAGCGCTTCCCGCTGGACGTGCTGAAGATCGACCGTTCCTTCGTCAAGGACGTGATCGAGGACCCGAACGACGCGGCGATCACCTGCGCCATCATCGCGCTGGCGCACGGGCTGAACCTGGAAGCGGTGGCCGAAGGCGTGGAGACGGCCGCGCAGCTGGAATTCCTGCGCCTGCACGGCTGCGACGAGGTGCAGGGGTATTACTTCAGTCCGCCGGTGTGGCCGGAGCAACTGGAGCCCATGCTCGTGAAAGAAAATTTCACCATAAATGAGTTGGTGAAGTAATATTTCAAGGCCAATGGTGCGCACGGGGTGCGCCCCCTACATAGGGGTCAGAGCCCGGTGTTGATGTTCGAGGGCTCTGACCCCGGTGTTTGCCGCAGCCGTACGGTGCGCACCCGTGCGCACCACGCTGTCATCAACCGACCACGTACCGCCGCGACGGCCCCGCCGCCACCGCCTGGCCGCTGCGCCCGTACACGCCGGCGGCGCCGGCGGCCGGGCCGCGCAGGGTGTTGAGCATGTTCGTCGTATGGGCCATCTGCTTGTTGACCAGCATGCCGTTCACGCGGTTGAGCTCCTTGGCCTGGCGCGCCAGGTCGAGCAGCTCGTCCCACAGCCGGCGCGTGTCGGCGTTGCCGCCGACGGCGAGCCACGGCTCCATGCCGGCTTCGGCGGCCGCGAAGCCGGCGGCGCCGAGCGCCTTGTGGCGACGCCGCGCCAGCTCGGCCGCCTGCTGCGCCAGCTGCAGCTTGGCCGGCGTGAGGGTCGCGAGGCCATCGGCATCCGCACTGACGAGGAGCTGCTGCTCCGTCTTCATCAGCGCCACCATGGCGCCGATCAGTTGCTGTTCTTCGCGCAGTGTCGCGCCCGGGGATGCAATGGCCATGGATGACTCTATCGTTGGCGGGAATGCAGCAGGTCGCGCACCGTTTCCAGCAGGCCGTCCGCCACTTTCTCCGAATTTACCTGGAACTGGCCATCCGCGATGGCCGCCTTGATGCGTTCGACCTTCTTGCTGTCGAACACCTGGTTCGCGCTGCCCGTGGCAGCCAGCGCCTGGCCCTGCGAGGACAGGCGTACCGTATCGCTCGACGACGGGGTGGTCTTGGCAGCCGCCGCCGCATCGTTCGCTTTCGCATTCGTCGCCGTCGTGGTCGCGGCAGGAACGTTGCTCTTGAGTGTATCGTTGATTTTCACAGCATCATCCTTCTCAGGTCGGAGCAGAAAGCCCGGGATCTGCCAGGGTTATCGGCGCCCTTGCCGAAAACTTTAGGTCGATTCCCGACTTGTTCCGCAGCGCCCTTGCCGCGCGATCGCTCAGAACGCCACCTCGACCATGCCGCCCGTGCGCGCCGTCCCGCTCACCACCGTGCCCGAGGGCGTGCGCACCTGCACCACCTGGCCGTCGCCCGCGGTGCCGATCGCCTTGCCGTCGGCTGATACCGAAAATCCATTTCCATTCAACACAAGCCGCACCGCCTGGTTCTGCTGCACGACCGGCCGGCTCTTGAGCGTGTCCGCCCGCAGCGGCGTGCCGGCCGCCAGCGACACGGTCGGCGTGCGGCCGACGGCCTGGCCCATGTCCGTGATGATGCCGGGGGGCATCGCCGCGATGTCGCCTTTTACCAACGCCAGCTGGCCCGGTTCGATCGGCTGGCCCTGGGCCAGCGGCAGCGCCGCCGTCACGTAGTCGGCCTGCACGCTCACCTGCGCCTGGACGAACAGCGTCCAGTTCGACGGCGCCGTGCAGCGGATGCCGACGGTGGTCTTGCCCCAGGCGCGCGCGCCCGGCTGCAGGAAGGCTTCCGGGGCGGGGCAGGCGGCCAGCGCGGTGCGCGGATCGATCGCGCCGACCTTCACCGACACCTGGCCCGGCAGGCCGGCCGCCTGGACCTGCAGGAACTGCTCGACCACGCCCTTGAGGGCGTTCAGGTTCTGGCGGGCACCGGCGGCCGGCGCGACCTGGGCATAGGCGGGGGCGCTCGCCAGCAGGGCGGGGAGAAGCGAGGTCAACAGGATGCGTTTCATGGCGGGAAGGAACCCAAGGGTTGTGCGACGGTGGCCATCTTAGGCTGGATGATTCCGTACTGAAACTTCGAATAGCCGGGTTTTGCCCTCCCTTATTGCCCGATTGGAAGACCGGGCGGGTCCGTATGATCGATGCTGTCCATCCACCCGGAGCAAACCATGATCGGCAAACTCGACGACTACCTGCGCTTCAACGAGACCGCGCTGAGCCTGCGCGCGCAGCGCCAGGAAGTGCTGGCGTCGAACATCGCGAATGCCGACACGCCCAACTACAAGGCGCGCGACATCGATTTTTCCAGCGCCCTGCAGGGCGCGCTGGCCAGGGCCGGCCAGGCCGGCGGCGCGCTGGCCACGACGGCGCAGGCGCACTACCCGAACGCCAACGTTGCCGCCGACGGCAAGGCGCTGCCGGACGGCACGCCGGTGCTGTACCGCAGCATTACCCAGGGCGCGGTCGACGGCAACACGGTCGAGATGGATACCGAACGCACCCAGTTCGCCGACAACGCGCTGCGCTACGAAGCCGGCATCACCATGATCAACCACCAGATCCGCAGCCTGATGGCGGCGATCCAGGGAGGCCAGTAACCATGTCCCTGTTCAACGTCTTCGGCGTCGCCGGCTCGGCGATGACCGCCCAGTCGATGCGGCTGAACACCACCGCCAGCAACCTCGCCAACGCCGACAGCGCCACCAGCCCCACCGGCGAGGCCTACCGCGCCAAGCAGGTCGTGTTCGAGGCGGTGCCGACCGAGAGCGGGGGCGCCACCGGCGTCAAGGTGCGCGAGGTCGTGGAAGACCCGTCGCCGCTGAAGCAGGTGTACGACCCCAAGAATCCGCTCGCCGACGACAAGGGCTATGTGAGCATGCCCAACGTCAACGTGGTCGACGAGATGGTCAATATGCTGTCGGCCTCGCGCTCGTACCAGAACAACGTCGAGACGATGAACGCGGCCAAGACCATGCTGCTCAAGACCCTGACCATCGGCCAATAATCCCTTACCAAGACTGAGACGCTCCCATGGCGACGCCCGTTACCAACAACACTGCCTCGAACATCACCGACCTGATGTCGACCATGAACGCCAAGCCGGCCACCAGCACCGACAGCGTGCAGGCCGACACCGACAAGTTCATGACCCTCCTCGTGACCCAGCTGAAGAACCAGGACCCGCTCAACCCGCTGGACAACGCCCAGGTGACCAGCCAGCTGGCCCAGCTGCAGACCGTGACCGGCGTGAACAAGCTGAACACGACGCTGGAATCGCTGAAGGCCAGCTACCAGAGTTCGGAATCGATGCAGGCGACGAACCTGATCGGCCACGGCGTGCTGGTCGAGGGCAACAAGGTCACGCTGTCGGGCAGCAAGGGCATCCTGGGCGTCGAGCTGGGCAGCGATGCCGACAAGGTCGAGGTCACGATCACCGACAAGGCCGGCAACGTGGTGCAGACCATGGACCTGGGCGCGCAGAAGGCCGGCATCGTGCCGCTGGCCTGGGACGGCGTGCCCGATCCGAAGAAGCTGGGCGCCGACGGCAAGCCGGTCACCGTGGCCGATGGCGACTACAACATCAGCGTCACCGCCACGCGCGGCGGCGAGGCGCTGAAGGACGCCAAGTCGCTGTCCTTCGACAGCGTGCTGAGCGTCACCACCAATTCCGCCGATGGCGTCAAGCTGAACCTGCCCGTCAAGGGCGCGGTCACGCTGGCCGACATCAAGCAGGTCCTGTAAGCCGCGTCGCTTCGGACCCTCACCGCAACGAATAGATACAGGAGCACCACATGTCTTTCCAACAAGGCCTGAGCGGCTTGAACGGCGCGGCGAAATCGCTGGACGTCATCGGTAACAATATCGCCAACGCGAGCACCGTCGGCTTCAAGGGCTCGACCACCCAGTTCGCCGACGTCTACGCGCGCTCGCTGAACGGCGCCGGCGGCAATACGCCCGGCATCGGCGTGGCCGTGGCCGGCATCGCCCAGCAGTTCAGCCAGGGCAATATCGAGACCTCCAACAACCCGCTCGACATCGCCATCAACGGCTCCGGCTTCTTCCGCATGGAAACCTCGGGCCTCGTGCAGTATTCGCGCAACGGCCAGTTCTCGCTGGACAAGAACGGCTACATCGTCAACGCCCAGGGCGCCAAGCTGACCGGCTACGGCATCGGCTCGAACAACCAGATCCTGGCCGGTTCGCCGGCGCCGCTGCAGATCAACACCGCCGACCTCAAGCCGGTCTCCACCACCCGCGTCGACACCCAGATGAACCTGGATTCGCGCTCGTCGGTGCCGGTCAAGTTCCCGTTCAACGCCAGCGATCCGGAAACCTACAACAAGCAGGTGCCGGTCGACGTCTACGACACCCTGGGCAACTCGCACGTGATGTCGATGTACTACGTCAAGACCGATTCCGGCAGCTGGGACGTGTACGTCGGCAGCGACGGCACCGAGATGACCAACGTCACCGTCGCCGGCACCAGCCTGAAGGATGACGCGTCGGTCGCGGCGCGCGGCGCCTGGACTGCCGCGACCAAGGCATCGCCGCTGGACCAGGCCGCCATCAACGAGGCCCAGGCGGCCTACGCCAGCGCCGCCGGCGAAGCCGTCGCCACCGCCGCCGCCGCCGCCGGCGCGAGCGAAGCGACCGTCGCCGCGATCCGCGCCGCCGCCGAGACCGCGGGCACCACGCCGGGCTACACCCCGGACCAGATCGACCAGGACATCGCCAAGGCCGTCAAGGTGCCGGCGACCCCGGTCGGCACGCTGCGGTTCGACGCCAACGGCGCGCTGTCCTCGGCCCTGATGGCGCCGCAGACGTTGCCGCTGTCGATCTCCCTGCCGGTCTACCCGTCGACGGGCGCCAAGGAAACGATCCCGATCAACCTGAACTTCGCCGGCTCCACCCAGTACGGTTCCGACACCAGCGAGAAGAAGACCACCCAGGACGGCTACACCGCCGGCCGCCTGCAGCGCTTCTCGGCCGCCGACGACGGCACCATCCTGGGCCAGTACAGCAACGGCCAGACCAAGGCGCTGGGCCAGATCGTGCTGGCCAACTTCACCAACGCCAACGGCCTCGAACCCCTGGGCAACAATGCCTGGGCCGAATCCGCCGCCTCGGGCGCCCCGCAGGTCGGCACCCCGGACACGGGCAGCTTCGGCAACCTGCAATCGTCGGCGACGGAAGCCTCGAACGTCGACCTGACCGCCGAACTGGTCAACATGATCACCGCACAACGCGTCTACCAGGCAAACGCACAGACCATCAAGACCCAGGACTCCGTCCTGCAAACCCTGGTGAACCTGCGCTAACGCAAACCGGGGTCAGAGCCGGGGTCAGAGCCCGGTTTTTGGAAATGGATAGACGGCAACGGCGACACAAGCGCCCGCCGTCGCCCCCCCCCCACGAATGTATCGGCAAGAAATTGCCAAAATTCGGGCTCTGCCCCCGGCTCTGACCCCGGTTTGAGGGAAGACAGGAAGAGATCATGGATCGGTTGATTTATACGGCAGCGAGCGGTACCAAGCACATCCTGGAGAAGCAGGCGACGACGGCCAACAACCTGGCCAATATCAGCACGACCGGTTTTCGCGCCCAGCTCGATACGTTCCGTGCCGTGCCGGTCCAGGGCGAGGGCCTGCCGACGCGGGCGTTCGTGGTCGACAATACCGTCGGCGCCGATTTTTCCGCCGGCGCGCTGCAGGCCACCGGGCGCGCCCTCGACGTGGCCGTCAAGGGCAAGGGCTGGATCGCCGTGCAGATGCCCGACGGCTCCGAGTCCTATACCCGCAACGGCGCGTTCGAAGTCAGCCCGAACGGCCTGTTGCAGACGGCCAACGGCCTGACCATCGCCGGCGAGGGCGGCCCGATCACGATCCCGCCCGATACCACCGTCTCGGTGGGCGCCGACGGCACCGTTGCCACGCTGTCCGCCACCGACACGCCGGCCGCCTCGACCGTGCGGGGCCGCATCAAGCTGGTCAACCCGAACGAGGCCGACCTGGTGCGCGGCGACGACGGCATGTTCCGCCTGCGCGACGGCAGCACGGCCCAGGCCGATCCGGCCGTGACGGTCGTCGGCGGCGCCCTCGAGGGCAGCAATGTCTCGGCCGTGGAATCGATGGTCGACATGATTTCCCTGGCGAGATCCTTCGAAACACAGATGAGCCTGATGAAGAACGCCGAGAATAACGCGGCGAAAGCGGCCCAGATCCTCGCTTTGACTTGATTGCCCCTGGGACATAATTTCATGGTGGGCGACGGAGGTTTTCCGGCGCCGTTAGGAGAACACCATGATCCGCTCGCTGCACATCGCCAAGACCGGTCTCGAAGCCCAGCAGACCAACCTCGACGTCATCTCGAACAACCTCGCCAACGTCAGCACCAACGGCTTCAAGAAGTCGCGTGCCGTGTTCGAGGACCTGCTGTACCAGAACGTGCGCCAGCCCGGCGCCCAGTCCTCGCAACAGACGCAGCTGCCGTCCGGCCTGCAGATCGGCACCGGCGTGCGCACCGTCGCCACCGAGCGCATCCACACCCAGGGCAACCCGTCGCAGACCGGCAACTCCAAGGACGTGATGGTCAACGGCGCCGGCTACTTCCAGGTGCTCACGCCTGACGGCACCCAGGCCTACACCCGCGACGGCTCGTTCCAGACCGATTCCAACGGCCAGCTGGTCACGTCCAGCGGCTACGTGCTGCAGCCGCCGATCACCGTCCCGAACAATGCGCTGACCCTGACCGTCGGCCGCGACGGCACCGTGTCCGTGACCACCCCGGGCCAGACCGCCGCCACCCAGATCGGCGCGATCCAGCTGCACACCTTCGTCAACCCGGCCGGCCTGGAGTCGCGCGGCGAGAACCTGTACGTCGAGACCGGCGCGTCGGGCACCGCCAACGCCAACGTGCCGGGCACCAACGGCGCCGGCGTGCTGATGCAGGGCTATGTCGAGACCTCGAACGTCAACGTGGTCGAGGAAATGGTCAACATGATCGAGACCCAGCGCGCCTACGAGATCAATTCGAAGGCCATCACCACGTCCGACCAGATGCTGCAGAAACTCGCTCAACTGTGATGAAAAACATCTTGAAAATGCGTGACCGGGCCCTGGCCCTCGCCGCGGCGACGATGGCCGTGGCCCTCGCCGGCTGCGCCGCCACCCCGACCTCGATCGTCAAGCAGCCCACGAGTGCCCGCCCGCTGCTCACCGACACCGGCACCGCGACGGATGGCGCGATCTTCAACGTCAACACCTACCGCCCGATGTTCGAGGACCGCCGCGCGCGCCACATCGGCGACATCCTGACCGTCAGCATCGTCGAGAAGACGTCGGCCAACAAGAGCGGCGCCAGCACCGGCAACAAGTCGGGCAGCGTCGACATGGCGATCCCGGGCCCGCTGCAGGGCAAGCTGGGCACCGGCGTGGCGGCCAGCTCGGGCACCAAGTACGCGGACGGCGACACCCAGACCGCGTCGAACGCCTTCACCGGCACGATCGGCGTGACCGTCTCCGAGGTTCTGCCGAACGGCAACCTGGTCGTGGTCGGCGAGAAGCAGATCGCGATGAACAAGGGCGTCGAGTTCATCCGCTTCTCGGGCATGGTCAATCCGGACAATATCCAGAACAACGTCGTGTCGTCGACGCTGGTCGCCGACGCCCGCGTCGAGTACCGCACCAACAGCCAGATCGACCGCGCCGAGATGACCTCGATGATGTCGCGTTTCTTCCAGTCCCTGTTGCCCTTCTGATTCCTTGGGGGCGGACCCCGACCCCGACTGACTATAGCTACCATGCGCCTGAACCTGAAACTGATCGCCCTCTGCACCGCCTTGCTGGCTCCCATGATGGCGGTCCCGGCCCACGCCGAACGCATCAAGGACCTCGCCAGCATCGGCGGCGTGCGCCAGAACCAGCTGTCCGGCTACGGCATCGTCGTCGGCCTGGACGGTACCGGGGACCAGACCACGCAGACCCCGTTCACCGTCCAGTCGATCATGGCGATGCTGCAGCAGAAGGGCATCAGCCTGCCGGCCGGCACCCAGCTGCAGCTGAAGAACGTGGCGGCCGTGATGGTCACCACGTCGCTGCCGGCGTTCGCCCAGCCGGGCCAGACGATCGACGTGACCGTCTCGTCGATGGGTAACGCGAAAAGCCTGCGCGGCGGCACGCTCCTGATGACGCCGCTGCAGGGCGCGGACGGCCAGGTGTATGCGATGGCCCAGGGCAATGTGCTGGTCGGCGGCGCCGGCGCCCAGGCGGGCGGTGCGTCGGTGCAGGTGAACCAGCTGGCCGTGGGCCGCATCTCGGCCGGCGCCACCGTCGAGCGCGCCGTCGCCTCGAACCTGGGCGCCGACAACCAGGTCAAGCTGGAACTGAACGCCACCGATTTCTCGACGGCCAGCCGGGTGGTCGAGGCGATCAACGACAAGTTCGGCCCCGGCATCGCTACCGCCCTGGACGGCCGCGTGATCCGCGTGCGGGTGCCGTCGTCGAGCGACCAGCGCGTGTCCTTCCTGGGTATGCTGGAAAACATGGACGTCAAGCCGTCGGAAGCGGCGGCCAAGGTGATCCTGAACGCGCGTACCGGCTCGGTCGTGATGAACCGCGCGGTGACGCTGGATGCCTGCGCGATCTCGCACGGCAACCTGTCGGTCAGCATCGGCAGCGACACCAGCGTCAGCCAGCCGCCGGCCGGTTCGCGCGGCGCCACCGTCGTGACCCAGAACCCGTCGGTGTCGATCAAGAAGGATGCCGGCAAGGTCATCGAACTGAACCGGGGCGCCTCGCTGGCCGAGGTCGTCAAGGCGATGAACGCCATCGGCGCCACGCCGCAAGACCTGCTGGCGATCCTGCAGGCGCTCAAGGCCGCCGGCTCGCTGCGCGCCGACCTCGAGATCATTTAATTCACGCAAGCGGGAAACCACCATGCTCGGCTCCACCCAAGACCTGTCCGGCAAGTTCGCGCTCGATACCAACAGCCTCGGCGACCTCAAGCGCGGCGCCAAGGCCGGCTCGCCGGAAGCGCTGAAGGGCGCGGCGACGCAGTTCGAATCCATGTTCATCAACATGATGATGAAGAGCATGCGCGAAGCCACGCCCCAGGACGGTCCGATGGACAGCCAGGAAACCCGCACCTTCACCACGATGCTGGACCAGCAGATGAGCCAGAAGCTGGCCCAGCGCGGCATCGGCCTGGCCGACGTGCTGGTGCGCCAGCTGGGCGCCCAGGAAAAGGGCAAGGCCGCGCTGGCCCAGATGAACACGCAGGCGGGCACGCAGATGGATGCGCAGGCGCTGGCGATCGGCGGCGAGAAGGGCACCGTCGGCGCCGCCGGCGGCCTGGGCAGCCAGGACGCCGCGCGCATGCTGCGCGCCAGCGGTGCGCTGCCGACCGACCGCGCCGCGACCAGCGCGGGCGTGACGGGCAGCGCGCGCGGCACCAACAACGAGAACAAGCCGGCCCACGTGCGCGCCTTCCAGGAAAAGCTGGCCGACGCCGCCGAGGAAGCCGAACAGGCCACTGGCGTGCCGGCCAAGTTCATGCTGGGCCAGGCCGCGCTGGAAACGGGCTGGGGCAAGCGCATGATCCGCAACGCCGACGGCACGTCGAGCAACAACCTGTTCGGCATCAAGGCGGGCGGCGACTGGAAGGGCAAGGTCGCCACCGCCGTGACCACCGAATACGTGAACGGCCATCCGCACCGCAAGGTCGAGAAGTTCCGCGCCTACGACAGCCATGCGGACGCGTTCAAGGATTACGCCCGCATGATCGGCAACAACCCGCGCTACGAGAAGGTGCTGCAGCACGGCGGCGACGCCGCCACGTTCGCGCACGGCCTGCAGCGCGCCGGCTACGCGACCGACCCGCAGTACGCGGCCAAGCTGTCGCGCATCATCAAGCACTCGCTGGCCTGATGCCCACAGGACAAGCTTGGCGGAAACACCAGTACCAGACGGGCGCATGCAGAAAATAATAAAGTTTTGGCGCGACTTGCCGTCAATGACACAACAGATAGGTTAATACCATGTCCCTCCTCAGCATCGGCAAATCCGGCCTGTTCGCGGCCCAGGCGGCGCTCTCGACCGCGGGCAACAACATCACCAACGCCAACGTGGCAGGCTACAGCCGCCAGGTGGTGGTGCAGTCGACGGCCATCTCGATGTCCACGAGCGGGGGCTTCATCGGTACCGGCACCCAGATCGCCCAGGTCAAGCGCTATTCGGACGAGTTCCTGAACGCCCAGGTGCGCACGGCCCAGGCCCAGACCAGCGGCCTGGAAGCCTACGAGGCGCAGATCACCCAGATCGACAACCTGCTGGCCGACAGCACCTCGGGCCTGTCGCCGGCGCTGCAGGATTTCTTCGCGGCCGTGCAGAACCTCACCGGCGACCGCGCCGGCGTGCCGTCGCGCGGTGCGCTGCTGAGCTCGGCCGACACGCTGGTCGCCCGCTTCCAGGCGATGAACGGCCGCCTCGACGAAATCCGCAAGGGCGTGAACACCCAGCTCACCAGCAGCGTCGACACGATCAATACCTATGCCTCGCAGATCGCCGCGCTGAACGACCAGATCGGCAAGCTGTCCGCCGGCAGCGAGACCAATGTGCCGAACGACCTGCTGGACCGGCGCGACCAGCTGGTGATGGAGCTGAACAAGCAGGTCAAGGCTACCGTCACGCCGGGCGACAACAACAGCCTGACGGTCTCGATCGGCAACGGCCAGCCGCTGATCGTCGGCTCCAAGTCCTTCCAGCTGGCGGCGATGAATTCGCCGACCGACCAGACCAAGATCACGGTCGGCTACGTCACCGGCGGCAAGGCCACGCCGCTGCCGGAAAGCAGCCTGTCCGGTGGCGCGCTGGGCGCGGTGCTGGAATTCCGCACCAAGTCGCTGGACCTGGCCCAGAACTCGCTGGGCCGCATCGCCATCGGCCTGGCCCAGACCTTCAACGACCAGCACCACCTGGGCCTGGACGCCAACGGCAACCCGGGCGGCGACGTCTTCACGATCCCGCCGGCCGCGGTCACCAGGGACGTCAACAACACCGCGACCTCGACCACCGAGATCAAGGCCACCATCAGCGACGCGAGCCAGCTGACCACCAGCGACTACAAGGTCGAGTACGACGGCGCCAGCTACAACGTGATCCGCCTGTCGGACAACAAGAAGACCCCGATCGACCCGTATCCGCAGGACGTGCCGCAGACCATCGACGGCATCGACTTCGCGATCACGGGCGACGCCGACGCCGGCGACAACTTCCTGGTGCGCCCGACCGTCAACGGCGCCGCCGACTTCAAGCTGGCGCTGACCGACCAGTCCCAGGTCGCGGCCGCCGCGCCGATCGCCACCAGCGTGCCGCTGACCAACAAGGGCACCGGCAAGATCGGCGAAGGCGCGGTCGACAAGACCTACCTGGCCGCGCCGCTGACCGCGCCGGTGACGCTGACCTATGGCCTGGGCGCCGAAGGCACGGGCGTGCTGACCGGCTTCCCGGACGGCCAGGACATCACGATGACCGTCAACGGCAACAAGACCACCTATCCGGCCGGCTCGGAAGTGCCGTTCAAGGACGGCGCCAGCTATACGGCGGGCGGCATCACCGTGCAGATGAACGGCGCACCGGCCGTCGGCGACACCTTCAAGATCGAAAAGAACACCGGCACCGGCGACACCCGCAACGCCAGCCTGCTGGGCGACCTGCAGTCGAAGAACATCCTGGACGGCGGCAAGGCGACCTACCAGTCGGCCTACGCCAACCTGGTCGGCGCGATCGGCAACAAGACCCGCGAAGTGCAGGTCAACGCCGAGGCCAGCGCGGCGCTGCTGGCGCAGGCGCAGACGGCGGCCAGCAACGTCTCGGGCGTCAACCTCGACGAGGAGGCGGCCAACCTGCTGAAGTACCAGCAGGCCTACCAGGCCTCGGGCAAGGTGATGCAGATCGCCGACACGATCTTCGACACCCTGCTGTCGATCGGCCATTGAGTGGCACCGGCCATCCACCGCATCCTGAGCGCCACGCAATGAACAACGGAGCCGCACCATGACCCTGCGCCTGAGCACCGCGTCCATCTACGCGACCGGAACGAACCAGATCAACACGCTGCAGGGCCAGATGGCCAAGACGCAGATGCAGCTGTCGACCAACAAGCGCATCCTGACGGCGGCCGACGACCCCATTGCCTCGGCGCGCGCGCTCGAGGTCACGCAGTCGCAGTCGATGAACACGCAGTTCGGCACCAACCGGACCAATGCGAAATCCTCGCTGTCGCTGGTGGACAAGACGCTGCAGGACGTGAGCACCCAGATCCAGGACATCCAGACGCTGATCGTCAACGCCGGCAACGCCGGCTACACCACCAGCGACCGCCAGGCGCTGGCCACCGAGCTGGAAGGCCGCCTGAGCGACCTGCTGGGCCTGGCCAACACGGCCGACGGCACCGGCGGCTACCTGTTCTCCGGCTACAAGTCGACCACGCAGCCGTTCACCCAGACCCCGGAAGGCGCCACCTACCAGGGCGACCAGGGCCAGCGCAGCCTGCAGGTGGGCTCCGCGCGCAAGATGGCGACCAGCGAGAGCGGCAGCGCCATCTTCGAAGCCATCAAGACCGGCAACGGCAAGTTCCAGGCGCTGGCGGCGGACGGC
The DNA here is from genome assembly GCF_913773735.1 of uncultured Massilia sp. Lineage (GTDB taxonomy): Bacteria > Pseudomonadota > Gammaproteobacteria > Burkholderiales > Burkholderiaceae_D > Telluria. The sequence continues at coordinate 152,555 of NZ_CAJYEB010000034.1, forward strand.
AACAAGGGCGCGGGCATCATCTCGCCGGGTTCGGTCGTCGACGCCAGCCAGTTCAACGGCAGCACCAACTACGCGATCAGCTTCAAGGTGGCGGGCGAGCCGGCCGTGACCACCTACACGGTGACCGACACCACCCAGGACCCGCCGGCCGCGGTGCTGGAAGACCAGCCGTACACGGCGGGCGCCAGCATCACCTTCGGCGGCATGTCGCTCGACGTCAAGGGCGCCCCGGCCGACGGCGACAGCTTCACCGTCGAGCCGAGCCAGAGCCAGTCGGTGTTCAGCACCATCACCGACCTGATCTCCACGCTGCGCATGCCGGCCGATGGCTCGTCCGGCAAGGCCGACCTGGCGAACCGCCTGTCGGAAGCGAGCCAGAACATGAAGAACGCCCTCGACAACGTGCTGACGGTGCAGGCCTCGGTGGGCGCGCGCATGAAGGAAATCGATGCGCTGGACAGCACCGGTGACGATCTCAACATCCAGTACCAGAGCACGCTGGAAGACCTGACGGGCCTGGACATGGTCAAGGCCATCTCGCTGTTCTCGCAGCAGCAGACCACGCTGCAGGCGGCGCAGGTCTCGTTCAAGACGCTGTCGGGCCTGTCCCTGTTCAACTACATCTCCTGAGCGAGGGGGGCGGCGCCTGCCGCCCAACCACCGCGCTCTGTCCCCCAAGCTATTTCCAAAAACCGGGCTCTGACCCCGGCTCTGACCCCGGTTTGGGGTTTGTCAACGGGGTGGGGCGGGGGGCGGGCGGTCGCCGCCTGTGCGCGGGATGCGGCGGCCGGCTTCGATGCCCTGGTTGAACAGGTTCTGCAGCGGGGTGTTCAGGTAGGGGAGCGTCAGGCTGATGACCAGGAAGCCCGTGCCCAGCGTGATCGGGAAGCCGATGCCGAACAGGTTCAGCTGCGGGGCGGCGCGCGTCAGGATGGCCAGGGCGATGTTGGTGACGAGCAGGGTGGCGACGATCGGCATGGCGATCTGCAGTCCCGCCGAGAAGATCCTGCCGCCCCAGCGCACCATTTCCAGCGGCGCGGACAGGGACATCGGCGTGGCCGAGATCGGCAGGGTGTGGAAGCTTTCCACCAGCGCCTCGACCAGCACCAGGTGGGCGTTGGTGGCCAGGAAGGCCAGCGTCGCGACCAGTGCCAGGAACTGGCTGATGGCCGAGGTGCGCGCCGACGTGTTGGGGTCGAAGAAGCTGGCGAAGGACAGGCCCATGGTCTGGCTGGCGACCTCGCCCGAGAATTCGATGGCGGCGAACACCAGGCGCATGGCGAAGCCCATCGCCGTGCCGATCAGAAATTCCTGGCCCAGGATCAGCATGCCGGCCCAGGACGTCGGATCGACGCCGGGCACGGGCGGGATGGTGGGGGCGACGATGGTCGCCAGCAGGCCGCCGACGATCACCTTGATCATCATCGGCACGGCGGTATTGCCGAACACGGGCGCGGCCGCGACCAGCCCGAGGATGCGCGTCAGCGGCCACAGGATCGCGCCGATCCACGCATACAGCTCCGCCGAGGTGAACGAGATCATCGGGCCGCGGTCAACCGATCATGCCCGGGATGCCGGTGAAGATGGTGCGCATGTAGTCGGTCATCACGCCGATCATCCACGGCCCGGCCAGCACCAGGGCGACGAACACGCCGATCAGCTTGGGGATGAAGGACAGGGTCTGTTCGTTGATCTGGGTGGCGGCCTGGAAGATGCTGACGATCAGGCCGATGATCAGCGCCACCAGCAGCAGCGGTGCCGACACCATCAGGCAGACCTCCATGGCCGTGCGGCCCATCGCGATGACGCTTTCCGGAGTCATGCTTTACCTCAGTAGAAACTCTGGGACAGGGAGCCCAGCAGCAGTTGCCAGCCGTCGACCAGCACGAACAGCATCAGCTTGAACGGCAGCGAGATCACGGCCGGCGACATCATCATCATGCCCATCGACATCAGCACCGACGCCACCACCATGTCGATGATGAGGAAGGGGATGAAGATGGCGAAGCCGATCTGGAAGGCGGTCTTGAGTTCGCTGGTGACGAAGGCCGGGATCAGCACGCGCAGCGGCACGTCCTCCGGTCCCTGCAGGGCCGGGGTGCGCGAGATCTTCACGAACAGGGCCAGGTCGGCCTGGCGCGTCTGCTTGAGCATGAAGCCCTTCAGCGGCACGACGGCGCGGTCCAGCGCCTCGCCCATCTGGATCCGGTTTTCCTGCAGCGGCAGATAGGCCTCGTTGTAGATGCGGTCGAATGTCGGGCCCATCACGAACAGGGTCAGGAACAGCGATAGCCCGACCATCACCTGGTTCGGCGGCGCGGTCTGGGTGCCCAGCGCCTGGCGCAGCAGCGACAGCACGATGACGATGCGGGTGAAGCTCGTCATCATCAGGAGGGCCGCCGGGATGAAGGTCAGCGCCGTCATGAACAGCAGCGTCTGCACCGGGAGCGACCAGGTGGTGCCGCCGCCCGGCGCCGGGCTGGTGGTCACGGCCGGCACGGCCGGCGCCGCCAGGGCCGCGAGCGGGACGAGGAGGGGGACGAGCAGGATGGCGGGCAGCGCCAGGGCCGGCAGGATGCGTTGTCTGGATATCACTTGCGTTTGTCGATCGTCTGTTTGAGCCAGTCGGCGAAGTTGTGCGCCGGGGCCTGGGCGCCCTGGGGCGCCAGTGTAGCGCCGCCGGCGGCGCCCGTGGCGCCTTCCTGGCGCGGCATCGTGGCCAGGCCGTTGACGCGGCCGGGCGCGGCGCCGACCACGATCCACTGGTCGCCCACTTCCACCACCAGCAGGCGCTCGCGTCCGCCCAGGTTGAGCGAGCCGACGACGCGGATGCTGGCCGTGCCGCCGCCGGCGCGCGGGCCGTAGCGCTTGAGGAACCAGGCCAGCGCGGCCAGGATGGCCAGCACGGCGACCAGCGCGAACAGGGTCTGCAGCAGGCTGCCGGTGGCGGAGCCGGACGGCATCGCCACCGGCGGCAGCGGGGCCGCGGGGACGGGCGCCGCCGGCGCGGGCGCGGCCGCGGGCGGCGTGCCGGCGGCCGCGTCGGCGGTCGCGCCGGTACCTGCGTCGCCGACCGTGGTGCCGGCCGTCATGCCCGATTGCGCATCCGGCGCGGCGGCGCGCGAGGTGCCGGAAGCGGCGGCAGTGGCGGATGTGGTAGTGGTGGCGGTGGCGCCAGCGTCGGAGGCAACCGGCGCGACGGCGCGCGGCGCCGGCGTGGACGCGGACCGCTGCTGCGGCGCCGCATGCGCCGGCGCCTGAATGGCAGATGCCGGCGCATGGCCGGCATCCTGTGCACGCGTCCGCGGCGGGGCCGTTCGTGGAAGCTCGGGCGCCGCTTCCGGTGCCGGCTGTACGGCCGGCGCCGTGGCCGGGGCGCCCGCCGGCTGGGCCGCGCAGGCGGCCAGCGGCAGCGCCACGGCCAGCATGGCCAGCAGGCCCGGGCTGGTCCGGCGCCTCATTTGTTCAGCTTGCGGATGCGCTCCGACGGCGTGATGATGTCGGTGAGGCGGATACCGAATTTGTCGTTGACCACGACCACCTCGCCCTGGGCGATCAGGCAGCCGTTGACGAGCACGTCCATCGGTTCGCCGGCCAGGCCGTCCAGCTCGACCACCGAGCCCTGCGCCAGTTGCAGCAGGTTCTTGATGGCGATCTTGGTGCGGCCCAGTTCCACGGTCAGCTGGACCGGGATGTCGAGGATGAAGTCGATGTCGTTCGGCGTGTCCGGCCGCGGGCCCTTGTTCGAGAAGTCCTTGAACACGGCGGCGGTGGCGGCCTGCTGCTGGTTCGCCAGCGCGGCCGCCTCGGCGGCGGCCTGCTCGGCGATCGCCGCGCCCCAATCGTCGTCGAGGCTGCTCTGGTCGTCTTGTGTATCGGACATGTGATTCTCCTGTGTTACCCCTGGCCGCCGCCGCCGACTGCGCCGGGACCTTCCTTATGAAAAGTTTCGCTGTTGGCGAGCAGTTTCTCGACTTTCAGCGCGTATTGTCCGTTGAACACGCCATAGGTGCAATCCATCACGGGCACGCCGTCCACGGTCGCCTGGATGCTTTCCGGCACCGAGATCGGGATCACGTCGCCGATCTTCATGTTCAGGATTTCGTCGAAGTTCGCCTTGCCGTGGCCCAGCACGGCGACCAGCTCGACCTCGGCGATCTGGATCTGCTGGGTGAGCAGGCGGATCCAGCGCTTGTCGACTTCCAGCGCCTCGCCCTGGATGCTCGAGGTCAGCGCGTCGCGGATCGGCTCGATCATCGAATACGGCATGCAGAAGTGGATCTGGCCGGATACCGAGCCCAGCTCGATGGTGAACGTGGACGATACCACGACCTCGTTCGGGGTCGCGATGTTCGCGAACTGCGTGTTCATCTCGGAGCGGATGTACTCGAACTCGATCGGGTACACCGGTTCCCACGACTTGGCATAGGCCTCGAACACGATGTCGAGGATGCGCATGATGATGCGCTGTTCGGTCTGGGTAAAGTCGCGGCCTTCCACGCGCGTGTGGAAGCGGCCGTCGCCGCCGAACAGGTTGTCCACCAGCAGGAACACGAGGCCCGGGTCGAACACCATCAGCGCCGTGCCGCGCAGCGGCTTCATGTGGATCAGGTTCAGGTTGGTCGGGACGACCAGGTTGCGGATGAACTCGCTGTACTTCGATACCCGCACCGAGCCGACCGACACCTCGGCGCTGCGGCGCAGGAAGTTGAACAGGCCGACCCGCAGGTACCTGGCGAAACGCTCGTTGATGATCTCGAGCGTCGGCATGCGGCCGCGGACGATCCGCTCCTGCGTTGCCAGGTTGTACGTGCGGACTCCCGAGGTGTCTTCAGGCGTCGCGACGTCGTCCTGATCGCCGTTGACCCCCTTGAGGAGGGCATCGACTTCTTCCTGTGAGAGAAAATTATCGGCCATGCTGCTTTACTGGTGAGAATGGCGGTTCATTGGATGATGAAGGACGTGAACAGGACGTCGGAGACTTCCTGCTCGTCGCCGTGGCGGTCGAACGGTTCCTTGACCGCGGCCAGGATTTCGCCGGCCAGCTGCTGCTTGCCTTCGACCGTGTTGATTTCGGACGCCTTCTTGCCCGAAAGCAGCAACAGCACGCGGCTGCGCACCTTCGCCATATTAGCCTTGATTACCTCGACCTGCTCGGGTCCGTCCACCTGCAGCGTGAACGCCACCTGCAGATACTGGTCGCCGTTCTCCGGCTGCAGGTTGACGGTGAAGGGTTCGATGGCGATGTATTCCGGCGCCACTTCCTTGTCCTTCTTCTTTTTCTTGCTGTGCTCCTTCTTCGGTGCCTCCTCCTCGGTGGCGCCGGCATCGGCGCTGCCGTGCAGGAAATACCAGGCGCCGCCGCCGCCGGCGGCGAGCACGGCGACGAGCGCACCGACGATGATCAGCAGTTTGCCCTTGCCGCCCGCGGCGGGCGCCGCTGCTTCCGCTTTCGGATCAGCCTTCACTTTTGGATTCGCTTTCAATGGTGTCTGGTCCCGCTGTTTTGGTTCATTCCCGTGATTATGTCATTATCGGGAAAAAGTGAGCAGCGGCAACGGTCGAAAAGAGGGAAGAAGGCGGGTTATCTCGAGGTTTCTTCATCGATAACCCGCAGGGTGGGCAGCTCCACTGCGCCGTTCGCAACCACGCTGCGTGCATGCTGCCCACGCGTGACGCATGCACGGCCCGCGGCCGCACACGAAGAAGCGCCAACATGACGCGACCGTCACGCGTGGGCAGCGCAGGGCTAGCGTCGTTGCGGACGCAAGGGTGGAGCTGCCCACCCTGCGTCCGCCAGTCGCCGTGCCCCGGGCCCGCCGTGCCGTCGCGGTCAGGCGAACGTATCGACGGCGCCCAGCCCGCCCGCGCCGACGGTACGGGCCGGCCGCACCGTGGCTTCGCCGACGGCGATGCCGTCGTCGCGGCCGTTGCCATCGCCGCGGCCGAAGCCGCGGCTGCCGCGCGCCGGCTGGTCCTGGGCCTGGCGGTTGTCCTGCATGCCCGCGTTGACGGTGGCGTTGCCCAGCGCGATGCCGCTCTCGCTCATCATTTCACGCAGGCGCGGCAGGGCGTTCTCCAGGGCCTGGCGCACTTCCAGCTGCTCGGCCGAGAAGGTCACGCTGGCCTGGTCGCCGGTCACCGACAGCACCACCTGCATCGGGCCCAGGTCCGGCGGGTTCAGCGTCAGCGAGGCGGTCTGCTCCTCGCTGCCGACCATGTAGACGACCTTCTGGCCGACCTGGTTTTCCCAGGCGCTGGTGCCCACGCGGGCCGTCAGCTGCTCGGCGGCGGCCGCGGCGGCGTCGACGGTGGCCAGCGCGCCCGGCTGGGCCTGGGCGATGGCGGCGGCGGCCGGCGCCGCTTCCTTCTGCGCGGCCTGGAGCAGGGCGGCATCGCGCGCCTGCTGCAGGCTGAACTCGGCTTCCGGCTTGAGCTCGGCCTTGACGGCGCCGCCCTGCAGCGCGCGCAGGTCGATGCCGTCGGCGGCCGCGCCGTCGGCCGTCGTGGCGGCAGTGGCCTTGGCCCCGGCGCCGAGCTCGGCGCCGGCCGCCGCCAGCGCCGGGTTCTTCGGCGCGCCGGTGGCGCCGAAGATCCTGGCGCCGGTGGCGTCGACGCCGGCGTCCTTGGCCGCCGTCTTCAGCGCCGCCTGCAGCGACGCCAGCTGGGCCGTGTCGCTGCGCTTGCCGCGCGCGCCGGCCAGCGCGTCGAAGGCCTGGCCGGCCGCATCGGCGGCGCCCGCGGCGCTGTCCTGGGCCGGCGTGTGCAGGCTGGCCATCAGCGCCAGCATGGCGGCGGCCGGGTCGCCGGCGGCGGCATCGTCGGACGCGGCGCGCTCGTCGGTCGTGTCGGCGGCCTCGGCCGCTGAATCGGCACCGGCGGCACCGGCGCCGCCGGCGGTGGCCGGCGCCGGCTGGCCGTCGGCCGCCCTGGAGGCGCCGTCGTCGGGCTGGGCGGGCTTGTCGGCGGCCTTCGGCTTGGCCGGGGCCGGGGACTGGCTGGATGCCGGCTTGGGCGCCGGTGCGGGCGCCGGCGGCGCCGCGCGCTGTTCCATCTCGTTCGACAGCATGGCGCCGAACTGGGCGCCGTCGCTGCCATTGGCGTTGCCGCCGCCGTTGCGCTGGACGCCGGCGGTGTTGTTCAGCTGGATCGGGAGGGTCGTGGTCTGCATGTCGCTGTCGTCCGTGGAATCGTGCTAGCTTTGGCGGCGCGCCGTGCGCGCCGCATGGTCGTCCATCATCTTCTGGTCGCGCTTGTTCTCGACGGCCAGCGCCTGGGCCGCCGCGCGCTCGGTCAGCGTGCGGTAGGACAGGCGCTTGCGCTCGCTCTCCTGCCAGGCCTTGCGCTCCTTCTCGGCCTTGTACTGCGCATGCTTGAGCACTTCGCGCTGGCCGTTGACCGCGTTCTCCAGCTTGTCGAGGAAGGCGACGAAGTTCTGGCGCGCGAACGGCGTGATGCCGTTGACCATGGCGGCGTCGAGCTTGTTCGCATAGTCGTCGCGGTAGCCGTGCAGCATCTGCAGCTTCTGTTCGGCGTCGTCCACCGCCTTTTGCGCCGCGCCCAGGCGCTTGGCGCAGGCGTCGGATTCGCGCTGGGCGAGGTCGATCAGGGTCTCGAGTGCGGAGAGGGTAGACATCGAGAACCTATTTCAGTGGGCAAGAGTCGCGCCTGGCGCGCCTGGCAAACGGGTGCCGCGTTGCTCGTCGTTGCATGGATTACCATGCGGCCTCCTCGCGCCTTGCCCCCGCTTGCCATGCATCGCCATTCGCTTCCTCCTGCCCACTGAAATAGGTTCCAGCGCAGTATATTCCGCCCCGCAACTTTTCAATCAGCCGAATAGCGAGGTCAATTCCCCCAAGCTCTGCAGCATCGTGGTGTTGTCGTGGATTTCCTGGCACAGGAACTGCTCGATGCGCTCGTGCAGCTGGATCGCCTTGTCCAGCACCGGATCGCTGCCGGCCGCGTAGGCGCCCACCGTGATCAGGTCGCGCGAGCGCTCGTAGCGCGAGTACAGCTGCTTGAGCTGGCGCGCCGCCATCTGGTGATCGCGCGAGGTGATCATGTGCATCGCGCGCGAGATCGACTGTTCGATGTCGATGGCCGGGTAGTGGCCGGCCTCGGCCAGCCGGCGGTTCAGCACGATGTGGCCGTCCAGGATGCCGCGCGCCGCGTCGGCGATCGGGTCCTGCTGGTCGTCGCCCTCGGACAGCACGGTGTAGAAGGCGGTGATCGAGCCGCCGCCCTCGTGGCCGTTGCCGGCCCGCTCGACCAGCACCGGCAGCTTGGCGAACACCGACGGCGGATAGCCCTTGGTCGCGGGCGGCTCGCCGATGGCCAGCGCGATCTCGCGCTGCGCCTGGGCATAGCGGGTCAGCGAATCCATGATCAGCATGACGCTCTTGCCCTGGTCGCGGAAATACTCGGCGATGGCGGTGGCGTAGGCGGCGCCCTGCAGGCGCATCAGCGGCGGCGAGTCGGCCGGCGCCGCGACGACGGCCGAGCGCGCCAGGCCGTCCGGCCCCAGGATCTGCTCGATGAATTCCTTGACCTCGCGGCCGCGCTCGCCGATCAGGCCGACGACGATGACGTCGGCCGTGGTGTAGCGCGCGATCATGCCCAGCAGCACCGACTTGCCGACGCCGGTGCCGGCGAACAGGCCCAGGCGCTGGCCGCGGCCGACCGTCAGCATGGCGTTGATGGCGCGCACGCCGACGTCCAGCGTTTCCTTGATCGGCGCGCGCTCGAGCGGGTTGATGGGGCGCGCATTCAACGGGCCGACGTCGGTGGTGTCGAGCGCGCCCCTGCCGTCCAGCGGGCGGCCGGCGCCGTCGACGACGCGGCCCAGCAGGCCCCAGCCCACCGGCAGGTGGCGCGCGCGGTCGGCCGGACGGCGGCGCGGATGCGCCACGCTGCCGGGCTTCGGGATGCTGGCCTCGACCGGGAACACGCGCGAGCCGGGGATCACGCCTTCGACGTCGCTCTGCGGCATCAGGAACAGGCGTTCGCCCTCGAAGCCGACCACTTCGGCCTCGATGCGCGCGCCCGAGGTGACCGGAATCGTGCAGGCGCTGCCGACGGCCAGCTTGAGGCCGACGCATTCCATCACCAGGCCGGCCACGCGCGTCACGCGGCCCGAGACCTGCATCGGCTCGGCGATGTCGAGCACGTTGCCGCAATCCTCCAGGAACGCGCGCCAGCGCCCGGTGTGCGCGTCGGCCGCGGGGGTACTCATCCGAGCCACTCCACGTCCTTGTTCAGCGCGTGCGTCAGGCGCTGCCAGCGCGACGCGATCTGGGCGTCGATCTGGTTGCTGGCGGTGTCGACGCGGCAGCCGCCGCGCGCCAGCGCCGGGTCCTCGACGATGCGCCAGCCGCCCGTCTCGAGTTCCTGGGCCATGCCGTTCCTGACGATGGCGGCGTCGTCCGGATGCAGGTGCAGCAGCGCGGGCTGCTGCAGCGTGGGCAGGTAGTCGATGGCTTCGCGCACGACCGGGATGATCAGGTCGGGCTTGACGTCGAAGGCGGTGCGCACCATGTTGCGCGCCAGTTGCAGGGCCAGTTCCAGCACGTCCTGGGCGATCGCCGCGTCGGCCTGGGTGACGGCGTCGGCGAAGCCGACGGCGATCTCCTTCAGGCGCGCCAGCTCTTCCGCCGCCTCGGCGCGGCCCTGGGCCAGGCCGTCCTGGTAGCCGGCGTCGTGGCCGGACTGCAGGCCCTGGACATGGCCTTCCTCGTAGCCTTCCTGGTGCGCGTTCTCGCGGATCGCCTCGATTTCCTCGATGGTGGGCAAGGGGATCGCCGGCGCGGCCGGCACTGGCGGGGACGGCTCCAGGCGGGCCTGGAGCGCGGCGGCCTCGGCCGCGGCCTGGGCGGCGGCGGCCTGGCGCTGGGCCAGCGCGCTGGGACGCTCGTCGCCGAACGACGCCATTTCCCAGCGCTGGTATGCGGACTGCTGTTCCTTCGAGATGGCCATCAGACGAACGAATCCTCACCTTTTCCGCCGAGAACGATCTGGCCTTCGTCGGCCAGGCGGCGCACGATCTGCAGGATCTGCTTCTGCTGCGATTCTACTTCGGACAGGCGCACCGGGCCTTTCGATTCGAGATCCTCGCGCATCATCTCGGCCGCGCGCTGCGACATGTTCTTGAAAATCTTCTCGCGCAGGTCCTGCGAGGCGCCCTTGAGGGCGATGATCAGCATCTCCGACTGCACTTCGCGCAGCAGCAGCTGGATGCCGCGGTCGTCGATGTCGATGATGTTGTCGAACACGAACATCTCGTCCATGATCTTCTGCGCCATGTCGTTGTCGTAGTTCTTGATGTTTTCCATCACCGAGCTTTCCTGCTCGCCGCTCATGAAGTTCAGGATCTCGGCCGCCGTGCGCACGCCGCCCAGCGAGGACTTCTTGATGTGTTCGTTGCCCGACAGCAGCTTGGTCAGCACGTCGTTCAGCTCGCGCAGGGCGGCCGGCTGCACGCCGTCCAGCGTGGCGATGCGCAGCACCACGTCGTTGCGCAGGCGGTCGGTGAAGTGGGCCAGGATCTCGCAGGCCTGGTCGCGCTCGAGGTGCACCAGGATGGTGGCGATGATCTGCGGGTGCTCGTTGCGGATCAGTTCCGCCACCGACTGCGAGTCCATCCACTTCAGGCTCTCGATGCCGGAGGCGTCCTTGCCGCCCAGGATACGGTTGAGCAGCACGGCCGCCTTGTCGTCGCCCAGCGCCTTGGTCAGCACCTGGCGGATGTACTCGTCCGAGTCCAGGCCGACGGTGGATTGCAGGTCGACGCGCTCGCGGAACTCGGTCAGCACGGAGGTCACTTCCTCGTGCTGCACGGCCTTCATCTGCGCCATCGCGGCGCCCAGCTTCAGCACTTCGCGCGGGCCGAGGAACTTCATCACCTCGGCCGCTTCCGATTCGCCCAGGGCCAGCATCAGGATGGCGGCCTTGTTGACGTTGTCTTTTTCCTTGTCGCTCATTGTTCAGCTCCCAACCATTCCTTGATGACGTTCGCGACGATGCGCGGGTCGTTCGACGCGAGGCTCTTGGCCATGTCCAGGTTGCTCTTGTAGATGATCACCTGCTTCTCTTCTTCCGCCTGGCGCGCGGCCTCGGCCTCGGCTTCCAGGTCCGGTTCCGGTTCCGGCTCCGGTTCTTCCGGCTCCGGCTCCGGCGGCATCTCGACCGCCTTGTCGAAGGTCTTCATGACCGGCTTGAGGATCGGGCGCAGGATCCGGTAGTACAGGAAGGCCAGCACCAGGGCGATGAACAGCCACTTCGCGACGTCCTTGGCCATCGGCAGGTTGGCCGGGTCCTTCCACCAGTCCGGCGCCACGTCTTCCGGCTTGTCGACGCCGTCGAACGGGGCGTTGGTCACGTTCAGCGTGTCGCCGCGCGCCTGGCTGTAGCCCATCGCCTGCTTGACCAGCTCGTTGATCTGGGCCACTTCGGCGGCCGACAGCGGCTTGATGGTGACCTTGCCGGTGGCCGGGTCGACGCTGCGGCGGTAGTTGACCACCACGCCCACCGTCAGGCGCTTGATGCCGCCCATCGGCTTCTGCTCGTAGCGCACGGTCTTGTCGACTTCGTAGTTGGTCGTCGCGTCCTTGCGGGTCGGGCCGGTGGCGGTGGCCGGCGCCGCGGCCGGCTGGCCGTTGGCGTCGAGCGGCGCGGTGGCCGTGCCCGGCGGCTGGTTCGACAGCGCGCCCGGCACGCCCGACGGATTGGTGCTGCCCGGACCGCTCGATTCCGAGGTCTGCTGGCTGCGGATCGCCTGCGGCTCCGGCGGCGAATTCGGCTTGTACATCTCGGCGGCGGTATCGACCTGGGCGAAGTCCACTTCGGCGGTCGCCTCGGCGCGCACGTTGTTCTGGCCCACCAGCGGGGCGATGATCGACTGCACCTGCTTGACGATGTTCTGCTGCAGCGCCTCGACGTACTTCAGCTGGTTCGGGTCGAGCTGCTTGCCGGCCTTGTTGGCGCTGTCGGACAGCAGGTTGCCGTTCTGGTCGACCACGGTGACGTTCGAGGCCGGCAGTTCCGCCACCGACGAGGCCACCAGGTGCACGATGGCGTTCACCTGGGCCTGGTCCAGCGTGCGGCCCGGCTGCAGGTTCAGCAGCACCGACGCGGTCGGCTTCTGGACGTCGCGCACGAACACGGACGGTTTCGGCAGCGCCAGGTGCACGCGCGCCGAACCGACCGCCGCCAGCGCCTGGATCGAATTGGCCAGCTCGCCTTCCAGCGAACGCTGGTAGTTGACCTGCTCGACGAACTGCGAGGTGCCCAGCTTCTGGTTTTCCAGCAGCTCGAAGCCGACGTTGCCGGCGCGCGGCAGGCCCTGCGCGGCCAGTTTCAGGCGGATGCTCGGCACCTGCTCGGCCGGCACCAGGATGGCGTTGCCGCCATCGGAGAACTTGTACTTGACCCCCATCTGGTCGAGCGACGCGGTGATCGCGCCGCCGTCGCGGTCGGTGTAGTTCGAGAACAGCACGCGGTATTCCGGCTCCGACTGCCACAGCCAGATGGCCGCGACGATGGCCAGCGCCAGCGCCGCCGCGCCGCCGGCGACGACCTTTTTCCCCATCGGGGTTTCCCAGTACTTGGGTTTCGGTTCCGGAGTGTCGGTATCGATGTCGCTGTCGAGGGTAGGATCCGCTGCGGTGGCCATGGTCGTGGTGGAATGAGGGTATGGACGCCATTATGAAGCTGTGCGGCAACGTTCAAACCCGGGAATAGCGGCAGGTTTACCGCGCTGCTCGAAGGCAACAATTGTACCTGCGCTGCTATTCTGGGAGCCTGACATCGCATGCGTGGGCATCTTGTCCACGTTTGCAGCACGACTTCCGGGAGGCGATATGCATATTGGCGGCATCGACAGCAGCCGTATCGAGGCGATGATGGCGCAACTGAAGGCGGCGGCGAACAAGCCGGCCGCCGGGGCGTCGGCCGCGGACGGCGCGGGCAGTGTCGCCGGTATCGGCGGGCCGGGCAATGCCGCCAGGCCGGAATCGGCTTCCAGGGTCAGCTTTTCGGACGCGCTCAAGGCGCAGCTGGACAACGTCAGCAAGGCGCAGGTGCAGGCCGACCAGATGGGCGAACGCTTTGCCGCCGGCGACGACAAGGTCAGCCTGTCCGACACCATGATCGCGATGCAGAAGGCCAGCATTTCCTTCCAGGCCACCGTGCAGGTGAGGAACAAGCTGGTGTCGGCCTACCACGACATCATGAACATGCAGGTGTGACGCCACCCTTGCACATCGTCGCCCCGGCGCAGGCCGGGGCCCAAGCCTTGCATGCGTCACGACCGCGCGTGCAAATTGGGCACCGGCCTGCGCCGGTGCGACGTGGAATCGAGCACCAATCTCCACGCATATATTGTCCTTTGGTACGATTCGTATCCCAATCGTGCGCACTAGCATGGTTGGAAATAGCCATAATGACAATGCCTATGCCTCGAACCCGCCGGAGCACCTCCTTGCCGCCACGTCCATCGTGCCATTCCTGCCCGGGAGCCGCGGCTTGACGGACGCGCTCGTCGCCTGCCACGACTGCGGCCGCCTGCACCGCTGGCGCCCGCTGGGGCGCGGCGAGCGGGCCCGCTGCACGCGCTGCAGCGGCGAGCTGTACCGCTGGCACGACGCGCGCCGGCCCGCCACGATGGTCGCCGTCACCCTGGGCGCGATGCTGGTCTACCTGATCGCCCAGTGCTTCCCCATCGTCTCGCTGGACATGGCGGGCCTGACCACCAGCGCCACGCTGCTGGGCGCCATCCGCGTGCTGTGGGACGAGCGCATGCAGGTCATCGCCGCCATGGTGTTCTTCTTCGCCATCGCGTTCCCCGCGCTGGAACTGGGCGCGCTGCTGTATGTGTCCTTCGGCCTGTGGCGCGGACGGCGCGTGCGCGGCTTCAACATGCTGCTGCGCACCGTGCAGGGCGCGCGCCACTGGGCGATGACCGAAGTGTTCATGATCGGCGTGCTGGTCACCACCATCAAGATGACCAGCCTGGCCAGGGTCACGCCGCATCCGGGCCTGTTCGCCTTCGGCGCGCTGACGGTGCTCGCCGCCATGGCGCTGCGCTTCGAGCCGCGCGCCCTGTGGGCCATGGGCGACCGGCTGCCCGGCGCGCGGCCCGCTCCCGTCCCTGTCCCGGCCACGCCGGGGCTGCCGTCCGGATTCCTGACCTGCCACGCCTGCGGCCTGGTCAACCGCGCGCTGGCGCAACGGCCGCGCCCGCACCAGCGCTGCGCCCGCTGCGCAACAAGGCTGCACGCGCGCATCCCGCACAGCATCGAGCGCACCTGGGCGCTGCTGGCCGCGGCCGCGCTGCTGTACGTGCCCGCCAACATCCTGCCGATCATGTACACCGCGTCGATCGGCGGCACCGAGGGCGACACCATCATGAGCGGCGTGCTGCTGTTCTGGCGCGGCGATTCGCCCGGCCTGGCCGTCATCATCTTCGTCGCCAGCATCGCCGTGCCGGTGCTCAAGCTGGCGGCGCTGGGCGTGCTGGCCGCGACGGCGCAGCTGCGCTCGCGCCGGGCGCCCGTCGGCCGCACCCGGCTGTACCGCCTCGTCGAGTTCATCGGCCGCTGGTCGATGCTCGACATCTTCGTCGTCGCGCTCACCGTCGCGCTGGTGCGCTTCCAGGCGCTGGCGACGATCACCCCGGGTCCCGGCGCGCTGGCCTTCGGCTGCGTCGTGATCCTGACGATGGTCGCCTCGGCGCAGTTCGACCCGCGCCTGATCTGGGACCCCGTCGATTCGCATGGAGAACAACGAGATGAGTGAACAGGACGGCCCCGCCGTGCCGCCGGCCACCCTGCCGCCGCCCGCGCCACCTCCGGACGTGGACCGCCCGAGCCGCTGGCTGCCCTCGCTGGTCTGGCTGATCCCGATCCTGGCCGCCGTCATCGGCACCGTGCAGGTGGTCAACTGGCTGGTCGACAAGGGCCCGACGATCGCCGTCAGCTTCGCCACCGGCGAGGGCTTGGAAGCGGGCAAGACCAAGGTCAAGTACAAGGACGTCGACATCGGCCAGGTGGTGACGGTCAAGCTCGGCCCGGACGGCAACCGCGTCGTCGCCACCATCGAGATGGCGAAGGAAGCGGCGCGCTTCGCGGCCGCCGACACCTGCTTCTGGGTGGTGCGCCCGCAGATTGGCGCGAGCGGCGTGTCGGGACTGAACACGCTGCTGTCGGGCGCCTACATCGGCGCCGCGCCCGGCACGGCCGCGCAGACCGCGTCCGCCTTCACCGGCCTGGAAGCGCCGCCCGCCGTGCCGCCCGGCCTCAAGGGACGCGAATACCGCCTGCACGGCGACAGCCTGGGTTCGCTCGCGCCCGGCTCGCCGGTCTACTACCGCCGCGTGCGCGTGGGCCAGGTCGCTTCGGCCGAGCTGAACCGCGAAGGGCAGGGCGTCGACCTCTCGGTATTCGTCGAGGAACCCTATGTCGCCTTCGTCGGCACCAATGCGCGCTGGTGGCATGCCAGCGGCGTCGACGTACGCCTCGATGCCGGCGGCTTCAAGCTGAACACGCAGTCGCTGGCGGCGCTGGTGACGGGCGGCGTCGCCTTCGAATCGGAGAACGGCAGGAAGCCGGCGGCGCCGGCCCCGGCCGGCACCGTGTTCGGCCTGGCCGCCGACCGCGCCGCCGCGCTGCGTCCGCCCGACGGGCCGGCGATCGCGACGGTGCTGTACTTCGACCAGTCGCTGCGCGGCCTGGCGCCGGGCGCGGCGGTCGACTTTCGCGGCATCGTGCTGGGCGAGGTGCGCAGCGTGGGCGTGGAATTCGACCGCGTCCGGCGCGCGATCCGCATGCCGGTGACGGTGGACCTGTATCCGGAACGCCTGGGCCCCTCGTTCGCCGCATCGGTCGGCAGCGCGGACGGCAGCGCCGCCGGCAGCAACGCCGTGCTGGCGCAGATGGTCGCGCGCGGCCTGCGCGGCCAGCTGCGCACCGGCAGCCTGCTGACGAACCAGCTCTACATCGCGCTCGACTTCTTCCCGAACGCGCCCAGGGCCCAGCTGGCAGCGCGCGGCGACGAGATCCTGCTGCCGACCGTGCCGGGCTCGCTCGACGAGCTGCAGAGCCAGCTTTCCAGCATCGCGAGCAAGCTCGACAAGGTGCCCTTCGACGACATCGGCAAGAACCTGAACAAGACGCTGGTCGAGGCCAACCGCTTGGTCGCGCGCCTGGACCAGCAACTGCTGCCCGAGATGAAGGACACGCTGGCCTCGGCCCGCAAGACCTTCGCCAGCGCCGAGGCGCTGTTGCAGCAGGATTCGCCGCTGCAGTCGGACCTGCGCCAGGCGATGCAGGACGTGTCGCGCACGATGGAGTCGCTGAACCAGCTGGCCGACTATCTCGAACGCCATCCGGAATCGCTGATCCGGGGCAAGGCAAAGGAGAACAAATGAACCGTCTTCCACTTTCGTTCGCGCTGGCGGCGGCGGGCGCATTGCTGGCCGCCTGCGCCAGCAATGCGCCGCCGGACCGCTTCTACACGTTGGGCGGGGGCGATGCCGCCGCGCCGGCCGCGACGACTGCCGCGCCGCTGTACATCGAAGTGCTGCCGGTGACGGTGCCGGCCCAGGTGCGGCGCAGCCAGCTGGTCGTCACGGAGGGGCCGGGCCGCGTCGACCTGCTCGAGCACCACCGCTGGGCCGGGCCGCTGCCGGACGAGATCGGCCGCGCGCTGTCGCTCGACCTGAGCGCCGCGCTGGGCGCGCTCGACGTCTATCGCACGCCGCACCCGAGCGGCAGCACGCCGTACCGGATCGGCACGACGGTGCAGCGCTTCGAGTCGGCGCCGGGCGCCTACGCATTGCTGGACGCCACCTGGAGCGTGCGCAAGGCGGGCGGCGACGCCGTGCTGGCGTGCCGCAGCGTGTTCCGGGAACCGGTGGGCGAGGGCTACGAGGCGCTGGTGGCGGGCCATCGCGCCGCGCTGGCCAAGATGGCCGCCGCGATCGGGGCGGCGGTGCGCAGGCAGGAGGCGGGGACGGGAGGCTGCTGAAGAGGGCGCGGATCAACCGCGCTTGCGGCGGCGGCTGAAGGCGAGGGCGGCGGCGCCCAGGCCCAGCAGGGCGAGGCTGGCCGGTTCCGGCACGGCCGTCGTGGCGGCGGCCTTCACCGAGACGGCGTCGATGCCGCCGCCCATGGTGTCCGACTTGCCGGTCGCGGCGAACTTCAGCACGCTGCTGCTGCCCGTCGCCAGCACGTTGAAGGTGTACAGCGTCCAGTCGTTGCCGGCGCCGTCGCCCACCAGGCCGCTGGCCGTGATGTCCTGCAGCAGCGTGCCGTTCCAGTAGACGCCGATGCCGTTGCTGTCGCTGCCCACGTTCGAGCGCGGCGAGTAGGCGAAGGTCAGCGTGTACAGCGTGTCCTTCGTGGTCGCCAGGCTCTGGCTGATCCAGCTGTTGGCGCTGGTGTCCAGCTCGGCGAAATTGCTGCCCTGGTAGGCGGCCCCGACGGCGTCGTTACGGATCTCGACGCCGTTGCTGCCCAGCGTCCAGCCGCTGTAGCCGCCGCCCGCGTTGGTATAGGTAATCCAGTTGCCGCTCTTGACGGTGGTGGCCTCGAAGCCGCCGTTGCTCACCAGTTCGCCCGTGGCGGTCACGGGAGCAGCGTGGACGGCGCCGGCGGAAAGGGCGAGCGAGAGGGTAGCGAGGAGCAGGCGGGCGGACATGGATTTCCTTTTTGGTAACGATAGTGGATTAATGGAAATTATATCGCTACCAAAACCAATTAGGGGTCAGAGCCCGGTTTTTCCGTTGGGGCTCTGACCCAGGTGTGTGCGTGGCCTGCGCAGAGATGGGAGTCGCGGACGGAACACCGGGGTCGGAGCCCCAAAAGAAACACCGGGCTCTGACCCCTTCCTTAGAAGCCGGCCAGGCGCGCGTTGCGTTCGCGTTCCAGCTTGGTGATGTAGCGCTGCACGCCCGCCAGGTTGGCGCGCGAGATGTCGATGAACTGGCAGCCGAGGCGGCGGGTCGTCTTGTTGTTCAGCAGGGTCATGTCCAGCGAGTTGCGGATCTGCAGCGAGCAGGTCACGATGCCGACGTCGGGCAGTTCCATTTTGCAGTTGCCGAAGGTGGCGCCGATCGTCGTGCCGAGCTGGTGCTTGTTGTCGAAGATCGCGATGCCGCCGCAACTGATGTCGGCCAGCGGGAACTCGGCGCTGCCGCCGCCCAGTTCCGGCGGCAGGGGGATCGTGGCGCGCACCGGGTTGGTCAGCGGGGTCGGCATGCGGTAGTACTCGCGCCGCTGCAGGCGGATCAGGCTGGCCGGCAGGTCGGCGGCGAGCGCGGTGCCGCCTTCGAAGGCGGTCTCGCGCAGGTTCTCGAGGCCGAACAGGATGCGGATCTTGTCGAGCGAGGTCTCGCAGCGCACCTGCTTGGCGGCGACGATGCGCGCGTTCTGCTCGGCGCTGACGGAGCGGTCGAGGATGATCGTCTCGGTGTCGGGATCGACGTGCAGCAGCGACGTCACGCAGACGTCGGCCTCGCCCTTGACCAGCAGGCGGATCAGTTGGTTCTTTTCGGAGATCTGGCGCAACAGCGCGACGATTTCCCTGCGCGATTCGACTTCGTAGTCGTGCCAGTTCGCCAGTTCGGCATCAGTGATTGCTTGCATCTGTTCCAGACGGTGATTCTTCGGGTGGGGGCAGCAGCCGTGCCGTGTCCGGCGCGGGAGGCATCTCCCGCCCGGCGGCTTGTGCCGATTCAACATGATATAGCCATGCCAACAGTTCGGCAATAACGCGGTACAGGGCGGGCGGGATCTGGCGGTCGAGGTCGACCTGCATCAGCAGGGACACCAATTCCTTCGATTCGTGCACGAACACGCCGGCCTCGCGCGCCTTGCCGATGATCCGCTCCGCCACCAGGCCGCTGCCCTTGGCGACGACCTTGGGCGCCGGGTCGCCCGCGCCGTAGGCGAGCGCGACGGCGTTCTGGCGGCGCGTGCCGGCGTCCTCAGGCTTGCCCATCGCCGCTTTCCCTGGCGCCGGCGCCGTGGATGGCCAGCGTCGACAGCGGCACGCCGGCCGCCTCCAGCGCCTGCGCCAGGCCGGCGCGCCGGGCTTCCATCGCGCTGCCGGCGTCCTGGCTGGCGGCGTCCAGGCGGATGTGCACCTGGTCGCCGGACAGTACGATGCGCGCCGCCACCTCGCCCAGCGCGCCGAAGCGCAGGCGCAGGCGGCTCTGCCAGGTGGACGACGTTCCTTCCTCGCCGGCGTCGCGGCCCGCCTGTTCCTTGTCGGGCGCGTCGCGTTCGGCATGGCGTTCGATCTCCCAGCGCATCTCCTGCCCCGGCCACAGCTGGCCCTGCCAGGCGACGCGGCCCTGCTCGTGGGCGTTCAGCTGCAGGTTGATGAACTGGGCGGTGGCCGGATCGGTCGGCGCGGGCATGCCGCGCGCCTGCGGCTCGGCAGCCAGCTCGCCCAGCGTGCGCGCGCCCGCCGCCCATTCGGCCACGTGCGATTCGTAGAACAGGCCGCTCTTGGCCAGGCCGTCCTGCAGGGCGGCGGCGATGCGGCCGGCGTTCGCGTCCGGCGCGCCCAGCAGGGGCGTGCGGCCGAGCGCCGCGGTGGCGGGCGCGTCGGCCTTCTGGGCGGCGGCGATCACGTCGCCGAGCGCCTTGCCGGCCGTGCTGATCGAGGCGTTGGCGTCGCCGGCGCTACCGTTACCCTGACCCGCCAGCCGGCCCAGGTCCTGCGCGCTGGCCAGCAGGGCGGCGCTGCGCGTCAGCGCGGCGGCTTCCTTGCCCGCGACGAAGGCCAGCGCCGCGCCGGCCGGCTGGCCGTCCTGCGGCGCCGGTGCGGCTTCGGCGAAGGCGTGCGCGCCCTGGGCGTCGCGGACCTGGAAGGTGGGGCGGGGATGGACGGCGACCAGCGTCATCGGCACCTGCGCGCCGGGTTGCGTGCCGGGCGGCAGCGGCATGCGCGCCGCCATGTCGGCCACGCGCACGACGAAATCGCCGCCGGGGAGCTTGGCCAGCACCTCGGCCTGCATCGACTGGCCGAGCAGGTTGGCGACGGCGCGCTGGAAGGCCTGCTGGCGCGGGTCGACGGACGACAGCGCCGGCACCACCGGCGCGGTGCGCGCGACCTGGGGCAGGGACAGCTGGTCGCGCGGCAGCATGGGGGAATGGTTCGCGGAACGCGGACAGCGTTACCGCAACCTCAGACGCCGTAGGCGCGCGCGAGGCGGCGTTCGGTCTGGTTGTTGCTCATCATGGCGGTCAGCCTGGCCATCCAGGGTTGCGTGAGGTCGCGGATCTTGCGGTCCGAGGCCATCATGCGGCGGATCGCGTCGACCTTGCGCACGCGTTCCTGGCCGGCCAGCGGCTGGCCGTCGCCGTTGTCCTTGAGCTGGCGCACGCAGGCGGCGCACTGGTGCTCGAGCTGGACCAGGCGGTCCCAGTCGCTGGCGCTGGCGGCGGCCAGCATCTGGTCGGTGATGCCGACCATGGCTTCATACACGGAGACGACTTCCTGTCCGGTCATCATGTGCTGTCTCTCCTCAGGCGCTGACCAGGGTGGCTGCCTTCGGCATCGGCGAGGCGGCGACGGCGGCGGGCACCGGGGCGGCCGGCTGGCCGACCTTGTCGCCGATGGCGACCCAGGCTTCGCGCAGGTCCGACAGCAGGCGGTGCACTTCGTCGAGGATGGCGACGTCGTTCTTCAGGTTGGCGTGCAGCAGGCGGCGGCTCATGTAGTCGTACAGGGCGTCCAGGTTGGCCGCGATCTCGCCGCCGGCGCTCTTGTCGAGCGAGGCGCGCAGGCCGTTGTCGATGATCGTGATCGCCTTCGAGATGGCGGTGCCCTTGGCGGCGATATTGTTGGCGGCGATATTCGCCTTGGCGTTCAACAGGGCGACCAGGGCGCCGTCGTACAGCATGACGATCAGCTTGTGCGGCGACGCGGAGGCGACGCCCGTTTCGAGGCCGACGTGGGCATAGGCGTTGACGCCGCGTTTCATGGTTCCGAACATCTTTGGTTCTCCAATGGTCCAGGTGTGGGATTAACTGTTCGCGGCAATCGACGCGAGTTGTTGTGTCAGGTAACTCTGGGTGCTCTGCATCGACGCCAGCATGGTGTCGAGCGCGGTGAACTGGGCGCGGTAGCGCGCCTCGATCGCCGTCAGGCGGTCGCTGAACTTGTCGCGCTGGCTGGCGACCTGCTTGATGCTGCTGTTCAGGCCGTCGGTCTTGCCCTGCAGGATGCTGTCCTTGCCGGTGAAGGTGGCGGCCAGGTTGGTCAACTGGTAGGCGTAGCCCTGCGAGAAGGTGACGCTGCCGCGGTCGCCGACGTCGCCGGTCTTGACCGTGATCTGGATGCCGACCGCGTCCGAGCCGGCCGCCGCCGTCAGCGTCTGGCCGTTGCCGGTGGCGGCCACGCCGCCGATGGTGCCTTCGACGTTGCTGCCCTTGACCGGGCTGGCGCCGCCGAAGATCGCATCGACCGCGGTGCCGGTGACGCCGGCGATCGCGATGTTCGACTTCTCGCCGAAGATGCTCGACGAGATCGTCAGCTTGCCGTCCTTGTCGACCGAGGTCTCGACCGCGTCGCCCGCGCCGGAAAAGGTGCTGTTGCCGTTGATCGCGGCGCGCAGCACGGCGGCCAGCTGGGTGTTGTCGTAGGTGCCGGCCGGGATCTGGATGTTCTGCACCTTGCTGCTGGTGACCGGGTCGGTCTGGTTCAGCGTCACGGTCCAGGTGGTGTTCGGATCGATCTTCGTCGCGCCGCTCAGCGCCGCGGTCGAGGTCAGCGCGCCCTTGGTCGCCATGTGGGTGACGTTGACGGCGTACTCGCCGGCCTTGGTCGACGGCGTCGACTTGTCGAAGCTGATGCCGCTGTCGCTGGCCGACCCCATCGCGGCGAACAAGCCGCCGATGTCGCTGAAGTTGTTGGCGATCGCCGTGTTCAGCTTGGTCGAATCGATCGCCAGGCTGCCGTCCTTCTGGAACGAGATGCCGACCTGGCCCAGGTTGGTCAGCTTGCCGCCCAGGCCTTCGACGCTCGTGCTCAGCTGGCGCCGCAGCTGCGACTGGATCGAGCGCACCGAGGCGTCGCCCTGCAGCGCGCCGCCGGTCTTGGTCTCGGCGTTGTAGCCGGTCAGGCCCGCGATGGTCGTGTTCAGGTCGTTGTAGGCCTTGACGAAGGCCTTGATCGAGTCCGACACGGTGCTGGTGTCCTTCGACACGGTCAGCGTGCTGTTGCCCAGGCCCGTGACGCTCAGGTTCACGCCCTGGATCGCATCGTTCACGGAGGTGCTCTTGCTGGTGACGGCGATGCCGTTCACGGTCAGCTTGGTGTCCTGGGCGCCGCTGGTCTGGGTCAGGCCCTGGGTACCGCCCGGATCGTAGCCCATCAGGGCGGCGATGGCCGGGTCGCCGTCCTGGCCGTCGACGCCGGCCACGCTGATCTTCATGGTCGTGTTGGAACCGGTGGCGTTGTTGGTGACCACCAGGTGGTAGGGATTGTCGCCGCCGTCCGAGACGATGGTCGCGGTCACGCCGATGTTGGCTTTGTTGATGGCGTCGCGGATGCCCTGCAGCGACTGGTCCTTGGCGTCCAGCGTGACGATGCCCATGTTCTGCGAGCCGTCCTGCGAAAAACCGGCGCCGAGGTAGCTGCCGACGCTGCCCGCGGCGAAGCCGGCGGCGGACGGGTTGTTGCCGCCGACCAGGATCTGGCTGCCGTCGGCCGAGCTCAGCGTGATGCCGGCCGTGGCCATCACGCTGGAACCCTTGTTCTCGCCGCCTGCGGCCACCTTGATGCCGCCGGTGGCGCCGCCGGTCACGTCCTCGTCCACGCTGATGTTCGAGCCGTCCGCGGCCAGGAATTGCAGCGTGCCGTCGATGGCCGAACCGGTCACGGTGATGTTGGCGGCGGCCAGGGCGTTCCTGGTGGCGGCGCTGGCCAGCGAGGTGTCGATCGAGGCCGCGGTCACGGTCTCGCCGCTGTCCGCCGAGGCCAGCGCGACGCCGCCGACCGACAGCGTGTAGTTGCCGCTGGTGACGGCGACGTCGCCGAAATCCTTGAACAGGTCGGCCGCGGTGGTCGTGGTGCCGGTCTTGGCGGTGACGCCGGTATCCGCGCTCTTGTCGTTGATGGCGGCGGCCAGGTCGCGCGCGCTGCGCGTGGTGCCGTTGGTGACGATCGTGGTGCCGTTCAGGGTCAGCGAACCGCTGGCGATGCCCGAGGCGGCGGTGGCCAGGCTCAGCGCCGTGCCGGCCGCGCCGAAGGTGCCGCCGCTCACGCTGCCGAACTGGAACGTCAGCGTGGTCTTGGCGCCGGCGCCGATCAGCGCGCTGGTACTGGCCTTGCCGCCGCTGACCAGGCTCTGCGACTGGGCCATCTGGGTGACGTTGACTTTATAGTTGCCGGCCACCGCGCCGCTGCTGGCGGTGGCGCCGAGGATGTCCTTGTTGCTGGAGGAAGTGGACAGGGCCGCGAACGTCGACTGCGAATTCAGCGAGGTGAGCGCGGCCTGGAAACTGCCCACGGCGGCGCCGACCTTGCCATAGGCCTGCAGCTGGTTCTGGTAGGCGGCGGTTTTCTTGTCATAGTTGCTCAGCGGCGCCGACTCGGCAGCCATCAGCTTGGCGACGAGGTCGTCGACAGGCAGCCCTGAACCGATCCCTGATGAACTGAGTCCCACTTCTTTCTCCCGTGAAAGTCACACTGTAAGTCATTAACGACAGAAGCAATTCGTACTTGAGAGCAGGAAATCCCGTTCAATTCGTGGAACGGTTGAGCTGGATATGAAAAAACCGCCGGCGCCCGGCGGGCGGCAGCGGTTCATGGAGGGCGGCGGATGTGCCGGCTCAGGCGGTTTCCCGGATCAGGAGACCACGCATCTTGTCGAGCGACTTGGCGATGTGCAGCGCCTCTTCGGAAGGCATCTGGCGCACGACTTCCTTGGTGTTCTGGTCGATCACCTTGACGACGATGTCCTTGCTGTCCTCGTCGATCGAGAATTCCAGGCTCTGGGACGATACCTGCATCGATGCGTTGATCTTCTTGACGGCGGACGATACCTCCTCGCGCGAGGCGGAAGTCGCCGTGTCGTCGGCGCTTTTGCTTGCCACGGCGGCAACGCTGCCCGCTGGCTCCACGGGCGCGGGCGCGCGCTCGTCGAGCCTGGTGGTGACGGGCGAACCAACGGGTTGGATATGCATGTTGAGTTCCCTTTAGCAAAAACAATTCCCCGACTGAATTTCTCCAGCCGAGGAACCGGTTACTGCGCTAGCGGTGGGCTAGGTCTTGCGATTAGCCACGCAGCAGCGACAGGACGCCGTTCGGCAGCGAGTTGGCTTGCGCCAGCATCGAGGTACCGGCCTGCTGCAGGATCTGGCCGCGGGTCATGTTCGCGGTTTCCGAAGCGAAGTCGGTGTCGACGATGCGGCTGCGCGAGGCCGACAGGTTCTCGGTCGTCGATTGCAGGTTCGAGATCGCCGAGTCGAAGCGCGACTGCAGTGCGCCGTACTGGGAGCGCTGGGCGTTGACCTTGGCCAGGGCCGCGTCGGCGATCTTGATCGCGTTCTGCGAGCCTTCGAAGCTGGTGATGTCCAGCGACGCGACCGATTTCAGGTCCGACGACTTGGCGCCAGAGTCGGTGGCGACGGCCAGGCCGGTGCCGCTGTCGGCGATCGAGAAGCTGTCCGGCGAGTCGAAGGTCACGCGGCCGTTGGCCACGCCGGTGGCGTCGGCTGCCGCCAGGCTCAGGTCCGGGGTCGCGGCGTCCAGCACCTTGCCGTCAGCCTTGTAGTTGCTGACGTCGAAGGTGGTATTGCCGTCGGTCTTGGTGTTCTTCAGGTTGATGTCTTCGCCGCTGGCGTTGGTCAGCTTCAGGCCGCCGTTGTCCTGGTCGTACTGGGCGGTCACGCCGGTCTTCGCGGTCTGGGCGTTGATGGCGCTGATCGCCGAGGCGTAGTCGGTGGCGTTCGAGGCGCCGCCGCCGACCGAGAACGAAACCGTCACCGGGTCGCTGTTGTCCGAGGCCAGCGTGAACTGGTAGGACTCGCCGCCGCCCAGCTTGACGTTCATGTCGGTGCGGGCGCTGGCCGTCACGCCGGTGTCGGCGGTCTTGTTGTTGATCGCGGTGGCGACCGACTTGGCGGTGTCGCCCTTGACCGGCGGGGTGGCGGTGTCGTCGCCGACCTTGGTGCTGATGGTGGCGGTGCCGCTGACGCCGTTGATGGTGATGTCGCCGGCAGCGATATTGCTGGTGTCCTTGATGGCGACACTGTCGGCGGTGATCTGGTTGTTGCCGTAGGTGTTGGTCTGGAAGTTCGCGCCGGTCATCGAGATCAGCTGGTTGGCGTTGGCGCCGACCTGGAAGTTCGCGGTGCCCATGGTGCCGTCCAGCAGCTTCTGGCCGTTGAATTCGGTGGTGTTCGAGATGCGGTTCAGTTCCGAGCTGAGCTGGGTGACTTCAGTTTGCAGGGCCTTGCGGTCGCTGGCCGAGTTCGACGAGTTCGACGACTGCACCGCCAGTTCGCGGATACGCTGCAGGATGTCGCCCGAGCTCGACAGGGCGCCTTCGGCGGTCTGCGCCATCGACACGCCGTCGTTGGCGTTGCGGGTCGCCTGGTTCATGCCCTTGATCTGCGAATTCATGCGATCCGAGATGGCGAGGCCGGCGGCGTCGTCTTTCGCGCTGTTGATGCGCAGGCCCGAGGACAGGCGCTGGATCGAGGTGTTCAGCGAGTTTTGCGAAGCCGACAGGTTACGTTGGGAATTCAGGGATGCGACGTTGGTATTGATAACGGACGACATGGTGTCTCTCCAGACTTGGTCTTGCGTGGTGCGGCGACGTGCCGCTGTTCACGTTGGCCTGCCACGCTGTTCCGTGACATTCAAGCCGCTGTTGATTCAGGTAACGTACTTCTGCGAAAAAACTTTATAGCGAGAACGTGAAATTTTTCGGCAGACGACGTTTTTATGCTTGCGGAGCCTGCGCTCAGCGGCGCGGAAAGCGTGAACTTTAGGCCCAAAAAAAATTTATTTTCAATGCTGCAGGCGGGGCGCCAGGCGCCGATCCGATATCGGACCGGCAATCAATCGGCCACCACCACCCGGTTCTTGCCGCTCTGCTTGGCCTGGTACATGGCACGGTCGGCGCGCGCCATCAGGTGCGCCTGCTCCTCGTTCGGGTGGCGCAGCGCCACCCCGCAGGAGAAGGTGATCAGCATCTTTTCGTTTTCGTGCAGGAAGAAATGGCGGGTCAGCTCGCGCTGCACGCGCACCATCGCCGCCGAGGCCGACTCCACCGTCGTCTCCGGCAGCAGGATCAGGAATTCCTCGCCGCCGAAGCGGGCGATCACGTCCATCGAGCGCAGCGTGTCGCGCACCACCTTCACCAGGTGGCGCAGCGCGTTGTCGCCGGCCAGGTGGCCATAGGTATCGTTCAGGCGCTTGAAATTGTCCAGGTCGAGCAGGGCGACGCACAACGGGGTGCCGCGGCGGTCGGCGCGGGCGCTCTCGCGCTCGAACACGTCGTCCAGGCCGCGCCGGTTCAGGCTGCCGGTCAGCTGGTCTTCGCGCACCAGCTCGCTCATATGCTGCAGCTGCGCCTCCAGTTCGCGGATGCGCGCCTCGGCTTCCTGCACTTCCTGGTGCGCGGCGACCATGCGGTCGCGCGAGGCCAGCGTCTCGGCCTGCACGGTGCGCGTCTCGCGCAGCACTTCCTGCAGCAACTCGTCGAGTTCGCCGATGTTCGCGGCCTTCTGGATCCGTTCCGAAAAGCCGCCGATCTTCTGCTGGAAGTCGCCGGTGGACGCCGCCACCGAACCGAGCCGGTCGATGAAGGTCATCATCATGTTCTTGACCGTCGAGCGCACGTCGGCGATGCCGTGGCGCAGCTGGCCCTGCTTGTAGATCACGTCCTTCAGGCTGCGCGTGGCGTCTTCCAGCGCGCGCTGGTCGAGCGGGCCGGCGATCAGGTCCTGCACGGCGACGACCTGGCCGCGCAGCCAGCTGTCGTCTTCCAGCAGCTCGCCGACGTTTTCCAGCAGCAGTTTGAACAGGCGCAGCAGCAATTCCTGCTGCTCGGCGAGGTCGCCGCCCTTCAGCTCGATCTGGTAGCACAATTCCTTCAGGCGCCCGGCCACGTCCTGCAGCGCCGCCTCGCCGTGCGCCTGCTTGACGTCGGCGCCCAGCGCCTCGGCCTCGGCGGCCAGCTTGGGCGTGCCGCCCAGCAGCGAGGCGAGGGCATAGCTCAGCGTGCGGGCCAGCAGTTCACGCAGCAGCTTCGGTTCGGCGTCCTCGACGCCCAGCGCCAGGACCGGATGCGTATGGCGGCGCAGGTGCTTTTCCGCCAACTGCGTCAGCGCCCGTCCGTAGCCGTCCCAGTCGCGCTGGCGCGTGGCGCGCTGCATGCGCGTGCCGAACTCGGCCAGTTCGCCCGGGGTCTCGGCCAGGCGGCCGGCGAAGCCCGCCAGCACCGTCTCGGCGCCGGCCACGTCGACCGCCGGCGCCGGCGCGGCCGGCGGCAGTCCCGCGATCTCGTTATAGATGTCGCGGTAGGCGTCGGGCGTCGGCGCGATGCGCCGCGTGGCGAGGCGGCGGAACGCTTCGCGGGCGATGTCCGCCGGATTCTGGCTGAGCGGCGGCGTGAGGGTGCTGGACATGGCGGAACTTGCTGATTGGAATTATTCCTACCATAGTAATCAGTTTCGGGAGGTTTGATCGAGCAAAAAAGCGCGGGATTACCATTCAGTCCAGCGTTTGCAACAGTTCGCTTGCCGATCCGGCAAGTCTGGCGCCCGGTCCGCCCGCCGGGGCCAGCTTCTAGTCGATCAGTTGGTTGCGGATCGCGTAATGCGTCAATTCGGCGCTGGTCTTGAGTTTCATCTTCGCCAGCAGGCGCGCGCGGTATTCGCTGACCGTCTTGACCGACAGCGACAGGTCGCGCGCGATCTCGCTGACGGTCTTGCCGGAGGCGATCATGGTGAGGGTCTGGTATTCGCGGTCGGACAGGGTTTCGTGGACCGGGCCGTCGTGGTCCTCGCCGACCTGGGCGGCCAGCACCTGGGCCAGCTGGGCGCTGACGTAGCGCTGGCCGGCGGCGACCTGGCGGATCGCGCCGACCAGCTCGCGCGGCGCGCTCTGCTTGGTGAGATAGCCGGCGGCACCGGCCTTGAGCGCGCGGATCGCGTACTGGTCCTCGCGGTGCATCGACAGCATCAGCACCGCCAGTTCCGGCTTGTCCTTCTTGATCTGCTTGAGCACCTCGATGCCGTTGCGGTCCGGGAGCGAGATGTCCAGCAGCAGCAGGTTGCAGCGCGACTTGCGGAACAGCTTGACGGCATCCAGCCCGGTCTCGGCCTCGCCCACGATGGCGATGTCGCGCTGCTCGGCGAGGATCTGTTTCAGGCCTTCGCGGACGATCGCGTGGTCGTCTGCAATGAAAACGCGGATGCTGGTCTTGTCGCTCATGCTTCGGTTGTTGAAGGTTGCCCTGCGGCCGCCGGGGCGCTCGGCCTGATCCTGACGGTCACCATCGTGCCGCCGCCGGGCGCCGGCGCCAGGTCGAGCGTGCCGCCCAGCGCCCGGGCGCGCTCGCTCATGCCGCGCAGGCCGAACGATTGCGGCTTGGCGCGGTCCGATGCGGCGATGCCGCGGCCATTATCGCAGATGGCGAGCACCAGGTGCCGGCCTTCGCGCCGCAGGTCCACCGTCACCCGGGTGGCGTGGGCGTGCTTGGCGATATTGGTCAGCGCTTCCTGGAAGATGCGAAACAGCGCCGTGGCCTCGGACGGGGCCAGCGCCACCTCCCTGTCGCTGCTGGTGAAGACGCAGGCGATGCCCATGCGCTTCTCGAATTCGCGCGCCTGCCAGTCGAGGGCCGCGACGATGCCCAGGTCCAGCATCGGCGGGCGCAGGTCGAGCGAGATGCGG
Source organism: uncultured Massilia sp. (assembly GCF_913773735.1). Lineage (GTDB taxonomy): Bacteria > Pseudomonadota > Gammaproteobacteria > Burkholderiales > Burkholderiaceae_D > Telluria. Next base: position 181,469 of record NZ_CAJYEB010000034.1, read on the forward strand.
TGCACGGCGTCGATGGTGCGGTCGACCAGGTCGTCCACGTACTGCGCCTTCTCGGCCAGCACCGGATCGGCGGGCAGGCGCGCGGCCAGCATCGCCAGCGCCATCTTGATCGCCGTCAGGTTGCCGCCCAGGTCGTCGTGGATCTCGCGCGCGATGCGCGCCCGTTCCTGCTCCTTGACTTGTTCGATGTGGTCGGTCAGCTCGGCCAGGCGCGCGCGCGAGTCGCGGATTTCTTCCTGTTCCAGCTTGCTGGCCGTGATGTTGGTCATGATGCCGTCCCAGCGCACGCCGCCGTCTTCCAGCGGGAACGGGGTGGCGCGCAGGTTGATCCACTTGACGTCCTTCCAGGCGTCGATCCAGATGCGCCCCTCCCAGTTCCAGGCCGACAGGCCCGCCTGCGAGGCGTCCATCGCGTCCAGGTAGTCGCCGCGGTCTTCCGGCAGCACCAGTTCCAGGAAGCGCTGCGGCGCCGCCTGCAGTTCCGCGCCGGCCAGGCCCAACAGGGCGGCGCAACCCTCGCTCAGGTAGGGGAAGGCGACCGTGCCGTCGGCCTGGCGCAGGAACTGGTAGACCAGGCCCGGGGTATGGTCGACGACGGCGTCGAAGCCGGCCTGGTACTGTTCCAGCGCCACGCTGATCTCGAGCGCCAGCGCCAGGTCGTCGGCCACCGCCAGCAGCAGCGCGCGGCCGTCGCGCACGATGCGCAGGAACACCAGCTTGACCGGATAGGTGCCGCCGGCGCGCAGGTAGCGCGTGCGCAGCGTCGCCTGGGCGCCCGGCGCGTGGCCCAGTTGCGCCAGCAGCGCGTCCAGCGTCGCCTGTTCCAGTTCGGGCGCCAGCTCGAACAGCGTCATCTCGGCCAGCCGCGCCGGGTCGATGCCGCCCAGGCGCGCGCCGGCATTGGCGTCGACCAGGCGCAGGGTGGCGGCGTCGAACAGGTAGATGTCGGCGGCGGCGTCCTGCAGTTCGGGGGCGAGGACGGGTTCCTGGGCGGTGCCGGTGACGGGAACGGAAAGGCTCATGGACGGGATCTCGGTCGGTGAGGTGGATGGGAAGGGTCAGCGCCGGCGCGCGCGCCATTGGACGACGAAGCGGCGCAATACGCGCGCCGCATGGCTGCCGCGGCGGCGGCCGGACGGCGCGGGACGCCGGCGGCGCAGCATGGCGCGCAGCGCGCGCGCGATCCGGCGCAAGCCGAGCCGCGCCGCGCGCAACGCGCGGCCGGCGCGCGCGCAGGTGCGGCTGGCGCGCCACTGGGCCAGGCAGCGTTCCCTGGCGCGCATGAACCAGCCGTGGCAGCGCGCGAACCAGCCCAGCGCCAGCAGCGACGGCAGGGTCAATGCATAGATGCGCGCGACCACCGCCGCGCCGCCCAGCTTGGCGGCGACGAGCGCGGCGATGCCGGACGCCGCATGGCCCTGGGCGATGGCGAACAGCGCGAGCAGCTTGACGGGAAACAGCAGGATGCCGGGCAGGGCGAACGCGCACAGCGCGGCCCAGGGCGGCAGGGCGCGCACGCGCCGCTCCAGCGCGGCGAGCAGCGGCCAGCGCGCCAGCGCCCGGGACAGGCGCAGGCCGGCGTTCCAGCACCATTCCTCGAGCAGCAGCAGCAGCGCCGCCAGGACTACCAGCGGGGCGAACAGGCGGCTTCGCGTAACGACTCTAGTCATGCCCCCATGATACGGTAAATATGAAACCGGGTTCGTCGCGTCGCGTCCGCGCCCGTGGCGCTACAATGGCTGCATGAACAAGGCATTTGTAAAAGAGTCGGACAACGACGACGACGACGAGGCGCTGGAACTGGCGCGGGCCATCCCCGCCGGCGCCAAGAACTACATCACCCCGGCGGGCCACCAGGCGATCAAGGACGAGCTGCTGCAGCTCATCGACGTCGACCGCCCCGAGGTCGTGAAGGTGGTGCACTGGGCCGCGTCCAACGGCGACCGTTCGGAAAACGGCGACTACATCTACGGCAAGCGCCGGCTGCGCGAGATCGACCGCCGCATCCGCTTCCTCACCAAGCGCCTCGATTCCGCCTTCGTCGTGGACCCGTCGGTGCACCATGGCAACGACCAGGTGTTCTTCGGCGCGACCGTCACCTACGTCAACAAGGCGGGGGAGGAGCACGTCGTGACCATCGTCGGCATCGACGAGCTCGATCCGCTGCACGGGCGCATCAGCTGGGTGTCGCCGGTGGCGCGCGCGCTGACCAAGGCGCGCGAGGGCGACGTCGTCACGCTCGCCACGCCGCAGGGTGTCGACGAGCTGGAGATCGTCGCCGTCGCCTACCCCGAACCGGTCGCGGATTGAACCATGGACCAGCCCCACGACACCGCCGGCGCGGCGGATCCGCTGGCCGCATTGCGCGCCGCGACCGGCGAACTGCATGAACGGCTCGACGAAGGCCTGCCGATCGGCAAGCCGGATGCTTCGCTGGACGACTACGCCGCCCACCTGGCCCTGCTGCGCGCCTGGCTGGCACCGCTGCACGCGTGGCAGGCGGGCTATGCCGACGGGCCGCAGGCCGATGCCCGCTTCGACGCCGGCGCGCGCCTGGCCCTGATCGATGCCGACCTGGCCGAGCCGGGCATGCCGGCATCCGCCGGGCCGGGCGCGCCGCAGCGCTGGCCGGCCGCCGCCGGCGCCGCCTGGCGCTGGGGCGTGGCCTATGTGGTGGAAGGTTCGCAACTGGGCGGCGCCGTGCTGTACGGCCGCCTGCACGAGCGGCTGGCGCCGCATCCGCTGCGCTACCTGCGCGGCGACGCGGCCGGTCCGGGGCCGCGCTGGCGCGCCTTCATGCAGGCGCTGCGCGAGCACGTGCGCACGCCGGGCGAGATCGCGGACGCCCGCGCGGGGGCGTGCGCGGCGTTCGAACGGATCCTGGCGCTGCGCGAAGGGGGCGTGGCGGACGCCTAGGCTGCCTGGGCGGGCCGTTGCTGGAAACCGGGGTGAAAACCGGGGTCGGAGCCCTGAAAGGCAACACCGGGCCCTGACCCCTGCGCCGACCTCCGCGCCGCCCCCGGCGCCGATCGCTACGCCCGCTCGCGCTCCACGCGATTGACGCCCGCCACCCGCCGCAGGTTGCGGATCAGGTGCGCCAGGTGCACCCGGTCCTTCACCTGGATGGTGAAGCGCAGCTGGGTCATCATGGCTTCGTCGTCCTCGTCCATGCCGACATAGGTGATGTTGGCGTCGGATTCGCCGATCTCGGCGGCCACGCGCGCCAGGATGCCCTTCTCGTTGTTGATCAGGAGGCGGATGCGGCAGTCGAAGCGGCGGTTCAGCTCGCCGCCCCACTGGACCGCGATCCAGCGGTCCGGCTCCTTGGCGCGCAGGCGCTTGGCCTGCGAGCAGTCGGCCGTGTGCACGACCAGGCCCTGGTCGCGGCGCAGCTGGCCGATGATCTGGTCGCCCGGGATCGGCAGGCAGCACGGCGCCAGCTGCACGGCCACGCCTTCGCTGCCGTAGATCGTGACCGGGTCGAGCTCGGCGCCGCCGCCGCCGCTGGGCTGGGCCGGCTGCACGTCGACGTCGGCGTCGAGCATGCCGAAGATGTGGCGCGCCACCAGCGCCGGCATGCGCTTGCCGATGCCGATGTCGGCGTACAGCTCGTCCATCGACTTGGCCGAGGATTCGGCCAGCAGGCGCTCGATGGTGACCGGCGCCAGTTCGGTGCGGATGCCCAGCTGGGCCAGCGCCTGGGCCAGCAGTTCCTGGCCCAGTTCCACCGATTCGTTCAGGTTGATCGTGCGCAGGTAGTGGCGGATCGCCGAGCGCGCCTTGCCGGTGCGCACGAACGACAGCCAGGTCGGGCTCGGACGCGAATCGGGGTCGGTCTCGATCTCGACGATGTCGCCGTTGTGCAGCTCGGTGCGCAGCAGGGCGGGTTCGTGGTTGATCTTGACGCCCACCGTGTGGTCGCCGATGCCCGTGTGGATGCTGTAGGCGAAGTCCAGCGGCGTGGCGCCGCGCGGCAGGGCGATGATCTTCGACTTCGGCGTGAACACGTAGACGGAGTCGGGGAACAGGTCGACCTTGACGTGTTCCAGGAACTCGGCCGAGTCGCCGGTCTGCTGCTGGATGTCGAGCAGCGACTGCAGCCAGGCATGGGTGCGCTGCTGCAGGTCGGACATGTTCTGGTCGCCCGTCTTGTACAGCCAGTGCGCGGCCACGCCGGATTCCGCCGTGCGGTGCATCTCCTGGGTGCGGATCTGGAATTCGACCGGGGTGCCGTAGGGGCCGATCAGGGTGGTGTGCAGCGACTGGTAGCCGTTGATCTTGCGGATCGCGATGTAGTCCTTGAACTTGCCGGGCATCGGCTTGTACAGGGCGTGCAGGGTGCCGAGCGCCACGTAACAGTTCGGGATCGAGTCGACGACGACACGGAAGCCGTACACGTCCAGTACCTGCGAGAACGACAGGTGCTTGTTGCGCATCTTTTTATAGATGCCGAACAGGGTCTTCTCGCGGCCGTAGACCTCGGCCGCGATGCCGGCGGCCGCCAGCTGGTTCTTGACCGCGTCGAGGATCTTCTTGACCACTTCGCGGCGGTTGCCGCGCGCCGCCTTGATGGCCTTGGACAGGGTCTGGTAGCGCAGCGGATACAGGTGCGAGAAGGACAGGTCCTGCAGTTCGCGGTAGATGTCGTTCAGGCCGAGGCGGTGCGCGATCGGGACGTAGACTTCCATCGTCTCGCCGGCGATGCGGCGCTTTTTCGCCGGCGCCATCACGCCCAGCGTGCGCATATTGTGCAGGCGGTCGGCCAGCTTGATGAGGATGACGCGCACGTCCGACGCCATCGCCAGCAGCATCTTGCGGAAGTTCTCGGCCTGGGCCTCGACCACGCTCTGGAACTCGATCTTCTCGAGCTTCGACAGGCCGTCGACGAGGTTGGCGACCGGCGCGCCGAAGCGCTCGATCAGCTCTTCCTTCTTGACGTCCTGGTCCTCGATCACGTCGTGCAGCAGCGCGGCCATGATGGCCTGGGCGTCGAGCTTCCAGTCGGCGCAGATCTCGGCGACGGCGATCGGGTGGGAAATATAGGGTTCGCCCGACTTGCGCACCTGGCCGAGGTGCATCTCGTCGGAGAAGCGATAGGCTTCCTTGACGCGCTTGAGTTCGACGGGCGTGAGGTATTCGGCCAGCTTGTTGGCCAGCTGGGTGATCGAGGCGACGCCCGGCGCGGGCGGGGCTTCGGCTTCCGGCGGCCTGGCGACGGCGCGGCCGGGCCGGGTCGCCTTGGAAGTGGAGCCTGAGTGGATGGAATCCGGTGAAGACAAAGTCATACTCTATGAGAATCAGCCGCTGTGTGAAAGCAGGATATCAGAATAAAGGGCTGATTGAGCAAGTCGGGTGCGAGCGGGCGCGCGGGCGCCCAAACGCACGTCGTCCCCGCGCAGGCGGAGGACCCAGGGTCTGCCGGCGTCGCGCGACGCCGGCAAATCGGGGCCCCACCCATGCGGGGACGACGTTGGACTGTCCGGGTCGAGCCGCGGACGGATTACATCGGCACCTTTTTCAGCATTTCCAGGCCGACCTTGCCTGCGGCGATTTCGCGCAGGGCGACGACGGTCGGCTTGTCCTTGGCTTCGACCTTCGGGGTGTGGCCTTGCAGCAACTGGCGGGCGCGGTAGGTGGCAGCCAGGGTCAGCTGGAAACGGTTCGGGACGTTTTTCAGGCAATCTTCGATGGTGATGCGGGCCATGGTTTTACTCCTGGGACAGGCTAAATTGGAAAAAATCGAGCGGGGCAGTCAAGCGGGGCAGGACGGGCTGCGGTCCCGAATGTCAGCCGTTCGGCTGGTGTGCGTGGATTCCCAACTGGGCAAACAGCGAGGCGTTGCGGGCTGCCTGCTGGGCAAAGCGCGAACGTGTCGCCTTGACGATCGCCACCAGCTCGGACAGGGCGACGTTGAACTCTTCGTTGATGATAGCATATTCGAACTCGGGAGCGTGAGCGATCTCGCCGCCGGCCGCCAGCAGCCGACGCGTGATGATGTGCGGCTCGTCGGTGCCGCGCTTGTTCAGGCGCTCTTCGAGCGCCGCGATCGACGGCGGCAGAATGAAGATGCCGGCGGCGTCCGGGAACTGCTTCTTCACCTGGCGCGCGCCCTGCCAGTCGATTTCCAGCAGGATGTCGGTGCCGGTCTTCATTTCCTGTTCCACGCTCAAGCGGCTCGTGCCGTAATAATTGCCGTGCACCTCGGCCCATTCCAGGAATTCGCCCCGCTCGGCGCGGGCGACGAAATCCTCGGCGGTCGTGAAGTGGTAGTGCACGCCATCCTGCTCGCCCGGGCGCGGCGGGCGCGTCGTGGTCGAGATCGACAGCTTGATGCCCGGCTCCTGCGCCAGCAGGGCATTGACCAGGGTCGATTTGCCGGCGCCGGACGGGGCGGCGACAATGAACAGGCTGCCGGAGAAGGCGGTCGTGAGCATGGTGATTTTCCTTTGTATTACGTGTATTGCGGTGATTGTCGCATTACGTCTGAGCATAATGCAATTGAACGCGTGGACGGGGAACCCGTCCACCCTACGTAGGGTGGACGGCTCCGCCGTCCACGCGTCCAACGTCGCCTGAAGGGGGCGACACTTGAGTCAGTCGGGGTCAGAGCCCACCCGGGAAAACCGGGCTCCGACCCCGATCCTAGTCAGTCGGGGTCAGTGCCCACCCGTGTAAACCGGGCTCTGACCCCGATTTGTCGGATTATTCGAGGTTCTGCACCTGCTCGCGCATCTGCTCGATGAGCAGCTTGAGTTCCATCGACGCGTCCGCCAGTTCCTTGACGGAAGCCTTGGCGCCCAGCGTATTCGCCTCGCGGTTCAGTTCCTGCATCATGAAGTCGAGGCGCTTGCCGACCTGGCCGCCCTTCTTGAGGATGTGGCGGGTCTCGTTCAGGTGCGCGGTCAGGCGCGACAGCTCTTCCGAGACGTCGATGCGGATGCCGTACAGCGTCACTTCCTGGCGGATGCGTTCGAACACTTCCTGGCGCGTCAATACGGTCGGGTTGCCGTGGCCGGCCAGGCCGAGGGCGTCCTGCATGCGCTCGACGGCCTTCTGCTGGAACTGCGCGATGACTTGCGGGATCAGGGGGGTGATGCGCTTGACGATGGCTTCCATCGACTCGATGCGGGAGAGCAGCATCGCTTCCAGCGCTGCGCCTTCGCGCCTGCGGCTGTCGACGAAGGCGGCGATGGTCTTCTGCGCCAGGGCGGCGACGTCGGCCTGCAGCGATTCCTGGCCGATCTGCGCTTCCTCGATGACGCCGGGCCAGCGCAGCAGTTCGGCCACCGTCATCGGGGGCGCCGACACGAAGTGGCGCGTGACTTCGGACTGCAGCCGCGCCAGGTCGGCCAGCAGGTCGTGGTTCAGGGCTTGCGAGCCGCTCGCGGCCTTGCGCCCGAAGGACAGGCGGACTTCGACCTTGCCGCGCGAGATCGCGGCCATGATCGCGGAGCGCAGGTCCGGTTCCAGCGCGCGCAGCTCGTCGTTGATGCGGAATTGCAGGTCGAGGAAGCGCGAATTGACGCTCTTGATCTCGATCGTCAGCGTGCCGGCAGCACCCTCGCTGGTGGCAACCGCATACCCTGTCATGCTAGAAATGCTCAATGGAATCCCCGGTTTCATGGGATCTCGCCAACGCCCCGCGCCGCGCGGCGTGCTTGCCGCGAACGTCAAGGATTTTCGAAATCCCTTTATTCTTTACAAAGCGGTGATTTATCCACACAATCGCCGTGTTTAGCAAGGAATACTTTTCCCAAATGGCTGCCCAAAATAACGCACCCCTTCCTGATGGGCTAGAAATTGGCGGATATCGCATTGTAAAGAAAATTGCGTCCGGCGGGTTCAGTATTGTTTATCTTGCATATGATGGCGACGGCAATGCGGTCGCCGTCAAGGAATACCTGCCGAGCGCGCTGGCCCTGCGCCAGCCCGGCGAGCTGGTGCCGGTCGTGTCGCGGCCCAACCTGCCGGTGTTCCGCATCGGCCTGAAATGCTTTTTCGAGGAAGGAAGGGCGCTGGCGCGCATCGTGCACCCGAACGTGGTACGGGTGCTCAATTTTTTCCGCGCCAACGACACGGTCTACATGGTCATGGCCTACGAATCCGGCCACTCGCTGCAGGAGCACGTCGGCCACCTGGTGGCGCGCGGCGGCCGCGCCGCCGAAGCCTTCATCCTGCGCGTGTTCCACGGCGTCTGCGCCGGCCTGCGCGAAGTCCATGCCAACAAGCTGCTGCACCTGGACCTCAAGCCGGCCAACATCTACCTGCGTACCGACGGCTCGCCGCTGCTGCTCGACTTCGGCGCGGCGCGCCAGACCGTGGGCGGCGACGTGCCGGCGCTGGCGCCGATGTACACGCCCGGCTTCGCGCCGCCCGAGCTGTACAACAAGGCGCTGCCGCTGGGCCCCTGGACCGACATCTACAGCATCGGCGCCGCCATCTACGCCTGCATGGCGGGCGCGCCGCCGCAGCCGGCCGACCAGCGCCGCGCGGGCGACGAGATGGCCGCGCGCCTGGCCCGCCTGCCGTCTGGGTATTCGCCGCAACTGGTGGCGATGGTGACGTCCTGCCTGGCGCTCGATCCGCTGGCGCGCCCGCAGAGCGTGTTCGCGGTGCAGAAGGTGCTGCAGGCCGGCCTGGACGCGGCGCGCGCGCAGGCGGCGCCGGCGCGCGGGGAAGCGCCGGCCGCGACGCCGGCAGCGGGCTGGCGCGGCCTGGTCGGCCGCATCGGCGCCCTCGGGCGCGGGCGCAGCTAGGAGGCCGCATGCAATTTTCCGTCTACCAGCAAAGCCACATCGGCGGGCGCAAGGTCAACCAGGACCGCATGGGCTACCTGTACACGCGCGACGCGCTGCTGCTGGTGCTGGCCGACGGCATGGGCGGCCACCTGCGCGGCGAGGTCGCCGCCACCGTCGCCCTGCAGAGCATGGCCGCGCAGTTCCGCGCCCAGGCCGCGCCCTACGTGCGCAAGCCCGAGCGCTTCCTCGAGGAAGGGCTGCTGCAGGCGCACCGCGACATCGTGCGCCATGCGCGCGAGCGCGCGATGCCGGACAGCCCGCGCACGACCATCGTCGCCTGCCTGGTGCAGCACAACTGCGCCGTGTGGGCCCACTGCGGCGATTCGCGCCTGTACTGGTTGCGGCGCGGCCAGGTGCTGGCGTGCACGCGCGACCATTCGCACCTGGAGCACCTGATCGCGCGCGGCCTGGCCGACCCGTCCGAGCGCGGCACCCATCCCGACCGCAACAAGCTGTACAGCTGCCTGGGCGCCTCGACCGCGCCGCGCATCGAGATCTCGCGCCAGGCCAGCCTGCAGCCGGGCGACGTGCTGCTGCTGTGTTCCGACGGCCTGTGGTCGATGCTGCCCGACCGCGAGATCGCGCACCAGCTCTCCACCCGCACCATCGTGCAGGCGGTGCCGGACATGATCGGCATGGCCACCGCGATCGGCGGCAGCCGCGCCGACAACACCACGGCGCTGGCGATCCAGTGGCAGGGCGCGGGCGCGGCGCTGTCGGCCGGGGACGACAGCGTGGTCTCGACCCAGCTGCTGCCGGAAGGCGAGGTCACGACCCGCATCGATCCCGCCGTCGCCGCCGCCGCGCCGGCCGAGCCGGACCCGTTCGACGAGGACGACATCGAGAAGGCGATCGCCGAGATCCGCAGCGCGATCGAGAAATCCTCGCAGCTGCTCAAGTAACCCCATCATCACCATCACCACCGACAAAGGACATCAATGAGCGTCACCACCCGCCCGAGCGGCCGCGCCGTCGACCAGCTGCGCGCCATCCGCATCACCCGCGACTACACCAGGCACGCCGAAGGCTCCGTGCTGATCGAATGCGGCGACACCAAGGTGATCTGCACCGCCAGCATCGAGGAGAAAGTGCCGGGCTTCCTGAAGGGCAAGGGGCAGGGCTGGCTGACGGCGGAATACGGCATGCTGCCGCGCTCCACGCATTCGCGCATGGACCGCGAGGCGGCGCGCGGCAAGCAGTCCGGCCGCACCCAGGAAATCCAGCGCCTGATCGGCCGCTCGCTGCGCGCCGCCTTCGACCTGCAGGCCTTCGGCGAGCGCACGCTGCACCTGGACTGCGACGTGATCCAGGCCGACGGCGGCACCCGCACCGCGTCGATCACCGGCGCCATGGTCGCGGCCTACGACGCGTTCGCCAAGCTGGCCGCGGCGGGCCTGGTCGCGACGGTGCCGGTCAGGCACTTCGTCGCGGCGATCTCGGTCGGCGTGGTCGGCGGCGTGCCGGTGCTGGACCTGGACTACGTCGAGGATTCGGGCTGCGATACCGACATGAACGTGGTCATGACCGAGGCCGGGCACTTCGTCGAGGTGCAGGGCACGGCCGAGGGGGAAGCGTTCGACCGCGCGGGCATGAACCGGCTGCTGGACCTGGCGCAGAAGGGCATCGAGGAACTGGTCGTCCTGCAGAAGCGTTCCCTCGGCCTGGCGTGATGCGTAGGGTGGACGGCTGTGCCGTCCACGCGGCGATACGCGCCACATGATGCGTCGAATCCGCAAACGGCGTCGCGTCGACTGCATGCGCATGGGCCATCGTACGACGGTGGAACGCGTGGACGGGGGACCCGTCCACCCTACGCCGGGACGCGCTGCGTCATCAACCCGTACACCCGCTCTGCGTCGAATCCGCACACGGCGTCGCGTCGACCGCATGCGCATGGCCATCGTACGATGGTTGAACGCGTGGACGGGGGACCCGTCCACCCTACGCCGGGACGCGCTGCGTCATCAACCCGTACACCCGCTCGATCAATGCCTTGACCTGGGGCGCGTCCGGCGCGCGCCGGCGCGGCAGGTCGATGCGGATCTCGTGCAGGATGCGCCCCGGATCGCTCGACATGATCACGATGCGGTCCGCCATCGTCACCGCTTCCTCGATATTGTGCGACACCACCAGCATCCCGCGGGTGGGGATGCGGCCGCCGTCCCACAGGTCGAGGATGTCGTTGCGCAAGGTCTCGGCGGTGAGCACGTCCAGCGCCGAGAAGGCCTCGTCCATCAGCAGCACGTCCGGCTGCGTGGCCAGGGCGCGGGCGATGCCCACGCGCTGGCGCATGCCGCCCGACAGCTCGCGCGGCAGCGCGGCGCCGACGCCGGACAGGCCCACCAGTTCCAGCACCGCGCCGGCGCGCGCGCCGCGCGCGGCCGGCGCCATGCCCTGGGCCTCGAGTCCCAGCTCGACGTTCTGGCGCACCGTCAGCCAGGGGAATAGCGCGAAGGACTGGAAGACCATCGCGATGGCCGGCAGCGGCCCGGCGATCGGCCTGCCGCGGTAGCAGGCGCGCCCGGCGTCGGCCGCCACCAGGCCGGCGATGATGCGCAGCAGGGTCGACTTGCCCGAGCCGGACTTGCCCAGCAGGGCGACGATCTCGCCGTCGTGCAGCGCGAAATCGACGCCTTCCAGCACGGTGCGCGCGCCGCCGCCGGCGGCGTGGAAGACCTTGGCGACGTCCTGCAGTTCGATCAGTGTGGTGTTCATGGTGTTCTCCCGGTGTCGATCATCAACGGCTGCGGTCCTCGGCCAGCAGGTACAGCCGGCGCCAGAACACGCGGTTCAACAGCATCACGAAGACGCACATCACCCCGATGCCGAGGGCGATGCGGTGGAAGTCGCCGGCATCGGTCATGCGCCGGATGTAGCTCCCCAGGCCGTCGGCCACCAGCGCCGTCTTGCCCCAGGTGACGTATTCGGCCACGATGGCCGCGTTCCACGAGCCGCCGCTGGCGGTGATGGCGCCGGTGACGAAGCTCGGGAACACGGCCGGCAGGTAGACCCGCTTCCACAACAGCCAGCCGCGCAGGCCCAGGTTGCCGGCCGCCAGGCGCAGCTCGCCCGGCAGCGTCGACGCGCCGGCCACTACGTTGAACAGGATGTACCACTGGGTGCCGAACACCATCAGGGGGCTGAGCCAGACGTTCGGCGCCAGGCGCAGGTGCACGATGCCGTACACGACCAGCGGGAACATCAGGTTGACGGGAAAGGCCGCCAGGAACTGGGCCACCGCCTGCACCTTCTGCGCCCACCACGGACGCAGGCCGATCCACACCGCCACCGGCACCCAGAACAGCGAGGCCAGCGCGATCAGCAGCAGCACCCGCGCCAGGGTGATGCCGCCCAGGGCCACCACGTGCAGCGCCTCGTCCCAGCCGACCTGCGCGTGGACGAACAGCAGGAAGCGCCAGGCCCCCAGCAGCGCCAGCACGGCCAGCGCGGCGTCGAAGGCGTGCGCGTGCCAGGGCGGGGCCGGGCGCCGCGGCGCCGGCGCGCCGGCGCCGGCGTCGGCGCGGGCGGCAACGGGGAACCAGCCGGGCACGCGTCCCAGCAGCGCCCGGGCGCGCCGGCCGGCGGCGCGCGCCAGGCGGCTGCGGCGGGTCCAGTCGAGCAGCCAGGAACGGCGCGCGGCGTCGCCCGGCGCGCCGGTTTCCTCGACGCGGAACTTGTCGGCCCAGGCCAGCAGCGGCCGGAAGAACAGCTGGTCGACCAGCACGATGCCGGCGAACATGGCGCCGATGGCCCAGGCGATGGCGGCGCCGTCCCTGCGCTCGATCGCCACCGCGATCCAGGCGCCGATGCCGGGCAGCTTGATGTCCTGGCCGGCCACCGAGATGGCCTCGGCGGCGACCAGGAAGAACCAGCCGCCGGACATCGACATCATCATGTTCCACAGCAGCGAAGGCATGGCGAACGGCAGTTCCAGGCGCCAGAAGCGCTGCCAGGCCGACAGGCGGAACACCCGCGCCGCCTCCGCCAGCTCGGGCGGGATCGTCTTCATCGACTGGTACAGGCTGAACGCCATGTTCCAGGCCTGCGAGGTGAAGATGGCGAAGATGGCGGCGCACTCGACGCCCAGCATGCGCCCCGGGAACAGCGCGATGAAGGGGGCGATGGCGATCGCCTGGAAGCCCAGGATCGGCACCGACTGCAGCACGTCGAGCAGCGGCACCAGGATCTTCTCGGCGGCGCGCCAGCGCGTGGCCGCGACCGCGAACGCGCAGGTGAACAGGAGCGAGCAGGCCAGCGCGGCGAACATGCGCAGGATCGTGCACAGCAGGTACCAGGGCAGGCGCGCCGGCAGCAGCGCCAGCGTGTCCGGCTGGCCCAGCGCGAACGGGCGCGCCATCTGCATGGCGCCCAGCGCGGCGCCGGCCAGCACGGCCAGGACCAGGGGCAGCAGGGCCCAGTCCCAGCGGTTGGGCGTGGTCGCGAGGAAGGTGCGGCCGGTGCGGCCGGGAACGAACAGTTCGAACATGATCGTTCCTTTCAGCGCAGGCACGGGCCGGCGAAAGGGGTGCGCAACATCGGTATCTCCGTCGTAACGGCATACCTTCCGGGTGCGATCGTCGATGCGGATGCGGGTGCTGGACGCGGCCGCCTCCGGGAGGAGGTACCGCGTCCGGCGTCGTAGAAAAAGCGTCCCGGCGGACCGGAACGCAAAAGCCGTCACTCTAGCTCGGTCGAGATGACGGCGGGGAGAGAACCGTTATCTTGCCGAGGCGAGGCCGGCGCGACGCCGGCGACAACTGCCACTCGAACAAGTGCCCATGGAAGGGACTCCATAAAAGTTGAAAAAGGGTGGTCCGTCCGGCTTGCGGGAGCGAGGCAGGCGCCGGTGGCGCCGACACTGACCGTGCCGGCGCATTGGGAACGGAAACCATGATAGAGCAGGCCGATCCAGCGTGGGATTACCGTTTGGTAATGAACGATTTCCCTTGCTGGATATTACCGAACTGTAATATTTACGGTGTCATCGCTCCCCTATACTGGCCTGGTCCGCGCTGCCGCAGCGCCGCGCGCCTTTCACTTGCCGGACCATGCCATGACCGCCATGCACGACATCAGCGAAATCGCCGACTGGCTGCACAGCCACGCCATCCACCACGAATCGAGCGTGCACGACACGCTGCCGGACCCGGTGTTCCGGGTGGGCGGCGAGCAAGCCGTGTCCTTCAGCACCAACAACTACCTGGCCCTGGCCAACCACCCGCGCCTGGTGGAAGCGGCCAAGGCCGGCCTGGAACGCTACGGCGTGGGCAACTGCGAGTCGCGCCTGCTGGGCGGCGACCTGCCCGTGTACCGCGAGCTCGAGCGGCGCCTGGGCGCGCTCAAGCACAAGAGCGACGCCGTGCTGTTCGTCACCGGCTACATGACCAACATCGGCGTGCTGTCGACGCTGGTGAAGGCGGGCCTGCTGGCGCGCCTGCACGGCTTCCGGCCATCGAAGCGCCGCAAGTACGCCTACTTCACGGACGAGTACAACCACATCAGCATCCGCGAAGGCATCCTGATGTCGGGCGCCGACAAGCACACCTACCGCCACGCCGACATGACGCACCTGGAGTCGCTGCTGAAGGCGGCCGGCGGCGCCAGTCCGATCATCGTCAGCGACGGCGTGTTCAGCATGGAAGGCACGATCGCGCCGCTGCCGGAACTGACGGCGCTGGCGGAGAAATACGGCGCCATGTTGTACATCGACGACGCCCATGCCACCGGCGTGCTGGGCGCGCACGGCGGCGGCACCTCGGAACACTTCGGCTGCTACAGCGAGACCATCATGCAGATGGGCACGCTCTCGAAGGCGCTCGGCGCGATCGGCGGCTTCGTCGCGCTGGAGCGCGAGATGGCCGACGTGCTGCGCCTGACCAGCTCCGCCTACGGCTTCACCTGCCCGCCGCCGCCGGACCAGGCCAACGCGCTGCTGGCCGCGCTCGACCTGCTGGAGCAGGAGCCGGAGCGGCGCGCGCGCCTGTGGGACAACCAGCGCTACTTCGTCGAGCGCATGCGCCCGCTGGGCTACACGCTGACCAGCACCAGCACGCCGATCGTGCCGGTGCTGATCGGCGACGCCGAACGCTGCCAGCGCTTCGCCCGCGCGCTGCGCGCCGAGGGCGTGCACGTCGACGCGATCCAGTTCCCGGCGGTGCCGCCGGGCCAGGCGCGCCTGCGCTTCATGCTCAACGCCGGCCACACGCGCGCCCAGATCGACCACGTGGTCGGCGTGATGGCGCGCCTCGGCGCAACCCTGTAGATTTCCCTGTTATAGTCGGGGGGCCACGAGCCGCCGCATCATCGAAACTGTTTATGCCTAATTGCCTGGTCATCGAAGACGACGCCGAAACCCGAGACTACCTGTGCACCGGCCTGCGCGCCGCCGGCTACGACGTCGTCGCCTGCGCCGACGGCGCCGACGGCAACGCGCGCGTGCAGGAGGGACGCTGGGACGTGATCGTGCTGGACCGCATGCTGCCGGGCCAGGTCGACGGCGTCGCCATCCTCGAGCAGATGCGCGCGCGCGCCGACACCACCCCGGTACTGATCCTGTCCGCCCTGAACAGCGTGGACGAGCGCGTGCACGGCCTGCGCGCCGGCAGCGACGACTACCTGTCGAAGCCCTTCGTCATGTCGGAACTGCTGGCGCGGGTGGAAAACCTGGCGCGCCGCGCCGCCTGGTCGCGCGACGTCAACCAGCTGCAGGTGGCCGACCTGCAGCTCGACCTGCGTACCCAGCGCGTGTCGCGCCACGGCACCGTCATCAACCTGCAGCCGCGCGAGTTCCGCCTGCTGGAATACCTGATGCGCCACGAAGGCCAGATCGTCACCCGCGCGATGCTGCTGGAATCCGTGTGGGAATACCATTTCGACCCGCAGACCAACGTCATCGACGTGCAGATCAGCCGCCTGCGCGGCAAGGTCGACAAGGACTTCAGCCCGGCGCTGATCCATACGGTGCGCGGCGCCGGCTACGTGCTGAGCAGCACGCCGGTGCTGGGCCACGCGCAGGCGGGCGCGGATGCGAGC
This sequence comes from uncultured Massilia sp., assembly GCF_913773735.1. Taxonomy (GTDB): domain Bacteria; phylum Pseudomonadota; class Gammaproteobacteria; order Burkholderiales; family Burkholderiaceae_D; genus Telluria. The sequence continues at coordinate 197,299 of NZ_CAJYEB010000034.1, forward strand.
CGCTAGGCCCGCGTTCAGCCTGCGCGGCTCGATCGCCGCGCACCTGGCGGTCGGCGTCGGCCTGCTGCTGGCCGTGGCCGTGGCCGCCGTCTCGCTGGTGTTCTACCTGGGCACCGTGGGCGTGTTCGAGCGCTCGATCGACAACCAGGTGTCGGCCATCGCCGCGCGCATGGTGCAGGCCTGGAACGACCAGGGCGCGCAGGCGCTCAAGCACGAGATCGACGTCCAGCTCAACGACAGCATCGACAGCGATATCGAGATCGTCGGCCTGCTGGACGACCGCGGCCGCGTCCTGGCCGGCAACCTGCCGGTCTGGCGCGGCGCCCTGCCGGTGCCGGGCGAGCTGGCCTTCGCCACCATCGAGCGCGACGGCGCCCCCGTCTCGGCGCGCCTGCTGGCGCAGCACCTGGACGACGGCACCGTGCTGGTGGTGGGGCGCGACCTGCGCGAACTGGATGCGATCCGCACCGTGATCGAACGCGCGCTGGCCGCCAGCGCCGTGGTGTCGGTACTGCTGGCCTTCCTGGGCGCGCTGCTGTTCCGGCGCAGCCTGGAAGCGCGCATCGGCCGCATCCGCCGCACCGCGGCGCGCATCGCGGCCGGCGACCTGTCCAGCCGCATCGACGTGCAGGGCGACGACGAATTCGCGCGCCTGGGCGCCGACATCAACCGCATGCTGGACCGGATCGAATCGCTGATGGAAGGCGTGCGCCACGTGTCGAACTCGATCGCCCACGACCTGCGCACGCCGCTGGGCCGGGTGCGCAACCGCCTCGACCGCGCGCTGCAGGCCGCGGCCGACCGCGATTCCCTGGTGGCCGACGCGCGCCTGGCGATCGAGGACATCGACGGCCTGATCTCGCTGTTCGACAAGCTGCTGCAGATCGCCGCCGCGGAAGCCGGCATGCGCACCCGCTCGTTCGAGGCGCTGGACCTGGGCGAGATCGCACGCGACATGACGGAACTGTACGAGGCCGCCGCCGAGGAGCAGGGCGTGGCGCTGCGCTTCCTGGGCGACGAGGCGGTGCCGGTGCGCGGCGACCGCCACCTGCTGGCCAATGCGCTGGCCAGCCTGATCGACAACGCGATCAAGTACGCGCGCGCCGGCCTGTACGTCGACGTCGAGGTGCGCCACCGCGGGCGCGACGCCGTGGTCACCGTGCGCGACTACGGGCCGGGCGTGCCGGAGGGGGACCTGGACAGGGTGACCGAGCGCTTCTACCGCGTCGACCAGAGCCGGCACCTGCCGGGCAATGGACTGGGGCTGTCGATCGTGATGGCGATCGCGCAGCTGCACGGGGCGGCGTTCGAGTTGCGCAATGCGGGGCCGGGACTGGAGGTCAGCATCACCTTTGCGGGGTGACCTACTGGCCCACGCAGATGATCCTGGTCGCGTATTCGTGCGCGTTGGGCTTTTTCCGGGTCGCCCAGCGGATGGCTTCCTCGGCCTCGGCCATCGTCATCACGGTGGCCTTGTCCTTGTTCTTGATGAAGGAAACGCCTTCGAACCTGCCTTCCTTGCTGCGCATGACCCGGGCGAAGACGGGCGGTTTGTCGGCGTCGTTGATCTTGTTCTGCTGGACGAGGTAGCGCTGGTCGGCGGTTTCCATGGCGGGATCTTCCGGATAAAAGGCGCATTGTACGGCTTGCGCACCGCCGGTGCGGCTCCCGCCGCATCGCCGCTCAGGACTTGCGCCGGAAGCTCGACGCCAGCGCGGCCGTATCGAACCCGGCCGTGCCCTTGCCGTCGGCCGCGTAGCGGTACAGCACGGCCGAATAGATGCCGCTCAGCGTGGTATGGAGCAGCATGCAGCCCAGGAAGGCCAGCACGACGGTGACCACGATCGCGACCAGCAGCAGCGGCGCGAGCGCATGCGGGGCCAGCGCCGCCAGCGCGGCGAGCCCGGCGGCGCCGATGGCCAGCCCGACGTAGGCCAGCGTGAAGGCGACGCCCAGTCCGGCCTGGCCGGCCAGGTTCTCGCCCCAGGTGCGCTTGAGCAGGGCGGCGCTTTCCGATATCGAACCGATCGCACCGCGGTCGCGCGTCACGATGACCGGCACGACCAGGAAGCTTGCGACCGCCCAGCCCGCGCCGAGCAGGCCGACGACGAGGCGGCCGACGAAGCCCAGGCGTTCCTGGATGGCGCGCAGGACGACGCCGACCGTCGCGGCGATGACGGCATAGCCGAGGATGGCGCCGAAGCGGCCGTTGGCGATGCGCAGGCCGTCGCCCAGCGTCGGGCTGCCGCCGTCGAGCCGGAGCATGACGGCGCCCACCAGCGCCGTGTTGAAGTAGAAGATGACGACATACTGGACGACGTAGAACAGGAAGGCGAGCGAATACAGGCCGCCCGCGTGCATGCCGTCGATCGCGGCGCCGCCGAACAGCGGCAGGGCGAACGCCGCGAGCACGAGCAGCAGTGCCACGGAGGAGATCACGGGGAACAGCAGCAGGTGCTTGTCCTGCCGCAGTACCTGGATGCTGGCGTGCACGAGATCGACACTGCGCTGGATGCGGTCGAACATGGTCGCTCCTCGAGGTTTGCCGCCCGGCTGGCGGGGTTCTCTCGCATGGTAGCGGGAATGCGCTGCGGAAAGTACGTGCTTTGTCACATACGGCCCGCCGCATTGCTCTGGCTCACTCATGCAACTAACCGACACGCGGCGTGGCACGGGACCGGCGGCGGGCAGGCGATCCGCGGCAAGGCGCGGCCAGCGGCGCGGGCGCCACGGCGGTAAAATGGCGCCTTTCCGCCGCCACGGCGCGCCATTACCGAACACTCACCATGACCCAACGCCTCATCCTCGCCTCGAACAACGCCGGCAAGCTCAAGGAATTCGCCCAGCTGCTGGCCCCGATCGGCTTCGACCTGCATCCACAGGGCGAGTTCAACGTCCCCGAAGCGGAAGAGCCGTTCGGCACCTTCGTCGAGAACGCGCTGCAGAAGGCGCGCCATGCGGCGCGCCTGACCGGCCTGCCGGCGCTGGCCGACGATTCCGGCGTGTGCGTGAACGCCCTCGGCGGCGCGCCCGGCGTGCTGTCGGCGCGCTATGCGGGCGAGCCGAAGTCGGATGCGCGCAACAGCGCGAAACTGATCGCCGACCTGGCGGCGCACGCCGACAAGTCGGCCTATTACTATTGCGTGCTGGTCTACGTGCGCCATGCGGACGACCCGCAGCCGGTGATCGCCGACGGCGTCTGGCGCGGGCAGATCGTCGACATGCCGCGCGGCGAGGGCGGCTTCGGCTACGATCCGCACTTCCTGCTGCCGGCGCTGGGCAAGACGGCGGCCGAGCTGTCGGCGCTCGACAAGAACGCCATCTCGCACCGCGGCCAGGCCCTGCGCGCACTGGTGGAAAAACTGAAATGATCCCGATCAAGCCTGTCGCCAGCCTGCCTGGGGCCGCGCCGCGCTCGCCGGCCCAGGCTGCGCTGCAATACCTGCAACCGGGGTCGCTGAACCTGACGGCGCTGCCGCCGCTGTCGCTGTACATCCACTGGCCCTGGTGCGTGCGCAAGTGCCCGTACTGCGACTTCAACTCGCACGAGTCGAAGGAACCCATTCCCGAGCAGGCATACCTGGACGCGCTGCGCGCCGACCTGGAGATGTCGCTGCCGCTGGTCTGGGGCCGCAAGATCCAGACCATCTTCATCGGCGGCGGCACGCCCAGCCTGATCTCGGCCGCGGGCCTGGACCGCCTGTTGTCGGACGTGCGCACGCTGCTGCCGCTCGACCTGCACGCCGAGATCACGATGGAAGCCAATCCCGGCACCTTCGAGGCCGAGAAGTTCCGGTCGTTCCGCGCCAGCGGCATCAACCGCCTGTCGATCGGCATCCAGAGCTTCAACGACCGGCACCTGCAGGCGCTGGGCCGGATCCATGGCGAAGCGGAGGCGATGCGGGCCGTGGAGATCGCGCACGCCAATTTCGACAACTTCAACCTCGACCTGATGTTCGCCCTGCCGGGCCAGACGCTGGCGCAAGCGCGCCAGGACATCGACACGGCGCTGGCGTTCGCGCCGCCGCACCTGTCGCTGTACCACCTGACGATGGAGCCGAACACGGTCTTCGCCAAGTACCCGCCGCAACTGCCCAGCGACGACGAGAGCGCCGACATCCAGGACATGATCCTGGACAGCACCGCTGGCGCCGGCTACGAGCACTACGAGGTGTCGGCCTACGCCCGGCCGGGCCGGCGCGCGCGCCACAACCTGAACTACTGGCAGTTCGGCGACTACCTCGGCATCGGTGCCGGCGCCCATTCGAAGCTGTCGTTCCCGCACCGCGTGCTGCGCCAGGCGCGCTACAAGCAGCCGGCCTCGTTCATCGAGGCGGCCAGGAAGGGCAACGCGGTGGCCGAGGAGCACGAGATCGGACGCGGCGACATGGGTTTCGAGTTCATGCTGAACGCGCTGCGCCTGACCGAAGGCTTCGCGCCGAACCTGTTCGGCGAGCGCACCGGGATGCCGATCACGGCGATCGAGCGGGCGCTCGACGAGGCGGAAGCCAAGGGCTTGCTGTACCGCGATTTCAAGGTGATCCGGCCGACGGCACTGGGGCAGCGCTTCCTCAACGATTTGCAGGAGATGTTCTTGGGGGATTGATGTCGGTGGTCGGACGCCGACCGACCCGTTACCTCACCGTCCCAGCACCCGCTTGTCGACCTTGGCCGCCACCCCCACGCTGCGCCCCGCCAGGTTGGCCACCGCATACTGCACGCAACTGCCCAGCACGACCGCCGCCTCGGACAGGCTCAGGCCGTAGTCCTGCTGCAGCCACTGCACCATCCCCGCCGTGGCCACCCGCACGGCATCGTCGAGCGAGCCCGCCTGGCCCAGCGTCATGATGTGGGTCGGCGATTCGACGCGCGGCATCCGGATCGCCTTGCCCTTGACGAGTTCCACCGTGAACTCGACCTCCATCGATGTCTCGAGCGCGAACTGCGCGGTCTCGCCGTCGCCCTGCAGCGCGTGGGCGTCGCCCAGGTAGAGCAGGGCGCCCGGCTGCTGTACCGGCAGGTAGACGGTATTGCCCTCGACGACTTCGTTGAAATCCATATTGCCGCCGAAGGGACCGGTGTCGCCGGTCGAGATGGCCGGTCCGTCCGGCGCCACCGCCAGCCCGCCCAGCATCGGGCGCAGCGGCAGGGAGAAGCCGGCCAGTCCCGGACCCGCCTGCGCCGGCCTGGCCAGGCCCCGGTCGCGGTCCAGCGTCCAGCGCACCGGCTTGCCCAGCCCGGCCGCGCGGGCCGCCAGGCCGGTTCCCTGCGCGCGGCCCACGATGGCGTCCAGGCTGTCGGCCCAGTCGCGGTTCGGGCGCAGGCGCACCAGGCGCACCGCCAGCGTGTCGCCGGCCTCTGCGCCCATCACGAAGAACGGTCCCGTCTGCGGATTGCCGTACAGCGCACGGGTGCGGCCCCGCTCGTCGACGCCGCCGGAATCGACGGTGGTCGTGCGCACCGTATCGCCCGGCCAGATCGTCAGCACCGGCGTGCGCGTCGCGCTGAACGCGTTCGCATAGTCGGCCGGGACGTAGACGTGGCGCTGCGGCGCGGCGCTGGCGCGCGCGGGCAGGCGGCGCGCGCTGAACGTATGGCGTGCGCGCGCGGCGGCGTCGTTGGTGTCGGGGAAGTCGGCGTCGCCACGCATACCGGCGGCGTCGATGCTGCCGCCGTAGGCGTAGCGCCGCCCGCGCCGGTCGCCGACCTCGAAGGCGAGCCGGTCGCCGCGGCGCCAGCCCGCCAGCGCGTCGCCGTCGAGCGTGCCGGACAGGCGGCCCGCATGCTCCTCCAGCACCAGCGTCATCGCCGCGGGCGTGCCCCAGCGGTCCACCGTGAGCAGCCAGGTCTCCCCGCGGGCGGATAGTGTGACGAACAGCAGTACGAGAAAAACGATGCGATGCATGGCGCGCCCCGTCGAACGATGGAGCCGCCAGCGTACGGGGCGATTGTGGTGAAAATATGAAGGCTAGCCCTGCCTGGCCGCCGCCAGCGCCGTGACGGTGCGGGCCAGGCCGGCGACCACGCGCGCGAGGCCGTCGTAGTCGCGTCGCGCTGCGGGCCGCGCTTCGGGCAGTTCTGCGGGCCGTTCTTCATGTCGTTCGTCCGGCGCGCGGCCGCCCGGGCAGGGCGCGTCCATGCCGTCGCGCTGGCGGACGTGGCGGTAGGGATAGCTGGTGAACGAGGTATCCGTGATCATCAGGGCGGGCCCGGCGCCGCCGTCGCGGTAGGCGGCGCGGTCCGCCAGCGTCACGCCCTGCACGTAGGCCGGGGCCGCCAGGCCGCGGCCGGCCGGCGCGGACGCGCCCTGGAAGGCCGCCAGGGCGTCGCGCACCGGGCGCGAGGCCGCCAGCGTGCCGACGAAGGCGATGAAGCTGCCGCTGCCCGGCGCGGGTTGCCGGTGCTGGCGCCGTTCCGGGTCGCGCCCGGCGCGCGCCGCTGCGGCGGCGGACTCGTCGAGGAAGAAGGCGAAGCGGATCGCGCTGCCCTGGCCGGGGCGCACGTGTTTCAGCAGGCGCGCCAGTTCGAGCACGGCGGCGGCGTCGGCGGCGGGGTCGTCGACCGTGGCGCGGGCCGGAGCGCCGCCGTCGGCATCGGCCTCGGCATCCGGCTGCGCCGCCAGCCGCGCCGGATCGATGCGCGCGCCGATGAGGAAGGTGCGCGCGGGGCGGGTGCCGGCGGGGACGTTCCCGAGGCTCGCCTCGATGGCGCCGCCGTCCTGCGCGGGCGCCTGCGTCACGCGGTAGCCGGCCAGGCGCAGCGCGTCCGTGACGTAGGCCGCGGCGGCGGCCCGGCGCGCGGCGGCATCGGCCTGCAGGCCGGCCGCCTGCAGCGCCGCCGCGTGCGCCTGCAGGCGCAGCGCCAGCGGCGCATCGTGCGGGGCCGCGCGCGGATTCACGGTCACCAGCGCCAGCAGGATCAGCAGCACGATGCCGACGATGACTTTCCAGTGTGAGCGGAAGAAGCTTCGCATGGTGTCGGGTGCGGCGCAAAGGGCGACCGCACCGGATAGACCCGCCCCGGGGACGCAAGTTCGGAGACGAAAAAAAACCGGGGCCGGTCCGCGATTTCATGATACCGAAATCGCGCTACCGGCCCCGGTCGGGACCATGCAATGGCGCGCGGAAACGCGCGGCGCCGTCCCGGCGCGCCGGGACGGCAGGCGTCAGCGCGCCGCCGTGGCCGGATTGGCCGGTTCGCTCCAGCCGCCGCCGAGCACGCGGTACAGCACCACCTGGTTCTGCAGGCGCGCCAGGTTGGCCTGGATGGCCTGCTGCTGCGCGGTGAACAGCGAGCGCTGGGCGTCCAGCAGGTCGAGGTAGCTGGCGGTGCCGTTGCGGTAGCGCAGGTCGGACAGGTTGAAGCGGTCGGCTTCGGCCTGGGCCACGGCCTGCTGGGCGCGCAGCTGCTCGCTGTAGGTCGCCTGGCCGGCCAGCGCGTCCGCCACTTCGCGGAACGCGGTCTGGATCGATTTCTCGTACTGGGCGACGGCGATGTCGCGGCCGGCCCTGGCCGTGTCGACGCCGGCGCGCACGCGGCCGTAGTCGAAGATCGGCAGGATCGCCTGCGGCGCGAAGGTCCAGCCGAAGGTGCCGCTCTTGAACAGGCCCGACAGCTCGGTGCTGGCGCTGCCGGCGCTGCCGGTCAGCGTGATGCGCGGGAAGTAGTTCGCGCGCGCCGCGCCGATGTTGGCGTTGGCGCCGATCAGCTGCTGCTCGGCCGAGCGGATGTCCGGACGGTTCGCCAGCAGGTCCGACGGCATGCCGGCCGGCAGGTCGGGCAGGTTGGTCGTCGCCAGCGTCGCGCCCTGCGGCAGGTCGGCCGGGATCGGCTGGCCGATCAGCAGCGTCAGCAGGTTGACGTCCTGGGCGCGCTGGCGCTGGGCCTGGGCCAGCGTGGTGCGCGCCTGCTCGACCAGCGACACGGCCTGCTGCAGGTCGAGCTTGGACGAGACGCCGTTGTCGAAGCGCAGCTGGGTCAGGCGCAGCGATTCCTCGCGCGTCTTGAGGGTCTGCTGGGTCAGCGCCAGCAATTCCTCGTCGGCCAGGAAGGTCAGGTAGGTCGTGGCGACCTGCGAGACCAGGCTGATCTGGGCGGTCTTGCGCGCTTCCTCGGTGGCGAGGAATTGCGCCAGCGCTTCCTGGCTCAGGTTGCGCACGCGGCCGAAGAAGTCCAGCTCGAACGAGGTCACCGCCAGGCCGGCCTGGTAGGTGCTGTTGATCGGCTGGTCTTCGCCGGTGGTCACGCGGTTGCCGGTGACGGCCGCGTTGATCGTCGGCAGGCGGTCGGCGCGCTGGATGCGGTAGGCCGCGCGGGCCTGCTCGACGTTCAGGATCGACACGCGCAGGTCGCGGTTGTTGGCCAGCGCCAGCTCGATCAGGCGCTGCAGGCGCGCGTCGGCGAAGAAGCGCTGCCAGGCGATGTTGACCGGCGCGTCGGCGGCGACCGGGTTGCCGCTGTTGACCGTGCCTTCCACGGTCGGGTAGCCGGCGGCCACCGGCGCGGCCGGGCGCGCGTACTTGGGCGCCAGGTTGACGCAGCCGGCCAGCGCCAGGGCCATGGTCAGGGGAATGAGGGTCGTTGTTTTCATGGTCTCGATCAGGCTTTCGATTCTGCGATTTTGTCGTCTTCCTGGTGCTTGTACAACTCGTTCTGGCGCTTGCTGCCCTTGAACACGCTGCGGATCACGAGGAAGAACACGGGGACGAACACCACGCCCAGCACGGTCGCCGTGATCATGCCGCCCATCACGCCGGTACCGATGGCGTGCTGCGAGGCGGCGCCGGCGCCGTTGGAGATGGCCAGCGGCAGCACGCCCAGGATGAACGCCAGCGAGGTCATGATGATCGGGCGGAAGCGCAGGTGCGCCGCTTCCAGCGCCGCCTCGAACGGCGACTTGCCCTCGGCCTGCAGGTCCTTGGCGAATTCCACGATCAGGATCGCGTTCTTCGCGGCCAGGCCGATGATGGTGATCAGGCCGACCTTGAAGTAGACGTCGTTGGACAGGCCGCGCATCGAGGCCGCCAGCAGCGAACCGAGCACGCCCAGCGGCACGACCAGCAGCACGGCCACCGGGATCGACCAGCTTTCATACAGCGCGGCCAGGGCCAGGAACACGGCCAGCAGGGCGAAGCCGATCAGGATGAACACGGTCGAGCCGGACAGGATTTCCTCGCGCGACTGGCCGGTCCACTCGTAGGCGAAGCCCGCCGGCAGCTGGGCCGCCAGGCGCTGCATCTCGTCCAGCGCCTGGCCGGTCGAATAGCCCGGGGCCGGTTCGCCGGTCAGCTTCATCGACGGATAGCCGTTGTAGCGGATCGTCTGCATCGGGCCGGTGACCCATTCGGTGCTGGCGAACGAGGACAGCGGCACCGGCTTGCCCTGGGTGTTCAGGGCGTTGATGCGCAGCAGGTCGTCCGGCTGCATGCGCTGCGGCGCATCGGCCTGCACGATCACGCGCTGCAGGCGGCCGGCGTTGGGGAAGTCGTTCACGTACGAGGAGCCGAGCGAGGTCGACAGCGCGTTGTTGATCGCGGCGAACGTCACGCCCAGGGCCTGCGCCTTGTCGCGGTCGATGTTCAGCTTGAGCTGCGGCGCGTCTTCCAGGCCTTCCGGACGCATGCCGGTCAGCACCTTGCTCTGCATCGCCATGCCCAGCAGCTGGTTGCGCGCGGCCACCAGCGCCGCGTGGCCGTTGCCGCCGCGGTCCTGCAGGCGGAACGAGAAGCCGGTGCCGGTGCCCAGTTCCGGGATCGGCGGCGGGCTCACCACGAAGATGAACGAATCGCGCAGCGCGCCCATGTGCATCGTCACGCGGCCGGCGAAGTCCTGCGCCGTGTGGCCCTTGCCCTTGCGCTCGTCCCACGGTTTCAGCGGGATGAAGGCGAGGCCCATGTTCTGGCCCTGGCCGGAGAACGAGAAGCCGGTCACGGCGACCATGTTGGCGACTTCCGGCTGCTTGAGCACGTAGTCTTCCATGGCGCGCAGCACGGTGCCGGTGCGCTCTGCGGTGGCGCCCGGCGGCAGCTGGATGTTGGCGATCACGTAGCCCTGGTCCTCGTTCGGCAGGAACGAGTTCGGCAGGCGCGTGAACATCCAGCCGACCACGGCGACCAGCACCAGGAACACGACCATCCAGCGGCCCGCGCGCTTCAGCAGCTTGGCGACGAAGCCCTCGTAGCGCTTGGCGCCCTTGCTGAAGTTGCGGTTGAACCAGCCGAAGAAGCCCTTCTTGTCCATATGGTGGCCCGCCTCGACGGGTTTCAGCATGTGCGCGCACAGCGCCGGCGTCAGCGACAGCGCCAGGAAGGCCGAGAAGCCGATCGAGGTCACCATCACGGCCGAGAACTGGCGGTAGATGTTGCCGACGGCGCCGGCGAAGAACGCCAGCGGCACGAACACGGCCATCAGCACCACGGTCACGCCGATGATCGCGCCCGAGATCTGGCCCATGGCCTTGCGCGTGGCCTGCAGCGGCGGCAGGCCTTCCTCGGACATGATGCGCTCGACGTTCTCCACCACCACGATGGCGTCGTCGACCACGATACCGATCACCAGCACCATGCCGAACATGGTCAGCACGTTGATCGAGAAGCCCATCGCCAGCAGGCAGGCGAACGAACCCAGCAGCGCCACCGGCACCACGATGGTCGGGATGATGGTGTAGCGGAAGTTCTGCAGGAAGATGAACATCACGATGAACACCAGCACGATCGCCTCGATCAGGGTGTGCACCACCTGTTCGATCGAGATCTGGATGAAGGTGGTCGAGTCGTAGGGAATCGAGTACTTCATGCCTTTCGGGAAGTACTTCTGCAGCTCCTTCATGCGCGCCTTGATCAGGTTCGCGGTCTCGAGCGCGTTACCGGACGGCGACAGCTGCACGCCGATGCCGGCCGACGGCTTGCCGTTCAGGCGCGCCGTGGTGGAATAGGCCTGGCCGCCGATCTCGATGCGGGCGACGTCCTTCAGGCGCACGGTGGAACCGTCCGGATTGGCGCGCAGCACGATGTTGCCGAACTGCTCGACGCTCGACAGCTGGCCGGTCACGATCACGGTGGCGCTGATCTGCTGGCCCCTGGCCAGCGGCAGGTCGCCGATGGTGCCCGACGCCACCTGGGCGTTCTGCTGGCTGATGGCGGTGGTCACGTCGGCCGGCGACATGTTGAAGCCGACCAGCTTGGCCGGATCGATCCAGATGCGCATCGCGCGTTCGGTACCGAACAGCTGGGCCTGGCCCACGCCCTTGATCCGCTGGATCTCGGGCAGCACGTTGCGCGACGCGTAGTCGCCCAGCGCGATGTTGTCGGTATTCGGGTCGTCCGACGACAGGATGGTGAACAGCAGGAAGTTCGAGCGCGCCTTGTCGACGCGCACGCCTTGCTGGGTCACGGCCGGCGGCAGGCGCGGGGTGGCGCGCGACAGGCGGTTCTGGACGTCGACCTGGGCCAGGTCCGGGTCGGTGCCGGTCTCGAACGAGATGGTGATCGAGCCGGTGCCGTTGGCCTGGCTGGTCGATTCCATGTAGATCATGCCCTGGGCACCGTTCATCTCGCGTTCGATGATCGAGATGACGGAATCCTCCAGCGTCTGCGCCGACGCACCCGGATAGGTGACGCTGACGACGATCGATGGCGGCGCCACGGTCGGGTACTGCGCGATCGGCAGCTGCTTGATGGCGACGCCGCCAAGCACCATGATGAACAGCGCGATCACCCAGGCAAAGATGGGGCGGTCAATGAAAAAACGTGCCATGTGGTAGTCCTGTTCCTGTCGAGTCTTACCGGTTGCCGTTGGCCGGCGTGTTCGCGCCCGCGGCCGGCGAACCGCTGGCCGGGGTGCGGCTGCCCGCCGCGGCGGCCGTGGCCTGGGCACCGGCCGCATTCGGCTGGCCGGCCGGCGCGCCGGCGGCGGCGGGCGCTGCGGGCGCTGCGGCCGGCGTCCAGGCGACCGGCTGCACCGGCGTGCCCGGCGGCAGCATCTGCAGCTTCTGGAAGCCGTCCACCATGACCTTCTCGCCTTCCTTCAGGCCGTCGACGACGACCCAGTTCTCGCCGTTCTGCGAGGCGATCTTGACGGTGCGCTGGGCCGGCTTGTTGTCGGCGCCGATCACCATCACGGTATCGCCCTGGGCGCCGCCGCGGGTGACGGCCTGCTGCGGCACCAGGATGCCCGACGGCAGCTCGGCCTGGGACAGGCGCACGCGCACGTACTGGCCCGGCAGCAGGGCGTTGTCCGGGTTGGCGATCTCGGCGCGCAGCGTGACCTGGCCGCTGGTCTCGTCGACGGTCACGTCGGAGAACAGCAGCTTGCCCTTGCGCGGCAGCACGGTGCCGTCGTCCAGCACCACGGTGACGGGCAGCGCCGCGTCGATGCCCTTGCCGCCGGCCTTCTTGCGCAGGTTCTGCAGTTCGAGGGCCGACTGGGTGATGTTCAGGTACATCGCATCGGTCTGCTGGATCAGCGCCAGCTGGGTCGCCTCGGTGGCGGAGACGAGCGCGCCCTCGGTGACCAGCGCGCGGCCGATGCGGCCCGTGATCGGGGCGTAGACGTTCGAATAATCGAGGTTGATCTGGGCGATCTTCAGCTGGGCCTTGGCGGAATTGACTTCGGCCTCGGCCTGCTTGGCGGCGGCGACGGCGTTGGTGTATTCCTGCTTGCTGACGGCGTTCGCCGCGACCAGCGGCTTGTAGCGCTCGACGATCGCGGACGTCGAGGTGAAGGTGGCTTCGGCGCTGCCCACGGCCGCCCGCGCGGCGTTGACCTGGGCCTGGTACGGGGCCGGATCGATCTGGAACAGCGACTGGCCCTGCTTGACCACGCTGCCTTCGGTGAACAGGCGCTTCAGGACGACGCCGTTGACGCGGGCGCGCACCTGGGCGGTACGGATGGCCTGGGCACGGGCCGGCAGTTCGGTTTCCAGCGCGACCGGCTGGAACTTCGCGGTGATGACGCCGACTTGCGGCGCCGGCATCTTGGCGCCGGCGGCGGCGCCGGGGCCGGCCTTGGCGTCGTCCTTGGAACCGCAGGCCGACAGCGCGGCCACGGCGATCAGGGTACTCGCGGCGATCCTGGACATGCGCATGGGCAACAGGGAAGGGGAGTGGGCAGAGCGCATCGAATGCTTCCTTTTTATTAGAAAAAGGATAAAACCGTCCTGCAGCACTTCTCTGGCACGGCACGCGGTTTTATCACTGATTTTGGAGAAACCCGGCTATACTATCACGAGTGTATGTTTAAATGTTTCCGCCCCTACAAATGGAGAATCCCGGCTGATGGCCCGCAGAACAAAAGAAGAGGCGGCTGCCACGCGTGACAGCATCCTGGATGCAGCAGAAAAATTGTTCGTCGAACAGGGCGTATCGCGCACAACGCTACAGCATATCGCAACCGAGGCCGGCGTGACGCGTGGCGCCATTTACTGGCATTTCGACGACAAAGGCGCGCTGTTCAACGCGATGATGGAGCGCGCCACGCTGCCGCTGGAGGGGGAACTGCAGATGCTGGACCGGTCGGAATCGGCCGATCCGCTGGACGACCTGCGCAACTACCTGCTGGCGGTGCTGCGCCGCACCGTGGAAGACCCGGGCGCGCGCCGCGTGTTCGAGATCGCGACGCTGAAGGTGGAATTCGTCGACGAGATGGACCCGGTGCGCCAGCGCCGCCAGCACAACATCAACAACTGGATGAGCCGCGCCGAGCGCCGCATCCGGCTGGCGGCCGAGAAGGGCCTGATCGACCCGGCCATCGACGTGCACGTGACGGCGCTGTCGATGTGGATCCTGATCGACGGCCTGATCCACAGCTGGATGTTCGACCAGGCCGCGTTCGACCTGATCCGGCAGGGGGAGTGCGTGATCGACCCCTACCTGAACGGCCTGCGCGCGCGGTTGCCCGGCTGACCGGCCGGAGCGTCAGATCTCGGCCCGGATCAGGTCGAACGTCCGCTCGAGCGCCTGCGCGGCAGAGCCGGCTTCCGGCCGGCGCCGCCAGTCCTCGATCGCCAGGCGCATGGCGCCCATCGCCACCATCGCGACGATGCGCAGCGCGGCGCGTTTTTCCGGCTGGCGCCACACCTCGCACAACACGTCGAACAACATCGCTTCCTGCGTCGCATAGGCGGCCTGCTTGCGGATCGTCAGCGTTTCGCTGGCGCGCATGACGCCGTCCAGCGCCTCCATCTCTTCGTGCTGGTATTGCGCGGCATGCGCGACCAGGGTCCGGCGCACCGCGTCCAGCGGCGCCGTGTCCGGCGACACCGTGCGCAGCGCCGCGCACACTTCCTGCCACGCGGCCGCCTGCCAGGCCAGTACCAGATCGTCCTTCGACTTGAAATACGAAAAGAAGCTGCGCCGCGAAATGCCGGCCGCCGCGGCGATGTCGTCGAGCGTGGTCGCTTCGTAGCCGTCGCGCAGGAACAGTTGCAGGCCGGTCTCGGCAATGCGTGCGCGGGTGGCGTTGCGCTTGCGCGCGCGCGCGCCGCCGGCGTCCGGGTCATGGTCGGGAAGTGCAGTCACATCGAACCTCTTGCAAATCTGCACCGAGTGCAATAAATTATGCACTCGGTGCATTTAATTGTGGTGAGAGGGGGTTAGTATGACAGCTTGGAACGTTGCCGATATACCGGCGCAGCGCGGCCGCACGGCGGTCGTGACCGGCACGGGAGGGATCGGGCGGGAAATCGCGCTGGCGCTGGCCGCCGCCAGCGCCGACGTGATCATTGCCGGCCGCAATGCGGGCAAGGGGCAGGCCGCCGTGGAGGCGGTGCGCCGCCAGGTCGAGGGCGCGCGGGTACGGTTCGAGGCACTCGACCTGGCGAGCCTGGATTCGGTCGACGCCTGCGCACGGCGCCTGCGCGCCCGGCATGAGGGCATCGACCTGCTCGTCAACAATGCGGCAGTGATGACGCCGCCGCAACGGCGGCTGAGCGCCGACGGCTTCGAACTGCAGTTCGCCACCAATTATCTCGGCCATGTCGCGCTGACGGCGCACCTGCTGCCGCTGCTGCGCGCGCGCCAGGACGCGCGCGTGGTCACGCTGTCGAGCGTCGCCAGCCGCAGCGGCGCCATCGCGTTCGACGACCTGCAGGCGCAGCAGCGCTATCGGCCGATGGTGGCGTACGCGCAGTCCAAGCTGGCTTGCCTGATGTTCGCCCTGGAACTGCAGCGCCGCAGCGTTGCGCAGGGCTGGGGCGTCGCCAGCCTGGCCGCCCATCCGGGCGTGGCGCGGACCGACCTGCTGCACAACGGCGCCGGACGGGACAGCCTGGCCGGGCGCCTGCGCACCCACCTGTGGTTCCTGTTCCAGCCGGCGCCGCAGGGGGCGCTGCCCGCCCTGTTCGCCGCCACGGCGCGCCAGGCCGCCGGCGGGGAATACTACGGACCCGCCGGCCTCGGCGAACTGCGCGGCGCGCCGGCGCCGGCCCGCATCCCCGCGCAGGCCCTCGACAGCGTCGCCGCCGCGCGCCTGTGGGCCGTGTCCGGGGAACTGGCCGGCATCGCGTTTCCGGATGCCGGGGGCCCGTTCCGGAGCGCGCCATCGCCAGCGCGCTGACAAAAAAAAGCCCCCGCGCGCGGCGGGGGCGATGGGCCGGTGGGGCGATCGCGGCCCGGCCGGGCGATCAGCGCATCTCGTCGATCATCTTGCGCAGCTTGGCCGAATCGGCGCAGAACGCGCGGATGCCTTCGGCCAGCTTCTCGGTCGCCATCGCGTCCTCGTTCAGCATGAAGCGGAAGGTCTTCTCGTCCATGGCGATCTTCTGGATGTCGGCAGCGGCGTCGGCCACCAGCTTGCGCTCGACGGCGCCGTCGGCGTCGGCCAGCTTCTGCAGCAGGTCCGGCGAGATGGTGAGCAGGTCGCAGCCGGCCAGTTCCAGGATCTGCGAGGTGTTGCGGAAGCTCGCGCCCATGACTTCGGTCTTGTAGCCGAAGGTGCGGTAGTACTGGTAGATGCGCTTGACCGACTGCACGCCCGGGTCGTCCGCACCCGTGTACTCGGTACCGGTGGACTTCTTGTACCAGTCGTAGATGCGGCCGACGAACGGCGAGATCAGCTGCACGCCGGCCTCGGCGCAGGCGATCGCCTGGCACAGCGAGAACAGCAGGGTCAGGTTGCAGCGGATGCCATCCTGTTCCAGGATCTCGGCGGCGCGGATGCCTTCCCAGGTCGAGGCGATCTTGATCAGGACGCGCTCGCGCGGCACGCCGGCGGCTTCGTACAGGGCGATCAGCTCGCGGCCCTTGGCGACCGTGGCCTCGGTGTCGAACGACAGGGCGGCATCGATCTCGGTCGAGACGCGGCCCGGCACGAACTTCAGGATCTCGACGCCGAACGCGATCAGGAGGCGGTCGATGACTTCCTCGGTCGAGGCGCCGGCGTTGTCGGCGATCGCCTTTTCCAGCAGCGGACGGTATTCCGGCTTCTGGACGGCCTTCAGGATCAGCGACGGGTTGGTGGTCGCATCCTGCGGCGCGTAGGCCTTGATCGACTGGAAGTCGCCGGTGTCGGCCACCACGGTGGTGAATTGCTTGAGCTGTTCGAGTTGGTTCATGGTGCAGGGAAGGGGATGGGTGGAAATCAAGGCGCTATTGTACCCGCTTCGGACCGGGGCATGACCGGCGCGGGGCCCGGCCCGGCGCGCACGCCGCGCGCACGGGCCGTGCGACGATCAGCAGTCGGTCGCGTCCAGGAACGCCGCCACCATCGCTTCCAGCCCGGCCTTGTCCTCGTCCGAGAAGCGGTCCGGGAGCGGGCTGTCGATGTCGAACACGCCGACCAGCCTGTCGCCCTTGAGCAGCGGGATCACGATTTCCGAGGCCGAGGCCGAATCGCAGGCGATGTGGCCCGGGAACGCGTGCACGTCCGCCACGACGATGGTCTTGCGCTCGACGGCGGTGGTGCCGCACACGCCGCGCCCGAACGGGATGCGCGCGCAGGCCGGCTTGCCCTGGAACGGGCCGACCAGCAGGTCTTGCGTGCCTTCCTTTTTGCCCGGCACGGTCAGGTAGAAGCCGGCCCAGTTCAGGTCGGCGATGGTGTCGTAGACCAGCGCCGAGAATTGCGCGGCGTTCGCGGTCAGGTCGCGCTCGCCCTCGAGGACGCTGGCGACCTGGCGTACCAGCAGGTCGTAGTCGGGGCGGGTGCTGCGTTCGGGATTGATGTGCATGGCGGAGACGGAAGCTGTCGATGTCGAAGCGGCGTATTTTAAGGCAGCGCGCGGTTTGGTGCTGGGCGTCCACGGCCCGATCCACGGGATGCGCCCGCACGGCGCGCACGACAGCCGTGCGCAGGCACGCGCGCGCGCCGGTCTACAATGACCTGCCGATCCCGCCGCGAGGACCACGATGAGCATCGCCCCGTTCCGCATCGCCATTCCCGACGCCGCCCTGGTCGACCTGGACGAACGCCTGCTGCGCCTGCGCATCCCGGACGGTATCGCGGACCAGGGCTGGCGCGAAGGCATCGACCCCGGCTTCCTGCGCGACCTGCTCGACTATTGGTCGTCCGAATTCGACTGGCGCGCCCACGAATCGCGCCTGAACGAATTGCCGCAATACGTCGCTGACGTCGACGGCCAGCCGATCCACTTCGTGCACCAGCCCGGCAACGGGCCGGACCCGCTGCCGCTGGTGCTGACGCACGGCTGGCCCGGCTCCTTCCTAGAGATGGAGCGGATCGTGCCGCTGCTGGCCGACCCCGGCGCGCACGGCGCCGATCCCGCCGACAGTTTCCACGTGGTCGTGCCCTCGCTGCCGGGCTACGGCTTTTCGCCGGCGCCGCCGGTCGCGGGGCTCGGCACGTATGCGACGGCCTACCTGTGGGCCGGCCTGATGGCGCAACTGGGCTACGCGCGCTTCGGCGTCCAGGGCGGCGACCTCGGCGCCGGCGTCAGCGCCTGGCTCGGCCAGCGTTTCCCGGAACGGGTCGTCGGCATGCACCTGAACTTCATCCCCGGCGCCTACCGCCCGCCCGAGGGCGCGCCGACCACGCCCGAGGAACGGGCCTACCTGGAGCGCCGCAAGGCATGGGCCGACGAGGAGGGCGCCTACGCCCACATGCACGCTACCCGGCCGTACACGGCGGCCATCGGCCTGAACGATTCGCCGGCGGGCCTGGCCGCCTGGATCGGGGAGAAGTTCCACGCCTGGTCCGAGAAGTTCGACGACACCATCGGCATCGACACGCTGCTGGCCAACGTCAGCCTGTACTGGTTCACGCAGACGATCGGCCCGTCGATGCGCATGTATGCCGAGGAACGCGCGCGGCCGATGACGTTGCAGCAAAAGATCCGGCCGCCGCTGGGCGTGGCGCATTTCCCCGCCGAGATCGTGATGCCGCCGCGCAGCTGGGTCGAGCGCGGTTTCGACGTGCGGCGCTGGACGGCGATGCCGGCCGGCGGCCACTTCGCCGCGCTGGAACAGCCGGCGCTGCTGGCCGAGGACATCCGCGCCTTCTTCCGGCCGCTGCGCGGCGGCGCCTGACGCGATGGTTCAGCGCGCCCGCAGGCCGCGCTTCTCGAACCAGTGGTGGGCGTAGGGATTGGCGTTGTAAGGGGGGATCTCGACGTAGCCGCCGCGCAGGTAGAGGGCGCGCGCCTCGACCAGGTGCTTGTTCGTGTCCAGGCGCAATACGTCCAGGCCGGCGGCCGCGGCCTGGGCCTCGAGCGCGTCCAGCAGGCGCCGGGCGATGCCCAGGCCGCGCGCGGCCGGCGCCACCCACATGCGCTTGATCTCGCCGTGGTCGTCGTCCAGTGTCTTGAGCGCGCCGCAGCCCAGCGCGGCGCCGTCCAGGCGCGCGAGGAAGAACCAGCCCGAGGGCGGCACCAGTTCGTGCGGATCGGCCGGGACGCTGCGCGCGGGATCGAAGCCATCGTCCAGGCGCGCCTGCAGTTCCTCGAAGTAGGCCCGGATGCAGGCGGCGGCGTCCGGCCCGGCGGGATCGGCGAGTTCGACGGTGACGGCCGCGGCCCGCAACAATCGCTCGACCTCGCCCATCGCGGCCAGCAGGCGCCGGCGCTGGGTGGCGCCCAACGGCGCCAGCAGCGCGGCGGCCAGTTCCCCGGAACGCCGGTCGAGCCGGTCCCACTCTTGCATGCCAGCGGCCGTCAGGGCCACGCGCCGTACCCGCGCATCGATGGCGTCGCGCTGCGAGCTGACGAGGCCGGCGCTTTCCAGTTCGCGCAGCATGCGGCTGAGATAACCCGAATCCAGCCCGAGCCGGGCGCGCAAGTCGCGCACTGCGGCACCGTCGCGGCCGATCTCGAACAACAGCCGCGCCTCGCCCAGCGGGCGGCCGCTGTCCAGGTAATTGCCGTCGAGTACACCGATGCGCTGCGTTACCGTGCGGTTGAAGCGGCGTACCTGCGAAATGTGGTCATCGTCCATTACCTGACTCTAGTCAGATGAATCCCTGATGTCAACGAGAATATCGTCGAATTAGATGGCGGTTAACATCTATTTTAACATTTAGATTATCATTGCCATCTAACTGAAAAACGAAGGGGGAACACCATGCGCGTCAGTCGCGAGCAGGCAGAAGACAACCGGCGCGCCGTCGTCGAAGCGGCAGGAAAATTGTTCCGCGAACGCGGGTTCGACGGCGTGGGCCTGAACGAGTTGATGGGGTCGGTCGGCCTGACCCACGGCGGCTTCTACAAGCAGTTCGCCTCGAAGGACGCGCTGGCCCTCGAGGCCTGCGAGCGCGCGCTGGAGAAGGGCGCCGACGGCTGGCGCCGTGCGGCCGATGCGGCCAATGCCGAGGGCAAGGATGCGTATGCCGCCCTGGTCGAGCGCTACCTCGCGCCGGGGCACCGCGCGAACGTCGGCACGGGTTGCGCGTTCGCCGCGCTGGCCGCCGATGCGGCGCGCCACGGCCCCGAACTGCCGCGCCGCTTCGAGGCAGGCATCAAGACCTATGCCGCCATCCTCGAAGACGCCATGCCGGACGCCGCGCCCGACGCCGCGCTCGCCACGTTTTCCACCATGGTCGGCGCGCTGCTGCTGGCGCGCGCCGTCGAGGACGAAGACTATGCCCGGCGCATCCTCGCCGCGGCCGCCGCCAGCCTGCTGGGAGACAAGGCATGAGCCGCGCAGGCATGAACCACGCAGGCATGAACCGCGCGCCCCTGTCGCAGCGCCTGGCGGACGCGCTGGCCCGCCGCGGCGTGCACTACGGCTGGATCGTCGCCGCCGTCACCTTCCTGACGGCGCTGTCCTCGTCCGCCGCGCTGGGCCTGCCCGGCGCCTTGCTGCAGCCGCTCAGCCGCGAGTTCGGCTGGAGCGTCGACCAGATCTCGACGGCGCTGGCGCTGCGCTTCGCCCTGTTCGGCCTGATGGGACCGTTCTCGGCGATCCTGATGCAGCGCTTCGGCCTGCGCAACGTGATGGTCGCGGCGCTCGGCCTGATCGCCGCCGGCCTGGCCTGCGTGCGCCAGGTGACCGCGTTCTGGCAGCTGGTGCTGCTGCTCGGCGTCGTGCTGGGCGTCGGCTCGGGCATGACGGCGCTGGTATTGAACGCCGTCGTGTCGAACCGCTGGTTCGAGCGGCGCCGCGGTCTCGTGATGGGCCTGCTGACGGCCAGTTCCGCCACCGGCCAGCTGGTCTTCCTGCCGTTCGGCACCTGGCTGATCGAGCACGGCGGCTGGCGCATGGCGCTGCTGCCGGTGATGGCGAGCTGCGTGCTGGTCGGCGTCGCCGCCTTCCTGCTGGTGCGCGACCATCCGCAGGAACTCGGCCTGCATCCTTTCGGCGGGGAGGCGGCGGCGCCGCCGGTCGTGCCGCCGCGCCTGCCGGTGTCGGTCATGACGCCGTTCCGCACGCTGGCCGCGGTGCGCGGCGACCGCGTGTTCTGGGTCCTGTTCGGCAGCTTCTTCATCTGCGGCCTGAGCACCAATGGCCTGATCCAGAGCCACTTCATCTCGCTGTGCGGCGACGCCGGCCTGGGCGCGATCCCGGCGGCCTCGGTGCTGGCGATGATGGGCGCCTTCGACCTGGTCGGCACCATCCTGTCCGGCTGGCTGTCCGACCGCTACGACAGCCGCTACCTGCTGTGCTGGTACTACGCGCTGCGCGGGCTGTCGCTGGCGTGGCTGCCGTCGGCCGACTTCACGCTCACGGGCCTGTCGCTGTTCGCCATCTTCTACGGCCTGGACTGGATCGCGACGGTGCCGCCGACCGTGCGCCTGGCCGCCCAGAACTACGGCAAGGAACGCGCGCCGATGGTGTTCGGCTGGGTGTTCGCCGGCCACCAGCTCGGCGCGGCCGTGGCGGCCTATGGCGCCGGCTACATCCGCACCGTGAGCTTCACCTACAGCCCGGCGGTGTACGTGGCGGCCGGCGCGTGCGGGGTGGCGGCGTTGATGGTGCTGCTGGCGCGGCGGCGCAAGGCGGATACGGCGGCCTCGGCGCAGGCGGCGGGCGTCGCGTAGGTTGCCTCGAAACCGTCGCCCCGGCGCAGGCCGGGGCCCAATCATGCATGCGTTGTCGCATTGCATGCGCATTGGGTCCCGGCCTGCGCCGGGACGACGTGCAGGTCGGTGAGTGCACGGCCAGGCGCCTTTTGCGACAGCCTCCTGCGCCGGGGCGACGGGGCTCAGCCGATGAAGGAATCGAACTGCATGTCGAATTCCTGCAGCGCCTTCTGCGCGTTCTGCATCTTCTTGCGGAATTCGGGGCCGCGCTGCAGCGCCAGGCCGACGGCCAGCACGTCGATCACGACCAGGTAGGCCAGGCGCGCCGAGATCGGCGTGTACGGATCGGTCGCGAACACCAGGTCGATCGGGATCAGGAGGCTGGCCATGTCGGCCAGCTGCGTGCCCGACGGCGCCAGCACGATCACCTCGGCGCCGCCACGCCGCGCCAGCTTGGCCGAGCGCACCAGCGACGGATTGTTGCCGCGCTGTGAGATCGCCACCAGGGCGTCGCCCTCGCGCAGCAGCGCCGCGGCGATCGAATGGATCGCCGGGTCGGTGTAGGCGACCGTGGGCACGCCCGAGCGGAAGAACTTGTGCTGGGCGTCGGCGGCCACGAAGCCGGACGTGCCCTGGCCGTAGAACTCGATCTTGTTGGCGCGCGACAGGATGTCGAGCGCCTTCTGGATCAGCTCGGGCTTGAGGTTGTTGCGCAGGTCGAGCAGGGTGTTGATCGAGCGGCTGCAGATCTTGTTGACGAGGTCCGACGCCAGGTCGTCCTGGGTCGGCTGTTCGCTGGCGCCGGGCAGCGCCAGCGCCAGCCCTTGGGCCAGCTTGAGCTTGAACTCGTGCCAGCCGTCGTAGCCGATCGTGCGGCAGAAGCGCACGACGGTCGGTTCCGACACCTGCGCGCTGCGCGCCAGCGCCGTGATGTTCTGGCTGACCGTGGCGCCGGGCGCGGCCAGCACCGCCAGCGCCACCTTGCGTTCGGACTTCGACAGGGAGTCGAGCTGGGTGCGGATCGAATCGAGCAGCAAGATCGCGTCCTTCAGTCTTCAGGCAATGCTTCTTCGCGCCACTGCAGGCCGTCGCGGCCGATCAGCGCGGACGATGCCGCCGGGCCCCAGGTGCCCGAGGTGTAGGGCGCCGGCGCCGAGTCGTCCTGTTCCCAATGTTCGAGGATCGGCTCGACCCATTCCCAGGCCGCTTCCAGCTCGTCGCCGCGCATGAACAGCGTCAGCTGGCCGCGCAGCACGTCGAGCAGCAGGCGCTCGTAGGCTTCCATGCGCGGGGAGGTGAACTGTTCGCGGAAGTCGAGTTCGAGCTCGGCCTGCTTCAGGCGCATCGAGTCGCCCGGTGTCTTGGCCATCAGGTTCATCGACAGGCCCTCGTCCGGCTGCAGGCGGATCACCAGGCTGTTGGGCTGGAAGCTGGACGTCGGCTGGTTGAAGATCGAGTGCGGGATCTGCTTGAAGCGCACGACGATCTCGGCCAGGCGGTCGGCCATGCGCTTGCCGGTGCGCAGGTAGAACGGCACGCCGGCCCAGCGCCAGGTGTCGATCTCGGCCTTCATCGCCACGAAGGTCTCGGTCTTCGAGTGCCGGGGCGCGTTCGGCTCGTCGCGGTAGCCCGGCACCGGCTGGCCGTCGACGTAGCCGGAGCGGTACTGGCCGCGCACGATGTTCTGCGCCAGCGTGGTCGGGGTGAAGCGCTTGAGCGAGCGCAGCACCTGCAGCTTGGCGTCGCGCACGGCGTCCGGCGCGATCGACGTCGGCGGTTCCATCGCCACGATGCACAGCAGTTGCAGCAGGTGGTTCTGCAGCATGTCGCGCAGCGCGCCGGAATTGTCGTAGTAGCCCAGGCGGTTGCCCACGCCGATCTTCTCGGCGATGGTGATCTGCACGTCCGAGATCCATTCGCGGCGCCACAGCGGCTCGAACAGGATGTTACCGAAGCGCAGGGCCAGCAGGTTCTGCACGGTCTCCTTGCCCAGGTAGTGGTCGATCCGGTAGATCTGCGACTCGGCGAACACCTTGCCGACGTCGAGGTTGATCTGCCTGGCCGACGCCAGGTCGCGGCCCAGCGGCTTTTCCAGCACCACGCGCGAGTTCGGCGTGGCCAGGCCCACGGCGGCCAGGTTGTCGCAGATGCGCGCGAACAGCGAGGGCGGGGTGGCCAGGTAGTACACGCGCGTCAGCGAGGCGTCCTTGCGCAGCGCCTCGACCAGCGGGGCGTAGCTGGCGACGTCGCTGGCGTTCACGGCCACGTAGGTGACGCGGTCCAGGAATTGCTGCCATGCCCTGGCGTCCACCGCTTCCTTGATGTTCGGCTTCGCATTCGTCTCGATCATCTGCAGGAAGGCTTCCTGCGACATCGGGTCGAGGCCCACGCAGATGATGCGCGCGCTCGCCGGCAGGTCGCCGGCGACGTCGCGCGCGACCATCGCAGGCAGCAGCTTGCGCATCGCAAGGTCGCCGCTGCCGCCGAAGAAAACGAGGTCGAAGTCGGAAAGAGCCATGGTGTCGGAATCGGGAGGTGAGGAATAATGTAAATTTACTACGCAATAAGGTATTTCGCAAGTAAATTTACTACGTCAGGAGGCTGTCTGGAAGATATGGTGCCATATCCGCATGCGGCGGGGCGCGGCGCTCCGGGCGGGGCGCCGCGCGGGTGGGGGGCTCAGTGGTAGGGCGTGAAGGCGAAGCCGTTGCCGACGATCTGGGCGACGGCCTGCTGGTTTTCCGCGCTCTCGCTGAACGAGGTCAGCAGCTGGGCGACGGGGACGTCGCCGTGGTCGAGCGCCGCCAGCCAGTAGTCGTAGCCGGCCTGGTCGGGCGCGCGGTGCAGCACGTTCCGGTACACGGCCTGGATCAGGTCGGCGTTGCCCGCCTGCGCGCCGTACAGCCTGGCCGCTTCGTCCGAGCGCATGAACTGGCTGGCGATGGCCTCCAGCGACTGGCCGGCGTCCCTGGCCTGGATCCAGAAACCGAGGCCGGCACTGTCGGGCGTGCGGCCGAACGCGGCCTGGTAGAGCCGGTAGACCATGCCGGCATTGCCGTCGATGTCGATGGCGACGGTGGCGTCGTCGAACGCCAGGCGCTCGACGTGGGACAGCACGACGGCGCCGTCCTTGCCGCCGACGTGGAAGCCGTCGGCGGCGTGCGCGATCGTGTAGTCGGCGCGCTTACCGCCGAACTGCACGGTGTCGATGCCGGCCTTGCCGTCGATCGCAGCGATGCCGGCGGCCATCCCGAGCCAGTCGGCGCCGTCGCCGCCGGCCAGCACCTGGTGCGGCGCGTCGTTGGCGGCGCCGGGGCCGAGCGCGGCGCCGCGCACGATGCTGGCGATGACGTCCCTGGCGCTGGCGTGCGGCGATTGCTGGAACAGCAGCGCGGCCAGGCCGGCGACGTAGGGGCCGGCGAACGAGGTGCCGCCGTCGTCGTAGAACGCGTAGGCGCCGTCTCCCGTCGGGACGTAGCCGCTCGAACCGGCCATCACCCAGGGAAAGGGCGCCTGGCCGGGCTGGTTCGAGGAGGCGTAGGGGCTGCCCGCCAGCGCGTTCAGGTTGCCGACGGCGATGGCCTCGCCCGATTGCGCGCTGAGCGCCGGGCCGGTGGCGCCGTAGTGGCTGTTGTTGCCGCCGGCGATGACGACCACCACGTCGTGCTGGTAGGCGTAGTGGATGGCGTCGTCGATCTGGCCGTCGATGGCGGTGCTGCCGCTGCCCAGCGGCAGGCTGATCACCCTGGCGCCGTTGTCGACGGCCCAGCGGATGCCCAGCGCCACCTTGTCGCTGCTGTTGTTGCCGTCGCCGATGCGCACGCTCAGCAGGCTGGCGTCCGGCGCCACGCCCATGGTGTCGCGGCCGCCGTGGGCGGCATGGCTGGCAGCGATGATCGACGCCACGCCCAGCGCGTGGTACTGGTAGGTGCCGGGCGTGGGGCGCGGATCGGCGTCGTTGTCGAGCAGGTCGACGCCGCCGGCCAGGTTGCCGTCGATCTCCGGATGCGCGGCGATGCCGATGTCGACCACGGCCACCTTCACGCCCTTGCCGGTATAGCCCGCGGCCCAGGCCGACGAGGCGCTGATCAGGTTCAGCGCCAGGTTGTTGTTCTGGCCGTTCATCGGCAGCGTGGCGCCGAGGTCGGCCACGCCCAGCGACGCGGCGACGTTGATCAGGCCATAGCCCTGGGCCGTCGACCAGTCGCCCAGCGGGGTGGCGCCGACGTGCTCCGAAAAGTCGAAGAAGGACGGCGCGCCGCCGGCGCCGACGGTGATCTCGCCAGGCAGCGTCGCGAGGAACTTGAAGCCGGTCGTCCCGTCCGCGCCGACGACCTTCCAGGCGTGGCCGCCCACGGTGTCGGTCCGCCAGCTGGCGCCCGGCGCGATCTCGCCATACGGCTGTTCGACGCCGGCGCGGTCGATCCAGAACACCTTCAGGGCGGACGCTGCGTGGTTGGTGATGACGATCTGGGTGCGCTGGCCGGTGTCGGTGGACAGGATGGCAGCGCCGAGGGGAAGGAAGTCGAGAGTGGTCGTCGTGGACATGCTGGAAAAATTGGCAAGAATATTTCCAGCGAACAATACACGCTCGGTATATCGTTAGCAAGTAGGGTGGACGGCTTCGCCGTCCACGCGTTCAGATCACGCGTGCGTCCATGCGAACGCTGGCTGGACGCGTGGACGGCAGAGCCGTCCACCCTACCACGCGTGCGTCCATGCGAACGCTGGCTGGACGCGTGGACGGCAGAGCCGTCCACCCTACCACGCGTGCGTCCATGCGACCGCTGGCTGGACGCGTGGACGGCAGAGCCGTCCACCCTACCACGCGTGCGTCCATGCGACCGCTGGCTGGACGCGTGGACGGCAGAGCCGTCCACCC
>NZ_CAJYEB010000035.1 GCF_913773735.1 uncultured Massilia sp.
GCCCACGATCGGTCACTTGCTTGACCGCCGCGATCTTGAATTCTTCCGTGTACCGCTTCCCACTCATGTTGACTCCTTTTGCCTAGAATTATGGCTCAGAAGTATCTAGCATAGTGGTGGCGATTCAGTCGTCACGTTGTGACCAACCACGCTGGTTCTTGCAATAGCATTCAGAAGGTCCGCTTCTGGTCCACAGCTGCCTGTCGTAACAGTCCGAAAGTTATTAGCTCGGCAATATGATATGCTGCCTGACTGGGTCGAGCGGCTGGAATCAGCCCAGGCTGTGTAAAAACGCAAAACCTTGAAATTTTCATGGGTAGGGTGACCCTTCCCGACCTTGAGAAAATCGCGCAGCGGCCGTTCTGAGAGGTCGATTTTTTTGTTGGACGATGTTTCTCGCGTTTTTACACAGCCTGGGCCAGGAGCCGACATTCAAATGATCACTCAAAGAGGTTAATGCACCCTATGAAAATCTCTTTCTCGTGCAAACATATTGCTAGCATGTGGATGTTTTTCCTTGCAGCCTTGGTACACGGGCAGGAACTCGACTCTCTCTGGGAGCTACGGGTGATGGACATGAACAATCGGGTCAAAGTTGAGGCAACGATCCGATTTTCGAATGAACCTGCCCAGTCCTGCATGGGTAGTGACTGGAAGCGTATCGTCGTTGAGACAAAAGACGATCGGGCCGAAGACTTTTTCCCGCTGGATAGCCCGCTTGCTTACAAACTAGAACGCGGTACGCTAACACTTGGCCGGACCCATGTATGTGACGGATATTTATTTTTGACTGGAAAACAGGAAGGCACAATCATTCGGGGCGACTACAATGCTGTAGGCTGGGGTAATAAGAAACTGGGTTCATTCTCATTAAAGAAAATCGAATTGCGATAAATCGTCGAGGTTTGTAATACGTGCTTCGTCCGATTCGGGTCGATAGCGGACGTACGCGGCCTCAGTCCGGGCACTAACATGGCGTCCGTGTTCGTAGACAGACTGATGCCATGGCCCGAGCACTTCTGCCCGAAGACCTGTGGTCGCTTATGGAAGGCCATCTCCCAATCCACCATCGATCGTCTAAAGGGGCGGCGGCCACGCATTGATGATCGCGCGGCTATGACGGGAATGCTGTTTGTCCTCCTGACCGCAATACCCTGGGAGGACCTGCTGCGCGAACTCCGCTGCGGCAGTGGCATGACATGCTGGCGTCGCCTTCACGAACGGATGCGTGTCGGCGTTTGGCAGCGCGTCCACAAACGCGATTCTCCGACGGCGCCGGGAGCACGACCAGAGCATGTGGGATCGAGCTTGCGTTGACGCTGCAAGCGTACTGGCACCCGCCGGAGGCGAGCACGCGGGCCGCAACCCAACCGACCGCGGCGAACCCGGAAGCAAACACCATTTGCTGGTGGACGAGCGTGGGCTTCCACTAGTCGCTCGGATTTCGGGCGCGCAGGGACACGACGCGCGTTTCCTCATCCTTTTGGTAGCGTCAATCCCGGCAGTGAAAGGACCGGCACGTTCAGTTCGCAAACGTCCAGGCAAGTTGCATGCTGATCGCGCATACGCTTCGAAAGCCCATCGGGCCTGGTTGCGCAGTCGAGGCATCGCAGTTCGGTTTGCGCGTGATGGCGTGGAGTCGCGCGAGAGGCTTGGCCGCTGGCGCTGGGTCGTCGAGCGAACCTCGGGTTGGCTGCATCCCTTCCGCAGATTGCGCATCCGACATGAGCGGCGGGCAGACATGCATCGGGCGTTCTTGTCGCTTGCCTGCCCGCTGATCCGTTGGCGGTACTTCGGCCGGTGTTATCAGGCGCTCCAAGGGCGCGCGCACGATTCGCCGCACATGCCAAACCCGCTATCCTTGTGCTAGTCTTTCTGGTGAGAAACCCAACGAAAGGCGACGCATGGCTTCCCAGGTGAAGGCTTCCGTGATGGAGGCGATCGGCAATACCCCCGTGGTCCGGCTCGGGCGACTGTTCCCGCACGCGCACGTGGTGGCGAAGCTCGAATTCATGAACCCCGGCGGCAGCGTCAAGGACCGCATGGTGCGGCACATGCTGCGCGGCCTGCCGGAAGGTGCGCGGCGCGTGGTGGAGAGCTCGTCCGGGAACACCGGCGCCGCGCTCGCGATGGCCAGCGCCGTGCTCGGCCTGCGCTGCGACGTGACGGTCCCCGATACCACCAGCACGGAAAAGGTGAAGCGGATCCGCGCCTACGGCGCCGACGTGCACCTGTGCGCGCCGGACGGCGCCGGCGACCCGGCGCGCGGCTACCATGCGGTGGCCGAAGGCATCGCGCGCGACGAAGGGGCGCACTACCTGGACCAGTACTGCTCGGAACACAACCGCGACGCGCACTACCGCGACACCGGCCCGGAACTGTGGGAGCAGCTGGCCGGCGAGATCGACGTGTTCGTCTGCGGCATCGGCTCGGGCGGCACGATCTCCGGCATCGGCCGCTACCTCAAGGAGCGCCGGCGCGACATCGCGGTGGTCGGCGTCGAGCCGCTGCACTCGGCCTACCGCGGACTGGTCACCGACGAACCGGCGAGCGGCGCCTACGCCACCGTCGTCGAGGGCGTGGGCAAGCGCCAGCCGTCGCGCAGCTTCGATCCCGCCGTCGTCGACGACGTGGTGCAGGTGGCCGACGACGACGCGCTGGCCTGGTGCCGCCGCCTGGCCGCCGAGGAAGGCATCCTGGCCGGCGGTTCGAGCGGCTGCGTCACCGCCGGCATCGCCCGGCTCGAGGGCGCGCTGCGCGGCAAGCGGATCGCCACGCTGTATCCGGATTCGGGCGCGTTCTACCTGTCCAAGTACTTCTGACCGGTGCGCCGGTTCACGCCGTGGCCTGGGCGCGTCCCCTGCGCCGCTCGGCCAGCACGTAGCCCATCCACAGCACCAGCAGCCAGGCCGGGATCAGCCATACCGACAGCAGCAGGTCCGGCGACCGGGTCATGATGACGACGATGCCGGCCAGGTACGCCAGGCACAGCCAGTTGGTCAGCGGGTAGGCCGGGCTGGGGAAGGCGGTGGCCTGGCCCGCGGCGCGCTTGGCGGCGCGAAAGCGCAGGTGGCTCCAGCTGATCATGGCCCAGTTGATCAGCATGCCGCCCACGGCCAGGCCCATCAAGAGGCCCAGCGCCTTGCCCGGCAGCGCGTAGTTGACGCCCACGCACAGGGCGGTGGCCAGCGCCGACACGCCCAGCGACGCCAGCGGCACGCCGCGCTCGTTCACCTTCAGCAGCGCGCGCGGCGCGTGGCCCTGCACGGCCAGGCCGTACAGCATGCGGCTGTTCGAGTACACGCAGCTGTTGTAGACCGACAGCGCCGCCGTCAGCACGACCAGGTTCAGCACGTGGGCGACGATGCCGGCGTCGAGCGCCTTGAAGATCAGTACGAAGGGGCTGGCGCCCGGGACGATCTGGTTCCACGGATACAGCGACAGCAGCACGGCCAGCGCGCCGACGTAGAACACCAGGATGCGCCACAGGGCCTGGTTGGTCGCGCGCGGGATCGAGCGGGCCGGGTCGGCCGCCTCGGCCGCCGTGATGCCGATCACTTCCAGGCCGCCGAACGAGAACATGATGATCGCCATCGACATCACCAGCCCTTCGAATCCGTGCGGGAAGAAGCCGCCGTGGCGCCACAGGTTGTCCACGCCCGCCTGCGGACCGGCGCCGCCGCTGGCCAGCAGGAAGATGCCGTAGACGATCATCGCGACGATGGCGGCCACCTTGATCACCGAGAACCAGAATTCGCTCTCGCCGAAGGCGCGCACGTTGATCAGGCTGATGCCGTTGGCGAGCACGAAGCAGCCCAGCGCCGACACCCAGGTCGGCACCGACGGGAACCAGTACTGCACGTAGATGCCGACGGCGGACAGTTCCGCCATGCTGACGAGGACGTACAGCACCCAGTAGTTCCAGCCCGAGACGAAGCCGGCGAAGCGCCCGCAGTACTTGTCGGCGAAGTGGCCGAAGGAGCCGGCGACGGGCTCGTCGACCATCATCTCGCTGAGCTGGCGCATGATCAGGAAGGCGATGAGGCCGGCGACGGCATAGCCCAGCAGCACGGCGGGGCCGGCGATCCGGACGGTTTCGGCCACCCCCAGGAACAGGCCGGTGCCGATGGCGCCGCCGAGGGCGATCAGCTGGATGTGCCGGCTCTTGAGGCCGCGGTGGAGTCGAGAATCGTCGTTTGCCATGCTGCGCTAGCTGATAGGAAAGACAATGATTCTAAAGGAAACGGCCGCCGGTGTGACCGCCCGCGCGGCTTTTACGTTCTTTTACACGCGGTAATCATGCTGGCGGCGTGGGCAGGTCTTACAATGCGCAACGTTTCCAGACCAGAAACAGCCACAGGCGCCCGGCACGCCCCCTCTCCGGCCGGAGCGACGACGAACACACCATTACCGTAACGACCCATGTCCCAAGCGAATCGTCTCATCCACAGCAAACAGGCGCAGGCCGGCACCGGGGCGTCGCCGCGCCAGCGCGTGCTCTACCTCGCCGTCGGCCTCGCCCTGTGCGAGTTCGGATCCGCCGTGCCGGCGCTGGCGCAGAGCGCCACAGCGCCGGCCCCGGCCGCGGTCCCCGCCGCCGCCGCCACCACCGCAGCGCAGGCCGCGCCGGCGGCCGCCACGACGGCGCCCAAGGTGGTGAACGTGGTCGGCGAGCGCCCGACCAACCGCATCGACCGCCAGGTCTACGACGTCAAGCAGGACATCAACGCGAGCAACGGCAGCGCCGCCGACGCCCTCGGCAACGTGCCGTCGGTGGCGGTGGACCCGGACGGCACCGTGTCGCTGCGCGGCAGCACGAACGTCCAGATCCTCGTCGACGGCAAGC
The DNA here is from genome assembly GCF_913773735.1 of uncultured Massilia sp. GTDB lineage: Bacteria > Pseudomonadota > Gammaproteobacteria > Burkholderiales > Burkholderiaceae_D > Telluria. The sequence continues at coordinate 4,847 of NZ_CAJYEB010000035.1, forward strand.
CCTCGGCCATGCTGCAGGGCGACAACCGCGGACCGGCGCTGCAGGCCATGCCGGCCGACGACATCGATTCCGTCGAGGTGATCAACAATCCCGGCGCGGAATTCGGCAACGAGGGCGGCGGCGGGCCGATCCTGAACCTGGTCATGAAGCGCAACCGCAAGCCGGGCGGCTTCGGCGTGGCCAACGCCAACGTGGGCACGGCGGGGCGCTACAACGCGGCGCTGAGTGGCTCCTACAATACCGGCCGCTGGGGCTTCCAGGGCGGCGTCAACGTCCGCCACGACGGCCGCAACTCGACGTCGGACAGCGAGCGCGAACGCGTCGATCCCCTTACCGGCGACACCCAGCGCAGCACCACCGCGTCGTCCAGCGCGGGCCTGAACGACAATACGGGCGCGCGCGGCCAGGTGTCGTACAACCTGGGCCAGGACGACACGCTGGAGGCGAACTTCGCCGTGATGAAGCGCACCAACGACCAGGAGGGCCTGGACCGCTACCGCGTGGTCGACGAGGACGGCACGCCGACCAGCGACTACTACCGCAGCACCCAGCGCAGCGGCGACAACACCAACAAGATGTTCGGCGCCCGCTGGGACCACAAGGGCGAGAAGCTGGGCGAGTCGTTCAAGATGGACCTGCGCGTGTCGGACAGCGACACGAGCAACGCCACCGACTACGCCAACCGCTACCTGGTGCTGCCGCCGTTCGCGGCCGACAGCCGCAACCTGCAGGACGACGCCGGCGCGACGAAGATCGTCGACTACACCGGCGACTACGAGCGCCCGCTGGAGAGCGGCGCGATCCTCAAGCTGGGCTGGAAGCTGTACGACAACCAGACCGATGCCGACCGCCGCTACTACGACTTCGACCTGGCCACCGGTGCGCAGACCCTGAACGGCCGCCGCACCAACGCCTTCGCCTACGAGGAACGCGACACGGCGCTGTACACCAGCTACCAGTGGCGCGTGAACGAGCGCTGGGGCGCGCTGCTCGGCCTGCGCGCCGAGCACACCGACATGGACATCGGCGCCGGCAGCAGCGGCACGGCGGCCGCCGGCAACAGCTACCTGAACTGGATGCCGAGCGCCTTCGCCACCTACAAGCTGGACGACAAGACCAACCTGCGCTTTTCCTACGCGCGCCGGATCCGCCGCCCGCAGCCGAACGACCTGAACCCGTTCGTGCGCTACGTGGACGAGTTGAACGAATCGAGCGGCAACCCGTTCCTGAAGCCGGTGAAGACGGATTCGCTGGAAGTGGGCTACGAGACCAAGGCGGCGGGCCTGGACGCCAACGTGCGCGCCTACTACCGCAACGACAGCGACATGATCCGCAGCCGCCAGTACGCGGTGAACGACACGGTGATCCTGACCACGCAGGAAAACGGCGGCAGCAACCGTTCCGGCGGCCTGGAATTCACACTGAGCGGCAAGCTCACGCCCAAGCTGTCGATCAACACCAGCGGCAACGTGTTCTTCGCCCAGCAGCAGCAGATCGACATCACCGGCGCGGAGAACAAGCGCAGCGCCACCTCGCTGAACGTGCGCGGCCGCTTCACCTACCAGCTGACGCCGCAGGACATGGTGCAGCTGATGCTCAATGCCCAGGGCAAGACCCTGGCCGGCGCCGGCTACCGCCAACCCAGCGCCACCGCCAATGTGACCTGGAAGCGCAGCCTGACGCCGGCGCTGTCGCTGGTCGCGACGGTGACGGACCTGTTCGACTCGCAGAAGATGGAGACGATCACCGACTCGGCGACGCTGAAGGAACACACGATCCGGCGCTTCGACGGCCGCATCGTGTACGTGGGCCTGTCCTACCGCTTCGGCGGCGTGCAGTCGCGCCGCGAGGGAGCGGACGGGGAGGGCTGGCGCCGCGGCCCGCCGGGCGGCATGGGCGGTCCACCGCCGGGCGGACCGGGCGGCGGCTTCGGCCCGGGCGGCGGTCCCGGCATGTGAGGCGCCGTCACGCCACGTGCGGCAGCCCCAGGTTGCGGTTGGCCGGCAGCGCGACGTCGATCAGCTTCGGCTGCGGCAGGTTCAATGCCGCCATCAGCGCCACGAAGTCGGCGCGCGTGCCGCCGGCCAGGCGCGCGTTGTGGCGCTTTTCCCAGCCGATCGTCGTCACCGACTGGCCCTTGTAGTCGTGGCCCGGCCAGACCCGGGTAGCGTCCGGCAGCGCGAACAGGCGCGTCGTGATGCTGTCGTACAGCGCCTCGGCGCTGCCGCCCTGGAAGTCGGTGCGGCCGCAGCCGTCGATCAGCAGGGTGTCGCCGGTGAAGACGTTGCCGCGCCAGACGTAGCACATGCTGCCGGCCGTGTGGCCCGGCGTGTGGAGCGCGGCGATGGTTTCGCCGGCGCCGAAGCGCAGCACGTCGCCGTCGCGCAGCTGCACCTCGGCCGGCGGGATGCCGCAGCCGCTCGGCACGGCGGCGCGCGCGCCCGTCAGCTGGCGCAGCCGGCCGGCCGAGGTGACGTGGTCGGCATGCGCGTGGGTCTCGAGGATGGTGGCCAGGCGCAGGCCCAGGCGCTCGATGTGGGCGAGGTCGCGCTCCCAGTGCTGGTCGACGGGATCGATGATCACGGCCTCGCCGTTTTCCGGTCCCGCCAGGATGTAGGTGAAGGTCGACGACGCGGCGTCGAACAGCTGGATCGGGTTGATGTGCATGGCTTACTCTCCTGGTCTGGCCGCCGGCGGCGGCAGGCCGGCCGCGTGCGCGGACCGGATGCGTTCAAAGACCTCGAATAGTGCCATGCCGGCCACCATCGCCGCAACGAACATCAGGGTGGGCCTGCCGCCGACGGCCAGCGCGGCCAGCGCCGGACCGGGGCAGTAGCCGGCCAGGCCCCAGCCGGCGCCGAACGCCAGCGCGCCCAGCACCAGCCGGGCGTCGATGCCCGCGGCGCCGGGCAGGTGCACTTGCCCGCCCAGCAGGGTGCGGCCGCGCGCGCCGGCCACGCGGAAGGCCAGGGCGGCGACGGCGATGGCGCCGAGCATCGTGAACAGCAGCGACGGGTCCCACCGTCCCGCCAGGTCGAGGAAGGCCAGCACCTTGGCCGGGTTGGTCAGGCCGGAGAGGATCAGGCCGGCGCCGAACAGCAGGCCGGCGAGGAAGGCGGTGAGCGGCATGGCGGCGCCTTCAGGCGAGGACGTGACGCGTCACGAAAACGGTGGCGAAGCCGGCCAGCATGAAGCAGGCGGTCGCGACCAGCGAGCGGGGCGACAGGCGCGCGATGCCGCACACGCCGTGGCCGCTGGTGCAGCCGGAGCCGAAGCGGGTGCCGGCGCCCACCAGCAGGCCCGCCACCGTCAGCAGCAGCGGCGAGTGGTCGATCTGCGCCGGCGGCATGGCGCCGACCGCGAGCCAGGCCAGCGGCGCCACGAACAGCCCCAGCAGGAAGGCGCCGCGCCAGGCGACGTCGCCCCTTGCCGGGCGCAGCAGGCCGCCCAGGATGCCGCTGATGCCCGCCACGCGGCCATTGGCCAGCAACAGCAATGCCGTGGCCAGCCCGACCAGGATGCCGCCGGCCAGCGCGGACCAGGGCATGGAGTGTTGCCAGTCGATCGTCATCGTGTCTCTCCTCGTCGTCCGGTGTGACGTGCCATGCTGTCTTTGATCGCCACGACGCGCCGCCGTTCTTCCTCTGGTAGTTGCAACTAACCGACAGGCGGTGCCGCCGACTGGAAAAGCGGCCCGCAGGGTGGGGGGCAACGTCCCGACACGAACCCTGGTGCGCGCCGGGAGCGCAGCCTAGCGCCCGTCGTCCACCACGCCGGGGATGTCCTGCGTCGGCCGCTGGAACCTGCCCTTCAGGTCGTCCACTCCCGACTGCGGCTTCGCCAGCGGCCGCAGGTCCGCCCGCTCCTTGCGTTTTTCGGGCGTGCGGATCTTCAGCCGCGTGTCGCGCTCTTCCTGCACGTTCGGCAGGATCTCGCCGTCGCGGTTGAACGACCAGGCCAGTTGTGGCGCGCCCAGGGGCAGGGCGTCGCCGCGCTTGCCGTTGTAGCCGGTGTTCCACAGGTGCCAGGTCTTGCCGTAGCTGTTCATCTTGCTCTTCATGAGCGCGTGTTCGGCCGCGTCCGGCAGTCCCGGCGCGACCAGTTGCCCGGACAGGATCTCGCCGTTGTGCGGATGCCAGTACTGGCGCTCGGCCGCGGGCAGGGTGGCGAACAGCTTCTCGGAAATGATGTACTCGATGCCGGTCAGGTTGGCCGTCCTGGTGTTGCCGTCGAACAGGGCGCACTGGGCCAGGTCCTCGTTCAGCTGGTGGCAGAAGTGGTGCGCCTCGATCTGCTGTTCCGGCGCCTGCTTCATCGGGTGGAAGCCGACCAGGTAGACGTCGAAGCCGGCCAGCGGCGCATTGCCCTGCAGGACGCGGGCCCCGGCTTCGAGCATGCGGGTGCGGGGACGCTTGGCGTCGCCGGCGGGGGCGACCTGCGGTGTCGATTGCTGGGCGGCGGCCTCGGCGCCGGCCAGGGCGGCCACGGCAGCCAGGGCGGCGAGGGCGGCCGGGAGGGCCGCCGCGGTACGGCATCGGGTAGTCATGGGGCGTCTCCGGCAGCGTGGCGATGCCGGAGATCGTAGCGGCTTACGCCTGGCGACGCCGCTCGCTTGGCGGCGTGTCCGCCGGCGACGCGTCCGGCGCCACCAGCAGGCGGTCGATGCGGTTGCCGTCCATGTCGACCACCTCGAACAGCCAGCCGCGCCAGGTCAGGCGGTCGCCGGCCTTGGGGATCACGCCCATCTGGTACAGCAGGAAGCCGGCCAGCGTGTGGTAGGCGCCGGTGTCCTCGTCGGGAAAGGCGATGTCGGCGCCGGTCAGGTCGCGGAAGCGGTCCATGACCATGCCGCCGTCGACGAACCAGCTGCCGTCCTCGCGCTGGACGGCGTCCGGATGCTCGGCGTCCTCGCCGGTGCTGACCTCGCCCACCAGCGCGCTCATCACGTCGGTCAGCGTGACCATGCCCTGGATGTCGCCGTACTCGTCGACGATCATCGCCAGTTCCACGCGGTGCTTCTTGAGCTGCTCGAGCAGGTCGATCGCGCTCACGGATTCCGGCACGTAGACGATCGGCTCGACCGCGGCGGCGATGTCGATCGCGTCCAGCGACTGCTTGCGGATCGCCTGGCCGAACAGGTTGCGCGCGCGCACCACGCCCAGCACCTGGGAACGGTCGCCCTGGTGCACCGGGAAGCGGCTGTAGGGCGACTCCGCGATCAGCGCCAGGTTGTGCGCCAGCGGCTGGTTCAGGTCGATGTATTCGAGGTCGACGCGCGGCGTCATCAGGGCGCGCAGGTGCCAGTCGTCCAGGCGCAGCGCGCGCGCGGCGATATCGTACTCGGCCTTCTCGAACACGCCGGCCGCGGTGCTCTCCTTGATCATGCCGGTGACGTCTTCCTCGGTCGGCGTCTCGTCCTTGGTGCGGTGCATGCCGATCAGCCGCATGATGGCGTCGGTGGTGAGCGACAGCAGGCGCACGAACGGGTGCATGACGCGCGACAGCAGGTTCAGCGGCCGCGCGATCAGCGCCGCCATCGTTTCCGGATACAGGATCGCGATGCGCTTGGGGACCAGTTCGCCCAGCACGATGGAGACGAAGGTGATGCAGATGACGACGATGGCCAGCGCGATCCAGTGGGCGGCCTCGGCGTCGATGCCCAGGCCGGCGACGAACGGACCGAAGCGCTCGACCAGCGAGGCTTCGCCGAACGCGCCGGTGAAGATGCCGATCAGGGTGATGCCGACCTGCACCGTCGACAGGAAGCGGCTGGGATCCTCGTGCAGCCCGAGCGCGGTGCGGGCGCCGGCGCTGCCGTCCTGGGCCATGCGCTCGAGCCGCAGCCGCCGGGACGACACCACGGCCAGCTCGGACATGGCGAAGACCGCGTTGAGGAGGATGAGGGCGAGGATGATGAAGATGTCTGACATGCGGTACCTGGTCGAAGCGGAACGGCCCGTGCCGTCCCTCGTTTCCCGGATGATCGCATGCCCGCCGCGGCGCGCCAACGGCTACCCGGCCCTCCGGCCGGGTTTTGCCGATTTTTTTTCGGGCTTTGCCGGTATTTACGGGGTGTTCGGGTCAAAATGGCGCCCGATGCCGGCCCAGCAATCCTGGTAGTCGCGTTGCCGCAGGGGCGAGGCCAGCGCCTGCCCGGTGGCGACGATCGGCGTGCGCGTCTCGAACATGAAGGCCATCGTGTCGGCCACCTTGTGCGGCTTGCTGGTGTCGGCCGCGCTGGCCTTCTCGAAGGTGGCGGCGTCGGGACCGTGGCCGCTCATGCAGTTGTGCAGGCTGGCGCCGCCCGGCACGAAGCCCTCGGCCTTGGCGTCGTAGGCGCCGTGGATCAGGCCCATGAACTCGCTGGCGACGTTGCGGTGGAACCAGGGCGGGCGGAACGTGTCCTCGCCGACCAGCCAGCGCGGCGGGAAGATCACGAAGTCGAGGTCGTCCACGCCGGGCGTATCGGTGGGCGAATGCAGCACCAGGAAGATCGACGGGTCCGGGTGGTCGTAGCTGATCGAGCCGATGGTGTTGAAGTGGCGCAGGTCGTACTTGTACGGCGCGTAGTTGCCGTGCCAGGCGACGACGTCGAGCGGGGAATGGCCGATCCGCGCCGCCCACAGGTGGCCGGAGAACTTGGCCACCAGCTCGAAGTCGCCCTCGACGTCCTCGTAGCGCGCCTGCGGCGTCAGGAAGTCGCGCGGGTTGGCCAGGCCGTTCGCGCCGATCGGGCCCATGTCCGGCAGGCGCAGCAGGGCGCCGAAGTTCTCGCACAGGTAGCCGCGCGCGGCGCCGTCGGGCAGCGACACCGAGAAGCGCACGCCGCGCGGGATCACGGCGATCTGCTGGGGTTCGACTTCCAGCAGGCCCAGTTCGGTGGCGATCGCCAGCCGGCCCTCCTGCGGCACGACCAGCAGCTCGCCGTCGGCCGAGTAGAAGTAGCGGCCCTGCATCGAGCGGTTCGCGGCGTACAGGTGGATCGCGCAGCCGCGCATGGCGGCGGGCGAACCGTTGCCGGCCATCGTCACCCAGCCGTCGATGAAGTCGGTGGGGGCCGCGGGGATCGGCAGCGGACTCCAGCGCATCTGGTTGGGCGAGGCCGCCAGGCCGTCGAAGCCGGCGACGATGCCGGCGTGGTCGATGCGGGCGAACGCGCCGTGCATCGCGCCGGGACGGATCCGGTACAGCCAGGAGCGGCGGTTGTGGCTGCGCGGCGCCGTGAACGCCGTGCCGGACAGCTGCTCGGCATACAGGCCGTAGGCCACGCGCTGCGGCGAGTTGCGGTGCGCCGGCAGCGCGCCGGGCAGCGCCTCGGTGGCGAATTCGTTGCCGAAGCCGGACATGTAGCCGGGATGGCCGGTCGCCGGGACCGGTTGCGCGAGGGCCTGTTGCGGGGCGTTCAAGAAAGTCTCCTGTCGGTGTCGTGTTTTTACTGTAGGGGAGTTGCGCGGATTTTACGAGATGAATATAAAAATGTAGACTATTCACATCGTAAATAGCACTCCACCCGCCATGACCGAACCCGGTAGCATCGACCTGAATTTGCTGTCCGTGTTCCAGGAGGTGTACCGCGAACGCCAGATCTCGGCGGCGGCGCGCCGGCTGGGACTGACGCAGTCGGCCGTCAGCAATGCGCTGGCGCGGCTGCGCCGCAGCTTCGACGACGAACTGTTCGTGCGCACGGCGCACGGCATGCAGCCGACCCCGCTGGCCCAGCAGATGGCCGAGCCGATCGGCGCGGCGATGGCGCAGGTGGCCCTGGCGCTGTCGCAGCGCAGCCGCTTCGACCCGGCCACCAGCACGCGCCGCTTCACGCTGGCGATGACCGACGTGGGCGAGGTGTACTTCATGCCGGTGCTGGTCGAGCGCTGCCGCGCCGTGGCGCCGCACGTGGAGATCGCGTCGAGCCGCGCCCGGCCGCTGCGCCTGAAGGACGACATGGAGACCGGCCGTGTCGACCTGGCGATCGGCGCCTTCGACGACGTGTCCGAGGCGCTGTACCAGCGGCAGCTGTTCCGCCAGCCCTTCGTGAGCATGTTCCGCAAGGGGCATCCGCTGGCCACGGGCACGGTGGACCTGGCGCGGTTCGCGGCGGCCACGCACCTGATCGTCGATGCGGCGCAGAGTCCGTACGACCGCATCAACGTGCTGCTGGAAAAGGCCGGGGTGACGGCCAATGCGCGCTTTCGCGTGCCGCATTTCACGGCGGTGCCGTACATCGTCAGCACGAGCGAGCTGGTGGTGACGGTGCCGCAGAAACTCGCCGAGAGCGCCGCGGGGCCTTTCGGACTGAAGTGGATCGAGCCGCCGCTCGCCCTGCCGACGTTGCAGACCAACGTCTTCTGGCACCGGCGCTTCAACCACGATCCCGGCAACCAGTGGCTGCGGGGACTGATCGCCGACGTGTTTGCCGAGTGACGGCGGCCGGAGGAGGATAATTTACTTACAATGAGGAACGAGACAATGGCCGACCTGTTCGACAATCCGATGGGCCTGATGGGCTTCGAATTCGTGGAGTTCGCTTCGCCCACCCCGGGCGTGCTGGAACCGGTGTTCGAGGCGCTGGGCTTTAGCAAGGTGGCGGTGCACCGCTCCAAGGACGTGGTGCTGTACCGCCAGGGCGACATCAACTTCATCGTCAACAACGAACCGAAGAGCGCCGCCGCGTACTTCGCCGCTGAGCACGGCCCGTCGGCCTGCGGCATGGCCTTCCGCGTGAAGAACGCGCACCAGGCCTACGCGCGCGCGCTGGAACTGGGTGCCCAGCCGGTCGAGATCCCGACCGGTCCGATGGAATTGCGCCTGCCGGCCATCAAGGGCATCGGCGGCGCGCCGCTGTACCTGATCGACCGTTTCGACGAAGGTGACAATGTCGGCAAATCCATCTACGACATCGACTTCGAATGGATCGACGGCGTCGAGCGCCATCCGCGCGGCCACGGCCTGTCGATCATCGACCACCTGACCCACAACGTCTACCGCGGCCGCATGACCTACTGGGCCGGCTTCTACGAGAAGCTGTTCAACTTCCGCGAGATCCGCTACTTCGACATCAAGGGCGAGTACACCGGCCTGACCTCGAAGGCGATGACGGCGCCGGACGGCATGATCCGCATCCCGCTGAACGAGGAAGGGCAGGCCGGGGGCGGCCAGATCGAGGAATACCTGCTGAAGTTCAATGGCGAAGGTATCCAGCACATCGCGCTGCTGAGCGACGACATCTACGCCACCGTCGACGGCCTGCGCGCCGCCGGCGTGCCCCTGATGACGGCGCCGCCGGAAACCTATTACGAGATGCTGGAAGAGCGCATCCCGGGCCACGGCGAGGACGTCGACGCGCTGCGCGCGCGCGGCCTGCTGGTCGACGGCAAGGTCGAGGACGGCCGCCAGCGCCTGCTGGTGCAGATCTTCTCGCAGAACCAGCTGGGTCCCGTGTTCTTCGAGTTCATCCAGCGCAAGGGCGACGACGGCTTCGGCGAAGGCAACTTCAAGGCCCTGTTCGAATCGATGGAGCGCGACCAGCTCAAGCGCGGGGCGCTCAAGACCGCGGCCTGAGCCCGGCGCCGGACGGCGCCACCGATGTGGGGCGGGCAGCGCCACCGCGCCGTCCGCGACCACGCCCCGCAGATACTGCCCACGCGTGACGTGCGCGTCGGGCTGGCATGGCTCCGGTTCCGGCCGCTGGCCGTGCCGGCGTCACGCAAGGGCAGCGGAGCGTCATCGTCCGCCAGGCGGGTGGAGCAGCCCACGCTACGACCGACCCTGCGTCCTGCCCCGCGCCCTGATAACTGCTATCCTTTCCCTCCTCATCCATTCCCGAGGAGCCCCGCTTGCTGCCCGCCTTCGCCATCCTGCTCGCCTTCCAGTGCCTGGGGGAGGGCCTGGTCTTCCTGTCCGGCTTTCCCGTTCCCGGCCCCGTCGCCGGCATGCTCCTGCTGCTGGCCGCGCTGGTCGCCTGGCCGCGCCTGCACGCGGCGGTCGAGCGCGGCGCCAGTGAACTGCTGCGCCACCTGTCGCTGCTGTTCGTGCCGGCCGGCGTCGGCATCGTCGCCGCCGCGTCGAGCGTCGGCGGGCACTGGGTGGCGACGCTTGCCGGGGTGGCCGCCAGCACGCTGCTCACCATGGCGTTCACGGCGCTGGTGCTGAAGGCGGCCGGGATGGGCGCCGACCCGGACCGCTGCACGGACACGGAGGGCGGCGATGCTTGACTTCGAGCACATCGCCCACTTCTGGGTCTACCTGTCGGCGTCGCCGCTGCTGGGCCTCACGCTGACGCTGTGCGCCTACCTGTTCGCCCAGTGGATCCATGCGCGCTGCGGTTTCTCGGCGCTGGCCAATCCGGTGGCCATTGCCATCGCCATCGTCGCCGCCGTGCTGCTCGCCAGCGGCATGTCCTACCAGCGTTATTTCGCCGGCGCGCAATTCGTGCACTTCCTGCTCGGGCCGGCCACGGTGGCGCTGGCCGTGCCGCTGGCGCGCCAGGTGCCGCGCCTGCGCCGCAACCTGCTGCCCCTCGCCGCGGCCCTGCTGTGCGGGTGCGTGACGGCGATCGTCAGCGCGGTGGGCGTGGCGGTGCTGCTGGGCGCCTCGCCCGAACTGGCGCGCTCGATCGCGCCGAAGTCGGCCACCACGCCCATCGCGATGGCGGTGGCCGAGCGCCTGGGCGGCGTGCCGGCGCTGACGGCGGTGCTGGTGATCGGCACCGGCATCTTCGGCGCGGTGACGGCGCGCTTCCTGTTCGACGCGCTGGGCGTGCGTGCGCATGCGGCGCGCGGACTGGCGCTGGGCGTGGCCGCGCACGGCATCGGCACGGCGCGCGCCTTCCAGGTCAGCGCCGAGATGGGCGCCTACGCGGGACTGGGGATGGGGGTGAACGGGGTGCTGACGGCGCTGATCGCGCCGTGGCTGGTGCCGCCGCTGCTGCGCTGGATGGGCGCCTAGGGACCGCCCCGGCCCTGGCCGGGGCGGCGGGCGTGGTCCTGGCGCCGGTCAGGCCGACCTGCGCGTGAAGGCGCGCGCGGCGAACAGCGCGCTGGCCAGGCCCACGACGACCGCCGCGGTGCTGCCCGAGAAGCCGCGCACGTGGTTGGCGGCGAGCTTGCCGGCCTTCGGTCCCACCAGCTGCATGCGCCGCTTCGTCATCCGGGCGCCCAGCTCGGACAGCTGGTCCTTGCCCAGCGTCTGCTCGGCCTCCGGCAGCAGTACGGTTTCCTCGTCGGCCACGTGGTGCACGACGTCGCGCATCAGCTCGAACACCAGCTCGTCGTGGCGCGGCGACGCCGGGTCGGTGCGCCGCAGTTCGGCGATCACGCGGCGCATCTCGTCGTGCTCCGGTTCGCTCTTGTCCATCACCTTGCGGTCGTGCGCCTTCGGCCGCATCGCCGGGTAGAAGATCTCCTCTTCCAGCGTGGCGTGGATCTCCAGCGCGTCGCAGATGGTCTCGGCCAGCGCCTTCTTGACGGAAGGGCTCTTGTCCCTGGTGTACTGGTGGAAGGTGACCATCACGTGCGAATGGTCGAAGCGGATCATGTCGGTGATCGTCGGGCTCAGCTTGTTCAGAGAAAACATCGTGTGCTCCTCTCGTCGTGGGGGAATAGGTGCACATCGTATGCCCGCCGGCTGCGCGCGCGCGTAGGAGGCGCACGCAAGGGCGTGTCAGCGCCGGACGCAGGCGGCCCGGACGGCGTGCTTGTCGGCCGGATAGATTCTGAAAACGTCGCTTGTCGTCCTACACGGATACGGCCGCCCCGCCGATGCGGAACGGGTAGCCGGGCTGCGATCATGCCCGAGGCGTAGCGCCCTCCGGGTGCGCGCCGACCCTGCTCGACAACCCTATCACTGGAGAGAAGGCATGTTTGCACACACCAAGCGCTTGCAATACACCGTGCGCGTCAGCGAACCGAATCCCGGCCTGGCCAACCTGATGCTGGAACAGTTCGGCGGCCCGCAGGGCGAGCTCGCCGCGGCCATGCGTTACTTCACCCAGGCCGTCAGCGAGGACGATGCCGGCCGCAAGGACATGTTGTTCGACATCGCGACCGAGGAGCTCAGCCACCTCGAGATCATCGGCCATATCGTGGCGATGCTGAACAAGGGGGCCAAGGGCCGCCTGGCCGAAGCGGTCGACAGCGAGGCCGAGACCTACCGCAAGATCCAGGGCGCGGGGAACGACAGCCACGTCACCCAGGTGCTGTACGGCGCCGGCACCCCGCTGGTCAATTCGGCCGGCGTGCCGTGGACGGCGGCGTACATCGACACGATCGGCGAGCCGACCGCCGACCTGCGCTCCAACATCGCGGCCGAGGCGCGTGCCAAGATCGTCTACGAGCGCCTGATCGCGCTGACCGACGACCCGGGCGTGCAGGAAGCGCTGGGCTTCCTGATGACGCGCGAGATCGCCCACCAGAAGTCGTTCGAGAAGGCCCTGTACGCGATTTCGCCGAACTTCCCGCCGGGGAAAATGCCGGGCGATGCGCGCTTCGCCAACACCTACTTCAATATGTCGCAGGGACCCGGCGAGATGCGCGGCCCGTGGAACCAGGGCGGGCAGTGGGATTACGTGAGCGACCGCGACAGCCAGGCGGCGGTCGACGGCGGCAGCGGCGACGCCGAGGTCAGGCTGCCGGCCGAGGACGTCGAGACGCTCGAGGCGATGGCCCTGCGCACCCGGTCGGATCCGGGCAGCGATCCGGCCACCGGCGCCGAACTGGGCATGGGCAACCAGACCCTTGCCGACGGCAAGACGGTGGGCGGCGCATGAGGGCCGGGCGCGCCGCCCCGTGGACGCGGCGCGCTGGCGTGCGCCACATCCGGGCCGATCGCCTATGATTGGCTGAATGATGGAGACGCCATTTTCCAAGGCCGGGCGGGACACCGCACTGGGGGCCAACGCAGGCATCACGTCCAATGCCGGCCTCCCGTCCAATGCCGGTCACACGGCCGCCCGCCGCACGCTCGGGCCGCACCGCATGGTCGGCCTGTTCATCTGCGCGCTGGGCGCCGTGGCGCTGCTGGCGGGCCTGCTCGAACAGCTGGTGCAGGCGACCCCCAGGCTGCGCGGCGCGCTGGTCGGCGGCGGCACGGCGGCCGCGGCCACCGCGCTGGGCACGCTGCCCGTGCTGTTTTCCCAGCATTTCTCGAAGCGCACCTACGACTGCTTCCTCGGTTTCGGCGCCGGCGTCATGCTGGGCGCGACCGCCTTTTCCCTGATCATCCCGGCGCTGGCGGCGGCCGAATCGGGCGGCGCCGGCAACTGGGGCGCCAGCCTGCGGGTGGGCGCCGGTGTCCTGCTCGGCGCCGGCCTGCTGATCCTGCTCGACCGCTGCATCCACGTCGACGCCATCCTGGAGCGCCAGGATGCGGCCGTGGCCAGTTCCATGAAGCGCGCCTGGCTGTTCGTCTGGGCCGTCGCGCTGCACAACCTGCCGGAAGGGCTGGCGATCGGCGTCGCTTACGCCGGCATCGACGTCGACAAGGCCAATTCGCTGGCGACCGGCGTGTCGATCCAGGACGTGCCCGAGGGCCTGGTGGTCGCGCTGGCGCTGCGCACGGTGGGCTATGGCCGGGTGCTGTCGGCCGGCCTCGGCATGGCTTCCGGCCTGATCGAGCCGGTGGCGGCCGTCGCCGGCGTCGCGCTGATCGGCATCTCGGCCGGCCTGCTGCCATTCGCGCTGGCCGCCGCGGCCGGTGCCATGCTGTTCGTGATCGTCAACGACGTGGTGCCGGAGGCCCACCAGGGCGGCAACGGCAGCTGGGCCAGCATCGCCCTGGTGTTCGGCTTCGTGCTGATGACGGTGCTCGACACGGCGCTGGGGTAGGCGCCGGCGCGGTGGCAGGATGCGCGCCCGGCATGGCGTCGTCCCCGCCGGCGCTCGCAGGCGGGCGAGCGGCCTGTCCGTGGCGCGAACGGTCCCCGGTGTCCGCCAGCGCTGGCGCGCACCCGCCGGCCGCGCGGATGGCTAGGCGGCTTCCCGCCGCGTTTCCGTCATCCGCGCCGCGATGTCGGCGAACGGCATCGGCTTGCCGAACAGCCAGCCCTGGGCGAACTCGACGCCGCGCTCGCGCAGGTAGGCGGCCTGCGCCGGGCTTTCGATGCCTTCCGCGACCATGGTCAGGCGCATCGTGCGCGCCATGTCGATGATCATGCCGACCACGCCGCTGGTGGGCGCGTCGGTGCCGATCGTCTCGACGAAGGCGCGGTCGATCTTGAGGTAGTCCAGGTCCAGGCGCTGCAGGTAGGACAGGCTCGAGTAGCCGGTGCCGAAATCGTCGATGGCGACGGCGATGCCGCGCTTGCGCAGGGCGGCGACGGTCGCCTGCGCCGCGTCCAGGCGCAGGAAGCCGCGCTCGGTGATCTCGACCATCAGGTTCGAGGCGCGTGCGCCGCAGCGCGCCAGCATCCCGGCCAGGTGGTCGACGATGGCCGGCGAATGCATGTCGGCGGCGGAGAGGTTGATCGCGATGTGGAATCCGGGGTGCTCGGCCAGGAAGCGGCCGGCGTCCTCGCCGACCAGGCGCACCACGCGCTCGGTCAGCCGGACGATCAGGCCGGTCTGCTCGGCCACCGGGATGAAGGCATCCGGCCCCACCAGTTCGCCGTCGGCGCGGCGCCAGCGCAGCAGCGCCTCGGCGCCCACCCATTCGCCGGTCTGCAGGTTGACGATCGGCTGGTACAGCACGAAGAATTCGTTGCGCCGCAGCGCCTGGCCGATCGCGGCCTCGATCGAGCGGCGCCGGCGCGCGAACAGGACGACCGCGGCGCACGCGGCGATGCCGCACAGCAGTCCGGCCGGCACCAGGCGGGCGGCGATCTCGCGCGCGCGGCGCTCGACCTGGCCGGCCGGCATGGCGGCGACGGCGGCGATGGTGTCCAGCTTCGAGCGCACCACCACGACCAGGCGGCCGCCGTCCACGAACGTGGCCGCGCGGCGCGCGCCGAGGCGGTCGATCCAGGCCACGTCGACGGCGCCGCGGGCGATCGCCGTGCGGTGCTGTTCCAGGTGCAGGACGCCGAGCGCGACGTCGGCCGGCGCGGCGGTGGCGTCCACCGGCAGTTCCTGGTGCATCAGGGCCGCGTAGTCGCCGAGCTGGGCGGCCAGCACCGAGGCGCTCGCGCCGGTCGGGACGTGCGGGTACAGCACCGCGCCGGAGGCGGTGCGGAAGGACTGGCCGCCGAGCGGCAGTGGCATGGTGCCGAGCGAGGAGCAGGCCAGGGCGCCGTCGCGCACGTAGCCGACGGCCTGCAGGTAGCTGGAGGACAGGGCGATGTCGCGCATCAGCGCGAGCGCCGCCGGCGAGCAGGGGGCCAGGCCGGAGCGGTTCATGCGGCTGGTGGCGCGCACGATCTGGCGCGCCGTGTCGTCGGTGCGGTGCATGACGTCGCGCGCATAGGCCAGGGCCGCCGCCGATTCGCTCTCCCAGGCCTGGCGCCGCGCCTCGCGCCACGCCAGCCATGGCGGAACGAGGAGTGCGCCCGTCGCCGCCAGTACGGTCAATCCCAGTCCGATGCGACTGCGCATCCGATCCTCCCGAAAACCGCCATCCACCGCGCGCCCTGCGACAGCAGGCCGGCGCGGCGGTCGGCCATGGCCGCAGTATAGCGCCTATGCCAGGCAGAGCATAATCTTTTAGCGCTGCGGAAACATTGCCGTGCCACGGGCGTGGCGGGAGGAAGCGGCCGGCCGCGGCGGGCGCGGGGCGTACAGTTTCCCCGCCCTTTGCCAGGGGCGCGCGCGGGGCCGCGCGGGCATAGTGGAACGGACGGAGGGGGCCGGGAACGGCGCGGGCGAAGGCGAAGCTTGCGGCAGGCGGCGGGACGGGAAGGGCGGTGCGCACGCGGGGCGCCGCGTGCGCACCGTCCCGGTCAGTTACGGATTTCCAGCGCCCGGTTCAGGCTCAGGGCCGCCAGCGAGCCGACGGCGCCCGACAGCAGGTACAGGCTGACGTAGCCCAGGCCGAAGTTGGCGGCCAGGCCCAGCGCCACCAGCGGCGCGAAGGCGGCGCCGACCAGCCAGGCCAGGTCGGACGTCAGCGCGGCGCCGGTGTAGCGGTACTGCGGCAGGAAGTTCGAGGTGACGGCGCCCGCGGCCTGGCCGTAGGACAGGCCCAGCAGCACGAAGCCGACCAGGATGAAGGTGTTCTGGCCGCCCGCGCCGCCGTCCATCAGGGTCGGCACGAAGCCCGCGAACAGGGCGATCAGGACGGCCAGGGTGCCGAGGGTGTTGCGGCGGCCGAAGCGGTCGGCGATCAGGCCCGAGGCCAGCACGGCGAGGATGGCCAGGCCGGCGCCGCAGATCTGGACGACGAGGAAGTCGGCCATCGAGCGGGTGTCGTACAGCTGGATCCAGGACAGCGGGAACACGGTGACGAGGTGGAACAGCGCGTAGCTGGCCAGGGCGGCGAGGGCGCCCAGCATGATGGTGGTGCCCTGGGTGCCGATCACTTCGCGCGCCGGCGCCGCGTCCAGCTGGTGTTCGTCCAGCAGGTGCGTGTATTCGTGGGTGGAGACGATGCGCAGGCGCGCGAACAGGGCGACGACGTTGATCGCGAAGGCGACGAAGAACGGGAAGCGCCAGCCCCAGACCAGGAAGTCGTCCTGCGACAGCTCGTTGAGCATGTAGGCGAAGATGCCGGCGGCGATGATGAAGCCCACCGGCGCGCCCAGCTGGCCCAGCATGGCGTACCAGCCGCGCTTGCCCTCGGGGGCGTTCAGGGCGAGCAGCGACGGCAGGCCGTCCCAGGTGCCGCCCAGCGCGGCGCCCTGGCCAAGGCGCAGGATGACGAGGGAGACGATCGCCCATTCGCCCCAGCGCGAGTAGGTCGGCAGGCCGGCGATGGCGACGGTCGCGGTGCCGAGCATGAACAGGGCGATGGTGAGCTTGACCTCGCGGCTGAAATGCCGCTGGATCGCCATGAACACCAGCGTCCCGATGGGGCGCGCCACGTAGGCGAGGGCGAAGATGGCGAACGAATACAGGGTGCCTTCGAGGCGGTCGGCGAACGGGAAGAACACCGCCGGGAACACCAGCACCGAGGCGATCGCGTACACGAAGAAGTCGAAATACTCGGAAGCGCGGCCGATGACGACCCCGACCGCGATGTCGCCCGGGGCGACGTGCACGTCGCGGGCATTGATGTTGCGGGCACCGCTGTGGTGGCCGGTGATGGGAGCGGCGCCTGCGTCGCCGTACGTATTCGTAGTCGAGCTCTGCATATTGTTGTCTCCTGAAAATCGCCCGGCGCGCCCGAGTAAGCCGCTCTGGTCAACCCCCTTGAAGTATTGCAGTACTGAAAGGGGTGGGACAAAACGTCCAATCGCCAAACGCACGCCGTTGGGGGTACATTAGCATGTTATCTTTCCCATGTAACGTAAAACACAAGCATGATTCCTAAGACCGCCCGTCGAGGACTGCTCCTCGCCCCGTTTGCGCTGCTTGCCGGCTGTAATACGGTGGTGATGAACCCGTCCGGAGACATTGCACAGCAACAGGCGCATCTGATCACGATTTCCGTGGTCCTGATGTTGCTCATCATCGTTCCCGTCATCCTCCTGGTGATCGTTTTTGCCCGCAAGTACCGCGCCAGCAATACCGAAGCCGAGTACCTGCCGGACTGGGATCACTCGACCAAGCTCGAGCTGGTCATCTGGGGCGCGCCCCTCCTGATCATCATCGTGCTGGGCCTCGTGACCTGGATCTACACCCACAAGCTGGACCCCTACCGTCCGCTGGAGCGCCTGGACGCCAGCCGTCCGATCCCGGCATCGACCAAGCCGCTGATCGTGCAGGCCGTCGCAATGGACTGGAAATGGCTGTTCATCTATCCGGAGCAGGGCATCGCCACGGTCAACGAACTGGTGGTCCCGGTCGACGTGCCGGTGCGCTTCAAGATCAGCGCCACGTCCGTCATGAATGCCTTCTACGTGCCCGAGCTGGCCGGCATGATCTATGCGATGCCGGGCATGGAAACCACGCTCAACGCCGTGCAGAACAAGCCGATCCAGTCGGTGGGCTTCTCGGCCAACTACAGCGGCGCCGGTTATTCGGACATGCGCTTCGGCTACCGCGGCGTCGCCCAGGGCGACTTCGATGGCTGGGTCCAGTCGATCAAGGCCGGCGGCGGCAACCTCGACCGCGCCAGCTACCTGACGCTGGAAAAGCCGAGCATCAAGGATCCGGTCAAGCGCTACGCGGCCGTCGACGGCGACCTGTTCTATCGCGTCCTGAACCGCTGCGTCGCCGACGGCGTCGTCTGCATGGACAAGATGATGCAGCAAGATGCGAACAAGGCACGCGAGATGGCCATGCGCCGGATGCCTCAACCCGCGGCGGCGACCCGCCTGGCCCAGGCCAGCGGCGAGGTCTGCACCACGCCCGATGAAACTGTCAAGAAGAAGTAATCACCATGCACGAGCAATTTGACTTAGCGAAGTTGATCTTCGGTCGGCTCAGCTGGGAAGCGATTCCCTACCATGAGCCGATCCTGATCGGTACCTTTATCGCGGTGCTCCTGGGCGGCGTCGTCGTCCTGGGCGCCATTACCAAGCTGAAGCTGTGGGGCTACCTCTGGAACGAGTGGTTCACCAGCATCGACCACAAGAAGATCGGCATCATGTACATGGTGCTCGGCCTGGTCATGTTCCTGCGCGGCTTCGCCGACGCGCTGATGATGCGCGCCCAGCAGGCGTTCTCGTTCGGGGACTCGCACGGCTTCCTGCCGCCGCACCACTACGACCAGGTCTTCACCGCCCACGGCGTGATCATGATCTTCTTCGTGGCGATGCCGCTGGTGACGGGCTTCATGAACTACGTGGTGCCGCTGCAGATCGGCGCGCGCGACGTGGCCTTCCCGTTCCTGAACAACTTCTCCTTCTGGATGACCACCATGGGCGCGATGCTCGTGATGGCATCGCTGTTCGTCGGCGAGTTCGCCCGTACCGGCTGGCTGGCCTACCCGCCGCTGTCCGGCATCCTGGCCAGCCCCGACGTCGGCGTCGACTACTACATCTGGTCATTGCAGATCGCGGGTGTCGGCACACTGCTGTCCGGTATCAACCTGGTCGTCACCATCGTCAAGATGCGCGCGCCGGGCATGGACATGATGAAGATGCCGGTCTTCACCTGGACCTCGCTGTGCACCAACATCCTGATCGTCATGGCCTTCCCGGTCCTGACCGCCGTCCTGGCCATGCTGGGCCTGGATCGCCTGTTCGACACCCACTTCTTCACGAACGAACTGGGCGGCAACGCCATGATGTACGTGAACCTGATCTGGATCTGGGGCCACCCCGAGGTCTACATCCTGATCCTGCCGGCGTTCGGCATCTTCTCGGAAGTCGTCGCGACCTTCTGCGGCAAGCGCCTGTTCGGCTACACGTCGATGGTCTACGCCACCGCCGTCATCATGATCCTGTCCTACCTCGTGTGGCTGCACCACTTCTTCACGATGGGCTCGGGCGCGAGCGTGAACTCGTTCTTCGGCATCACCACGATGATCATCTCGATCCCGACCGGCGCCAAGCTGTTCAACTGGCTGTTCACCATGTACAAGGGCCGCATCCGCTATGAACTGCCGATGATGTGGACCGTGTCGTTCATGATCACCTTCACCATCGGCGGCATGACCGGCGTGATGCTGGCGATCCCGCCGGCCGACTTCGTCCTGCACAACTCGCTGTTCCTGATCGCCCACTTCCACAACGTCATCATCGGCGGCGTGCTGTTCGGCCTGTTTGCCGGCCTGAACTACTGGTGGCCGAAGATGTTCGGCTTCAAGCTGGACCGCAAGTGGGGCCTGTACTCGTTCTGGCTGTGGTCGATCGGCTTCTGGTTCGCCTTCATCCCGCCGTACATCCTGGGCTTCATGGGCGTGACCCGCCGCATGAGCCACTTCGAGGACCCGTCGATCCACTACCTGTTCCAGATCTCGCTGTTCGGTACCCTGATGATCGCCGCCGGCATCGGCTGCCTGCTGATGCAGATCGCCGTCTCGGTCATCAACCGCAAGAAGCTGGCCGACGTCACGGGCGACCCGTGGGACGGCCGCACGCTGGAATGGTCGACCTCGTCGCCGCCGCCGGCCTACAACTTCGCGTTCACCCCGATGGTGCACGACAACGACACCTTCGCCGACATGAAGAAGAACGGCTACCAGCGTCCGCTGAAGGACTACGTGCCGATCCACATGCCCGCCAACACCTGGGCCGGCCCGGTCATCCCGGCGCTGTCCTTCGTGGTCGGTTTCGGCATCATCTGGCACATGTGGCTGCTGGTCGCCGTGTCGTTCGTCGCCCTGATCGTCACGACCCTGTACCACACGTTCAACTACAAACGCGACTACTACATCCCGGCGGAAGAAGTGACCCGCACGGAAGAAGAGCGCACCCGCATGCTGGAAGCCCATGTCTGACATTAACGTAACCACTCCCGGCGCCCCGGGCGCCGACGCCAGCTCGCGCTACTTCGTGCGCGAGCACCATCCGGAAAACGGCACGCTGCTCGGCTTCTGGATCTACCTGATGAGCGACTGCCTCATCTTCGCCTGCCTGTTCGCGACCTACGCGGTGCTCGGCCGCAACTACGCGGGCGGCCCGTCGGGCGGCGAGATCTTCGACCTGCCGCTGGTGGCCCTGAACACGGCCTTCCTGCTGTTCTCGTCGATCACCTACGGCTTCGCCATGCTGGCGGCCGCGAAGAAGAACCTCGGCAAGACCCAGCTGTGGCTGGCGATCACCGGCGTGCTGGGCGCCTGCTTCCTGGGCCTGGAACTGTACGAGTTCTCGCACCTGATCCACGAAGGCTTCGGCCCGTGGCGCAGCGGCTTCCTGACGTCGTTCTTCGCGCTGGTCGGCACGCACGGCCTGCACGTGACGTTCGGTATCGTCTGGCTGGTCACGCTGATGATCCAGCTGGGCAAGCACGGCATCAACGGCGCCAACTACCGTCGCCTGTCCTGCCTGTCGATGTTCTGGCACTTCCTGGACGTCGTCTGGATCGGCGTGTTCACCTATGTTTACCTGATGGGGACCCTGCCATGAGCAACGTTCATCACGCCCACGGCCACGACGACCACCACGGTCACGGCCACCACGACGACGAGATCCACGCCCACGGGAGCCTGAAGGACTACACGATCGGCTTCATCCTGTCGGTGATCCTGACGGCGATCCCGTTCTGGCTGGTGATGACCCACCAGGTGGCGCCGGAGACCACCAAGTTCGTGATCCTCGGCTTCGCCGCCGTGCAGGTCGTCGTGCACATGGTCTACTTCCTGCACATGAACTCGAAGTCGGAGAACGGCTGGAACATGATGGCGATGATCCTCACCGTCATCCTGCTGGTCATCATCCTGGTCGGTTCGATCTGGGTCATGTACCACATGAACGCGAACATGATGCCGCACATCAGCAACGACGGCGGCTCGGTTCACGGCATGCACGACATGCAGTAATGGCGGGTAGCGACCATGCAGCAGCGCCGGCCAGCGTCCGGCGCAAGGGTGCGAGTCCCTTCGTAACGATCCTGGCGCTGCTGCTGGTCGTCCTGTTCGCCGGTCTGGGCACCTGGCAGGTCTATCGCCTGCAATGGAAACTGGACCTGATCGCCCGCGTGGAAGCACGCGTGCACGCCGCCCCCGCCGCGCCACCCGGCCCGGCGCGCTGGGCGGGCATCGATGCCGCCGGCGACGAATACCGTCGCCTCGAACTCCACGGCACCTATCTCTACGACCTCACCACCCCCGTCCAGGCCCTCACCGAGCAGGGCAGCGGCTACTGGCTGCTCACCCCGATGTGCACGACGGACGGCCAGGTCGTCATCGTCAACCGCGGCTTCATCCCGGCCGTGCTGGGCGCGCGCACCCGCTACGACGCGCGCCGCGCCGCCGGCGATCCCTGCGCCGCCGCCGCCGCCGAGGCGCCCGCGCGCGTGGTCGGCCTGCTGCGCATCAGCGAGCCGCGCGGCTCCTTCGCGCGCGACAACGTCCCCGCCGACAACCGCTGGTACAGCCGCGACGTCGCGGCCATCGCCGCCACGCGCGGCCTCGGCGCCGGCGCGGCAACGGTCGCGCCGTACTTCGTCGACGCCGAAGCGAACCAGAACCCGGCCGGCTCGCCCGACCGGCCCACCGGCGGGCTGACCGTGGTCAGGTTCCCCAACAGCCACCTCGTCTACGCGCTGACCTGGTACGCCCTGGCCCTGATGGTGGCGGGCGCCTGGTGGTACGTGGCGCGCGGGCGCGGCCGCCGCGATGACTGAGGCCACGGCGCCGGGACGGGATCCCAGCCGGCGCTGGCGCGCCGCCTCGGCCGCCGACGTCGAATACGTCGCCGGCCACAAGAACATGCTGCAGCTGATCGAGCTGCGCTGGATCGCCGTCATCGGCCAGGTCACCACCATCGCCGGCGCGATCCTCGTGTTCGACGTGCCGCTGCCGCTGGTGCAGATGCTCGAAGTGCTGGCCTGCCTGATCGCCTTCAACGTCGCCAGCCACCTGCGCTGGCACGAACACCGTCCGGTCACCAACAGCGAACTGTTCCTCGCGCTGCTGGTGGACGTGGCCAGCCTGACCATGCAGCTGTACCTGTCCGGTGGCACCAGCAATCCCTTCGCCTTCCTCTACCTGTTGCAGGTGATCCTGTCGGCCGTGCTGCTGGAAGCCTGGTCCACCTGGACCATCGTCGGCATCACGCTGGCCTGCCTGGCCGGCCTGTCGATCTTCGCCCAGCCGCTGCCGCTGCCGCTGGACCACGGGCGCGGCATCGCCAGCCTGTACGTGCAGGGCATGCTGCTGTGCTTCGTGCTGGACGCGGCGCTGCTGGTGATCTTCATCCTGCGCATCACCAACACGCTCAAGACCCGGGCCGCGCAACTGGCCGACCTGCGCCAGCGCGCCGCCGAGGAAGAACACATCGTGCGCATGGGCCTGCTGGCCTCGGGGGCCGCCCACGAACTGGGCACGCCGCTGGCTACGCTGTCGGTGATCCTGGGCGACTGGAAGCGCATGCCCGAATTCAAGGAAAATCCCGACCTGATCGAGGAAATCTCCGAGATGGAGACCCAGCTCAAGCGCTGCAAGTCGATCGTCAGCGGCATCCTGCTCTCGGCCGGCGAGGCGCGCGGCGAGTCCGCGCGCCGCACGACGATCCGCACCTTCCTCGACGAACTCGTGCAAGAGTGGCGCGCCAGCCGTCCGGTGCGCGACTTTTCCTACGTCAACCGCATCGCGCAGGACTTGCCGGTGGCCTTCGACTCGGCGCTGCGACAAATGATCGACAACGTGCTCGACAACGCGCTCGAGGCGCCGTCCGACTGGGTCGGGCTGGAGGCGCGCCTGGAAGCCGGCACGCTGGTGCTGGAGGTGGCCGACCGCGGCCCCGGCTTCGCGCCGGCGATCCTGGCGCAGTTCGGCAAGCCCTACCAGTCGAGCAAGGGCCGGCCGGGCGGCGGGCTGGGACTGTTCCTGGCCGTGAACGTCGCGCGCACGCTGGGCGGATCGGTGGCGGCCGCGAACCGGCCGGAGGGCGGGGCGCTGGTGACGCTGCGCCTGCCGCTGTCGGCGATCGCGCTGCGGCAGGAATAGCGGCGGGACCACGCCCCGGGCGGCGCCGGTCGTGCATCTCCGTCCTGCATCTCAGTCCTGCATGTCAATCGTGCATGTCAGGCCAGCATGTCAGTCCGGTGCCAGCGGCAGCACGATGGAGAACCGGCAGCCGTGGCCGAGCCCGTCGCTGTGCGCCGTGAGCGAGCCGCCGTGCAGCTGCGCGAGCTGGCGCGCGAGCGCCAGCCCAATCCCCAGGCCGCCCTGGGCCTGGTCCTTCTGGCCGTCGACCTGCTCGAACAGCTCGAAGACGCGCGCCAGCGACGCCTGGTCGAGGCCGATGCCGTCGTCGGTCACGTGGATCACGGCCTGGCCGTCGCGCTGGACCAGCGCCAGCTGCAGGTGGCCGTGCGGCGGCGTGTACTTGGCGGCGTTGTTGAGCAGGTTCGACACCATCTGCGCGACCCGCGTCGGGTCGGCCAGCGCCATGACGGGAACGTCGACACCGCTCTCCTCGAAGTGCTGTCCGCGTGACTCGATGAGCGCGTGGCAGGCGTCGACGGCCAGCCGCAAGGGTACGCGCAGGTCGATGCGTTCGCGTTGCAGGCGGATCTCGCCGCGTTCCACCCGCGCCACGTCGAGCAGGTCGTCGATCAGTACGCCCATGTGGCGGACCTGCCGTTCGGCCAGCGCCCGCAGCCATTCGCGGTCCTTGGGATCGTCGCCGCGCATCCGCATGGCCTGCAGCGCGCCGCGCACCGGACCGAGCGGACCGCGCAACTCGTGCGCCAGGATGGCCAAGAATTCGGATTTCTTGCGACTCTCCAGCACGGCCGCCGCCGCGCGTTCCCGGTCGAGTTCGCGCGCCCGCATGCGGTCGGTCACGTCGATGGACACGCCCGACAAGGTGGTCGCATTGCCGCGGTCGTCAAGCAGGCAGCTGCCGCGTACGTACACCCAGTGGACCGTGCCGTCCGGCCAGATTGCCCGATAGTCGAGGCCGAACTCGCCGCCGCTCGCGATGGCGCCGCCCACGGCCGCGCGCCACCGTTCCAGGTCGTCCGGATGCACGCAGGCTGCCAGCTCCTCGTAGCTGAACGGCGCGTCGGCGGGACGGCCGTAGTTCGCCTTGCACTGGCCGGAGCACGTCATCGTCCCGGTGGACAGGTCGATGTCCCACGTGCCCATGCGGCCGCCGTCCAGCGCCTGGCGTAGCCGCTGCTGCGTGCGCCGCAGCGCGCCGACGTCCTCGATGATGCCGACCGCCTGCGCCGGCAGGCCGTCCGCGCCGTCGAAGCGCGCCGCGCGCTCCTCGACTTCGCGCCACGTCCCGTTCGCATCGCGCAGCCGGTAGCCGAGCACCGCGTCGGTGGCGCCCCCCGTCCAGTGCGACCGGACGCGCGCGCGGTCGTCCGGGTGGACGGCGTCGAGCCAGCCGAGACCGGCCAGTTCGTCCTGCGACTGTCCGGTCAGCGCGCTCCAGGATGGCTGGGGATCGTGGAAGGCGCCGTCCAGGCCGCGCGTCCAGCGCGCCACGCCGGCCGCGCCCAGCGCCGACCAGAGCCGCTCTTCCATGGCGCCGCCCTGCGGTGCGGCCAGCACCTGCGGCGCGATCACGGTGTTCATGCTTTGTCCTTGTCAACGCCACTTTCGAGGGAATAGCGCGCGTGTCTCTGCCATTATGACCGAGTCCGGCGCAAAAGGAAAAATTGGTGGTTCGACCATGCGGTCCCGCCGGCCGCCCGCGTGCCCGGCGTTGCCACTTGTGAGTACGACATTTCCGACAAGCGCAGGCGCCGTGCGCCGGTACGATGCCCGAGCGGCCGGCGATTACCATGATGCCAACTCGTTCAGCGGTGGGGAATCATGCCGGGCAGGTCAGACAGTACACCGGACATCGGGTCGCAAGGCAAGTCGCGAAGCACGTCCAGAAAGCAGCGCGAGGGAAGCTACTGCGGCAGGACCAGTGCCGGCAGCGGCGCGCGCAAGCACGTTCACAGCCGCACGGGCGACGGCCACCCGGCGAGCGCCGGCAGCGCGGAACTGGAGGTGGCATGCCGGCGCATCCGGCGCGGGCAGCAGGCGGCGTGACGCCGGCCGGGGGCGCGGCTCAGGGGCCGGCGCCGGGCAGCGCCGCGTACCACTGCGCATAGGGCGTATTGACGGCCATGCGCCGGTTGAAGTCGGGGGCGCCGTCGTCCCACCACACCGGCCCGCGCTCGCCGAGGCCGCGCTTGGCGGCGTCGACGGCGTCGCGCGCCCGGCGCTCGGCCGCGGCGTCGCCGGCCCGCTTGGCCGCGCCCACGGCGCGGCGCGCGGCCATCAGCGCCTGGACGAGCGCTTCCCGCCGCGCCGGCGGCAGGCGCGGGTCGGTGGTGCGCCACAGGCGGCCGGCCACCACGAAGTAGCGGCCGTCGGGCGTCACCGGATGGGAAGGGGCGGGCGGCATGGCGCGAGGATAGCCGAACCGGCCCCGGCCCGGCGCATGCCTGCCGCCCCGCGTTGCCTGCGCGGCGGCGTCAGACGGTGAAGTCCCACTGCGCCGCCCCCAGCGCGTGGCCGACGATCTCCACCGACTGCAGCATGCCGTCCGCCACCTGCTGCAGGCTGGCGCCGTGCTGCATGGCGTCGAGCCAGAACGCGGCGCCGCCGGCGTCGGCCGCGCGGCCGAACAGGGCCTGGTACAGCACGCCGACGTCGTGGGCGGCATCGCCGCTGAACGCCGCCTGGTGGGCCTGGCCCTCCGCGGTGCCGATCATCGCGACGGCGATCGTGCCGAGGGTGGCGCCGGCCTTCTGCGCCGCGCCCCAGAACGCGAAGCCGTCCACGTCGGCCTGGCGCCCCAGTACGTCGGCGTACAGCCCGGCGATGGTCGACAGGGCGGCGCGGTTCTGCACGGCGACGTCGCCGTCGCCGAAGCGCAGCGTCTCGACGTTGACCACCAGGGCCTGGTCGTGGTTACCGCCGAGGGCGGTGACCACCAGGTGACCATCGTGCTCCTCGATCGCGTACGCGCTCCGGTCGCCCGCGAACACGGCGGTGTCCGTGCCCTGGCCGCCGTGCAGCAGCGTGGCGGCCGCGCCGCGCGTGGCGGCGCTCGATCCGGCGCCGGCATCGCTGCCCGCGCCCGGCGCCCCGAGCTGCAGCACGTCGGCGCCGCCGCCGGCGAACACCGAGCTGGCCTGGCCGGCGCCCACGGTCACGGTCTGCGCCGCGGCGTCGCCCGTGATGACCTGGCCGGCCGTCGCGCCGCCGACCGTCGCGGCGCCGATCACCGCCGCGAAGTCGACCGCCTTCAGCATGATGGTATTGCCGGCGCCGACGCCGGCGGCGTCGATCACCAGCGCCGTGTGCTGCGTGGCGCTGCTGGTGCCGGCCAGCGTGAGCGTGGCACCGCTGGTGCCCGCGCCCGTCACCGGGGTCACGGTCTGCACGAGCAGCGGGACCGTGGCGGGCAGCAGGTCGAGGAAGGACTGGCCGTTGCCGGTCAGGTGGCCCTGGTCGGTGGCGCTATGGTCCGGCGTCGCGCCGCGGATGGCCTGGATCAGTTGCTCGGCCGCGCCGGCGCCGGCCTGGCTGGCGCCGCCGGTGCTGCTCAGGCCGAAGCCGGTGGGCACCTGGGCCAGCAGCAGGTTCGCGCCGTTGCCGGCGGCGAGCGGGATGTCCGCCACGCCGGCGCTGCCGCTCGACTCGGTGCGGTCGGCCACGACGATCGGGACGGTGGTCTGCGTGCCGAGCAGGCCGCCCGGCAGCGAGATCGTCTGCTGCGTGACCGGCGTGCCGTCGATGAACGTCGCGGGCGGTTGCGGCGGCGGGACGATGGTCAGCGTCAGCGCGGCGCCGGCCAGCGAGACGTTGCCCGCCGCATCGGCCTGGGTGGCGCTCAGGCGGTGCTCGCCCAGGGCCAGGGTGGCGCTGGTCGCGCTCCAGTGGCCGGCGCCGTCGGCGACGGCCGTGGCCACGACGGTCTTGCCGTCGCTGTCGTACAGTGTGACGCGCGCATTCGCCTCGGCCGTGCCGGACAGGACCGGCCGCACCGTTTCCGTGATGCCGTCGCCGCGCGTGCCGGTGTCGCTGGCCGCGTCGAGGCTCGGCGCCGCGGGCGCCAGCGGGGCCGTGCCGTCCACGGTCAGTTGCAGCCCCTTGCTGGCGAGCGACACGTTGCCCGCCACGTCGGTCTGCGTCACCGTCAGGGTGTGCACGGCGTCCGCCAGGGCGGACGACACGATGCTCCACTTGCCGCTGGCGTCGGCCACGGTCGAGCCCAGCAACGTCGTGCCATCGGTGTCGTACAGGCGGACGGCGGCCAGCGCCTCGGCGCTACCGACCAGCGTCGGCGTGCGCACGCTGGTGATGCCGTCGCCGATGGTGCCGCTGTCGCTGGCCGGTGCCAGGGCGGGCGCCGCCGGCGGCGTGGCGGTGGTGTCGATCGTGACCGTCAGGCCGGCGCTGGCGGCGGACACGTTGCCGGCCGCATCCGTCTGCCGCACGGTCAGCGTGTGCTGGCCTTCGTCCAGCGCGCTGCTGGAGATGGTCCACTTGCCGCTGCCGTCCGCGGTCGTCTGGCCCAGCAGCGTGGTGCCGTCGGTGTCGTACAGCTTGATGGTGGCGTTGGCTTCGCCGCTGCCGCTGATGCGCGGGGCCGCCACGTTCGTGATGCCGTCCGTGTCCAGCCGGCCGGTGTCGTCCGCGCCCAGGATGGCGAAGCCGGCGACGGCCGCAGGCGCCGTATGGTCGAGCGAGAACGTCTGGCCGGTGGTGTAGTCGCCGGACAGCGGCGTGCCGCCGGCGTTCTGGATGGTGTTGCCGGCCAGCACGTCCAGGCGCAGCGTGCCGTCGCCGGCGACGTC
The DNA here is from genome assembly GCF_913773735.1 of uncultured Massilia sp. GTDB lineage: Bacteria > Pseudomonadota > Gammaproteobacteria > Burkholderiales > Burkholderiaceae_D > Telluria. The sequence continues at coordinate 33,235 of NZ_CAJYEB010000035.1, forward strand.
CTTGACGGTGACGGTATAGGTGGTGCCGCTGCCGGTCACCGTGTCGATGGTGCCGTTGGCGTTGCCGCTGGCCGACAGCACGAAGGCGGTCTTGTCCACGCCGGTGACGGCCTGGTCGAACGTGACGGTATAGGTGACGGTCGTGGCGGCGGCCGGGGCCAGCGGATCGGCCGCGCCGGCGCGCTCGACGCTGGCCACGTGCGGCGCGTCGATCACTTCGAAGGTCAGCCCTTTCGGCGAACTGTTGCCGGCGGCGTCGGTGGCCTGTACGTAGACGTGGTAGACGCCCGGCGCGAGGTTCTGCGCGGCGACCAGCCCGGTACCGGACACGGTGAACCTGGCGTTGTCGGCGTCGGCGTTGCCGCTCGGCGCCGCCACCAGGGCGAACGTCACGGCGTGCGCGTCGGTCGCGGCCAGCGTGGCGACGGTGGCGCCGCTGCCCGCCTGGGTGATCGGCAGGGTGGCGCGCGACAGTGCGATGGCGGTCGGCGCGGTGGTGTCGACCGTGTAGTCGAAGCCGGCCGAGACGACCGACTTGTTGCCGGCGGCGTCGACCTGCACGGCGGTCAGCGTATGCTTGCCTTCGTCCAGGGCGATGCTGGGGATGTCCCAGTTGCCGCTGCCGTCGGCGGTGACGCTGCCCAGCAGCGTGGTGCCGTCGGTGTCGTACAGCTTGATGGTGGCGTCGGCTTCGCCGTGGCCGCTGATGTGCGGCGCCTTGACGCTGCTGATGCCGTCGACGGACGAGGCGCCGGAATCGTCGGCGGCCTTGGCGGCCAGCGCCGTCGGCGCCAGCGGCGCCGTGTGGTCGAGCGTGTAGAAGGCGCCCGCCGTGTAGCCACCGGACAGCGGCGTGCCGCCGGCGTTCTGGATGGTGCTGCCTGCCAGCACGTCCAGGCGCAGCATGCCGTCGCCGGCGACGTCCTTGACGGTGACGGTATAGGTGGTACCGCTGCCGGTCACCGTGTCGATGGTGCCGCTGGCGTTGCCGCTGGCCGACAGCACGAATGCGGTCTTGTCCACGCCGGTGACGGCCTGGTCGAAGGTCACCGTGTAGGCGACGCTGCCGTCGGCGGCCGGGACGGTCGCGGCGCCCACGCGGGCGATCTCGGAGACGGACGGGGCATCCGTCACGGTGAACGAAAAGACGTCGTACGCGGCGTTGCCGGCGGCGTCGGTCGCGCTCAGGTAGAGGTGATAGGTGCCGGCCGACAGGTTCTGCGCGGCGACCAGGCTGTTGCCGGAAATCGTGAACTTGCCGTTGTCGGCGTCGTTCACGCCGTCACCGACGGCGAAGTCGTACTGCACCGCGGTGATGTCGGTCGAGGACAGCGTGGAAACCGTGCTGCCGTTCGTGGCATGGTCCTTCCGGGCGCTGGTGGCGCTCAGCGCGATCGCGGTCGGGCCCGTGGTGTCGACGACGACGGTGAACGTGGCCGATGCCGCCGACAGGTTGCCGGCCACGTCGGTCTGCGTGGCCGTCAACTGGTGCGTGCCCGATTTCAGCGCGTCGCTCAGGATCTGCCACTTGCCGCCGCCGTCGGCCGTGGTGCTGCCCAGCAGCGTGGTGCCATCGGTATCGTACAGGCTCACGGCGGCGTTCGCTTCGGCCAGCCCGGACACCCTCGGCTGCGTCACGTTGGTGATGCCGTCGCCCTTCGCGCCGCTGTCGGTGCCGCTGGTCAGCGCCAGGTTCGACGGCGCTGCCGCGCCGGTGTCGATCGTCAGGGTGATGCCCTGGCTCAGCGTCGACGTCGCGCCGCTGCCGTCGGTCTGGGTCACGCGCAGCGTATGGTCGCCGTCCTTGAGGCCCAGGCTGGTGATGTTCCACTTGCCGCCACTGTCGGCAGCGTACGTGCCCAGCAACGTGGTGCCGTCGGTGTCGTACAGCTTGACCGTCGCGTTCGCGTCCGCGATACCGTACAGCGTCGGTGTCGCATCGTTGGTGATGCGGTCGCCGGCCACGCCGCTGTCGCTGCCGGCGTCGAGGGTAGGCGCTGCGGGGGCCGCCGGCCCGGGGCGACCGATAGCGACGATCGTCGAATGGCTGAAGCTTGCCGAGTCCGTGCCGTCCAAACCCTGGATCGCTTTGGCGTCGTTGCCGTTGCTGGGATCCGTGTAGACGAAATCGACAATATCTCCAGCCAGCAGGAAGCTGTTGATCGTGACGGTGACGGTCTGGGCGGCGCTGTCGACCGTGACGCCGGTCACCGTGACGCCGGTACCGTTGAGCTGCAGGTCGAACGCGCTGGCCGGCGGCGGGTTGGCACTGTCCAGCGGCAGCGAGAAACTGATCGTGATGAAATTTTCGGAAATGTACCCGGAAGCGCTGCTGTAAGATGGTTGCGGCATGATTAAACCCTTGGTGATCGGACGAAGAACCTGGAACGCTCAAGTATAAGCAAGGTAACGGGAAAGATTTGAGCAACAATTAAAATGGTTGCACCGAAACAACGAAATGTGCCAGGCGGATTCTCTCGAAGATGGGCTGCCATGGCGTGTGTAGTTGGGCGCGGTGCTCGTGGGCTTGCCCTTGACGACGGCAGTCGCGCGTTGGCCGCCAACGTGCAATCGCTGCCTCGGCCTGCCGGCCACCCGCGTTGCATGTAGAATAATCGGATGCCCAACACCGAACGACTGCTATTGATCATCGAGGACGACGACGCGTTCGCGCGCACCCTCGGCCGCTCCTTCGAGCGGCGCGGCTACAAGGTCCTGCTCGCCCCCGGGCTGGACGAAGCCCAGGAACTGCTGAAAGACCACCATCCCGGCTACGCCGTGGTGGACCTGAAACTCAAGGGCAACAGCTCGGGCCTGGCCTGCGTGCAGATGCTGCATGCGCACGACCCGGATATGCTGATCGTCGTGCTGACCGGGTTCGCCAGCATCGGCACGGCCGTTGAAGCCATCAAGCTGGGCGCCAGCCAGTACCTGGCCAAGCCGTCCAATACCGACGACATCGAGGCCGCCTTCGGCCACGTGGCCGGCAACACCGAGCTGGAACTGACCAACCGCTCCACGTCGATCAAGACGCTGGAGTGGGAGCGGATCCACGAAGTGCTGGCCGAGACCGACTTCAATATCTCGGAAGCCGCGCGACGGCTGGGCATGCACCGCAGGACGCTGGCGCGCAAGCTGGAGAAGCAGCGCGTCAAGTAAGCCGGCGGCATGCCCGGCCCGTCCTTGCTTGGCCCGCCTTTGCATCATCTCAATGCCGCTGCCCCGGCAGCTAGCAGACTCGGCTATTGCGCGGCGTCCGCCGCGCATCTCCTGTCAAACGAGAAAGAGGTGATGCATGGCTACGCAAGACAAGGCAAGCGCCGGCGCTCCGTACGACGGCGCCGGTTCCATCCTGAGCACGGTCGGCGGCCCGGCGACGGCGGCCACGCCGGACGGCCTGGGCGCCGACACGCGCGAGGACGAGCGGCTGCTGGAAAAAGTCACGCAAGGCGCCGCGCTGGCGGCCGAGCGCCCGTTCAACGCCACCAAGCCGCTCGAGTACGGCGAGGCGTCGTGGACGCCGCACCGCGGCGAGACCCATGCCCCGGACAGCCCGTTGGCCACGGCCGGCACGACCACCGAGGACATCGCCTCGCGCAAGGTCGGCGGGGGCACGCCGGACATCGGGCAGAATCCGCTGAACGGCCCGCTGGACCGGGTGCGCGTCGACGACAGCCGGCGCGAACTGACCACCAACCAGGGCGTCAAGGTCGCCAACAACCAGGATTCGCTGAAGATCGGCCTGCGCGGTCCGACGGCGATGGAAGACTTCATCCTGCGCGAGAAGCTGACCCACTTCGACCACGAGCGCATCCCGGAGCGCGTCGTGCATGCGCGCGGCGCCGGCGCCCACGGCTATTTCGAGAACTACGACGACCTGTCCGGCCTGACGCGCGCCGCCCTGTTCGCGCGGCGCGGCAAGCGCACGCCCGTGTTCGTGCGTTTTTCCACCGTCGCCGGCGCGCGCGGCTCGGCCGACACGGCGCGCGACGTGCGCGGCTTCGCCACCAAGTTCTATACGGACGAAGGCGTGTTCGACCTGGTCGGCAACAACATGCCGGTGTTCTTCATCCAGGATGCGATGAAGTTCCCGGACCTGATCCATGCCGTCAAGCCCGAACCGCACAACGAGATCCCGCAGGCGTCGAGCGCGCACGACACCTTCTACGACTTCGCCGGGCTGTCGCCGGAAACCTTCCACATGCTGATGTGGGTGACGTCGGACCGCGCGATCCCGCGCAGCTACCGCACCATGCAGGGCTTCGGCGTGCACACCTTCCGGCTGGTGAACGCGCAGGGCGCCTCGCACTTCTGCAAGTTCCACTGGACGCCGCTGCAGGGCACCCATTCGCTGGTCTGGGACGAGGCGGCCAGGCTGGCCGGCGCCGACCCGGACTTCCACCGGCGCGACCTGTGGGAAGCCATCGAGGCCGGCCAGTTCCCCGAGTGGGAACTGGGCCTGCAGGTGTTCACCGAGGAACAGGCGGCCGGCTTCGGCGTGTTCGACGTGCTGGATCCGACCAAGATCGTGCCCGAGGAGCTGGTGCCGGTGCGGCCGGTCGGCAGGCTGGTCCTGGACCGCAATCCCGACAACTTCTTCGCCGAGACCGAGCAGGTGGCGTTCTGCGCCGCCCATCTGGTGCCGGGCATCGACTTTTCCAACGACCCGCTGCTGCAGGGCCGCATCCACTCCTACATCGACACCCAGCTGACGCGCCTGGGCGGCCCGAACTTCCACGAGATCCCGGTCAATTCGCCGCTGGCCCAGGTCCACAACAACCAGCGCGACGGCATGCACCGCCAGGCCCTGCATCGCGGCCGCATCGCCTACGAGCCGAATTCGCTGGCCGGCGGCTGCCCGTTCCAGGCCGGCACGCGCGGCTTTTCCAGCTTCCCGCAGCCGGCCGAGGGCAGCAAGGTGCGCGGCAAGCCGGAACTGTTCGCCGAGCACTTCGGCCAGGCGCGCCTGTTCTGGATCAGCCAGTCGCCGGTCGAGCAGCGGCACATCGTCGACGCGTTCCGCTTCGAGCTGACGCGCGTGCAGGTGCCGGCCGTGCGCGCGCGCATCGTCGCCGGCCTGGTGCACGTGGATGCCGGCCTGGCCCGCGCCGTGGCGGACGGGCTCGGGATCCCGCTGCCGCCGCCGCTGCCGCGCGCGAGCGACATGCCGGTCCCGGGCTATCCGCCGTCGCCGTCGCTGTCGTTGCTGGCCAGGCCGGGCCGCACCGGCATCCGCACGCGCCGCGTGGCGATCCTGGCGGCCGACGGCGTCGACGCCGACGCCGCGCGCCGGCTGTATGGCGCCCTGCTGCAGGGCGGGGCGCAGCCGCGCATCGTCGGCCGGCGCCTGGGCGTGCTGCAGGCGGCGCCGGGCGCGCCGCTGGACGTCGAGGTCACCTTCGAGACCACGCCCTCGGTCCTGTACGACGCCGCCGTCGTGCCGCCGGGCGACGCGAGCGCCGCGGCGCTGGCCCGGGACGGCGCCGTGCTCGACTTCCTGCGCGAGCAGTACCGCCACGACAAGCCGCTGCTGGCGCTCGGCGCCGGCCGCGGCGTGGTCGAGGCCGCCGGCATCGCGCCGTCGCTGCCGGGCGGCGAACCCGATCCGGGAGTGATCCTGGCCGAGGCGGCGCAGCTGGCGGCGGCGTTCGCCGCCTTCGCGACGGTGCTCGGGCAGCACCGGGTGTACGCGCGCGAGGCGGCGGCGATGTGAGCGTGGCGAGCCGGGCCGGGTGGCGCGTCGCGACCGTGCTTACCAGGCGTACCCCGCCTTCAAGTAGAAGTAACGCCCGTTGAACCCGTTCGGCGCGAAGCCGCTGTACGGGCTGGTGCCGTTCTGGTTCAGGTTCGACAGCGACGTGATCTGCGCCGGGTAGCGGTTGGTCGCGTTGTCGATGCCTCCCGTCAGGCGCCAGTTCCCCGCCAGGCGCACCGTCGCGGCCAGGTCCAGCACCCACTGCGGGTCGTAGGTCTGGTCGTAGGCCGGGTTGTTCTGCGGGACCGTGAATTCGCCGTAGCGGGTGACGGTGGCGCGGCCGTTCCAGGCGCCGCGGGTGTAGTCGCCGGTCACGCTCAGCTTGTCCTTCGGGGAGCCGACGGTCAGGCGGTCGACGGTCTGGCGGTCCACCAGCAGCAGGTTCTGGCGGGTCAGGAAGGCGGGATTGTCGGCCACGCGGCGCACCGCGTTGTCGTTGTGGTTGTAGGCCACGGTGACGTCGGCGCGCGCGCCCTGGCGCAGGTCCAGGCGGTAGGTGCCGACCACGTCGACGCCCTTCGTGCGCGTATCGACGGCATTGGTAAAGTAGCGCGCCGCGCCCACGTAGTTGCCCTGCGCCGCCAGCACCTGCTGCAGCGCCGGCGACAGCTGCAGGTTCGACGAGAACACGATGCGGTCGTCGATGTCGATGCGGTAGACGTCGACCGACGCGGTGAGCGCGCGCGCGGGCTGCCACTGGGCCCCGAGACTCAGGTTGCGCGCGCGCTCCGGTTTCAGCGTCGTGGCGCCGAGGGCGCGCGCGGCTGGGCTGTCTACGGCGAAGGTCCCCGTCTCGACGGGCACGTAGTCCGACACGCCCGTCGCCGGATTCGTCACCGTCAGCAGGTTGGTGGTCGTGATCGTGTAGAACTGCTGGGCCAGCGACGGGGCGCGGAAGCCGTTCGACACCGTGCCGCGCAGCGCGAACGCGGGGGTGAACGCATAGCGCAGCGACCCCTTGCCCGAGGTCGTGTTGCCGAAGTCGCTGTAGCGCTCGTGGCGCACGGCCAGGGAGCCGGCCAGCTGCCGCGTGATGTCGCCTTCCAGGTTCAGGTAGAACGACTGGTTGTGGCGGCTGTTCTTGCCGGCGTTCTCGGGACGGAAACCGGAAAAGCCCTGGGCGCCGCTGCCCGTGTAGGAATTGAATTCCCCGGCGCCGATCGCGTAGTCCTCGTGGCGGTATTCGGCGCCCAGCGCGACGGTCAGCGGCCCGGCCAGCCACGCCACCGGGATGTCGCGCGCCACGTCCAGGTTCGCCACCTGCTGCGTGGCCGTCAACGCGCCGGCGTAGAAGTGCGTCGGACCGGCCGCGCCCAGCGCGTAGTTGACGGTATGGTCGAGGCCCAGCTTGAAGCGGTTGCGGCCGTAGTCGGCGCTGGCGTCCCAGCGCCAGCCGGCCACCTCGCCGCGCAGGCCGGTGACCACGGCATTGTCGTAGGACATGCTGTTCTGCAGTGGAAGGAAGCCTTCCGGGTAGATTGGCGTGCGCAGCACCTTGTCGGTGTCGTTGGTGTAGGCGGTGCGGAACGTCGCCGCCGCCGAGGTGTAGCGCTCGCTGTAGTTGGCGAAGGCGTACCAGTCGACCTGGTCGCTGACCCGGTATTCGGTGTTCAGGAACACGCTGCGCGGGCGGCTGTCCGGGTCGCCCAGGCGAGCGTTGACCAGCCCCCGGCGCGGGCCGGCCTGCGGGCGCGGGTCGGGGCCGGCGCGGTTGGTGGCGTTGCGCTCGAGCGCTTCCACCGACAGGCGCGCCCAGCCGCGTTCGCCCAGTGCGAAGCCCTTCGAGCCGCGCAGGGTCGCCTGTTCGCCGTCGCCGGCGTCGTACTGGCCGTAGCCGATCTCGGCTTCGCCGCCGTCGGCGCCGCGTTTGAGGATGATGTTGACGACGCCGGCGATGGCGTCCGAGCCGTATTGCGCGGCGGCGCCGTCGCGCAGCACCTCGATGTGGTCGATCGCGGCCAGCGGGATCGCGTTCAGGTCGGCCGGCGCCGAACCGCGGCCCAGCGTGCCGTTGACGTTGATGACGGCCGCCGTATGGCGGCGCTTGCCGTTGACCAGCACCAGCGCCTGGTCGGGCGACAGGCCGCGCAGCTGCGCCGGACGCACGGCGTCGCTGGCGTCGGCGCCGGACGGGCGCGGGAAGTTCATCGACGGCAGCAGGCGACCCAGTACCGTCGCCAGCTCGCCCGAGCCGGTGCTCGCGAGTTCCCTGGCGCCGATGACGTCGACCGGCGATGCCGTGTCCAGGCTGCGGCGGTTCAGCGCGCGGGTGCCGGTGACCACGACGGTGGCCGGCGCGGCGGCGCCAGGACCGTCCTGGACCTGGGCCTGGGCAGGCTGGGGCGGGGCGAGGGAGACGACGAAGGTGGCGACGAGGGCGAGCACGCGCAGGGCGCGCGCCGGGTCGGGCTGCGGATGTTTGACGCTCATGGTGGCTTTCTTGTTCGTTGTAATGCGCCGGCTCCATGGCCGACGGGGGAGCGCAGCTTAGCAGCGTGCCAACGGCAAGGCCAATATCAATTTTGCTTATGCTTATGCGTATATATGATTAGCTCAATGAATGAGCTTTTCCGCTCAACGGTGCGCCATGCTTGTCGAAAAGGCAGCTAGAATCGCCACGCTCGGCGGCCGGCGCCCGTATCGCTACGTCATCTGCTGCGATCCGTCGCCCATCCGCAGGCAATTCACTATATTGATACAAATGTGGTTGCCATGAGTACATGTTTTGTGCAACAATGAACTTGTGAGCGGGGTAGCCAGGCGCTGCCTTCGCGATCAGCGATGAGGATACCCTGGTATCTGTTTGGCTCCCGGCGACCCCGGGAGCCGTTTTTTTCCTGCTCGCCGCTCGTTCCCCGTCACCGCAAGGAGGCCTGCATGGCGCTCGAACCGTTTGCCGTATCCGAATCGCTGACCTTCGGCGTCGAGCTGGAGCTGCAGCTCGTCAGCCTGTCCGACTTCGACCTCGTGCCGGCCTCGCCGGACATGCTCGAACTGCTGGGGCGCGCCCCGTTCCCGGGCAACGTGACGCCCGAGATCACCGAGAGCATGATCGAGATCAACAGCAGCGTGCACACCAACTACACGGACCTGCTGGCGCAGCTGCGCGAGATCCGCGACACGCTGCTGGCCGCCGGCGACCGCCTGAACGTGGGCGTGTGCGGCGGCGGCACCCATCCGTTCCAGGTCTGGTCGCAGCGCCGCATCTATGCCAAGCCGCGCTTCCACGAGGTGTCGCAGCTGTACGGCTACCTGGCCAAGCAGTTCACCGTGTTCGGCCAGCACGTGCACATCGGCTGCCGCTCGGGCGACGAGGCGCTGTTCCTGCTGCACGCGCTGAACCGCTACGTGCCGCACTTCATCGCGCTGTCGGCCTCGTCGCCGTTCTCGCAGGGCTACGACACCAGCTTCCAGTCGGCGCGCCTGAATTCCGTGTTCGCCTTCCCGCTGTCGGGCCGCGCGCCGTTCCTGCTGGAATGGGACGCCTTCGCCGAGGATTATTTCAAGCGCATGGCCGATACCGGCATCGTGCGCAGCATGAAGGATTTCTACTGGGACCTGCGCCCCAAGCCGGAGTACGGTACCATCGAGCTGCGCGTGTGCGACACGCCGCTGTCGGTGGAACGCGCGGCCGCGCTGGCGTGCTACCTGCAGGCGCTGTGCCGCTACCTGCTGGAGGGGAACGAGCCGCCGCCGCGCGAGGACGACTACCTGGTCTACAACTACAACCGCTTCCAGGCCTGCCGTTTCGGCCTGGACGGCACGCTGGTGCATCCGCAGACCCACGAGCAGCTGTCGCTGCGCGAGGACATCATGACGACGCTGCGCCGCATCGAGCCGCATGCGCGCGCGCTCGGCAGCACCGAGGCGCTGGACGCGCTGTACAAGGAATCGCATACCGGCAGCGATGCCACCTTCCTGCGCCAGGCCTTCGAACGGGTGGGCAGCCGCGAAGCCATCGTGGACGCGGCGCTGCGCCGCTTCCGTGCCGGGGACGCCTGATCAGGCCGCCGTCACAGCTGGGACAGCGGCACCCGCGCGCCGGCCTCGTCGGCTTCGAGCACGCGGATCAGCTGGGCCAGGTCCTGTTCCAGCCGCGCCAGCGTCGCCGCGTCGAGGCTGGACAGCGCGTCCGGCAGCACGCCCGTGAACGGCGGCGGCGCGCTGCCGAGCACCGCCTCGCCCGGCGGCGCGATGCGCAGCGCGACGCTGCGCCGGTCCAGTCCTTCGCGGCTGGCGGCGACCAGGCCGCGCTCGGACAGCGCCTTGATCAGGTTGCTGGCGGTGGACTGGTGGATGTCGAGTTCGCGCGCCAGGTCGGTGACGCCGATGCCCGGGCGGCGCTGGATCACGGAAAGCGCCCACAGCTGGGCGCCGCCCAGCCCCGCTTCGCGCTCGACCTGGCGGAAGTGGGCCTTGACGGCGTTGAAGACGACGCGGAACTGGCGCAGCACGCGGGTGGGCGGCGGCGGTTCGGCGGCGTCGCTGGAAGGGGCGGAGGAGGACATACGTATGATGATAGCGGAAAACGGATTGCGGTCGCCACGTTTGTTGTTGCTAACAGGTAATTATTTAATGTCATGAACCATGCATAACGAAGACGACGTCGACGACGACTGGCGCGCCGCGCTGCGGCGCGAACTGGCCGACTGGCGGCTGTGGGCCACGCGCATCGTGGTGGTGGCGCTGGCGGTGTTGTCGGGCCTGACCATCGTGGGATTCACCTGGCTGGCGGAACATGCCGGCGACCTGTTCGGGACGCTGCGCCGGCTTGCCTGGTGGAGCCCGCTGCTGTGGACGCCCGCCTGCGCCGCTGCCATCGTCTGGGCCACGCGGCGCTTCGCCGCCGGCGCCGCCGGGTCCGGGATTCCGCAGGTGATGGCGGCCCTCGACCGCCGCGCCGACGGCGAGGGGCGCGGCCTGTTCGTCTCGCTGCGCCTGTCCTGCGCCAAGATCTTGCTGACGTCGGCCGGCCTGCTGGGCGGCCTGTCGCTGGGCCGCGAGGGGCCGTCGGCCCAGATCGCGGCCGGCGTGATGCTGCAGGCGCGCCGCCTGCTGCCCTGGGGTATCGGCATGCGCGGCGACGGCACGCCGGCCGTCGGCATCCGCGGCCTGCTGGTGGCGGGCGGGGCGGCCGGCATCGCGGCCGCATTCAACACGCCGCTGGGCGGCGTCATGTTCGCCATCGAGGAACTGGCGCGCTCGCCCGAGCATCGCAGCAGCGGCCTGATCATCGCCGCGATCGTGCTGGCCGGCCTGGTCGCCGTGTCGGCGCACGGCAACGGCGCCTATTTCGGCGTGATCCACGCCCAGCACGTCGGCGTCCAGCTGATCCTGCCCGGCCTGCTGCTGGCCGTCCTGGCGGGCCTGGCCGGCGGGCTGTTCTCGCGCCTCTTGATCGCCTCGCTGTCGGGCACCGCCAGCGACCGCTTCAGCCGCCTGCGCGCGCGCCGCCCGGTGCTGTTCGCGGCCGGCTGCGGCCTGGCCGTCGCCGTGATCGGCCTGGTCACGGCCGGCGCCACCTTCGGCTCGGGCTATGCCTCGACCCGCGCGATGGTCGAGGACGGCGCGGCGATGCCGTTCGCCTACGCGCTGTTCAAGTTCCTGGCGACGTGGATCACGACCTGGTCCGGCGTGCCCGCGGGCATCTTCGCGCCCTCGCTGGCGATCGGCGCCGCGATCGGCAACGACGTCGCGCTACTGCTGTTCGGCACCCCGGCGCCGAGCCTGATCGCGCTGGGGATGGTGGGTTTCCTGGCGGCGGCCACGCAGGCGCCGCTGACGTCCTTCATCATCGTGATGGAAATGGTCGACGGCCACGCCATGGTGCTCAGCCTGATGGCGTGCGCGCTGGTGTCGTTCGCGGTGGCGCGCATCATCAGCCCGCCGCTGTATCCTACGCTGGCGCGGCTGCAGCTGGGACGCCTGCCGCCGCCGGCGCCACCGGGTCCGCCGGTGGCGCCGGGAGCGCCGGTGCCACCCGGCGCCTGAGCCGCGCGCGCGTGCGGCGGCGCGGCGTGCCCTGTCGTTGCGGATTTGCTAGGATGGGGCCATGCTGACACGCATGGCACCCATTGGCCGCGCCTGGCCGCGGTCCCTGGCACCCGCCACGGTTCTCACCGTGCTCGCGGGCCTGTCCCTGACCGCCGCGCTGGCGGCGGGCATCCACGCCGCCGAGCAGGAACGGGCCCGTTCCGAATTCCTGCAACGCAGCGAGGTGCGCACCGCGGCCGTCACGCGCAGCTTCGGCGACGCCTTCGACGTGCTGCAGGCGGCCAATGCCCTGTTCGCCGCGATGGGGGAGGTCGGGCGCGCCGAGTTCGGCGCCTTCGTCCGCCCGCTGCTGGGCAGCCATCCCTACCTGCGCGCGGTGGCGTTCCACCGCTTCGTCGCCGATGCCGAGCGCGCCGCCTTCGAGGCCGAGCGCGCCCGCACCTGGCCGGGCTACCGCATCAGCGAGCGGCGCGGCGACGCCCTGTTCCCGGCCGGCCGGCGCCCGCGCTACCTGGTGGTCGACTACGTCGAGCCGCTGGCCGGCAACGAGGTCACGCTCGGCTACGACGCGCTGTCGTTCGCGCGCCAGGGCGCCAGCTTCGCGCGCGCCATCGACGAAGGGCGGCCGGCGTCCAGCACGCTGCTGCCGCTGCTGCAGCAGCCCGACCGCCTCGGCCTGGTGCTGGTGCTGCCGGTCTACCGCCGCGGCGCGGCGCTGCCCGACGCGGCGGCGCGCAGCGCGAACGCCGTGGGCGACACCGCCGTCGTGGTCGACGTCGCGCTCCTGGTCGGCGACACGCTGGCGCACTCGAACCTGCTGGCGCGCGACGGCATGGCCATCGAGCTGTACGGCCCCGCCGACGGCGGCCAGCGCCTGGCCTACCGCCACGACGCGCTGGCGCGCAATCCGCCGCCGTTCTGGCAGGCGTGGCTGGGCGATCCGCTGTTCACCGCGCGGCGCGCCTTCGACGTCGCCGGCCAGCGCTGGGAGCTGCGCCTGGCCGGGCGCGCCACCGGCGCGTCGGCCGGCATCGCGCCGCTGGTGACGCTGGCGCTCGGCGGCCTGGCCAGCCTGTGCGCCGGCGCCTGGGTGCAGAGCCGGGTGCTGCGCACGCGCCGCATCGAACGGCTGGTCGCGCGCCGCACGGCCGACCTGAACGGCGCGCTCGACGCGCTGCGCCTGTACCGGCGCGCGATCGACGCCAGCGCGAATGCCGTCATCCTGGTCAGCGCGACCCGGCCCGGCTACCCGATCGAGTACGTGAATCCCGCCTTCGAGCGCATCCGCGGCTATGCGGCCGCCGACGTCGTGGGCCGGCGCCTGCTTGAGCTCGGCGAGCGCGAACCGGACCAGGCCGGCGTGGCCGAGCTGCGCGCGGCCATGCGCGGGCGGCGCGAGGGCCACGTGTCGATGCGGCTGCGCTGCGCCGGCCGGCGCGAGATCGACGCCGAGGTGTACATCGCCCCGGTCTGCAACGACGATGGCGAGATCGAGCACTTCGTGATGACGCAGTACGACGTCAGCCAGGCCAGGCGCTACGAGGCCGAGCTGGAGGCGCGCGCGCGCTTCGACACGCTGACCGGGCTGCCCAACCGTTCGCTGCTGCACGACCGCATCGAGGGCGCCATCAACCTGCGCTCGGGCAGCGAGCCGGTGTGGGTCGTGGCGCTGGACCTCGACCACTTCAAGTTCGTCAACGACACGCTCGGCCACGAGGCCGGCGACGAGCTGCTGAAGGCGGCCGCCGCCCGCATCGCCGGCGCGGTCGAGCGCACCGACACGGTGGCGCGTACCGGCGGCGACGAATTCGTGCTGGTGCTGCCCGGGCGCGCCGACGTCGGCGAGGCGACCGACACCGTGCGCGCCGTGCTCGACGCGCTGGCCCATCCCCTCGCGCTGCGCGGCCAGGACCTGGTGCTGACCGGCAGCGCCGGCGTGGCGGCGTTCCCGGCCGACGGCAGCGATGCCGCCACCCTGGTCCAGCACGCCGAGGTGGCGATGTACCGCGCCAAGGAGCTGGGCCGCAACACGGTGCAGTTCTACATGCCGACAATGAATGCGCGGGCGCGCGAGCGCCTCGCGCTGGAGGGCGCGCTGCGCGCGGCGCTGGTGCACGACGAGTTCGAACTGTTCTACCAGCCCCAGGTCGACCTGGTGTCCGGCTCGGTGGTGGGCCTGGAGGCGCTGATCCGCTGGCACCATCCCAGCATGGGCCTGGTGCGCCCGGACCGCTTCATCACCCTGGCCGAGGAGACCGGGCTGATCGTGCCGATCGGCTTCTGGGTATTGCGCACCGCCTGCCGGCAGAGCCGCGACTGGCAGCATGCCGGCTTCGGCCCGCTGCGCATGGCCGTGAACCTGTCGGCGCGCCAGTTCGCCGAGCCGGGCCTGGCCGGGGAGATCGCGCGCGTGCTGGCCGAGACCGGGCTGGCGCCGGCCTCGCTCGAGATCGAGATCACCGAGAGCCTGGTGATGGAAGACGTGGAGGGCGCGATCCGCACCATGCGCGAGCTGAAGGACATGGGCGTCAAGCTGTCCATCGACGACTTCGGGACCGGTTACTCGAGCCTGTCCTACCTGCGCCGCTTTCCGGTGGACGTGCTCAAGATCGACCGCAGCTTCGTGCGCGACATCCCGTTCAGCGAGGGCGACGCGGCGCTGGTGGCCGGGATCATCGAACTGGCGCGCGGATTGCGCATGCGCGTCATCGCCGAAGGCGTGGAGACCGAGGCGCAGCTCGACTACCTCAAGCTGCGCGGCTGCGACGAGGTACAGGGCCACGTGTTCGCGCGCGCCGTGTCCGTGCCCGACGTCGAGATCCTGCTGCGCGCCGGGCGCCAGGTGCTGCCGCTGGGGGCGCCCGTATGAGCGGCGGCGCACCGTGCACGGGGAGCGGCTCGGCTATACTTGGAGGATCGACAACGACGCAGCGGGCGGGACCACGTGGATGACCAGGACGAGCAGGGCGGGGGCGGACGGCAGGGCGGGCAGGATGGCGAGCAGGACGGCAAGCGCGCGTGGGACGGGCGCGAGCGCCGGCTGATCGACCGCGCCACCGGCCGCGCGCTCGAGAACTACGAACGCACGCGCGCCCACCTGATGCGCAAGCCGCCGCTGCAGCGCTGGCTGTGGATCGCCGGCGGCGCCTTCGTGCTGCTGCTGGTGCTGTTCGCCGGCTACGTCGCGCTGCTTTTCCCGCTGACGCCGGCCATCGCCGACGTGCGCCAGGCGCGCGTGGCCAGCCCGACGGTGGTGCTGTCGGCCGACGGGCGCGAGCTGGCCAGCTTCGAGCGCGGCGTGCAGGAGCGCGTGCGGCTGTCGGAGGTGTCGCCGCACGTGGTTACCGCGCTGATCGCCACCGAGGACCACCGCTTCTACGACCACCACGGCGTCGACTTCACGCGCATCGCCGGCGCCGTGGTCGCCAACCTGAAGGGCGACGCCCAGGGCGGCTCGACGATCACCCAGCAGCTGGCCCGCAACATGTTCCACGACGAGATCGGCCGGGCGCGCAACCTGAACCGCAAGCTCAAGGAACTGATCACGGCGATCAAGATCGAGAACACCTACAGCAAGACCGAGATCCTCGAGGCCTACCTGAACACGGTGCCGTTCCTGTACAACACCTTCGGCATCGAGGCGGCCGCCCGCACCTATTTCAGCAAGAGCGCCGCGCGCCTGGACGAGACCGAGGCCGCCACCCTGGTCGGCATGCTCAAGGGCACCGCCTACTACAATCCGGTCACGAACCCGGAGCGCTCGCTGGCGCGCCGCAACGTCGTGCTGGGCCAGATGCTCAAGGCCGGCGCCTTCGACGAAAAGCGCTACGCGCAACTGGTCAGGCGTCCGCTGCGCGTGCGCTTCCAGCGCCAGGCCGAGCGTACCGGCAAGGACGACCATTTCACGACCTACGTGCGCAAGTGGCTGGTCGACTGGGCCGAGAAGCACGACGCCGACCTGCAGCAGGACGGCCTGGTCGTGCAGACCACGCTCGACTACGACCTGCAGCAGGACGCGCTGCGCGCCGTGGCGCGCCAGGCCGACGCCCTGCAGGCGGTGGCCGACGTCGACTGGGCCCATTCCTGGCAGGTGAATTCGACCTCGACGGCCACCTACGCCGGCATGCGCGAAGGGGTCACGCCGTTCGCCTACTACTGGCAGTCGCACGCGGCGCTGCTGGACACCTTCGTGCGCGAGTCCCCCGACTACCGCAAGGCCGTCGACGGCGGCGAGGATCCGGCCGCGGCCCTGCGGCGCCTGCAGAACGACCGCGAATTCATGCGCCAGCTGAAGACGGCCAAGTCGCGCCTGGAAGCCGGCTTCGTCGCCATGGACCCGAACACGGGCGAGGTGAAGGCCTGGGTCGGTAGCCGCGATTTCGCGCGCGAGCAGTACGACCACGTCGCCCAGGCCGCGCGCCAGCCCGGCTCCACCTTCAAGCCGATCGTCTATGCCGCGGCGCTCGAGCAGGGCATCCCGCCCGACCAGCCCTACCTGGACGCCGTCACCGAGATCCGCTTCGACGACGGCACCGTCTGGCGTCCGACCGACATGAGCGGCACCACCGGCCGCCGCCTGAGCATGCGCGACGGCCTGGCGCTGTCGAAGAACACGATCACCGCCCAGGTGACGCGCGACGTCGGCGTGGCGCCGATCGTCAAGCTGGCGCAGAACATGGGCATCCGCCAGAGCAAGCTGCAGCAGGTGCCGTCGATCGCGCTGGGCACCAGCCCCGTCACGCTGCTGGAAATGGTCAGCGCCTACTCCACCATCGCCGCCGGCGGCGCGTACCGGCACCCGGTGTTCGTGCGCCGCATCAGCGACCGCGACGGCAGGGTGCTGGCCGACTTCGGCTCGCAGCAGCCGCAGCGCGCCCTGTCCGAGGCCAGCGCCGGCACGCTGCTGGACATGATGCGCGGCGTGATCGACCGCGGCACCGGCACCGCGATCCGCAACCGCTTCGGCATCTGGGCCGACGTGGCCGGCAAGACCGGCACCACGCAGAACAATGCCGACGGCTGGTTCATCATGATGCACCCGAACCTGGTGGCGGGCGCCTGGGTGGGCTTCAACGACAACCGGGTGACGATGCGCTCGAACTACTGGGGCCAGGGCGGCCACAGCGCGATCCTGCTGGTGGGGGACTTCTTCAAGACGGTGCTGGACAGCGGCCGCATCAGCGCCGACACCGTGTTCCCGGGCGGCCGCAAGCCCGAACCGCCGCGGCGCGCGGAACCGGTCGAGGAACCGATGGAGGAGGGCGGCGGCTTCGACCAGGAGGGCGGCCCGCCGGCCGACCTGCCGCAGCCGCCCGACGCCGAACCGCCGGCGCCGCCGCAGGAGCCGCAGCCGGTGGATGTCGGCACGCGCTTCCCGAACGACGCGTGACGCTGGCCTGGCAGTTCGCGGCGCCGGCCCGGGCCCGGGCCCAGGCTTAGGTCCGGGCCCGGGCCCGGGAGGGCACCGGAGGCGGCGCCCCGTGAAGCCGGCCGCGCGCCCCGGCCCCCGCCGTCAAAGGATCGGCACGCCTCCCGTCACCGCCACCCGCGCGCCCGAGATGTAGCTGGCCTGGTCCGACGCCAGGAACACGTAGGTCGGCGCCACCTCGGCCGGCTGGCCCGGGCGCTTCATGGGCACCTGCTGGCCGAAGTGCGCTACCTCGTCGGGCGGCATCGTCGACGGGATCAGCGGCGTCCAGATCGGCCCCGGCGCCACCGAATTGACGCGGATGCCGCGCTCGGCCAGCGACTGCGCCAGGCCGGCGCTGAAGTTGGCGATCGCGCCCTTGGTCGCGGCATAGGCCAGCAGCGTGGGCGAGGGCTTGTCCGAGTTGACGGAACTGGTGTTGATGATGGCCGACCCCGGCCCCATGTGCGGCACCGCCGCCTTGCAGATGTAGAACATGGCCGAGATGTTGACCGCGAACGTGCGCTCCCACTCCTCGTCGGGAATGTCCTCGATCCGCGGGTGCGACATCTGGAAGGCCGCATTGTTGACCAGCACGTCGATGCGGCCGAATTCCCGCACCGCGCGCTCGACCACGGCGCGGCAGTGCGCCGGGTCGGCCAGGTCGCCGGGCACCAGCACGGCCTTGCGGCCGGCTTCCTCGACCAGGCGCGCGGTCTCGCGCGCGTCCTCGTCCTCGTTCAGGTAGGAGATCAGCACATCGGCGCCTTCGCGCGCGAAGGCCAGGGCCACGGCGCGGCCGATGCCGCTGTCCGCGCCGGTGACGAGGGTGGCCTTGCCGTCCAGGCGGCCGTGGCCGACGTAGCTGGATTCGCCGTGGTCGGCCTTGGGCACCAGCAGGGCCTCGGTGCCCGGCGGGGTCTGGGCGGGAGTCGATTGCTGCTGTTGCTGCTGCGGTTGCTGCTGCGGTTGCTGCGATTGCTGCTGCTGTTGCTCGGGCATGCTCGCCTCCGTGAAGTCGTGGAGCGAACCATTCTATGCAGGGCGGATGCGCGGCGGCGCCAGCGTGCCCCCGCGCAAGTGCAGGTCAGTGCGGGCGCACCTGCAGCCCGCCGCGGCCGTCCGGGCGGCGGGCGCCGTCCGCGTCGCCCCCTGCGGTGGCGTCCTTGCCCGCCAGGTCCTTGCCCGCCACGTCCGTACCGGTCGCGTCGTTGGCGGCGCCGTCCTGCAGCACCAGGCGCTGGGCGCGCGGCGCCGTCGAGACCCCCAGTTCGCGCAGCATGCGCATGGTCTCCAGAAGTACCGCCTGCTGGGTGCGCAGGAACAGCCCGTAGTCGGCTTCCTGCATGTTGTAGACGATGTCGAACTCCAGGTAGTCCTGGTTCATCGCGACCAGGTTCACGTGGTCGAAGTCGACCTTGGCCTGCTCCTGGATGATGGCGCCCAGGCGCTTCGGGATGCGGGCCGCCAGCTCGGGCGCGGTGGCCGGGTCGATGCGCAGCGCGTACTGCACGCGGCGGCGGCTCTGGCGCTTGAAGTTGTGCACCACCTTGCGCAGCAGTTCGGCGTTGGCGATCACGATCTGCTCGCCGGACAGCGCGCGCACGCGCGTGGTCTTCAGGCCCACGTGCTCGATGGTGCCTGAAAACTCCGGCACCGAGATCGCGTCGCCCACCTCGAAGGGCTTGTCGACCGCGATCGACAGCGAGGCGAACAGGTCGCCCAGCACGTTCTGCACCGCCAGCGCGACGGCCACGCCGCCGATGCCCAGGCTGGCCACGAAGGTGGTGACGTTCACGCCGAGGTTCGACAGCATCGCCAGCACGAACACGGTCCATACCGTCCATTGCAGCGCCCAGATCATCAGGGTGTGGGCCACCGTGACCTGGTTGTCTTCCATGCCGCGGCCGTGGACGCGGAAATAGCGCTGCGCGGTGACGGCGATGGCGCGGTGCAGCCACAGCGCGAACTGGGCGCCGAGCGTGATGAACCACAGGTGGTCGACGCGCTGGGCCCACGGCGCGGGCAGGTCGAGCACCTCCAGGCCGATCAGGACCGACGTCGCCAGTACCGCGATGTTGCTGGTGCGCGCCAGCGTGTGGCGCAGGACGTCGACGATGGGTTTTTGCGCCGTCTCGGTGGACAGCGCGGCCAGGCGCTTGCGGAACAGCGCGATCGCGCCGTGGATGACGATGAAGGCGAGGACGGCCGCCGCCAGGGCAAAAGCGGCGTTGGTCCAGGCGATGTCGAGGTTGGAGAAATAGCCGCGGATGGTCATCGGGCTCCTTTCGGGTCAGGTGTGTCGGGTGTGGGATGCGCGCAGCGGGCAGGGGCGGCCGGTGAGGGCAGCCGGCGAGGGCGCACGGCGGCGGCAGGGCATGCCGACGCCGTGGCGGGCCGCGCGTGCCCGTGCGGGCAAAGCGGGCGGAGGACGGGGCCCCGCCCGGCATGGTGGCGCTGCCGGGTCAGCGCTTGTTCAGGTGCTGGCGCACGGCGTCGGCGCTGCTGCCGGCCGCCTTCACGGCCTGCTCCAGCTGCTCGGGCGTGACGCCGAGCGCCTTCGTCCAGTACTGGACTTCCCAGCGTTCGCTCAGGTTGATGCGGCTGCGGTCCTGCGGACCACGGTCATGCAGATCGTCGGACATGGTGATCTCCTGTGGTGAGCCATGCGTCGAGGATGCCATCCGCCGGGGCCACATTCCGTACGCTGACTCACCTTGCGCCCTGATCAACCAATAATGCAACTAACCGACAGTTAATAGCAAACCACCCCGAAAACCGTCTTCAACGGAAGGGGGCCGCGGCAGGCGCCGCCGCAAACCGGCAGGTGCCGGCAGTTGTCATTTGAGGTACGCTAACGTCATCGATAACGACAGGAGACAGCACATGACCAGGCCCTACGACACCATCCAGCCCGACCGCACCGCCATCGACGCCCGCAGCGGCGTCACCGCGATCGACTTCGGCACCAACTGGTGCGGCTACTGCAAGGCGGCCGAATCGCACATCGAGCGCGCGCTGGCGCAGTATCCGGAGATCGTCCACGTCAAGGTGGAGGACGGGCCGGGCCGCGCGCTGGGGCGCTCGTTCCGCGTCAAGCTGTGGCCGACCGTCGTCATCATGAAGGACGGCCGGGAGGTCGCGCGCGTCGTGCGGCCGGAGGACGACCAGGAGGTCGTGGACGCCCTCAGCCAGGCGGACGGCGAATGAGCGTGGCGCCGATGACGAATGCCGTCCCGCACCACGCCCCAAGGAACAAGCCGGCGACCGTCCTGTTCGCCAGCCTGATCGGTACCACCATCGAGTTCTTCGACTTCTACATCTACGCCACCGCCGCCGTGCTGGTGTTCCCGAAGCTGTTCTTCCCGGCGGGGGACGCCGCCGCGGCCACGCTGCAATCGCTGGCCACCTTCGCCATCGCCTTTTTCGCGCGGCCGGTCGGTTCGGCCGTGTTCGGCCATTTCGGCGACCGCATCGGCCGCAAGGCCACGCTGGTCGCCGCGCTGCTGACGATGGGCGTCTCGACCGTCGTGATCGGCCTGCTGCCGACCTATGCCGCCATCGGCACGCTGGCGCCGCTGCTGCTCGCGCTGTGCCGCTTCGGCCAGGGCCTGGGCCTGGGCGGCGAGTGGGGCGGGGCGGTGCTGCTCGCCACCGAGAACGCGCCGCCGGGCAAGCGCGCCTGGTACGGCATGTTCCCGCAGCTCGGCGCGCCTCTGGGCTTCTTCCTGTCCGGCGCGATCTTCCTGCTGCTGTCCGAGACGCTGAGCGACGCCGATTTCTTCGCCTGGGGCTGGCGCGTGCCGTTCCTGGCCAGCGCGCTGCTGGTGGCGGTCGGCCTGTACGTGCGCCTGAAGATCACCGAGACGCCGGATTTCCAGGCCGTCCTCGACCGCAACGAGCGCGTCCGCCTGCCGGTGCTGGAGGTGCTGTCACGACACACCCGCCCGCTGGTGCTGGGCACGCTGGGCGCGCTGGCGACCTTCGTGATCTTCTACCTGATGACCGTGTTCGCGCTCAGTTGGGGCACGACGGCGCTCGGCTATTCCCGCCAGCAGTTCCTGGTGCTGCAACTGTTCGCCATCGTGTTCTTCGGCCTGACGATCCCGATCGCCGCCGTGCTGGCCGACCGCCACGGACGGCGCGCGGCGATGATCGCGGTGTCGGCGGCGATCGCCGCCTTCGGCCTGCTGCTGGGTCCCATGTTCGGCTCCGGCAGCCTGCTCGTGGTGACGCTGTTCATGGTGCTCGGCCAGTGCCTGATCGGCATGACCTACGGCCCGCTGGGCACGCTGCTGGCCGAGCTGTTCCCCCCGGCCGTGCGCTACACGGGCGCGTCGCTGACGTTCAACCTGGCCGGCATCCTGGGCGCCTCGCTGGCGCCGTACATCGCGACCTGGCTGGCCACCCATCACGGGCTGCACTGGGTGGGCTGGTACCTGAGCGCGGCCGCGCTGGTCAGCCTGGTGGCGCTGGCGCAGACCGGGCGCGCCGGGCGGCCCGGGGCGGCGCCGGCACACCGATAGGGAGGACGACATGAACTGGACCGGAGGATGCGCCTGCGGCGCGGTGCGCTACGAGACGGCGGGGCCGGCGTTCAACGCCACCCTGTGCCATTGCGTCGACTGCCGGCGCGCCTCCGGGGCGCCGGCGCTGGCCTGGTTCAGCGTGCCGGCCGCGGCGCTGCGCTGGACCGCTGGCGCGCCGGTCGTCCACCGTTCCAGCGGGCGGGCGCGGCGCGGCCATTGCGGCCGCTGCGGCACGCAACTGACCTGGCAGGGCGACGCCAGCCCGGACGAGATCGACGTCGCCACCGCGACGCTGGACGATCCGGAACTGGCGCCGCCGCGCGACCATACGTTCGCCGCCGAACGCCTGTCCTGGCTGCGGCTGGACGATGGGCTGCCGGCGTATCCGCGCACCCGCGCCGAGGGCCTGGCCCCGGGAACCTGAATTGGTAGTCGCGCTCTAAACCGCCGCCACGGCGCCGCGCGGACGCGCGCATCGTTCAGAATGGCGGCTTTACCATCACGAGGAGACCCCATGGACCAACCCGAGATGACCCCGGCATTCTTCAACGAGCGCGGCCAGCCGTTCCTGCCCGGCCACCTGGGCATCGAGATCGTGCGCATCGCCCCGGGGGAGGTGGCCGCGCGCCTGCCGGTGCAGCCGCACCTGCTGGCGCCGAACGGCTACCTGCACGCCGGCAGCGTCGTCACGCTGGCCGATACCGCGGCGGGCTACGGCTGCATCGCCAGCCTGCCGGACGGCGCGCACAGCTTCACCACCGTCGAACTCAAGTCGAACCACATGGGCACGGCGCGCGAGGGCGCGATCTGGTGCGTCGCGAAGGCGGCGCACCTGGGACGCACCACCCAGGTCTGGGATGCGGAAGTCAAGGACGAGGCCAGCGGCCGCACGATCGCGCTGTTCCGCTGCACGCAGATGCTGCTGTACCCGAAATAAGGCCGAAAGCGGGCCGGCTCAGCCGTGCGCGCTCCCGGATGCGAAATTGTTAAACTTAAATTTCTTTTAACTTTCATTTCACATTCCGGAGACCTGTCATGCTTTCATCCATCCTGCGTCCAGCCACCGCCTGCCTGCTGCTGTCGGTCGCGTTCGGCGCATCCGCCGGCAACAAGACCTACCAGGACCTCGAACTGTCCGGCGTGCTGCAGGAGATCCCGGGACCGTCGCCGCGCTGCGCATCGCAATTCGGCGGCACCATCCTCGGCTACGGCAACAGCGCGCTGCTCGGGCGCGTCACGTTCCTGGCCAGCGACTGCATCACCCCGAGCGGCACCAGCTACACGTTCAGCGACGGCCGCTTCATGATCACCACGCTGACGGGCGAACTGCTGTTCGCCGCCTACAGCGGCCAGTTCGTGCCCACCGGCGAGGGGACGAAATACGTGTTCAGCAACGCGACCTTCCAGATCACGGGCGGCACCGGCCGTTATGCGAAGGCCAGCGGCGGCGGCGACCTGGTCGGCGGGGAAGACATGGCCACCGGCCAGGGCACGATCCAGCTGAAGGGGCGAATCCTGGTCAAATGAGGCCGGCGGGGTGGGTAGTTCCACCCCGCAGTCCGTGGCCACGCGGGACGTCCGCACGCCCCGCGCGCGCCGCGGCGCGCTCAGAACGAATACACCAGCGTCAGCGACGTCTGCGTATCGGTATTCTTCTTTTCCTGCGGGACGTTGGTGTCGTTGCGCGCGCTGAAGGCGGCCTTCATCTGCATCGTCCCGTTGATCTTGGTGCTGAGCGCGGTCTCGGCGATCGAATGGGTGTTCGCGGTGCTGCGCTCCACGCTCACGCTCTGCGAGAAGGCCGCCGACGGGCTGACGCGCCAGCGCAGCTGGGCCGCGCCGCGCACCGTCACGCCGGACTCGATCTCGCCCTCGGCATTCTCGCCGTGGAAGTAGCCCGGGCCGATCTCGACGTCGACCGTCTTGTCCTCGCGGCGCAGCAGCTGGGTGCCGTAGCCCACGCCGATCGACGAATAGCGCGTGTAGGCGCCGAACTTGTCGTTGACGTGCGAGCCGAGCACGAAGGCGCGGTTGCCGTCCTCGAGCAGCTTGTAGGCGGCCTTGGCTGACAGCGAGTAGCGCTGGGCCGAGCGGGTGCGGGTGCGCGTGCCGTCGTCGTTGGCGATCTCGTCTTCCTTGAAATAGCCACTGAAGATGTACTCGTTGCTCCAGTTGCGCATTTCGTGGCGGGCGTCGACCTT
This sequence comes from uncultured Massilia sp., assembly GCF_913773735.1. GTDB lineage: Bacteria > Pseudomonadota > Gammaproteobacteria > Burkholderiales > Burkholderiaceae_D > Telluria. The sequence continues at coordinate 57,121 of NZ_CAJYEB010000035.1, forward strand.
GCCGGTCACCGAGGTGCCGGTGGTGTTGCCCGACGTGGTGATGGCGCCGAGTTCGGCCGAGGTGTACCAGTTGCTGCCGTCCGGGATCGCCGTGCTGGGCGGCTGGGTGAAATAGGTGGACGAGGGCGCCGCGTCGGCGAGATCGTCCGCGTGGACCGTGACGGCGGCCAGGGCCAGCGCGCAAAACATCAGAGATTTCATAGGCATCTGTACGGCTGCCGTCTGTCGCCCGGAGGACCGGACCTGGACAGCCTGTCGTTCATGGATGGTCCGCCGTGGGCGACATGCCGGCATGGCAGAGGCGACATTGTAGCCCAAAGCGGACTCGGGAGCCCGCCCGCGCGCCGGATTTTCTTCACGCCCGACCGGGAAAAAGTTTCTGCAATTGTCAACTCCGCATTAATTGTGTTTGCAATGTTGCTCGGCAGGTGCCTAGAATGCCCGCTTTGCCGACATACCGGCGTGGATGTATAAGGAAGCAGATTGACCAGGGTAGTTATCGCCGACGACCACGAATTGATCCGCGAGGGGATCAAGAAGATCGTCAGGGCCTGCGCCGACCTAAAAATCGTCGGCGAAGCCTCGGACCTGAAACAGGCCATCGCACTCGTCGCCCAGGTCCGGCCCGACGTGGCGGTGCTCGACATCAGCCTGCCGGACTACGACGGCCTGGACGGCCTGGTCGAGTTGCGTCGCCATTTCCCGTCCCTGCGCGTGGTGATGCTCAGCATGCACCCGGAAGAGCGTTACGCGCTGGGGGCGCTGCGCGCGGGCGCGCTCGCCTACGTGTCCAAGGCGCGCGCCTCGACCGAGCTGGTGGATGCGGTGCGCGCGGCGGCCGTCGGCGATGGCTGGATCGGCCCGCGCGTGAGCCGCCTGCTGGACGACGAGACCCGCCCGGTGCTGCGCGCACCGCACCACAGCCTGACGCCGCGCGAAGCGGAGATCGTCGCGCTGATCGGCGCCGGCCTGCAGATCAAGCAGGTGGCGGCCGAACTGGGCATCAGCGTCAGTTCGGTCAACACGTATCGCGGGCGCATCTTCCGCAAGATGGGGCTGTCGACGAACGCGGCGCTGATCCGCTACGCGCTGCAGCACGGGCTGGCGGGATAATTGGTACAAATTGAGTTGTTTGTGAGCAACAATGTAAAACACCGGCTGTCGTTAAATATGCGACGCCCGCCGGGCGGCGCACGGGGGGCATGGCGCTGGGAGGACGAGGCGTCGCGCTACCCCCGAGTCCGTACGGAAAGTGCCGTAAATACACATTTCCGCGACACCTAGTTGCTTTTAGAATGTTATTGCAGAGTCATTTTCGGTATCATCGTAACAAGATTCCCGGCCGGGGTCGTGCGCTGTCCCGGCTGCCGACAGACAGACCATACACGACCTGAGCAGCGCAGCGTCGCCGCGCACCGGACATCGTCGCCGGCGCGTCGGCGGCGCAGCGCGACGACGATGACGACGACGCACGACAACGCTTCGCCCGCGCGCGCGGGCACGCCCGGCCCCGCGGCGGACATCCTGGTGGTGGAGGACAGCCCCACCCAGGCACAGCACCTCGTGCGCCTGCTGGCGCGCGAGCCCGGTTTCCGCGTGCGCGTCGCGGCCGACGGCGTCGCGGCGCTGGAAGCGATGCGCGCGGCACGGCCCGACCTGGTCCTGAGCGACATCGCCATGCCGCGCATGGACGGGTATGCGCTGTGCCGGGCGATCAAGGACGATCCGCGCCTGTCCGGCGTGCCGGTGGTGCTGCTGACGCGCCTGAGCACCCTGCAGGACATCGTGCGCAGCCTGGAGGCCGGCGCCGATGCCTTCCTGCGCAAGCCCTACGAGCCGGCCGAGCTGTTCGCCCGCGTGCACCGCTTGCTGGAGCAGGGGCCCGGCAGCGGCGACGAGCGCCCGCTCGAATTCCTGGCCAGCGAGCGCCGCCGCATCTACGAGCTGCTGGTCGCCACCCACGAGGATGCGTTGCGCCTGAACGAGGAGCTGGCCGAGCAGCAGGCCGGCCTGGAGCGCCTGTGCGGCTCGCTGGCCCTGCTGGGCAGCATCGCCGGTTCGCTCAACGAGGCGCTGTCGGAAACCGCGGTGGCCGACGCCGCGCTCGGCCAGCTGCTGCAGCTGGCCGCCCTCGACGGCGCGGCGCTCAGTACCGCCGGGCCCGGCGGCGCCTTGCGCCTGGTGGCCGCGCGCGGGGACATCGACGCCGCCGCGCTGTGCCCGCAGTGCGACGGCGGCGGCAACGGCACGCCCGGCGCAGAACGCCTGATGTGCCTCCCGCTGGTGGCGGGCGAGCGCCGCCTCGGCGTGCTGCACCTGCGTTCCTGCCCCGGCGGCCTGGGCGAGGGCGAGCGGCCGCTGCTCGACAACGTCGCCAAGCAGGTCGCCCTGGCGCTCGAACGCACCCGCCTGTACGCCCAGATGGAAGCGCTGGTGGTCGAACGCACCGAGGCCCTGCGCTCGGAGCGCAACCGCCTGTCGGCCGTCGTCGAGACGGCCGGCGCCCTGGTCTTCCTGACCGATGCCGAGGGGCGCATCGTGATGTTCAACCGCGCCTGCGAGGAAACCCTGGGCTGGCGCGCCGTCGACGCGATGGGGCGGCGCTGCTGGGACGTGGTGCGCTCGGCCGGCGATCCGGCGGCCGTGCGCGACAACTTCGACGCGCTGCTCGAAAACCGCCTGGTGCAGCCGGTGGCGGGGGAATGGGTCACGCGCGACGGCCAGGTGCGTTCGATCCTGTGGAACAGCACCGTGCTGCGGCGCGCCGACGGCAGCATCGACTACGTGCTCGGCACCGGCATCGACATCACCGAATTGCGCGGCGCCGAGGAGCGCCTGCGCTACGTCAGCAATTTCGACACGCTGACCGGCCTGCCCAACCGCCAGCTGCTGCGCGACCGCCTGCGCGAGATGCAGGCCGACGCGCGCGCCACCGGCCAGCCGCTGGGTTTCCTGCTGCTGCGCTTCGGGCGCATGGCGCTGATCCGCGAGACGCTGGGACTGCGCGCCGAACAGGCGCTGCTGCAGCAGGTGGCGGGCCGCCTGAAGGAGCTGTCGGGGATCGACGCCATCGGGCGCTTTTCCGAGAACGCGTTCGCCGTGGTGGCCCTGCGCGCTGACGCCGACGCCCTGGCCGCGCTGGCGCGCCGCCTGCTCGCCGTGCTGGGCGCGCCGTACGCCTACGACCAGGAAGAGCTGCACCTCGATCCGTGCGCCGGCATCGCCGTCTATCCGAACGACGGCATGGACTTCGACGTGCTGGCCAAGGGCGCCGAGGCGGCGCTGCGCCAGGCCGCCGACGGCGTCGGCCAGCGCTACGCCTTCTACCGGCCGGAACTGAACCGCGGCGCCAACGACCGCTTCCGCCTCGAGAGCGCGCTGCGCCGGGCGCTGGAGCGCCACGAACTGGAACTGCACTACCAACCCCAGGTCGAGCTGGCCAGCGGCACCATCGTCGGCGCCGAGGCGCTGCTGCGCTGGCGCAGCCCGGAACGCGGCCTGGTCTCGCCGGCCACCTTCATCACGCTGGCCGAGGAAACGGGCCTGATCCAGGAAATCGGCGAATGGACGCTGCGCGAGACCTGCGCCCGCCTGCGCGCCTGGCAGCACGCCGGCCTGCCGGTGGTGCCGGTCTCGGTGAACCTGTCGGCGCACCAGTTCTCGGACGAGATCGTCGGCACGGTGCGCCGCATCCTCGACGAGTACGCGATCGACCCGCGCCTGCTCGAACTGGAGCTGACCGAAAGCGCGTCGATGGCCAACGCCGGCAAGACCGTGGACCTGCTGGCCCAGCTCAAGGCGATGGGCATCCACCTGGCCATCGACGATTTCGGCACCGGCTACTCGAACCTGAACTACCTGAAGCGCTTCCCGGTCGACAAGCTCAAGCTCGACCAGTCCTTCGTGCGCGACATCCTGACCGACGGCGAGGACCTGGCGATCTCGCGCGCCGTGATCGCGATGGCGCACGGGCTGCGCCTGACGGTGGTGGCGGAAGGGGTGGAAAACCGCGGCCAGCGCGACGTGCTGGCCCAGCTGGGCTGCGACCTGGTGCAGGGCTGGCACTTCAGCCGCGCGGTGCCGGCCGACGACTTCGCGCGCCTGCTGGCCGCGGGCCGGATCGATCCCGGCGAGGAGTGAGACCACGGCGCCGCCCCGGCTCGCCGGGGCGGCGGGCCGTCAGGCGCCGACGTACACGATCTTGAACGTGAACAGCGCCGCGATCACCCAGATCACCGGCTTGACCTCGCGCGCCCGGCCGGTGGTGAGCTTGAGCGCCGCATAGGTGATGAAGCCGAACGCGATGCCTTCGGCGATCGAATAGGTGAACGGGATCACCAGTGCCGTGACGGCGGCCGGAATCGCCTCGGTGGTATCGTGCCAGGCGATGTCGCCCAGGTCGCGCAGCATCAGGCAGGCCACGAACAGCAGCGCCGGCGCGGTGGCGTAGGCCGGCACCACGCCCGCCAGCGGCGCGATGAACAGGCAGGCCAGGAACAGCGCGGCCACCGTCAGCGCCGTCAGGCCGGTGCGCCCGCCGGCCTGCACCCCGGCGGCGCTTTCGACGAAGGCCGTCGTGCTCGACGTGCCCAGCGCGGCGCCCGCGACGATGGCGGTGCTGTCGGCCAGCAGCGCGCGGTTGAGCCGGTCCATCTTGCCCTCGACCAGCAACCCGGCGCGGCTGGCCACGCCCATCAGGGTGCCGGTGGCGTCGAACAGCTCGACCAGGAAGAACACCAGGACCACGTTGAGGATGCCGACCGCGAGCGCGCCCGGGATGTCCAGCTGCGCGAAGGTCGGCGCGATCGACGGCGGCGCCGACACCAGGCCCTGGAAGCTGTTCCCGCCGAAGAAGAAACTCAGCACGGTGACGGCGACGATGCCGATCAGGATGGCGCCGCGCACGCGCAGGCGGTCGAGCGTGACGGTCAGGAGGAAGCCCGCGGCCGCCATGATCGCGCCCGGCTGGTGCAGGTCGCCGGTCTTGACCAGCGTGGGCGGGTTGGCGACGACGATGCCGGCGTTCTTCAGCGCGATCAGCGCGAGGAACATGCCCAGGCCCACGGTGATGGCCACGCGCAGCGAATGCGGGATGCCGTCGACGATCATCGCGCGCAGCCCGCATGCGGAGGCCAGGATGAACAGGCAGCCGGACAGGAACACGGCGCCCAGCGCCGCCTGCCAGGGCACGCCCATGCCGAGCACGACCGCGTAGGCGAAGTAGGCGTTCAGGCCCATGCCCGGCGCCATCGCGATCGGGTAGTTGGCGTACAGGCCCATCACCGCGCTGCCGAGCGCTGCCACCAGGCAGGTCGCCACGAACACGGCGTCCTTGGGCATGCCGGCGTCGCCGAGGATCGAGGGATTGACGAAGATGATGTAGGCCATCGTCAGGAAAGTGGTCAGGCCGGCCAGCACTTCGGTGCGCACGTCGCTGCCGCTTTCCCGCAGCTTGAAGAGTCGTTCGAGCATGGGATTCGCTTGCGTGGGGAGAATGGCCGAAGCATACCATCCGCGACCCGCCACGGACGAGCGCCGCCGGGGCATAATGCATGGTTTCGGGACGCTGCGGCCGACCGCGGCAGACGACGAGATACGGGAACACACATGGCGGAACGACACAGCGCGGCAGGACCCCTCATCCATGCGGTCGGCGAATGCATGATCGAGCTGCAGCGCGCCGGCGCCGGCACGCTGGACTACCGCTTCGGCGGCGACACCCTGAACGCCGCAGTCTACATGGCGCGCCTGCTCGACCCGGCGGTGGCGCGCGTGGCCTACGTCACCGGCCTGGGCGCCGACGGCATGTCCGACGAGATGCTGGCATCCTGGGAGGCGGAGGGCATCGTCACCGACTGCGTGCTGCGGCTGCCCGAGCGCCTGCCGGGCATGTACCTGATCGAGCTCGACGACGCCGGCGAACGGCGCTTCCACTACTGGCGCCGCGACGCCGCCGCGCGCCACTGGCCGGGCGCGCACGGGGCCGCGGGCGTGCTGGCGCGGCTGGAGACGGCGCACACCGTTTACCTGTCCGGCATCAGCCTGGCCATCCTGGCGCCGGCCGACCGCGCCCGGCTGCTGGAGACGCTGGCGCGCTGCCGCGCCAACGGCGGCCTGGTGGTCTTCGACAACAACTACCGCCCGCGCCTGTGGGAAGACGCCGCCACGGCCCGCGCCGCCTACGCGGCGGCGCTGCGCTGCGCCGGCATCGCGCTGCTGACGCTGGACGACGAGGCCGCCCTGTACGGCGACGCCGCGGACGATGCCGCCGCCGCGCTCGCGCGCACCCGCGCGCTGGGCGTGCCGGAGATCGTCGTCAAGCGCGGCGCCGCGCCCTGCCTGGTGTGGCACGACGGCGTGCTGCACGCCGTGCCGGCCGCGCCGGTCGCGCGCGTCGTCGACACGACCGCGGCCGGCGATTCGTTCGGCGCGGCCTACACGGCGGCGCGCCTGTCCGGGGCGGCGCCGGAAGCGGCCGCGCGCGCCGGGCACCGGCTGGCCGCGGCCGTCATCCAGGAAAAGGGCGCCATCATCGCGCGCGAGCGCATGCCGCCCCCGCTGGCTGCGGCGGGTAATTAGGGCGAAGGGCGCCCGATTTGCTACCATGGCGCCTTGACCACTCTTTCCGATCCAGCCATGCCGAAAAACAAGCGCCCCGTCCCCCGCAAGCCTGCGAAACAGGCGGAGGAGCCGGACCACGATGCGCTCGCCCAGAACCTGGTCGACCTCGCCCTCGAGATCGCCGAGCGCGAAGACCTGGACCCGACCACCCTGGCCGCGCGCGAACAGGACCTGACGACGCTGGTGCGCCGCCTGCTGCGCCGCGGGCACGACGAGGTGCTGCACGGCGCCGTCGAGCTGGGCCTGTACACCGGACCGGAGTGCGGCCAGTACCTGCGCGAGCGGGTCGAGGAGGAGGCCGCGACCCTCCTGGTGCGCGGCGACGGCGAGGCCGAGTTCGAGATCGACGCCTTCATGATCCCGCTGTTCGTGCACAGCACGGGCGGCCTGCGGCCGGACGAGGTGTTCGCCGACGACGACGCCTACGCGGCGCTGGTCGACAGCTTCCGGGCCGGCGGCCTGGCCAGCGCCGACACGCGCATCGTGCTGGTGCGCCACCTGTACGACCTAGACAGCGTCGACCGCGTGCGCTACAGCGAGCTGCAGGACATGCTGCGCGAGGCGGCGCACGTGCTGCGTTCGCGCAAGCTGGCCGGCGCCCCGGCCATCGAAGCCAGCATGCGCCCCTGGCGCGACGCCGGCTACGCGCCCGACGAGGACGCGATGCAGCTGCGCTTCCTGCTCGGCTTCGCCCTCAAGCGCGCCGACGACCCGTTCTACCGGGTGCCCGCGGACGAGCAGGAAGCCGAGGCCTACTTCGAGGCGCGCCTGGCGCGCTACCGCGTCTGGGCCGGCACCAACGCGGCGCTGCTGCAGCGCTGCCTGGCGCGCGACCCGGCCACGCTGGACCTGAACTTCCTGTACCAGGACCTGTTCTACGGCGCCAAACGCCAGGGCCTGGCCGAGCTGGCGATGCTGGCCACGCTGGCCGACGTCAACCTGCGCCTGGACGAGCAGGAGCGCACGCCGGAGCGCATCAAGGCGGTCGTCGCCCCGGTCGAGATCGGCGACGCGGCCTGGTTGCGCATCAACCTCTATCCACTCGATGGCGGCGCGCCGCTGGCCACCGTCGACAAGCCGCTGGAGATCGGCGACGACATCGAGGGCGAGCTGGAGGACCTGTGCGACGCGCTCGGCACGCTGGGACTGGACGGCGTGCTGCTGGCGCGCGGTTTCGACGACGCCGGCGAGCCGGTCGGCGCCGAACCCTACCTTAGCACCTGAGTTCGCGTCGATGCGGGCCGCACCGGCCCGCGCACGCTTGCGCACGCAAGAACGCATGATGAGTTTTCGTAGTGTTTATGCTTGTGTGAACGTAGGACGCAACTGACAAGATCACCGTTTTTGCCGAATTTCCCCGGTCATACGGGCAGATGACGTCCGTCTTTCCGTTTCTCGATAACAAAACCATAACGAGCGCAGGTAAATCTTACGAATTTTGCATGTTACGATTATCAGGCCCGGCCGCTGCGCCGCCCTGATGCCAAGCAGGGAGGCGGGTCGATCGGCGGGGCACGAATTCAGATCAACTAGAACGCCACGAAGGCGAAAGGAACTTGAACATGCCAACCCTGATCGTGTTTTGCCACCTGCGCTGGGACTTCGTTTTCCAGCGTCCCCAGCACCTGATGACGCGCCTGGCGGAACACTACCGGATCGTTCTGGTCGAAGAGCCGATCTACCACGAAGGGCAGGCACACCTGAAGCAACGCGAGGTCGCGCCGAACATCACCGTGTGCCAGCCGCACACCGCGATCCATGCCCCGGGCTTCCACGACGACCAGCTGCCGACCCTGCAGACGCTGCTGGCCGACCTGGTGCCGGCGGGCGAGAAGCCAGTCGTCTGGTTCTACACCCCGATGGCGCTGCCGCTGCTGCAGGCATTCGAACCGTCGCTGGTCATTTACGACTGCATGGACGAACTGGCCGCCTTCAAGAACGCGCCGAAACAGCTGCTGCAGCGCGAGAGCGCGCTGCTGAACATCGCCGACCTGTGCTTCACCGGCGGCCCGAGCCTGTACGAGTCCAAGCGCGAGCGCCACGCGAACGCCCACTGCTTCTCCAGCAGCGTCGACGCCAGGCACTTCCAGCAGGCCCAGGACCGCGGCAACAGCCATCCGGACCAGGCCCACGTGGCCCGTCCGCGCCTGGGCTTCTACGGCGTGATCGACGAGCGCTTCGACACGGAGCTGATCCGCCAGGTCGCCGCCGCCCGTCCGGAATGGCAGATCGTGCTGGTCGGCCCGGTCGTCAAGATCGATCCGAAGGACCTGCCGCAGGCCGCCAACATCCACTACATGGGCCAGCGCACCTACGACGAGCTGCCGCAGTTCCTGGCCGGCTGGGACGTCTGCCTGCTGCCGTTCGCGCTGAACGAGTCGACGAAGTTCATTTCGCCGACCAAGGTGCTGGAATACATGGCGGCCGAACTGCCGTCGGTGAGCACCCCGATCACCGACGTCAAGGTGCCGTACGGCGACGTGGTCGCCATCGCCGACACGCCGGAGAAGTTCATCGCCGCCTGCGAACGCATGCTGGCCATGAACGACGAACAAACGGCCGCGCTGAAGGACCGCATGCGCCAGATCGTGGCCAACACCTCGTGGGACAAGACGGCGCAGAAGATGCACCACCTGATCCAGACCACCGCCCCGGGCAACCGTGCCGAGCACCTGCTGCACCCGTCGCAGGACAGCACCGACCTGGCCGGCGTCGATGCCGACAACGTCGATGCGCTGCCGATCGCCGCCGTCGCGGCCGCCCGCGGCGCGGGCACGGACGGCATGGCGCAGCAAGCGGCCGGCTGATCGATCCGGATCGTCCGGCCAGCGGCCGGAGCACGGCGCCCCCGCGCAGGCGGGGGCGCCGTGCGCACGTTCCGGGTCCGCCCGCGTCATGCGGCCGCCGCCAGGCCCTGCGCCGTACCGCGGTGCGCCAGCGCCGACGCCAGCAAGCCCATTCCCAGTAACAGCATGGCCAGGATCTCGTGTCCCGCCGGCCAGCGCCCCTCCCACAAGAAACCGTACAGCAGCGCGAACAGCGTCTCGAACAGCACCAGCTGGCCGACCAGCGTCAGCGGCAGCAGGCGGCTGGCGCGGTTCCACAGCGCGTTGCCGGCCACCGAGCAGAGCAGCGCCATCGTCGATACCGCCGCCACGAAGCGCAGCCAGTCGCCGCCCGCATGGCGCGCCGGGGCGAAGGCGAACGCCGGCACGGCCAGCAGCAGGGCCAGCGCACCGGTCGCCACGCCGGTCAGCAAGCTCCATTCATGGGCCGACACATGGTGCAGGCGCGCCAGCCAGCGGCTGTTGCGCACCGCGTAGACGGTCCACGAGGCCAGCGCGCCGAGCGCGCACAGGAGGCCCAGCAGCGCATCCGACGGCGCGCCGGCGCGCAGGCCGTCCAGCGCCGGCCAGCCGATGCAGGCGATCCCGCCCACGCCGCACAGCAGCGATGGCCACAGGCGCCGCAACGGCACCGCGCCATGGTCGCGCGTGCCGGCGACGGTGATCGTCACCGGCAGCAGGCCGATCACCAGCGACGCCATCGCCACGCCGCCCAGTTGCACGGCGCCGGCCAGGCACAGGTAATACAGGATGTTGCCGGTCAGGCCGAGCCACGCCAGCGCGCGCCACTCGGCCCGTCCCAGCCTGGGCGCGAGGCGGCGCCAGGAGGGGGCCAGCAGCACCGCGGCGATCGCGCCATAGGCCAGGTAGCGGCCGGCCGTCAGCTGGGCCGGCGCGAAGCCGTCCGCCAAGGCGGGCATCAGGAACACCAGTCCCCACATCGCGCCGGCCAGCACACCGGTGGCCAGGCCCCACGAGCTTGTCTTCGATATCATGCGCTTCTCCCGAAAACCCGAGTATGGGAGACACGCGCGCGCCGGTCTTGTCCCTGGCTCGCGGATTCTTGGCCAAAACGCTCGCCGGCCGCGGGGCGGGCGCCGCGCCTTCGCTCAGGCGCGCGCCGCCCGCCCGTGCCGGCGCCGGTAGTCGGCCGGCGTGACGTCCAGCGTGCGGCGCATGGCCCGGGTCAGGGCGCTCTGGTCGGAAAAGCCGGCCCACTGGGCCAGCACGGCGACCGGCTCGTTGCCGGCCACGAGGCGGTCGCACACGCGTTCCAGGCGCAGCCGCAGCAGCCAGTCGTGCGGGGTGGTGTCGAGTTCGCTGCGGAACAGCGCGTGCAGGCGGCTCGGGCTCAGGCCGGCGCGGCGCGCCATCGACGCGGTATCCCAGGGGCCGCCGGGATCGGCCTCGACGCTGGCCAGCAGCGCCGCCAGGCGCGACGGCGCGCGGACGGCATCGAGGACGAGGGTATCGAGCAGCAGCGGCGTCCAGCCGGCCAGCAGCCTGGGCGTCGCGGCCTGGCGGCCGGCCAGCATGCCCATGCATTCGACCAGCTTGCGCGCCTCCGGCCCGAGCCGCAGGAAGGCCCGCTGGTGCAGGCGCGCAGCGACGTCGGGGTCGACGGCGGCCAGGTCGAGGTCGACGATGAGGTGGCGGTTGTGCGCGTGCGCGCATTGCGCGTGCCAGGCGCGCGGCGCGACGAAGGCGGCCTGCAGCGGATCGAGGCGCGCCTCGCGGCCTTCGATCTCGAGCGTCACGCTGCCGGCCAGCGGCAGCACCAGCTGGGCGAAGTCGTGGCGGTCCGATTCGCGGACCTGGCCATAGCTGCGGACGTGCAGGGCGAGCGGTAGGGAGTGCATGCGCGGCGGTGTGCGGGACGGACGGAAAGTGTAGCACCTATACCTGCGCCCCGTCCCGCCGGGCGGGTGGCCGGTCCCCGCGCCGGGAATGGTGGCCCGCAGACATGCCCGCGGGCCGGAGGAGGCAGGGGGAACGATCAGGCCAGCGGATCGATGGCGAACGCCGGCATGCGCGCGCCGCCCTTGGCCGCCTCGAGGAACTGGTCGGACGTGACCAGCGCCTCGTTGATGGTGACGTCCATGTCGAGGTAGCGGTAGGTGCCCAGGCGGCCGACGAAGGTGACGTTCGTCTCTTCCCTGGCCAGGTTCACGTATTTTTCCAGCTGGGCCTTCTCGCGCGCCTGGCGGATCGGGTAGTAGGGGGTATCGTTTTCCTCGCACTGGCGGCTGTATTCCATGTAGCAGATGGTGCGCTCGTGCTTTTCCCAGGGCGAGAAGTGCTTGTGCTCGGTGATGCGGGTGTAGGGCTTGGCGTCGTCGCAGTAGTTGACGACGGCATTGCCCTGGTAGTCGCCGCTATCGCGGAAGACCTCGAAGTCCAGCGTGCGGTAGGGCAGGCGGCCTTCGGCGTGCTTGAACCAGGCGTCGATCGGGCCGCTGTAGAACACGTGTTCGTAGTCGCCCTTGTTGGCGGGGTCGAAGCGCGTGTTCAGGTGCACGGTGATGCCCGGCACCTTGAGGATGTTCTCGACCAGCGCCGTGTAGCCGTCGGCCGGCATGCCCTGGTACTTGTGGTTGAAGTAGTTGTCGTCGTAGTTGAAGCGCACCGGCAGGCGCTTGAGGATGCTGGCCGGCAGTTCGCTCGGCTGCAGGCCCCACTGCTTGATGGTGTAGGTCTTGAAGAACGCTTCGTACAGGTCGCGGCCGACGAAGCGCAGCGCCTGCTCCTCGAAGGTCTGCGGATTCTCGATCGACTTGTCGGCGACCGACTCCAGGAAGGCCTGGGCCTCGGCGGGACGGAAGGTCTTGCCGAAGAAGTTGTTGATGGTCAGCAGGTTGATCGGCAGGGTGAACACGCGGCCGCCGGTGATGGCCTTGACGCGGTTGACGTAGGGCTTGAACTCGGCGAAGCGGTTGACGAATTCCCAGGCGCGTTCGTTATCGGTATGGAAGATATGCGGGCCGTAGACGTGGACCATCACATTCGTTTCCGGATCGCGTTCCGAATGGCAGTTGCCGGCGATGTGGGGGCGCGCTTCGAACACCTCGACGGTGTAGCCGGCATGCGCGAGCTGGTTGGCGATGACGGCGCCCGAGAATCCGGCGCCGACGATGGCGATATGCTTTTTCATTCGTTTGTCCTGGCTGAGTGGTTGTCCCTGCCGCAGCGGCTTGGTCGGGCGACGGCATCCATTCCACGATTCGCGCCACGCCCGGCGTTTCGGTGCATTTTTCTTGTGTAAAGACGATGAGACAAGCGGCCTCGAGCGTGTGGCGAATGTGAAATTAGTGCAAAAAATATATCATCGATCCCCTTTTTTGCTCCGCACAATTGGCGGCGATGCCAGGGCGACTTTTTCTGAACGCATCACGGAAAAGAAAAACCGCCGGCCGGGGCCAGCGGTTTTCCCTCTCGGACGGCCGTCGCGGCCGGCCGCAGCGCAGGACCGGCGACGGGTCAGCGCTTGTCGTCGTTCTTGTGGCTCTGGCGGCCGGCCGCGGCGTGCTGCTCCGGCGTGCCGCCCTGCGTGCCTTTGCCCTGCTGGCTGTTGCCCAGGTCCTGGCTCTGGTTGTTGCCCAGGTTCTGGCTCTGGTTGTTGCCGCTGTTCTGGCTCTGCGCATTGCCGCCGCCATGCGACGCGCGGCCGCCTTCCGCGGCGATCTCGCGCTGCTTCTGCGGGTCCATCGAGGCGAAGCCCTGGCCGCCCTTGTTGCCGCCCTGGCCGCTCTGGCTGTTCTGGCCCTGGTTGTTCAGGTTGTCGACGTTGTTGCCCTTGTTGCCACCCTGCTGGTTGTTCGATGCCATGATCGTATCTCCTTGCTAATGGATTGACAGGCCCCCGCCGGGCCGGCTCCGCATGACGCCGGTGCGGCAGGAAGTGGGACCATGGTAAAGGCCGCCCGATGCGTCGTGCATAGGACGCACCATGGTGGTGCCGTAGGAGGATTCTTGCGACCTCTCAGTGCACGGCGGTGCCCGACGGCGGTGCACCGTCGCGCCGCGCGTGGGCAAAGCTGGCCAGCGCCGGATCGTCCAGGCGCACGATCGACATCGGATGGGCGAACGCGATCTGCTCCTGCTGGAAGCGGCGGTAGATTTCCAGGAAGATGGCCTGCTGGGCGTCCATGTGCAGCCGGTAGTCGGGGCTGCGGAAGTGATACACCACCTCGAAATTCAGCGACCATTCGCCCCACTGGAACAGGTGCGCGCGCTCGAAGTCGACGTCCGGCTTGGTCGTGATCACCTCGCGGATGATCTGCGGGATCCGGCACAGCAATTCCTCGCTCGTGCCGTAGGCGATGCGCAGCACGAAGGCGACGCGGCGCGTCTGCATGCGCTTGTGGTTGTGGATCCGGCTCTTGAGCAGCTCGCCGTTGGAAAACACCACCTGCTCCCCGCCCAGGCCGCGCAGCCGCGTGGTCTTCAGGCCGATGTGCTCGACCGAGCCCAGCACGTCGCCGACGATGATGAAGTCGCCGACCTCGAACGGCTTGTCGAGCATGATCGAGAGCGAGGCGAACAGGTCGCCCAGGATGTTCTGCGTGGCCAGCGCGACGGCAACGCCGCCGATGCCCAGGCTGGCCACCAGCGTGGTGATGTTGATCCCGAAGTTATCCAGGATCATCAGCGTGACGATCGCCCACAATACCAGGCGCGAGATGAAACACAGCACGCTGCTCGACGCGCGCCGCTCGCCGTCCGTGGTGTGGCCGAAGCGGTACTGGTCGCGCCAGGCGCGCAGGCCGGTGTCGGCCCAGATCGCGGCCTGCAGAAGCAGGGCGGCGACGCCGATGCGCATCACCACGCGTTCCTGGCGCGCCGTCAGGTCGAGGAAGGTGCTGCCGAGGTAGCAGGCGAAGGCCAGGATGAAGACCAGGTAGGTGCGCGACAGCATCGCGCCGGCGAAGTCGTCCAGCAGCACCGACGTGGGCGAGGCGCGCGCGGCCAGGCGGCGCAGCACGAGGCCGCGCAGGAACAGGATCGCCAGCGTGGCGGCCACGCCGACGCCGATGGCGACGGCCCAGTCGTCGAGGGAATTCCTGAGCAAGGTGAAGTGACGGGCTTCGGACAGGTACGGCAACCGCATCGGCAGACTCCAGGCATGGAACGATCCGGCTAGTTTGGCCGTGGCTGGCTGACCAGTGCGCACAGTTGACTTGCGGAATGATGCATCATGCATGGCCGGCCGGCGGGAGACGGGCCCGGCGCCGGGCCGCCGGCGTCAGGGCGGGGCAGGCCCGGCCCCGGGGCGCGCGGCCGTCACGCGCGCCAGCACGGCCTCGATCGCCGCCACCGTCGCCGGCTTGGTCAGGTGCTCGTCGAATCCCGCCGCCGCCGTGCGCGCGCGGTCGGCGCTGCCGCCCCAGCCCGTCAGGGCGACCAGGCGCACGTCGTTCCAGGCCGGATCGCGCCGGATCGCCTGCGCGACGTCGTAGCCGCTCATGCCCGGCATGCCGATGTCCAGGAACACCACCTGCGGGCGCAGCCCGGCCAGCATGCGCAGCGCCTGGCGGCCGTCGCCGGCGACCGGCGCCTCGTGGCCCATCAGGCCCAGCAGGGCCGACAACGTCTCGGCGGCGTCGCGGTTGTCGTCCACCACCAGCACGCGCAGGCCGGCAGCCTGCGCGTGCGCGGGCGCGCCGGCGGGCGCCGGCGCCGGTGTGGGGCCGGCCAGCGGCAGGCGCACCGTGAACACGCTGCCCAGGTTGGGGCCGGCGCTGGCCGCCGCGATCGTGCCGCCGTGCAGCTCGACCAGGCTGCGCACCAGCGACAGCCCGATGCCCAGCCCACCCGGCACGCCCTGGCCGTGGTGCTGGGCGACCTGGGTGAACATCGTGAACACGTCCTCCAGCGCGTCGGCCGGGATGCCGATGCCGTTGTCGGACACGGCGATCAGGACCTGGTCGCCGTCGCGCTCGGCCGCCAGCACGATGGCGCCGCCGCGCGGCGTGTACTTCGCCGCATTGTTCAGCAGGTTGCTGACCACCTGGGTCAGGCGCGTGGCGTCGGCATGCAGGACCAGGGGTTCGGGCGGCGGGCGCACGTCCAGGCGGTGGCGGCCGGCTTCGATGAGCGGCATGCTGGTGTCGACGGCGGCGGCCAGCACCTCGCCCAGGTCGATCCAGGCCGGCTTGAGCGCCACCTGGCCGCGCGTGATGCGGGCCACGTCGAGCAGGTCGTCGACCAGGTGCACCAGCTGGTCGAGCTGGCGGTCCATGATGTCGTGCACGCGCGCCACGGCGGCGGCGTCGGCGCCGGCACGGCGCAGCAGTTGCAGGCCGTTGCGGATCGGCGCCAGCGGATTGCGCAGCTCGTGCGCCAGCGTGGCCAGGAATTCGTTCTTGCGGCGGTCCTGCTCGGCCAGGTCGTCGGCCAGGCGGCGCAGGGTCGTCTCGGCATGGCGCCGCTGCGTGATGTCGGTAAACAGCACCACCACCTTGCGGCTGCCGGCCGGGCCCACCCGCGCCGCGTACACGTCGTACCAGCGGTTCAGCTGCGCCGCCTCGTTGACGAAATGCGCGGCCTCGCCGGTTTCGGCGACGCGGCCGTAGGTATCGAACCAGTGCTGCTCGTGCAGCGGCGCCAGGCTGCGGATGGTCTTGCCGATCACGTCGCCCAGGCCGGTCTGGCCGGCGAACGCCGGGTTGTATTCCAGGAAGCGGTAGTCGCAGGGCCGGCCGCCGGCGTCGTACAGCATCTCGATCACGCACACGCCGATGTCGAGGCTGTCGAACAGGGTGCGGTAGCGTTCCTCGCTCGCGCGCAGCAGTTCCTCGGCCTGCTTCTGGACGGTGGCGTCGACGATCACGCCGCGCATCACCGCGCGGCCATGGCTGTCCTCGCGCCTCCCGCGGCCGAGCACCCAGCGCCAACCACCGTCCGCGGTGCGCAGGCGGAAGGTGGCCGCGTACGGACTGCCGCTGGCGATCGCGTCGCGCAGCAGGGCGGTCGTGGGCGCCACGTCGTCCGGGTGCATGGCCGCCAGGAAGGCGTCCATGGGCGCGTCGGCGCCGTGTTCCGGCCCCAGCCCGTACAGTTCCAGCATGCGGGCGTCGGCCGTCACCCGGCCGCTGGCCAGGTCGAGGGTCCAGACCGCGGTGGCGGCCAGCGCGATCGTCGCCTCCAGGCGCGCGCGCGTCTCTTCCAGCGCGGCCTGCGCCCGGCGCCGCTCGGCGGCATTCGTATGGGCATCCAGGAAGAAGCGCGCCTTGGCGCGCAGGATGGCGGGCGATACCGGCGCGTGCAGCACCGCGAGCGCGCCCGCTTCATAGATCGCCTCCAGGGCGAACGGGGGAGCGGGCGGGACCCCGTGCACGAGGATCGGCGTCTCGGGCAGCAGGGCGCGCAGGCGCCGCACGCCGTCGAACAGCGCCTCGGGGTCGCCCGCGTAGCCGGCCAGGACCAGCGCGAAACCCGGCGCGCTGCCCCGGTCGCTGCGCTGGTCGATGCCCGCCATGCCGCTGGACGGCGCGGCATACGCCAGGGCTTGCGCGAGGCTGCGGGCGCGCACCAGTTCGCAGCCCAGTTCCGCCGCCACGGCGCCGATGGCGGGATCCGCCACCGGGCGCTCGCACAGCAACAGCACGCGGCCCCGTTCGTGCAGGCTCATGGATGGCGCCGCGCGCGGCGGTTCGGTGTCGGGTCGTAGGGGCGTGGAAAGGCCGCGCCGGCGGCCGAGGGCATTGTGCGCATGCGTCGTTGTCGTTATCGCTACGGGTCCGAATGTAGGTGCAGCGGGCGTGAAAGTCAATCGCGCACGCCTGCTGGGCGCCGGTACCGGCGGATTGGCGCTAGGATGCAGCGGCATGCAGACAGGAGGAGACGACATGGAGGACGACAAGCAAGGCGCACCGGAAGGGGTCATCGACGTGGCGGCCGTGATGGGCGCGCTGTACGGCGACGGCATCGTCGCCTGCCGCGGCGCGTTCGTGCCGGAATGGGTGGCGCGCCTGAAGGAAGACATCGAGATGCTGTTCCGCGAGGCGCGCGCCCGTCCGGGCGGGGCGCTCGAGCGCGGCCCGCAGCGCTACTACGTGGAGGTGCATCCGGAACGCCTGCGCGGCTTCGCCGAGCTGGCCAGCCACCCGTGGGTGGTGGCGGTGTGCCGCGCGGTGCTGGGTCCGGACTACAAGATCGTCGAGGCGGGCTTCGACATCCCGTTCCCGGGCGCGATGCACCAGCCCTGGCACCGCGACTTCGCGGCGCCGCCCGAGACGCTGGTGGGCCGGCGCCTGAACTCGCTGGCCTTCAACATCACGACCGTCGACGTGACGGAAGAGATCGGCCCCTTCGAGATCGCGCCGGGCACGCAGTGGGACGACCTGGGCGACGGCGACCCGATGTTCCCGCCCCGGGCGCTGTACCCGCGCTACGAGGCGCGCGCCCAGCGCAAGCTGCCGCAGGTCGGCGACATCTCGGCGCGCTCGGCCCTGGCGATCCACCGCGGCACCGCGAACCGCAGCACGCAATCGCGGCCCGTGTTCGTGCTGGGCGTGGATGCGCCGGACGCGCGCAACGCGGAAAAGCACGACCTGCAGGTCACGCAGGCGTACTGGGACGGCCTGCCGGACGTGGTGCGCGCGCACCTGCGCTGCCGGATCGTGCCGGCGCTCGAGACGATCGAGCAGGCGCACACGATCGAGGGGTTGAGGATGGGGCTGGACGGGTGAGGCCAGCGGCCGCGGCGCGCCGCCAGCGGCGGGCGCGCGGCCCGGGCGGCGGCAGGACTATGCCTTGCCGGGATCCTGCGGCGCCTGGCCGATGCGCCGTGCCAGGTCGGACTGCTGGTCGGCGTTGACCTCCTCGGCCACGTCGTAGCGGCCGTCGGCCGCATCGTCGGCCGGCAGCAGGCCGCCGGAGCGCTGCTCCTGGCCTGCGGGCGCGCGCTGTTCGTTGCCGTCATTCCTGGGTTGTCCGGGTGTCGCCATGGTCGTCCTCCTTGTGGTTGCGGGTGGGGCCGATTATGGCCGCGACGCCAGGGCGCGGGCGCACGCTAGCGCGCGCCGTCCTTGCGCGCGCCGCGCGCCGGCAGGTTCTTTTCCAGGATCGCCCACAGGATCAACCCGTACGCCAGCAGGCGCACCAGGTAGTGCCAGGGCGAGTCCTCGTGCTCGTCGTAGGTGAGGGCGGTAACGATGCGGTGCACGCCCTCGATGCCGAACGACAGCGCGAAATACAGGAAGAAGCGGTCGCGCGCGGAGCGCCAGAAGCGCAGGAAGAACAGGGCGATGACGATCGAACCCATGGCGATCGCGCCGGTGATCAGGTTGGCCACGCTTACTCCTTTTCGTAGATCAGGCCGTACAGCAGCAGGAGCACCGACAGCAGGGCCGTGCCCTGGCGCACCGGCATCAGGTAGACGTCCGGGAAGACCACCTTGTCCAGCACCAGGAACACGTTGTTGACCGTCAGCGCGGCGAACGAGGCGCCGCTCCAGAACAGCAGGCGGTGCCGCGTGCGCCGGTAGCTGCCCAGCAGCAGCCAGGTGCAGGCGAGCGAGGTCAGGGCGCACAGCGCGTAAATCATGGCCGCCATCAGGACTCCTTGCGCCATTTGAAGGCGTCGGCGAACTGCTGGGCCTTGCGGTCCAGCGAGGAATGGATGATCAGGGTGACTTCGACCAGGTGGGTCGCGTACAGGTCGGCGAGGCGGTCGATGCGCGCGCGCAGGCCGTCGTCGGCCGGCCGGTAGCGGAAGCCGTCGGCGTCCGGCGCGTCGCAGCGCACGGCCATGCCGGCCAGGCACAGTTCGGCCAGCAGGCCGTCGGCGGTCTTTTCGCGCACGTACAGCCGGCGCGCCAGGGCGTCCCGGCGCCAGCATTGCGCCGGATCGGCGCGCATCAGCAACAGGGCTTCCAGGAAGGGCACTGAAGGAATACTGGTCAGCACGAAGCGCCGGATGTCCTCGGGGATGGAGGGGTTGTCCA
Source organism: uncultured Massilia sp. (assembly GCF_913773735.1). GTDB lineage: Bacteria > Pseudomonadota > Gammaproteobacteria > Burkholderiales > Burkholderiaceae_D > Telluria. The sequence continues at coordinate 76,534 of NZ_CAJYEB010000035.1, forward strand.
TTGCTGATCTATGTTGGCACGAATACAAAAACGTCGAAGGTGCGATTCTATTACATTCCACGCAGAAATCACCTGGATTGTTCTCAACCGTGCGCGGTATGGCGATCGACGATGTGCTATCGATGAGATCCATGACGAATCGCAAGACCCGGTCGGATACAATGGCGGCCCGTTTGATCCAACCGATTCATCATGCTTCGTCAAAAACTTTCTGTCGTCCTCCTGCTCGCAGGGTTGTTCGCGCTGGGCGGCTGCCATGGCGAATCCGCCCAGCCCCAGGGGGCACCGTCCCGCGCGCAATCGCAGGCGCATGCGCAACAGCAGTCGCAACCGCGGTCGGAACAGCATGGCCGCCAGGCGGCGCCGGCGCCGCAGTCCTGCGCCGACCATTACGTCGGCGGCGATGCGCCGCAGATCGTCAACCCCAAGCTGGCGGTTGCCACCAGGGAACTCTGCTTCAACGTGTTTTCGGTGATGCACTCGGGCGTCACGCGCACGCCGCTGTGGTCCGCCGAGCACCTGGACGCGGACAACCTCGCCGCCGCCCAGGAACTCAAGCGCGACGATTCCTTCCACGCCGAGCAGCGCCTGCCGGCGGCGCAGCGCGCCGAACTGTCGGACTATGCGCGCAGCGGCTTCGACCGCGGCCACCTGGCGCCGAACGCCGACATGCCCGACCGCGCCAGCCAGCGCGACAGCTTCAGCCTGGCCAACATCGTCCCGCAGAACGGCGAGAACAACCGCAACCTGTGGGCCGGCATCGAGGGCGCCGTGCGCGGCATGGCCAAGCGCGAGGGCGAACTGTACGTCGTCACCGGTCCGGCCTTCCTCGGCACCAACCTGCAGAAGGTGGGCAACGTCCTGGTGCCGACGCACCTGTACAAACTGGTGTACAGTCCGCGCCAGAAGGCGGGCGCCGCCTGGTTCGTGGAGAACCAGCCGGACGCGAAGGCGAACGTGGTGCCCATCCCGGAACTGGAGCGCATCGTCGGCATCAACCTGCTGCCGGCCCTGAGCGACGCCGAGAAGGAGCGCGTGCTGCGCCTGCCGACCATCCGCGAGCGCAAGAAGAAGCGCGCGCGCGACTGAGTGCCCACCGACTGACCGACCCCATCGAAAGGATCCGCGATGAATGCCCACAAGAGCGCGTTTGCTCCCTACGAGAACGAAGCCGACGTCGTCCAGGTCGGCGACCTGATGCTGGAAAACCGCCTCGACCGCATTACCGTGTCGGGCGACGTCGACCTGACCGCCGACCGCCGCGGCCTGGAGGCGGCGCGGCTGCTGCACGCGCTGCTGGGCCAGGTGGTCGCCAGCCTGGAAGCGAAGGACCTGCCGGAGCGCCTGCCGCCGCCGCAGGTCACGACGGTCGACAATCCCTTCGCCTGAGCGGCGTTTCCCGCACCGCCTCCCGGCCGCGCCGTCCGTGCGCGGCCGCACCCTCGCGCCGCCGCGGCGCCCGTTTCCTGCCGTGTTTCAGTCCCGCTTAAGTCCCGATCAAGTCCCGCTTCCACCCCGCGGCATGCATGAATTGGCGTGGGTCAATGGTGCGCGGGGCGCTGCCGCTTTCGAGTAATCTTGACAACTCTAGCGTCGTGAGCGGGAGCGGCGGAACGGCATTGCATCCGCGCCATTCCATCGCCCCACACGACGTTCGCACCGCGAGACCGGCGCCGACTCCGCTCCTGCGGATCGGCGCAAGCACGGTACGAGGCGCGCCACGCTGCCGGGATCCTGCCGCAAGGCGGGGCAGCGTGGGGCGCTTCGATGAAGCCGGCGACCGCTCGTCACAATGACAGTCATTGGAGGATAGATCATGCAACATACGCTTGTAGCGGTTTTCGACAACCGGAGCGACGCCCAGAGCGCCGTCGACGAACTGCTGGCCTCGGGCTACGCGCGCACGGACGTCAACCTGTCCAGCGCCGACCCGACCGGCCAGACCAATAGCGTCACCGGCGCCAGCGAGAACGTCGAGGGTGTCCACGAGGAGGGCATCGGCGCCTCGATCAAGCATTTCTTCACCAGCCTGTTCGGCTCGGACACCGACGAGCACGCGATGCGCTACTCGGACGCCGTCACGCGCGGCCACCACGTGGTCACGCTGACCACCCATTCCGAACCGGAAGTCGAACGCGCAGCCGACATCATCGAGCGCTTCGGCCCGGTCGACATCGACGAGCGCCACGACCTGAGCGGCCCGGCCAGCACGCTGGGCGCGGCCACGCTGGGCACCGGCACGATGGCCGGCGCGATGAGCGCGAACACGGCCGGCATGCAGCAGTCGACGTCGATGTCGGCGCAGTCGGCATCGATGCAGTCGCAGTCCGGCGCCCTGGCCGGTGCCGGCGGCCTGAACCAGAGCACCGTCGACCAGCGCGCATCCACCGCGCCGGGCGCGCTGCAGAACGCCCAGTCGGCCTCGATGCAGCGCGACGAGGACGACCTGCCGTATCCTGCCAAGCAGGACCTGAACGACGACGTCCCGCGCGGCACCACCTACCAGGAAACCATGGGCTCCTCGCAGGCGACCGGCCTGGGCAGCGGCGCGCTGCAGGGCACGGCGTCGATGCAGGGCTCGAACGACATGTCGCTGGGCGGCACGGTGCAGACCGGCAATGCGCAACGCGACACCGGCATGTCGGGTTCCGGCCTGTCGGGCTCGTCGCTGTCCGGCTCCTCGTTGTCCGGTTCGATGCAGCGCGATACCGGCGCCAGCCTGTCGCGCGAACGCGTGCGCGTCTACTCGCGCCCGATGGAGAGCACGGCCGTCGATGCGGGCGGGCTGCGCACTTCCGCACTGGACGACGACGACTTCCGCAAGGACTGGGACAGCAATTATTCCAGCCTGGGCGGCAGCTACGACGATTACGCGCCGGCCTACCGCTACGGCAGCGAAGCGCGCAGCAAGTATTCGGGCCGCGACTGGGACGACGTCGAGGCCAACCTGCGCAGCGACTGGGACAGCCGCTACGGCACCGCGGGCGAGCCGTCGACCTGGGAGAAATTCAAGGCCGCCGTGCGCCGCGGCTGGGACAAGATCACCCCGGACAGCGACGACGATGCCTACCGCAGCGACTGGGACCGCAACTATTCCAGCCTGGGCGGCGCCTACGACGACTATGCGCCGGCCTACCGTTACGGCAGCGAGGCGCGCAGCAAGTACGCCGGCCGCAGCTGGGACGATGCCGAGAGCGACCTGCGCAGCGACTGGGACAGCCGCTACGCCACGTCCGGCGAACCGTCGACCTGGGAAAAGTTCAAGGCCGCCGTGCGCCATGGCTGGGACAAGATCACCCCGGACATGGACGACGACGATTACTACCGCTCGCACTGGACCAGCACCTACGGCAGCAGCGGCGACACCTACAACGCCTACCAGCCGGCCTACCGCTACGGCAACGAGATGCGCCGCGACGCCAGGTACACGGGGCGCAACTGGAACGACGTCGAGTCCGACCTGCGCACCGACTGGGACACCCGCTACGCCAGCAACGGCGTGTCGACCTGGGAGAAATTCAAGGCCGCCGTGCGTCATGGCTGGGATCGCATGACCGCCTGATCCGGCGCGTCCGGCCAGCGGCTGCATGACGAAAAACGCCGGCGCTTGCCGGCGTTTTTCATGGGGGCGCGTCGCCCGCGCACCGACCGTGACGCGTCACGGAAAGTGTCCGAGGCGCGCATCTCGTGCGCACCTCGGGGCGCGCATCATTTCGCGAAGACGGCCGCCGCCGGCGTGATCCTGACGGCGTCCGGGCGGATGCCCAGCTTCATCGCGCCGATCGCCTTGTCCTCGTCCAGCAGTTCCTGCGGCTTGGTCGCGTCATACGCGATCGGCGAGAAGGCGTCGCTGACCAGCTTGTCCTTCAGGCCCGCCGCGTCCTTGGTGATGACCACCACCGACAGGTTCTGCGCCGACAGGTGGCGCTTGATGGCCGCGTTGACGTCGGCCACGGTCAGCTTCGCCAGACCGTCGCGCATCATCGCCGTGAATTCCGGCGTGCGATACCAGCGGGCGTCGAGGGCGTAGCCCAGCTGCTGGTCCTGCGAGGCCGTCATCACGAACACGTTCTTCATCAGGTAGTCGCGGGTGGACACGAACTGGGCCTCGGTCAGCCCGTTGTCGACCAGCTTGCCCAGTTCCGCCAGCGCCACGCGCAACGCGAAGTGCGCGTTCTGCGGCGCCACCGGACGGATCCAGACTTCGAACAGCTGCGACTTGCGGCCCAGGTTCGGGCTCGGGAAGAACTGGAACATCCCGCGTGGGAACGCCTCGATGTAGGCGTAGTCGCCGTAGTTCATGCCGCGCACCTCGCGGATGCGCTGGTACAGCAAAGCGCTGGAGGCGCGGTGCTCGCCGAGCCACGTCTTGGCCAGCCACAGCGCGGCGAAGTCCGGATGCGCGCGGTTGACGGCGATCGGCAGGCCGAACGAGATCGCGGTGGCGCGGGTATTTTTCTCGACGATCTCGATTTCCAGGCCCTGCGGCATGCGGCCCTTGGGCGCGGCGACCTGCGCCAGGCCGGGGCCCGCCGGCAGTGCCGCCAGGCGCGCCTTCAGCTGGGCGACCATCGCCGGACTGGCGTCGCCGGCGATGCCGGCGTGCAGCGCGCCCTGCGTGTACGCCTGGCGGTAGAAGGCGCGCACGTCGTTCAGCGTGATCGCGTCGATGCCGGCGAGCGTGCCCAGCACCGGATGGCCGTAGGGCGTGCCGGCGAACACGTTGGCCTGCAGGCGTTCCTTGCCCAGTTCCTCCTCGTTGTTGTCCTTCAGGTCGAGCGTCAGCGCATTGCGCTGCGCATCCTTCAGGCGGCGGAAGTCGTCCTCGCGAAAGCCCGGGTCCAGCAGCTGGGGCAGGGCGATGTCGAGGAACTGGTCCCAGTTGTCGCGGTGGATGGTGCCGGTGAAGGTCGTCATCTCCTTGTCGGTCTGCTCGCCGAAGCTGCCGGCCACGGGGAACAGCGCCTTCGTGACCTCGTCGTACTTGCGCTCGACGGAGCCGGCGCGCGCGACCATCGCGGCGGTCAGCGCGGCCAGGCCTTCCTTGCCGGCCGGGTCCTGGGCCGAGCCGACGTCGAACTGCAGCTTGAAGCGCACCTGCGGCAGCGCGGTCTTCTGCACCAGCACGTCGAAGCGGGCGTCGCCGGCCTGCGGCGCCAGCTCGGCCAGGCGCGGCAGCGTCTCGATGCCGGCGGGCAGGGCGGCGTTCGACAGGGTGGTGACGACCATGCCGTCGTCGACCAGGTACTTGCGCGCGGCGGCCTGCAGGTCGGCCGGGGTCAGGCTGTCGACCAGGCGGTAGTAGCGGTTCAGGGTGCCATAGGAACGCTGGAAGTGCACGTAGGACGCCAGCGTCTGGGCGATGGCGTCGGTGTTGTCGAGCGAGCGCACCAGGCTGTACTTCTCGTTGGCCTGGGCGTCGCGCAGCACCTGCTGGCCGACCGGGGTGTCGCGCAGCTTCGCCACCGTCTCGAGGATGGCGTTGCGCACGTACAGGGCGTCCTCCGGCTTCTTGACGCGGGCGCCGATGGTGACCAGGGTCGGATCGACGCGGTTCGGGCTGGAATCGAACAGCTGGTCGACCTTCTGCTCGTCCTGCACCAGGCGCTTGTACAACGGCGAGGTACGGCCGAACGACAGCGACAGCAGCATCGACAGCGCGGCCTGGTCCTTCTGCGTGTCCGAGAACGCCGGCGCGCGGAAGGCGACGGTCACCAGCGGCAGCGTCGGCGTCGGCCAGGGGACGTGGCGGTACTGCGCGCCCTTCGGCGCCGGCTCGGCCGGCACCTTGACGTCGTAGCTGCCGCGCTTCCAGCCGCTCCAGTACTTCTCGACGAGGGCGACGGCGTGCTTCGGGTCGACGTCGCCGGCGATGATGATGGTGGTGCGCTCCGGACGGTACCAGCGGTCGAAGAACACCTTCGAATAGGCGTACTGGTTGGGCATGTCCTCGATGTCCTTGAGGAAGCCCATCGTCGTGTGCTTGTAGGTATGGGTGCCGAAGGCGGCGTCGCGCTGCACCTCGAACAGCTTCTGCATCGGGTTCGCGCTGTTCTTGTTGTACTCGCCCAGCACGGCGCGCGACTCGGTCTTGAACGCGGCCTCGGCATAATCCAGGTGCTGGAAGCGGTCGGCTTCGACCTTCAGCACCGTCTCCAGGTCCTGCTTGGCAAAGGTCGTGTAGTAATTGGTGAGGTCGTCGCTGGTGTAGGCGTTCTGGCGCGCGCCGGCCTTGGTGATGATGTCCTGGTATTTCTCGGGCGGATAGGCCTTGGTGCCGCGGAACATCATGTGCTCGAAGAAGTGCGCGAAGCCGGACTTGCCCGGCTCGACTTCATTGCGCGAACCGGTCTGGACGGGGATGGTGACCGATACCAGGTTCGGGAAGCCGGTCGGCACCACGATCACCTTCAGGCCGTTGGGCAATTGCTTCTCGGTCGCCTTGAACGGCAGGACATCCGACGACGCCTGGGCCGGCGCCGCGGTGGCCACCGGCACGGCCATCGACAGGCAGGCCAGCGCAACGAGCTTGGACAAATGGGACACGCGAACTCCTTGAAAAAGTACTAAGCGCAACAGCTTAATAGATTCCCAAGGAAAAAAACAGCATCCCAACCACCAACCCCGGGGTCAGAGCTAGGACCGCCAACGCCGGGGTCAGAGCCGGGGTCAGAGCCGGGCTCTGACCCCGGTTTGTGGCAGCGCAAATGGCTGGGTCAGGCCGGTTCGGAGAGCGGCAGGCTGATGCGGTTGCGGCCCATGTGCTTGGCGCGGTAGAGGGCGGCGTCGGCGGTGGCGACCAGTTCGCTGGCGCTGTTGTCGTGGCTGGCGATGGCCGTGGCGGCGCCGATCGATACGGTCACGTTGACGCCCGGCGCGCAGCGGTTCGGCACCTGCAGCTGCTCGACGCGCAGGCGGATGCGCTCGGCGACGCTGGCGGCGCCCTTGAGCGACTGGTTCGGCAGGATCACCGCGAATTCCTCGCCGCCGTAGCGGGCCACCAGGTCGTTGGCGCGCATCTCGCCCGCGACGGCGCCGGCGATGCGTTTCAGGCATTCGTCGCCGCCCAGGTGGCCGTTGGCGTCGTTGTAGGCCTTGAAGTTGTCGACGTCGACCATCAGCAGCGACAGCGGCTGGTGCTGGCGCAGGGCGCGCGCCCACTCGGCGTGCAGGGTGTCGTCGAAGCAGCGGCGGTTGGCCAGGCCGGTCAGGCCGTCGCGCGTGGCCAGTTGCTCGAGCGCGATCTGGGCCAGCTTTTCTTCCGTCATGTCGCGCAGCGTCTCGATCACGGCCGCCAGCCGCCCGCTGCCGTCGAAGATGGGACTGGCATCGGCCGCCAGGTAGCGGCGCCGGCCCACGCGCGGCATGTCGCACCAGGTCTCCGCCGACAGGTGGTGGACCGGACCGTGGAGCGGGTGGATGCCGCCGGTCCCGCCGCTGGCGCCGTCCTCGACCAGCATATCGGCCAGCGTGGCGCGCTGTTCCTCGTAGAAGCTGCGCCAGTGCTCGCGCGTGCCGAGCACCTCGGTGGCCGGCACGCCGGTCAGGCGCTCGCAGGCCCGGTTCCAGATCATCACGCGCGCCTGCGCATCGAGCACGAAGACCGGGATGGCCAGCATTTCCATCAGCTGGTGGGCGAGCGCGCGTTCGGAAACCGGATCGGTGCCGTGCGCCGCGAGCACGCCCGGGAGCGCATCGGTGATGTCGACGAGACTGCTGGTCATGGCCTTCCTTCGTCTATCCGTTGGTGATGTGCCGGTAAGCAATGATTGCTGACAGGAACGGATTGTGCGATACGGCCACGGGTGCGCTATTGATTTTTAGCAAGAATACTTGGCCCACCGTCACCCCGACCGGGCGTCGCAGACGGCCTGCACGACGCGGTCGACGCGGGCGCACAACAGTTCCATCCGCGCCGCCAGCACCGGGTTGTCGTGGGCGTTGCAGCGTTGTAATTCGAGCAGGTCGGCGCGGATCAGCGCCAGTTCGGCGCCGGGCTCGTCGTCGCGGCGGGCGCCGAGCCGGTCCATCAGCAGGTCGGACTCGGCCAGCGCCAGGTCCGCGTGGCTGCGCGCCTGGTGTTCGCGGCAGCGCGCCAGTTCGACGCGCGCGACCCGGTCTTCGCGCAACACCCGCCAGGCGAGCAGGCCGCACAAGCCGCCCATCCCCAGCAGGAGCGCCACCGCCAGCTGCAGGCGCGCCGGCCACGCCGGCCAGCTGCCGGCGCGCGCGAGCGGCCAGCCGGCGCCGGCCAGGGCAGCGAGGCCGGCCAGGGCGGCGCATGCCGCCAGGGTAGAGAGCAGGATGAGTCGCATGGAAGGGTCTCCCTTCGTGGCTTCCGACGTCGGATTAGGAAAAGTCCTCAACGAGAAAGTAAGACTTTCCGACTGGAACAATCTTGCTAATCATCAATGACAATGCCGATGGCGAAAACCGGCCGCTCTTCTGCTACCGTGCCGGGTCGCGCTATAATGGAAGGTTGACGAGAGGCTTAACGTGACTTACAGCATCAAAGAGATCTTCTATACCCTGCAGGGCGAGGGCGCGCACGCCGGCCGGCCGGCCGTGTTCTGCCGCTTTGCCGGCTGCAACCTGTGGACCGGCCGCGAGGAAGACCGGGCCAGCGCCACCTGCACCTTCTGCGACACCGATTTCGTCGGCACCGACGGCGAGCGCGGCGGCAAGTTCAAGGATCCGGCCAGCCTGGCCGCCGAGATCGACAGCCTGTGGCCGGCCAGCCATCCGGCCAGCAAATACGTCGTGTTCACCGGCGGCGAGCCGCTGCTGCAGCTGGACGCGCCGCTGATCGACGCCATGCACGCCGCCGGCTTCACCATCGCGATCGAGACCAACGGCACGCTGCCGGTACCGAGCGGCGTCGACTGGATCTGCGTCAGCCCGAAAATGGGTTCGAAGCTGGTCGTCGCCGGGGGCAGCGAGATCAAGGTCGTGATCCCGCAGGCGAACCAGGACCTGGCCGCCTACGAACACCTCGATTTCGCGCATTTCTACGTGCAGCCGATGGATGGCCCGCTGGCCGCGTTCAATACCAAGCTGGCCATCGATACCTGCCGCGCCAACCCGAAGTGGAAGCTCAGCCTCCAGACCCATAAACTCCTCCAGATTCCCTGAAAGGCAAGCTTCATGCTGACCATCACCCGCAAGCTCGAATTCGATGCCGGCCACCGCATCCCCGACCACAAGAGCCAGTGCCGCAACCTGCACGGCCACCGCTACACGCTGGAAATCACGCTGACCGGCGACGTCATCGACGTCGAGGGCAATTCCGACAACGGCATGATCATGGACTTTTCCGACATCAAGGCGCTGGCCAAGGAATTCCTGGTCGACGTCTGGGATCATGCCTTCCTCGTGTACGAAAAGGACGACAAGGTGCGCGAGTTCCTGTCCAGCCTGCCTGGCCACAAGACCGTCGTGATCGACCGCATCCCGACCGTGGAGAACCTGGCGCAGGTCGCCTGGAACATCCTGAAGGCGGCCTACACCGACCGCTACGGCACCGGTCTGCGCCTGCAGAAGCTGGTCCTGCACGAAACCCCGAACTGCTGGGCAGAAATCACGGATGCCTGACGAGATCGCCGCCATCCCGGCATCCCCCCCGGATCCGGTCCCGACGCCGGACCCGGTGCCGGTCCCGGCCTATTCCGACGCCGATGCCGCCTGGATGGCCCTGGCCCTGGCCGAGGCGCGCAAGGCCTGGGCCGCCGGCGAGGTGCCGGTGGGCGCCGTCGTCGTCAAGGATGGCGAAGTGGTCGCGGCCGGCTTCAACCAGCCGATCGGGCGCCACGACCCGACCGCGCACGCCGAGATCGTCGCGCTGCGCGCGGCCGCCGACAGGCTGGGCAACTACCGGCTGCCCGGCTGCGAACTGTACGTGACGCTGGAGCCCTGCGCGATGTGCTCGGGCGCGATGATGCATGCGCGCCTGGCGCGCGTCGTCTACGCGGCGCCCGATCCCAAGACCGGCGTGTGCGGCTCGATCCTCGACCTGTTCGCGCTGGAGCAATTGAATCACCATACCGAGGTGGTCGGCGGCGTCCTCGCCGACGAGGCCGCCACGATGCTGCGCGGCTTCTTCGCCGAACGCCGCGCGGCGCGCAAGAAGCCGGCCCCGCAGGACTGAGCGGGCGGGGTGCGGGGCGGCGGCCACACGTTTCCTCCCGTCGCGCCCCCGAATTGTCGAAAATGGTATGCTGGTTTCCAGCAGCCGCCCCCACGCGGCCCGGAGACTTCCTTGGACCAACCGCAACCCATCCGGCATCCCGGCCTCATCCGGTCGACCCGGTGCCGCCGCCATGCCTAGCCTGAACGCCAACGGCATCCGCATCGCCTTCGATACCGCCGGCGATCCGAAAGCCGCACCCCTGTTGCTGATTTCCGGGCTGGGCCTGCAGCTGGGCGCCTGGCCGGACGACTTCGTCGACGGCCTCGTCGACCTCGGCTTCTACGTGATCCGCTTCGACAACCGCGATTGCGGCCTGTCCACCAAGTTCGAGCAGGCCGGCACGCCCAGCCTCGGCCTGGCCTGGCTCAAGCGCCTGCTGCGCCTGCCGCTCAAGCCGCCGTACCGGCTGGAAGACATGGCCGACGACGCGCTCGGCGTGCTGTCGGCGCTGGGCATCGCGCGCGCCCACGTGGTCGGCATCTCGATGGGCGGCATGATCGCCCAGCTGGTGGCGGCCAAGTATCCGGCGCGCGTGCTGAGCCTGACGTCGATGATGTCGAGCAGCGGCCGGCGCGGCCTGCCGGGCCCGTCGCCCGCGCTGCGCCGGGCGCTGCTGCAGCATCCGCGCAGCGCGGCCGACGTCGACGCCGCCATCGAGCACGCGGTGCGGACGTTCCAGATGCTGGCCAGCCCGTCCTACCCCACGCCGGACAAGGTACTGCGGCGGCGCGTCGCGCGCGCGATGCGGCGCAACTACTGCCCGGGCGGGGTGGCGCGCCAGCTGCTGGCCGTGGCGGCCAGCGGCGACCGCACCCCGCAGCTGCAGTCGATCACGGCGCCCACGCTCGTCGTGCACGGCGCGGCCGACCCGCTGGTGCCGCTGGCCTGCGGCGTCGACACGGCCCAGGCCGTTCCCGGCGCCCGCCTCGAAGTCATCGAGGGCATGGGCCACGACCTGCCGGGCCAGCTGCTCGAACGCCTGCTCGCCTTGATCGACGCCCATGCCCACGGTAAGATGGCGCCCGACTCGACACCAAGGCTCTTCGTCAAACAGTGATCACCTCCCAACTCGGCATCGCCGTCGTGGCGCCGGGCTCCTACGCGCCCGACCCCGACGCGGTCGGGCGCGGCATCGCCCGCCTCGCTTCCCAGGGCATCCTGGTCCACAACTATTACGAACACGAACGGCGCTTCCAGCGCTTCGGCGACACCGACGCCGGCCGCCTCGCGCAGCTCGAGGCGGCGGCCGCCGACCCGGACGTGCAGGTCGTGATGGCCCTGCGCGGCGCCTACGGCATGAGCCGCCTGCTGCCGCACATCGACTTCGACCGCATGGCCGCCAGCGGCAAGATCTTCGTCGGCTTTTCCGACGTGACCGCCTTCCACATGGCCCTGTACGCGCGGACCGGGGCGCAGAGCTATGCCGGGCCGATGTTCGCCGGCGACTTCGGCGCGCCCGAGCCCGTCGCGTTCACCCTCGACGATTTCCGGCGCTGCCTGGCCGGCCCCACGCACGCGGTGGCCGGGCAGGGCGCCGGCAACCCGGCGCTGGACGTGCAGGGCACCGTCTGGGGCGGCAACCTGGCCATGGTCGTGTCGCTGCTCGGCACCCCGTACTTCCCGCAGGTCGACGGCGGCATCCTGTTCCTGGAGGACATCGCCGAACACCCGTACCGCGTCGAGCGCATGCTGCTGCAACTGCTGCAGGCCGGCGTGCTGGCGCGCCAGCGGGCGGTCGTGCTGGGCGACTTCTCCGGCTACCGGCTGGGCGCGCACGACAATGGCTACGACTTCGCACAGATGCTCGCCTACCTGCGTGCGACGCTGCCCCTGCCCGTATTGACGGGCCTGGAATTCGGCCACGTCGCGCGCCGCGTGACGATCCCGTTCGGGGCGCAGGGGCGCCTGGTGGCCGACGGTGGCGCCTGGACGCTGACGCTGTCGGCCTATCCGACGGTACGCTGGGACCCGGGCCTGGCCGGCTGAGTCCACCGCGTCGTGCGCGGGGCCACCCCTGCCGGCGCGGCGACGCAGGATCGGTCCGCTATGTCGCGCCGGGCGCAGGGTGGTAAAATGCACGGTTAATCGAAAAACCACCCAAAAGGTTTCCTACAGTGCTCAGTACAGCCAATATCACGATGCAGTTCGGCGCCAAGCCGCTGTTCGAAAACATTTCCGTCAAGTTCGGCGACGGCAACCGCTACGGCCTGATCGGCGCGAACGGTTGCGGCAAGTCGACCTTCATGAAGATCCTCGGCGGCGACCTCGAGCCGTCGGGCGGCAACGTCAGCCTCGATCCGGGCGAACGCTTGGGTAAATTGCGCCAGGACCAGTTCGCGTACGAAGACGTGCGCGTGCTCGACGTCGTCATGATGGGCCACACCGAGCTGTGGAACGCGATCGCCGAGCGCGACGCGATCTACGCCAATCCGGACGCCACCGACGAGGACTACATGAAAGCGGCCGAGCTCGAAGGCAAGGTCGCCGAGTACGACGGCTACTCGGCCGAGGCGCGCGCCGGCGAACTGCTGCTGGGCCTGGGCATCGGCACCGACCTGCACCAGGGCGTGATGAGCGCCGTGGCGCCGGGCTGGAAGCTGCGCGTGCTGCTGGCGCAGGCGCTGTTCTCGGATCCGGACATCCTGCTGCTGGACGAGCCGACCAACAACCTGGACATCCATACGATTTCCTGGCTGGCGGACATGCTGAACCAGCGCAATTCGACGATGATCATCATCTCGCACGACCGCCACTTCCTGAACTCGGTCTGCACCCACGTGGCCGACATGGACTACGGCACGCTGAAGGTCTACCCGGGCAACTACGACGACTACATGGAAGCGTCGACCCAGGCACGCAACCAGCAGCTGGCCAACAATGCCAAGGCCAAGGAAAAGGTCGCCGAACTGCAGGACTTCGTGCGCCGCTTCTCGGCCAACAAGTCCAAGGCGCGCCAGGCGACGTCGCGCGCCAAGCAGATCGAGAAGATCAAGATCGAGGAATTCAAGCCGTCCTCGCGCGCCTATCCGTTCGTGCGCTTCGAAGGCGAGAAGAAGCTGCACCGCCTGGCCGTCGAGACCGAGGGCCTGTCGAAATCGTATGACCGCACGCTGTTCAAGGACTTCTCGATCATGATCGAGGCGGGCGAGCGCGTCGCGATCATCGGTGCCAACGGCGCCGGCAAGACCACGCTGCTGCGCTCGATCGGCAGCGGTCCGATCACCGGCCTGGACGCCGACACCGGCCGCGTGAAGTGGGCCGAGAACGCCAATCCGGGCTACATGCCGCAGGATCCGACCGAGGAATTCGCCACGGATGCCAACCTCACCGACTGGATGGGCCAGTGGACCAAGGAAGGCGACGACGACCAGGCCGTGCGCTCGATCCTGGGCCGCCTGCTGTTCGGCGGCGACGAGGTCAAGAAGTCGGTGCGCGTGCTGTCCGGCGGCGAGAAGGGCCGCATGATGTATGGCAAGCTGATGCTGGGCCGCCACAACGTGCTGCTGCTCGACGAGCCGACCAACCACATGGACATGGAATCGATCGAATCGCTGAACATCGCGCTGGACAAGTACGCCGGCACGCTGATCTTCGTCTCGCACGACCGCGAGTTCGTGTCCTCGCTGGCCACGCGCATCCTCGAAGTCAAGGAAGACCGCGTCGTCGACTTCCAGGGCAATTACGAGGACTACCTGAAGAGCCAGGGCCTCGAGTAATATGTCGTGACGCGTCACGGGTGAGCCGCGGTGCGCACGGGGGTGCGCACCCTACGCATCGTTGGTCGTAGGGTGGGCACCCCGTGCCCACCATGGCGCCGTCGAAACGCGTCCTCATGGAACCATCCAACACGGGAACGAGACGCCCCATGAACACCATCGCCCCCATCAAGACTTTCGAATACGACCGCCCGGTCGGCGGCGTCTGTTCGACCGCCGAAGCCTGGGCGCGCACCCCGTCGCCGCTCGAACTGGCCGAGAAGACCGCGCTGAAGGACCGCATCCGCCGCCTGCTCAAGGAACGCGGGGCGGTGCTGGTCGCCCACTACTACGTCGACGCCGACCTGCAGGACCTGGCCGAGGAAACCGGCGGCTGCGTGTCCGACTCGCTGGAGATGGCGCGCTTCGGCCGCGACCATCCGGCGCAGACGCTGGTCGTCGCCGGCGTGCGCTTCATGGGCGAGACCGCGAAGATCCTCAGCCCCGAAAAGACGATTTTGATGCCGGACCTGGACGCGACCTGCTCGCTCGACCTGGGTTGCCCGGCCGAGGAATTCGCCGCGTTCTGCGACCAGCATCCGGACCGCACCGTGGTCGTCTACGCCAACACCAGCGCGGCCGTGAAGGCGCGCGCCGACTGGATGGTGACCTCGTCGATCGGCCTGGACATCGTCAGGGAACTGCACGCGCAGGGCAAGAAGATCCTGTGGGCGCCGGACCGCCACCTGGGCTCGTACATCCAGAAGCAGACCGGCGCCGACATGCTGCTGTGGCAGGGCTCCTGCCTCGTGCACGACGAGTTCAAGGGCATCGAGCTGGACCTGCTGCGCGCCGAGTACCCGCACGCGAAAGTGCTGGTGCACCCGGAATCGCCGGCCAACGTGGTGGAGCAGGCCGACGTGGTCGGCTCGACCACGCAGTTGATCAATGCGGCCCAGACCATGGACGCCACCCACTTCATCGTCGCCACCGACAACGGTATCCTGCACAAGATGCGCATGGCCGCGCCGGGCAAGACGCTGATCGAGGCGCCCACCGCCGGCAACAGCGCCACCTGCAAGAGCTGTGCGCACTGCCCGTGGATGGCCATGAACGGCCTGCAGAACCTGGCCGCCGTGCTGGAAGCGACGGACGGCCGCAACGCCATCCACGTCGATCCGGAAACCGGCCGCCAGGCCAGGCGCGCGATCGACCGCATGCTCGATTTCGCCGCGGCGAAAAAGGCGAAGGCGCTGCCGACCGGCGCGCTGGAGAAGGAAACCACACTGTTTAAGGGAATCGGTCCGGCATGACGACCTTGCGCAATCCATTCGCCGCAGACGGCGCCCTCGAGGAGAAGCTGCAGGCCGCGTTCGAGCAGAACATCCTGGCCGCGCTGCTGGAAGACGTCGGCAGCGGCGACCTGACCGGCAAGCTGGTGCCGGAAGGCCCGCGCGCGCGCGCCCGCGTGATCGTGCGCGAACAGGCCGTGCTGTGCGGCGCGCCCTGGTTCGAGGGCGTGATGCTGGCGATCGACCAGGACATCGAGATCGACTGGCAGTACGCCGAGGGCGACGTGATGGCCGCCGACAGCGTCGTCTGCACCATCGAGGGGTCGCCGCGTTCGCTGCTGACGGCGGAACGCTCGGCGCTGAACTTCCTGCAGCTGCTGTCGGGCGTGGCCAGCAGCACCCGCACCTACGTCGACGTGGTGGCCGGCACCAACGCGCGCATCCTCGACACCCGCAAGACGCTGCCGGGCCTGCGCCAGGCGCAGAAATACGCGGTGCGCGTGGGCGGCGGCGCCAACCAGCGCATGGCGCTGTGGGACGGCATCCTGATCAAGGAAAACCACATCGCGGCGGCCGGCGGCATCACCGCCGCGCTGCGCGCCGCGCAGGCGCTGGACGCCGGCGTGACCGTGCAGGTGGAAGTCGAATCGCTCGCCGAACTGGAAGAAGCCCTGCAGGCGGGCGCGGTCTCGGTCCTGCTCGACAACTTCGATCTCGCCATGATGCGCGAGGCGGTGCGCATCAATGCCGGCCGCGCGCTGCTGGAGGCGTCCGGCGGCATCAATATGCAGACGGTGCGTGCGATCGCCGAGACGGGCGTGGACCGGATTTCGATCGGTAGCCTGACCAAGGATGTCCGGGCGATCGATTATTCGCTGCGGATCGTCGAGTAAGTTTTTTCGTGACGCATCACGTTTCCGGCGGCGTGCGATTTGCCGTGCGGCCCGCCCACGATGGTTGAACGCGTGGACGGGGAACCCGTCCACCCTACGTCGCCATTCGCTGCGGATCGTCGGATAACCGTTTTCGTGACGCATCACGCCTCCAACGGCGCGCGATTTGCCGTGCGGCCTACCTACGATGGTTGAACGCGTGGACGGGGGACCCGTCCACCCTACGTCGCCATTCGCTGCGGACCGTCGGATAAACTTTTCGTGATGCGTCACGGGTAGGGTGGACGGCTCTGCCGTCCACGCGTCCAACGGCGTGCGAATTGCCGTGCGGCCCGCCCACGATGATTGAACGCGTGGACGGGGAACCCGTCCACCCTACGTCCCGCTCTCGCTCGCCCGCGCCAGCGCTTCCGCCTTCGGGTCGCGCAGGTGGACGGGCTCTCCCACCTGCGCCGCGATCGCATCGATGGCCGCCATGACCTTGTCCGGATGCGCGTAATGCGTCATGTGGCCGACGCCCGGCTGCAACTGCAACTCGCTGGCTGGCAGGCGCTCGTGCAGGCGTTCCGAGTTGTGGCCGAAGTCGACCACGCGGTCCTGCGTGCCCGCCACGATCGTCGCCGGCACCTTCAGTTCCGGATAGCGCCTGGCCAGCGCCGCGGCGGCCGGCACCATCAGCGCCGTCTCGGCCGCCGCCGCGCGCAGCTGGCCGGGGCGCAGCGCCATCCACGGCGACAGGGCGCGAAAGCGCGTGTCCACCGGCAGCGGCGCGAACGCCTTCCTGGTCACCGGGCGCCACAGCATGCGCCCGACCAGCGGCGACACCGTGTAGCGCAGCACGTCGCCCACGACCGGGATCGCCGGGCCGGCCAGCAGCGGCGCGTCCAGGCGCATGCTCGGATAGTAGTAGCCGGACAGGAGCACGACGCCGCGCACGAAGTCCGGCACCTCCAGCGCCATCGACAGCGCCACCAGCGTGCCCCAGGAATGGCCGACGACGATCGCCGACTCGACGCCGAGCCGCTGCAGCGCGTGGTGCAGCAGGCGCGCCTGGGCCTGCGGGGTCCAGAGCGTGCCGCGCGGGCGCTCGCTGTAGCCGAAGCCGGGCCGGTCGAAGGCGATCGTCCGGTAGTGCGCCCCGGCCTTGTCGAGCAGGCCACTGTGTTCGAAGTCGTTGGCCAGTACCCCGTTCCCGTGCAGCAGGACCAGCGCCGGGCCGCTGCCCCGTTCGATGTAGTGCAGGCGCACGCCGTCGACGGTCACGAAGCGGCCCTGCGGCGGATTGTCGGCCTCGGCCTGCCGCGTCTTGGCCCGCACGTACAGGAACGAGGCCGCCAGGCCCAGGCCGGCGCCGAGCAGGCCGGCCTGCAGGCCGGACAGGCCGGTGCGCGCGGCGGCGCCCCGCATGGTATGCATAGTGCGCTTGATGTTGGTCACAGTATTCCCCCGTCGAGTTGAAATGTTGGCGTGTCTCCGCCCGTTCTCCGTTCCCCGGACAGCAGGGCCAGCGCGAGCGGCAGGATGCGCTCGGCCGTGTCCTCGATCTTGATGTCGAGCATGTCGTCGGCGCGCGTGCGGCCGAGGTTGATCGCGGCGATCGGCTTGCCCGCCGCCTGCGCCAGGCGGCAGAAGCGAAAGCCCGAGTAGACCATCAGCGAGGAGCCCACCACCAGCAGCGCGTCGGCCCGTTCCATGCGCTCCAGCGCGATCGCCGTGCGCGCGGGCGGCACGTTATCGCCGAAGAACACGACGTCCGGCATCAGCGGACCGCCGCAACAGGTGCAGAAGGGCAGGCGAAAGCGCGCCAGTTCGGCCGGCTCGACGGCGGCGTCGCCGTCCGGCAGCGGGGTCGCGCTCGCACCCGTCATGTGCGGGTTGTCGCGTTCGAGCTGTTCCTGGATGAAGGCGCGCGGGAACAGCGCCGCGCACGCCAGGCAGACCACCCTGTGGATGTTCCCGTGCAGTTCCAGCACGGTGTGGCTGCCAGCCTGGCCGTGCAGGCCGTCGACGTTCTGCGTCAGCACCGAGCCGAGCCGCCCGATCGCCTCGATGCCGGCCAGCGCCACATGCCCCGCGTTCGGCCGCGCGCGCGCCAGCACCGGCCAGCCGACCATGCTGCGGGCCCAGTAGCGCCGCTGGACGGCTTCGGACTTGCGGAAGTCCGGCCCGTGGATCGGTGGTCGGCCGCGCCGGTTGCCGTCGCGGTCGCGGTAGTCGGGGATGCCCGAGCCGGTGGAAAGGCCGGCGCCCGTCAGGACCAGGGCGCGCGGGTGGTGATCGAGGAATGCCGCGATCGCCGCGGCATGGTCGTGGTGCATCTCTGCTTCCGCCATCGTGTCCGTCCCTTTCTGCAGGGATCGTACCATCCCCGATGCCGTCACGAAAACACGATTCCGGCCGCCATCATGGCGGCCGGGACGGGAAGCGTCAGCGCCGCCGCGGCGTCAGCACGCTGGGCAGTGCCTTGGGCAGCGTGTCCGGGTAGTCGCGCGAATAATGCAGGCCGCGGCTCTCGTGGCGCGACAGGGCGCTGCGCACGATCAGGTGCGCCACCTCGACCAGGTTGCGCAGCTCCAGCAGGTCGTTGGTGACGCGGAAGTTGCGGTAGTACTCGTCGATCTCTTCCTTGAGCAGCTTGATGCGGTGCTGGGCGCGCTCCAGGCGCTTGGTCGTGCGCACGATGCCGACGTAGTTCCACATGAAGCGGCGCAGCTCGTCCCAGTTGTGGGCGATGACGACCTCCTCGTCGGCGTTGGTGACGCGGCTCTCGTCCCAGCACGGCAGGTCCGGCACCTCGACCGCCGGCGCCGTCGCGATGAAGCCGGCGCAGGCGCGGCCCACCACCAGGCATTCCAGCAGCGAGTTGCTGGCCAGGCGGTTGGCGCCGTGCAGGCCCGTGCAGGCCGTCTCGCCCACCGCGTACAGGCCGGCGATGTCGGTGCGCCCGGCCAGGTCGGTCACCACGCCGCCGCAGGTGAAGTGCACCGCCGGCACGACCGGGATCGGCTCCTTCGTGATGTCGATGCCCAGTTCCAGGCAGCGCGCGTAGATGGTCGGGAAGTGTTCCTGGATGAAGGCCGGGCTCTGGTGGCTGATGTCCAGGTGGACGTAGTCGAGGCCGCGCTTCTTCATCTCGAAGTCGATGGCGCGCGCCACCACGTCGCGCGGCGCCAGTTCGCCGCGCTCGTCGTGGGCCGGCATGAAGCGCGTGCCGGCGGCGGCGCCGGCTTCCGGCGGCAGCACGAGCTGGCCGCCTTCGCCGCGTACCGCCTCGCTGATCAGGAAGGACTTGGCATACGGGTGGTACAGGCAGGTCGGGTGGAACTGGATGAATTCCATGTTCGACACGCGGCAGCCGGCGCGCCAGGCCATCGCGATGCCGTCGCCGGTGGCCGTGTCGGGGTTGGTCGTGTACAGGTAGACCTTGCCGGCGCCGCCGGTGGCCAGCACCGTGTGCTCGGCCGCGAAGGTCAGGACCTTGCCGCTGCGTTCGTCCTGGACGTAGAGGCCGTGGCAGCGCTGCTGGCCGGCCGGCGAGCCCTTGGGGGCGAGCTTCTTCGACGTGATCACGTCGATCGCGCTATGGTGCTCGAACAGGCTGATGTTCGGATGCGCGCGCACCTTCTGTTCCAGCGTCACCTGCACGGCGTGGCCGGTGGCGTCGGCCGCGTGGATGATGCGGCGCTGGCTGTGCCCGCCCTCGCGGGTCAGGTGGAAGCCCAGCTCGGCGCTGGCATCGCGGGTAAAGGGCACGCCCTGTTCGATCAGCCATTCGATGGCTTCGCGGCCGTGTTCGACGATGTAGCGGGTCGCCGTCTCGTCGCACAGGCCGGCGCCGGCGACGAGGGTGTCGGCGATGTGCTGGTCGTGGCTGTCGCCGGAATCGAGCACGGCGGCGATGCCGCCCTGGGCCCAGTTGCTGGCGCCGTCGAGCAGCTCGCGCTTGGAGATGATGGCGACCTTGCGCGTCTGCGCCAGGTTCAGCGCGACCGACAGCCCGGCCAGGCCGCTGCCGACGATGACTACGTCAAAATTCATGGAGGTCTCTTGGGAGCGTTGTTGGTGTTGTACGAAGAGGCATCACTATAGACCATTTGGCCTGCCGTTGCCGTCGTGGCGGCGGGGAAACCCCGGTGCGATCGTTGCGGGAGTGAAATTTCCTGTCATCCACGAGCAGATCCTGAAATAATCTTTCAGGCCCGCGGCGGCGTGGTCGAGCGGGTGCAGGACGCGCGTCAGGACTCGCGCCGCAGGCCGCCGCCGCCACGCGCCAGCGCGTCGTAGACGGCGAGGTAGTCGCGCGCCATCGCCGGCATGCTGTGGTGGGCGATGACCTGGCTGCGCGCGCGGGCGCCGTGGCGCGCGGCCATTTCCGGGATGCGGCAGTAGTCGGCGATGGCCGCGGCCAGCAGCTCGGACGCGTGGCTGGGCAGCAGGATGCCGGTGAAGCCCGAATGGACGAGTTCCGCGTTGGTCCCGGTGGCGCTCGCCACGACGGGCAGCCCGCTGGCCATCGCCTGCAGGATCGCGTTCGCGCGGTCCTCGGACGGCGCCGGCAGCACGAACAGGTCCATCGCGCGCAGCAGTTGCGGCAGGTCGGCGCGCGCGCCCGGCAGCCAGGCGCGCGCCGCGGCGCCGGCGCGGTTCAGCATCGCCTGGCATTCGGCGCGCGCCGGCCCGTCGCCGACGATCAGCAAGCGCAGCCGCGCATGGGCCGGGTGCGGCGAGGCGATCAGGCGCAGGAACGCCTCGACCAGCGCGGCGTGCCCGGAGGCGTCGTCGAGGCGGCCGGCGCTGCCGACGACGAAGGCGCCGTCCTGCATGAAGCCGTTCGGCCCCACGGCCGCCGCCGGACCGAGGCGCGGGTGGAATTGCACGCTGTCGACGCCGTTGGCGATCTGCGACACGCGCGCCGGCTCGGCGCCGATGGCCTCGATCAGCCACTGCTCCAGCCCGCTGCTGGCGGCGATGAAATGGCCGATGAACGGACGCAGCAGGCGCCGCAGCAACTGGCCGCCGGATCCGCCCTTTGCCGGCGCCGCGGCGCCGTGCTCGGCATGCACGCGCAGGCGCACGCCGGCCAGCGTGGCGACGAGCTGGGCCGGCAGGCCGCCATGGTCGCGCGTATGGATCAGGTCGGGACGCAGGGCGCGCAGCGTCCGGAACAGGCGCAGGTAGAGCAGCGGGTCGCGCCCGTCGCGCCGGTGCAGGTGGACGATCTCGACCCCCTGCGCGCGCAATGGGCCCTGCCAGGCGCCGGGGTCGCGCAGGCAGACGATGGCGTGGCGGTAGCGCTGCGGCGGCAGGTGGCGGATCAGGTCGACGAGGCCGCCGTCCGGGGCGCTGCCGTCGAGCGCATCCACCAGGTGCACCACGAGGCGCGCCGGACCGCCGGGCGCCGCGCCCGGGGAGGCCATGGCCATGTCGGCGGGATCTTGCGCACCCATGGAGCGCTCCGGTCAGGCACGCGCGCGGCCCGGACTTCCGCCTGCGGGGCGGGTGCAGCGGCGCCGGGCGGTGGCGCCGGACAGGGGCGCGGCGCGCGGCCGTGCGCGTGACGTCGGCTGCGGCCTTGCATGGCGATCGGGGTGCCTCATTGGGTGCCTCATCGGGTGCCTCATCGGGCGGCTCCTGCTGGTTCCCTGCTGGTTGGCGAATTGGCGAATGGTGCGCCCCGCCGGCCCCGCGGGCGGGGACGCGCGGGCAAGCGGGGCGCAGCGGCAATTATATTGCGCTGCAACGCAGGCTTTTCCGGGCTCCGGGACATGGTTGACGCGCCTCAAAAGCGCATCGGTACGGCGCCGCACCGACGCCACGTCGCGGATCGCGGAGGATGCAGGCTTCGATGAAGATACGAGGATTTGCCATGACCATGCACGACACGAAGAACGTCGCCGAACTGGCGGCCAAGATCAAGGACGTACGCTTTCCGATGTTTACCTGGCAGGACGCGCACGGCCACCTGCTGAGCCAGCCCATGACCAAGGAGCACGTGGACGACGACGGCGGCATCTGGTTCTTCACCTCGACCATGACGTCGCTGTGGGACTGCATCGCCCACCGTCCGCAGGTCAACCTGGCGTTCGCCGACCCGGACGACAGCCTGTTCGTGTCGGTGAGCGGCACCGCCGAGCGCGTGGTCGACCGCGAGCGCATCCGCGCGATGTGGAATACCGGCGCCCAGGCCTGGTTCCCGGCCGGCCCGGACGACGAGCACGCGGTGCTGGTGCGCGTGGATCCGCACTCGGCGGAATACTGGGATTCGAACGACAGCAAGATGGTGCGCCTGTTCGCCATGGCCAAGGCGGCCGTGACCGGGACCACGCCGGACATGGACAGCGAGCACCGCACGCTCAAGCTGTAGTAGAGTACGCTCTTCTTCCGAGGAGCGCACATGACGATGGGGCAGGGCAGGAACCGATGACGACGCCGCTGGAACTGGCGGCCAACGCCTTCACCGCCCTGGCCATCGTGCTGGCCGGCCGCAACAACGTCCATACCTGGTGGACGGGGATCGTCGGCTGCACGCTGTTCGGCCTGCTGTTCGCCGACAGCCACCTGTACGCCGACGTGGTGCTGCAGGCCGTCTTCGTCGTCACCGGCGCGCTCGGCTGGTGGAAGTGGCTGCGCGGCGACCACGGCGAACCGCTGCCGATCACCCACGCCAGCGCGTCGAACCTGCTGTGGACCGTGCCGCTCGGGCTCGCGGCCACGGCGGCCTACGGCGCGCTGCTGCATGCCTGGACCCAGGCCTACGCGCCGTTCCTGGATTCCGCCGTGCTGGTGTTTTCCATCATCGGCCAGGTGCTCATGATGCAGCGCCGGGTCGAGAGCTGGGCGTTCTGGCTGCTCGTCAACACCATCGCCGTGCCGCTGTACTTCAGCCGCGGCCTGGTCCTGACGGCCGTGCTGTACGCGGGGTTCTGGATCAATGCGATCGTCTCCTGGCTGCACTGGCGCCGGCTGGCGCAGCGCCACGCGCAGGCCGCGGCGGCGCAGGCGGATGGACTGGCCACGTCGTCCTGAGCGGCAACGTGGCGCTGCCGCCCGGGAGGCGGCGGCACAATGGTTGCATCCGGTGAACCCTCACCGCCACGACCCAGGAGATCCCATGCCACCTTCCCAGTCCACCGCCACCGGCGGGCGCCCCATCGACACGATGCGCGCCTGCATCGAGGCCTGCCAGGCCTGCGCCGTCGCCTGCGACCACTGTTCCACCGCCTGCCTGCAGGAAGACGACGTCAAGGCGATGGCCCGCTGCATCGCGCTCGACATGGACTGCGCGCAGGTCTGCCGGACGGCCGCCGCGTACATGGCGCGCGGCAGCGCGTTCGCGTCCGACCTGTGCCGCCTGTGCGCCGACGTATGCGACGCCTGCGCCGACGAGTGCGGCAAGCACCCGATGGACCATTGCCAGGCCTGCGCGCAGGCGTGCCGCCGGTGCGCGGAGGCATGCCGCGGCATGGCCGGCGCGGCCTGAACGTGCGCCGGCCGTCACCGTGGCGCCTGCCCGGTGACGGCCGGCATTCCTGGCCTACCTGTCCCGGCCTGCCTGGCCTGCCTAGCCGCGCGGCGGCGCCAGGTCGTCCGGCGTCTGGTTGCCGCCCGTCTCGGGCGTGCCCAGGCCCGTCGACCCGGGGCTGGCCTGGCGGCTGCGCGTGTCCTGGTAGCCGCGCGCGATCGCCGTGGCGTCGGTGCCGGCCGCTTCCGCGTCGTCGGCCGCCTCGCCCTGGCCCTGGCGGTTGCCGGCCCCGACGTCCTGGCGCGACGCGCCGGTGACGGGCGCGACCTCGACGTCGCGCGGCTGGGTCAGCTGCGGACCGCCGCTGCCGCCCGTTTCCGTCATCGATTCGTGCGTCGGCGTGGCATCCTCGGCGCCGCTGGTGGCGTGGCCGAGGCCGACCTGGCCGCCCTGCGTGTACTGCTTGCCCATGTGCGTCTCCTCGTCGGTTGGGGAGGGGTCAGACCGGGATGTCCGAGGTGCCGCCGCCGATGCTGCCGAATTCCTGCAGCTGGTCGAGCGACAGGCGGCGTTCGTTCAACGCCTTCAGGATCGCCTGCAACTGCTCGGGATCGGGCTGGATGTAGATGATGCGCTGCTCGATGCCGTTGTCCCAGCAGCGGGTATAGGGCACGTCGGTCTCGGCCATGATCCTGGCGTCGAAGGTGCCGTCGTCCAGTTCGCCGAACAGCGTGATCTTCGTCGTGTCGGGGTTCGTGTTCTTGACGGTGATGCTCATGCATGGTCCTTTCGTTCGACTGGTAAGCGACGCGCGGGCGGCGTGCGCGCAAGTTGAATGCGCAGTGCACCCGGATCGCGCACGCGTCGCACGCGTTCCGCCCGCCGTCCGATTGTGGCGCAGCTCCGCCGGGTCCGCCAACACGGTACGCCGGCGCAACGCCGGCGGGCGGCGCGGCCGCGGTTGCCAGGACGGCGCCGGCGCGTGTACAGTGCGCGTACCCGGCCGGCGCGGGCCCGCCGGCGGTATCCGAGGATGTCCCGACCATGCGCCTGCACGACCTGATGCGCCGCGCCCCCACCATCCGCCGCTGGCTGGCGATGCTGCTGGCCGCCGTCATCGTGCCGGCGGCCGCGGCCGTGAGCGTGCTGTTCGTGCACTCCTACCAGCGCGAGCGCGCCGCCGCCGAGCGCGCCGCGCTGGACGTCGCGCGCGCGTTGATGCAGGCGATCGACCTGGAACTGGCCAGCGCCCAGGGTGCGCTGCAGGCGCTGGCGACCTCGCCCAACCTCGATCGCGGCGACCTGCGCGCCTTCTACGGCCAGGCCGTCGACGTGCTGCATTTCCGGCCCGGCAACATCCTGGTGCTGACCGACCGCCATCTCGACCAGCTCGTCAATACCCACGTACCGTACGGCGCGCCGCTGCCGCACCACGGCAACGCGGCGCTGCTGGACAAGGTGCTGCGCAATGCGCGCCCCACCGTCTCGGACCTGTACACCGGACCGACCGTGCGGCGCCTCCTGACCAGCGTCGACGTGCCGGTGCTGCGCGACGGCCGGGTCTCCTACGTGCTGTCGATGCAATACTTCGGCGAGCGGCTGGGCACGATCCTGGAGCGCCAGCGCATCCCGCCCGACGCCACCGCCACCATCTACGACAGCGGCGCGCGCATCGTGTGGCGCAGCCGCGGCACGACGCGCGACGTCGGCCGCGGCGCCCATGCGGCGCTGGCCGCCGGCCTGCTGCTGGAGGCCGAGGGCACCGTCGACGAGGCCGACCCCGACGGCAGGCCGCTGGTCACCGTGTTCAGCCGCTCCTCGGTATCGCGCTGGGCGGTCGCGATCGAACTGCGGCGCAGCGCGCTGAACGCGGGGCTGTGGCACTCGCTGGCCTGGATCGGCGCCGGTACGCTGGCCCTGTTCGCGCTGGGCCTGGCCCTGGTGCGCGCGATCGGCGCCCGCATCGAACGCTCGATCCGCGGCCTGGTGCGCCCGGCCATCGCGCTCGGCTACGGCGCGCCGGTCGCGTTGCCGCCCTTGCACCTGCGCGAAGCCAAGGACGTCGGCCATGCGCTGGTGCAGGCCGCGGCGCTGCTGCGCGAGCGCACTGCCCAGCGCGACGCCGCCGAGCGCGCCGAGCGGCAGTTGCGCGAGTCCAGCCGCGCGATCGAGCGCAGCGAAGCGTTCCTGCGCGGCGTCTTCGAGGAAAGTCCCGACGGGGTGCTGCTGGTGGACGCCGACTGCCGCCTGACGCGCGCCAATGCCCAGGCCGAGCAGTTGTTCGGCTACCCGCACGGCGCACTGGCCGGGCTGGCGATCGATACCCTGCTGGTCGACGCCGCGCAGCAGGCCCGGCCGGTATGCGACCGCGTGCGCGCGATCGCCCGGCGCACCGGCACCGACGGCATGACGGAACTGCTCGGCCAGCGCCGCGACGGCACGCGCTTCCCGGCCGACGCCATGGTCAGCCCCCTGCGCGAGCGGGCGCTGGTGATCCTGACCGTGCGCGACATGAGCGTCAGCAAGGAACGCGAAGTGGCGCTGCGGCGCGCGCTGGACGACAAGAACATCCTGCTCAAGGAGCTCTACCACCGCGTCAAGAACAACCTACAGCTCCTGATCAGCCTGTTCAACCTGCAGGTGCGCACGCTCGATGACGGCCGGGCGCGCCGCGCCCTCGAGGACGCCGGCGGACGCGTGCGCGCGATGGCGCTGGTGCACGAGCGGCTGTACCAGTCGCGCACGCTGTCCTCGATCGCACTGGACAGCTACGTGGGCGAACTGTGCGAACAGCTTGCGGGGACGGCCTCGGCACCGCAGCGGGGCGTCGCCGTCCGGGTCGAGGCGGCGCCGGCCGAGGTCGGGCTCGACGTGGCCGCGCCGCTGGGCCTGCTGCTCAACGAGCTCGTGTGGAACTGCCTGAATCACGCGTTCCCGGACGGGCGCGGCGGCAGCGTGCGCGTCCGCCTGGAACGCGAGGACGAGGGGACGATGCGGCTGACCGTGGCCGACGACGGCGTCGGCCTGCCCGCGACGCTGGACCGAACTTCGTCGCGCACCCTCGGTCTAAAACTCATCGCCGCCCTGAGCGAGCAATTGCACGCCCGCTTCACGCTGGACAATGCGCCCGACGGCCCCGGCGCCGTCGCCACGCTGGTCTTCCCGCTATCCTTTCCGCTACCCGGCGGCCATGGTCCGGCGGCCATGCCCGGCCGGCACGCCGCCCCCAAGCCGCCATGCCCGAATGAGATGATGTCGTGACGTCACTGCCAACCGCACCCGGATCCGCCATTGCCACCACCGCCGCTGCACCGACCCTGCTCGTCGTCGAGGACGAAGCCGTGGTCGCGCTGGACCTCGAGGCGCAGCTCGTCGAGATGGGCTACCGCGTCTGCGGCTGCGTCGACAATGGCGGCGACGCCATCGCCCGCACCCGCGCGGACCGGCCCGACCTGGTCCTGATGGACATCGTGCTCAAGGGCGACATGGACGGCATCGCCGCCGCCGCCGTGATCGGCCGCGAGCTGCACGTGCCGGTCCTGTTCCTGACGGCCTACAGCGACGACCAGACCGTGGCGCGCGCCGCCGCCACCTGGCCCTACGGCTACCTGACCAAGCCGTTCCAGAACCGCGAGCTGCGCGCCGTCATCGAAGTCGCGCTGCGCAAGGCCGAGGTCGAGCGCGCCGTGCGCAATTCCGAGCGCTGGCTGGCGTCGGTGCTGCGCGGGGTCGGCGACGCCGTCATCGCCACCGATGCCCTGGGGCGCGTCGGCCTGCTCAATCCCGCCGCCGAGAAGCTGCTGGGCGACGGCGCGCTGCAGGGCCGTCCCGCCACCGAGGTCGTGCGCCTGGAGGACGCGGCCCATGGCGACCGCGTGGCGCTGTCCGCCGCCGAGGGTACCGCGCACAGCGGCAGCGCGATGCTGGTCGCGCACGATGGCATCCGCGTACCGGTCGATTTCTCCGCCGGCCCGATCTGGGACGACCGCGAGCGCCTGGCCGGTACCGCCATCGTGCTGCACGACGTGCGCGAGCGCGTGGCCGCCGAATGGCGCCTGCTGCACAGCGAGCAGCGCTTTCGCAGCGCCTTCGACCACGCGCCGCTGGGCCTGGCGCTGGTCGGGCGCGACAACCGCTTCGTGCGGGTGAACCACGCGCTGTGCCGCCTGCTGGGCGCCGATGCCGACGCGCTGGTCGGCGCCGACCAGGCCGGGTTCGGCGAGGCCGCCGACAATGCCATCGAGCGCGAATACCAGCGCGACCTGCTGCGCGGGCGCAGCGAAACGATCCAGTACGAACGGCGCTACCGCGGCCGCGACGGGCGCGTGGTGTGGGCCCTGGTATCGGCCTCGCTGATGCCGGCCAACCACGAGCCGCAGCATTTCCTGGTCCAGATCAACGACGTCACCGAGCGCAAGCAGGTCGAACAGGAGCTGGAACGGCTGGCCCACCACGACGCCCTGACCGGCGTGGCCAACCGCACGCTCTTGAACGAGGAAGTCGAGCACGAGATCGCGGTGGCGCGGCGCCAGCGCACCCGGCTGGCCGTCATCTTCATCGACCTCGATTATTTCAAGCACATCAACGACAGTTTCGGCCACGAGGCCGGCGACGCCGTGCTCAAGGAAATCGCGGCGCGCCTGACGCGCACGGTGCGCGGCATCGACCTGGTCGGGCGCATGGGCGGCGACGAATTCGTCGTGGTGCTGTGCGGCGTGGCGGACGTGCGCGACGTGCTGGCCCTCGCCGACAAGCTGCGCCAGGAATGCGCCCGGCCGGTCGCCTACGACGGCCACGCGCTGCACCTGGCCGTCAGCATGGGCGTCAGCCTGTATCCCGAGGACGGCCAGGATTTCCGCACGCTGCTGCGCTTCGCCGACAGCGCGCTGTACCATGCGAAGAGCCAGGGCCGCAACAACGTGCAGTTCTACCGTCCCGAGCTCACCGAGCGCATGGAACTGCGCACGCGCCTGGGCGCCGGCCTGCGCACGGCGCTCGAGCGCCACGAGCTGGAACTGTACTACCAGCCGATCGTCGCCATCGACGGCGACCGCCCGGCGGCCGTGGAAGCGCTGATCCGCTGGAACCACCCCGACATCGGCCTGCTGGGGCCGGACGTGTTCCTGCCGGTGCTCGAAGAAGCCGCGATGGGCGAGACGATCGGGGCCTGGACGCTGGTCGAGGCCTGCCGCCAGGCGGCGCACTGGAACGGCGCCGGGGCCGATCCGCTGCGCGTCGCCGTCAACGTCACCGCGGCGCTGTTCGGATCGGGCAAGCTGGTCGCGGCCGTCGAGGAGGCGCTGCGCCGCTCCGGCCTGCCCAGCGCGCTGCTGTGCATCGAGATCACGGAGCAGCACCAGCTGGAAGACTGCGAGGAAACCCGCATCACCCTGGCCGCCCTCAAGGCGCTGGGCGTGCTGGTGGCCATCGACGACTTCGGCACCGGCTACTCCTCGCTCAGCTACATCAGCCACCTGCGGCCGGACGAGCTGAAGATCGACAAGTCGCTGATCTCGATGGTCGACACCGATGCCGGCCGCGCCGGCCTGGTGGTGGCCGCGCTGGCGATGGCGCGCAGCCTGCACCTCAAGGTCATCTCGGAAGGCGTCGAGACCGAAGCCGAACTGGCCTTCCTGCGCGAGCACGGCTGCGACATGGCGCAGGGCTACCTGTATGCACGCCCCAGCCCGGCGGCCGAGTTCGAGGCCTGGCTGGCGGCGCGGGGCGCGGCGCGCGCCATGCCGGGACCCATGCCGGCGGGTCCGGCCTGAGATGCCGCCGACCTTGCATCCCCACGTCGCCCCCGCGCGGGCCCGGGAGATGATGACAGGATGGGAAAATGGCCTATGCAGCGCGGAGGTCGATCTGTCGTGCGGCTGCGCACGGCTACGGATGCTATCCGGGGCGGGTAGATGCTATACTGTACATAAACACAGTCATCGACCAGCATTGACCGACCCGCCATGCCGAACTTCCTCCCCATCGACCTCGGTCCCGCGTCGCCCGAACAGATCGTCACCGGGGAGAGCGCCCGCCTCGGCGTCACCATGTACCGCACCGCGGACGACCCCATCACCGAGGCCGCCACCGACATCGAGCTGGCCCGCGAATACATCGCGCATGGCGAGCTGAGCGCCAAGTCGATCCAGAACACGCAGAAGGAGCTGTACCGCTTCCTCACCTGGTGCCGCGAGGAGGCCGGCAAGACCTTGGCCCAGTTGAACGTCGCCGACCTCAACGACTACAAGGAATTCCTGCGCGATCCGCCGCCCGCATGGGTGTCGCGCACCAAGTGGCCGCGCAGCGATCCGCGCTACCGGCCGTTTTCCGGTCCGCTGTCCGACCCCAGCCGGCGCCAGGCGCTGATCGCCGTGAAGGGCCTGATGGGCTTCGCCGAGCAGACCGGCTACCTGCGCCGCAACCCGGGCGCGCTGGTGCGCAACGTCCGCACGCCCTCGGCCAGCCGGATCACCCGCTACCTGACCCAGGACGCGATCGGGCTGGCGCTGGAGACCGTGTCGGCGCGGCCGGCGGATACCCCGGCGGCGCTGCGGCGGCGCGCGCGCGACCGCTTCCTGCTGGTGGCGTTCGCCCACACCGGCGCGCGCCTGAGCGAAATCGTCGGCGCCGCCATGGGCGCCATCTATACCGAGGGCGACGGCCGCTGGTGGATCGACGTGCTCGGCAAAGGCAGCAAGCCGCGCCGCCTGCCGGTGCCGCCGGACATGCTGGAAGCCTTCCAGGCCTACCGCCAGGCGTTCGGCCTGCCGCCGCAGGCCGGCCGTACCGACCGCATGCCGCTGGTCCTGTCCAGCCGCAGTCGCGAACCCGCGCGCATCACCGACGAAGCGGCGTCCGAGGCCATCAAGGCGCTGTTCGCCGATGCCGCCGGCGCCGCCGCCGCGCGCGGCGATGCCGACACGGCCGCCACGCTGCGCCAGGCATCGGCGCATTGGCTGCGCCACAGCATGCTGACCAACCATGCCAACAACGGCGTGCAGCTCAAGACCCTGCAGGACACGGCGGGACACGCCAGCATCGCCACCACCGCCGCCTACCTGCACAAGACCGACCACGAGCGCTACGACGAAATCATTGCCTCGGTCAACGGACGCGGCATCCTGTAGCCGCCGGCATCCTTCCGCGCGGATACGTCAGTGCGGATACGTCAGTGCGCGAGCAGCAGCGGAATGCGCGCATCGGCCAGCACCGTGCGGCTGGCCCCGCCCAGGCAGATCTCGCGCAGGCGTCCATGGCCGTAGCAGCCCATCACCAGCAGGTTGCAGCCGCGCTCGGCGGCCAGGACCAGTAACTGGCGCCCCGGCGTGGCCTCGGCCGGGCGGGCGACGGCGGCGGCCGCCACGCCGTGGTGGCCGAGGTAGCCGAGCAGGTCGCCCTGCTCGCGACGGCAGCGCGGTGCGTCCATGTCGCCGGCCGTGAGCGTGGCCACCGTCACCGAACGCGCGCGCTGCAGCAGCGGGATGGCCGCGCCGGCGGCAGCGGAGGCCTCCTTGCTGCCATCCCAGGCCAGCAGCACGTGGGACGGCGCCGGGGGCGGATCGTTGTTCGGCAACACCAGCACCGGCCGGGCGCTGTTCAAGATCACGTAGTCCGGGACACGCACGGCCATGTCCGTCATCGATTCGTCGGGATCGTCCTGGCTGCAGACGACGACGTCGACGAAGCGCGCCATCGACGCCAGGCCGTCGTCGGCCTGGTCGCACACGAGGCGCGCCGCGTGACTAACGCCGGCCTCGGCGGCGATGTCCTCGAAGCGCCGCTGCGCCTCTTGCGCGTGCGCGACCAGCGGTTCGTAGTGGCTCGCGGACAGCGTTCCCGGCAGCGAATCGTAGCCGTGCGGGAACACGGCGCCGGGAATGCCGGTCATCGCGGCGCCGACCAGGTGGGCGCCGTGGGTGCGCGCCAGGCCGGCCGCATGGCGGATGCGCGCCGGCGCATGGCGGGAAAGGTCGACGTGGACGAGGATGCTCTTGAGTGTCATGGCGGCACCGCTGCGAAGGCGAGGGGCGGGCAGGCAACTCGTCCAGTTTCCGCGCCGCGCGGATCGAGGCTTTGATGAAGGTCAACCGTCACCGGACGACGCGCATGCCTGCGCAGCCCGGGCACGACATCCCGGCTCAATGCCGTCGCGCCACTTCCAGGCCCAGCAGCATCAGCGCGCCGGCGCCGGCGGCAAGGCCGAACCAGGCGGGCGGCGGCGCGGCGAACTGCAGCAGCCCGGCGGCGGCCGGCAGGTATACGGTGGCCGCCAGCACGGCCAGCGCGCCGGCCGCGATCGCCAGGAACACCGGATTGTCCACCGCCAGCGCGCCGGCCGCACCGCCGCGCTGGCGGTGCGCGAGCAGCAGGCCGAGATTGCACAACAACATGGCCGCGAAGCCCGTCGCCCGCGCCTGGGCCTCGGGCAGGGCGGACAGGGCCAGCAGGTACGTGGCGGCGACCAGCAGCGCCGCCCAGGCGCCGCGCAGCAGGGCGTGCGCCAGCGGCGCGGCGCCGAGCAGGGCTTCGCCGCGCGGCCGCGGCGGACGCCGCATCAGGTCGGATTCTTCCGGCTCGTTCTCGAAGGCCAGCGTGCAGGCCGGATCGATCACCAGTTCCAGGAACACGATGTGCAGCGGATGCAGCAGGACCGGCCAGCCCGCCAGCGGCGGCAGCAGGGCCAGCGCCGCGATCGGGACGTGCACGGCGGCGACGTAGCTCATCGACTTGCGCATGTTGCCGAAGATGCGGCGGCCCGCGCGCAGGGCCAGCACCAGGGAAGCGAAGCGATCGTCCAGCAGCGTCAGCTCGGCCGCCTCGCGCGCCACGTCCGTGCCGCGCCGCCCCATGGCGACCCCGACGTCGGCGGCGCGCAGGGCGGGCGCGTCGTTCACGCCGTCGCCCGTCATCGCCACCACCGCCCCGCGGCTTTGCAGCGCGCGCACGATGTCCAGCTTCTGGCCCGGCACGATGCGCGCGCAGACGCTGATGCCGTCCAGCCGCGCCGCCAGTTCGGCGGCGCTGCAGCGCGGGATGTCGGCGCCGGTGACGACGCCACCGGTGGCCAGGCCGGCCTGGCGCGCGATGGCGCAGGCGGTTTCCGGATGGTCCCCGGTCACCATCAGCACGCGCACCCCGGCGCGCCGGCAGTCGGCGACGGCCTCCGGGATGTCGGCGCGCAGCGGATCGGCCAGGGCCACCAGGCCCAGCAGGCGGTAGCGCAGCTGCGCCGGATCGTCCGGCAGCGGCGGGACGACCGCGCGCGTCTCGGCCACGGCCAGCACCCGCAAGCCCGCGCGCCCCATGGCCGCGGCCGCGGCGAGCGCTGCTGCGCCATCGCTTGCGGACGCAGGGGCATCGCACAGGGCGACGATCGTCTCGGGCGCGCCCTTGGCCGCGGCCACCAGCGAACCCGGCTCGCGGCGCACCCGCACCAGGGCGGGCCGGGCGGCCGTCAGGCCGTACTCGCGCACCACGGGCGCTTCCTGCGCGCCCGCCCGTTGCGGCGCAGCGGCATCGCGCAGGCGCGCCGCGGCCTCGACCAGCGCGCGGTCGACCGGGTCGACCGACGCCGGACGGCTGGCGTGCACGGCGGCCTCCAGCAGCTGCCGCAGGGGCTGGGGCAACCGCGCAAGCGTGCCGTCCTCGAGGTCGTGGGCCACGCCATCGCACCACAAGCGGCGCAGCGCCATCCGGTTCTCGGTCAGCGTGCCGGTCTTGTCGACGCACAGCACCGAGGTCGAGCCCAGGATCTCGATCGCCGCCAGCCGGCGCGTCAGGACCTGGCAGCGGGCCAGGCGCCAGGCGCCGATCGCCGGAAAGACGACCAGGATGGCCGGAAACTCGGCCGGCAGGACGGACATCGCCAGGGCGACGCCGGCCAGCAGCGCCTGCAGCCAGCCTTCGCCGCGCCACACCAGCAACAGCACCAGCAGCAGGCTGACCGCCAGCCCGAGGAAGGCGACACGGCGCGCCAGCGTGCGGGTTTCGCGCTGGAGCCGGCCCTGCGGCGGACGGATGCGCCCCAGCGCGGCGCCGATCCGTCCCAGTTGGCTGCGCGCGCCGGTCGCATGCACCCGGGCGATGCCTTCGCCCTGGACCACCAGGGTGCCCGAATACACCCAGGGCTGGCCGTCGCCGCCGGGCGCCGGCGGCGCGCCGGCCGCGCCTCCCGCCCGCTTGGCGACGGCGACCGATTCCCCCGTCAGCAAGGATTCGTCGACGGCCAGGCCGCTCGCTTCCAGCACCAGGGCGTCGGCCGGCACCCGGTCGCCCTCGGCCAGCAGCAACAGGTCGCCCCGCACCAGGCCGGAGGCCGCGATGCGCTGGCGGCGCCCGTCGCGCACGACGTCGGCGGACGGCGCGCTCAGGTCGCGCAGCGCCGCGAGGGCACGTTCGGTACGCCCCTCCTGGTACAGGGTCAGGCCCACCATCAGGAGGACCATCAGCAGCAGGAACACGCTCTCCTGCGGTTCGCCCAGCAGCAGATAGAGCAGGGCGGCGCCGACCAGCAGCAGGAACATCGGCTCGCGCGCGGCCTCGGCCAGGATGCGGGGCCAGCCGCGCCGGCTGCGGTCGGGCAGGGCGTTGGGACCGTCCGCGGCCAGCCGGCGCGCCGCCTCGTCCCCCGACAGGCCGTCATGCGGCGGGTCGGCCCCGGCGAGGCCGGCTTCGCTCATGGCGCCAGCACGTAGCTGCCGGGCGCATCGGCGATGCCCACTGCCGGCGTGGCCGGCACCAGCGGTCCGGCGCGGCGCGCGAGCCAGCTCTCCCAGGCCGGCCACCAGCTGCCTTCGCGCTGCACGGCGTCGCGCCGCCAGCTCTCCGGATCGACATAGGGCATGTCCACGCTGTGCGTGGCGATCTGGTAGCTGCGCCCGGGCGTGCCCGGCGGCGACACGACGCCGGCATTGTGCCCGCCCGACGTCAGCAGGAACGTCACTTCGGTATCCGTCAGGGGCAGGATCTTGTACACCGACCGCCAGGGTGCGACATGATCGGTCAGCGTCCCCACGGCAAAGATCGGGATGTGCACGTCGGTCAGCGACACCGGCCGCCCGTCGACCAGGTAGCGCGCGCTGGCCAGGCTGTTGCGCAGGAAAAGCTTGCGCAGGTAGTCCGAATGCATGCGGTAGGGCATGCGGGTGGCGTCGGCGTTCCACGACGCCAGGTCGTTCACGCGGTCCGGCAGGTCGAGCAGGTAGTGGCGCAGGCGCCGCGACCAGATCAGGTCGTTCGAACGGAGCAGCTGGAAGGTGCCGGCCATCTGGCGCGTGTCGAGGTAACCCTGCTGCCACATGGTGGCCTCGAGGAAGCTGACCTCGCTGTTGTCGATGAACAGCGACAGCTCGCCCGGCTCCGTGAAATCGACCTGGCCTGCCAGCAGCGTCATGCTGGCGAGCCGCTCGTCGCCGTCGCGCGCCATCGCCGCCGCCGCGATCGCCAGTAGCGTGCCGCCGAGACAGTACCCACAGGCATTCAACTGGCGCGCGCCGGTCTGCTCGACCACCTTGCCGATGGCGGCCATGACGCCGAGGCGACGGTAGTCTTCCAGCGAGAGGTCGCGGTCGTCGGCCTGCGGATTCTTCCAGGAGAGGATGTACACCGTGTGGCCGTGTTCGACGAGATAGCGCACCAGCGAGTTCTGCGGCGACAGGTCGAGGATATAGTATTTCATGATCCAGGCCGGGACGATCAGCAGCGGGGTCTCGTGCACCGACGGCGTCGCCGCGTCGTAGCGCAGCAGCTCCATCAGCCGGTTCGCCATCACGACCTTGCCGGGCGTGACGGCCACGTCGCGCCCGGGACGGCAGGCGACCGCCGGCCCGGTCCCGGTGAGCCCGTTGCGCAGGTCGGCG
This sequence comes from uncultured Massilia sp., assembly GCF_913773735.1. Taxonomy (GTDB): domain Bacteria; phylum Pseudomonadota; class Gammaproteobacteria; order Burkholderiales; family Burkholderiaceae_D; genus Telluria. The sequence goes on from NZ_CAJYEB010000035.1 coordinate 111,920, forward strand.
GCGGCGCGCAGCATGCCGTTGAACAGGTTGCGCCCGCCGCTGACGAGGGTGGCCTGCAGCACGACGGGATTGGCCGCGATGAAATTCGACGGCGCCACCGAATCGAGCAACTGCCGGGCCACGAACGTCACCACGTCCGTATGGTGCGGCGACACGCCGCGCACCCCGCTGGTGGCACGGTGCCACCACTGCTGGATCAGCAGGAAGCCCTGGCTGACCAGGTTGTACGGCCAGCCGTGCCAGGCAGGATCGGCGAAGCGCTTGTCCTGGGCCAGCGGCTGGAGCGGTTCGGCCGGGCTGCCGTGGACCGCGCTGGCGCCGTACTGCAGCCAGCGCTGCAGGCTCGCGACGGCTTGCAAGCCCAGCTCGATCTGGTTGTCGGGCGACAGCAGCAGGTGGCTGGCCCAGTCCTGCCAGGCTGCGGCGAGCGCGGCCGGCGAGACGTAGCCAGTGAGCCGCCCGAGCCAGGCGTTGAGGACGAGGTCGGCCGACGCATGCTCGACGCTGGCCTCGGGATAGGGCGTATGGCGGCCGCCTTGCCACGTGCTGCCTTCGCGGCGCTGCTCGCTTGCGGGAACCTGCTGCAACGGATAAGCCATGCTGTACTCCCTTCATTGGCGACGCGCCCGGACGCGCGCCGGTTCCCGCCCGCCGCAACCGGCGGCTCGCGGCGTCGCCCCGTGCCCGCACCGCATCCGCGCGTGTCCGCAGGCATCCATGATCGGTCCGGTCCGCCGCCTGCCGCGTCAGTGGGCGATCAGCAGCGGCACCGGCACCCGTTCCAGCAGTTCGCGCGTGACGCCGCCGAGGATCCATTCGCGGTAGCGGCTGTGTCCGTACGCGCCGGTCACCATCAGGCCGGCGCCGCCGCGCCGCGCCAGTGCCACCAGCGCCTCGCCGACGGTGCCGCGCGTGCGTTCGACCTCGACCTCGACCCGGACGCCGTGGCGCGCGAGATAGAGCGCGATGTCGGCGCCGGGTTCCTCGCCGTGCAGCTCGGACAGGATGTCGGGATTCACCAGGGCCAGCGTGACGCCGGTCGCGCGCTGCAGCAACGGGAGCGCGGCATCGATCGCGCGGATCGCCTGGATGCTGCCATCCCAGCCGACGACGACCTTGCCCGGCAGCGGCTGGTCGAGGTATCCCTGCGGCACCACCAGCACCGGGCGCGCGCCGCGCAGGGCCACGTACTCGGGCAGGCGGCGCACGCGCGGCGGCAGCAGGAGGCCGGAACTCCCGCCATCGCCGGCCGCGGGGGCGGCGTCCTGGCTGACCACGACGAGGTCGGCGTAGCGCGACTGCAGCAGCAGCGCGTAGCGGGCATCGTCCTCGACCAGGCGCGCCTCGACCGACGCGATGCCCAGGCGCGCCGCCTGCGCGCGAAAGCCGTCGAGACGCGCGGTCGCGGCGTCGCGCAGGCCACGGAAATCGGCGCCGGGATCCGGCACCGGCGCGCCGATCGAGCCGGTGAGCAGCGCATAGTCGAACCAGGTGATGCCGGTGGCGGCGCTGCCCACCAGGTGCGCCCCGTGCGCGTCGCACAGCCGCGCGGCGACGGCCAGGCGGCTTTCCTGGTCGGGGCCGCCATCGATATGGACCACGATCGTCTTGTAGTCGTGCATTGGCAATCCTTTCGTGCGCCGGGAGGCGGGAATCAGGAGTCGAGAATCGGGAATCGATATGGCTGTGACCCCGGCGGGAGTCGGACGTGCGCCCTGGATGCCGGAATGTTGGCCGCGCTCAAATGCCGCTGCACTTACGGGAATGTTCCGGCTTGGCGGTGGACCAAGCTTTCGCGGGGCGCGATTTCGCGCCTCCGTCATTTGTCATCCGTCATCCGTCACCACGGGAGGAGCGATGCACGCACTCGTTTATCGCGGGCCGGGCCGGCGCGCGCTGGAAGACAAGCCGCCGCCGGCCATCGCGCAGCCCGGCGACGCCATCGTGCGCCTGACCCGCACGACGATCTGCGGCACCGACCTGCACATCCTGAAGGGCGACGTGCCGACCTGCCAGCCCGGCACCACGCTGGGCCACGAAGGCGTCGGCATCGTCGATGCGGTGGGTAGCGCGGTCACTGGCTTCCGGCCCGGTGACCGGGTGCTCATCGCCTGCATCAGCGCATGCGGCCGCTGCGAGTATTGCCGCAGGGGCATGTATTCGCACTGCCTCGACGGGGGCTGGATCCTCGGCAACCGCATCGACGGCACCCAGGCCGGCTACGTGCGCATCCCGCATGCGGACTTCAGCCTGCACCATATTCCGGACGGCGCCGACGAGGACGCGCTGGTCATGCTGAGCGATATCCTGCCCACCGGCTACGAGTGCGGCGTCCTTAACGGCAAGGTGCAGCCGGGCAGCGCCGTGGCGGTGGTCGGTTCCGGCCCGATCGGGCTGTCGGCGCTGATGACGGCGCAGTTCTATGCGCCGGCCACCCTGGTCGCGATCGATCCGGACAGCCGCCGCCTCGAACTCGCCCTGCGGTTCGGCGCCACGCACGCGCTGGCGCCCGGACCCGACACGGCGGAGCAGGTCAGGGCGCTCACCGGCGGGCGCGGCGCCGACACGGTGATCGAGGCGGTAGGGGTCCCGGCCAGCTTCGCACTGTGCCAGGACCTCGTGGCCCCGGGCGGCAACATCGCCAACGTCGGCGTCCATGGCAGCAAGGTCGACCTGCACCTGGAACGGCTGTGGTCGCACAACATCGCCATCACGACGCGCCTCGTCGACACCGTCACCATCCCACAACTGCTGAAGGCGGTCACGGCCGGCAGGATCGACGCCGCACGCTTCGTCACGCACCGCTTTCCGCTGGAACAGATCGACGAGGCCTACCGGACCTTTGCGGCGGCGGGGGAGAGTGGCGCGGTCAAGGTCATCATCCAGGTCAGCGATTGACACGACGTGCCTGGCGTCGGCGCTGCCGCAGCTATCAGGGGCGGGGATGCACACGGTGCAAGGCAGGCGGGCCACCGATCGCCGTGGCGAGTGGAATGCGGTGCAGGGTGCTTGGGCATGGGGACCGGTGACGCGATGCGCCAGGTGCACACGGGTCGCTCGACGGGCAGGACCGATCCCGGGTGCCGGCGCCAACGCGACTGGGGAACGGCGCGAGCGCGGGTACGGCGTGTCCCGGCGGCTCATGACGGATTCATGCCGGCAATGGGATCCGGGGAGGAAGAGCCAGGTGACCGGCTGGTGGCGGTGCCGCGCACATGGCGCCTGGGGGATCATTGTCGGGGTTGCGACCAATGCATTCGCCGATATGGCGAACTCGACATTGATCGAACTCCACACTATTCGAACTCGACATTATTAAGCGTATTGTCGAGTTGAGCCGGTATGCGTACGAAGGTCCACTGCGAACAGGGAACCCTGCTGGTACAGTGGACGTATCGGCGTCGAGGTCCGGGCCAGGAACAAGACGAAGCCGTTCAATGCCATGCCGAGCCCCGCCGCACGTCCATTCGCACTCTATCAACGGTTGGGTCGCTGCGCAAGACGTGAATGCCTGCCGGAAGTGGCACCTTCGCGACGCTCGGCGGGCAGGCCTGTGCCATCGGCCAGCGATGCCCCCGCGATCCCGCCACGGCCACCGGGGACGGACATCCCGGCATGCGGCGCAGCTGGACGCGCCTTTGGCATCCCGACGCCAGCAAGCCGGCGGCTCCTTGCCGCGCACCCGATGCTTGTGGACCGGTTGCAGGTGGACCGGTTGCTGGTGGACCGGTTGAAGGACATGGGCAACGTTGGAAAGACGACCCCGCACGGCCGGCAGCGAGGATGCCACCACCGCAAGCGCCCGTAGCGCCCATGCTCGTTGCCGCAACGGCGTGCCGGCTTGCCTCCGGTCCTCGCTAACCGGCCATGCGAACGGATCGGCGCGCAATCGATCCCGTCCATCTCCGTTGGCGGACGACGAGGTCCCCACGGGCGGCGGCTCGCAGTCGAGGCCTGCGCATGCACGGCGGCGCCTGCGCGAACCCCGGACGCGCCTGTCCGAGCACGGATGCGCACTGCGATGAACACGCGTCGCGCAATGCGGCGGCGTCGCCGAGCGACTGCGTCCTGTTCCGTCGGCCGCATCCGTGTGCCGTTGCGATCCGACACGGTCCGGTGCAGGTCGGAGGAGCAGGACGGCGCACAGCCCGTCGATATCCCGTGAACCGACGTGAGCGACGATGGCCCGGGACGACGGCACCTCGGGACAGTACCGGGAATCGACGGTCGCACGGACCGCTCGGGTCCAGCCAGGACAAGCACGCGACCTGGCAGAGAAAGCGGGTAGACCGGCCTCCACGGCTGTCTACCGACCATATCCATTTACCTTATTTGACATAATATAGATTATGCGAATATTGAGTCATTGCGCCTGAGCCGTGGATTCATCCGTGACGCGTCACAGCGCTCGGACCTCAACATATGTCCATCCGCGACATAAGATCCGGTGCAAGATAAGCGGTCTTGGCGTTGTCGACTGCGATCGCGGCGTCTGCCTGAAGTGTGGTTACCGACTCCAGGGAATTCGACTGAGCTGTCCTCTGCAGGGTCGCCACCAGGTCGCCAGCTGCCGTCCGTAACTCGTCTGGATGCCGATCACTTCCCGCGACCGCGCACGCCATGCCCGCTGTACGTCAAGCTCGCGTCGACGAGGCCTCCGAATAGTCACGGCGAGCGATCTGCGATTGTCCTCCTTGCGGCCGTGCTGGATCGCCGCGAGCAGTTCGACGTTCTCGACTTCCTGCCAGCAGTTCGTCCAGTGACGGAACCGCGCTCCACGCGATTGCTGATGCCAGCGAATCGGGCACCGTGGTGTCGTGCTGCCTGCCGACCCCTCCAGCTTGCGCCGCGTGCACGCAAGCGCGTGGCCGCTTCCTTCGGGCGCCCGTCTGCGCCGCTTGGTTCGCCCTCCATCGCGAGCACATCGTCCCACCCGGTCCGCGTCGATGTCGACGGGACGCATCCGGGCATCCGGGCGTCGCGCTTTCCAAGCGTTTCCGTCGCGATAGGCGAACGGCACCGACAGCCGAGCGCACGCGGGTCTTGCGCGATGCGCGAGACAAACCGCGTGCGTTCGATGCGGAGGTGGTGTAGTCTTTTTCTTAGCCGCCCTCTTCCTACTTTCCGAAGAAAGACGGAACTAAGCCTGCCCCAGTCCGTCTTATGGTCAGTGAATCTTTCATGTGAAGAGCGAGCAGAATATGGAAACCCTGAAGGCAGGCACTCCGGCCCCGGAGTTCGAACTCAATTCCACGCCAGACCAGCGCGTCAAACTCTCGGACTTTCGCGGACAGCGCGTGATCCTCGCGTTCTATCCGGCCGACTGGAGCCCCGTCTGTGGCGACCAGCTGGCACTCTACAACGAACTGCGCGACGAGTTCGCCAAACACAACGCCGTTTGCATTGGCATTTCGGTCGACGGCGCCTGGTGCCACGCTGCCTTTCGCGAGCAGCGCGGCTACAAGCTTGCACTCTTGTCCGACTTCGAACCGAAGGGCGCCGTTGCGCGCCAGTACAAGGCGTACCGCGACAAGGACGGCGTGAGCGAACGGGCCTTGTTCGTCCTCGACGAAGAAGGCGTTGTCCGCTGGACGCACGTTTCGCCGATCGGCATCAATCCTGGTGCCGACGGTATCCTCGAAGCGCTGGAACAAATGGATGGGAGCACATCATGAGCTTGGCGAAACCGGTCGATCAAACCGACCACGTCACAGGACCGGCGGATGCGCCGGTGATGCTGGTCGAGTATGGCGATTTCCAGTGTCCGTACTGCAGGGCGGCGCACTTCTATCTGAAGAACGTGCTGGCGACGATGGGCGACGAGGTACTGTTCGTCTTCCGCCACATGCCGCTGACGCAGGTGCATCCGATGGCGCAACCGGCGGCCGAAGCGGCGGAGGCGGCAGGCGCGCAAGGCAAGTTCTGGCCCATGCACGACGCGATCTACGAGCACCAGGACGCGCTCAGCCCTGCGCTGTTGACGCGGCTCGCGCAACGCCTCGGGCTCGACATGCAGCGTTTCACCGACGACCTGCAGTCCCACCGCTTCCTGCCCAAGGTCCGGGGCGATTTCATGAGCGCCGTGCGCAGCGGCGCGGCGGGCACGCCGAGCTTCTTCATCAACGGCGAGCCGTATGAAGGCGGCTTCGACGACGAGTCGCTGATCGAGGCGCTTCGCTTCGCCGCCCGGATGCGCGGCGCACCCGCCACGCGCTCGCACCACACGCCTCGACCCAGGGCGCACTGACCGGAACCCGCCAGGCGCGGCGCCAAGGCTGCCGCGTCGTCGCCCACACCGCTCCCCGACCGGAAATTTTCACGCGCCCTGTCATTGAAAGGCACCTGCCGCTGGCTGCCCGATCGGCAACGCGCGGGCGCCATGACGTGTGCGCCAACGCCTTTCGCCGGTGCCTGACGGACGCGGGCTCGACACTGCAAAGGGCCCTGCGCCCGCATGCCCTGCTCGGCTCTTGTCCGTCGAATCCATACCGTTCACACGGAACCGGGCCGTGCGAGATTCGGCCCGCGACCATGGGCCGGATACCACCCCTACCCTTGGCCGGGTGCGCGAACGCGCAGATACATGAAGCTTCGCTTGCGTGACGACTGCCCCGGCGTCGGCATACATGTTCGCACGGGGCGACGGCACGTCAAGGCTGGATGACGATGCGGTCCTCGACCTTCCTGACGCCTGGTGCCTGCCACGCCGCACGTTCGGCCTGTTCGCGCTCGAACCACGAATGCACGGTTCCCTTCAGGACCACTTCGCCATCGCTGGCCTCGACCTGGATTCTATGTGCGTCCACCTCGGCGCTACGCAGGAACGCTGCTTCGATCTTGCGTTTGATTTCCTGAGCCGCGACCTTCGGCGCAATCTTGATCGCGTTGATCACGCCCTTGGCGCCCTTGACGCTCCGTACCGATATCTCGGCCTTTTCTTTCTGGTAGTTCCACTCCGCCTCGCCGTCCAGCGTGATCCAGCCATCCCTGACGACCACCTTGAAGTTCTGGCAGGAATAGGGAAGCTGCGATTGCAGCGCCTGCACCGCATCGCGCGCGATGTCCGGATCCGGGCGCTGGTCGATGCTCGGCAGGCGAACCTCCAGGTCGTTCGCGACGCCAACGCCCCCCTGCACCCGCTTCACATCCTTTTCGACTTCGAACTTCTGCAGATAGCTCGGGATGAATCCTGCCAGGGTGACGACGCCGTCCTTGGCGGTCACCGCAATGTTCGTCGCATCGATGTCGGGGTCCCATCGCAATTCTTCCTCGACATCCCGTTTGATTTCGTCGTCTGTTTTCATCACATCTCCACATGTTCCTTCATTCCAGAATTGGCGACGCGCTGTGTTGCTCGCCATCGTGCATGCGCCACTCAGCATGACGCCGGCGCTGCGCATGAAGAAGCAGCATCGGTAACCACAGAGGCCGCGCAAGCAATTGCTTATCTCCTTCGCATAAAGTTTGGCGTAGGTCAAAGCGCAGTCGATTTTCAATCGTGGCCCCCATCGTCCCGCCTATAGTTGGACGCACCACGGCTAACCAGGAGGGTAGCGCCATGAAACGTATACTTGCAGTCTCAGCGATGTCAGTAGTATCTCTCTGCCTTGGCGTTGCATCGGCTGCGGCTCCGGCGCAGTCCAACGCGCAAGCCCCCGCGGCACCGGTCGCCGGCAGGGCACCCCTGGGCGTCACCGTGATCGAGATGGAAGCCATCGTCGTCGGCTGGAGCGCCAAGCGCGACCTGATCGGCAAGACAGTGGTCAATGACAAGAGCGACAAGATCGGCAAGATCGACGACCTGATCATCGCGCCGAGCAAGGACGGCACGCCGGCGGCAACGTTCGCGATCGTCGGCGTGGGCGGCTTCCTGGGGATCGGGAAACGGGACGTGGCCATCCCTACCACGCAACTGAAGCTCCATCAGAAGCAGTTGACCCTGCCCGGCGCGACGAAGGAAGCGCTCAAGGCCTTGCCGCCGTTTGTCTACCAGGACAAGTAAACAGCAAACCGCACCGCCCTTTCGGCGCGGGCCGGGCCGGGGCGCGCCCGCGCCGATGGACGAGGTGAGGACATGGCAGACCTGCTGACACCGAACCGGACGGCCAAGCCGAGCGATGGCAAGGGCTACCGGCGCATGTTCGTGGAACATCGCCTGACGGTCGGCGTGTTCTTCCCGATCGAGGCGTTCTCCGGAGACCAGCCGACGATGCTCGGCCAGGAGCGCCTTGCGCGCCGCGCCGAGGCGCTCGGCTACGCCGCACTCTGGTGCCGCGACGTGCCGCTGCGCGACCCCAGCTTCGGCGACCTGGGCCAGGTGTACGACCCATGGGTGTACCTGGGTTGGATCGCGGCCCAGACCGAGGAGATCGCGCTGGCGACCGGCGCGCTCGTCCTCACCCTGCGCCATCCCCTGCATATCGCCAAGGGCGTCGCCTCGGTCGACCGGCTATCAGGCAACCGCCTGGTCCTCGGCGTGGCTTCCGGAGACCGGCCGGTCGAGTTTCCGAGCTTCGGCGTCGACTTCGAAGAGCGCTACGCCCTGTTCCGCGAGAACCTGCGCGTCGTGCGCACGGTCCTCGCCGAGGAATTCCCGCAACTCCAATCGCCCTACGGCACGCTGGATGGCAGAGCGGACCTGGTGCCCAAGCCGATCACTGCCGTGCCCATGCTCGTCACCGGGCACAGCGGGCAGTCGCTGGACTGGATCGCCAGACATGCCGACGGGTGGATCACTTACCCGCGCGGCCTGCAACGCCAGGCGGAGGTCGCGGCGCAGTGGCGGGCCGCGGTGGATGCGGCGACGCCCGGCGTCTTCAAGCCGTTCGTGCAATCGCTCTACATCGATCTGAGCGACGATCCCGACGCGGCGCCGACGGCGATCCACCTGGGCTTTCGCGCTGGCCGGCATTTCGTCCTGCGCCTGTTCGAGGCGTTGCGCTCGATCGGCGTCAACCACGTCATCCTGAACTTCAAGTACGGCGCGCGTAACGCCGGCGACGTACTCGAAGAGATCGGCCAGGAAGTCCTGCCGCGTCTGCAGGCGCATCAAGGAGATGGCGAGTAAGGCAGCCTGATGGGATCGCGCAGCCGGATGATCTGGCGCACGTCGTCGGCGTCGATCACCTCCATGCTCGCCAACCCGGCCGGCTCCTGCTCGATGTAGATGTCGCGCGGGTGCCGGATCAGGTGGTCGAGCCCCTCCAGCAGCACCTCCAGCAAGTCGTTCTTGGGATCGTAGGTGATGCCCAGCAGCGGCACCCACTTGGCTTCGGGCTGGACGCCGATATCCAGGGACGCGACCTCGATCTCGGTCTGCTTGCCCACCACGATCTTGGACATGTGGTCGAAGTACGATTGCCACACCCCTTTGTCGAGTTTGACTGTAGCCATAGGTTTACCTCCATTTGTTGCTGTTGACAGCGCTTGCTGTCGACAGAGCTGCTGTTGACGAAGCACCGGCACTGCTTACCCGGCGCGCTGTAAACCACTATCGGGCCGGAAGATTCCCGGCCATGGAACGCAGGCAAGGGTTCTCGCTTAGACCCCATTGCACGCGCCAGATTCGCTGCGCGCGCGACGGTCGACCGACCGACGTGGCGCGCGCGGCAGGCAGCGCCTGGCGCCCAATCGTGCGCCGTGCGCTCGCCGGATTCTTTGCTACTATCCGCTGGTACGCGAGGCAGGCAAGCCAAACAATCGGCGAAGCGATACGCGCAGCGAATCAGCCTGGAAGGCCGGGTGCAGGTCCACCACGAGACCACATGTACGACACCAAATATTTCGACGCCAATCGCCGTGCCACCTGGCTCGAGCTGTTCTTCGACCTGATTTTCGTGGTGACCATCGGCGACGTCACGCACGTGCTGGGCCACACGCACGCGGGGCATCTGGAACCGTTCCAGTTCTGGAAATTCGTCCTGATTTTCGTCCCGCTGTGGTGGGTCTGGGCCAGCCACACGATGTACGCCAACCGTTTCGATGCGGACGACCGCAAGCACCGGCTAGCCACCCTCGTGATCATGTTCCTGCTGATTGTCATCTCGGGCCTGATCGACCAGCGCTTCCTGACCAGCTTCGATGTCATCGTCGTCTGCTACGCCGGGTCGAAGTACATCATCGGCGCCATGTACTTCGTGTCGAAATACCGCCACAAGGAAAGCCTGGAGCTCACGACGACCGTGGGCTGGGTGATCGTCATCGGCAGCAGCATCAGCCTCGCCGCGGTCCTGTTCCCGCCGCCGCAGCGCTACGTCGTGTTTTACCTGGGAATACTGTTCGACCTGGCGGCATTCATCTTTTTCCTGCCCCGTGTCCTCCACGCGATCCCGGTGCACACGGAGCACCTGATCGAGCGCGTGGGACTTCTCACGATCATCATCCTGGGAGAGTCCGTCGCCAGCCTGTCCACGGGACTGGCCGACATCAGCTGGACCATGGAGAAGCTGCTGACGGCCGCCACCGGCTTCGTGCTGATATCGGCGATCTGGTGGGTCTACTTCAACAGTTTTCACCTGCTCACCGAGCAGAAGCTCACGACCGGCCACTCGGTCCTGTATTCGCACCTGTTCGTCTTCATCGGCCTGTCGATCCTCGCCAGCCTGATCCGGCACGCGATCCTCGACGACATGGCCGTCTTCGACTTCCGCATGCTGTCCGTGATCGGCGCCGTCTGCTTTTTCATCGGCAAGCAGTACGGCTATTTCATGGAGCGTCCCGAACTGCGCACGCGGCTGGTCGTCAATACCCTGGTCGTCTTCACCCTGTGCGGCTTCGCCGTCCTCCTGCCCCGGACCAGCTACATCCTGCTCGGCCTCACCATCGCGGTGATTTGCTATGCCGTCCTGAGCCTGACGTACCTGAACGTCCCGCCGGCAGACCATGCCCGCAACGGTAAGCGCGCGCATCCCTGAGCGGTCCTCGGCTTGCCGAGGGGACGTCATTGCGTTCACTTCGCCCGCCGCTTCACCGCGTATCCGTATTGCACCGGCCACCCAGCCCGAAAACGGCGTGGTGGTGCGCACGGACGGCAGGCCGCTGCGCTATCCGGACGGCCGGCCGGTGCTGTTCGCCGCCGACAGCATCGCGCTCTCGTCCGATGGCGCGTGGTTGTACTGGAAGCCGCTCACCGGCACGACCCTGTACCGCATCCGGACCGCGGCGCTCGAATGCGGCGGCCCGGCCGGTCATGACCTCGGCAGCCAGGTCCAGCCCTATGGCCGGGTCGGGCCCACGGACGGCCTGTGGATCGCGCGCGGTACCGACACCTTGTACGTCAGCGCCATCGAGGACAATGCCGTCAAGGCGCGCAACCTGTCCGAGGGGCCGGCCGGCGACCTGCGCACGGTGGCGCAGGACCCGCGGCTGCGCTGGCCCGACACCTTCAGCGAAGGACCGGACGGCGCGCTCTACGTGACCAGCTCGCGCATCCAGGATTCGGCCTTCTTCCGCCGCGATGCGCCGCCGGCCCTGCCGACCCGGCTGTGGCGCCTGCCGCGGCCACGCGACTGACACCCGCCCGGGGGGGCGCATCCTGATGTTCAGGAAGAGACAGGATGCGTCCCGCAACCGGCCGGCCATGCGCTCGATGAGCTCGATACGGTGAATCGTCCGACGCTCATTCCTCTCCCGGCCGCAGGAGCCGCGACGCCACCATCGCCGGCGCGCCCGGTGCCGTCCATGTTGCCGTGAACAGCGCCTCGACGAAGGGAAAGACGCTCGCGTCCCGATAGCGCCCGCACGCGTGGGCCCTGGCCTGGGACTCGCCGACGAAGGCCGGCAGCGCGCGCTCGCCAGCCTTGGCGCAGGCTTCCGGATAGTGCGTTTCCAGGTGCGCGAGCAGCCTCTTTTCCTGGGATTCCCGCGCGCCGTCCTCGAACGCGGCGAATTGCCCGGCGCGCACGATCAACATGCGCGCCTCCGTCCGAACCCGTCATGGCTTGTACTCGTCATCGTCATCGAAAGCCTCCATGTCTTCCTCTTCGATCTCCCGGTCGAACCGCTCGTCGAGTTCGACGAGCATCTGCTCGGTCTCGATGGTCTTCGGCTCGCTCTTCGTCTTCGACTCGCCTCCCGTCGTCACGCTGCGCTGGGCCGGTCGATCCCGGATCCCCAGGCTGCGCACGATCTCCTCGTCGCGGGCCGCGCGCTGGCGCTCGATCGCGTCTTCCAGGAGAAGGGTCTGCCAGGCATGCTCGGCGGGCGCATCCTTTGGGCAGGCGGTAACGACCAGGTCTTCCGGTTGCTCCTGCTCGTACGTGATCTCTTCGGCGATGTCGGCCTGGAGGCAGCAATGCCGCGTGAGCCGCCAGCGCGCCAGCTCGCGGTCCCAGTAGCCGACATAGAAAATGTGCTTGCGGACCATCGAATGCTCGATCCGCAGGACGATCGTGCCCAGCGTGCTCTCGTCCCCCGCTACCCGTCCCTGGCCCTGCTGGATCTCGTCGTGCGGCGTGATGTGATTGCGCCGGTAGACACAGCGGGTCAAGTAGAAGTTCTGCATGCGCTCGCCACCGGCCAGGGCGTCGAGCGGCTCCTGCCGGGGGTGGAGGAACTTGTCGTGGATCCCGCAGGAGATGAACGCACTAGTGGGGTCCAGGAGCTCGACGAACGCCGGCGTCGTCGAATGGTGGCTGCCGTGGTGGCTGACCTTCATGCCGCACAGATGGTCGACGCCGAAGTACCCGTCGATGGCGGCGCCCACCGCTCCCTCCAGGTCGTTCGCCGGGACGCCGGGCGCGTCGCCGCCGAGATAGTAGGAGAAGCTGCCGAAACGCAAGAGGAAGCACAGCGAGCGCGCGTTTTCCCGGTCGGCGTGCAACGGCTGCACGTATCTCCCCCCGATCACATGGCCGTTGGCGGAGATGCAGGTGAGGGTCAGGACAGGCGCATTGCCCGGGATGCCGACCTGGACCAGATTCTTCCCGATCATCCATGTGGGGCCTTTCCCTGCGCAGATCCGCCGTTTGCGGGCCGGCCCCGCGAGGAGTTCCTTCAATTCCTCCACTTCGTCGTCGAAAAGACGATCCTCCTCGAGGTCCGTCTGCGACAGGCTCGAGGTGAAGCTCGTCAGCTGGTCCACGTCCTCCGGGTCGCCCCGGTCGAAGATGAGGGTCTTCTGGCAGAGCGTCGATTCCTTGAGGAGCGCCAGGGCGCCGCGGAAGTGGTCCTTGTCGTAATGGGTGATGGCCAGGACGTCCAGGTTGACGATGCCCTGGCGCTGCATGTACGCATGGATCAGCGGCGCCTGGTTGGCATCGGCAGCGTCGATCAGCGTCGTGTGCACGATGCGGCGGCGGTCACGGACGACGATCAGCGTGGCGTCGCCCTGTCCGATGTCAAGGTGGTGGATTTCCAGCGTCAGGTTGTCGATATGCGGCGATGGCACGTTGCCCGTGTCCAGGCCGATGTCGATGTCCACGTTCTGGTCCGGCTCGAAGACCGCCGCGTCGAAGTGGTTGCCGCCGTTGATGTAGACGTTCACCGTGCGGGGGGCGTTGCCGGTCAGCTCGTGCAGGTTGGCCGCGGTGTAGAAGTCGACCGCCATCCCATAGTGCCGCCGCACGAGGCTGGCCGTGAACGCCGCATCGCCCCAGATGGTGTAGCCGAAGTATCCCGCGTGACGCAGCCAGTCCGGCAGGCGCTCCATCTTCATCGCTTCGATGTCGGCGACGCTGTATTGCATCCACACGACGAATGCCGCCAGCGGACAGCCGCCGCCGTTGCCGTGGTCCGCGCCCGGCCCGGCGTGGTGCCAGTCACGCAGCGACGTGGCCTGCGGGGTGGTGGCGTCCTGGACGACCGCCAGCGCGCCGACGTCGCTGGACGACAGGACCAGCTCGGTCAGCGTCCGCAAATCGTTGTAGGGAGGCTTGAACAGCAGCCTGGCCGCCTCGGCGGCCAGCGCGCGGCGCACGTCGCGCGCCGCAACGACGCTGTGCGGGGGGTGGCCGAGGAAGCAGGCCACCACATGGAAGAAGCAGTCGCCCGCGCCCGGGACCTTCACGACACGCTGCGCCACCGCTTCCCCTCCCTCCCCATGACAATCCACGACGCCATCGCAGGCCCCTTCCTGCCTGGCCAGGACGCCGGCACCGATCCGGATGCGTGCGGCAAGTCATGAAGCGACGTCCGTGGCAGCGACATCCTTGGCAGCGACATCCGAGCAGTCCGGGGCGCGGACGACAGCGCGGGCATGCGCCCGCATGTCGGTGCCGTCGCCGCGACCATGCCGTCGGCCAGGCCCGGCCGGGCCGCCTCCCCGGCGACATGCCGGACCTTACCCGTACGCCGCCTCCATCAACGCGCTGGCCAGCTCGCCCAGGCGGCGATGGTCGTCGCTGCCGTTGTTGAAGACGACGACGCTCATGCCGTCGTCCAGCACGCGCCGCGCCACCAGGCGGAAACCGCCGTTGGCCCCGTCTTCCCAGGCGGCTTCGCGCGCCTTGCCGGCGATCGTCTCGACCCGGGTCCGGCCGCCCAGCGCGTAATGCTGTTCCGGCATGACGACCCGCATCAGGGTAGCGCGCGAGGCCGGCGCCAGGATGTCGCCGCCGAGCACGCCGTCCATCAGGCGCAGCATGTCCGGCGCGCTGCTGTAGAAACCGCCCGCCATCGCCAGGTACGCCGGCACCGCGCTGACCCTGCGCTGCCAGGGCGGCGCCATGCCCGCGTAGGCCACGGCCATGCCCGGCACGGCGCTGGACTCGCCGTGGAAGATGCCGCTGTCGCGCAGCCCCAGCGGCTGCACCAGCCAGGCGGCGACGCAGTCGCGATAGGCGCGGCCGCTCGCGCGCTCCACGATCGCCTTCACGATCAGCCAGTTCGCGTGCGAGTAGTCCCAGGCGCTGCCGGGAGCGAAGCGCAGGTCGCCGCTGGCGTAACGGCGCACGGCCTCCATCTGGTCCAGTTCGACGAAGGCGATTTGCGGGTCGGCCTTGCGCGCCGCCGCGATCTCGTTCGGCACGCCGCTGGCGTGGCTCAGCAGGTGGCGCAGCGTCAGCCGGGCGCCGGTGTCGGCGCGGTAGTCGGGCAGGTAGTCAAGGATCGCGGCGTCAAGCGCGAGCTTGCCCAGGTCGACCAGCTTGAGCACGACCATCGCCGCGATCCACTTGGAGACGGATCCGGTCTCGAAGCGGGTTTCCAGCCGCATCGGCACGCGCTGGTCCAGGTCGGCCAGGCCCAGCGCCCTGCTGAACAGGACCTGGCCACCGCGCCCGGCCAGCACCGTGCCGTTAAAATCGGGAAAGGCGCCGAGCGCCGCGTCGAAGCGCGCCCGCGCACCGGCCGCGAAGGCGCGGGTGGCGGGCTGCAGCGCCGCGGCGGCGGCGAGGGCGAGACAGTGGCGACGGTGCATGGCTTGACGTGGCGATGGCGACCGGACGATTCTAACCACTTCGGCACCGCGGCGATATCCCGACTGTTGTCATATTGCATCTGTGCAACCCGCGCGCCGGCATGTACCATTGCTCCTCACGACGCGAACGACGACTGGAAAGGCACGCCGCATGGGCATCATCAATACCGAAGTGGAATTCACCCTGCCGATCGGCTACCGCGACGCGGACGGCACCCTGCACCGGCAGGGCGTCATGCGCCTGGCGACGGCCGGCGACGAAATCCTGCCGCTCAGGGATCACAGGGTGCAGGCCAACCCGGCCTACCTGACGATCATCGTGCTGTCGCGCGTGATCGTGCGCCTCGGCAGCCTCGACATGGTCAATACCCGGGTCATCGAGGAGCTGTTTTCCGCCGATTTCGCCTACCTGCAGGCGCTGTACAACCGCATCAACCAGGTCGATGGCGGCGACGACGGCGCGCCGGCCGACAAGGCCGTCCCGCCGCGCCGCTGAGCACGCCGTCACGCGTCCCATCACATCGATCCACCTGTCTTACCGAAAACCACCATGAACCACGCTCTCTTTCGCCGCACGTCGGCCCTCGCCCTGCTCGCCGCCGCCTGCGCCGCACCCGCCTATGCCGACAGCGTCGCCTCGTCCGCCTCCAGCGCCGGCTCGGCCTCGTCGGGCAGTATTTCCGACTCGATCGGCGGCTCCAGCAACAGTTCCAATGGCGACCGCCGCGTCGCCGCCGGCGACTACCGCGTGATCGACGTCGCGCGCGCGCCGGCCCGCGCCGACACCACCCGCATGACGCTGCGCGCCGTCGCCGATGCCGGCACCGGCCAGCTGCGCGAATTCCACGTCGACGTCCCCGATCGCGCGCTGGCCCGGCGCCAGGTCCAGGCCGGCGAGCTCGTGCACGTCAACGCGCGCGCCTACGGCTACGAATTCGCCTATGGCGACACGCGCCAGTCCTTCTTCCTGGCGCTGCAGGACGACTGGTACCGCGAACTGGGTTCGCGCAAGGTCGCCATTTGAGCCTGGCGCGGCGGGTCCTGCGCGCCGCCGCCTGCGCGCTGGCCCTCGGCCTGGGCGCCGACGCCCGGGCCGGCATCCCGGTCCTGTGCGAGCGCCACGTGGAGATCGACGCGGCCGACCAGGACCGGGCGCTGCGCTTTGCCGGCGCCATCAAGGAAGTCCTGGAACGTTCCGGCGCGACGGTCGCGCTGGCGGCGCGTGCCGGGCTCGACCTGAGCCGCTTCGGCCTGCTGTACTCGCACGCCGGCATCGCGCTGCGCGACAATCCCGACGGCCGCTGGGCCGTGCGCCAACTGTATTACGCCTGCGACGAGTCGCGCCCGCGCCTGTTCGACCAGGGCGTGGCCGGCTTCGCGCTGGGCGCCGACACGCCCGGCCGCGGCCACGTCGCGCTGGTGTTCCCCACGGCGGACGATGCGGCGGCGCTGGAGCGCGCGGCCCTCGACAAGTCCCTGGCGCTGTCCCTGCTGGGTGGACGCTACAGCGCCAACGCCTATGCCTTCGGCACGCGCTTCCAGAACTGCAACCAGTGGGTGGCGGAATTGATGGCGAGCGCCTGGGGCGGCCTCGGCGGTGCCGGCGGCGACGCGCGCGTCCGGGCGCAATCCTGGCTGCGCACGGTCGGGTATGCGACGGAACCGGTGAGGATACCGTCGCACTGGATGGTGTTCGCCGGCCAGTTCGTGCCGCTCGTGCACATCGTGGACCATCCGGTCGAGGACTTGCAGGCGCTGGCGCTGCACGTCAGCGTGCCGGACACGCTCGCGGCCCTGGTGCGCGCGCGCACGCCGCAGGCGCGGCGCGTCGAACTGTGCCATGACCGCGAGCGCATCGTCGTGCACCATGGCTGGGAGCCGCTCGGTCCGGCATGCACGCCCTTGCCGGGCGACGAGGTGATCGCGTTCGGCTCCTAGCTTGCCGTTCGCGTCACGACAAGGCGACGTGCCTACATGCTCGGCTTGTCGTCCGCGAGCGAGCCGATCGGCTTGTCGTGCTCGGCCGGTGCGCCGGCCTTCGACGCGCCGGCTTCCCCGCCGGACGCCGACCCGCTGACGCCGGACTGGCTGTTGCGCACCGTGTCGGCGGCGCTGCCGCGGCTCGTCTGCGCGGCGCCGGCGGGGCCGACGTTGCTTTCGGGCGCGGACTGGAGGAAGCCGCCGTCGCGGCCGCTGCCGGTATGGATGCCGGTCACGGCGCTGCCCTGCGCCTGCTGGCGGCTGGCCTGGCTGTCCTGCTGCCGGCTGTCCTGCTGCTTGCCTTGTCGTTCATCCTGCTGACGCTTTTCCATCGTGGCCTCCTGGCGTGATTGCTCATGCCTCGATGGTAACGTTCCTTGCGCGGCCGCCAATAGGAGGACGGAGCGGGAAGCTGTAGGTCACGGACCACGCGGCCGGCCGGCGGGATGCCCCGCGCCTGGCCGTGCCTTCAGGCAGGCACAGCCGCGCCGCGCAACACGCCCAGCACGGCGTCCAGCCGCGCCACCTCGTAGGTCGGCACGGCCTCCGACGCATTTGCCAGCCCGCCCGGATTGAACCAGCAGCTCTCGATGCCGAAGCGGTTCGCGCCGAGGATGTCGGCGTCGAGCCGGTCGCCGACGATGACGATCTCGGCCCGGGTGCAGGCGCGCGCCATCCCGACGGCGTACGCGAAGAAGCGCACGTCCGGCTTGGCGAAGCCGCAGGCTTCCGACGTGGCGACGAAGGAGACGTGGGCCTGCAGGCCCGAGCTGGCGATGCGCCGCTGCTGGATGTGCTCGACGCCGTTGGTGATGATCCCGACCTCGCCCACCGCGGCGAGCGCCGCGCACAGGGCCGGCGCGCCGTCGACCAGCACGACCGAGTGCGCCAGCGCGTCCAGGTACAGCGCGCTGGCGGCCTGCGCGTCCAGGTCCAGGCCATGGTCGGCGAAGGTCTTGCGAAACCGCTCGACCTTGAGGAAGTCCTTGCTCACGGCGCCCAGCTCGAAATGTCGCCAGAGCGCCGTATTGATGACCTGGTAATGGCCGAACAGGGCGTCGACGTCGCCCTCGACGCCCAGCGCCGCGAGGGTGCGCCGGAACGACAGGCTTTCCGACGCGCGAAAGTCCAGCAGCGTGTCGTCGAGGTCGAACAGGAAGAGTTTGTGCTTCATTTTATGCAATGGAAAATGCCCGACACTGTTGCATCCTAGCACGCCGATGCCGCTTTGCCGCAGTATTTCCGGATGGCACATATATCGCTGGGGCATAATATCCAGTTCCATCCCGCTGTCCAGCCCTTGCGCGAGTCCGTCTTGATCCCGACACCGAAAACCGTCCGTTCCGCCGCCCCGATCGTCCTCCTGTCCCTCGTCGCCTCCCTGCTGCACGGCTGCGGCGGCGACGCCGACCTGCCGCCGGCTGGCGCCACCGCGCCGCGCCTCGCGGCACAGGTCGGACAGGTCGGGCAACCCGCCGCCGGCACCGTCCGGCTCGGCGACGCGCCGACCGTCGCCGACGCGGCGCGCGCCGCGGCCGCCGCCCGGGGCACCGAGCATTCGCGCGCGGCGGACGGCGCCAGCCTGGCCATCGACACCCAGGACCGCGAAGCCGTGCGCCTGTTCTACAACCACGTCTACGTGCAACCGGCGGTGCCGATGGAATGGACCGGCGACTACGCGAGCGGCCGCGCCGGCAGCGTGGGCGCGGCCTGGCAGGCGGCGACCAGCCTGCGCCTGAACTGGTACCGGGCGATGGCCGGCGTACCGGCGGCGACCACGATCTCCCCGGTCTTCAGCGCCAAGGACCAGGAAGCGGCGTTGCTGATGAGCGTGAACGGCCAGCTGTCGCACAGTCCGCCGGCGAGCTGGAAGTTCTACACGGCCACGGCGGCGGAAGCCGCGGGGTCGTCCAACCTCGCGCTCGGGGCCACCGGCGCCCAGGCGATCGAGTCCTACATCTCGGACTACGGCGACAACAACGGCCCGGTGGGCCACCGCCGCTGGATCTTCTATCCGCAGACGCGCGTGTTCGGCAGCGGCGACGTGCCGCCCGCCCAGTCGAACGGTTCCAGCCTGTGGGGCGCGAACGCCCTGTGGGTCTTCGACGGCAACTACGGCGCGGCGCGGCCGCGCGTGCGCGACGACTTCGTGGCCTGGCCGGCGCGCGGCTATGCGCCGTATCCGGTGGTGTTCGGGCGCTGGTCGCTGTCGTATCCGGACGCCGATTTCAGCCAGGCCACGGTGAGCGTGACGCGCGACGGCGCGCCGGTCGCCGCGACGGTCGAGACCCGCAGCACCGGCTTCGGCGAGAACACCATCGTCTGGCAGGTCGCCGGCATCCCCCGCGACGGCCGCCACGCGCGCCCGGCCGCCGACGTGCGCTACCACGTCACGGTGGCGGGGACGACCGTGGCCGGCGCGGCGCGCCGCTTCGAGTACGACGTGGTGGTGTTCGATCCGGTCGTCGAAACGCCGGGCGCCGCGCGCGCGCAGGTCAGCGCCCCGGCCATGGTCGATGCCGGCGCGACCTACACCGCGCAGGTGACCCAGGTGCCGGGCGCCACCGGCTACGCCCTGCTGTCCTACCGCCGCACCCCGCTGGCGGCGCTGGCACCGTCCGACTACAGTGCGGCCGGCTGGAGCCTCGGCGCCAACGCCTCGGGCGGCACCTTCGCCTCCGGCGCCGTGCACCTGTACATGGACAATAGCGCGACGGCCAGCCCGCAGGTGGCCACGCTGAACCGCAAGCTGCTGGTCGACGCCGGCGGCGGCGCGCTGTCGCTCACGCGCGCGCTCGGCTATGCGACGCCGACGCAGGTATTCCGCGTCCAGGTGTCGAAGGACGACGGCGCCAGCTGGTCCGACGTCTACAGCGAGGCCGGCAAGGACACGCCGGTGGCGGCAGGCACGCTGTCGATGTCGCTGAACGCCTACGCCGGCCGGGTCGTGCGCCTGCGCCTGCTGGTCGAGGATACCGTCAGCCGCTACACCGGCGAAGAATCCGGCTGGACCGTGCGCGACCTCGCCTTCAGCGGCGTCAGCGAACTGGGCGACGAGCGCGTGGAGCGCAATGCGAGCGGCACGTTCGTATTGGCCGCCGGCCAGGCCGGCAACGTCGTGCTGGTGCCACGCGTCCAGTACCAGGGCCTGTACGACGGCGACGGCGGCGCACCCGCCTACGTGGCCGTGGACGGCGCCGTGCTGCACGGCCCGCGCAACTGGTACACGCTGTCCCGCGCGAACGGCGTACTGACCATCGCCGACAACGTGGGCACGGACGGCGTGCAGACGGTGCGCAATCCGTACCGGCTGGACTTCACCGACGTCTCGCTGGCGTTCGACGTGGACGGCAACGCGGGCAAGGCCTACCGCCTGTACCGCGCGGCGCTGGGCCGCCAACCCGACCTGGCGGGCCTGGGCTTCTGGATCGCCGCGCTGGACGGCGGGGTGACGCTCGACGCGATGACGGACGGCTTCGCCACCTCCGCGGAATTCCAGACGCTATATCTCGGCAAGAGCAACGAACAGCTGGTGGACGCGCTGTACCGCAACCTCCTGGGCCGTGAACCCGACCCGGCCGGCGCGGCCTTCTGGGTGCGCCAGCTGGCCAGCGGCCAGCCGCTGCGGGCGCTCCTGGTCGCCATCAGTGAAAGCGCCGAGAACCGCGAACGCACCGCCGGCGAAACGGCCCTGGGCATCCTGTTTACCCGCGCCAGGTAAGGTCCGCAACCAGCGCGGCGCGGCGGCGCCCCGTCAGGTCCGCGCTCCCATCCCGAACCCGCCCGCCGGCTCGCCCGTCAGCGCCGGCGCGGCCGGCTCGCGCTGCAGCACCAGCCGGTCCAGCAGGCCGGCCAGGATGCCGCCGAGCAGCGGCGCCAGCCAGAACGCCCACAACTGCGCCAGTGCCCAGCCGCCGACGAACAGCGCCGGCCCGGTGCTGCGCGCGGGATTCACCGACGTGTTGGTGACCGGGATGCCGACCAGGTGCACGAGCGTCAGCGCCAGCCCGATCGCCAGTCCGGAAAAGCCGACCGGCGCGCGCGCATGGGTGGCGCCCAGGATCACCAGCACGAACATGAAGGTCAGCACCGTTTCCAGCAGCAGCGCCGCGCCCAGCGCATAGCCGCCCGGCGAGTGGCTGCCGTAGCCGTTGGCGGCGAAGCCGGCCTGGGCGTCGAACTCCGGGCGCCCGCTCGCCACCAGCCAGAGCACGGCGGCGGCGGCGATCGCGCCGGCCACCTGCGCGACCACATAGGGCGCCAGGTATTTCCCCGGGAAGCGCCCGCCGGCCCACAGGCCGAACGACACGGCCGGATTGAAGTGGCCGCCGGAAAGCGGGCCGAAGGCATACGCCGCCGTCAGCAGGCTCAGGCCGAAGGCCAGCGCGACGCCGGCGAAGCCGATGCCGGTGCCGGGAAAGGTGGCGGCGAGGACGGCGCTGCCGCAGCCGCCCAGCACCAGCCAGAACGTGCCGAGGAACTCGGCGAGGAATCGCGTCGACATGGTTTGCCTCCAGTACGCCAGGGTGGATGGTCAGGGATGCGCGCGCCGTTCGCCGCGGCGCGGCTGCTGGGTGCGCGGGCCGCGCGGACGGCTGGCCGTGGCGGCCGGCGCCGCCCGGGCCGCCTGCGCCGGCACCGGCGCCGCCTGCGGCACCACCGCCGTGACGCGCGCCTGCTTCAGGCGCCAGCCGGCGCCGGAATCCGGCACTTCGGCCAGTTCGGTCTGTCCTTCGATGCGCACCGGGCGCCCGGCCACCTCGGCGCCGGCGCTGCGCCAGCGCACCAGCGCCTGCGGCGACTCCGGCCGGTCGGGCGCGATCCCGTAGATGGTGGCGCCCTCGACCACCAGCGCCGCCCCGCTTCCCGCGCCGGCGCCCGGCACGGCGATGTCCGGTCCCAGGCCCGCGCTGGTGCCGCAGGCGCAGCCCAGCGTGCCGGCCAGGTCGCCGCACAGCTGCGCAAGGCGGCTGCGCAGGCCGAGGTAGCGCTGGGCCTGCAGCCGGCCGTGGCGGTACAGCGCGGCGCGCAACCGTGGATCGCGGTCCAGCTTGGAGTTGGCGCCCAGCGCCACGCCGGCCGCCGCCTCGACGGCGCTGCCGTCCATGATGATGCGGTCGACCTGCACCTGGCGGTCGCCGCGCGCCGCGGCGGGCGTGGCGTCGCCGTTCAGCCGGACGCCGTGGCGCGCCCCGCCGCCAGCGGTGTCCGCGGCCTCGTCCATGCGGCGGTTGATCGCCTCGACGAAGCCGAGTTCCTGGTTCAGCGCCAGGTTGCCCGCCAGGGCGTTGCGCAAGTCCCAGATCTCGCCGCCGGACAAGGCGATCCGGCGCCCCGGCCCGCCGGCATGCGGCGCTTCCGCCTTGGCCTCGACGGGATTGATCTGCACGACCCAGATCTCGTCCGGCTTCTTGCTCTCGTCCAGCACGCCGGACAGGAAATTCTTGATCGGCGGGTTCTGCGAGAACAGGCCGTCCCACAACACCAGCTGGCGCGGCGCCAGGGTAGCGTCGTCCAGCGCCATCAGCTCGCGCGCCCGGAACAGCCAGGGCACGGCCGCCGAGGCCAGCACGGCGTCGAGCGAGATGCCGCCGTCCGCCGGCGCGCGCTCGGAACTGAAGGCGACGAATTCGCCCTGGTGCAGCTCGACCGCGCCGACCAGCAGGTGCGGGATG
Organism: uncultured Massilia sp.; assembly: GCF_913773735.1. Classification (GTDB taxonomy): domain Bacteria; phylum Pseudomonadota; class Gammaproteobacteria; order Burkholderiales; family Burkholderiaceae_D; genus Telluria. Next base: position 134,930 of record NZ_CAJYEB010000035.1, read on the forward strand.
TGGCGCGTGACGCGCTGCACGGCGCGCGCCAGGCCCGCCAGGGCGGCGTGCTCGAAGCGCAGCGCGGGCGCACGCCAGCGCGCGAACGCGGCGCGCAGCAGCGCATCGTCGTCGAGGCCGATCTGGTCCATGCGCGCGGCCAGCGCGGCGGCGGCGTCCAGCCGGGCGGCGATGCGGCCCTCGATGGCGGCGCGCGCGTCGACATGCCCCTGGCGGCACGGCGCCTCCGGCGGATAGAGCGCGGCCTGCAGGTCGCTGCGCATCCAGCGCCGCACCTCCAGCGGGATGCTGGCGAATTCGCCCAGCAGGCCGACCAGCTGCCAGTCGACGCCCGGGCGCAGCAGCCCGGGCAGGTCGAAGAACGCCGGCCGCATCCACGGATTGTCGCGGCCCAGCGCGTTCGCCAGCAGCGGCCAGGCGGACGTGTTCAGCAGTTCCATCCAGGCCATCGGGAAGGCGTAGGGACTGGTCTTGATGTCCAGGCCCCAGGCGCCCGCCAGGTCGGCCATGGCGCGGCACGCCCGGTTGACCTGCCCCTCGGTCCACTTCAGCGCCGCGTTGCCGGACCAGAACGCGTCCAGGCGCCGCTCGGCGTCGCCGGCGCCCCCGGTGATGAAACCGTACCAGCCCAGCAGCGCGCTGATCGCCCCGCCCGAGGTGCCGCTGACGGCCACCAGCGCCGGCACGTCCGCGCCGGGCAGGCGCAGGTCGTCGTCGGCCTCGCGCGCCACCCGCAGGTTGTCCAGTTCGCCCAGCAGCACGGGCAGTACGCGACCCGTGTACGCGGCGTGGCTGCCGCCGCCCTGGCAGGCGATCGCGATATCCCTTACCGCCATGATGCCCCCCGTCGTCCCACGTCCCTGTCGCCGTATCCGGCATGTGCTTAGGCCCTGGCGCGGCACGCCCGGTTCCGCGGTGAGCCGGCTTGCCGGCGGTTTTTTTCCGCATGGGCCCGGGACCATCTTGCTTATTTGTAATGCGTCACGAATAATGCGTGCTCGACCATTACCGGAACCGGCATGAAGCAGACCGAAGACCAGCGCACCATCGAACTTCCCCTCGAGGCGGCGCCGAAGAAACGCGGACGCCCGAAAAAGGCCGACGCACTGAGCGACGCGGAACGCGCGCGGCGCTACCGGGCGCGCCAGAAGATGCTGCCGAAGGACGAATGGAACTACGAGCAGGTCACCGCCACCGCGCGCGCCGAGATCGCCCGCCTGCTGGCCGATGCCGGCGGCCGCCCGGCCGGCGAGGCGGAATTGATGGCGCAATGGGCCTATGGGATGTTCCTGCTGTGGGACCGGGTCACGGCGCAGTGCCAGCGCGCGGCCGACCGGCGCGAACTGCAGGCGCTGGTATCCGCCTGAGGCACGCCTGGGCCGCACCGGGCCACACAACGTACGCCATCGTCACATCCGTCAGATTTTTGCCGGAATCTGCATGTTTAGCGCGACGATCTCGGGCGCGATTTGCTTGTTTAGCTCAGCCAGGACAACTCGCGCGGCGTGGGCGCCGCGAGCTTGACACGTGTCCTTACAGCGGATATCGTTCCGCAAACATTTCCACACGGAAACAAAAAAAAGAACGACCGTACCATCGGCGCAGCGGTTGCACTACCGTGCGCCATGCCGAACTCGTCTTTAGAAAAATGCTGCAGGAAATGAATTGCCCTGCCCGGCGCCGACCCGACGCCGGACGGGGCTGTCGTCGTGCCTGGCCGGGCACGACGACGTTGATGTTTCCGGCCTGAATACTGCCGTCATCGCGGCATTTATTTGCCTTAATGACATGATGAATATCATATGAGCAATCATGTTATCCGGAAGATAAATGCAGGTCAAGCAGTTTGCGGGCTGGAAACGAAATTCGGGCAAAAGCCGATGTATCCACCATCTCGAGAGGGAGAAAACCATGCCTGAACGGCATCCAAGCAAACATCAACCCACCGGCGGCGCCCCCATACGACAGGTTCCCCTCGCCCTCGTCGCCTCCTTGTCCGCGCTGCTGGCGGCTTGCGGCCCCGGCGGCGACGCCACGTCCGGCGGCACCATGGCGCGCACCGCGGCCATGGTCACGACGGCGCAGGCCGTGCTGACCCCGGTGAACGCCGTGGCCAGCTCGGCGGAACGGGGCGACCTGTCGGCCGCGGCGGCGATCGACCACGACGACAACACGCGCTGGGGCAGCGGCTTCTCGGACGACCAGTTCCTGACGCTCGACTTCGGGGAATCGAAGCCGATCAACCGGGTCCGTATCGCCTGGGAAAACGCCCACGCCACCCAGTACCTGCTGCAGGTGTCGGACGACAACGCCCACTGGACGACGATCAGAACCGTCAACGACAGCGCCGGCGGCGTCGAGGACTTCGGCGGCCTTAACGCGCAGGGCCGCTACCTGCGCATGCAGGGCGTCAAGCGCTCGACCCAGTACGGCTACTCGATCTTCGAGATCCAGGCCTTCTCGGGCGGCGACGCGCCCCAGCAGCCTTCCCAGCCGACGCCGCCGCAGGTCGACCTGGGCAAGCCGGGCGTGACCGTCAAGCCGGTCGCCGCGTTCTCGTCGGGCGACGAGAACGGCGGCCTGGCGGCGTCGATGGCGATCGACGGCAAGCCGAACACGCGCTGGGCCAGCCGCGCCGAGGACGGCGCCTGGATCACCTTCGACTTCGGCGCCAAGACCCCTGTCGGCTACATGAAGCTGGTCTGGGAAAACGCCTACGGCAAGGAATACCTGCTGCGCACCTCGGACGACGGCCAGACCTGGTCGCAGCTGCGCTACGTCAGCGGCGCCAGGGGCGGCACCGAGGAGCTGTTCAACTTGAACGCCAACGCCCGCTACGTCCAGCTGCAGGGCGTGGCGCGCGCCACCCAGTACGGCTACTCGCTGTTCGAGGTGGAGTTCAAGACGCCGGGCAGCGACAACACGCTGGTCGGCAATGCCACCTCCGCGCTGAAGTACCCGGCCGACGGCAGCGCCCTCGCCCCGTTGCCGGCGGCGGCGAATCCGATCGAGACGCTGCAGTTCACGCTCCCGGACGGCACCCTGGTGACGCGCTTCGGCGCCCGCGCCATGGCCCGCCACGGGCGCGAGCGCGGCGAGGAATGGAACGAGGTCGGCTACGGCCCCAACGAGACCATCGACCCGGTCACCGGCCTGCCGCGCGACAACGGCCCCGGCAACTACCTGACCTTCGTGCCGCAGTACTTCAAGAACCGCACCTGGGGCATCGAGATCATCGACAACAGCCGCGTGCCGGGTGTGACCAGGCCGACGCTGACGTACAACCAGTACACCATCGTCGACTTCCTGCCGGGCCAGGTGGCGTTCTTCCGCGCCTTCGACCGCCCCGGCGTGACCGGCTACGGCTGGATGAACCCGGGCAAGCTGGTGGACGACAAGGTCACGATCTGCCCGCCGACCCCGTACCCGGCGGCCGGCCGGCTGAACACGCCGAACGGCATCAACGGCGCCTGCACGCTGCAGCACACGCAGTATCCGGGCCACGGCGGCCTGGGCGCCGACGGCCTGCCCAACGGTACCGACGTCAAGGCGCGTCCGCTGGTGGTGGGCGACGTCATCGAAGTGGCCCCGTCGATGTTCGGCACCGTCGAGGGCATGGCGGCCAAGGGCGACAACGGCGGCATCCGCTACTACGGCCCGGAATGGGTCTACGTAGTCGGCAGCGGCCTGCGCCCGTGGTACGGCGTGCAGCCGCGCCTGAACTCGGTGCCGCTGCCCGACGCGACGCTGTCCGGCGGCCAGGGATCGGTGTCCTATAACTACTCGGACAACGGCCTGTTCATGTTCCAGCAGCCGCACAACCACGCGGGCATGCAGAACATGCAGCGCTTCGTCGAGGGCCGCCGCCTGGTGCACACCAACTTCACCACCGGCGACCACAACGAGCCGGGCAACGACCGCTACCTGGCGGCCGTCGGCATGCAGGGCGGCCGCTTCAACCAGTCGGCCTGCATCGGCTGCCACGTCAACAACGGCCGCAGCCCGGCCCCGGCCGCCGTCAACCAGCGCCTGGACGCGATGGCGATCCGCGTGGCGGCGCTCGACGCCAATGGCGCGCAGGTCCCGCACCCGCTGTACGGCACCGCCGTCCAGATGAATGCGGCGGCCATCGCCGGCAATGCCCAGAACTGGGGCAACGGCGTCCGCCTGGGCAGCTTCGAGACCCGCACCGTCAAGCTGGCCGACGGCACCGCCGTCGAGCTGCGCAAGCCGGTGGTGGCCTTCGAGGGCGCGACGCCGGCGGCGGTCTCGCTGCGCTCGGCCCAGCCGATGATCGGCACCGGCCTGCTCGAAGCGGTGCCGGAAGCCGACATCCTGGCGCGCGTGCGCACCGCCCCGGACGCCGATGGCGTCAAGGGCACGGCGCAGTACGTGTACGACCCGGAGACCGGCGCCGTGCGCCTGGGCCGCTTCGGCTGGAAGGCCGGCAAGGCGACGCTGCGCCACCAGTCGGCCGAGGCGCTGCTGCTGGACATGGGCGTGACCTCGCCGATCTACCCGAACCGCGCCTGCAACAACGGCCCGGCCGCCTGCGCCGCCGGCGGCGCCCAGGCCGGCATTTCCGAGGCCGACCTGCAGTCGATCGCGAACTACCTGGCCCTGCTGGCCGTCCCGGCCCAGCGCAGCCTGGCGTCCGGCTTCCCGAAAGGCGTGGCGCCGATCGAGGAAATGGACGTCAACCCGGCCGCCGTGGCCATGGGCGCGAAGCTGTTCCAGGGCATGCGCTGCACGGCCTGCCACGTCGCCGAGATGAAGACCGGCAATGGCCACCTGTTCGCGGAACTGCGCAACCAGACCATCCGTCCGTACTCGGACCTGCTGCTGCACGAGATGGGCACGGGCCTGGCGGACCGGTTCGCCGAAGGCCAGGCCAAGGGCAGCATGTGGCGCACGTCGCCGCTGTGGGGCATCGGCTATACCGAGAAGGTGATGGGCACGGCGGGCCGCGTCGGCTACCTGCACGACGGCCGCGCGCGCAACCTGACCGAGGCGATCCTGTGGCACGGCGGCGAGGCGGAGAAGTCGCGCCAGCGCTTCGAGAACCTGTCGAAGGCGGACCGCGACGCGCTGATGGCGTTCCTGCGCTCGCTGTAAGCGCGCGGTAGCGTACAACGCCGAGGCGGCACGGTGGGCACACCGTGCCGCCTTTTTCGTGACGCGCCACGACAACGTCGCCCCGGCGCAGGCCGGGGCCCAATGCTGCGGACGTTTCCACTGCGCGTAACAATCGGGTCCCGGCCTGCGCCGGGACGACGGGACGCATCAGACCTTCGACACCACCCCGTCCTCGACGACGGTCACGCTCCCCCCGCGCAGCCACCAGAACAGCATGGCCATCATGAAGGGGCCGACGAACAGCCCCAGCACGCCGATGGTCGACACGCCGCCCAGCAAGCCGAACAGCACCGCCAGGAACGGCAGGTCGACCCGGTGCCCGATCAGCTTGGGACGGATGAACTTGTCGACCATGAACAGCTCGATGGCGCCCCAGCTGAACAGCCCGAGCGCGGCGCCGGCATGGCCCTGGCCCAGCAGCAGGATCGACACGGTGGTGAACGACAGCGGCGCGCCGCCCGGAATCAGCGCCAGGTAACCGGTGATGACGGCCAGCAGCACCGGCGCCGGCGCCCCGGCGATCGCGTAGGCCGCGCCCAGCACGATGCCTTCCAGCAGCGCGATCGAGCACAGGCCCAGCGCCGTGCCGCGCACCGACAGCGGCAGCAGGCGCCGCACGACCGGGTAATGCATCGGCATCAGGCGCATGCCGGCGCTGTCGGCGTAGCGCACGACGGCCGGGCCGTGCAGGTACAGCACGAACAGCGTCAACAGCGTCAGGAACAGGTACAGGGCATTCGCGAGGATGGTCGAGCCCCAGGCGCGCAGCGTGCCGGTCAGGTGCGGCAGGAAGTCGCCGACCGTGGTCTGGATCAGCGTGCGCAGCCCGCCCGGCACGGCCAGGTGCTGGTTCCACCACTTCAGGGCCGGCTCGGCCAGCATCTGCGGCAGGCCGACCAGCCAGCCCGGCGGCGGCACCCCGCCCTGGTTGACCTGGGCGAACATGCGCTCGATGCCGGCCAGCTCATGACCCAGCGCATTCACCAGCAGCAACGACGGTCCCACGAAGCACGCCACCAGCAGGAACAGCAGGCACGCCGCGCTGCCCATCGGCGGCCAGCCGCGTTCGAGCAGGCGCCGGTGCAGCGGCCAGGTGATCACGGCCAGCAGGCCGGCCCAGGCGAGCGCACCCAGGAAGTGTTGGAGGAGGAAGGCCAGCGCGATGGCGAACAGCACCGGCGGCAGCATGGAACGGTACGGCATGTGGATCCCGAAATGACGGCGGCAGGCAGGATTGACTTGCCGACATGAAAGAATAAACCGGGGATGCCGTATGGACAACCGCAGTTTTTGTGAGGATGACTTCGAAATTTCCTGCGCGGTGGCGATCCCGTGACGCGTCACGCCGCGCCGGGCGTGGCGGCCGGCACGGCGCCATCGGGCGCCAGGCCGGCGGGATAGGTGTAGCAGACGAAGTTCTCGCCGCGCGCGAACGCCAGCAGCGTCATGCCGGCCCGGTCGGCCAGTTGCACCGCGGCCAGCGTCGGCGCCGACATGCCGACCAGGGCGGACACGCCGGCCAGGCTAGCCTTCTGCGCCATCTCGAAGCTGACCCGGCTGGTGATGAGCAGGAAGCCGGCGCGCGGGTCGGCCTTGGCGCGCGCCATCGCGCCGATCACCTTGTCGAGGGCGTTGTGGCGGCCGACGTCCTCGCGCACGACGCGCAGCGCGCCGTCCATGCCGCACCAGGCGGCCGCGTGCGCGGCGCCGGTGCGGCGCGTCAGGTGCTGCTCGGCGCCGATGGCGGCCAGCGCGCGGCGCACGCCGGCGGCATGGAAGCCGGCCGCGGGCGGCAGCTGGGGCAAGGGACGGCAGACCTGGTCGAGGCTGTCGACGCCGCACAGGCCGCAGCCGGTGCGCCCGGCCAGCGTGCGGCGCCGCTCCTTGAGCGCCATGAAGGCGGAACTGGCGATCTCGAGCTGGACGGCGACGCCCTGCGGCCCGGTCTCGACGTCGATGCCGTAGCATTCGCCGGCATGGCCCAGGATGCCCTCGCTGAGCGAAAAGCCCAGCGCGAACTCTTCCAGGTCGGCCGGCGTGGCCATCATCACCGCATGCGATATCCCGTTATACACGAGGGCGACGGGGACCTCGTCGACGATCGTGTCCTCGACCTCGGCCGCCGACCCGCCGCGCATGCGCAGGACGCGCCGGGTCGCGGCAGTCGGCGGCAAACCGGTTTCGGGAGTACCATGCGAGGCGGGAGGGGTTGGCAGGTTCGTCAATTTTCAAAATCCCGGGCGCCGGACGGCGCCGCAGCGTGTTGTGGAAACTACGTATTTTCGGCAAAGAAGGAAACGTCGCGACAATTTTAGCATTCATCAAATAGGGACGGAGTGTTACACTCCAGGAGCAATAGTTTCCCGTTAGAAGGACATATTCATGAACCAAATGTCAAGGCGCCAGTTCCTTAAGGTAACTGGTGCAACCATCGCCGGCTCGAGCCTGGCGGTGCTTGGCTTTGCTCCGGCAACGGCCCTGGCCGAAGTCCGGCAGTACAAGCTGGCCCGCACGACCGAGACGCGCAATACCTGCCCCTACTGCTCCGTCGGTTGCGGCATCCTGATGTACGGCCTGGGCGACGGCGCCAAGAACGCGGCCGCATCGATCATCCACATCGAGGGCGACCCGGACCACCCGGTCAACCGCGGCACGCTGTGCCCGAAAGGCGCTTCGCTGGTGGACTTCATCCACAGCCCGAGCCGCCTGACGGAACCGAAGGTGCGCAAGCCCGGCAGCAACGAATGGACCCCGATTTCCTGGGACCAGGCGCTGGACCGCATCGCCAAGCTGATGAAGGAAGACCGCGACGCGAACTTCATCGAGAAGACGGAAGACGGCAAGACCGTCAACCGATGGCTGACCACCGGCATGCTGGCCGCTTCCGCGGCGAGCAACGAAGTCGGTTACCTCACGCACAAGACGATCCGCAGTCTGGGGATGCTCGCATTCGATAACCAGGCGCGTGTCTGACACGGTCCGACGGTGGCAGGTCTTGCCCCGACGTTTGGCCGTGGAGCGATGACGAATCACTGGGTCGACATCAAGAATGCCGATGTGATCCTCGTCATGGGCGGCAATGCCGCCGAAGCCCACCCCTGCGGTTTCAAATGGGTCACCGAAGCGAAGGCACATAACAAGGCCAAGCTGATCGTGGTCGATCCACGTTTTACCCGTACCGCGTCCGTCGCCGACTACTATGTCCCGACGCGTACCGGCACGGACATCGTATTCCTGGGCGCGATCGCGAACTACCTGATCACGAACGACAAGATCCAGCACGAATACGTCGCCAACTACACCGACATGTCCTTCATCGTGCGCGAGGATTTCGCGTTCGACGACGGCATCTTCTCGGGCTACGACGCCAAGGCCGGCAAGTACGCCGACAAGTCGAGCTGGAACTACGAGATGGGCGAGGACGGCTTCGCCAAGGTCGATCCGACCATGCAGCATCCGCGTTGCGTCTACCAGCTGTTCAAGGCGCACTATGCGCGCTACACGCCGGAGATGGTGCAGCGCGTGTGCGGCGTGGCGCCGGAACAGTTCCAGAAGGTCGCCGAGGCGCTGGCCTCGACCGCCTCCCCGGGACGCGCCGGCACCATCCTGTACGCGCTGGGCTGGACCCACCACTCGACCGGTGCGCAGACCCTGCGCATGGGCGCGCTGGTGCAGCTGCTGCTGGGTAACATCGGCATCGCCGGCGGCGGCATGAACGCGCTGCGCGGCCACTCGAACATCCAGGGCCTGACCGACCTCGGCCTGATGTCGAACCTGCTGCCGGGCTACATGACGCTGCCGTTCGAGGCCGAACAGGACTTCGACGGCTTCATCGCGGCGCGCGCGCCGAAGGCGCTGCGTCCGAACCAGCTGAGCTACTGGAGCAACTACAAGAAGTTCCACGTCTCGTTCATGAAGACCTGGTGGGGCGACGCCGCCAAGGCCGAGAACAACTGGGCCTTCGACTACCTGCCGAAGCTGGACAAGCCGTACGACCTGCTGCAGGCCATCGAGCTGATGCATAACGGCAAGATGACCGGCTATATCTGCCAGGGCTTCAACGTGCTGGCCTCGTCGCCGAACAAGCAGAAGACGCTGGAAGCGCTGGCCAAGCTGAAGTGGCTGGTCATCATGGATCCGCTGGAAACGGAAACGGCCGAGTTCTGGAAGCCGCACGGCGAATTCAACGCCGTCGATCCGGCCAAGATCCAGACCGAGGTGTTCAGCCTGCCGACGTCCTGCTTCGCCGAGGAACGCGGTTCGCTGGTGAGCTCCTCGCGCGTGCTGCAGTGGCACTGGCAGGGCGCCGAGCCGCCGGGCAAGGCCAAGAGCGACCTGGAAATCATGTCGGGCATCTTCCTGCGCATGAAGAAGCTGTACCAGACGGAAGGCGGCAAGTTCCCGGACCCGATCCTGAACCTGACCTGGCCGTACGCGCAACCGTACAGCCCGCAGCCGGAAGAACTCGCGATGGAGTTCAACGGCAAGGCGCTGGCCGACGTGACGGATCCGAAGGACCCGACCAAGGTGCTGGTCAAGAAGGGCGAGCAGCTGCCGAGCTTCGCGATGCTACGCGACGACGGCACGACCACGTCGGGCTGCTGGATCTTCGCCGGTTCCTGGACCCAGGCGGGCAACCAGATGGGACGCCGCGACAACAGCGACCCGACCGGCATCGGCAACACGCTGAACTGGGCCTGGGCCTGGCCGGCGAACCGCCGCGTGCTGTACAACCGCGCCTCCGCCGACACCAAGGGCAAGCCGTTCGACATCAAGCGCAAGCTGGTGGCCTGGAACGGCACCAGCTGGAGCGGTCCGGACGTCCCCGACTTCAAGCTGGACGAGGATCCGGCGAACGGCATGAACCCGTTCATCATGAATGCCGAAGGGGTGGCGCGTTTCTTCGCCCGCGGCATGATGAACGAGGGACCGTTCCCCGAGCACTACGAGCCGTTCGAGAACCCGCTGGGCTACAACCCGATGCATCCGAAGAACAAGCTGGCGACGTCGAACCCGGGCGCGCGCGTGTTCCCGGGCGACCGCGCCCAGTTCGGCACGCACGAGGAGTTCCCGGTGGTGGCGACGACCTACCGCCTGACCGAGCACTTCCACTTCTGGACCAAGCATGCCCGCCTGAACGCGATCATCCAGCCGGAGCAGTTCGTGGAAATCGGCGAGGCGCTGGCCAAGCAGATCGGCGTGTCGACCGGCCAGACCGTGAAGGTCAGCAGCAAGCGCGGCCACATCGTGGCCAAGGCGGTGGTGACCAAGCGGATCCGGGCGCTGAAAATCGAAGGCAAGGAAACCCATACCGTGGGCATTCCGCTGCACTTCGGCTTCAAGGGCCTGACCAAGCCGGGCTACCTCACCAATACCCTGACCCCGGTGGTGGGCGACGGCAACTCGCAAACGCCTGAATTCAAGTCCTTCATGGTGAAGGTCGAGAAGGCTTAAGGACGGCGGAGATATTTATATGGCACTTCAATCTTTGGATATCAAGCGGGTTTCCGCAACTACCGTCCAGCCGCCCAGCGTCCGCGCGCCCGTCGAGGGCACGGTCGCCAAGCTGATCGACGTCTCGAAATGCATCGGCTGCAAGGCCTGCCAGACGGCGTGCATGGAATGGAACGACACGCGCGACGACGTCGGCTTCAACGCCGGCGTCTACGACAACCCGCTCGACCTGTCGCCCAAGTCGTGGACCGTGATGCGCTTCACGGAGCACGAGAAGGACGACGGCAACCTCGAGTGGCTGATCCGCAAGGACGGCTGCATGCACTGCGAGGAACCGGGCTGCCTGAAGGCCTGCCCGTCGCCCGGCGCGATCGTGCAGTACACCAACGGCATCGTCGACTTCCACCAGGAGAACTGCATCGGTTGCGGCTATTGCGTGACCGGCTGCCCGTTCAACATCCCGCGCATCTCGAAGGAAGACAACCGCGCCTACAAGTGCACCCTGTGCTCGGACCGCGTGGCCGTCGGCCAGGAACCGGCCTGCGTCAAGACCTGCCCGACCGGCGCCATCGTGTTCGGCTCGAAGGAGGACATGAAGGCCCACGCGGCGGAGCGGATCGAGGACCTGAAGGAACGCGGCTACGACAAGGCCGGCCTGTACGACCCGGCCGGCGTCGGCGGCACGCACGTCATGTACGTGCTGCACCACGCCGACCGTCCGGCCCTGTACCACGACCTGGCCCGCGATCCGTCCATCAGCCCGATGGTCGGCCTGTGGAAGGGCGTCACCAAGCCGCTGGCCCTGCTGGGCATGGCGGCCGCGGCGATCGGCGGCTGGTTCCACTACACCCGTGTCGGTCCGAACGAGGTCAGCAAGGACGAGGAGGCCGAGGCATTGCACGAGGCGCGCAAGCTGAAGGGAGAACAGCATGAAGCATGATAAAGACGGTCACCCGCTCATCCAGCGTTATACGCCGAACGAGCGCAGCAACCACTGGATCACGGCGATCACGTTCGTCCTGCTGGCTTTGTCCGGCCTGGCCATGTTCCACCCGGCCATGGCCTGGCTGGCCGCGCTGTTCGGCGGCGGCCAGTGGACCCGCATCCTGCACCCGTTCTTCGGCATCGTGATGTTCGTCTCGTTCGCGATCCTGGTGGTGCGCTTCTGGGGCCACAACAAGTTCGAACCGGGCGACCGCGAGTGGCTCAGCCGTCCGGGCGACGTGCTGGCCGGCCGCGAAGAGGTGCTGCCGCCGGTGGGCAAGTACAACGCCGGCCAGAAGGTGCTGTTCTTCGTGCTGGTGATCGCGATGATCGCGCTGCTGCTGTCGGGCATCGTGATCTGGCGCGAGTACTTCTCGCACCTGTTCCCGATCGGCCTGCGCCGCTTCTCGTCACTGCTGCACGCGTTCTTCGCCTTCGTCATCATCATGGCGATCATCGTGCACATCTATGCCGGCCTGTGGGTCAAGGGCTCGGTGGGCGCGATGACGCGCGGCTTCGTCACCTACGGCTGGGCGCGCAAGCACCATCCGCGCTGGTTCCAGGCCGTGATGCGCAAGGGCGCCGACAAGGCGGGTCGCTGACACCGTCCCTGCCCCCTCACTGACACACCGAGGCGCATTGATTTACAATGGGCCGGGTTCGCCGAGGCGATCCCGGCCTTTTTTCATTCGTAGAGAACTATCTTGGTACAACGTCTGCTCCAACCTGGCGAGATCGAATCGCTCGACCACACGTCCATCCCGCGCCTGCTGCTGCCGCACCCGGCCTCCCTGTACGCCGCCCGCGCCGCGCGCCTGCGCGCGCTGGCCGCCGGCAACGTCCAGGGCATCCCGGTCGACGACGCGCTGCGCGGCTATCTGGCGCTGATGGCCTGCGTCGCCGACGCCCAGCAGGCCGTGGTGGACGCCATCGGCCGCGACGGCGTGCCGCTGCCGGACGACGCGTCGCTGCGCCTGGCGCACGACCACAACATGCCGCCGCTGCCGGCCACCGGCAGCCGCCCGGCCGCCTGGCGCGACGTGTTCGCGCGCCTGCTGGCCGCGCTGGGCGCGGCCGACGCGGCGCCGCCGCAGCTGGCCGCCGCGCTCGAGACGCTGCGCGCCACCCCGGACGCCGAGCTGGAAGGCATCGCCGACGCCATCCTGGGCAGCTTCGACGAAGGCGCCGACCCGCTGCGCGCGCCGTTCGTCGCGGCCGCGCTGCAGGTGACCTGGAGCGTCATGGCCGCGCAGCTGGACCCGGCCTGGGCCCAGCCGCTCGTCACCGGCACCCTGTGCCCGGTGTGCGGCGCGCAGCCGGTCGCCAGCGTGGTGCGCATCGGCGGCCAGTCGCAGGGCTACCGCTACCTGCACTGCAGCTGCTGCGAATCCGAATGGCACATGGTGCGCGTGAAGTGCTCGCACTGCGAAGCCAACGGCAAGATCGCCTACCAGGGCCTGGTCGGCAAGGACGCCGACCCGGTCGCGGAAAACAAGGCCGCCGCCGCCGAGGGCAAGACGCTGGCCAAGGCCAACGACCCGACCAAGGTCGCGCGCGCCGAGACCTGCGACGACTGCGGCACCTACCGCAAGATCTTCAACCAGGAACACGACTACCACGTCGAGCCCGTCGCCGACGACCTGGCCAGCATGATGCTGGACGTGCTGGTCGCCGAGGCCGGCTATGCGCGCGCCAGCGGCAATCCGCTGCTGTGGCTGAAGGAAGGCGAAGGCGCATGAGCCCGAGCATGCGCGAGATGCCGGCACCGCACGTGCGCCTGCCCGCCGTGCACCTGCTGCTGGACGACGCCGGCTGCGCGCCGCTGCTGGCGCGCCATGGCCGCGAACAGGTCGTGGCGCACCTGCGCGCCGTGCTGGACGCGCTGCGCGCGCGCCTGCTGGCCGGGCAGGCGCCCGACGTGGCGCCGGCCGCCATCCTGGCCCAGCTGGACGCGCGCCTGGCCGCCGCCAACGCCTCCAAGCTGCGCCCGGTCTACAACCTCACCGGCACCGTGCTGCATACCAACCTGGGCCGGGCGCTGCTGCCCGACGCCGCCGTGCAGGCGGTCGTCGAGGCCCTGCAGTGGCCGATGAACCTGGAATGGGACATCGAGACCGGCGCGCGCGGCGACCGCGACAACCTGGTCGAGGAACAGCTGCGCGCGCTGACCGGCGCCGAGGCCGTCACCATCGTCAACAACAACGCGGCCGCCGTGCTGCTGATGCTCAATGCGCTGGCGAGCGATCGCGAGGTGATCGTGTCGCGCGGCGAGCTGGTCGAGATCGGCGGCGCCTTCCGCATCCCGGACATCATGTCCCGCGCCGGCGCCCAGCTGCGCGAAGTGGGCACCACCAACCGCACGCACCTGAAGGACTACGCCGAGTTCGCCGGCGAGCGGACGGCGCTGCTGATGAAGGTCCACGCCAGCAACTACGCGATCACCGGTTTCACCAAGGAAGTGTCGGTGGCCGAGCTGGCGCCACTGGCGCGCGAGCGCGGCATCCCGCTGGCCGTGGACCTGGGCAGCGGCACGCTGGTCGACCTGGAACGCTGGGGCCTGCCGCACGAGACCACCGTCAGGGAAACCATCGCCGCCGGCGCCGACCTGGTCACCTTCAGCGGCGACAAGCTGCTGGGCGGCCCGCAGTGCGGCGTGATCGCTGGCCGCAAGGATCTCATCGCCGCCATCAAGAAGAACCCGCTCAAGCGCGCGCTGCGCGTCTCCAAGCTGACCCTGGCGGCGCTGGAGCCGGTGCTGAACCTGTACCGCGCGCCCGACCTGCTGCCCCAGCGCCTGACCACGCTGCGCCTGCTGACCCGACCCGCGCACGCGATGCGGGCGGCGGCCGAGGCCCTGTGCGCGCCGCTGCAGGACGCGCTGGGCGCGAGCTACGTCGTCGCCGCCGCGCCGATGGCGAGCCAGATCGGCAGCGGCGCCCTGCCGGTCGACCGCCTGCCGAGCCACGGCCTGGCGATCCGCCCGGCGCCGGGCACGCGCGGCAATCCGCTGGGCGTGCTGGAACGCCGGCTGCGCGCGCTGCCGCGCCCGGTGATCGGCCGCATCGCCGACGACACGCTGTGGCTCGACCTGCGCTGCCTGGAAGACGACCAGCGCGACGCGTTCCAGGCCCAGTTCGCGCACCTGCAAGGCGGCGGCGCGGCATGATCGTCGGTACCGCAGGACACATCGACCACGGCAAGACCACGCTGACGCGCGCGCTGACCGGCGTCGACACCGACCGCCTGAAGGAAGAAAAGGCGCGCGGCATCTCGATCGAACTCGGCTACGCCTACCTGCCGCTGGCGGACGGCGCCGTGCTGGGCGTGATCGACGTGCCGGGCCACGAGAAATTCATCCGCACGATGGCCTCCGGCGTCACCGGCATCGACGTCGCGCTGCTGGTGGTCGCCGCCGACGACGGCATCATGCCGCAGACGCTGGAACACCTGGCCATCCTCGACCTGCTGGGCGTGCGGCGCGGCGTGGTCGCGCTGACCAAGACCGACCGCGCCGAGCGCGCCCGCATCGACGCGGTGGCGGGCGCCGTCCGCGCCCTGCTGGACGGCACGCCATTGCGCGGCGCGCCCGTGTTCGAGACGGCCGCCGCCGTGCCGGGCGATCCCGGCACCGCCGCCCTGCTGGCGCACCTGCAGGATCTCGCGCGCGCACTGCCGGCGCGCCACGAAGACCGCCTGTTCCGGCTGGGCGTGGACCGCGTGTTCACGCTGTCCGGCCAGGGCACGGTGGTGACGGGCACCGCACTGGCGGGGCGCGTCGCCGTCGGCGACACGGTGACGCTGGCGCCCTCGGGCCGCCAGGCGCGCGTGCGCGCGATCCACGCCCAGAACCGCGCCGCCGGGCACGGCACGGCCGGCCAGCGCCTGGCGCTGAACCTGGCGGGGGTGGCCAAGGAAGACGTCGCACGCGGCAGCTGGGTGGTCGAACCGCGCATGGCCGCCTGCTCGGAGCGCGTCGACGCCGACGTCTCGCTGCTGGCGGACGCCGGCACGCTGAAGGCGTGGACGCCGGTGCACGTGCACCTGGGCGCGGCGCACCTGACGGCGCACGCGGTGCCGCTCGACGGCGATACCCTGCAGCCGGGCGGGCGGGCCCGCGTGCAACTGGTGTTCGACGCGCCCCTGCACGCGGTGCCGGGCGACCGCTTCGTGCTGCGCAACGCCCAGGCCACCCAGACCATCGGCGGCGGCGTCGTGCTGGACGCCTTCGGCGCCGCGCGCAAGCGCCGCAGCGCCGCGCGCCTGGCCTGGCTCGATGCGCTGGCCGCCTTCGTGGAGCACGGCGACGCTGGCGCCATCCTGGCCGCCAGCCCGGCCGGCCTGGCCGCCTCGGAGCTGGTGCGGCTGGCGCAGCGGCCGCTCGACGCGCTGCGCCTGGACGCGGACGTCGTGCGCCTGCCGCTGGCGGGCGGGGACGCGCTCCTGATCGCTCCGGCGATGCTCGCGCCGCTGCAGGCGCGCGTGCTGGCCGGCCTGGCCGACTACCACGCGCGCCATCCGGACGAAGCCGGACCGGAACTGTGGCGCCTGAAGCGCATCGTGGCGCCGGACGCGGGCGACGCCCTGTGGAGCGGCCTGACGGAACGCCTGCTGGGCGCCGGCACGATCGCGCGCACCGGTCACCACCTGCACCTGCCGGGCCACAGCGTGGCGCTGGGCGAGGCCGAGCTGCGCGCCGCCGCCCTGCTGCTGCCGGTGCTCGAAGCGGGACGCTTCGATCCGCCCTGGGTGCGCGACCTGGCGCGCGCGTTCGCGATGCCGGAGGAGGCGGTGCGCGCGCTGCTGCGCAAGCTGGCGCGCGCGGGACAGGTGAGCCAGGTCGTCCACGACCTGTTCTACCACCCGGCGCCGCTGGCGGAACTGGCGGGCATCGTCGCCACGCTGCCGGACGCGGAAGCGGCGACGTTCCGCGACGCCACCGGCCTGGGACGCAAGCGCGCCATCCAGATCCTGGAGTTTTTCGACCGCGTCGGCTATACTCGCCGCGTCCGCAACAGCCACCTGGTGCGCCCGAACGTCAGCTGGCGCTAGCGGAGGGGTCAGCGGAGGGGTCAGAGCCCGGCTCACCCGGTTAGGCTCTGGCCAGGGGTCAGAGCCCGGTTCACCCGGGTGGGCTCTGGCCAGGGGTCAGAGCCCGGTTCACCCGGGTGGGCTCTGACCCCGGTGTTCAGCCGAGACGCCAACACAACGTTGGCAAAACATGGAAGGCATTCTCATCCGGTGATGGGGCCGGGCTTCAAACCCGGTGGGGGGCGTCAGCCGCTCTCCTGTAAGTTCGACTCTTTCTGCCTTCCGCCCTCCCCCTTCACTTCTTGGCCGCCGACTGGTCCAGCGCGTGGCGCTCGACGTCGTTCATCTGCGCCTCGGACGGATCGACCTGCATGGCTTCCTTGGTCTCGTTGCCGGCCGCCGCCTTCGAGATGTCCGGATCCGGCTTGAGCTGCGCCTTCACGCCGCCGGCCGCCTCGCCCTTGGTCGCGGGCGCGTCCTTGCTGCCGTGGTGCTTGGCGCCCTTGTCGACCTTGTGCGGCTTGTTGGCCTTGGCGTCGCGCTGCCCCTTGCCGGGATGGCGCGCATCCTGCCGGTCGGCCGTGGCGGTCCGCCCCGGCGTGGCCTCGGTGCCGGGCTTGCTGTCGGCCTGCCCCTGCGGCGGGTTCGCCATGTTCGGCACCGAATGGCTCTGGGCCAGCGCCGCCGGCGCCCCCAGGGCGGCCGCCAGCATGGCGGCCGCCGCGATCGTCGTCTTGATCATGATGCTCCTCCTTATGCGCCCTTGAGCGCCTCGATGTCCTTCGGTTCCGCGACCGGCACGCCGTTGCGCTCCGCGCGGAAGCGCTTCGACATCGCGTACACGTCCCTGCGCACGCGCATGATCGAGCCCAGCGGCCGGTGCGCGGCCAGCGCGTGCCAGGGATTGAACTGCATGCCTTCGTCGATGCGCTTGGCGCGCTCTTGCGTCCAGGCCGGCTGCGGCGGCACGCGCAGGCGCGCCACCGTCACGTAGGGACTCAGGTCTTCCGGCCACTCGACCGACGCATCCTCGAGCGGCATCTTGTCGATGTCGGTGCACAGCTGCACGCGCAGCTCCCATTCGCCGCCCTGGCCGGCGAAGTGCGCGACGACGGCGTCGCGCAAGCCATCCGGGCGGTCCTTCAGGTCCACCGGCGCGTCCTTCAGCGCCACCAGTGCCGGCGCTACAGGCGCCACCTGCACCTTGGCCATGTAGGGACCGTACAGGATCGGCACCTGGCTGTAATACGTCTCGCCCAGCGGATGCGTCTCGGGATGGCCGCCCATCGCCTTGAGCGTCGCGCTTTCGCCGCCCACCGCCTCGATCGCCTTCTCGGTGCCGCGCGCGACGGCCGAGAACAGGCGCTTCAGATTCGGCGCCTTGTCGGTGGTGGCGGCCAGCAGCTTGGCGCTGCCGGCGAATTTCCTGGCCGTGGGCGCATTGAACACCGGGCCGTTCACCATCACGAAGTCCTGCGTCGCGTCGCCCTCGCTGCCCGCCACGCGCGGCCCCGCCACACCGACCACCTTCAGGCCCATGCCGCGCGGGGTCGACACGTCGTCCGGCAGGATGTCGCCCGGCGTGGTGGACAGGCGCAGCACCGCCGGATACGTGCCCGGCTGCGCGAACAGGCCCTGCGCGTAGGCCGGCGCCAGGCCGTCCAGCACCGTCAGCTCGCCCACCAGCAGGCCATGGGTCTTGGCGTGCACGCTGCGGATCGCATGGCCGGAATCCTCGAAGGTCTTCACGGAGATCTGGTGCATCGTGTCGCGCAGGTCGGCGTTGGTCTGGACTTCGTCCTCTTCCGGCACTTCGTACGCGGCCTGGTAGGGCAGCGGATGGATCGTCGTGGGGGCGTTCATGGCATGCGGTTCCTGTCCTGTTGTCGAATGCCGACCATCATGACCCCGTGCGGCGCGGCCTTCTGTGCTGCGCCGCACGCAAAATCGACAAATTTTCGGGTGTGAAATGCCGAACAGACGGCGGGGCCTCCATTGGGGAAGCTGGGGCACCCGAAGACATGGCGGAACCGATCATGAGCAAACAAGGCAATCGCAACGAACCCACGATCCCGGCCGGCGGCTGGGGTTCCCTCAAGGAAGTCGGCACCGTCCTGCTGCAGCAGCACGTGCCGCTCGAAGGCGGCGCCCTGCTGCTCAAGCAGAACAAGACGGACGGCTTCATGTGCACCAGCTGCGCCTGGGCCAAGCCGGCGCATCCGCACCCGGCCGAGTTCTGCGAGAGCGGCGCCAAGGCCACCGCCTGGGAAATCACCAGCAAGCGCGTCGATCCGGGCTTCTTCGCCCGCCACACGCTGCAGGAGCTGGAAACCTGGCACGACCACGAACTGGAGAACGCCGGCCGCCTCACCGCGCCGATGCGCTGGGACCCCGCCACCGACCGCTACGTCGAGGTGGCCTGGGACGCGGCCTTCGCCGCGATCGGCGCGCGCCTGCAGCAGATGGATCCGAAGAAGGTCGTGTTCTACAGCTCGGGCCGCGCCTCGCTGGAAACCTCGTACATGTACGCGCTGCTGGCGCGCATGTACGGCAACAACAACCTGCCCGACAGTTCCAATATGTGCCACGAGAGCACCTCGGTGGCGCTGCCGAAGTCGATCGGCGTGGCGGTCGGCACCGTGCTGCTGGAAGACTTCGAACGCACCGACTGCATCTTCTTCTTCGGCCAGAACGTGGGCGTGAACAGCCCGCGCATGCTGCACCAGCTGCAGGAAGCGCGCAAGCGCGGCGTGCCCATCGTCACCTTCAATCCGCTGCGCGAACGCGGCCTGGTCAGCTTCGTCAACCCGCAATCGCCGGGCGAGATGCTCAGCGGCCACGAGACGGCCATCAGCACCCAGTACCACCAGGTCAAGGCCGGCGGCGACACCGCGGCCATCATGGGCATCTGCAAGGCCGTGATCGCGGCCGACGACGCTGCCGTGGCGCGCGGCGGCGCGCGCGTGGTCGACGCCGCCTTCATCGCCGAGCACACCCACGGCTTCGAGGCGTTCGCCGACGCCGTGCGCGCCAGCGACTGGGACGAGATCGAGCGCGAATCCGGCCTGCCGCGCGCCCGACTGGAAGAGGCCGCGGCCGACTACATGCGGTCCAGGGCCTGCATGGCCGTCTACGGCATGGGCCTGACCCAGCACCGCAACGGCGTGCAGAACGTGCAGATGGTGGTCAACCTGCTGCTGCTGCGCGGGAACATCGGCAAGCCGGGCGCCGGCATCTGCCCGGTACGCGGCCACTCCAACGTGCAGGGCCAGCGCACTGTCGGCATCACCGAAAAGCCGGAACTGGCGCCGCTCGACAAGCTCGCGCAGCAGTACGGTTTCACGCCGCCGCGCGACAAGGGCATGAACACGGTCGAGGCCTGCGAGGCGATCCGCGCCAGGAACGTGGAAGCGCTGGTGAGCCTGGGCGGCAACCTGGTGCGCGCCGTGCCCGACCACGGGCAGATGGAGCAGCCCTGGCGCGACATCCCGCTCACCGTGCACATCGCCACCAAGCTCAATCGCAGCCACCTGGTGCATGGCCGCGAGGCCTGGCTGCTGCCCTGCCTGGGCCGCATCGAGGTCGACCGCCAGGCCGGCGGCGAGCAGGCCGTGACGGTGGAGGATTCCACCTCCTGCATGCACGGCTCGCGCGGCCGCGCCGAGCCGGCCGCCGACACGCTGCTGTCCGAGCCGGCGATCGTGGCCGGCATCGCCCGGGCGCTGCTGCCGCCGAATCCGCGCCTGGACTGGGAGGCGTGGGTGGCCGACTACGGCCGCATCCGCGACGCCATGGGCGAGACCTATCCCGAGATCTTCCACGACTTCAATGCGCGCATGTGGACGCCGGGCGGCTTCCGCAAGCCCCTGCCGGCCGCCGAGCGGGTCTGGAAGACGCCCACCGGCAAGGCCAATTTCACGGTGCCCGACGGCCTCGTGGCCGATCCGGACATGCCGGCGCCGGCCGGTTCGCTACGCCTGTTCACGGTGCGCAGCGACGGCCAGTTCAACACGACGATCTACAGCCTGGAAGACCGCTTCCGCGGCACCGCCGACCGCGACGTGCTGTTCATGGCGCGCGCCGACATGGAGGCGCGCGGCCTGGCCGACGGCGACCTGGTGACCGCCAGCACGGCGGCCGACGACGGCGTGACGCGGCGCGTGGAAAACCTGCGGGTGATCGACTACCCGGTGCCGCCGGGCTGCGTGGCCGGCTATTTCCCGGAATGCAATCCCCTGATCCCGCTGTGGCACTACGCCAAGGACAGCAAGGTCCCGGCCGCCAAGGCGATCGACATCATGATCGAAAGGACGGGCAGCACCCGCGACCCGTCGAGGATGCACTGAGATGAACGAACCAAAGTATGCGCGCACCGCCACCGGCTTCCTGATGGTGCTGACCGAGGGCGACGACCTGTTCGCCGAACTGGCGCGGCTGGCGCGGGCCGAGGACGTCCCGTCGGCCAGCCTGACGGCCTTTGGCTTCGCCGGCAGCGTCACCTTCGGCTTCTTCGATTTCGAGAGACGCGACTACGACCCGGCCACCTTCCGGGATCGCGAGATGACCGGCATCGTCGGGACGCTGGCCTGGAAGGACGGCGAGCCCTCGCTGCATGCCCACGGCGTGGGCGGCGGCAAGGATTTCTCGGTGGTCGGCGGGCACCTGCTGGCGCTCACGGTGGGGAAAGGCTCGCTGGAGGTGACGCTGACGGTGCACGGGCAGCGGCTGGAGCGCAAGGAGGATCCGGCGATCGGGGCGAAGGTGCTGCGCCTGCCGGCGCCATGAACGACGGCAACGCGGCGCCGTAAACGACGGCAACGCGGCGCCGTAAACGACGTCGCCCCGGCGCAGGCCGGGGCCCAATTACTGCACGCGTCACGGAAATGCCTGCAGGACTGGGCCCCGGCCTGCGCCGGGGCGACGAGTGTCAAGCCGCCTGCCCCTCCAGGTGGCCGCGCAGCGTCGCCAGGAAGCGCGTCTTGTCGAACAGCGTGAGCACCTCGTCCCTGCCCCCGTCGACCGGCACCTCGAGCACCTCCCCGGCGTCGCGGCGCATGTCGTCCGGGCCGTTCACGCGCAGCAGCGCGGGCGACGGGCGGCGCTGGCTGTCGGACAGCGACAGGATGCTGTCGACGCGGTCCACGATCACGCCGTAGCGCTCGGTGCCGTGGTCCAGCACCAGCACGCGGCGCTCGGCCAGGGCGGTCGCATCCAGGTCTTCCCGGGGCGGCATGCCGTACATGCGGCGCAAATCGATCACGCAGATCATCTGCTGGCGCAGTTGCATCATGCCGTGCACGCAGTCCGGCATGCCCGGCGGGCGCGTCAGCGCGCCGTCGCAGGCGACGATCTCGCGCACCTGGCCGATGTCGGTGGCCCAGCCGGTGTCCAGCGTGAACGCCAGGTAGACCTGGCGCCGGCCGTGGCGCGCGCCCTCGCGGCCGGGCGCGGCATCCAGCTCGTGCTGGTACAGGCGGCGGTGGCCGGCGCAGATCTCGGCCACCTCGGCTTCCGAAAAGAGATGCGCGTGGTCCAGGAACAGCGCGTCGCCGCGCTCGGCGTCGGGCAGCATGCCGCGGAACATGGCGGCGCGGCGCGTGCCGAGCATCGGGATCGCCAGCACGTCGCTGTCGAAATAGGCGCGGATGTCGTCGACGGCGTCGACGAGCAGCCCCAGCAGCTCACCGCCGGCGCGCACGATCATCACGCGGCGCTCGTCGGCGCGCGCGTCCGGCGCCGGCGCGCACTGCAGCAGCGCGCCCAGGTCGACCACGCCGACGGCCGTGCCGCGCAGGTCGAACCAGCCCTTGCACAGCTTGCCCAGCATGACCGACGAGCGCAGCGCGGGCACGCGGATGATTTCCTGCACCGCGTCGATGGCCATGGCGAAGGCCATGCCGCCGGCGCGGAACGACAGCGCCTTGCGGCCCTGGGCGCGGCGCAGGAAGCGCAGGCGCTCGGCGTCGCGGGCGGCGCTCTGGGCCCGCACCTGGGGCACGTTGTCGATGCGGATCAGCGCATCCGCGTCGAGCAGCTGCACCAGGCGCGCGCCCTGCTCCAGCGTCAGCGCGCCGGACAGCACGCGGGCGGCGCCCTCGCGCCAGGCCAGCGCGCTGTGCTGCTCGGGGCGCACGCGCAGCACCTCGCCGGTGGCGTCGAACACCAGGCCGACCAGCACTTCCTCGTGCTCGAGGATGGCCACGCGCTGGTCCGGGCCGGCCGCCGGCGCGTCGGGATCGAACACGCGCGCCAGGTTGATCATCGGGATCGCGCTGCCGCGCAGCGTGAAGATGCCTTCCATGCAGGCCGGCGACAGCGGCAGGCGCACGATGCGCTCGGGCATGCCGACCACTTCGCGGATGCAGGCCGCGTCCAGCGCGAACTCCTGGCCGCCCAGGTGGAAGCTGCCGTACAGGCGGGTGCCGGCGGCGCGCGCCAGGGCGTCGGCCTTGGCGGCGCGCGCGGCCTGCGCTGCGGCCAGCGCCGCACGCACGGCGTCGCCGTCGCCGCCGGCCAGGGCCGCCACGGCCTGGGTCTCGAACAGTGCCGGCGCGTTCATGCGAGCGCTCCCTCGGCGATGCCGACGCGCACCACCGACCAGGTCTGGCTGTCGCAGTCGATCGACAGGCGCCGGCCGTGGCTGCCGCCGACGTCCTCGTACTCCACGTTCAGGCCGCGCGCCGCCAGTTGCGCGTGCGCGGCGGCGATGTTGCGGCGGCCGATGGCGGCCTCGCCGCCCGGCAGGTGCAGCATGCGCGCGCCACCGGCGACCACCACCTCGACCTCGGCGTAGTGCTCGCGGCGCACGCCCAGCGCCGCCAGCAGCGCGGGCACGGCCGCGCTGACGTAGCGGGCGCCGGCGCCGCCGATGCCCACGCCGTCCGGCAGGAAGCAGTGCGCCAGCCCGCAGCGGCCGCGCGCGCGCCAGACCATGCCGATGCCGACGCAGGAGCCGAGCAAGGCCGTCAGCACCTGGTCGCCCTCGGCGACCTCGAGCTGGCCGGTCCAGACGTGGCGGGTGTGGCCGGCGTCCGGACGGGCGCGCGGCATGTGGCGCGGGCGCGCGCCATGGGACGGCGTGGCGGCGCCGAGGGCGGGCGACGGCGGCAGGGACATCGGGTGGGCGTTCATTGCGGTTCTCCTGCGATGCGGTAGACGTGGGCCTGTTCGAATTCGAACGGCGTACGGATGCGGGTGATGGATTCCTGCTCGCCCAGCACCAGGCGCGCGCCCGGGCGCATGGCGGTGCGCACCTGGGCCAGGATGCGTTCCTGGTTCTGCTCGTCGAAGTAGATCAGGACGTTGCGCAGCAGGACCAGGTCGAAGTGCTCGCGCCGGGGCGGCGGCGCCAGCAGGTTGTGGGTGGCGAAGGCGACGTGCGCGCGCACCTCCGGCGCCACGGTCCAGCGCTCCGGGCCGCCGGCCAGGTAGCGCCGGAACAGCGCCGGGCGGGTCAGCGCGAAGCGCTCCACGGTGCGGCCGCGGTAGGTGGCGCCGCGCGCGGCGTCCAGCGCCTGGCTCGAGATGTCGGTGGCGCTGATGGTGAAGCGGAAATCGGGGTGCTGGCGCTGGAATTCCAGGCACAGCATGGCCATCGAGTAGGCTTCCTCCCCGGTGGCGGCGGCCGCCGACCAGATGCGCAGCGGCGCGCCGCCGTGGCCGGCATGCCAGTCGGCCAGGAATTCGTCGTTCAGGTACCACCAGACGGCCGGCGTGCGGAAGAACGCGCTGTCGTTGGTGGTGACGGAATCGATGAACGGGCCGACCTCCGGACCGCCGCGCCGCAGGTGCGCGATGTAGTCGTCGTAGGACGCCAGGCCCAGGGCGCGCATGCGCGGCAGCAGGCGTCCCTGCAACAGGACGCGCTTGTTTTCGTTCATGGCGATGCCGGTGTGCTGGCGCACCAGCGCGATCACGGCATCGAGGTGTTCGTCGCGCAGGTCCATGCGGCCCCCGTTCAGACCGCGAAGCGGCCGACGGTGCGGTTGAGCTGCTCGGCGTTCTCGTTCAGGCCTTCGGTCGAGCGCGCGATGCTGTCGCAGGAACCGGCCGAACGCTCGGTCTCCTGGGCGATGTAGGAGATCGCCACGCTGACTTCCTTGGCCGTCAGCGACTGCTCGTTGGCGCTGGCCGAGATGTCGGCGATCGCCAGCGAGGTCTTCTGCACGCCGGCGCTGATGCGGTCGAACGCCTCGCTGGCCTGGCGCGAGATCTCGCTGCCCTGCGACACGCGGCGCACCGATTCGTTGATCAGCTTGGAGATTTCCTTGGTCGCCTGCGACGAGCGCTCGGCCAGCTTGCGCACCTCGTCGGCCACGACCGAGAAGCCCAGGCCGTGCTCGCCGGCGCGCGCCGCCTCGATGGCGGCGTTGAACGCCAGCATATTGGTCTGGCTGGCGATCTCGCCGATCACCTTGACGATCTCGCCGATGTCTTCCGACGACTGGTTGATCATGCCCATCGCCTCGATCGACTTGGCGATCGCCTTGGCGCCCAGTTCGGCTTCGTTGTGGGTGGCCTGGGCCAGCGTGTTGGCGTCGTGGGTGCTGCGCGCGATGGTCTCGATCGAGGCGGTCAGGCCGTCGACCGAGGCGTTCATCTCCTCGACGGTGGCGCCCAGCGCCTGGGCGCTGGCGGCGACGGTATTCGAGCGCTCGGCGATGGTGCGCGAGGAATCGGACAGCTTGCCGGCGGCGCCGATCACGTCGCCGATCACGGTGCGCAGGTCGCCGACCATGGCCATCACGCCGCGCGCCAGCTGGTCGAGCGGCTCGTCGCCGGACAGCGCGACGGTGCCGGTCAGGTCGCCGCGCGAGGCGCGCGCCACCAGTTCCAGCAGCATCCCCACCTTGCGGTGTTCCGCTTCGCCGCGCGCCGCCGCCGCCTGCTCCAGGCGCACCTGCTCGGTGATGTCGGTGGCGAACTTGACGACCTTTACCGGCTTGCCGTTCAGGTCGAGGATCGGGTTGTAGGTCGCCTGGATCCACACGACCTTGCCGTTGTTGCCCAGGCGCTTGTAGCGACCGCTGTCGAACTCGCCGCGGTTGAGTTTTTGCCAGAAGCGGCGGTAGGCGGCGCTGGCCGCATACTCGTCTTCGCAGAACACGCGGTGGTGCTCGCCCCACACGTCTTCCAGCGAATAGTCGAGCAGCGCGAGGAAATTCTCGTTGGCGCTGATCAGGGTGCCATCCATGTCGAACTCGACGACGGCCTGGGCCTTGCGGATCGCCTCCACCAGTCCGGCGCACTCGACGGCGCGCTGGCGCTGCTCCGTGATGTCGGTGGCGAACTTGATCACCTTGACAACGTGGCCGGCGCCATCCACGACCGGGTTGTAGGACGCGTTGATCCAGATGTCGCGGCCGCCCTTGGCCAGGCGCTTGTATTCCGCGCGCTCGACCTTGCCGGCCGCCAGATCTTCCCAGAACAGTGCGTACTCGGGCGACGCCGCCACGTCGCGCTCGACGAACATCGCATGGTGGCGGCCGACGATTTCCTCGGCGCGGTAGCCGGTCAGGTTCAGGAAATTGTCGTTGGCGCGCAGGATGATGCCGTCGAGTCCGAACTCGATGATGGCCTGGGCGCGGTCGAGGGCCGCGTACGCGGCGCGCATTTCTTGCAGGTCTGCCTGGCTTTCCGGTGGGGTCATGTCCATGGTCGGTGTCGTCGATCCGATAAAAGTGAATGTCGAGGAAGCTACCGGACCGATGATGACCTAAAAGTTTCTTAATGTAAATTCAGCAGAAACAGAAAAAGCAAAAATTCGAAAATACGTTGCTGTAGGACAACACCTACAGTAAATATAGGGGCAGCGTGCCCCTGACCCGCCATCCCGCCCCCTGCGAATTCCCGCCGCCCGGCGCCCCGTATTCTCATCTTGTCCAGCCAGCAAACCCCGCGACGGACGTGGGGTGCATACGGCTCACTCGTTTCCTCCGCACAACACTAATCACGAAATTCGAAAGTTTCTTTACAGGAACTCAGTAGAAGTGATACCTTGCGTCTGTCTCGACAAATCCAGCAAATTCGAAACCCAGGCGGCAACGCCGATTTTTCCAACGGAGAGCCAAGAATGATCAACCGTATCCTGACCACCCTGCTGCTGTGGATGCTGGCGCTGGCCGGCGGCCACGCGCTCGCGGCCGACGGCGACCAGGTCGCCGTGACGCTGCGCGCCTTCCAGGTCGTCGCCAGCGGCAAGGACGTGCGCCTCGTCCCGACGACCCAGGCCCAGCCGGGCGACGTCATCGAATACCAGGTGACCTACCAGAACGCCGGCAAGGTGGTCGCCCGGCAAGTCAAGGCGACGCTGCCGGTACCCGAAGGCGGCATGGCCTACCTGGAAGGCAGCGCCGCCCCGGCCGGCCTGCAGGCCAGCCTCGACGGCGTCACCTTCGCGGTGCCGCCCCTGAAACGCGAGGTCGTCCGCAACGGCCGGCGCCAGCAGGAAACCGTGCCTCCCACTGAATACCGCTTCCTGCGCTGGGAACTGGGCGACCTCGGCGCCGGCCAGTCCGTCACCGTGAGTTCGCGCATGCGCCTGGGCGAACCCGGCAAGCGATCCTGAACTTTTTACCCTGTTTTTACCTTGATTTGACCGAGTTTTAGCGGAAGTTGTCCGCCCCATTAACAAACAAGAAAGGAATCCGACATGAAAACCCGCCTGACCGCCATCGCTTCGCTGCTGCTCGCCACCGGCGCCGCCCATGCCGGCACCGCCGCCGGCACCCAGATCAGCAATA
This sequence comes from uncultured Massilia sp., assembly GCF_913773735.1. Classification (GTDB taxonomy): domain Bacteria; phylum Pseudomonadota; class Gammaproteobacteria; order Burkholderiales; family Burkholderiaceae_D; genus Telluria. The sequence goes on from NZ_CAJYEB010000035.1 coordinate 162,274, forward strand.
CCGCCACCGCGACGTATACCGACTCGACGTCGACGCAGCGCACCGCCACCTCGAACACCGTGGTCACCACCGTGCAGCAGGTCGCCGCCGTGACCCTGAGCGCCGGCTCGGCCAAGACGGCCGCCGCCAATACCACGGTCAGCTACGCCCACACCGTCACCAACACCGGCAACGGCGCCGACAGCTTCACCCTGTCGGCCCAGGAAAGCGGCGCATTCACGATGGCCGGCGTGCAGTTCTTCCTCGACGCCAACGGCGACGGCATCGCCGACAACGCCACCCCGATCACCAGCACCGGCAGCCTGGCGATCGGCGGCACCTTCAAGTTCGTCGCCGTCGCCACCCTGCCGGCCGGCGCCCAGACCAACGCCCAGCACACCCTGACGGTGAACGCGACCAGCGTCTTCAACAACACCGTGAAGGCCAGCGCCGCCGACACCACGACCGTCGGCACCGGCTCGAGCGTCGACATCACCGCCAACGCCGCGGGCAACAACGCCCTGGGCCACGGCGCCGGCGCCGAAGCCTCGGCGCAGGTCACCAACACCACCGCGCCGGGCACCCCGACCCGCTTCGTGCTGTACCTGAACAACAACGGCGGCAGCGCCGACACGTTCAACCTGAGCAGCAGCCTGGACAACAACACCTTCGGCACCGGCACCCTGCCGAACGGCTGGACCGTCGTGTTCCGCGACGTCAGCGGCGCCGTCATCACCAGCAGCACCGTCGCCGCCGGCGGCAGCAACCTGGTGTACGCCGACGTGACCCCGGCCGCGGGCGCCACCGCCGGCACCACCGACGTCTACTTCCGCGCGCTGTCCCCGACCTCGAACGTGAAGGACACGATCCACGACGCCGTCACCGTGGCCATCGGTGCGACCCAGGTCACGCTGGTCAAGACCCAGGCGATCGACGCGGCGTGCGACGGCACCGCCGACACCGCCTTCAGCACCGCGCCGATCGCCAGCGCGCTGCCGGGCGCCTGCATCCGCTACCAGATCACGGCGACCAACAACGGCACCACCGACGTCACGCAAGTGCAGATCAAGGACGACATCCCGGCGAACACCACCTACTACGGCGGCACCAACCCGGTCACCGCCACGCTGGGTTCGATCCTGACGGTACTGACCGGTCCGGTCACCAACCTGACCACCTCGGCCGTCACCCTGACCCCGGGCCAGTCGACCATGATGTCGTTCGGCGTGCGCATCAACCCGTAAGCGCCGCCGCGCACCCGCCGCGTCGCCCCGATCGCCGCCCCCGCCGGCGGCGGCGGGGCGGCTTTCGTCCCTTCACCCCGTCGCCGCCATGAAAAATCCGTTCATCCGCCTGCTTCTCGCCTGCCTGCTGGCCGCGCTCGCCCCGTTCGCGTCCGCCCAGATCAGCAACACGGCCAGCGTCACCTACGCCGATCCGGCCCGGGCCGACGCGTCGCTGCGGTCGAACACGGTGACGGCGGCCGTCCCGGCCGGCGCCATGGCCGACACCATCGAGTACTTCACCGGCGCGGACTTCCGCACCCGCGCGCGCGTCACGATGACCGGCATGCAGCTCTACGTGCAGGCCACCGCCTCGGCCTGCAACGCCGATCCGATGCGCGCCGAGACGGTCGTCATCAGCATCCAGTCCAGCCGTACCGGCGATACCCAGGGCTACCCGGCCACCGAGACCGGCCCGAACACCGGCATCTTCCGCATCGCCTCCCCGGCGGCGCGCACCACGGCCCCCTCGGCGGCGGCCACGGGCGCCGACGACGGCGCGGGCGGCAAGAAAGGCACGTCCGGCGCGGGCGCCGGCGCCACCAGCCAGGAAGGCGCCGTCGCCGCGATGGCCGACGACACGCTGGTCGCCTCCGTCGCCAGCTGCGGCAAGGGCTTGGTCACCACCTCGATCCTGGTCGACCCGCGCGGCATCGTGTTCGACAGCGCCACCGGCCTGCCGCTGGCCGGCGCCCGCGTCACCCTGATCGACGTCACCGGCGCCGGCAACGGCGGCATCGCCAACGGCGCGGCCGCGGTGTTCGACGTCGACGGCACCACCCCGTATCCGAGCACCGTCGTCAGCGCCAGCGACGGCAGCTACCGCTTCCCGCTGGTCGCGCCCAGCCTGTACAAGATCCAGGTCGTGGCGCCGACCAACTACACCTTCCCGTCCAGGGTCGAGCCGGGCAAGCTCCCGTCCGACCGCGACATCCACCTGTACGGCTCGTTCGGCGGCGAGTTCACCGTCAGCGTCGAGACCGGCGCCGTCAGCATCGACCTGCCGCTCGACCCGGTCCCCGGCATGCTCTACCTCGAGAAGATGGCGTCGCGCTCGACCGCCGAGATCGCCGACTTCGTCGACTACACGATCCGCGTGCACAATAGCGGCGACCAGGACCTCGGCGGCGTGGCCGTCGACGATGCGCTGCCGGCGGGCTTCCGCTACGAGCCGGGCACGCTGCGCCTGGACGGCGCCGTCCGTCCGGATCCGTCGGGCAGCGCCGGCAGGCTGCACGCCGACGTCGGCACCGTGCCGGCCGGCGGCGTGGCCGTGCTGCGCTACCGCGTGCGGATCGGCGCCGGCGCGCTGCAGGGCGACGGCATCAACCGCGCCGTCGCCAGCAGCCGCGCGCCGCTGGCCTTGGTCAGCAGCGTGGCCGCGGCCAAGGTCAAGGTCCTGCCGGGCGTCTTCAGCGAAAAAGGCTTCATCGTCGGCAGCGTGTTCGCCGACTGCGACGGCGACGGCCTGCGCGGCCCGCGCGAACCGGGCATCGCCGGCGTGCGCGTCTGGCTCGAGGACGGCAGCTGGTCGCAGACCGACGCCGAAGGCCGCTACAGCTTCGCCGACGTGCGTCCGCGCACCCATATCGCCAAGCTCGACGGCGCCACGCTGCCGGAAGGCGCCGAGCTGCAGGGCACGTCGCAGCGCAATGCCGGCGACCCGGGCAGCCTGTTCGTCGACCTCAAGGACGGCGAGCTGGCCAAGGCCGACTTCGCCGTCGCCGGCTGCAGCGCCGACCTGCGCGGCGCCATCGCGGCGCGCCGCCAGGCCGCCCGCGCCGCCCTGGAAGCGGCCGCGCGCCTGGCCGACCAGGCCGCCACGGCCGCCGCGCAGGCGTCGGCGCGCCAGCCGGCGCCCGCCGCCGCCGTCGCCCTCGACCAGCTCGACAACACCCTCGCCTTCGTCGGCCTGGAAGACGGCGCCGTGCTGGCCCAGGCCCAGGCGAACGTGCGCGTGAAAGGCACCGCCGGTTCGACCTTCACCCTGGCGGTGAACGGCGTCGACGTGCCGGACGGCCGCATCGGCCAGCGCAATACCGTCGCCAGCCGCCAGATGCAGAGCTGGGAATACGTCGGCGTCGCCCTCCAGCCGGGCCGCAACACCCTCGAACTGCGCCAGAAGGACCAGTTCGGCAACGCCCGCGGCAGCCGCAGCATCGCCGTGATGGCGCCGGGCGCCCTGGCGCGCATCCGCCTGGAACTGGAAAACCACCGCGTCGCCGCCGACGGCCGCGCGCTGGCCCTGCTGCACGTGCGCCTGGAGGACGCGCACGGCGTGCCGGTCGCCGAGCGCACCCCGCTGACGCTGGAAGCCGCCCGCGGCGCCTGGCTGCAGGCCGACCTCGACCCGCGCGAAGCGGGCCTGCAGGCCTTCGTCGAAGGCGGCAGCGCCGACTTCGCCCTGCGCGCCCCGCTGGAAGCCGGCGACGTGGTCGTGCGCGCCGCCAGCGGCACCGTGCAGGCGCAGGCCGAGCTGTCCTTCGTGCCGGACCTGCGCCCGCTGGTCGCCGCCGGCGTGGTCGATACCGCGATCGGCCTGAACCGGGTCAAGGGCAACGTCACCGATCCGGTACGCGCGTTCGACGGCTTCGAGGACGCGCTGCGCCACGTTTCGAACGGCAACACCGAGATCGGCGGCCGCGCCGCGATGTTCGCCAAGGGCAAGGTGGCCAAGGACACGCTGCTGACCCTGTCCTACGATTCCGACAAGGTGTCCGAACAGAAGCTGTTCCGCGACCTGGATCCGAACGCCTACTACCCGGCCTATGGCGACGACGCCCAGCGCGGCTTCGACGCCCAGTCGACCAGCCGCCTGTACCTGCGCGCCGACCACGACAAGTCCTGGGTCATGTACGGCGACATCACGCCGCCGGGCGCCACGCCGGCGCGCAACCTTGGCGCCTACAACCGCGCCCTGACCGGCCTGCGCCAGCACTACGAATCGGGCAACCTGCTCGTCGACGCGTTCGCCAGCCGCGACAGCAGCCGCCAGATGGTCGAGGAAATCGCCGCCAACGGCACCTCGGGCCCCTACAACACCGGCAGCGGCGTGATGGTCATCAACAGCGAGCGCATCGAGATCGTCGTGCGCGACCGCAACCAGACCGGCGTGATCCTGTCGCGCAAGGCGCAACAGCGCTACGTCGACTACGACATCGAGCCGCTGACCGGCCGCATCCTGTTCCGCGCCCCGGTCGCCAGCCTCGACGAATTCCTCAACCCGGTGTCGGTGCGCATCAGCTACGAGATCGACCAGGGCAGCCCGCGCTTCTGGACCGCCGGCGTCGCCGCGCAATACCGCGTCGGCAAGTTCGCCGAGATCGGCGGCGCCTACGTCGACGACCGCAACCCGGCCGCCCCGTCCACGCTGGCCAGCCTGAACGCCACCGTGCGTCCGGACGACAAGACCACGGTGATCGTCGAAGGCGCCCGCATGGACAGGGCCGGCATCGACGGCAACGCCGCCCGCTTCGAGGCGGTGCGCGTGGACGGCAAGCTGGAATCGCGCGTGTTCGGCGGCCGCGCCGACCTGAACTTCGACAACCCGTCGGCGAACCTGCCGCGCGGCCGCGTCGAGGCCGGCGCCCGCCTGCGCTGGCAGGCCACCGACAAGGTCGTCGTGGCCGGCGAAGCCCTGCACACCGAAGACCTCACCAGCGGCGCGCGCCGCGACGGCGTGCAGGTCTCGGCCGGCTATGCCTTCGGCAACGGCGTGCGCGTCGAAGCCGGCGTGCGCCGCGCCCACGAAACGGCCGGCGACGCCGCCACCGTGCTGGCCCAGCCGGACCTCACCAGCGTGCGCGCCAAGGTCGCGGCCCAGGTGCCGGGCCTGCCGCAGGCCGGCGTCTACGCCGAGGCCGAGCAGGACGTGCGCGACAGCGGCCGCCGCATGCTGGCCCTCGGCGGCGACTACCGCTTCGCCGGCGGCAGCCGCGTGTACGGCCGTCACGAACTGATCAGCAGCCTGGTCTCGAACTATGCGCTGAACGACGGCCAGCAACGCAACGCCACCGTGTTCGGCATCGATACCGACTACATGAAGGATGGCCGCATGTTCTCCGAATACCGTGCCCGCGGCGCCGACCTGGGCTTCGCCGGCGCCGGCGGCCGCCAGGCCGAAGCGGCCCTCGGCCTGCGCAACCTGTGGCAGATCGCCGACGGCGTGCGCGGCAGCACCAGCGTCGAGCGCGTGCGCGTGCTGTCCGGTTCGGCCGCCAACGAAGCCGTGGCCGTCGCCGGCGCGATCGAATACAGCCGCACCCCGGCGCTGCGCGCCAACGCGCGCCTGGAACTGCGCCATGCCCAGGACAGCGACAACGTGCTGTCCACGCTGGGCCTGGCGTACCGCCTGAGCGAGACCTGGAGCTTCCTCGGCAAGAACACCCTGGCCGCCAGCCGCAGCCGCGCCACCGATGCCATGCGCGTCAACGAACTGCTGCAGAGCGGCGTGGCCTACCGGGCGCTGGAAACGCTGGGCTGGAACGGCCTGGCCAAGTACGAATACAAGCTGGAGCGCGACGACGGCCTGGCCGCCATGAAGCGCGCCGTGCATACGGTCGCCGTCAACGCCAACTGGCAGCCGACCCGCGAGACCGTGTTCTCGGCCCGCTACGCCGCCAAGCACGCGCTGGACCGCTCCGCCGGCCTGCCCAACCGCGCCATCGGCCAGCTGGCCAGTGCCCGCGTCACGCACCAGCTCGGCGCGGACTGGGACGTGGGCGTGGTCGGCCAGGTGCTCGTCAGCGGCGCGCGTCGCGCCCGCCAGTTCGGCGCCGGCATCGAGGCGGGCTACCAGCTGCGCACCAATACCTGGGTCTCGGCCGGCTACAACGTGCTGGGCTTCCGCGAGCGCGACCTGGCCGAGGGCAACGCCACCGCCAAGGGCCTGTACGTCCGCCTGCGCATGAAGTTCGACGAGCGCACGCTGGAAAACCTGCTGTCCCCGAACGCCTCCCACTAATCGAGAACAGGACCGATCGCCATGACCTTCCTGCACCCACGCTTCGCCCGCCTGCTGCTGGCCCTCGCCCTGGCACTGGCCCTGGCATTGGGCGCCGCCACCTCCGCCCACGCCGCCTGCACCACCACCGGCGCCTGCGTCACCGCCGGCCCGCGCCTGGCCAGCGTCGACACCGGCAGGAGCGCCCTGCTCAACCCGCTGCTCGGCAGCCTGCTCGGCACCCAGCTGGCGGTCAACGCCGTCGACTGGAACGCGCTGGCCCAGGGCAACGTCAAGGCGCTGGGATTCCTCAACGCCCTGCAGGCGAGCGCCAACGTGTCGTCGCCGTCGCAGGCGCTGTCGAGCAACCTGACGCTGGCGCAGGTCACCGCCGCGCTGGGCGCCGCGGCCCAGGCCGAGGCCAACGTCGGCCTGGCGAGCGCGCTGCAGGCGCTGGCCTCGCAGCTGGGCGGCGCCGGCGCCACGGTGCGCGTGGGCGACCTGCTCAAGCTCACGGCCGACGCCTCCACGCTCGGTGCGAACACGATCAATTCGCTCGACATGCTGATGGGCCTGATCCAGCTGTACAACCACCGCAACGTGCTGTTCACGCCGACCCCGGTCGGCATCTCCGGCGGCCTGCTGGGCCAGGCCGGCCTCGTGAACAACCTGTCGCTGTACGCGCAGGTGATCGAGCCGCCCGTCTATACCTGCGGCCCGACCGGCTCCTCGTTCCATTCGGCGGCGATCCGCCTGAAGCTGAAGCTCGACCTGGTGACGCTGAGCCCGTCCGTCAAGCTGCTGACCGACCTCGGCCTGAGCGCCCAGGTCGCCATCGGCAAGCTCGACGTCTACCTGGAGGTCGCCCGCGGCGGCGGCACGCTGTCGGCGGTGGACGCCGTCAGCCGCGCCGTCACCCTGCAGGTGGCCCCGGGCGTGGCCAGCGCCTACATCGGCAGCATCGCCGACGGCGTCTTCTTCAACCGCACCCGCACCCTGAGCGCCGCGGACGTCGACTACGGCCAGATCGGCACCCTGGTGCTGGCCGGCGTCAACGTCGCGATCGAAGCCAGGAGCGCCGCGATCGGCCAGGCGCCGTTCGCCACCGGCGTGACGATGTCGGGCACCTTCCCCCAGACGCGCACGGTCGGCACCAGCGCCGTGTTCGTCGCCAACCTGGCCGACACCCTGGTCGGCAACCTGGCGATCCGCACCAGCGGCATCACGGCCATCGTCGGCGTCCTGCTGTCGGACACGGTGACGGCGGCGCTCAAGACCATCATCGTCGGCGCCGTGTCGCCCGTCATCCGCCCGGTGCTGTCGGGCGTGGCCGATCCGCTGCTCAAGCTGCTCGGCATCGGCCTCGGCGAGATCGTGGTCACCGTGGAGGGCATCTGCCAGGCCTGCGACGACTTCAAGCTGACCAAGACGGTCGACAAGGCCGATGCCTCGCCCGGGACCACGCTGACCTACACGATCGCATTCCAGAATTCCGGCTCCACGACATTGAACGATCTCAAGATCGTCGACGCCACGCCGGCCTATACCACCTATGCGGCCAGCGCCTGCGGCGCCCTGCCGGCCGGCCTGACGGGCTGCACGGTCGCGGCCAAGCCCGCCGCCGGCGCCGCCGGCACGATCGAATGGCGTTTCACGGGCACGCTGGCGCCGGGCGCGACCGGCAGCGTGACGGTCAGCGTCCAGGTGCAATAAGCGTCAGCGCGGAATCGAATAAATCGATATTTTCGATAAAAACGATAGATTGGTCTGTCAATTTTTGTTACGAAAAAAGCATTGAGCAATGTGCATAACATTGTCAACATGCAGCAATGAAAGCGGCAGCATGTGATAATTCGATAGAATTTGTCCCGTCTTTACAACTCCATGAGTTTTTGAAATTATTTTTGCGAAAAGCATGAGTACGGGGGACAAAAAGTGCTTAAAATAAACATTGCGAACATAATGTAGGGAGGGGATGTGATGAAGATTGAGATTCCCTCGCCACACGGCATCGGTAACAAACACCACGCAGGAATGCGGTAAGGGATGGGAACGATCGGCATGCCCCATCTAATAATGCTTGACAGCACCAACTGACCACGTAAAATCGGAAAATATGAAATTGCAAAGCAGCCAAAACGCGCGGGAGCAAAGCTACGACGCATCGGATTTCTGCTCCACCAAGGAGGCAGCGACGATGCTCGGCGTATCGCACCGTACCGTGCAGCTGTGGGTCGAGAACGGCGTGCTGCAGGCATGGAAGACGGCGGGCGGCCACCGGCGCATCGCGCTGGCTTCGGTCAACCGGCTGGTCGACCAGCGCAGCCACGCGATCCAGGCCCCGGCCGCCGGGCAGGCGGAACACGCCGGCAGGAAAGTGCTGCTCGTCGACGACGACTCCACCATGCTGCGCCTGTACGAGCTCGAAATGGCCGGCTGGGACCTGCCGCTCGAGGTCACGAAGGCCAGCAACGGCTTCGAGGCCCTGATCCGCATCGGCGAAACCCGGCCCGACCTCCTGATCAGCGACCTCAGCATGCCGGGCATGGACGGGTTCCGGATGATCCGCACGCTGCGCACCGACCAGTCTTATGCGAACATGGCGATCATCGTGATCAGCGGCCTCGATCGCGCGACGATCAAGTCGATGGGTTTGCCCGAAGATATCCCGGTGTTTTCCAAGCCGGTGCCGTTCGCGGAACTGCACCGTGCGGTCAACCAGGTCCTTCGTCCGGCGGCTTGAGCCATTTCGTTCAGTGAAAGCTTACGTCATGCCCTTAACGAGAGACCATGCCAGGAACACCCACGAACCCAGAAGAAGTGCATCGGCTGCAAGTCCTGAAGGAGCTCAATCTCCTCGATACGCCTCCTGAAGAGCGTTTCGACCGCATCACCCGGCTGGCCCGCCGCCTGTTCGACGCCCCCATCGTCCTGCTCGCGCTGATCGATGCCGACCGCCAGTGGTTCAAGTCCCGCATCGGCATCGACCTCGCCCAGGTCGAGCGTTCGGTGTCCTTCTGCGACCACACCATCCGCCAGGACGACGTGTTCGTCGTCGAGGACACCCTCGACGACGCGCGCTTCGCCGACAATCCCTTCGTGACCGGCGAGCCGGGCGTGCGCTTCTACGCGGGCTACCCGCTGGAGACGCCGGAAGGCCTGCGCGTGGGCAGCCTGTGCGTGATCGACCGCGTGCCGCGCCGCTTCGACGAGGAACAGCGCCAGCTACTGCGCGACGTCGGCCAGATCGCCGCCGACGAAGTGGCGGCCTTCGAACTGAACTGGGCCATGCAGCGCCAGCGCGACAGCGAGGCGGGCATGCGCGCGCTGCTCGAGCACATCCCCGAGGGCGTGCTGATGCTGGACGTGCCGGGCACGATCCTGTGGGTCAATCCCGCCGCCGAGCGCATCTTCGGCGCCGGCGCCGACGCGCTGGTCGGCAGGCCCGGCCCGTCGCTGCTGGCCGACGATCCGGAACGCCTGCGCGCACAGACCGGCCTGATCAACCTCACGCCCTACGAGAGCATCGGCCGGCGCGCCGACGGCAGCCTGTTCCCGGTCGAATTCACCGTCAACCGCCTGCTGCTGAGCGGGGAAAAACGCATGGTCGCGATCGTGCGCGACATCTCGCGCCGGCGCGCGGCCGACGAGCGCAACCGCGCCACCGACGCGCGCCGCCGCAAGTACTTCGCCACCGCCACGCACGAGCTGCGCACCCCGATGGCGAGCGTGCTCGGCTTTTCCGAGCTGCTGCTCAAGCGCGACTTCGACATCGCCACCGGACGCGAGCTGGTCGAGATCATCCACCGCCAGGCCAGCCGCCTGGTCGACCTGATCAACCAGCTGCTCGACCTGGCGCGCATCGAGGCCGGCGGCAAGGACGAGCTCGACATCCGCCCGCTGGGCGTGGCCGAGCTGATCGAGCAGACCCTGGCCGGCCTGTCGGGCCTGGGCGAGGCGCACCGCATCGCGGTCGACGTCGCGCCCGACCTGCCGACGCTGGCCGGCGACGCCCAGAAGCTGCAGCAGGCGCTGACCAACATCGTCAGCAATGCCATCAAGTATTCCGATCCGGACGCGCCGATCGCCGTCGGCGCCTACCTGGCCGCGCCGGGCCCGCAGCCGGCCGTGGGGATCCGCGTGCGCGACCGCGGCATCGGCATGACGCCCGAGCAGCAGGCGCAGATCTTCGACGCGTTCTACCGCGCCGACAAGGGTTCCAGCGTGCAGGGCAGCGGCCTCGGGATGACGATCTTCAAGGAGATCGTCGACCTCCACGGCGGCACCGTCGAGCTGCGCTCCACGCCGGGCGCCGGCACCGAAGTCACGATGATCCTGCCCGCGACCGGACGGTCCCATGGATGACGCCAAAAAAATACTCGTGATCGAGGACCAGGACGACCTGCGCCTCCTGATCCGCCTGACGCTCAAGCAGCTGGGGCGCGTGGTGGCCGCCGCCGACATGGACGGCGCGCTGGCGCTGGTGGCCAGCGAACGGCCCGACCTGGTCGTGCTGGACGTCTGGCTCGGCACCGAACTGTGCGGCCTGGACATCTGCCGCATCCTGAAGGCCGATGCGAACATGGGGGGCGTCAAGGTGCTGCTGCTGTCCGCCTGCGGCCAGCAGAGCGACGTCGAAGCCGGCCTCGCCGCGGGCGCGGACCGCTACGTGGTCAAGCCGTTCAGCCCCGACCTGCTGGTGCGGACCGCGCGCGAACTGCTGGACGCCTGAACGAGGCGCGGGCGGCCCACTTTAGTAGGAAGACTCTAGACCGTCCCGCACCGGCGGGGATCCGGCAAAATCCGCAACGGCGTCGCGTTGTTGCAGTTTAGAACTATAAATTTCCCCAAAGAATTACTTTGCGCGCGCACCCAAAGCGGCGAATCCCGTAATCGTCGGTGTTTCCGCTAACGGCGACGCCCGTCCGGACCTGCGCGCGCGCGATTGCCGCCGCCCCCGCGCCGGCCGATAATGCGCACTGGTCGATCGACGGGATGCGGACAATGAAGACATGGCGGTACGTGATGGCGGCAGCGATGGCGTTGCAGACGCTCGCGCCGGCGGCGCACGCCGCGCGCGCGTCGGCCACGTTCGACGTCACGTTCCGCGTGCAGGAATCCTGCGCGATCCGCACCGCGCCGCCCGCCGACGCCGCGGCCGGCCAGGCCCGCTCCGTTCCATCGGCCCGGGATGCCGAGGTGCGCTGCCAGTACCGCACGCCCTACCAGGTGCAGGACGGCGCCGCCGCCCCGACGTCTGCGACGGCGCCGCACCGCACCGAGCCCGCGCGCGACGCCGATGCGCCGGCGGCGCTGACGGTGTGGTTCTGAGCGCCGGCGCGCAGCGTCAGAAATACAGGGTCGCGGTCACCGTATCCGTGTAGTCGCCCGGCGACGGCGTCGCCTGCGGGCTGACCCGTCCATACACCGTGATCGCCTGCGCCGCGCCGGTGCCGGTGCCGCCCAGCGGCACCCCGCCGCCGCCGCCGCCGTCGCCCCACTGGCTGCCGTCGTAGCTGCTGGACAGCTGGTAGCCGACCGTCTCCCCGGTCGCCGCATTACGCATCCGGCGCGCCCCGCCGCTGCCGTAGTTGCCGGCGCTCAACGACACCTGGTAGGGCTTGCCGGCCGTGCACAGCACGCTCATCGTGGTGCTCGCGCGCACGGCGGCGTTCAAGACCTTCGACGTGCCGAACGACAGCTGGCCGACGCTGATCTGGCAGTCGTTGACGACGGTGGCGCGGGCCTGGAACGAGAAGGCCGCGCTGCTGCCGGTCGTGCACGACGGCGTGGCCAGGCCGCCGAACGCGTACTGGATCACGCCGCGGCCGCTGAAGTCGGCCACATAGGTGGTATCGGCGCCGCCGCTGGTCGGCACCGTCCTGATCGCGCTGCCGGGAATCTTGCCGTACACCTGCCAGCTCTTGCTGCCCGAACCGATGCCCAGCAGCCCGCCGCCGCTGAAGGAGAACTGGGCCGTGCCGGGCACCGCCGCCGAACCCCAGATGGCGGCCGCCGTATAACTGCTGTCGGTGTACAGGTTGAAGGGCAGCGTCGCGCTGCCGCTGCTCATCGTGCGCCAGGCGCCGCCGGCGCCGCCCAGCGACACGCACACGGACAGCGTCGGCAGCAGCGTGTTCGGCGACAGCACGGAAAAGCTGCAGGTCACGGTCAGCGTGCCGCTGGCATAGACGTCCGTCCCGGCGATCGGGTTGACGTTGCTGAACACCACATCGGTCATTGCCGCGCCGCAGGTGTCGGCGCGCGCCGCCGGCGGCGCCAGCAGCCACAGGGCCAGCAGGAGGGGAACGAGGAAGGCTGTCGTTTTCATGGTTTTTCCTTTGGATGACATACCAGCGGGCCGATCACCGGCAGCGCGCCGCCGGCGCCGGCGCCGGGCTCCGGCGCGACGTGCACGGTGCAGGCGCGCGCGCCCTCCCCCGCCGTCAGCGTGGTGCGCGCCGTCACGCCGTCGACGAACACCACGCCGTCGTAGCCGACCACGGTCGCCGTCCCGCCGTCGACGCGCACCGGCGTCCCCACCGGCAGCGGATTGCCGTCGGCGTCGTGCAGGATGACGCTGGCGGCGGCGTAGCGTTCCAGCGCGAAGCGCGCCAGCACGCCGGACGACTGGCGCGGCACCACGGCCTGGCGCACGCTGGGCACGCGCACGTCGGCCGGAAGCGCGCTGACGTCGATGGCGATCTCGTTGCTCGTGTACGGCATCAGGTCCGGCACCAGCAGGCGCCCGGCGCCGTCGGTCCGTCCGATCACGCGGTTTTCCTGCAGCACCGGCACGTCGGCCATGCCGGTCGCCACCAGCGCGAAGCCGCGCCCGACGTGGCGCGCGGGGAGGAAGGCGCCGTCCATCGCCACCAGCGCCCCGCTGGCGTCGATGGTGGTGGCGCGCGCCGTGCCCGCGCTCTGGGTGGTCATGCCGAGCTGGCCGGCGCTGCCCAGGTACAGCAGCTGGGCCTGGTCGTAGCGCTGGTCGCCGAAGCGGCCGGCCTGCACGTTCCAGCCGAAGCCGCCGCCGAAATCCGGCGCCGACGACGCCGTCGCGGCCGCCAGGCGCTGGCCGTTCTGGCTGCCGAACGTGGCGCTGCCCGCGGCGCGCTCGCCCAGCGGGATGCTGAGCGAGGCCTGCAGGCCGCGCGCGTCCGGGCGGCGCAGGTCGCGGTAGGCGCTGACCGTCAGGTGCATGCCCCAGGCCAGGTGGCTGGACAGCGACAGCGAGACGATGCGCGCGGCCGGTTCGCCGGCCACCTTGTAGTTGATCAGGCCGAAGCCGGCGCTGCGCCCGCCCGCCAGCGCCACGCTCAGGTTCAGGCGGTCGCTGGCGCGCACCGTGGGCGCGCCGGCGCCGGCGCCCAGGTCGCCGTAGCCGGCACTGGCGCGCTGGCGCTCGGCGTCGATGGCGAAGCGGGACGCGATGTACTGGTAGCCGATGGCGGCCTGGGCGCCGCGCAGGCGCCCGGCGCTGCCGGCCAGCGACGCGCTGGCGACGCCCGCCTGGCCCAGGCGCAGCAACAGGCCGGCGCCCAGGTTGGCCAGGCCCCCGCCGGCCTCGCCATGGCCTTCCAGCGTCAGCACGTCGCTGGCGCCGTGGCGCACGGAGGCGCTGGCCACCGGCGTGGGCGCGTACGAGAACGATGCGGCGCCGTAGGCCCGGCGCGGCGCGCCCAGTGCCACGGCGTAGTCGGTCAGGCCGGTCTCGAGCAGGCGGGTGTCGACGTACAGCGGCAGCGTCGCGCTGACCACGCGGCCCAGCGCATCCTCGGTGACCACCGTGGCCTGGCCGGCGCCGTTCAGGCCGGCGATGTCGCGCAGCTGGAACGGACCGCCGCCGACGTCGGCCTGGAACTGGCGGATGCCGTTCACGTACAGGCTGACGCTGCTGGGCACGACGGCCGAGCCGCCGTAGCTGGCCACCGGATAGGTCAGCAGGTCCGGACGCAGCCCGAAGTTGCGGCGCCACTGGACGCCGCCGATGCGCAGCGAGCGCGACCAGCTCAGCGACGCGGTGATGACGTCGCCGATCTCGAGCGTGCTGAGGGTGGCGGGGTCGGCACGGGTCCAGGTCGTGTCGTAGCGGACGTAGCCGCGGTCGGTGCCGCGCAGCACGGCGGCGCCGGTCGTGCTCAGGACACCGTAGCGGTCGAACCAGCGCAGCTCCGTCACCGCGTTCAGCGCCGTGCCGACGCCGCGCTGGGCATGCAGGCTGTAGTTCAGCAGCAGGCCGCGGCCGCCGTCGGCGGCGGGCGGCGCGCTGCGCGGCAAGGCGCGCGCGCGCAGTTCCTGCGGGCGCCGCAGCGCGTCGTCGAGCCGCAGGTCGAGGCGCTGGCGGCGCTCGTCGTAGGCATAGTGCAGGCCGGGAATGCCGTCGAGGTCGAACGCGTCCTGCCCGGCCACGCCGAACAGGGCGGCGTCCAGGCCCAGCTCGGCCAAATTGGCGACGCTGCTGCGCAGGCCGCGCGGCCCCTGGACGAACGGCAGGACGGCGCCCGTCTCCTCGCCGTTGAGGCTGACTTCGAGGTAGAGCTCCACCTGGGCGGGCGGCTGGGGAATGGCGTCCGGGGCCGCGGCGGGAGCGGCGGGAGCGGCGGGCGAATCGGGGGCGGCGGACGCGGCAGGTCCCGCCGCGCCATGCGCGGCGCAGGATGCCGCCAGCAGGAGGGCCGCCATCCAGCGTGCCCGGCGCCTCGGGAATCGCATCGCCCGGACGGCTCAGTCGCCGGCCGGCGCCAGCGGGAACGTCTGCTCGCGCGTATTCACCGTGGTGACGATGCCCGACTCGCCCTCGAGGAGCGCGGCCTTGTCCTGGGCCAGCTGCCATTCGCGCGTGCGGCCGGCCAGCGCATAGCCGAGCAGGCCCTTGCTGAGTTCGACCTCCCGGCCGGACGCGGTGCGCACCCGGGTGGCGCCCAGCTGGGCGTGCAGCGTGCCGGTGTTGGTGGCGCGCAGCGCCACGCCGCCGTTCCTGCGCACCAGCGTCCAGGCCAGCGCGGGCGCGGGTACCGCGCCGCCGACGCCGGCGGCCGGGGCGACGAACACGGGCACCGAGTATTGCAGTCGGATCGCCACGCCGCTGGCGGCGTCGCCGCGCGGGATCTCGTCGATCAGGATGCGGTAGCTGCGCTCGGCGCCGTCGGCGCCGGCGGCGCCCGGCCGGCGCACCAGGCGGATGGTCTGGGTGCTGCTGGCGGCCACTTCGATGATCGGCGGGCTGGCGACGACGTCGGTGGTCGGGGTCAGGACGTCGACGCCGTCCTTCTGGTCCCAGGCGTAGACGCGCACCTGGCCGTACAGCGGCGTGTCGCCGAAGTTCTGCAGGTTGATGCCGGCCGCGGCCTGGGCCGGCTGGAAGGCGATCGAGACGGGCGAGATCTGCAGGTTGGCGGCGCCGGCCGGGCCGGCCAGCGCCAGCAGCGCCGCCAGTGCGGCGGCGCCGGGCAAGCGCGACTGGAAGGCGCAGAGACGGCGCACGGTGGCTGGCATCGGGACGCGCATGGGAACGTGCATCAGAACGAAATCGTGGCGGTGACGGTGGACTTGTAGCTGTCCGGGGCCGGCGTGGACTGGACCGGGATTTCGCCGTACACGGTCAGCGTCTGCGCGTTGCCGTTTCCAATGCCCGACACCGTGTCCGTGCCCTGGGTATTGCCCCACAGGGTGGCGCCCGGGGCCTGGTACAGGTTGAACTTGACGGTGCCGGCGTTGGCGCCGGTACCGGCCATGTACCGGGTGGTGCCGCTCGAGCCGGCGCCGGTGCCGGCGTTCAGGCCGATGTTGTACGGCGTGGTATTGGTGCAGGTGACGTTGATGGTGGAGTTGGCCGACACGGCGGCGGTGATCACGCCCTGGTTCTGGCCGAAGTCCATGCCGTTGGCGCCGATCGTGCAGTCTGCGACAATCTTCATGCTGACGTCGAACGTCGCGATCTTGCTGGCCGCTTGGGCGCTGAAGGGGGCGGCCATGGCGCCGATCAAACCCAGGACGGCGAGGGACGACTTCGATTTCAACATGCTTGATTCTCCTTATGAATGTGCGCTGGTGTCTTGCTGTGAGACAACTATCGCAAAATCCGGAAAATACTGCAAATATGAAACATCTTCCAGGGGAGACAAAGCCTCTTCCAGATGCGAAATCTCGAAAAAACCGCTAAGATCGCTGCATCGCCACAACGCTACCGCGTCAACAAGCCATGCCCCACCTCCGGCACGCCATCCGCCTGCTGCTGATCGACCCGGACGAGCCGGTGCGCACGCGCCTCGCCGGCCTGCTGCGGCGTGCCGGCTACGGCGTCACCGGCGCCGCCGGCGGCGCGCAGGGCGTGCGCCTGGCCGTGCTGGACGAGCCGCACCTGATCGTCGCCGATATCCGGTTGCCGGACATGGACGGCTATGCCTGCTGCCGCCTGCTCAAGGCGGACCCGGCGACGGCGCCGATCCCCCT
Organism: uncultured Massilia sp.; assembly: GCF_913773735.1. GTDB lineage: Bacteria > Pseudomonadota > Gammaproteobacteria > Burkholderiales > Burkholderiaceae_D > Telluria. The sequence continues at coordinate 178,933 of NZ_CAJYEB010000035.1, forward strand.
GATCCTGGTCGGCGCCGACACCGGACCGCGCGAACGGGTGGCCGGGCTCACGCTGGGCGCCGTCGACTTCCTCAGCGCGCCCTACGACGACGACGAATTGCTGGCGCGCATACGCGTGCACCTGGGGCTGGTGCCGCGCGCCGCGCCGCCCGGTCCGCTTCCGGTGCCGCCGTCGATCCCGACCCCGGCGCCGGGCGACCTCGACGCGCTGGTGGTGACGGCCGCGCGCCGCCTGATCGACGCCAATCTCGCCAACCTGCCGGCGCTGGCCGACATCGCGCGCGCGGCCGGCACCTACCGCGAACGCCTGAACGCCCTGTTCCGCGCGCGCCTCGGCAGCAGCGTATTCGACTACGTGCGCGAGCGACGCCACCTGCGCGCCGAACAGTTGCTGCGGGAAACGGAGATGGACGTCAACGACATCGCCCAGCTGGTGGGCTTCCAGAACGCACGCAATTTCTCAACGGCATTCAGGGAACGCCATGGCCTGGCGCCGGTGGCGTGGCGACGGCGCGAGCGCGGCGCGGCGGGTGGCATGGACTGACGGCGCGTGGTGGCCGATCGTTCGAGTGCGGCCGAAGCGGACAGCGCGGACCTGCCTGGGCTGGACGCCAGACGGTCTTCATGTTGCGCGCTGGGCAGATCGCTCAACTGCCAGAGTTGGCGCGCCCCTGATTCCTCAGGCAAGGGTGCTGAGGACGACGCAAAGGACTCGTCCGTGGCGAACCTTGCGGCGTGCCACGACAGGCCCTAGCGCCCCGCGTCGACGAGCGGCCCCCCGTCCGGCACGCCGGCCGGCGCCGCCTGCCCGTCCGGCAGGTCGACGTGGAAGCTGGTACCGCGGCCCTCCGCGCTGGTGAACGACAGGGTGCCGCCATGCTCCTCGACGATGCCCTTGCAGATCGACAGGCCGAGACCGCTGCCGCCGGCGCTGCCGGCCTGGGCGAAGCGCTGGAAGATGCGATCCCGGAAATGCGCCGGGATGCCGCTGCCGTGGTCGACGACCGACAGGCGGATGCCGTCGCCGTGGCTGCCGCGGTGGCGCCCGATGCGCACGGCCACGCGGCTGCCTTCCGGCGCAAACTTGATCGCGTTGGACAGCAGGTTCGTCAGCACCTGCAGCAGGCGGTCCCGGTCGACCTCGGCTTCCAGGCCGGCGCAGCCCGCCAGGCATTCGCGCTCCAGGACGATGCGGCGCGGCAGGGCGAAGCCTCGCATGGCCGAGATCGCTTCCTCGACCAGCGCCGCCAGGTCTTCGCGGCGCCGGTCCAGCTGCAGGCCGCCCGCCTCGATCTTCTGGATGTCCAGCATGTCGTTGACCAGCCGCACCAGGCGCTCGCAATGGCGGTGCGCGATGTCGGCCAGTTCCTGCGCTTCCGGTTCCAGCACCGCCACCGTGCCCTGGGCCAGCAGCGACAGCGACACGCGCATCGACGTCAGCGGCGTGCGCAGTTCATGCGAGGCGGTGGCGATGAACTCGTTCTTCATCTGCTCGACCTTTTTCCTCATGGAAATGTCATGCAAGAATACGCTGAAGAACGGCCGGCTGCCGTTGGCGACCAGCCCGACGGTCATCTCGATCGGGATCTCGTTGCCGTTGCGGTCGCTGACCACGCGCTCGACGCGCTTGCCCAGCAGGCCGAGTTCGCCGCTTTCGCGGAAACGCGCCAGCGACTTCTCGACGCTGTAGCGGAAACGCTCGGGCACGGTCAGCGCCACCGGCTTGCCGAGCGCCTCGCCGCGGCTCCAGCCGAACATGGCGCGCGCCTGGGTGTTCCAGTCGACGATGCGGCCGTCGAGGTCGACGCCGATGAAGGCCTCCTGGGCCGTGTCGATGATCGTGTGGATGCGCTGCTCGTTGGCCTGCACCTGGGCCAGCGCCTCGGCCAGTTCGTTGGTGCGCGCGTCGACGCGGCGCTCGAGCGTGGTGTTCAGCTGCTCGAGCTCGACCCGCTGGCGCACCAGGTCGGACACCAGGCCGTTGAGCGAGGCCGCCAGGTCGCGCACTTCCTCGTAGCTGCTGGCGCCGCCCTCGATCGGGCGGGTGCCGCCCGCGCGCAGGTCGTGCGCCGAACGCGCCAGGCGCTTGAGCGGGCCGGTGATCCAGCGCGCCAGGATGGCGCCGGCCACGGAGAACAGCAGCGCCAGGGCGATGCCGCTGGCCAGCGCGTAGTGGCGCAGCAGCGTGATCGGGACCAGCGCGGTATCGACCTTCTGGCGCACCACGACGCTCCAGCCCAGGCCGGGATATTCGCCATAGCCCTTCGAGCGGCTGATGCCGACGAGGTACCTGGTCCCGCCGGGCCAGGTCTGCTGGCGCCAGGTGGGGCGGCGCGGGTCGCCGACGGCCAGCAGCGCGTTCGGCAGCCGCTTGCCCTGTACCTCGGCAGGGCCGAGCAGCACGACCCCGGTGGCGCTGACGATCATCGCCTCGACCTGGCGGCTCGCCTCGAGCGGGGCGATGATGGATTCCTGCACGTCGCGCGCCCAGGCCCAGGACAGGTGGGCGCCGAGCACGCCCGCGACCTGCCCGTCCGGCCCGCGGTACGGGAAGGCGACGTCGACGAAGCGCATCGGTTCGTCGCCCTCCTCCTGCAATAGCTTGGCCAACAGCAATGCCTCATGGACGTCGCCGACGTGGTGGCCGCGCATCGCCTGGCTGAACCAGGGGCGCTGCGAGACGTCGGCGCCTTCCAGCAAGCCCTTGGCGGACACCCGGACCTTGCCGTCCAGGCCGGCCAGGCCCAGCCAGCCGTAGTAGCGGTAGCTGCTCAGGACGTCGGTAAGCATGGCGCGCCGCGTCGCGAGCGGGCGGGTGTCGTCGCCGAGCTCGGCGCGCCGGGCCAGCAGCCCGACCTCGCGGAAGCGCTCGTACATGCCACGGTCCAGCTTGTCGGACGTCTGCAGCGCGAGTTCGGCCAGGCCGCGGCCGATGGTTTCCTCGACGTGCTCGGTCGCCTTGTGCTCGACCACCTTCACGATCACGAAGGTGAGCACGATCGACAACAGCGAGAACGCCAGGGCCATGTAGCCGGCCAGGCCGCGGGGCAGTGGGAGGGCGGGTTTGAAGGGCATTCGTACAAATGCATCAGGGATATTTTGCCGCAGAGTAACACAGCAAAAGTGACCCGCACAGCAGCTTGCGACGATTTGATGCATTTACGAGACAAGTTATGCCGGTGACATTTCCTGTGCCTTTTGACGCCATGGGCGCCGGCGGATGGAACGGGACGACTTGGCAAGGAGGACGCTTCGTTGAGCACCGCGACCCGCAGCCCGCAGCGTCGACGGAAGTAGCCTCACATTTTGCGTGACGCGTCACGGACTGGTAGTTCGCCGTACGGGAAGGCAGGTCGGAGCGGCGCAATCCAGGCGGTTAAACGTTTTACTACGCGATCGTAACTAGCTTGGCGAGGGCCAGTAGCGGAAAATTGCGAACGCAATGAAAATTGCCGGCAATTTGATTGGGCTCGCAAGGAAAGCCAAGTCGCCGATGACAGGCGGACAAGAATTGCCTCTTTATAATAACCAAAGGAAATTATTGCCGCAACGCCAATCGACGCCGGCTCGCCGGCGCCACCGGCCCGGTGACATAAACCATTGATATGGCTATAATTTCCGCCTTCGTTTGCCAGGAATCCGCCATGTCCCTCCTCCCCCACGAGCTCGAACTGCTGTCGCCCGCCAAAACCGCCGAGATCGGCCGCGAGGCGATCCTGCACGGCGCCGACGCCGTCTACATCGGCGGCCCGGCCTTCGGGGCGCGCCACAATGCCAGCAATACCCTGGAAGACATCGGCGCCCTGGTCGACTTCGCGCACCGCTACCGCGCGCGCATCTTCGTGACGATGAACACGATCCTCCACGACGCCGAACTGGAAACGGCGCGCAAGCAGATCTGGCAGCTGTACGAGGCCGGCGTCGACGCGCTGATCATCCAGGACATGGGCCTGCTGGAGATGGACCTGCCGCCGATCCAGCTGCACGCCAGCACCCAGTGCGACATCCGCACGGCCGAGAAGGCGAAGTTCCTGGGCCAGGTCGGCTTTTCCCAGCTGGTGCTGGCACGCGAACTGACCGTCGAGCAGATCCGCAAGATCCGCGCCGAGGTCGACACGCCGCTCGAGTACTTCGTGCACGGCGCCCTGTGCGTGGCGTTTTCCGGCCAGTGCTACATTTCGCACGCCGACACCGGCCGCAGCGCCAACCGCGGCGACTGCTCCCAGGCCTGCCGCCTGCCCTACACGCTGTCGGACGGCCAGGGCCGCGTGGTCGCCTACGAAAAACACCTGCTGTCGATGAAGGACAACGACCAGAGCCGCAACCTGGAAGCGCTGGTCGACGCTGGCATCCGCTCGTTCAAGATCGAAGGCCGCTACAAGGACATGGGCTACGTGAAGAACATCACGGCGCACTACCGCCTGCTGCTCGACGCGCTGCTGGAACGCCGTCCGGAACTGGCGCGCGCCGCCAGCGGCCGCACCGAGATCCTGTTCACGCCGGACGTCGACAAGAACTTCCACCGCGGCCATACCGACTACTTCGCCCAGGGCCGCCAGCAGACCATCGGCGCCTTCGATTCGCCGAAATACGTCGGCGTCGAACTCGGCACCATCGTCCGCCTCGGCGGCGACAACTTCGACCTGGTCACCCAGGCGCCGATGGCCAACGGCGACGGCCTGAACTACATGCACAAGCGCGAGACGGTCGGCATCCAGGCCAATACCGTGCAGAAGCTGGGCGAGGACGCCGAGGGCCAGCGCTGGCGCGTGTTCCCCAACGAGCCGCTGTCGAGCCTGCCGGGCCTGAAGGTCGGCACGGTACTCAGCCGCAACCGCGACCACCAGTGGGAAGCGGCGCTGAACAAGAAATCGGCCGAGCGCCGCGTCGTCGTCGACCTGCTGCTGGAAGACGTGGACGGCGGCCTGCGCCTGACGGTCACCGACGAGGACGGCATCGCCACCACGACCGCCGCGGCCGTCGCGCTGCAGCCGGCCCAGCAGGCCGAACAGGCGCTGGCGGGCCTGCGCACCAGCCTGGGCAAGCTCGGCAACACGATGTTCGCTGCCCGCTCGGTGACACTGCAGCTGTCGCAGCCCTGGTTCGTGCCGTCCAGCGTCATCAACGGCCTGCGCCGCGACGCCGTCGCCGCCCAGGAAGCGGCGCGCCTGGCCGCATGGCAGCGTCCGCAGCGCGCGCGCGCCGCCGAGCCCGCCCCGCAGTATCCCGACACCCAGCTCAGCTACCTGGCCAACGTCTACAACGAGAAGGCCCGGGCGTTCTACACGAAGCACGGCGTGCAGCTGATCGCGGCCGCCTACGAGGCGCACGAGGAAGCCGGCGAGGTCTCGCTGATGATCACCAAGCATTGCCTGCGCTTCTCGTTCAACCTGTGCCCGAAGCAGGCCAAGGGCGTGCAGGGGGTGCAGGGCCAGGTGCGCGCCGAGCCGATGACGCTGGTCAGCGGCGACGAGCGCTACACGCTGCGCTTCGATTGCAAGCCCTGCGAGATGCACGTCGTCGGCGCGATGAAGCCGGGCATCCTGGCCTCGCCGCCGCCGTCGGCGATTCCCTACAGCCCCTTGGTGTTCCACCGCCAGCGCCCGCGCGCCTGAGGCGCCGCCCCCCGCCGGCGGCGCGACGGCTATAATCTTGCCTGGTTGAAAATCGACGGGGCGGCGTGGCCGCGCCCGTGGTCATTTCTGGAAAGGACACGATGAAACTTCCGCACCTCCTGCCGCTCGCGCTGGCCCTGCTGGGCAGCACGGGCGTCGCGCGCGCCGACGACGCCGCCATCCTGGGCTGCCGCAAGCTGGCCGACGCCGGCGCCCGCCTCGCCTGCTACGATGCCATTCCCGCCACCGCTGCCGTCGGCGGCATCGCCGCGGCCGCGCCGGCCGCCGCCCCTGTCCCCGCCGCTGCAGCCGCCGCAGCCGCGCCGGAACAGAGTTTCGGCCTCGAGAACGTGCGCCGGCCGGAAGCGCCGAAACGCATCGAGAGCACCCTCGCCGGCGATTTCGAAGGCTGGGGTCCGAATACCCGCTTCACGCTGGCAAACGGCCAGGTGTGGAAAGTGGTCGACGGCAGCTCGGAAACGCTGCCGCGCGTCAGCAAGCCGAAGGTGCGCATCGTGCGCAACCTCTTCGGGACGATGTTCATGGAATTCGACGGGATCAACAGCTCGCCCAAGGTCCGCCGCGTCCAGTAGGTCCGTTTCACACCCCCGCCTTTTTCGCACCGTGCCGGCGCCGCCACGTGGCGCCGGACATGCCGTCCAATCCACGCAATTTCCCTCTATTTGGGCGACGATTGTCGGTGTCCCGTAGCGGACGACACGAAATCGTTACTCAAGGCATAATGTTTCAACTTTTTCAATAAAGTTACAAAATTGCCAAGTGGCTAGAGAACGCCATCGTTTTTACGTTTAGTTACAATTACCATGTTTACAGTGCCGGTCGCGCCGCGGTCTGCCTGCGCACGCGCCGCCGGCTGCCTGCCCGATGGAGGATGGATGACTCAAAAACGCCTGCTGTGCATTGCCCCCCAGTCAACGGATACGACCGCCCTGCTGGGAGAGGCGATGCATGACTGGGATATCCGCTGCGTCTCGAGCCTCGGCGAAGCCGGGCGCGAGCTGCGCGGCAACCGCTACCTGGTCGGCCTGCTGGTGCACGATCGCGAACAGCAGCGGCCGGCCGACATCGACACCTTCCTGCGCCGCCACGGCGAGATGCAGTGGGTCGGCGTGTTCAGCCGGCGCGACCTCGAATTCGCGCCCTGCCGCGACCTGGTGGTGGAACACCTGTGCGACTACCACACGCTGCCGGTCGACCCGCTGCGCCTGTCGCACACGCTGGGCCATGCGCACGGCTGGGCCATGCTGCGCCGGCCACATGCACCCACGGCCGCCGGCGACTCGCCGCTGATCGGCAACTGCGACGCCATCGTGCGCCTGCGCGCCCAGGTGGAACGCGTGGCCAAGGTGGCGGCGCCGGTGCTGATCTGGGGCGAAAGCGGCAGCGGCAAGGAACTCACGGCGCAGGCCGTGCACGCGCAGTCGGACCGGGCGCACGGCCCGTTCGTGCCGATCAACTGCGGCGCCATCGCCCCGAGCCTGATCCACTCCGAGCTGTTCGGCTACGAACGCGGCGCCTTCACCGGCGCCACGCGCGGCAAGGCCGGCCTGATCGAATCCGCCGACGGCGGCACGCTGTTCCTGGACGAGATCGGCGACCTGCCCAAGGACCTGCAGGCCAACCTGCTGCGCTTCCTGCAGGAGAAGACGATCAACCGGCTGGGCAGCACGCGCCAGATCCGCGTCGACGTGCGCGTCATCGCGGCCTCGCACGTGCAGTTGCAGCAGGCCGTCGCCGCCGGCGACTTCCGCGAGGACTTGTACTACCGCCTGGCCGTGCTGCCGGTGACGGTGCCGCCGCTGCGCGAGCGGCGCGACGACCTGGTCACCCTGGCCGAGCATTTCTTCCACATGTACGCCAACGAGAAGTCGCCGCGCCTGAAGGGCTTTTCGAACCGCGCCATCGAGGCCATCCTGGAGCACGAGTGGCCCGGCAATGTGCGCGAGCTGATCAACCGCGTGCGGCGCGCGCTGGTGATGTCGGACGGCCGCCTGATCATGCCCGAGGACCTGGGCCTGTCCTTCGGCATCGCCCTGCCCCAGGCCGCGCTGGACGACACCCGCCTGCGCACCGAGCGCCGCGCCCTGCGCGAATGCCTGGACCGCAGCGGCCAGAACGTCAGCCGCGCCGCGCGCGACCTGGGCGTGTCGCGCACGACGATGTACCGGCTGCTCAGCAAGCACGGCATGCGGTCTACCTAGAAAACCGCAAGTGCGTTCAAAGGGTTGCATGTTCTCACATGCAACCCTTTTCTCGCTATCGTTTCATGCGAAGGAATCCGTCACGCAGCTCCCCGTTGCCGCCATGCAGACGCCAACGCCTTCAATACCAGTGCCCACCGCCGCGCATTCACGCCGTTTCAGACCATCGACACACTGCGCAATACCCACTCCTTGACCGAAATGACGCTGTATGGATGGGACGTCGAAGGGGGTCGATGCATCCAGCCATCCGACGGCAGCAGCACTTGATTGTGCAGTGGCATCTATATGAACCGCCATCGCGATGCCGAAAGCAGCATGCTTTAAAAGCATGAGCAAAGGGGTTCATTTCGACCCGCAAGAACGCCTTGGCCGGAAGATCTGGAAGACATGGGGCTGATATCATCGGTGCAGTCTTGTCGAGACCAAAATGCGTTGCTTCAAGCCGCTTGGTGAATGCGTCATGGCGCATGCCTTCGACCGCCAGCTCGCAGCCTTGCATGGCCTTTCTTATGAGGAAATATGCAAAATAAATTTCCTTTGAGCCGTAAAAATTCCCTCGCTTTTTTTGCATCCGGCGTCTTGCTTTTCCTTGCTTCCAACACACGAGGGAACGCCCAGGACATCCCGGGCAACGATGCGCGACGATACAAGGATGTCTGCGACGTCATCGAAAAACAGATTCAGATGGGCGTCTCCATTATTGAAGATAAGAACAGGGGAGAAAAAGCAAAATTCATAAAGAATTTCAATGCCGCGAAAATTTACCGGCTGGAGACCAAAGACATGGCAATTGAATACATCAAAACCGATGATGGTCGCACGCTGATCAATGAGATGAACGTCAACGTGAAATGGCTGGCGCATTCCGGACAGGTCGTCGCGGCCGTGGAAAGGCAATTACACATGCATCGTCCACTTCCGAGAGAATTCCATGCCGGATGCGATGCCTATAGCATATTAGTAACAAGCAAGGATGGAGACATCGCCGGCATGGAAATGTCTTCAAATTTTACCGATTGAATGCGCGGGAGGCAGGGTGAGGCTGAACGCGGCGCGGCGCCACGCCGCGCCGGTGCCGCCCCATCCCTTCCGCCCTGTCATCCCCCATTTGGCGAAAGGCTGGAACACTCTGGCACACAGGTGTCCAGCTGCAGGGTGCGTTGGCTAACCGAGTGCGACACACCTGTACCGGGAGTGAAACACTTTTTCAATAAATTCGGTAAATCGTGCCGGATTTTCTCTGACAAGCCCGTAGGACCATCCTGACAAAGTCAACAAAAACAAGGGCTTACCGAACTCTGCAGTAGTGCTGGCACCGATCGTGCAAAGGAGATAACGTCGGCGCAACAGCCGGCCATCAACCAACCATCAAACACCCAGAGGGGAACTCGAATGAACAAGACTTTGCTCGTGACTGCCATTACGCTTGCCTTCTCGCTGAGCGCACAAGCCGACGACTCCGTCGTTGCACGCGGCGGCAGCACGGTGGAGCAGACCACCACCCGTAACACGGACAGCGGCAACAACAACAGCACCAATACTGCGAACACCACCACCAACACGAGCACCAACAACCAGGCCGACTACAGCAACAACAGCACCAACACCGCGACCAACACCGCGACCGACAACAGCAACAGCAGCAGCGGCCGTAACACCACCAACAGCAACAACACCTCGACCGCGACCAGCACCGCGACCGACAACAGCAACAGCAGCAGCGGCCGCAACACCACCAACAGCAACAACACCGCCACGACCACGACCAACTCGACGGCGACCGACAACAGCAACAGCAGCAGCGGTCGCAACACCACCAACAGCAACAACACGGCGACCACGACCACGACGGCGACGGACAACTCGAGCGGCCGCAACGTCGACAACTCGAGCGGCCGCAACACGACGACCACGACCAGCACCGACAACCGCAACAACAGCGTCAACACCAACACCGCCACCACCAACACCGACAACTCGAGCGGCCGTAACACGGACAACTCGAGCGGCCGCAACACCACCAACACCGCGACCACGGCAAGCAACAACGCCACCAACAGCAACAACACCACGTCGACCGACAACTCGAGCGGCCGCAACACCGACAACTCGAGCGGCCGTAACGTCACCACGACGACCACCTCGACCGACAACAGCGACAACTCGAGCGGCCGCAACACCACGACCACCACGTCGAACGACAACAGCCAGCGCACCGCGACGACCAACACCGACAACTCGAGCGGCCGCAACGTGGCGACCACCACCACCACGACCAGCCGCGACAACGACAACAGCACCGGCAAGAACGCCAGCTCGGGCGAATCGTCGGCATCGGGCGTGGGCACCACCGCCGCCAACAACGGCGGCCAGGCCACCTCGAACTTCTCGAACGCCTTCAACACCTCGTCGGCCATCTCGCGCAGCAACCTGACCGGCTCGGTGTCGAACAACAACATCTCGGGCATCGGCAACGCCGCCTCGAACACCGGTAACGCCAACGGCGCCGCCGGCACCGCAGGCGCCGGCGCAGCCGGTACCGGCGGCGCGGTCGCCGCCACCGCCGGCAACGGCGCAACGGCCGGCGCCTCGAACGGCGCAGCCGGCGCGGCAGGCGGCTCGGCCACCAACGGCGGCGCCACCGCCGGCGCGGCATCGGTCGGTTCGGCCAACGCCGGCGCGGGCGGCGCAGGCGGCGCAACCGGCTCGCTGGCCAGCGGTGCCGGTGCATCGGGCGGCGCAGGCGGCGCCGGTGCCATGGGCGGCGCAGCCGGCTCGACCGGCGGCTTCGGCGGCGCGGCAGCAGCGGGCGGCGCAGCCTCGGGCGGCAACGGCGGCTCCACCGGCGCCCTGTCGGGCGGTAACGGCGGCGCGACCGGCGGTTCGTACGCCGGCACCGGCGGCGCAGGCGGCACCACCGGCGCCGCGACCGGCGGCTTCGGCGGCGCAGGCGCAGCGGGCGGTGCCGGCGGTGCCGGCGCAGCCGGCGGCCTGGGCGGCGCAGGCGGCGGCGCTGGCGGCGGCGGCTCGGCAGGCAATGCCGGCGCCTCGTCGACCGGCGGCGCAGCAGGCTCGTCGAACGTCTCGGGCGGCAGCTGGGCCACCACCGGCTCGGCCACCCCGTCGATGGGCACCGACACCGGCGCCGGCGGCACCAGCGGCGGCGCAGGCTCGGGCTCGGGCGCAGCCACCGGCGGCGCAGCGACCAGCGGCACCACCACCGCATCGGCCGGCACCACCAACGGCGGCATGGGCGGCGCAGGCGGAGCGGGTGCTGCCGGCGGCATGGGCGGCGCAGGCGCAGCCGGCGCGGCCGGCGGTGCAGGCGGTTCGGGCGCGGCAGCCTCGAACACCGCCGGCGCAGGCGCGGCAGGCGGCGCAGCCACCGGCGGCACCGGCGGCGCAGCGGCTTCGCTGGCAGGCACGGCCGGGAACGGCGCCTCGAACAGCGGCGGCGCAGGCGGTGCGGGCGGTGCGGGCGCGGCAGCGACCGCCACTGCCGGCACCGGCGGCAACGGCGCAGCGGGCGGCGCAGGCGGCTCGACCGGCATGGCCCAGGCCAACGCAGGTGCGGGCGCAGCGGGCGGCGCCGCCACCACCGGTTCGGCAACGACCGGCTCGGCATCGGTCGGTGACTCGTCGGCCGGCGCCGGCGGCGCAGGCGGTGCGGGCGGCTCCTCGACCGGCGGCAACGGCGGTTCGCTGGCCTCGATCACCGCTGGCTACGGCGTCGGCGGCATGGGCGGCGACGGCATGGGCGGCAATGGCGGTTCGAACTCGGTCAACGCCGGTTCGTTCAACATGTCCAACAGCATGAGCGGCGTGGGCGCGGGCGCAGCCGGCATCACCGTGGTGAGCCAGAACAGCGGCATCTCCTCCCTGGTGCAGCAGAGCGTGAACGTCCAGAGCAACATGTCGGTGGGCCAGTAATCGCCTCGGACTGCCGCGCCTGCGGGCGCGGCAGTTTTCCGTCGTCGCAATTCAGGGGTAGAACATGCACCGTTACGTTACTCAGAAATTCGTCGTCCGCGCCTGCAGCGTCGCTGCGCTCGCGGCGCTCGCATCGGCAGCCTGGGCCGGTTCGGACGAGACCGTCGACGCCCGCACGGCGGCCGCCCGGTCCCTGTTCACGCCCGCGCATGCGATCAGCGCCGCCGCGCCCGCCGCGCAGGGGCAGCCGGGGTCGGTCCCGGCCGCGGACGCCGCTTACCTCGAGCAGCAGCGTGGTGGCACGGACACCCACAACGACATGAAGCTGGACGGCAACGTGGCGAACAACAGCGCGACCAACGTCGTCACCGGATCGAACACCATCGATTCCGGTTCGTTCGCCAACATGTCCGGGATTCCGGTGGTCATCCAGAACAGCGGCGCCAACGTCCTGATCCAGAACGCCACCATCATCAACCTGCAGTTCAAATGAAACCACGCGCACTGATCCTGCTGTGCGCACTCCTGGGCTCCGCCGCCTCGGCGGCGGACCTGTCGCTCGCCGGCAATGCCCGCTACAACGTGCCCGTGCACAGCCTGAAGGAACTCCGCTTCATTTCCACGATCCGCCAGCAGTACGACTTCAGCTGCGGCTCCGCCGCGCTGGCCACCCTGCTGAGCAATCACTACGGTTATCCGATCAGCGAGACCACCGCTTTCCAGTCGATGTGGGAACACGGCGACCGCGCCAAGATCCGCAAGGAAGGCTTTTCGCTGCTCGACATGCAGAAATACCTGGCCACCATCGGCTTCAAGTCCGACGGTTTCCGCCAGCCGCTGCAAAAACTGATCGACGCCAAGCTGCCGGCCATCGTGCTGGTGTCCGAGAAGGGCTACAACCACTTCGTCGTGGTCAAGGGGGCCGACGACGGCCGCGTCCTGATCGGCGACCCGTCCACCGGCACGCGCGCGATGACGCAGCAGCACTTCGAAGAGATCTGGCCGACGCGGCTGCTGTTCGTGATCCACGAATCGCCGACCCGGCCCCAGTTCAACCTGACGTCGGACTGGCGCGCCGCGCCGCGCGCGCCGCTGGCCGACGCCGTCAGTCGCATGGGCTTCGACCTTTCCAGCCTGCCGAAGTTCGGCCCCGGCGACTTCTAACAGGAGACAGCATGCGCCTACCCATCCGGATCGCCTGCGCCCTCGCCGGCGCCGCGATCGCCTGCCAGGGCCTGGCGGAACCGCAGGACGACCCGTTCGCCAGCGCCAACGCGGTCGCGCCGGGCGACCTCGACGCCTACCGCGGCGGCTTCACCACCGACACCGGCCTCGCCGTTTCGCTGGGCCTGGAACGCATCGTGACCATCAACGGCAACGTCGCCGACACCAGCCGCATCGACTTCGGCGACCTGGGCAGCCTGGCCGCCGGCCGCACGCACCTGTCGGCCGACGCGGCCACCCAGTTGCGCATCATCCAGAACGGCGGCGGCGCCGTCGGCGTCGATTTCGGCCCCTCCGCGCTGGGCGGGACCGTGATCCAGAACAGTCTGAACAACCAGCTCATCAATAATGCGACTATCATTAACGCCAGCGTCGAGGCGCGCGGCATGCTGCAGACGATGAACTTCCAGAACACCCTGTCGAACGCCTTGAATACCGCCGTCAGCGGACGGTGACGAACCATACGGAGAACAACAATATGCGAAGAATTCCAGCGCTGTACAGCGTGATCGGCGCAAGCGTAGCGCTCGCTTGCATCCCGGCAGGCGCCCAGTCCGGCCCCGACCTGCTGGAGCAGCTGAAAATCATGCGACAACAGCTGGAAGACCAGCGCGCACGCGTCGACGAGCTCGAGCGGCAACTGCGCGCCAGCGGCGTGAGCAACGCCGCCCCCGCCAGTGCCGGCCAGCTCGAGCGGCTGCGCGGCACCGGCCCGGCGCCGGTCCAGGCGAGCGCGCCGGCGACCACGGCCGCGCAGGCCGCCCCGCTGGACAACCTGCGCGGCGCCGGCGGCGCGCCGCAGCAGGGCCTGCCGGCGCCGGTCACCGGCAGCAGCGACACGCCGGCCCAGCAACCGGTCGTCGCCAGCCAGGGCGGCCCGGTCGGTCGCGCCCCCGAGCCCGGCCAGGGTGCGCGCACGCCCGAAGTGGCGCCGATCTTCGAGACGCCCGGCGTGCTGACCCCGCGCAACCGCCTCGTGTTCGAACCCTCGGTGCAGTACGGCTATTCGTCCAGCAACCGCGTCGCGCTGGTGGGCTATACCGTGATCCCGGCACTGCTGATCGGCCTGCTGGACGTGCGCGAAGTCAAGCGTAACACGACCACCGGCGCCGCCACCTTCCGCTACGGCGTCAGCAACCGCTTCGAGGTCGAGGGCAAGATTCCCTACGTGTACCGCAGCGACTCCACGGTCAGCCGCGAGATCTTCACCGGCACCGCCGCCGAGCGCGCGTTCGAGACCAGCGGCAAGGGCATCGGCGACATCGAACTGGGCTGGCGTTACCAGCTCAACGACGGCGGCATCGAGAAGCCCTACTACATCGCCGGCCTGCGCTTCAAGTCGCGCACTGGCCGCGACCCGTTCGAGGTCGTCACCGACTGCCAGACGCGCTGCCTGGGCCAGAACGTCACCGGTACCGGCCTGCCGCTGGACCTGCCGACCGGTTCCGGCTTCTACTCGCTGCAGCCGAGCGTGACCTGGCTGATGCCGTCCGATCCGGCGATCTTCTTCGGCACCTTCAGCTACACCCACAACTTCAAGCGCGGCAACGTCTACCGCACCGTGCTGAACGGCGAGCGCGAACTGCTGGGCGAGATCAAGCCCGGCGACGTGTTCGGCTTCAACATCGGCATGGGCCTGGCGCTGAACGAACGCGCCTCGTTCTCGATCGGCTACGACCACAGCTCGGTCGGCCGCATGAAGCAGAACGGCCAGATCATCCCCGGCTCGGTGCGCCTGCAGCTCGGCACCCTGCTGCTGGGCGGTTCCTACCGCATCAACAACAAGCGCACGCTGAACATCTCGGTGGGCGCCGGCCTGACCCGCGACACGCCGGACGTGACGCTGATGCTGCGCATGCCGTTCGCGTTCTGACGCCGTCCACGCGACCGGAAAAACAAAAGGGCCACCCTGCGGTGGCCCTTCCTGCTTGCGCCGTCCATGCGGCCATCCACGCGTCCCGCGCCGGCCGCATCGGCCCGGCCGGACGCCCTGCCCGGCCTCAGAGGTAATAGATGGCCGCCGCCAGCGCGACGATCAGGCCGACCTTGGTGGCCTTGTAGGCGGTCTTGTTCCAGGCCTTGTAGCGGCGGCGGTACTGGCCCATCACGTGGGAAATGCGGAACAGCTTGCTGACCAGGCCGATCTGGTCGCCGCTCTCGTTGGGCGAGGCCGCGGCCGTCATCATCGTGCGGCCCAGCCAGCGGTTGACGGCCTGCATCCAGCGGAAGCGCATCGGGCGCTCGACGTCGCAGAACAGGATCACGCGGTCGCTGTCGCTGGTGTTCTCGGCCCAGTGCAGGTAGGTTTCGTCGAAGATGACGCCCTGGCCGTCGCGCCAGCTGTGGCGTTCGCCGTCGACCTCGATGAAGCAGCGGTCGTCGTTCGGCGTGGCCAGGC
The DNA here is from genome assembly GCF_913773735.1 of uncultured Massilia sp. Lineage (GTDB taxonomy): Bacteria > Pseudomonadota > Gammaproteobacteria > Burkholderiales > Burkholderiaceae_D > Telluria. Next base: position 194,325 of record NZ_CAJYEB010000035.1, read on the forward strand.
CCAGGTGGTAGCGGATCGAGCCGGCGAACGGATCGCGGTGCAGGTTCAGCTTGGCGCCGGGCGGCAGTTCGGCGAACATCGCCGCCTTGACCGACGGGATTCCCTGCAGCAGCGCGTAGGTGCGCGGGCACAGGCGCTCGGCCGACGGGTGGCTGGCGTCGTACCACTTCAGGTAGAAGCGCTTCCAGCCGGTCTTGAAGAAGGAATTGAAGCCGGCGTCGTTGTTTTCCTCGGACGCCTTGATCTTCTTGAGCTCGATGAGCCGGAGCGCTTCCTCGCGGATGACCGGCCAGTTCTGCTGCAGCACGTCGAGCTCGGGGAATTCGCGCACGGGCAGGTACGGGGTGCTGGGCACCCGCGAGAACAGGTGCATGAAGATGTTGATTGGCGCCATGAACGACGAATGGTCGAACAGCTGGCGCCCGATCGGCAGACGGACCTTACCCCGGAAGTGGATGTGCAGGATGGAAAGGATAAGAAAACCGACGATTGCCCACTTCATTGTGCCTCCGGCGACCCGCCGCACCGCGGCAACGGTCAAATTGATCGAGGCAGAGAGGATACCATACGCGCCGCACGGCCGTATGCCGGCCGCCCCGTCGCCGGGGCCGCCGGCATGGGTGCGGCGGTTTGTCGTGCGGGCGCTACGACGCATGACGCGCCGCAGCAAAAACGCCCGTCAATGCATCGACGAGGTCACGGCATAGCCCTTCTCGGACAGCTGGCCGCCCAGGTTCTCGATCGCGTAGTCCTCGATCCGTTCGGCATGGTCGTCGACTTCGACGGCGCGGGCCTCGACTTCCCAGTCGGTGTTGGTGGCTTCTTCGGGGATGTTGCGGGTCTCGGGGACGGCGAGGTAGGAGAATTTGCCGTCGTGTTCGGCTCGGCGATAGATGTCCAGGCGCATTGTCAACTCCTTTCAAGGCATGGCTGTCGAATGAAAGCCATCAGTGGACCCACGATAGGCGAATGGACTGCGCACGTCTGTTAATCGCCGCACACTGCCGCCGTCGATCAGCGCCCGCCCAGCACGCGCGCCGGCAGCATCACGATGGCGCGCAGCAGCTCGAACACGGCCTCGATGCCGATCCCGAGCAGCCGGAACGGCAGCAACAGCAGCCACACCAGCGGATACAGGACGAGCGCCAGCAGCGCGATCGGCCAGCACAGGAACAGCAGCAACAGCCAGAGCAGGAAACCCAGCATCGTCGACTCCTCGCACATGGAACACAGGAGCCGTCAATGTAGTGCGGCGCCGGGCGCCGGGCAATGCGGATGCGACGAAAGGTCGCGCCGTGGGATGAACGGGGCGAAACGGGGGATGGGCGGTGCGGGCGGGACCCGCCGGCGCGGGGCGCCGGCGGTGGGGCGGATCGGGGTGGAGCGGCGGGTCAGGCGCAGGCCGTCTCGGCCGGCACTCGCGCGTCGTCCTCGAAGCGGGCCACGAGCTCGGCGCGCATCGTCGCTTCCAGCGACGGGATCGAACCGCCCGCGCGGTAGGCGAACGAGACCTGCACGATGTCGCCGGCCTGCACGTCCAGCGGCTGCGCCAGCGGCAGCGCCATGTAGTGGTTCAGCCAGTCGATCGTGGTGCCGCGTTCCTCGACGATCGACAGCACGTTCTTGGTGATGAAGCGCAGCGCGTTCAGGCGGCCGCCCTTCTCGACCAGGAAGCGGCCTTCCCAGGCGATGTCCATGCCGACCGGCTGGTTGAAGTCGAGGATGGCGTACACGCCGGGCGCGGCCAGCTCGGTCGTGCCGGGATGGATCACGTTGGTCGGCTGGAACTGCACGATCGGTGCATGGAAGCCTTCGAAATCGTATTCCTGCTGCAGCGGCTGGGCCGCCATGATCACGGCTTCCGGCAGGAATACCGGCAGCGGGCCGCCGAAGCGGGCCAGGTAGCGGCGCTTGAACGACTCGATCATCTCGACCTGCTTCTCGCGCAGCATGCCGACGTGGATCATCTCGCAGATCACGACGTCGACCGGTTCCGGCGGCAGGTACTGGAAGGCGTCGGCGTGGATCACGTCGACGCGGTCGCCGTTCCGGTTCAGCGCCAGGAACTTGCGCGCCTCGCGCACCATGTCCGGGTTGAACTCGACGCAATAGACCTTGGACGCCTGCTGCGCCGCGAAGAACGACAGCACGCCGGTGCCGCCGCCCAGTTCCAGCACCCTGGCGCCCGGCTTGACGGCGTAGTGGATCGCCGCCTTGAAGCTGTGCATGCGGTTTTCGTCCATCAGCATATTGTGATGGTAGTGGACCGGGATGAATTGGCCGAGGTAGCAGCTCTCGATTTCGCGTTCGTTCAGCATGTTATTCCTTGTAGTGTGCCCTGCGATCTCGCCGGCGCCGTGGTTATGTTCACGGATAAATTATCTACAGGAAATAGCTAGAACGATGCGTGGAGGTAACGGGGGTTTACGGGTCAATTCCCCGCTTCGCCCCACCACGCGATTCAACGCAGCGCCGCGGCAATGCTCCGGTGATCGGCCCGCTCGGCGATCCGGGCGGCATCCAGGCCTTCGGCGTTCTTGCGGCGCCGGTCGGCGCCCTTCCCGGCCAGGAACACGGCGCATTCCTCGCGGCCTTCGCGCGCGGCCATCATCAGGGGCGTGTAGGCGCCGCTGGCCTTGGGTGACACGGCGTCGATGCGCGCCCCGCGCTGCAGGAGCAGCCCGGCGATGCCGACGTCGCCGGCCGCCGCGGCGTAGTGCAGCGGCGTCCAGCCTTCGCGGTTCACGGCTGCGCCCTTGGCCAGCAAGGCGTCGACGGCCGGGCGGTTGCCCTTGAACGCGGCCATCATGAGGGCCGTGTTGCCGTTCATGGCGGGGGCGTCGACGCGGATGCCCGGCGCCGCCAGCAGCACGTCCAGCACCTGCATCGACCCTTCGCGCACGGCCAGCACCAGCGCCGGTTCGCCGGCGCGGCTGGTGCCGTTCGGATCGACGCCGCGCCCGAGCAGCGACTTGACGGAACGCGCATCGTCCATCTCGACGGCGCGGAAGAAATCGACGGCGTCGTCGGCAACCGCAAGGGCAGCGACGCCGGACAGTGCATAGGTCGCGCCGGCGGCCGCCAGCGTGGCGAGGAAGGTGCGGCGTGTCGTCATGTCAGCTCCTGGCGGCCTTGAACAGGTCGAAGAAATTCGCGCTGGTGCGCTCGGCCACCTCGCGCAGCGGGATGTCCTTGAGCGTGGCGATGTATTCGGCCACGTGGGCCACGTAGCCCGGCTCGTTCATCTTGCCGCGGTAGGGCACCGGCGCCAGGTAGGGCGAATCCGTCTCGACCAGGATGCGCTCCAGCGGCAGCGCCCGCGCCACCGCCTGCAGGTCCCTGGCGCTCTTGAACGTGACGATGCCCGAGAACGAGATGTAGAAGCCCATCTCGATGGCGGCCTGCGCCACCTCGAGCGACTCGGTGAAGCAGTGCATCACGCCGGCGGCGCCGCCCTGGTCGGTGCCGGCGCCCTCTTCCCGCATGATGCGGATGGTGTCGGCGCTGGCCGACCGCGTGTGGATGATCAGCGGCTTGCCCGTAGCGCGCGAGGCGCGGATGTGGGTGCGGAAGCGCTCGCGCTGCCATTCGAGGTCGCCTTCCAGGCGGAAGTAGTCCAGGCCGGTCTCGCCGATGGCGACCACCTTCGGGTGGTCGGCCAGTTGCACCAGCTGCTCCACGGTGGGCTCGGGCGTGTCCTCGTAGTCGGGATGCACGCCGACCGAGGCGTAGATGTGCGGGTACTGCTCGGCCAGTGCGAGCACGCCGGGAAAGTCGGGCAGGTCGACCGACACGCACAGCGCATGCGTGACCTTGTTCTCGGCCATTTTTGCAAGCACGTCGGGCATGCGCGCGGCCAGCTCGGGGAAATTGATGTGGCAGTGGGAATCGATGTACATGCCGGCATTGTACGCGAGGCCGGAACATGGTGGGCACGCGGTGCCCGCCACGCCCGCCCGTCAGTCCACCCGCTTGCCCAGGATGACCAGGTCGCGCTCGACCCCGTCGAGGTTGGCCACGCGCGGGAAATGCGCCCAGGTATCGAAGCCGTACTTGCGGAACAGCGCCAGGCTCGGCGCATTGTGGCCGAAGATGAAGCCCAGCAGCGTATGCACGTTCACGTTCGGCGCGAACGCCATCGCCTGTTCCAGGCAGTAACGGCCGATGCCCTTGCCGCGCCAGCGCTCGGCGATGTAGATCGACAGCTCGGCGGTGCCGGCATAGGCCGGGCGGCCGTAGAAGTTGGAGTAGGACAGCCAGCCGATCACTTCCGGCTGCGCCGACCGGTCGTCGGCGGCGTGGATCACCCACAGCGGACGGCGCTCGGGCGCGTGGTCGTGGAACCAGGCTTCGCGCGAGGCGACCGTGACCGGCTCGGTGTCGGCCGTGACCTCGCGCGAGGCGATGGTGGAATTGTAGATGTCGACGATGGCGGGCAGGTCGTCGAGGCTGGCAAGGCGGTGTACGTAGGACGGCATGGTGGAACGGCGGTGGTGGGAATGTTTTTCGTGACGCGTCACGGCGTCGGCTACAGGGTATGCGTGGCGCGCGAGGAGCGCAGCGCGGCGCCCAGGATGTCCTCGATGCGCTGGCGGGCGCGCTGGCCGGTCTCGTCGGCCGGGAAGTGCACGCCGATGCCCTGCGCCTTGTTGTTGTTGGCGCCGGCCGGCGTGATCCACGCGACCTTGCCGGCGATCGGGTACTTGTTCGGGTCGTCCATCAGCGACAGGATCAGGTAGATCTCGTCGCCGATGCGGTATGGCTTGCTGGTCGGAACGAACATGCCGCCGTTCTTGAGGAACGGCATGTAGGCCGCGTACAGCGCCGCCTTTTCCTTGATGGCGAGCGACAGCACGGACGGGCGCGGCGGCTGGGCGGCGTTCGGGTCGGTGGGCAGGCCATTCATGGGCGTTCCTTTCGGGCTCAGTTGTGGGCGCAGTTATGGGTGTCGTTGCGGGCTCCGTTGCAGGCTCGGTTGCCGGCACGGTTGCCAGTCTTCCTACGGCATTTCCTGCGGATCCTTGTGCAGCGTGGCGTCAAGCGCAGCAGGCCGCATAGTCGAGCAGCATGTCTTCGACGAACAGCTTGGGCGACAGCGGATGGTCGGCGATCGCGCGGCGTTCGTTGGCCGACTTGATCGCGCGCATCAGGCCCGCCGTCGACACGCGCCCGGCCAGCGCCGCCAGCTCGCGCCGGTAACGGGGATAATACCGGATCGTGCCGGACAGCTTGTACGAAAACACATCATACAGCCACCGTTGCTGCCAGGCGACCAGCGCCGCCAGCGGCGCCTTGCTGAGCCGCTCGGCCGCGCGCAGCGCCGTGTCGACGGCGGGCAGGGCCAGCACCTGCAGCAGCGCGTCGAGTTCCTCGCGGCTGCCCGTCTCGGCCTGGGCCAGCGCCGCCAGCGGCGCGCCGCCCTGCTCGCGCAGCCAGCCGTCGGCATCCTGCACGCCCTGCTCTTGCAGCCAGGCCAGCGCCGCGGCGTGGTCCGGCAGGGCCAGCGCGAACTTGCGGCAGCGCGACAGGATCGTCGGGAGCAGGCGGTCCAGGCTGTTCGAGGCCAGCAGGAACACCGTGCCGGGCGGCGGCTCTTCCAGCGTCTTGAGCAGCGCGTTGGACGCCGGCATGTTCAGCGCCTCGGCCGGATACAGCACCACCACGCGCAGGCCCTGGCGGTGCGTCGAGATGTTCATGAAATCGGCCAGCGCGCGCACCTGCTCGATCTTGATGTCCTTCGAGGCGGTCTTCGACTTCGCCTTCTTGTCGTCGCCACCCGCCTCGTCGCCCTCGGCCGCCGGCGCCTCGTCCTCGAGCGCCTCGGGGCGCACGCGCCGGTAGTCGGGATGGTTGCCCTGGGCGAACCAGCCGCAGGACGCGCATTCGCCGCAGGCATGCCCGTCCGGGCGCACGTTCTCGCACAGCAGCGACTGCGCGAACGCCTCGATGAAATCGGCCTTGCCGATCCCGGCCGGGCCGTGGAACAGGAGGGCGTGCGGCAGGCGCGCGCGCATGGGCTGCAGTTGCGCCCACGCCTGCTGCTGCCAAGGATAGATCTTCACAACCATTTCTCCAGTGCGGCACGGAGGTCGGCGCGGACGTCGTCGATCGACCCGGTCGAATCGATCACCACGATCCGGCCGGGACACGCGGCGGCGCGGCGCAGGTATTCGGCGCGGCAGCGCCCGAAGAAGTCCGCTTCCTCCTGCTCGAACTTGTCCAGCGTGCGGGTGGCGTCCAGGCGCGCGCGCGCCACGTCCAGCGGCACGTCGAACAGGAGGGTCAGGTCGGGCTGCAGGTGCGGGTGCACCCATGCCTCCAGCGCGTCCAGGCGCGCGCGGTCCATGCCGCGTCCGCCGCCCTGGTAGGCGAAGCTGGCGTCGGTGAAGCGGTCCGACAGCACCCAGTCGCCGCGCGCGATGGCCGGCTCGATCACCTGCGCCAGGTGCTCGCGGCGGCTGGCGAACATCAGCAGCGCCTCGGTGTCGAGGTGCATGCGCTCGTGCAGCAGCAGGTCGCGCAGCTTCTCGCCCAGCGGCGTGCCGCCCGGCTCGCGGGTCGACACCACGGTCAGGCCGGCGCCCTCGAGCAGGGCCGTGACGTAGCCGATGTGGGTCGACTTGCCGGCGCCGTCGATACCCTCGAAGGTGATGAAGCGGCCGCGCGCGGCGCTCATTTCGGCACCCCGTTCGCGGCGCCGCCGGCCGCGCCGTTGCCGCCGCGCTGGTACTGGTTGACCGCGCGATTGTGTTCGTCCAGGTTTTCCGAGAAGTGGCTGGTGCCGTCGCCGCGCGAGACGAAGTACAGCGCCTCGGTCCTGGCCGGCGCCAGCGCGGCCGCCAGCGATTCCACGCCGGGCAGCGCGATCGGGGTCGGCGGCAGGCCGGCGCGCGTGTAGGTGTTGTACGGGGTGTCGGTCTCCAGGTCCTTCTTGCGGATCTTGCCCTGGTATTTGTCGCCCATGCCGTAGATGACGGTGGGATCGGTCTGCAGCAGCATGCCGGTGCGCAGGCGGTTCACGAACACGCCGGCGATCATCCCGCGCTCGTTCTTCTTGCCGGTTTCCTTCTCGATCAGCGACGCCATGATCAGCGCCTGGTAGGGCTCCGTGTACGGCAGGCCGGTCTCGCGCTTGTCCCAGGCGGCCTTGAGCCGCTTGACCATGGCCTCGTGCGCCTGCTTGTACACATCGAGGTCGCTGGTGCCCTTGGCGAACAGATAGGTATCCGGAAAGAACAGGCCCTCGGGCGCCTTGTAGTCGCTGGTGACCTTGGCCAGCAGTTCCTGGTCCGACAGCTTCGCGGTGTCGTGCTTCAGGTTGGGCGCAGCGTCGACGACCTGGCGCATCTGGCGGAAGGTCCAGCCTTCGATGACGGTCAGCGAGTCCTGGGCGAACTCGCCGCGCACCAGCTTGCTCAGCAGGCGCTGCGGCGAGGTGGACGGGTCGAGCTCGTAGCTGCCGGCCTTGAGGCGGCCGGCCTGGCCGGTGACGCGCGCGAGCATCCCGAACAGGAAGGGATTGACGGGAACGCCCGCCGACACCATCTGCTGGGCCGCGCTGCCGACGCCGCTGCCGGAAGCGATCGCGAAGGGAATCGCCGGGCCTTCCGTCGTGATGGGCCGGCTGGCCCACCACTGGAAACCGGCGACGGCCGCGACTGACACGATCGCGCCCGTGACGATGAGTTTTTTAATCAGTGCCATGTGGAGGAGAGGTTTTGCACCGTGCCCGGCGCGATTTTGTCGACAACTCTATAATGAGGCCGTAATCATAATGCCGTTAAAGCATAAATCGGAAACAAATTCGCGGAAATATTCGTAGACCATGAATGACTGGATCGCCTCCCTGGCGCCGCTCGGCGCCCGCTTCCACCCCGACCGGGCCGACGAGATCGAGGATTTCGGCCGCGTGCTGGACGCCGCCGACCTGGCCGGGGGCTTCGTCGCCACCGTCACCGACCTCGGCCTGATCGCGGTCGCCGGCGACGATGCCGCCGGCTTCCTGCACAACCAGCTGACCAACGACGTCGAGCACCTGGGCACCGCCGAGGCGCGCCTGGCCGGCTACTGCACGCCCAAGGGCCGCCTGCAGGCCACCTTCCTGATGTGGCGCGACCGCGAAGCCATCTTCCTGCAGCTGCCGCGCGCCATCCAGGCCCCGCTGCAGAAGCGGCTGACGATGTTCGTGCTGCGCGCCAAGGCGAAGCTGCGCGACGCCACCGGAGAACCGGAGCGCGTGGCCGTGCTGGGCCTGGGCGGCGAGCGCGCCGGCGCGGCCCTGCGCGGCGCCGGCATCGAGGCGCTGCCGGCCGCGCCGTACGCGCGCGTCGAGGGCGACTTCGGCACCGTGATCCGCCTGGCCGACGCGTTCGGCGCGCCGCGCTGGCTGTGGCTGACGTCGGCCGCGACGGCCGGCGCCGCCCTGCCCGCCCTGCGCGCCACGCTGGCCCTGGGCGGCAATGCGGCCTGGCAGCTGGCCGCCATCCACGCCGGCATCCCCCAGGTGACCCAGCCCACGCAGGAACAGTTCGTGCCGCAGATGGTCAACTACGAACTCGTCGGCGGCGTGAACTTCAAGAAGGGCTGCTATCCGGGCCAGGAGATCGTCGCGCGCAGCCAGTACCTGGGCAAGCTGAAACGCCGCATGGCCCTGGCCACGCTGGACGACGCCGCCGCGCGTCCCGGCGACGAGGTGTTCGCGGCCGGCGACCCGGACCAGCCCTGCGGCATGGTCGTCAACGCCGCGCCGAACGGCGCCGGCGGGGCCGACGTGCTGGTCGAGATCAAGCTGGCCGCGCTCGACGGCGAGGTGCGCCACGGTACGGCCGGCGGCACGCTGCTGCGTTTCGCGCCGCTGCCGTATGCGCTGGACGCCCCGGACGCGCCGGGCGGGACGGCGGCGTGAGCGCGGGCCGATGGCAACCGTCATGACGGACACGACCCGCCTTCCCGGCCGCTACGACCTGTACGTCTACTACAAGGTGCGCGCCGGCGCCGCCGCGGCGCTCGCGCCGCGCGTGCGCGCGCTGCAGGCGGCGCTGGCCGGCGACCACGGCGTGGCCTGCCAGCTCAAGCGCCGGCCGGAGACCCGCGACGGCCTGCAGACCTGGATGGAAATCTATCCGGACGTCGACGACGACTTTGCCGCCGCGCTCGACGCGGCGGCGGCGCGCGCGGATCTCGCGGCCCTGATCGAAGGACCGCGCCGCGCCGAAGTGTTTATGGACCTCATACCATGTGCCTGATCGTGTTCGCATGGCGCGTGATCCCGGGCATCCCGGCGGTCGTCGTCGCCAACCGGGATGAATTCTACGACCGCCCGGCCACCCCCGCCGCGCCATGGCCGGACGCGCCGAACATCGTGGCCGGCCGCGACCTGCAGGGCGGCGGCAGCTGGATGGGCGTGACGCGCGAGGGCCCGCGCGGTCCGAAGTTCGCGGCGCTGACGAATATCCGCGCGCCGGGCGACTTCCGCGCGGACGCGCCCACGCGCGGGGCCCTGGTCGCCGACTTCCTCAAGGGCGAGCTGGACGCCCCGGCCTACCTGGCGCGCATCGCGCCGACGGCCGGCGCCTACAATGGCTTCAACCTGATCCTGGGCGACCGCGACGGCCTGTACTGGTTCTCGAACCGCGCCGGCGACGACCCGCGCAACGGCCAGCCGCTGGCACCGGGCATCTATGGCGTGTCGAACGGCTTGCTGGACGCGCCCTGGCCGAAGGTGCTGCGCACCAAGGCGGCCTTCGCCAGCCTGCTGCTGCAGGGGGCGCCCGAGGAAGCCTATTTCGAGATGCTGGCCGACACCACGCGCGCGCCGGACATGCGCCTGCCCCACACCGGCGTGCCGATCGACCTGGAACGGCAGCTGTCCGCCGTCTGCATCGAGATCCCGGGCTACGGCACGCGCACGTCCACCGTCGTCAAGCTCTACGAGCAGGGCGAACCCGAACTGCACGAGCGCATCCTCCAGCCGCACGGGGCGATGGCCACGCAGGACGCGGCGGGCTGACCGGGCCTGCTCACCAAGTCTGTTCACCACATTCCGCGAAACCCGGGCAGCGCCGCGTAGGGATCGGGCGGCGCGGCGTCGCCGTCGGCGCCCGCCGGCGCCGGCGCGGTCCCGTGCACGTGGAACCGCCCGGCGCGGATCGCGTCGAAGGCCAGCTGCGCCATCTCGGTCGGACGCAGGCCGGCCTGCGCCAGCTCGCGCTCCAGCAGCGTCCGCGCCGCCTTCTGGCTGCGGGTCGGCGGGCCATCGTTGTCGAGGTCCTGCGGGCGGTGGCGCCAGGAGCGTGCGAAATCGGTCCGCATCCGTTCCGGCAGCAGCACCGACGCGCCGATCGGCGCGCCGGCCAGGCGCAGGTCGTGGTACAGCGTCTCGGACAGCGCCACCAGGCCGCGCTCGGCCACGTTGTACGCGCCCATCGCGGGCGCCACGGCCAGCCCGGCCGTCGATGCCGTGTTGACGATGTGACCTTCGTAGGCGGGATCGCGCGCGGCGCAGGCCAGCATCAGCGGCGTGAACAGGCGCACGCCATGGATCGCGCCCCACAGGTTCACGCCCAGCACCCATTCCCAGTCGGCTTCCGTGTGTTCCCACACCAGTCCGCCGGCGACGACGCCGGCATTGTTGAACACCAGGTGCACCGCGCCGAACCGGATCATGGCGGCATCCGCCAGTTCCTCCACGTGGGCGCACTTGCGCACGTCGCAGACCATCGACAGCACCTCGGCGCCGCCCGCCTGCAGGTCCGCCGTGGCGCGCTCCAGCGCGTCGCCGTCGATGTCGCCCAGCACCAGCTTCATGCCCAGCGATGCGGCGACATTCGCCAGTTCGCGCCCCAGGCCGTCGGCCGCGCCGGTGATGACGGCGATCCGTCCCTCGAAATGCTTCATCGTGTCCTCCCTGCCCCGGCGTGCGCGGCCGGCCGTGTCAGATCTCGTAGTCCATGCACTGGCGCGCCTCGCGGATCGCGCCGATGAACGGCACCAGCGCCTTGTGCGCCGGATGCTGGGCATAGGCGTCGAGCGCCGCCCTGTCGTCGAATTCCGAATACAGCACGACGTCGTAGGTGGCTTCCAGGCCCGGCTGGGCGATCACGACTTCGAAGGCATGCATGCCCGGGACGATGCCCTTGCATGCATCGAGGCGGCGTTTCATCTCGGCGGCATTGGCGGCCCGGTCGGCGCCTTCGGCGTGATCCTTCAGTTTCCACATGACGATGTGCTTGAGCATGGTGTTCCTTGTGTTGTGCTGGATGGGAATGACGGCAGTGTACTGCCTTAGCCTATTATAAGAGCGAGGAATCGCGCGTGCGGTCGGTGCGGGGCGACCCGTGCGCCTGGTGGCTGGGGTCGGGTTGGTTGGTCTTTTTTGTCGGTTAGTTGCATAATTATTCCGTGATCCGCGCGTCGTGTCATCCGCTCGATTACGTTCCCGCGCACGCTTGACGGTTGTCGTCGGTTAGTTGCAAGATGATGCCTCGATCCGACCTCGTCACGCCGCCATGACCACACCGCCTTCGCTGTCCGCCTGGGACGCCCGCCCCGCCGAGGAATTCGCCGACTTCGTCGTCACCGCCGCCTTCGTGGAGACGTCGAGCCGCCAGCGCGGCGCCGTCTCCCTGCCGATCTCGCCGGAATCCGCCGCCGTCTACCGTTTCATGTTCGGCAAGTTCGCCGCCTGGATGCTGGAGCGCGGCCTGCGCATGTCGACGGTGTCCTCGTCCGACTTGAAGGCCTTCGTCCTGCTGTCGACCCGCGGCAAGCGCGACCTGAACAGCAAGATCGCCTACCGCTACCTGCGCCTGCTCGAACGCGTGTTCGCCTACCTGGGGCGCGATCCGAATCCGGCGCGCCAGGCCATCGTCGCCTCCGATCGCGACCTGATGACGCAGGACGCGCCGATGACGGCCCTGGATGCCGGGCAGTTGCAGCGCTTCCTGGCCGCCCTGCCCGCCGCGCGCGCCGAGGAGCGCGCTTCCGGCGCCAACTGGAAGCGCCGGCGCGACCGCGCGATGCAGGTGGTGATGGCGCTGTCCGGGCTGCGCGTGGCGGAGGCGATCGGGCTGCTGGTCGACGAGGTCGGGCGCCAGGCCGACGTCGACGGTGCCATCGAACTGTCGATCACGCCCGAGGCCAAGCACCGCACCAGCTACGAGCACAGCGTGGTGCTGCCCGCGCTCGGCGTCGCCGAACTGTTCGACTGGCTGAAGGAGCGCGCCGACCTCGGCATCCCCGGCAGCCTGGCTTTCCCCGCCAACATGGACGGCGAGCCGCTGCACAAGGCCACCGTCTACCGCCAGGTGCGCGCCACCTTCCAGCGCGCCGGCATCCCCGCCGCGCACGCCGGCGGACGCACGCTGCGCAACACCTTCGCCTTCCAGCAACTACAGCAAGGCACGCCCCAGGACGCGCTGACGACGGCGCTGGGCCTGGCGCTGGAGCGCTCGACCGAAGCCTACCGGCACGCGCGCGTCCGCCCGGCACAGGAAGACGCCGGCGACGCCCCACAGGCGCCGCCCCCCGAGACACCGTGAACTCTAGAATTCGGGGTCAGACCCCGGTTTGATCGGCGTCAAAGCGACGTGGCCGGCGCGAGGCGCGGGGCGGTCGGTGGATGGCGGGAAGTCGAGAATTCGGGGTCAGACCCCGGTTTGATCGACGTCAAAGCGACGTGGCCGGCGCAAGGCGCTGGGCGGTCGGCGGATGGCGGGAAGTCGAGAATTCGGGCTCTGACCCCGGTTTGAGGTGGCGCAGAAGTGAGTGGTTTGGCGCTTGGGTTCATGCGCTGCGGATGCGTGTTGGCTCATCCGCATGGTTGTCAGTTTCGTGTCAGCTTGGCGCAAGCATCGCGTAAGGTTGGCGGTGCAGAGTCCCTGTCATAGCCGGTGTCAATATCGGCTATTCGGAAGAAATATAACCACATCCACGGAGACTACAATGGCTATCACACCCGGCATGGCAGCGGGCGGCGGCAAATCGGTGCCGTCCAGCGCTGGAATGACGAAGGAAGAGCGCAAGGTCATCTTCGCCTCGTCGCTAGGCACCGTCTTTGAATGGTATGACTTCTACCTGTACGGCTCGCTGGCAGCCGTGATCGCCAAGCAATTCTTCATCGGCGATCCGACCACCTCCTTCATCTTCGCCCTGCTCGCGTTCGCCGCCGGCTTCATCGTGCGGCCGTTCGGCGCGCTGGTGTTTGGGCGGCTGGGCGACATGATCGGCCGCAAGTACACCTTCCTCGTCACCATCCTGATCATGGGCGGCTCGACCTTCGTCGTCGGCCTGCTGCCCGGCTACGCGTCGATCGGCATCGCCGCGCCGATCATCCTCGTCACGCTGCGCATCCTGCAGGGCCTGGCCCTGGGCGGCGAGTACGGCGGCGCCGCCACCTACGTGGCCGAGCACGCGCCGGACGGCAAGCGCGGCTTCTTCACCTCCTGGATCCAGACCACCGCCACGCTGGGCCTGTTCCTGTCGCTGCTGGTCATCCTGGGCGTGCGCAGCTCGATGGATACCGAATCCTTCGACGCCTGGGGCTGGCGCATCCCGTTCCTCGTCTCCGTGCTGCTGCTGGCCATCTCGGTGTGGATCCGCATGTCGATGAACGAGTCGCCCGCCTTCGCCAAGATGAAGGCCGAGGGCAAGACCTCGAAGGCGCCGCTGTCGGAAGCCTTCCTGACCTGGAAGAACGGCAAGATCGCCCTGCTGGCCCTGGTCGGCATCGTGATGGGCCAGGCCGTCGTCTGGTACACGGGCCAGTTCTACGCGCTGTTCTTCCTCACGCAGACGCTGAAGATCGACAACGCCACCGCCAACATCCTGCTGGCGGTCGCGCTGGCCCTGGCCACGCCCTTCTTCATCGTCTTCGGCGCGCTGTCGGACCGGATCGGCCGCAAGTACATCATCCTGGGCGGCTGCCTGGTCGCGGCGCTGAGCTACATGCCGATCTTCAAGGGCATCACCCACTACGGCAACCCGGCCCTGGAAGCCGCCATCGCCAACTCGCCGGTCGTCGTGGTCGCCGATCCGGCCTCCTGCCACTTCCAGTTCAACGCCACCGGCACCAAGAAATTCCCGTCGTCCTGCGACATCGCCACCAGCCAGCTGACGGCGGCCTCGGTCAGCTACACGCGCCAGGACGCGCCCGCCGGCACCGTCGCCAGCATCAAGGTCGGCGACAAGGTCTACCCGTCGTTCAACGCGACCATGACGCCGGACGGCCTGAACTTCGACAAGGCCAGCAAGGACCGCGAGGCCGCGCTCAAGAAAGACCTGGGCGCCGCGCTGAAGGACGCCGGCTACCCGGCCAAGGCCGACACGGCCCAGATCAACAAGCCGATGCTGGTGCTGCTGCTGTTCGTGCTGGTGCTGTTCGTGACCATGGTCTACGGCCCGGTGGCGGCGATGCTGGTCGAGATGTTCCCGACCCGCATCCGCTACACCTCGATGTCCCTGCCCTACCACATCGGCAACGGCTGGTTCGGCGGCCTGCTGCCGACCACCTCGTTCGCGCTGGTGGCGGCCAACGGCGACATCTACTACGGCCTGTGGTATCCGATCGTGATCGCGCTGGCGACCGTGGTGATCGGCACGCTGTTCGTGCGCGAGACCAAGGACAACGATATCTACGCGGCGGATTGACGGCGCGCGCCGGCCTGGCGCGCAGGGGTCGGAGCCCGCTTGCCGTTCGCGGACTCCGACCCGGCGGTCGCCGCAGCCGCGCACCAGCCGCCGCCCCTGCCCGCGACCCGCGACCCGCTGCCCACCGCCCGCCGCCCGCCGCTCACTCGACTTCCCGCACCACCCCGACCGGCCCCTCCGCGGCGCCCCAGGCCCGCATCCGCCAGGCCGCCCACGCGGTCAGCAGCGCCCCGACCACCAGCACCAGCCGCGTATCGATGAGCGTCAGCACCGCGCCGGCCGCCGCCATCAGGATGTTCGCCAGGCAGAACGTCGTCGACAGCAGTCCCATCACCGCGCCCTGGCCGTGGCCGCCGAACCGGTCCGCCGCCCAGGTCTGCACGACCGCGTTGTAGAAGGCGTGCGGCAGGCTGAAGGCCATGATGCCCACCAGGCCGATCCACAACTTGCCCACGCCCAGCGAGCCGATGGCCAGCGCCACCGCGCAGGCCAGCCAGGCCGCGCGCCGCATCGGCGCGATCCGGCTGCCGCGGCCGGCGAACAGCGCGGCGAAGGTCATCAGGCCGCACATGCCGACGTTGACCAGGGCGATGGCGCGCGTGTCGTAGCGGCCGATCTCCACCAGCCACAGCGGATAGAACTCGTAGAACGCCGTGACGCCGCAGGTGTACGCCAGCTGCACGCCGAACAGCGCGCGCAGGCCGTCGTGGCGCAGCAGGTTGAAGGCGTGGCGCTCGCGCGCCACGTGCCACCACGACGGCCCCGCCGTGCGCGGCTGGCGTTCCAGCGCGATCCACACCAGCGCGGCGCCCAGCAGCAGCGCGCCGGCCGCGATGTAGAACGGCACGCCGACCCCGAAGGCGACCGTGAAGCCGGCCAGCAGCGGACCGACCAGCCAGCCCAGGTGCAGCGCGCCGTTCAGCCAGGACATCGCGTGGTTGCGGATCGGGCCCTGCAGGCGCTCGGCCAGCATCGCGCGCACGATGGCGCTCTGGCCCTCGAGCAGCCCGGTGCCGAAGCGCGCCAGCAGGAACAGCGGATACGACCGGCTCGTCAGCGCCCAGGCCGACAGCACGTGGCCGAGCGCGGCGCCGGCCGCCGTCAGCAGCAGCAGCGGGCGGCGCCCGTAGCGGTCCGACAGCGACCCGAGCACCGCGGTGCCGAGCAGCAGGCCGACGGGATTGACCATCAGCGCCACGGCGAACAGCAGCTTGGGCGGCAGCCCCATGAACCTGGTCAGGCCGTCCGGCGCGCCCTGCACGAACAGCGGCGGCAGGATCGGATAAGGCAGCGACGCGCCGGTGGTGGACAGGAGTCCGAGCAGGCAGGCGGTCGCGATCAGCAGGGCGTTCTTGGCGTTCGACATGACAAGTTTTAGGGGCTCAGGGTGGGCAGCGCTGCCCGGCCCACGGCGATGCGCATCAAGCGTCGAACCGCTTGCCCTGCGCCGCGAGCAGCGCCAGCAGCGGCGCCGGCCGCCACGCCTCGCCATGGTAGCCGCTCGCGAAGCGCTCGATCGCCGCCAGCACGGCCGGCAGGCCCACGGTGTCGGCGTGGAACATCGGCCCGCCACGAACCAGCGGGAACCCGTAGCCGGCCAGGTACACCATGTCGATGTCCGACGCCCGCAGCGCGATCCCCTCCTCCAGGATCCGGGCGCCCTCGTTCACCAGCGCGTACACGAGCCGCTCGACGATCTCCTCGTCCGCGATCGCGCGCCGCGCGATGCCCAGGTCGGCCGAATGGCGCACCACCATCTCGTCGACCAGGGCGGACGGCTGCGGCGTACGCTCGCCCGCGCGGTAGTCGTACCAGCCGGCGCCGGTCTTCTGGCCGAAGCGGCCCAGCTCGCACAACAGGTCCGCCGTGCGCGAATACGCCATGCCGGGCTGCTGGGCGGCGCGGCGCTTGCGGATCGCCCAGCCGATGTCGTTACCGGCCAGGTCGGCCATGCGGAACGGCCCCATCGCGAACCCGAACGCCTCGATGGCGCGGTCCACCTGGGCCGGCAGCGCGCCCTCGTCGAGCAGGAAGCCGGCCTGGCGCAGGTACTGCTCGATCATGCGGTTGCCGATGAAGCCGTCGCACACGCCGGCCACCACGCCCGTCTTCCTGAGCTTTTTCGCCAGCGCCAGCGCCGTCGCCAGCACGTCCGGCGCGGTCGCCGCGCCGCGCACGATCTCCAGCAGCTTCATCACGTTGGCGGGGCTGAAGAAATGCAGGCCGATCACGTCCTGCGGCCGCGCGGTGCACGCGGCGATGCGGTCCAGGTCCAGCGTCGACGTGTTCGACGCCAGGATCGCGCCCGGCTTCATCACGGCATCGAGCCGGCGGAACACCGACGCCTTCACCTCCATGTCCTCGAACACCGCCTCGACGACGAGGTCGGCGTGGGCGATGGCGGCCAGGTCCAGCGTGCCGCCGACCAGCGCCAGGCGCTGCTCCAGCTGCGCCGCCGTGATGCGGCCCCTGGCGAGCGCGCCCTCGTAGTTCCTGCGGACGGTCGCCAGGCCCTTGTCGAGGGCCGCCTGCGCCGTCTCCACCAGCGTGACCGGGATGCCGGCGTCGGCGAAGGCCGTCGCGATGCCGGCGCCCATCGTGCCGGCGCCGACGACGGCCGCCGCCGCCACCGGGCGCACCGGCGTATCTGCCGGCAGGCCGGGGACCTTGGCGGCCGCGCGCTCGGCAAAGAAGGCGTGGCGCAGCGCCTTCGACGCGGTCGTCGTCGTCAAGTGCAGGAAGCGTTCGCGCTCGAACTTCAGGCCGTCCTCGAACGGCATCTCGACCGCGGCGGCCACGGCCTCCACGCAGGCCGGCGGCGCCGGGAACGGTCCCGCCTCCTGCGCGACCCGCGCGCGCGCGGCGGCCAGGAAGGCGGCGGGATCGGGATGCGCGACGGCCAGGTCGCGCACCTGCGGCAGCGGACGGCGCGCGGCCACCGCCTCGGCGAAGGCGACGGCCCCCGCGACCGGGTCGCTGCCGGCCGGCAGCAGCGCGTCGAACAGCGGCGTGCCGGCCAGCTTTTCGGACGGCACCGGCTTGCCCGTGACGATCATGTCCAGCGCCGTCTCCAGTCCGAGCACGCGCGGCAGGCGCTGGGTGCCGCCGGCGCCCGGCAGCAGGCCCAGCTTGACTTCCGGCAGCGCGATCTGCGCGCCCGGCAGCGCCACGCGGTAGTGCGCCCCCAGCGCCAGTTCCAGGCCGCCGCCCATGCAGACGCCGTGGATCGCGGCCACGACGGGCTTGGGCGACGCTTCCACGGCGCGGATCAGGGTGTGCAGCGTCGGTTCGGCGAGCGCCTTGGGCGAATTGAATTCGCGGATGTCGGCGCCGCCCGAGAACGCCTTGCCGGCGCCGGTGATGACGATGGCGACGACACCGTCGTCGGCGGCGGCGCGGCGCAGGCCATCGACCGCGGCGCTGCGGGTCGCGAGGCCGAGGCCGTTGACCGGCGGGTTGTTCAGCGTGATGACGGCGACGCGGTCCTGGACGTGGTAGTCGGCGCTCATGGGTCTCCTTCGTTGTCGGTGTTGTTGACGGCAGCGGCAACTATAACCGACCAGCGAACGACCGCGTCGTTCCCGCGTCACGCAGCCGGCAAGCGATGCGCCTTGAACTGCTCGCGCAGGCGGTTCTTCTGAATCTTCCCGGTCGCCCCGGTCGGCAGCGCCTCGACGAACACGACGTCGTCCGGCATCCAGAAGCGCGCCACCTTCCCCTCGAAGAAGCGCAGCAGTTCCTCGCGTCCCAGCGCCATGCCGGGGCGCCGCTGCACCAGCAGCAGCGGGCGCTCGTCCCACTTCGGGTGGGACACGCCGATGCAGGCGGCCTGCAGCACGGCGGGATGCGCCATGGCGATGTTTTCCAGGTCGATCGAGCCGATCCACTCGCCGCCGGACTTGATGACGTCCTTGCTGCGGTCGGTCACCTGCATGAAGCCGTCGGCGTCGATGGTCGCCACGTCCCCGGTCGGGAACCAGCCGTCCTGCAGGATGTCGCCGCCCTCGTCGCGAAAGTAGCGCGCGGCGATCCACGGCCCCCTGACCAGCAGGTGCCCGGCCGTGCGCCCGTCCCAGGGCAGTTCGGCGCCGACGTCGTCGACGATCTTCATGTCGACGCCGAAGATCGCGTGGCCCTGCTTGCGCAGCAGCGCGCGCTGCTCGGCGGCCGGCAGGGTACGGTGGCGCGCCAGCAGGCCGCCGGTGGTGCCCAGCGGGGACATCTCGGTCATGCCCCAGCCGTGGATCACCTGCACGCCGAGGGTATCGATCAGCGTGTCCATCAGCGCCGGCGGACAGGCGGCGCCGCCGATCACGGTGCGCCGGAACGTGGAAAAGCGCAGTCCGCGTTCCACCACGTAGTCGACCAGGCCGCGCCAGACCGTGGGCACGCCGGCCGAGAAGGTCACGCCCTCGGCCTCGAACAGGTCGTACAGCGACTTGCCGTCCAGCGCCGCCCCCGGCAGCACCAGGCGCGCCCCGGTCAGCGGCGCCGAGTACGGCAGGCCCCAGGCGTTCACGTGGAACATCGGCACCACCGGCAACACCGTGTCGAGCGCGCCGACGTTCAGCACGTTCGGCAGCGCCGAGGCGTAGGCATGCAGCACGGTCGAGCGGTGCGAGTACAGCACGCCCTTCGGGTTGCCGGTGGTGCCGGACGTGTAGCACAGCGCGGCGGCGGCGTTCTCGTCGAATACCGGCCAGGCGTCCTCCCCGGTGGCGCCGTCGAGCAGGTCTTCGTAGCACAGCAGGTTGGGGATCGCCGCGCCGTCCGGCATGTGGGCGCGGTCGGTCATGAGCACGAAGGCCCTCACCTCCGGGCAGTGCGGCGCGATCGCCTCCACCAGCGCCAGGAAGGTGATGTCGAAGCACAGGATGCGGTCCTGCGCATGGTTCACGATGTAGGCGATCTGCTCCGGGTGCAGGCGCGGGTTGATCGTGTGCAGGACGGCACCCGAGCCGGACACGGCGTAATACAGTTCCAGGTGGCGGTAGCCGTTCCACGCCAGCGTGCCGACCCGCTCGCCCATCGCGACGCCGCGCCCGGCCAGCGCCCGCGCCATCCGGCGCGCGCGCCGCTCGCAGTCGCGCCAGGTGTAGCGGTGCAGCGTGTCCTGCAGGCCGGGTTCGACGGGGCGCGACACGATCTCGGTGGCACCGTAGTGGCGCGCGGCGAACTGCAGGATGCTGGAGATCGCCAGCGGCTGGTCCATCATCTGCCCCGCGAGCGGGCTGTGCGGATAGGTCTGCATCGTGACTCCTGGCGGCGCCGGCAAGGGCGAACGGCCCAGTGTCGGCCGCCCCGGGCGACGGCGTCAACGACATTCGATGCTGCGATGCACCACCGCGCGTCGCGCGGGACGCAAAGGTTACCGAATGTAACGCGCATGGGAACGCACGCGGGCGGCGCCATAGAATCCGCGCAGCTGGGGTAGAATCCCGACATTCTTGCAACCACCACGACTGGAACGACCATCACCGCTGCCGACGACCTGCCGTTCGACAACTCCTTCGCCGGATTGCCGCCCGCCTTCTACACGCACCTGCGCCCGACGCCCATGCCCGCGCCGTACTTCGTCGCGGGCAGCGCCAGCGCGGCGGCGCTGATCGGGCTGGAACTGGCCGACCTGGCCCGTCCCGACTTCGTCGCCGCCTTCACCGGCAACCAGGTCCCCGCGCGCGCGCGGCCGCTCGCGGCGGTGTACTCGGGCCACCAGTTCGGCAACTGGGCCGGCCAGCTGGGCGACGGCCGCGCCATCCTGCTGGGCGAGATCCGCACGGCGGCCGGGCCGATGGAGCTGCAACTGAAGGGCGCCGGCATGACGCCGTATTCGCGCATGGGCGACGGCCGCGCCGTGCTGCGCTCGTCGATCCGCGAATTCCTGTGCTCGGAGGGGATGGCCGCGCTGGGCATCCCGACGACGCGCGCGCTGATGGTGACCGGTTCGCCCCAGCGCGTGATGCGCGAGAACGTCGAGACCGCCGCCGTCGTCACCCGCATGGCCCCGAGCTTCGTGCGCTTCGGTTCCTTCGAACACTGGCACTACCGCAACAAGCCCGAAGAACTGAAGATCCTCGCCGACTACGTCATCGACCAGTTTTATCCGGAACTGGCCGACGCCGAAGCGCCCTATCTCGCGCTGCTGCGCGAGGTCACGGTGCGCACGGCGCGGCTGATCGCGCACTGGCAGGCGGTCGGCTTCATGCATGGCGTGATGAATACCGACAATATGTCGATCCTGGGGCTGACGCTCGACTACGGGCCGTTCGGCTTCATGGAAGCGTTCGACGTCGACCACATCTGCAACCACACCGACCAGGGCGGCCGCTATTCCTACGGCAACCAGGTGCCGGTCGGCCACTGGAACTGCTATGCGCTGGCGAACGCCCTGCTGCCGCTGATCCGCGACACCGACGCCGCGGAAGACGCGCTCGGGGTCTACGTCGACGCCTACGGCGACACCTTCGACGCCCTGCTGCACGCCAAGCTGGGACTGGCGAGCGCCCAGGAGGGCGACCGCGCGCTGTTCGACGACATGTTCGGCCTGATGCAGCGGAACCGCGTCGACTTCACGCTGTTCTTCCGCCGCCTGGGCGAGCTGCGGCGCGACGTGCCGGACCATGCGCGCGCAGCGGCCGACGCGCCGCTGCGCGACCTGTTCCTCGACCGCGCCGCCTTCGACGCCTGGGCCGTGCGCTACCGTGCGCGCCTGGCCCGGGAGGCGGCGGGCGACGACGAACGCCGCCTTGCCATGCACAAGGTCAACCCCAAATACATCCTGCGCAACTACCTGGCGCAGGTGGCGATCGAACGGGCGCAGCAGGGCGATTTCGCGGAAGTGCAGCGCCTGCTGGCCGTGCTCGAGAAGCCGTTCGACGAACAGCCGGAGCACGCATCCTATGCGGCCCTGCCGCCGGACTGGGCATCCCACCTCGAGGTGAGCTGCTCTTCCTGATCAATCAACGAGGCAAACGAGACACCATGACCGACAAAGTGACGAAGACCGACGCCGAATGGCGCGCCCAGCTCGACCCGATGGAATACCAGGTGACCCGCCACGCGGCCACCGAGCGCGCGTTCACCGGCAAGTTCTGGGACCACCACGAGCACGGCATCTACCACTGCGTGTGCTGCGACACCCCGCTGTTCGAGTCGGACGCCAAGTTCGACTCCGGCTGCGGCTGGCCCAGCTACTTCCGCGCGCTCGACCCGGACAACGTGATCGAGAAGGTGGACCGCAGCCACGGCATGGTGCGCACCGAGATCATCTGCGCCGTCTGCGACGCCCACCTGGGCCACGTGTTCCCGGACGGCCCGCCGCCGACCGGCCTGCGCTACTGCATCAACTCGGCCGCGCTGCGCTTCGAACCGGTCTGAGGGGCGTTTCATGAAACTGTTGTTCGACCTGTTCCCGGTCATACTGTTCTTCGCCGTCTACAAGATCGGCAACGGCAACCAGGAGGCCGCGCACGCGCTCGCCATGCAATATATGGGCGGCATCATCTCCGGCGGCCAGCTGGCGCCCGCGCAGTCGCCGATCATGCTGGCGACGGCGGTCGCCATCGTCGCCACCGTGCTGCAGATCCTGTACCTGCGCGCGCGCAAGCGCCCGATCGACGGCGCGCTGTGGCTGTCGCTGGGCGTCATCGTCGTGATGGGCGGCGCCACGATCTATTTCCACGACGAGAACTTCATCAAGTGGAAGCCCACCATCCTGTACTGGGCCTTCGCGGCGGCGCTGGTGATCGCGCAGTTCGGCTTCCGCCAGAACCTGATGCGCAAGCTGATGGAAAAGCAGATCCGCCTGCCCGACGCGGTCTGGGCACGCGTGGGCATCGCCTGGATGGCGTTCTTCGCCGTCATCGGCGTGTTGAACCTGGTCATGGCCTTCGTCGTGTTCAAGGGCGACACCAGCGCCTGGGTCAACTTCAAGGTCTTCGGCATCACCGGCATCTTCTTCGTGTTCTTCCTCGTGCAGGCCATGATGCTGTCGAAACACATGCAGGAGGAAGACGCTTGAGCGCCACCATGAACCCCACCACGAACGGCACCATGAACGACCCGCGCGACACCCGCGTCGAACGCATCCGCCAGGCCCTGCAGGGCGCGCTGGCCCCCACCCTCCTCGAGGTCGGCGACGACTCGCACCTGCACGCCGGCCATGCCGGCGCGGCCTCCGGCGGGGGCCATTACAGCGTGCGAATCGTCTCCGAACGCTTCGAGGGCCAGAGGCTCGTCATGCGCCATCGCCTGGTGTATGATGCCGTGCAAGCCATGATGCATACCGACATCCACGCGCTGGCGATCACCGCCATCGCCCCGTCGGAAGCGTCGGCTTGATGGTTTTCAGCAAGGCTTAAGGAATCGCGTCCCGAACTGGTCCAGAATCGCTGCGTACTACAAGAATTAATCCAATCTTCGTCCAAGCAACCCCCCTCACAGGAAATAACATGACTTTTAAGCCAGCACGGCTGCTGCTCGCCCTGATCGCTATCGCCGCATCTCCCGCATTCGCCCAGAACCTCGCCGTGGTGAACGGCAAGGCCATCCCGTCCTCGCGCGCCGACGCCATCGTCAAGCAGGTGGTCGCCCAGGGCCAGGGGACCGACAGCCCGCAGCTGCGCGATGCCATCAAGAAGGACCTGATCGCGCGCGAAGTGATGATGCAGGAAGCCCTCAAGCAGGGCTACGACAAGAATCCGGAAGTCAAGACGGCGCTGGAAAACGCACGCCAGACCATCGTGGTCAACGCGCTGGCCCGCGACTACATCACCAAGCACCCGGTGACCGACGCCGAGATCAAGGCCGAGTACGACCGCTTCACCAAGCAGACCGGCGACAAGGAATACCACGTGCGCCACATCCTGGTGGAGAACGAGGCCGACGCCAACGCCATCATCGCCAAGATCAAGGGCGGCGCCAAGTTCGAAGACCTGGCCAAGCAATCGAAGGACACCGGCACCGCCAACAATGGCGGCGACCTCGACTGGGCTACCCCGTCGTCCTTCCCGCCGGAATTCGCGGCCGGTTTCACCAGCCTGCAAAAAGGCCAGGTCACCGACAAGCCGGTCAAGACCCAGGTCGGCTACCACGTGATCAAGCTGGACGACGTCCGCGCGGCGAAACTCCCGACCCTGGATGAGGTCAAACCGCAGATTTCGGACGCCCTGTCCCAGCAGAAACTGGCGGCCTACCAGGAAGAAATGGTCAAAAAGGCAAAGGTGCAGTAAGATGCACCATCACCGGCGGACTCGCTGCCGCCGGTCCTCGTCGCGCTGGCGACTTTTCGTGTTTTAGATAGGATCGAATAAATGATTGTGAAGCCCGCCCGCCTGTTGTTGGCCATGACCGCGATGGTAGCCCTGCCGTCGTTCGCGCAAAACGTTGCGACGGTTAACGGCAAGCCCATCCCCGCGGCCAAGGTTGACCAGGTGGTCAAGCAGGTCGTCGCACAGGGCAAGGCACCCGATTCGCCGCAACTGCGCGAAGCCATCAAGAAAGACCTGATCGGCCGCGAAGTCCTGATCCAGGAAGCCGACAAGCAAGGCATCGGCACCCGCCCGGAAGTCAAGAGCGCCATCGACAACGCACGCCAGAGCATCATCATCAACGCGATGCTGGCCGACTACGTCAAGAAGAACCCGGTCAAGGATGCCGACATCAAGGCCGAGTACGACAAGTACAAGGCGCAGATGGGCGACAAGGAATACCACGCGCGCCACATCCTGGTCGGCACCGAAGACGAAGCCAAGCAGATCATCGCCAAGCTGAAGGGCGGCGCCAAGTTCGAGGAACTGGCCAAGCAGTCGAAGGATCCGGGTTCGGCCCCGAACGGCGGCGACCTGGACTGGGCCAGCCCGGCCTCGTTCGTGCCCGAGTTCTCGAAAGCCATGACCTCGCTGCAAAAAGGCGCGATCACCGAGACCCCGGTCAAGACCCAGTTCGGCTACCACGTCATCAAGCTGGAAGACGTGCGCGCCGCGAAGATCCCGCCGCTGGAAGAAGTCAAGCAGCAGATCGCCGAGCAACTGCAGCAGCGCAAGCTGGCCGCGTTCCGCGAAAGCCTGATGGCCAAGGCCAAGATCCAGTAATCCGGCTGGCATCGACAAAGCGCTCCGCACGGGGCGCTTTTTTTTGCGCTGCCATTCCGCCCGCCAGCGCCGGCGGCCGCGCATTTGGTTCGACCACACAACTATTCATGGAGGAGACGATGTCCTTGACCCCCACCCGCGGCGCGCTTGCCGCTTCCCTCGTTTGCGCCATGGCCTGCGCGCCCGCTGCCGCCACCGCGGCCGCCGCCACGCCCCCGGCCGCCCTGCCCCTCTACGCGGGCAAGCCGCTCGCCGGCGCCAGCGTGATGTTCGGCGACTTCGACGTGCAGAAGCGCCTGGACGGCGCCGCCGGCCGCATGGCCGAGGACCCGAAGCTGCCGAACGCCGTCGTCGAGGCGCGCCGCACGGGCAAGGCCGGTCACGACGACGCGCTTGGACTGTCCTGGAAGAATGCCTGGTTCTCCACGCTGCGCCTGGAAAGCGCCCCCCTCGACCTGCGCCCCTATCTGGCCACGGGCGTCGTCGCGTTCGACCTGAAGGTCAACGAGCTGGCGCACGGCGGGCTGGCGTTCCGCCTCGAATGCGGTGCCGGCTGCGAGCGCAAGGTCTCCTACGTGGCGCCGGCGCGCGCGGCCCAGGGCAAAGGCTGGCAGCGCCTGCGCTATGCGCTGTCGTGCTTCCACCGCGCGGGCGACGACTTCGGCGCCGTCACCCGCCCGTTCGCGCTCGACGGCACCGGGGCCGGCGACGTCGAGATCGCCAACATCCGCATCGAGGCCGGCGGCAAGCCGAACGCGTCCTGCCCCGACTACCGCACCGTGTCGGTCACGCCCGAACCGCTGGGCGAATCCTGGGCGCTGGACTGGTGGATGCCGCGCCACCAGGAGAAGCTGGCCGAGCTGGCGCGTCGCAGGAAAGCCGGCGAGCAGACGCAGCTGGTCTTCCTGGGCGACTCCATCACGCACAACTGGGAAGCGCAGAACGAAGCGCTGTGGAAGGAGTTCTACGGCAAGTACAACCCGCTGAACCTGGGTTACGGCGGCGACCGTACCGAGAACCTGCTGTGGCGCCTGCAGCATGGCGAGGTGGACGGCATCGCGCCGAAAGTGGCGGTGCTGATGATCGGCACCAACAACGCCGGCCACCGCCAGGAAGAACCGGCCGTCACGTTCGCCGGCATCCGGCGCGACGTCGAGGAACTGCAGAAGCGCCTGCCGCGCACGAAGATCCTGCTGCTGGCGATCTTCCCGCGCGGCGAGCACAAGGACGACGGCCTGCGCCGCCTCAACGAACAGGTGAATGCGATGCTGCCCGGGCTGGCCGACGGCGAGAAGGTCGTGTTCCTGGACATGAACCAGGCCTTCCTGGACGCCGACGGCACGCTGTCGAAGGACATCATGCCGGACCTGCTGCACCCCAACGCCCAGGGCTACCGCATCTGGCAGCGCACGATGGAGCCGACGCTGCAGCGCATGCTGCGCTGAACCGCCGCCGGCCTCCCGCCTCAGGCCGCCGCGCCGACCTTGCGCGCGCGGCGGCGCGCGCCGCCGGCCGCCAGGATGCCCAGGCCCAGCAGCGCCAGCGACCCCGGTTCCGGCACCTGGGCGACCGTGAAGCCCTGCTGCACGCGCCCGATGGTCGCGATGCCCGCCGCGCCGGTGACGTTGATTTCCTTGGTCACGAACAGGGTGTTGTAGGTCCCGTTGAGCGCGATGTCGAACAGTTCCAGCGACGGATCCTGGGTATCGCACACGAGCACCGAGCAGGACACGAACAGGGAGCCGACCACGTTGCCGAACGCATCGCGCACCGTCTCGCGGACCGACGCGATCGACAGGCCGGCGAAGGCGCCGTCGAAGCCGAGCGAGATCGCCGAGATCCCCGTCGCCGCACTGACCTGGAACGTCAGCGTGGCGGTGTCCATGCTGGCTGGGAAGGCGAAGAAGTTGCTGGTGATGTCGATGCCGGGCAGCGCGCCGTTCGTCGCCACCTGGATCTGGTTGCAGTTGTTCGGCTGCGACAGGACGCCGGTCTTGGTGATGCTGCAGGTGAAGTTATTGAACGACAGCCCATTGGTCGTCAGCGTCGACGCCGACGTGATCGGCACCGCTGCCGCCGGCGCGGCGACGAAGACGCCTGCCGTCAGCGCCGCGACGGCGAAGCCCAGGTTGCGAATGCTCTTGCGAACGTATGCCAGTTTCATGTCTCTTCCCTTCTTGTGTGGTGAACGAATCTGGAAGGCCACCTTGCTGAATACGGCGACCGTATTTACTGCAATCGGTATTGAGCATAAACAATGCCAGCTCAACTATTTCCATTCATTTCAATCACTTGGCGCATGAGCGGCCGGAAGAGACTAATTCACTGTCAAATTTTCAGACAAACCATTATTTACCACGCATGACAACCGGCGGGACATGACGACCGCCATGCCCCGCTCCGACCGCTCAGGCGCGTGCCGTGCGGCGGCGGGCGAAGCCCAGTCCGCCGAGACCGGCCAGCGCCAGCAGGATGCTGGACGGCTCGGGCACCTGGGTGGCGGTGTAGTCGAGCAGCAAGGAGGCGCCGGTCAGCTTGAGGTCGCCGTCGACCTTCAGGCTGACCAGCAACTGGTCGTCCTGCAGCAGCTTGTCGAGGATTTCCTTGCTGGACACCGTGCCGCTGATGGTGAACGTGCCGGTCCAGTCGGTCGTCACCGTCGTGGTGTGGGTCGTGGTGTTCGAATAGTAGTAGTCGCAGAAGAAGTAGCAGTCGCTGCCGTCGTAGACGCGCTTGCTGGCGTCGCTCGTCGCGGACGTGACCGACTGCGCCGTCGCACCGCTGCCCACGAGCAAGCCCGCCAGCGACAGCTGCACGCTTTCCCGTTCGCCGGTGCGCTGGATGGTCTGGTAGATGTCGACGTCGCGACCGTAGGTGACATTGAAGATACCGCTTTCTACGTAGTAGCCGGTGGACGTCGTCCTGTCGTGCTTCGGCTGGGACGTCGTCCAGGGGTCGCTGGGGTCGTCGCGGAACGTGAACGAGTACTTCAGGCTGTTGATCGTGTAGTCCGCCGGCAGGAACGCAGTGCCGCTGAACGTGGCGTTGTAGGTGCCCGTCGACAGCGCAGTGGCGATCGAGCCGTCCAGCGCGACCGGAGCGGCGATGGCCTGGTTGGACATTGCGCACACGGCGGCCAGCACTGCAGTACCCAGCAACTTCTTCATGACTTGTCTCTCCCCAATAAGTTAAATGACAACAACTACTTTGATATTTAGCAATAGCCGTGCCAGGAACATAAGTCTTTGTTCTTATTGGAAAATTATTTTTGCAAAGAAATTATTGTAAAGAAATTCGACATTCCTAATAACAAATTATTTTTGGAACCATTCATTGATACCGCGGCAGGTTGCGCCCGGTCGGCGATCCGCCGCCGCGAGCGGTTGGGCGGGCTTGCCGCGGCAAGCACAGCGAACGCATCGGACGGCACACAAAAAAAAGCGCACCCGAAGGTGCGCTCCCGTGCATCAGGCAGGCCGGATCAACCGACCCACTTGCGCGCATTCTGGAACATGCGCGCCCACGGCGACGCCTCGCCCCAGCCGTCCGGATGCCACGACATGTTGACGGTGCGCGCGACGCGCTCGGCGTGCGGCATCATTACCGTGAAGCGGCCGTCCGGCGTGGTCACGGCGGTCAGGCCCTGCGGCGAGCCGTTCGGGTTGAACGGGTAGGCCTCCGTGGCCTGGCCGCGGTTGTCGACGTAGCGCAGCGCCTTCACGACGCTGGCGAGGTCGCCGGTCTGCGAAAAGTCGGCGTAGCCCTCGCCGTGGGCGATCGCCAGCGGCGCGTGGGTGCCGGCCAGCTCCTGGAAGAAGATCGACGGCGAGTCCAGCACCTCGACCATGCCGAAGCGCGCCTCGAACTGTTCCGACTTGTTACGGGTGAACTTCGGCCAGGCGTCGGCACCGGGGATGATCGACTTCAGGTTGCTCATCATCTGGCAGCCGTTGCAGATGCCCAGGCCGAAGGTGTCGGCGCGGCCGAAGAAGCGCGCGAACGCTTCCTTCAGCTGCGCGTTGAACAGGATGGTCTTGGCCCAGCCCTCGCCCGCGCCCAGCACGTCGCCGTAGGAGAAACCGCCCACCGCGATCACGCCGTGGAAGTCGTCCAGCTTCGCGCGGCCGGCGATCAGGTCGCTCATGTGCACGTCGACCGCCCTGAAGCCGGCCTGGTGCAGCGACCATGCCGTCTCGACGTGCGAGTTCACGCCCTGCTCGCGCAGCACGGCCACGCCCGGACGCGAGCCGGCGGCGATGAACGGCGCGGCGACGTTCACGGTGGTGTCGTGCACCAGCTTCGGCGTCATGCCCGGATCGCTCTCGTCGTCCAGGCGCGCGTACTCCTGGTCCACGCAGGCGGGGTTGTCGCGCAGGCGCGCGATGCGCCAGCTGGTCTCGCTCCACAGGCGGTGCAGTTCGCTGCGGCGCACGTGGTAGATCACCTTGGCGTCGCGGGTGAACTCGACGACGCCGCGGTCGTTGGGCTTGCCGATGATGTGGCTGCAGGCGCCCAGGCCGAAGGAACGCAGCACGTCCATCACGGCGCGCTTGTCGTCGGCCCGCACCTGGATCACGGCGCCCAGTTCCTCGTTGAACAGCGCGCGCAGCGTCATCTCGTTGCGGCGCTCGCCGACCTGGGTGGCCCAGTTCTTGGCGTCGCCGTGATCGGAGGCGTGCTCGCCCTCCATCGCCAGGATGTCGAGGTTGACCGACACGCCGGCGCGGCCGGCGAAGGCCATCTCGCACAGCGTGGCGTACAGGCCGCCGTCCGAACGATCGTGGTAGGCCAGCAGCTGGCCGGCGGCGTTGAGCTGCTGGATCGCGGCGAAGAAGGCCTTCAGGTCGGCCGGCGCGTCGACGTCCGGGGTGTCGTTGCCGAGCTGCTGGGTCACCTGCGCCAGGCTTGATGCGCCCAGGCGGTTCTTGCCGCGGCCCAGGTCGACCAGGATCAGCGCGGTATCGCCCAGGTCGGTGCGCAGCTGCGGCGTGAGGGTCCTGCGCACGTCGGTGACGGGCGCGAAGGCCGAGACGATCAGCGACACCGGCGAGACCACGGCCTTGTTCTCGCCGTCCTCGTTCCAGGTGGTGCGCATCGACAGCGAATCCTTGCCGACCGGGATCGACACGCCCAGCGCCGGGCACAGTTCCATGCCCACGGCCTTCACGGTGTCGTACAGGGCGGCGTCCTGGCCCGGCTGGCCGCAGGCGGCCATCCAGTTGGCCGACAGCTTGATGTCCGAGATATCGGCGATCGCGCTTGCCGCGATGTTCGTGATCGCCTCGCCCACGGCCATGCGGCCCGAGGCGGCGGCGTCGATGACGGCGACCGGGGTGCGTTCGCCCATCGCCATCGCCTCGCCCTTGTAGCCCTCGAAGCTCAGCGTGGTGACGGCGCAGTCGGCCACCGGCACCTGCCACGGGCCGACCATCTGGTCGCGCACGGTCATCGCGCCGACGCTGCGGTCGCCGATGGTGATCAGGAAGGACTTGTCGGCGACGGTCGGCAGCAGCAGCACGCGGCGCGCCACGTCGGCGAGGTCCAGGCCGGTCACGTCCACCGGCCGGAAGGCGTGCGCGACGTGTTCGACGTTGCGGTGCATCTTGGGCGGCTTGCCCAGCAGGACGTCCATCGGCATGTCGACCGGCGCCGTGTCGGTCAGCCCGTCGACCAGGCGCAGCTGGCGTTCCTCGGTGGCCACGCCCACGGCCGCGAACGGGCAGCGCTCGCGCTCGCAGATGGCGGCGAAGCGGGCCAGGTCGCCCGGCGCGATCGCCAGCACGTAGCGTTCCTGCGATTCGTTCGACCAGATCTCCCGGGGCGACATGCCGCTTTCTTCCAGCGGCACCTTGCGCAGGTCGAAGGTGGCGCCGCGGCCGGCGTCGTTGGTGATTTCCGGGAAGGCGTTCGACAGGCCGCCCGCGCCCACGTCGTGGATCGAGATGATCGGGTTGCCCGCGCCCAGCTGCCAGCAGGCGTTGATCACTTCCTGGGCGCGCCGTTCCATTTCCGGATTGCCGCGCTGGACCGAGTCGAAGTCCAGGTCGGCCGTGTTGGTGCCGGTGGCCATCGAGGACGCGGCCGCGCCGGCCATGCCGATGCGCATGCCCGGACCGCCCAGCTGGATCAGCAGGCTGCCGGCCGGGATGTCGTTCTTGTGGGTGTGCTCGGCGGAGATGTTGCCGATGCCGCCCGCGATCATGATCGGCTTGTGGTAACCGTACACGGTGTCGGCGCCGATCGCGGTCCGGCCCACGTTCTGCTCGTAGGTGCGGAAGTAGCCACCCAGGTTCGGACGGCCGAATTCGTTGTTGAAGGCGGCGCCGCCCAACGGGCCGTCGACCATGATCTGCAGCGCCGAAGCGATGCGCTCCGGCTTGCCGTACACCTTGTCGGCGCCGGCCTTGCCCGCGTCGCTGACGTTGGCGGCGTTTTCCCACGGCTGGACGAAGCCCGGGATCATCAGGTTCGACACGGTGAAGCCGGTCAGGCCGGCCTTCGGCTTGGCGCCGCGGCCGGTCGCGCCCTCGTCGCGGATCTCGCCGCCGGCGCCCGTGGAGGCGCCCGGGAACGGCGAGATGGCGGTCGGGTGGTTGTGCGTCTCGACCTTCATCAGCGTGTGCGTGAGCTGGCTGACGGGCTGGTATTCCTGGCTGTCCGCCTGCGGGAAGAAGCGCACGGCCTCGGCGCCTTCCATGATGGCCGAGTTGTCGCTGTAGGCGACGATCGTGCCCTTCGGCTGCAGCTGGTGGGTGTTCTTGATCATCTGGAACAGCGAGCGTTCCTGGCGGACGCCGTCGATCGTCCATTCCGCATTGAAGATCTTGTGGCGGCAGTGTTCGCTGTTGGCCTGCGCGAACATCATCAGCTCGACGTCGGTCGGGTTGCGCCGCGCCTTGCCGAACGCGTCGAACAGGTAGTCGATCTCGTCCTCGGCCAGGGCCAGGCCCATCTCCACGTTCGCGTCCACCAGCGCCTGGCGGCCGCGGCCCACCACGTCGATGGCGGCCAGCGGGCGGCCTTCGAGGTCGGTGAACAGCGCCTGCGCTTCGTCGGCGCTGCGCAGCACGGTCTCGGTCATGCGGTCATGCAGCAGGCCGGCGACGGCCTCCAGCGCGGCGCTGTCCAGCTTCTTGGGCGCCTTGATGGCGGTGCCCAGGATGCCGCTCTTGAGCACGACCTTGAAGGCCACGCCGCGCTCGATGCGGTGGACGTGGGCCATGCCGCAGTTGTGCGCGATGTCGGTGGCCTTCGAGGCCCACGGCGAGATCGTGCCCACGCGCGGGATCACGAAGAACTCCTCGGTCACGCCCTCGTACTGCGTTTCCGGCACGGGCTCGCCATAGGTGAGCATGGCGGCCAGGCGTTCGGTGTCCGCGGTGGACAGCGGCGCGCCGGTATCGATGAAGTGGTAGTAGCGAGCGGACACGGCGGCGATCGTCGGGGCGACGGCTTGCAACTGGGTCAGGAGGCGTTGGCTACGGAAGGCGGAGAGGGCGTTGGAACCCGGCAGAATCAACATGGCTTTGTCAGTCCGTCGATGCAGCGTGGCTGCGGGTGAAAGATAGCCCGGTATTATACAGCCTCGGCCCCTCCCCCCGCAGGTGTAAATCCGGGCAAGTTTGCCCGAAACGCATGCCTCCCTCCGTGCAACGTTGCCAGGGCGGCAAGTCCGGGGTATCGTAGTGGCATCATTCGCGGCAGGATCCGCGGTAACATCGGGCGCTGGGACAGGACGACGACGATGCAAGACAACACGCAACAGAATAGCCAACTGCATAGCCAGCTGACGGTGCTGGTGGTCGACCCGAATCCCGGGATCCGCGCCAACCTGCAGAACATGCTCAACCAGTCGGGGGTCTCGCGCATCGAGTCCGCCGTCAACGCCAGCACGGCCGTCAAGCAGCTCGCGCGCAAGGGATACGACATCATCCTGTGCGAGTACGATCTCGGCGGCACGGGCGCCGGCGCCGGCCAGGACGGCCAGCAGCTGCTGGAAGACCTGCGCCACCACGGGCTGATCCCGCCCTGGGCCATCTTCATCATGCTGACGTCGGAAGCGGCCTACGGCAAGGTGGTCAGCGCGGCCGAGCTCACGCCCACCGACTACGTGCTCAAGCCCTTCACGGCCGGGGTGCTCAACGAGCGCATCCGCCGCGCGCTGGCGCGCCGCGCCGCCCTGCTGCCGGTCCACCAGCTGGCGGCGGCGGGCCAGGTGCGCGAGGCGATCCGCGCCTGCGCCGACGGCGCCGCGGCCCAGCCGCGCTACGCCCAGGACTTCGTCCGCCTGCGCGCCGAACTGCACGTGTCGATCCGCGAATACGCCCAGGCCGAGGCGCTGTACCTGCAGGTGCTGGCCGCCCATCCGCTGGGCTGGGCCCGGCTCGGCCTGGCGCGCGCGCTGCGCGCCCAGGGCCGCGTCGACGACGCGGTGGCGCGCCTGCAGGAGCTGGTGGCCGACAACCCGCGCCTGATGGCGGCCTACGACCTGCTGGCGCGCTGCCTGGAGGAGCGCGGCGACGCCGCCGCGGCCCAGAAGACGCTGGAAGACGCCGTCGCCATCTCGCCGTACATGGTGCGGCGCCTGCGCAAGCTGGGCGAGATCGCCCTGGAAACCGGCGACGCGGCCGCCGCCGAGCGTTCGCTGCGCCAGGTGGTGCAGCGCTCGCGCTATTCCGAGTTCCGCAATCCCGAGGACCACGTGCGCCTGGTCGAGGCGCTGGTGCGCAAGGGCGATCCGGCCGGCGCCGCCAACGTGGTGCGCGACCTCGAGCGCTCGCTGCGCGGCACGCCGGCGGCCGACGCCTGCATCGCCATCGCCGCCTCGCTGCTGCAGGATGCCGCCGGCAACCGCGGCGGCGCCGTGCAGGAACTCCGGTCGGCGCTGGGCGCGATGCGCGCCGGCGGCGAGCTGTCCTCGTCCATGCGCATCAGCCTCGCGCAATCGCTGGTCGAGCACCGGCTCGACCAGGAGGCGTCCGACGTCATGATGGGCGCGCTGGGCGGTGCCGGTGCCGCGAGCGGCGACGGCGGCGTGTCGGCCGCGCAGGCGCTGGACGTGTTCGTCAGGGCGGGCCGGCAGGACCTGGCCGACGGCATGGGCAAGCAGTTGCGCGCCCAGGCCCAGATCCTGCTCGGCGTGGCCGACGAGAAGCGCAACATGGGCGACGTGCGCGGCGCGGTGCAGACGCTGCTGGACGCGCTGCGCATGGCGCCGAACAACCTGCAGGTGATGATCGCGGTCGCCGGCGGCGTGCTGCGCCAGATCATGGAGATGGGCTGGGACGAGGCGCTGGCGACGCTGTCTGCCGAACAGCTGGACCACATCCGCACGCTCGATCCGGCGCACCCGCGCCTGCAGGCGCTCGATGCGGAGTTCGCGGCGGCCAAGCGCAAGTACGGGATCTCGACGTAGGGGCGTACCCGGCAGGGGTCGGCGCCCGGCAGGGGTCGGAGCCCGGCAGGGGTCGGAGCCCGGCAAGGGTCGGAGCCCGGCAAGGGTCGGAGCCCGGTGTCGCGGGTGGGCTCCGACCCCGGTTTGCCGCCTGCGGCTTCGACGACCTGCCTGGCTGTGCGAACATCGGGGTCGGAGCCCAACCGGGTGAACCGGGCTCCGACCCCTAGGGGCCCTACTCCCTCCCGTACCCGCCCCCGCCCGGCGTCTCGATCACGAACATGTCGCCCGCCGCCATCTCGACCTTGCCGATGTGGCCCAGCTCCTCGACGCTGCCATCCGCGCGCACGACCAGGTTGCGCCCGGCCGCGCCCGGCGCGCCGCCGGCCATGCCGAACGGCCCGTGGAGGCGGTTGTTCGACAGGATCGCCGCCGTCATCGGTTCCAGGAAGCGCAGCTTGCGCACGCCGCCGTTGCCCCCGCGCCAGCGGCCGGCGCCGCCCGAACCGGGGCGGATCGCATAGCTTTCCAGCCGCACCGGGAAGCGGAACTCCAGGATTTCCGGATCGGTCAGGCGCGAGTTCGTCATATTGGTCTGGACGACGTCGGTTCCGTCGTGGCCCTCGCCCGCGCCCGAGCCGCCGGAGATCGTCTCGTAGTACTGGTGGCGCGCGTTGCCGAACGTGAAGTTGTTCATGGTGCCCTGGCTGGCCGCCATCGTGCCGAGCGCGCCGTACAGCGCATTGGTGATGCAGGTCGAGGTCTCGACGTTGCCCGACACCACCGAGGCCGGATAGTCGGGATTGAGCATCGACCCCGGCGGGATGATCACGCGCAGGGGCTTGAGGCACCCGGCGTTGAGCGGGATATCGTCGTCCACCAGCGTGCGGAACACGTACAGCACCGCCGCCATGCACACGGCCGACGGCGCATTGAAATTGTTCGGCAGCTGGGCGGACGTGCCGGTGAAGTCGATCTCGGCGCTGCGCGCGGCGCGGTCGACGCGGATCGCCACCTCGATGCGCGCGCCGTTGTCGAGCCGCTCGACGAAGTGCCCGTCCTGCAGCGCGCCGATCACGCGGCGCACGGCTTCCTCGGCATTGTCCTGCACGTGCCCCATGTAGGCGCGCACGACGTCCAGGCCGAAGTGATCGACCATCCGGTGCAGCTCCTCGATGCCCTTCTGGTTGGCCGCCACCTGGGCGCGCAGGTCGGCCAGGTTCTGGTCCGGATTGCGCGCCGGCCAGCGTCCCGCGCCCAGCAGCGCGCGCGCCTCGGCCTCGCGCAGCACGCCGTCGGCGCCGTCGACCAGCTTGAAGTTGTCGATCAGGACGCCCTCCTGCGCGATGTGGGCCGAGTCCGGCGGCATCGATCCCGGCGTGGTGCCGCCGATGTCGGCGTGGTGGCCGCGCGAGCCCACGTAGAACAGGATCTCGGCGCCGGCCGCGTCGAACACCGGCGAGATCACCGTGACGTCCGGCAGGTGCGTGCCGCCGTGGTAGGGGTCGTTCAGCACGACCACGTCGCCGGCCCGCAAGCGGCCGGCGTTCGCCCGCATCACGCTCTTGATGCTCTCGCCCATCGAGCCCAGGTGCACCGGCATGTGCGGGGCGTTGGCCACCAGGTTGCCGGCGGCGTCGAAGATGGCGCAGCTGAAGTCCAGGCGCTCCTTGATGTTGACCGAGTAGGCCGTGTTCTGCAGGCGCAGTCCCATCTGCTCGGCGGCCGACATGAACAGGTTGTTGAACACCTCCAGCATCACCGGATCGACGCGGGTGCCGATCGCATGGCGCACCGGCAGCGCCAGCACGCGGCGCAGCACCAAGTGGCCGTGCGCAGTCACCGTCGCCTGCCAGCCCGGCTCCACCACCGTGGTCGCATTCGCCTCGGCGACGATGGCCGGCCCGTCCAGCACGTGGCCCGGCCCGATGTCGGCGCGGCGGTACACGGCCGTGTCGCGCCAGGCTCCGTCGCAGTACATCGGCACGGTCTCGCACGCACGCGCGGCGTCCGTGCGCGGCGCAGCGGCGGGTGGCTCGGACGGTGCCTCGGCGCGGCCCAGGGCCTCCACCGACAGCGCTTCGACCACCAGCGCCTTGCCCGGCATGAGGAAGGAAAAGCGGCGGCGGTAGGCCTGCTCGAACTGCGCCCGCATGGCGTCGTGGGTGTCGAAGGCCACGACCAGTGCCGAATCGGTGCCCTCGTAGCGCAGGTGCGCGCGGCGCAGCACCTCGATGCGCGCCGGCGCCACGCCCTGCGCCAGCAGCTGGGCGCGCGCGGCCTCGGCCAGTGCGTCGAGCTCCGCGGCCAGTTCGGCGCCGGACGCCTGCTCCAGGCGCCGCTCGACCGCCTTCTCGCGCAGCGCGCCCTGGTCGGCCAGGCCCATGCCGTAGGCCGACAACACGCCGGCCAGCGCGTGGACGAACACCGTCTTCATGCCGAGCGCGTCGGCCACCAGGCAGGCGTGCTGGCCGCCGGCGCCGCCGAAGCTGGTCAGCGCATAGTCGGTGACGTCGTGGCCACGCTGCACCGAGATCTGCTTGATCGCATTGGCCATATTGCCCACGGCGATGCGCAGGAAGCCGTCGGCGACCGCCTCCGGGGCGGGCGCCGCGGCCGCTTCGGTGGCGCCGGTGCCGGTGGCGGCGCCGATGCGCGCGGCCAGGGCTGCGAAGCCGGCGCGCACGGCGTCGGCGTCGAGCGGCTCGTCGCCGTCCGGACCGAACAGCCGCGGGAAGTGGCGCGGCTGGATCTTGCCGAGCATGACGTTGCAGTCGGTGACCGTCAGCGGGCCGCCGCGGCGGTAGCTGGCCGGGCCCGGGCTGGCGCCGGCGCTGTCCGGGCCGACGCGGTAGCGGCTGCCGTCGAAATGCAGGATCGACCCGCCGCCGGCCGCCACCGTGTGGATGCTCATCATCGGCGCGCGCATGCGCACGCCCGCCACCTGGGTCTCGAAGGCGCGTTCGAACTCGCCGGCGAAGTGCGACACGTCGGTGGAGGTGCCGCCCATGTCGAAGCCGATCACGCGCTCGAAGCCGGCCAGGCGGCTGGCGCGCACCATGCCGACGATGCCGCCGGCGGGGCCGGACAGGATGCTGTCCTTGCCCTGGAAGGCATGGGCGTCGGCGAGTGCGCCGCTGGACTGCATGAACTGCAGGTGCACGCCCGGCAGGTCGCGCGCCACCTGGTCGACGTAGCGGCGCAGGATCGGCGACAGGTAGGCGTCGACCACCGTCGTGTCGCCGCGCGCCACCAGCTTCATCAGCGGACTGACTTCGTGCGACACCGACACCTGGGTGAAGCCGATCGCGCGGGCGATGCGCGCCGTCGCCGCCTCGTGCGCAGGGTGGCGGTAGCCGTGCATGAACACGATGGCCAGCGCGCGCAGGCCGGCGTCGTACGCCGCCTGCAGGTGGCGCCGCACGCCGGCCTCGTCCAGCGGCACGACCACGTCGCCGTGGGCGCCCATGCGCTCGTCCACCTCGATCGTGCGCGCGTACAGCAGTTCCGGCAGCACGATGTGGCGGGCGAACAGGCGCGGCCGGTTCTGGTAGGCGATGCGCAGCGCGTCGCCGAAGCCGCGGGTGATCGCCAACCCCGTCGGCTCGCCCTTGCGTTCCAGCAGCGCGTTGGTCGCCACCGTCGTGCCCATCTTGACGGCCTCGATGGCGCCGGCGGGGAGCGCCGCGCCCTCGGCCAGCCCGAGCAGGTGGCGGATGCCGGCCACGGCGGCGTCGCGGTACCGCTCCGGATGCTCCGACAGGAGCTTGTGGGTCACGAGTGCGCCGTCGGGGCGGCGCGCCACGATGTCGGTGAAGGTGCCGCCGCGGTCGATCCAGAACTGCCAATCCATGCGTATCCCATCCAGAAGTGAGGCAAGAAGCGTATTCTAGTCGTGCGGCGCGAAAAATTTGCGAGAATGACCGGTCCGGCGCGCGCCCCCTTCGGAGTCACCATGGATACCCTGCTCTATACCGTCGCCCAGGTCCGCGCCATCGAGCGGGCGGCGGCGGGCCGGCTCGAACCCGGCGAATTGATGCGGCGCGCCGGCGAAGCGGCGTCGGCCTATGCGCTGGAACTGCTCGGCGGCCTGCCCACCGGCATCGTGCTGGTGCTGGCCGGTCCCGGCAACAACGGCGGCGACGCG
This sequence comes from uncultured Massilia sp., assembly GCF_913773735.1. Classification (GTDB taxonomy): domain Bacteria; phylum Pseudomonadota; class Gammaproteobacteria; order Burkholderiales; family Burkholderiaceae_D; genus Telluria. The sequence continues at coordinate 232,603 of NZ_CAJYEB010000035.1, forward strand.
CTCGAGGTCGCCGCCAACCTGGCCAACCTCGGCGCCCGGGTGGAGGTCGTGCACCTGCCCGGCGCCGCCCCGTCGTTCGAGACGCAGCGCGCGCTGGCGCGGGCCCAGGCCAGCCGCGCGCGCTTCGTGCCGGCTTTCACGGCCGGGCGCCAGCACTGCCTCGTCGTCGACGGCCTGTTCGGCATCGGCCTGGCACGCCCGCTGGCGGGCCGGGCCCGCGCGCTGGCCGGCCAAGTGTCGGGCATGGCCTGCGCGGTGCTGGCGCTGGACGTGCCCAGCGGCCTGGACGCCGACACCGGCGCCGTCGTCGGCCCGGATGGCGTCGCCGTGCGCGCCACGCACACGATCACCTTCCTGGGCAACAAGCCGGGCCTGCACACCGGCGACGGCTGCGACCATGCCGGCCGCGTGCACGTCGACCGCCTCGGCACCGAGGGATTGCACGACGAGACCGCGCAGGCGCGCCTGAACGGCACGCCGCTGTTCGGCCCGCTGCTGGCGCCGCGCCGGCGCAATACGCACAAGGGCAGCTTCGGCGACGTGGCCGTGCTGGGCGGCGCGCGCGGCATGGCCGGCGCGGCGATGCTGGCCACGCGCGCGGCGCTCTTCGCCGGCGCCGGGCGCGTGTTCGCGGCGGCGCTGGAGCCGGGCCTGGGCGTCGATCCGCTGCAGCCGGAGATCATGGTGCGCGACGCCGCCGGCTTCGCCTTCGCCGGCCGCACGGTGGTGGCCGGGCCCGGCCTGGGCGACTCCTCGGTGGCCGCCGGCCTGCTGGCCAGGGTCATCGACACGGACGGTCCGCTGCTGCTCGACGCCGACGCGCTGAACCTGGCCGCCGCCAGCGCCGACCTGCAGCAGCGCGTGCGCGGGCGCGCCGGCCCGGTCGTCGTCACGCCGCACCCGCTGGAGGCGGCGCGCCTGCTGGGCGTCACCGCCGCCATCGTGCAGGCCGACCGCCTCGAGCATGCGCGCGAGCTGGCCGCGCGGCTGGACGCGGTGGTGATCCTGAAGGGGGCCGGCAGCGTGGTCGCGCGGCCGGATGGCGAGGTGGCGCTCAATACCACCGGCAATCCGGGCCTGGCGAGCGGCGGCACCGGCGACGTGCTGGCCGGCCTGTGCGGCGCCCTGCTCGCCCAGGGCTGGCCCGCATGGGAAGCCGCGCTGGGCGGCGCCTGGCTGCACGGCGCCGCGGCCGACCGGCTGGTGGACGGCGGCATCGGCCCGATCGGGCTGACGGCGGGCGAGCTGCCGCGGGCGATCCGCGCGGAACTGAACGCGCTGGCGCAGCAGCGCGCGTCCTGAGCGCCGTGGGTGGGCGCGTGGCCGGCCTGGCTGGCGGCCGGCGTCGCGGCTAGCCCGGCACGCCGTGGCGGTCGACCAGGCGGCCGGCCGCGATGGTGAGCGTGCGGCCGCAGCGCGCCGCCATCGCCGGATCGTGCGTGACCAGCACGAGGGTCGAGCCGCGTTCGCGGTTCAGTTCGAACATCAGCTGCGTGACGGCCTCGCCGGTGGCGGCGTCGAGGCTGCCGGTCGGCTCGTCGGCGAACAGCAGCGGCGGCTCGGTGACGAAGGCGCGCGCCAGCGCCACGCGCTGCTGCTCGCCGCCGGACAGGTACTTGGGATAGTGATGCAGGCGGCCGGACAGCCCCACCCGGCCCAGCATCGCCTGCGCCTTGGCGCGCGCCTCGCCGTCGCCGCGCAGTTCGAGCGGCAGCATCACGTTTTCCAGCGCGCTCAGGTGCGCCAGCAGCTGGAACGACTGGAACACGAAGCCCAGCTTGGCCTTGCGGAAGGCGGCGCGGCCATCCTCGTCGAGGGCGAAGATGTCGGTGCCGTCCAGCAGCACCTTGCCGGTCGACGGCGTGTCCAGGCCGGCCAGCAGGCCGAGCAGCGTCGACTTGCCGGAGCCGGAGGCGCCGACGAGGGCGAGCGTCTCGGCCGGTTGCACGGTAAAATCCACCTCGTGCAGGATGGTGAGTTCGCCGCTGGCGTCCGCCACCCGCTTCGACAGGCCGATCACGTCGATCGCCGGCCTGCGACCGCCCGCCGCGGTCGATTCGTCTTTGGAAGCCTCGGGATTATCACGCATGCTGAATCGTTTCAAGTTCAAGAAGTGGGCGTTCGCGGCCGTTGCGCTGTACGCGCTCGCCGCCGCCGGAAGTGCCTATTCTGCACCAAAAACCGTACTGGTGGTGGGCGACAGCCTGTCGGCCGAATACGGCATCGCCCGCGGCAGCGGCTGGGTGGCCCTGCTGGAGCAGCGCCTGAAGGCGCAGAAGATCGACGCCCGCGTCGTCAACGCCAGCATCAGCGGCGAGACCACCAGCGGCGGCCGCACCCGCCTGCCGGCCCTGCTGCAGCAGCACAAGCCCAGCGTCGTCGTGCTCGAACTGGGCGCCAACGATGGCCTGCGCGGCCTGCCGGTGGCCGCGGCCCAGGACAACCTGCGCACGATGATCGGCCTGGCGCAGCAGAACAAGGCCCGCGTGCTGCTGGTCGGCATGCAGATGCCGCCCAACTACGGCCGCGCCTACACCGAGCGCTTTGCCGGCATGTACCGGCAGCTGGCGACGCAGTCGAAGGTCGCCCTCGTCCCCTTCATGCTGGACGGCGTGGCCCAGGACATGAGCAATTTCCAGGCCGATCGCATGCACCCGCTGGCGAACGCCCACCCCACCATCCTCGACAACATCTGGCCGCAGCTGGCCACCCTGATCAAGCAATAATGAAATATCCTGCAGTCCTGAACTTCGAGACCATCCTGCCGACCCTCGACGACTTCGACACCATCATCGACGCGCGCAGCGAATCCGAGTTCGCACTCGACCACCTGCCCGGCGCGATCAACTGCCCGGTGCTCGACGACGCCCAGCGCATCCTGGTCGGCACCACCTACAAGCAGGTCGGCGCCTTCGAGGCCAAGAAGCTGGGCGCGCCGCTGGTCGCCGCCAATATCGCGCGCCACATCGAGACGCGCTTCGCGGACAAGCCGAAGGACTGGAAGCCGCTCGTCTACTGCTGGCGCGGCGGCAACCGCAGCGGCTCGATGGCGTTGATCTTCGCCAAGATCGGCTGGCCGGTCGTGCAGCTCGAAGGCGGCTACAAGGACTTCCGCGCCTACGTGGCGGCCGACCTGGAGCGCGCGCCGGCGCTCGACCTGCGCGTGATCTGCGGCACCACCGGCAGCGGCAAGAGCCGCCTGCTCGAGACCCTGGCGTCGATCGGCGCCCAGGTGCTCGACCTGGAGCGCCTGGCGGCGCACCGCGGCTCCGTGCTGGGCCACCTGCCGGGCGAGCCGCAGCCGTCGCAGAAGGCCTTCGAGACGGCCGTCTGGGACCGCCTGCGCCGCTTCGATCCGGCGCGGCCGGTGTTCGTGGAATCCGAGAGCAAGAAGGTCGGCAACCTGCGCGTGCCGGGCGCGCTGATGGAACGCATGCGCGCCTCGCCCTGCATCGCGCTGCAGCTGTCGCAAGCGCGGCGCGTGGCGCTGCTGGTGGAGGATTACCAGCATTTCGTGCGCGACCCGTCGGCGCTCAACGCGCAGCTGGAACACCTGGTGCAGTTGCACGGGCGCGCCCGCATCGACGCCTGGCACGCGCTGGCAACGACCGGGCGGATGGCGGAACTGGTCGACCAGCTGCTGGTGGCGCACTACGATCCGGCCTACCTGAAATCGATCGACCGCAATTTCACGCAGTACCCGCAGGCCGAGGCGCTGGAGCTGGGCGGGATCGCGCCGGAAGACTTCCTGGCGGCGGCGCGGCATTTGCATCGCGGCTGACACGATGACGCCGTAGGGTGGACGGCTATGCCGTCCACGCGTCCAGCAACGTTTGCATCGATCAGCAGGCATCACGGCGCGCCGGTGCGTCGAACGCGTGGACGGCACAGCCGTCCACCCTACGGGACTCGGGGAGCGCACCATGACCGACCACGAAAAAAAAGCCCGGCCCGCTGACGCGGCCGGGCTTTTCGCTTGGGGCGCCGGGATTACTCCGCGCGGTTGCCCAGGTCCGCCGCCTTCGCGGTCACCTTGGCCTTGGCCTTCTGCTTGAGCGCCTCGATGTAGCCGTAGGTCTCGGCGCCGCCGACGGCGCGGCCGATCTGCTCGGCTTCCTGCTTGCGGCGCGCCTGGTCCGGCTGGGCCGGCTGGGTCACCTTGGCGATGCGGTACACGCCATAGCCCTGGCCCGGCACCTCGACGCCGACGTAGGCCGGCAGCTTGCTCGTGTCGGCCTTCAGCACGGCCAGCGCGGCGGTCTCGTTGAACGGCGGCTGCTTGGTGCGCGACACGACCTTCGCCTCGCCGAAGCCGGCGACGTCGCCGCCCCTGGCGGCGGCCAGCTTGGCTTCGCCGGCCTGCCTGGCCAGGCGCAGCGCCTCTTCCTGCGCGACCGCCTGGCGGATCTGCGCGTCGACCTCGGCCAGCGGACGCTTGCTCGCCGGCTTGAACTCGACGACGCGGCCGGCCACCAGGGTGCTCGGCGCGATCTCGACGGCTTCGGTATTGCGCTTGTTCTTGATCGCGTCGCTCGAGAAGATCGCCTTCAGGAACTTGTCGTTATTCACCGGCGAGGCGCCCAGCGCCGGGTTCGGCGTGCGGGTCAGGCCGTCAGCGACCTGGATCTGGAGGCCCAGCTTGTCGGCCACCGGCTTCAGGCTGTCGGCCTGCTCGTACACGGTGTTCGAGAAGGCCTCGGCCAGCTCGGTGTACTTGGCGGACAGCTTGGTCTTCTTCAGCTCGGCCACGATCTCCGGCTTGGCTTCGTCCAGCGACTTCTGCGTGGACGGGACGATCTTGGTGACCTTGATGATGTGGTAGCCGAATTCCGAACGCACCAGGTTGCTCGTCTCGCCTTCCTTGAGCGCATAGATCGCGTCCTCGACGGGCTTGACGAACACGCCCTTCTCGACCACGCCCAGGTCGCCGCCCAGCTCGGCCGAGCCGGGATCCTGCGACTGCGCCCTGGCGACCTTCGCGAAGTCGCCCGGGTTCTTGCGCACCTCGGCCAGCGCGGCTTCGGCCTTGGCCTTGGCGGCGGCATCGTCGGCCGGCTTGGCGTCGCGCGCCACGTTGAACAGGATGTGGCTGGCGCTGCGCTTTTCCGGCGTGGTGAAGCGGGCCTTGTTCTTGTTGTAGGCGTCGGCGACCTCGGCGTCGCTCACGCTCACCTGCTTTTCCACGGCGGCCGCATCGAACACGACGTATTCGGCCTTGACGGTTTCCGGCACCTGGAAGCGCGCGCCGTTCTTCTCGTAGTAGGCCTTGACCATGTCGTCGGTGACCTTGACCTGGGCGGCGTAGGCGGCGAGCGGGAACACGATCTCCTGGACTTCGCGCTCCTGGTCGTTGATGTCGGACAGGCGGTTCGAGACGGTGCGCGGCGCGAACGCGGTCTGGCTGATCGAGCCGGCCAGCTGCTGCACGGCCATGTCGTGGCGCATGCGCGCGTCGAACATCTCCGGGGTCATGCCCTGGGCGGCCAGCGCGGCCTTGTACTGGTCCATGTCGAAGCTGCCGTCGGCCTTGCGGAAGGCCTGGATGTCCAGGATCGCCTTCTGGATCGCGGCGTCGCCCACCGTCAGGTGGCTGCGCGCGACTTCGGCGTTGATGGCGCGCTCGGCCACCAGCTGGTCGAGGATCGCCTGCTTCGATTCCGGCGTGTCGAACAGCTTCTGGTCGAACTGCGCGCCCATCATCTGGCGGGCCTGGTCGATCTGGCGGCGCTGCGCCTCTTCCCATTCCTGCTGGGTGATCTTTTTCCCGTCCACGGTCGCCACGCCATTGTCGGCGCCGCGCTCCTGGTAGCTGCTCACGCCGACGAGGACGAAGGATGGCAGGATCAGCAGCAGCAACAGGAGTTGCATGAGGCGCTGGTGCTTGCGGATAAATTCAAACATGGTCAGCCATTCAAGGTTGAAAATGCGTTATTCAAAACCCTAAAAAAAAAGGCGAACTTTCGTTCGCCTCTCTTTCAGTATCTGGCGGAGCGGACGGGGCTCGAACCCGCGACCCCCGGCGTGACAGGCCGGTATTCTAACCAACTGAACTACCGCTCCAGATTCTTGTATTTCGCAATCCGACCAATCGTCGAAACTGGCTGGCGGAGCGGACGGGGCTCGAACCCGCGACCCCCGGCGTGACAGGCCGGTATTCTAACCAACTGAACTACCGCTCCACGAAATACTGCTACTGCGCGTTGCGCCTCAGCGCAACAGAGGCATTAGTTTACTGCATCTTTCAGGGCTTTACCAGCCTTAAATTTCGGGACCTTGGCGGCCTTGATCTTGATGGCTTCCTTGGTACGCGGATCGCGGCCGGTGCGCGCGGCGCGCTCGCCCACGCTGAAGGTGCCGAAGCCGACCAGGGTCACGCTGTCGTTGTTCTTCAGGGTCGTGGTCACGGCATCGATCATCGCGTCGAGGGCGCGCGCCGCGGATGCTTTGGTCAGGTCCGCGGACTTCGCGATTTCTTCGATCAGTTCAGTTTTGTTCACTCTTTTCCCTCGTTGTGCGTTCTGGAGGCGGTCCGCCATGCTTGGGGCAAAACCGCAAGCGCGTATTAGACAAGCCGCCCACGCTTTGTGTCAAGCCGACATCCTTCTGTGCGGCAACAAGATGGCGGAATTCCCTCACCGGCCCCACAAAAACAGCGTCCCCGCGCAGGCGGGGACCCGGGGTCCGCAACGTCTCGACGACGCCGCGGATCGGGTCCCCGCCCGCGCGGGGACGCGGCAGGCTCACGCGCTCAGTGCTTGACGACGCCGCCCTGGCCTTCGGTCGCGCCCGCCGGCGCCACCGGCACCTCGGGCACCTCGGCCAGCGCCATCGGCTCGCGTTCCAGCGCCACTTCCAGCACCTTCTCGATCCAGCGCACCGGCACGATCTCGAGCTTGTTCTTGACGTTGTCCGGGATCTCGGCCAGGTCCTTCACGTTCTGCTCGGGGATCAGGACGGTCTTGATGCCGCCGCGCTGCGCCGCCAGCAGCTTTTCCTTCAGGCCGCCGATCGGCAGCACTTCGCCGCGCAGCGTGATCTCGCCCGTCATGGCGACGTCGGCACGGACCGGGATGCCGGTGAACACCGACACCAGCGCCGTCGTCAGGCCGATGCCGGCGGACGGACCGTCCTTCGGCGTGGCGCCTTCCGGAAGGTGGATGTGGATGTCGGTCTTCTCGAACACCTCGTTCTTGATGCCCAGGCGCTGGGCACGCGAACGCACCACGGTGCGCGCCGCCTCGATCGACTCCTTCATCACGTCGCCCAGCGTGCCGGTACGGATGACGGCGCCCTTGCCCGGCACCTGCACGGCCTCGATGGTCAGCAGGTCGCCGCCCACCTCGGTCCACGCCAGGCCCGCCACCTGGCCGACCTGGTTCTGCTTCTCGGCCACGCCGAAGTCGTAGCGGCGCACGCCCAGGAACTTGTCCAGGTTCTTGGCCGACACGATCACGCGCTTGTTGTCCTTCTTCAGCAGCAGCATCTTGACGACCTTGCGGCAGATCTTCGAGATCTCGCGCTCGAGCGAACGCACGCCGGCTTCGCGGGTGTAGTAGCGGATGATGTCGCGGATCGCGCCCTCTTCCACCTTGATCTCGTCTTCCCGCAGGCCGTTCGCCTTGATCTGCTTCGGCAGCAGGTAGCGCTGCGCGATGCTGGTCTTCTCGTCCTCGGTATAGCCCGACAGGCGGATCACTTCCATCCGGTCCAGCAGGGCCGGCGGGATGTTGAACGAGTTCGACGTCGCCACGAACATCACGTCCGACAGGTCGAAGTCGACTTCGACGTAGTGGTCGCTGAACGTGTGGTTCTGCGCCGGGTCCAGCACCTCGAGCAGGGCCGAGGACGGATCGCCGCGGAAGTCCGCGCCCATCTTGTCGATCTCGTCGAGCAGGAACAGGGGATTGCGCACGCCGACCTTGGTCAGCGACTGCAGCACCTTGCCCGGCATCGAGCCGATGTAGGTGCGGCGGTGGCCGCGGATCTCGGCTTCGTCACGCACGCCGCCCAGGGCCATGCGCACGTACTTGCGGCCGGTCGCGCGGGCGATCGACTCGCCCAGCGAGGTCTTGCCGACGCCCGGAGGACCGACGAAGCACAGGATCGGCGCCTTCAGCTTGTCGACGCGCTGCTGCACCGCGAGGTACTCGAGGATGCGTTCCTTGATCTTGTCGAGGCCGTAGTGGTCGGCTTCCAGCACCTGCTGGGCCTTTTCCAGGTCGATCGTGACCTTGGATTTCTTTTTCCACGGCAGGCCGACCAGCGTGTCGATGTAGTTGCGCACGACGGTGGCTTCGGCCGACATCGGCGACATCATCTTGAGCTTCTTGATCTCGCCCATGGCCTTCTCGAGGGCTTCCTTCGGCATCTTGGCGGCGACGACCTTCTTCTCGAGTTCCTCGATGTCGGCGCCGTCCTCGCCCTCGCCCAGTTCCTTCTGGATCGCCTTGACCTGCTCGTTCAGGTAGTACTCGCGCTGCGACTTTTCCATCTGGCGCTTGACGCGGCCGCGGATGCGCTTCTCGACCTGCAGGATGTCCAGTTCGCCTTCCAGCTGGCCGAGCAGGTGCTCCAGGCGCTTGGCGACGTTGAAGATCTCCAGGATCACCTGCTTCTGCTCGAGCTTGAGCGGCAGGTGGGCGGCCACGGTGTCGGCCAGGCGGCCGGCGTCGTCGATGCCGGCCAGCGACGCCAGGATCTCGGGCGGGATTTTCTTGTTCAGTTTGACGTACTGGTCGAACTGCTGGACGATCGCGCGGCGCATCGCCTCGACTTCGGAATCGTCGCCGATTTCCGAATTGATCGGGGACAGGTCGGCCACGAAATGGCTCGGACCGTCGGTGATCTGGTTGATACGGGCACGCTGCGCGCCCTCGACCAGCACCTTCACGGTGCCGTCGGGCAGCTTCAGCATTTGCAGGATCGTGGCCACGCAGCCGATCTCGTAGATGTCGGCGGCGGACGGCTCGTCCTTCGCGGCGGCCTTCTGGGCCGCGAGCATGATGCTCTTGCCCTGTTCCATCGCGGCTTCGAGTGCCTTGATCGATTTCGGGCGGCCGACGAACAGCGGTATCACCATATGCGGAAACACCACCACGTCGCGCAAAGGCAGGAGGGGCAGCGTCATTTGCTCGGTCAATTTAGAAGTTGTCATGGCATACCTTATAGAAAGCGTGTTGACGATGTTGGGAGCACACCCTCAAAACACAAGACCGGCCGGATAAAAATTTTCTATAAGAAAAATATAAACTTATTCCGAATGATGCCGATCCAACAAAACACGTCATTCAAATAAAAAAAGCCACATCGCAACACTGGTCGCGAGTGGCTTTTCGAATGAAGCCTGGTGCTTTTGTTGAGATTGATTGTACCGCCTCAACCCAACCTGACAAGCGCTTTGTTGTGTGTGCGCCCGGAAATTTTAATTTTCGCCCGCGGCTTTTGCCGCATCGCTGTAAATCAGCAAAGGTTTCGCGCCATTCGTGATCGTATTTTCATCGATCACGACTTTCACGACATTCTGCTGGCTCGGCAATTCGTACATCACGTCGAGCAGCGCATGTTCCAGGATCGAACGCAGGCCGCGCGCGCCGGTCTTGCGCGCCAGCGCCTTCTTGGCGATGGCGTGCAGGGCGGCCGGACGGATTTCCAGCTCGGCGCCTTCCATGTCGAGCAGCTTCGAATACTGCTTGATCAGCGCGTTCTTGGGCTCGACCAGGATCTGGATCAGCGCATCCTCGGTCAGCTCCGCCAGCGTGGCGACGACCGGCAGGCGGCCGACCAGTTCGGGGATCAGGCCGAACTTGATCAGGTCTTCCGGTTCCGCTTCCAGCAGCACGTCGGAAATCGAGCGCTGCGACTGGCTCTTGACGCTGGCGCCGAAGCCGATGCCCGATTTCTCGGAGCGGTCCTGGATCACCTTGGCCAGGCCGTCGAAGGCGCCGCCGCAGATGAACAGGATGTTCGTGGTATCGATCTGCACGAAATCCTGGTTCGGGTGCTTGCGGCCGCCCTGCGGCGGCACCGAGGCCATGGTGCCCTCGATGAGCTTGAGCAGCGCCTGCTGCACGCCTTCGCCCGAGACGTCGCGCGTGATCGACGGGTTGTCGGACTTGCGCGAGATCTTGTCGATCTCGTCGATGTAGACGATGCCGCGCTGCGCCTTCTCGACTTCGTAGTTGCAGCTCTGCAGCAGCTTCTGGATGATGTTCTCGACGTCCTCGCCCACGTAGCCGGCCTCGGTCAGCGTGGTGGCGTCGGCGATCACGAACGGGACGTTCAGCATGCGCGCCAGGGTCTGGGCCAGCAGGGTCTTGCCGGAACCGGTCGGACCCACGAGCAGGATATTGCTCTTGGTCAGCTCGACCTCGTCCTTCTTGCCCATGTGCTTCAGGCGCTTGTAGTGGTTGTACACGGCCACCGACAGGATGCGCTTGGCGGTCTGCTGGCCGATCACGTACTGGTCGAGCAGTTCGGCGATCTCGTGCGGCGTCGGCAGGTCGGACTTGGCACCCGCCACCGACTCGACATTCGAGGTCTCGTCGCGGATGATGTCATTGCACAGGTCGATACATTCGTCGCAGATGAATACCGACGGTCCCGCGATGAGCTTCTTCACCTCGTGCTGGCTCTTGCCGCAGAACGAGCAGTACAGGAGTTTTTCGCCGCTGGAGGATTTTTTGTCTGACATGGGGCAGGTTTCAGTTGAATTGCTATGAATATAACGCTAATACGAGGATGCAACAAGTGCGCGCACCAGGTGCGCACCACGCCATGCTACCCGATTTGAAAACAAAACGCCCGCAACGCTGTCGCGCCCGGGCGTCTTGAACCAACATCTGGTCGGATGCTTAGCCGCGGTTCGTCAACACCTTGTCGATCAAACCGTATTCCACGGACTCTTCCGCCGACATGAAACGGTCGCGGTCGGTATCCTTGTGGATCTGCTCGATGGTCTGCCCGGTATTGTCGGCCATGATGCGGGCCAGGCGTTCGCGCAGGTACAGGATTTCCTTGGCCTGGATCTCGATGTCCGACGCCATGCCCTGCGATCCGCCGGACGGCTGGTGGATCATGACACGCGAATTCGGCAGCGAGAAACGCTTGCCCTTGGCGCCGGCGGCCAGCAGGAACGCGCCCATCGACGCGGCCAGGCCGGTGCACAGGGTCGACACGTCCGGCTTGATGAAGTTCATGGTGTCGAAGATGGCCAGGCCGGCCGACACGGAACCGCCCGGGGAGTTGATGTACAGCGAGATGTCCTTGTCCGGATTCTCGCTTTCCAGGAACAGCATCTGGGCCACGATGAGGTTGGCCATCTGGTCGTTGACAGGACCGACCAGGAAGATCACGCGCTCCTTCAGCAGGCGCGAGTAGATGTCGTAGGCACGCTCGCCGCGACCGCTTTGCTCGATCACCATCGGCACGAGGCCGAGGGCTTGGGTATCCAATGCCGGATTACGATTCATACCTGTCATTTTCCTTTTAACAAGAGTTAACGGAACCCGGCGCCGCCCGGAAGCGGCCCGGGTCCCTGGGAAGCTTACGCTTGCGCGGTGCTGCCCATCAGTTCGTCAAAGGCGATGTCCTTGGTCGTCACCTTTGCCTTGCCCAGCACATAGTTAACGACGTTTTCTTCCAATACAAGAGCTTCGATCTCGCCCAGGCGACGACGGTCGCTGTAGTAGTACTTCAGGACTTCCTTCGGATCTTCGTAGCTCTGCGCGAAGTCTTCGATCTGGGCCTTGACCTGCTCCGAGGTGGCCTGCAGGTTGTTGTCGGCGACCAGCTGCGACAGGATCAGGCCCAGGCGCACGCGGCGCTCGGCCTTGGTGGCGAACAGGTCGGCCGGGAACGGCAGGCTCTTGACGTCCATGCCGCGCTGGGCCATGTCCTGGCGGGTCTGCTCGGCCAGGCGCTGCGAGTCCTGCTCGACCATGACCTTCGGCACGTCCATCTCGGTGTGCTTGACCAGGGCGTCCATCACGGCTTCCTTGTTGCGGGCCTTGATGCGGGCGCCGACTTCGCGCTCCAGGTTGACCTTGATGTCGTCGCGCATCTTCTCGACGCTGCCGTCTTCGATGCCCAGCGACTTGGCGAACTCGGCGTCGACTTCCGGCAGGTGCGCCCACTCCAGGTTCTTCAGGGTGATGGTGAACTCGGCGGTCTTACCGGCCACGTCCTTGCCATGGTAGTCTTCCGGGAACGGCAGCGGGAAGGTCTTGCTCTCGCCCACTTTCAGGCCGACGGTCGCGGCTTCGAATTCCGGCAGCATGCGGCCTTCGCCCAGCACGAACGCGTAGTCGTCGGCCTTGCCGCCGGCGAATTCGACGCCGTCGATGGTGCCGACGAAGTCGACGGTCACGCGGTCGCCGTTGGCGGCCACGGCTTCGCCGCCGTCGCCGTGCTCGCCCGCCTCACCCTTGGTGTGGTAGTGGACGCGCTGCTTGCGCAGGATGTCGATGGTCTTGTCGATCTCGGCGTCCGACACGTCGGTCTTGACGGTCTCGACTTCGATGCCTTCCAGGGCCGGCAGCGCGACTTCCGGGTACACTTCGAAGGTGGCGTCGAAGGCCAGCATGCCCTCTTCCGCTTCCTGCTTCGGTTCGATTTTCGGCATGCCGGCCACGCGCAGCTGCGCTTCGTTGGCGGCATCGTTGAACGCCTGGCCGACCTTGTCGTTCAGGACGTCGGATTCGATCTGGTAGCCGTACTGGGCGGCGACCATCTTCAGCGGCACCTTGCCCGGACGGAAGCCCGGAGCGCGTGCGGTCTTGGCCTGCTTCTTGAGGCGCTTTTCAACTTCCGTACGAACGTCGCTCAGCGGAAAAGAGATCGTCAAGCGACGCTCGAGTTTACCCAGGTTTTCGACTGCAGTTGCCATTGTAAAAATCGTCCAAAAAAATAATTATTCGTGGTGCGAGGAGGGGGACTCGAACCCCCACACCATTGCTGGCGTCAGGACCTAAACCTGGTGCGTCTACCAATTTCGCCATCCTCGCTCAGGATGCTGCATATACCACAAAAACAAAGGGCGCCCGACAGTGAAACCGGCCGCCCTGCGCTGCGAGCTTGTTTAGGGGCTACAACTTCAACACGGTATTTTACTGGATTTTCTGACACGATTGGGCGATTTTTAATCCGTGCGCGCCGCCGGAACGCGGTTTATGGCCGCGTTTGCGCCGGCTCGGCCATTTTCTCGCGCAATTTCAAGGATTTAGGAAATAACCCGAAGACGTGCGGGGATATTCGGCGCCGGCGCCCAGGCCGTGCGGGAAGGCGGCAAATGGCCATGGACTTGCCGAAGCCATATAATCCCGGCATCTCGCTCAACACACCGACTCACGAGTCACTCGCCCAGGAAAGCACACGACACCGGATGGCCGTCGACCATTACGAAAACTTCCCCGTCGCCTCGGTCCTGCTGCCGCGCCGCCTGGTCCCGGCGGTCGAGGCGATCTACGCGTTCGCGCGCAGCGCCGACGACCTGGCCGACGAAGGCGACGCCGCGCCGGCCGAGCGCCTGGCCGCGCTGCGGGCCTACGAGGCGCAACTGGACGCCATCGCCGCCGGCCGCGCGCCCGCCGACCCGATGTTCGCGCGCCTGGCCGCCGTGCTGCGGCAGTACCGGCTGCCGCAGCAGCCGCTGCGCGACCTGCTCAGCGCGTTCCGCCAGGACGTCGTCACCACCCGCTATCCCGACTTTGCGTCGCTGCGCGACTACTGCCGGCGCTCGGCCAACCCGGTCGGCCGGCTGATGCTGGGCCTGTACGACGTCGGCGACGAGGCCAGCCTGCGCGAATCCGACGCCATCTGCACGGCGCTCCAGCTGATCAACTTCTGGCAGGACGTGGGGGTGGACATCGACAAGGGCCGCATCTACCTGCCGCAGGAAGACCTGGCGCGCTTCGGCGTGAGCGAGGACGCGGTCTTGCACGGCCGTACCGGCCCGGCATGGCGCGCGCTGATGGGCTTCGAGGTCGAGCGGGCGCGCGCCCTGATGCTGCAGGGCGCGCCGCTGGCGACCCGCCTCCCGGGGCGCGTCGGCTGGGAATTGCGGCTGGTCGTGCAGGGCGGCCTGCGCATCCTGGAAGCGATCGAGCGGGTACGCTACGACGTGTTCCGGCGCCGCCCCCAGCTCAAGCGCACCGACTGGATCGCGGTCGGCTGGCGCGCCATCCGCATGTGACGCAGGCGCGGCAAAACCGCCGGGCTGTCCCGCGAGGGGCGGCATCGGCTAAGATAGCGGCCTTGTGCCCGCGAAATTTGTAATTTTTTCTATGTCCCCCGACGAATACTGCCAGCAAAAGACCGTACAAAGCGGCTCGAGTTTCTACTACAGCTTCCTGTTCCTGCCGCCCGAGCGCCGGCGCGCGATCACGGCGCTGTACGCGTTCTGCCGGGAGGTCGACGACACCGTCGACGAGACCAGCGACGGCGCCGTCGCGCGCATCAAGCTGGCGTGGTGGCGCACCGAGCTGGCCGCCATGGTCAAGGGCGCGCCGACGCATCCGGTGACGCAGGCCCTGCTGCCGCACCTGCAGGCCTACGACCTCAAGGAGGCGCACCTGCAGGCCATCGTCGACGGCATGGAGATGGACCTGGACCAGTCGCGCTACCTCGACTATCCGGGCCTGCGCAAGTACTGCTGGCACGTGGCCGGCGTGGTCGGCATCCTGTCGGCCAGCATCTTCGGCGCCAGCGATCCGAAGACGCTGGAGTACGCGGAAAAGCTGGGCCTGGCCTTCCAGCTCACCAACATCATCCGCGACGTCGGCGAGGATGCGCGCAAGGGCCGGATCTACCTGCCCGTCAACGAGCTGCAGCAGTTCGGCGTGACCGCCGCCGACATCCTGAACGCGCGCCACGGCGAGAAGTTCGAGGCGCTGATGCGCTTCCAGGCCCGGCGCGCCCAGGCGACCTACGACGAAGCCTTCGCGCTGCTGCCGAAGGCCGACCGGCGCGCCCAGCGCCCGGGCCTGATGATGGCCGCGATCTACCGCACGCTGCTCGATGAGATCGAGCGCGACGG
The DNA here is from genome assembly GCF_913773735.1 of uncultured Massilia sp. Classification (GTDB taxonomy): domain Bacteria; phylum Pseudomonadota; class Gammaproteobacteria; order Burkholderiales; family Burkholderiaceae_D; genus Telluria. The sequence goes on from NZ_CAJYEB010000035.1 coordinate 247,634, forward strand.
CTACCACGTGCTCACGCAAAAGATCTCGCTGACGCCGCTGCGCAAGCTGTGGCTGGCGTGGAAGACCTATGTCCGGAACTGAGGACGGCGCCGGCCGCCGCCGCGTCGCCGTCATCGGCGGCGGCTGGGCGGGCTGCGCCGCGGCGGTCGAACTGGCCGACGCCGGCTGCGCGGTGGTGCTGTACGAGGCCGCGCGCACGCTGGGCGGGCGCGCCCGCGCCGTGCAGCTCGACGGCCGCGCGCTGGACAACGGCCAGCACATCCTGCTGGGCGCCTACCGCGACACGCTGGCGCTGCTGCGCCGCGTCGGCGTCGACCCGCGCGCGGCCTTCCTGCGCCTGCCGCTGCAGATGCGCTACCCGCCCGCCAGCGGCTTGCTGGACTTCGTCGCGCCGCGCCTGCCGGCGCCGCTGCACATGCTCGCCGCCCTGCTGCGCGCGCGCGGCCTGGCGCGCGAGGACAAGCTGGCGCTGGCGCGCTTCACCACCAGCGCGCGCTGGATGGGCTGGCAGCTCCATCGCGATTGCAGCGTGAGCGAACTGCTGCAGCGCTTCGACCAGACGCCGCGCGTGCAGCGCCTGCTGTGGGCGCCGCTGTGCATCGCCGCCCTGAACACGCCGCCCGAGCGCGCCTCCGCCAAGGTCTTCCTGGCGGTGCTGCGCGACAGCCTGGGCGCGCGCCGCGCCGCCTCCGACATGCTGTTGCCGCGCCTGCCGCTCGACGCGCTGTTCCCCGACGCCGCGCGCGCCTGGCTGGAACGGCGCGGCGCGCACGTGGCGCTGGGCAGCCGGGTCCGGGACATCGCGCGCGTCGTCATGGAGGGCGGCATCGGCGGCGACATGGACCGCGCAGGCACGGACGGCGGCGGCGGCTGGTGCGTGACCGTCAACGGCGCCGACGCGCGCTTCGATGCCGTCGTGGTGGCCACCGCACCCTGGCAGGCCGCGGCGCTGGTGCGCGCACTGCCCGGCATGGCGCCGGTGGCGCAACAGCTCGACGCCTTCGCCTACGAACCCATTTCGACCGTCTACCTGCAGTACGCCGCCGGCACGCGCCTGCCGCTGCCGTTCTGCGCCCTGCTCGACGCGCCCGCCGAAGGCCTGTGGGGCCAGTTCGCCTTCGACCGCGGCCAGCTCGACGCCGGCCAGGACGGCCTGCTGGCCGTGGTCGTCAGCGCCGCCGGCGACGCCGCGGCGCTGCCCCGGGAGGCGCTGGCGGCGGCCGTCGCCGCCCAGCTGGCGGGCGTGTTCGGCATGCCCGCCCTGGCCGCGTCCGCCTGGAGCCGCGTCGTCACGGAAAAGCGCGCGACCTTCGCCTGCGCGCCCGGCCTGCAGCGCCCCGGCAATGCGACCGGCCTCGCCGGGCTGGCGCTGGCCGGCGACTACACGGCCGGCGCGTATCCGGCGACGCTGGAGTCCGCCGTGCGCAGCGGCGTCGCGGCGGCGCGCCAGGTCGCACGCCCGGGCGCGCCGGGAAGCCCCGCATGATGCCGCCGGCGCACTCCGGGCTGTCGCGCCCCAGGGCAGCCTGGCCCGCCAAATGCGCAGTCCGTCGCACGCCGGTGGCGTCCGGCGGATGCGCGCCGTACAGTGGCAGCATCGAACAACGTGTGTACGGAAATGCAAATGAACATGGCACTGGGCTTGCGCACCCTCGCACTGCTGGCCGTCGTGGCGCTGGCCACCGCCGCGCTGGTCCACCCGCGCCTGCTGCTCGGCCCGGACGCCGCCCCGCATCCGGCCCTGAACGCGCTGCCGTCGATCGGCAGGAACTGAGCGCGGGCGGACGCTGACCATGGGCAAACTGGACTACCTCGACGCGCTCAAGCGCGCCATGCTGGGCCTGGCGCCGGACGTCCAGGCCAGGACGCTGGCCTACTACGAACAACGCTTCGTCGACGGCGCCATCGCCGGCCGCAGCGAGGCGGACGTGGCGGCCGAGCTGGACGATCCGCGCAAGATCGCGATGACCTTGCGCGCCAGCGCGCACATGAACACGCTGGCCGAGCGCAAGCATCCGGCGCGCACGCTGCGCGTGCTGGTGTCCGCCGCCGGCCTGGCGATCTTCAACCTGTTCATGATCGTGCCGGCGATCGTCTACTCGGCGCTGCTGTTCGCGCTGTACGTGTGCGCGCTGTGCTTCTACCTGGCCGGCATCGCCACCACGGCCAGCGGCCTGGCCGGCGCCAACGAGCTCGTGCTCGACTGGCCGAGCCGCCTGGCGGCGCTGGACGAGGACGGCCATGGCGAGCGCCAGACCCGCATCGTCATCGGCGACCACGGCATCAACGTGCGCCAGGACCGTCCCCGCGGCGCGGCGCGCGCTGCCGCTGCGAGCGCGGGCGCCACCGCCGACGCGCATGCCGAGGGCGACGCCGCCGACGACGAACCGGCGCGCGACTCGCGCGTGCTGCGCGGCGCCGAGGCCGTGGCCGACAGCACGCTGCGCATCAGCACCGACATGGATGCCGAATCGCGCACCACGCAGACGCTGCTGGGCATCGCCATGGTGCTAGGCGGGATCGCGCTGTGCCTGGCCGCGCTGGTGGTGACGCGCTATACCTGGGTGGGCCTGAAGCGCTACCTGCAGATGAACCGTTCGCTGCTCAAGGGCAGCTGAGGAAGCCGCATGCGTTCCCTGTTGAAGATCGGCTTCGCCCTCCTGCTGATCGCGGTCCTGCTGATCGGCGTGTCCTACAGCATGCTGCGCGCCCAGGGCATCAGCGGCCCGTCCAGCCCCGGCAGCCGCCTGGTCGCCAGCGACAAGCGGCCGTTCTCCGGCGCCATCGCGGTGGACGCCAGCGGCCCGATCAACCTGACGCTGCGCCAGGGCCCGGTGCCGGCGCTGGAAGTGCGCGGCGAGCAGCGCCTGCTGGCCAACATCGATACCTCGGTCGACGGCGACACCCTGCACATCGGCCCCCGCGGCATCCTGCTGCGCCACCGCCAGCCGATCGAGGTCACGGTGACGATGCCGTCGCTGGAGCGCCTGAGCGTGAACGGCAGCGGAGAACAGGTCGTCAGCGGCTTCGCCGGCGAACGCATCGAACTGATGCTGGGCGGATCGGGACAGGTGCGCTTCAACGGCCGCTACCGCGAGATCCAGGCCACGATCCACGGCAGCGGCGCCATGGAAGTCACGGGCGGCAACAGCGACAAGGTGCAGGCCGAGATCCTCGGCTCGGGCCAGCTGACGCTGGTGGGCGCGGCGCGCGAACTGGACGCCACGACGCGCGGCTCCGGCGAACTCGACGCCCGCCACCTGCGCGCCGACGAGGCCCGCCTGGAGCACCAGGGCTCCGGCAGCAGCGCCCTGTACGCGCGCCGCACGGCGCACGTGGAGCTGGCGGGCAGCGGCGCCGTCACCGTCTACGGCAACCCGGACGAGCGCAGCGTGACGCGGCACGGCAGCGGCGGCGTGACCTTCCAGGATTGACGGCCGCGGGCGACGTTCGCGGCCCGGACGCTCGCCTCAACCGGCGCGCCCCATCCACGCCAGCGCGCCCTGCCCGGCCGCGCGCGCGCCGGCGAAGCACGCCGTCAGCAGGTAGCCCCCGGTCGGCGCCTCCCAGTCGACCATCTCGCCCGCCACGAACACCCCCGGCAGCGCCTTGACCATGCCGGCCGCGTCGAGCGCCTCGAAGCGCACCCCGCCCGCGCTGCTGATCGCCTCGTCGATCGGACGCGGGCGGCGCAGCACCAGCGGCAGCGCCTTGATGGCGCGCGCCAGCCGCACCGGATCGGCATGGGCTTCCTTCGACAGGCATTCGTGCAGCAGGCCGGACTTCACGCCCTTGATCCCGAGGCGGCTCTGCAGGTGGCTGGCCAGCGAACGGGGGCCGCGCGGGCGCGCCACCTCGTCCCGCACCCGGCCGGCGTCGTGGTCGGGCAGCAGGTCCAGGTGGACCATGGCCTGGCCGTCGCGCGCGATGCGCTCGCGGATCGGCGCCGCCAGCGCATACACCAGGCTGCCCTCGATGCCGGTCGCGGTGACCACGAACTGGCCCTTGCGCGACCACCTGCGGCCGTCGACGTCCTCCAGCGAGAGCGCCGCCGTCGCCAGCGGCGCGCCCGCGTGGCGCGCGGCGAAGTGCGCGCTCCAGTCGGCGTCGAAGCCGCAGTTGGCCGGCACCAGCGGGGCCACGTCGACGCCGCGCTGCGCCAGCAGCGGCGCCCAGGCGCCGTCCGAGCCGAGCCGCGCCCAGCTGGCGCCGCCCAGCGCCAGCACGGTCGCATCCGCGCGCTCGACGCGCTCGCCGTCCGGCGTCGCGAACACCAGGCCGCCGTCGCGCCAGCCCAGCCAGCGGTGGCGCATGTGCAAGCGCACGCCGGCCTCGCGCAGCCGGTGCAGCCAGGCGCGCAGCAGCGGCGCGGCCTTCATGTCGGTCGGGAACACGCGTCCGGACGTGCCGACGAAGGTCTCGATGCCGAGCGCGTGGATCCAGGCGCGCACCGCGTCCGGGCCGAACCCGGCCAGCCAGGCGCCCACCTCGGCGCGGCGCGCGCCGTAGCGGCCGACGAAATCGGCATAGGGCTCCGCATGCGTGATGTTCATGCCGCCCTTGCCGGCCAGCAGGAACTTGCGCCCCACGGAGGGCATCGCATCGTACAGGTCGACCGCGACGCCGCCCGCCGCCAGGACTTCGGCCGCCATCAGGCCGGCGGGTCCGCCGCCGACGACGATGGCGCGGCGGGTGGTATCAAGGGTCGAGGTCATGGCGTTGGCTGCGGTGGATGCGAAGGACGTGCATTGTAGTCGAGAAGGCCGCTCCTTTGCGATGTAAAGGGGCCTTGACATCGGCGCCGGTCCGTCCTACGATGTAAAGCATACTTTACATTCAACCCGGGAGGACGGCATGGAACAGCGTGGACGGCATGGTCAGCATGAGCGGCGGGTGGGCAAGGCCTATACGGTCGAACTGTGGACGGCGCTCGCCGTCTACGCGGTGCTGCTGGCGGCGTCGATCCGCTTCGGCCGGCCGCTGGAAGACGGCTGGCTGCGCACCGCGGTGCTGCTGGCGCCGATGCTCGGCTTCGCGCTGATGATCCGCGCCGTGGCGCGCCACGTGGCCCGCATCGACGAATACCAGCGCCGCCGCCTGCTCGAGTCGATCGGCCTGGCCTTCGCCATCTCCGCCGCGCTCACCTTCAGCTACGGCTTCCTGGAGACGGCCGGCTTCCCGCGCCTGTCGATGTTCACGGTCTGGATCGTCATGGCCGGCAGCCTCGCCCTCGTGACCCTGTTGCGCTGCCGCCCGGGCCGATGAGGAACCGGATCCGCGAACTGCGCGGCGCGCACGGCTGGAGCCAGGCCCACCTGGCCGAGCTGCTGGACGTGTCGCGCCAGACCGTCATCGCCATCGAGTCCGGCAGGTACGACCCGAGCCTGCCGCTCGCCTTCGCCATCGCACGCCTGTTCGGACAGGCCATCGAAACCATCTTTTTCCCCGACGAGGAGACCCCATGAACGTCCGCCGCATCACCACCGCCCTGCTGTGCGCCGCCGCCATCGGCGCCGCCGGCGCCGCCGTTGCCGCCCCCGCCGCGGACGCCCCCGCGCCGAACCGCTACGCCGCCGCCATCGCGCCGGCCGAGCGCTTCGAGATCGACGGCGTGCTGGTCGAGCGCCACGGCAGCCGCGGCCGCCCGCTGATCCTGGTGCCCGGCCTGGCCAGCGGCAGCTGGGTATGGCAGGACACGATCCGCGCCTTCGCCGCCGACCACGTGCTGTACGTGCTGACGCTGCCCGGCTTCGACGGCCGCCCGCCGGCCGGCCCGGCGCCGTTCGCCGGCGCCCGCGCCGCCATCGAGAAGCTGGTCGACCAGCGCCGCCTGGACAAGCCGGTGCTGGTCGGCCACAGCCTGGGCGGCATCCTGGGCTTCGCGCTGGCCGAGGAACGCCCGCAGGCGCTGGGCGGCCTGGTCAGCATCGATGGCCTGCCGGTGTTCCCCGGCACCGAGGACAGCACGCCGCAGCAGCGCGAACAGCAGGCGGCCGCGCTGCGCGCGCGCCTGGCCGGCGTCAGGCCGGAGCACTTCGCCCAGCAGCAGCAGGGCTATATGCGCACCATCGGCGTGCTCGACATGGACAAGGCCGACGCGCTCGCGCAGTTGACGGCGCGCAGCGACCCGGCTTCGGTCGGCCGCTACACGGCGGAAGTCCTGGCGCTCGACCTGCGCCCCGGCCTGAAGGACATCGCCGTGCCGGTGCTGGTGCTGGCGCCCTACTTCGACCTCGACAGCCAGCAGCAGAACGTCAGCCAGCTGGCCAAGACCGAGTACTACAGCGCCCTGGTCGAGGGTGTGCCGAACGTGCGCGTGGCGGCGATCGCGCCGGCGCGCCACTTCGCGATGTTCGACCAACCGGAGCAGGTCAACGCGGCGATCCGGGCCTTCCTGGGCGGCCTGTAGGCAGCGCGACGGGCGCCGGCTCGTCCGACGGCCGATTTTTCGTGACGCGACCGCCCGGTCGCGTTCTACATGGCGCTGTTCGCGTTAATTGTGTTTCCTGTCCACCCGCTTGCCGAACTGGACCGCTGCCCGCAAGAGCAGCGCCGGCGTCGTCAGCCGTTTGTCGTCCAGTATCCGCTGCCAGCCCGAGTAGTCGATCAGGTAACGGCTGGCCACGCCGCGAAAGCGCAGCAGCCAGGTCTTGAAACGGCTGTGCCAGCCGTTCACGTTCTGCAGGTGGATCGCGCCGCGCGTGCGGATGCCCGCCCGCAGGTTGACCGCCTCGTG
>NZ_CAJYEB010000036.1 GCF_913773735.1 uncultured Massilia sp.
CCCGAGCGCCGTGCACAGGCCCGCAAGCGCCAGTCCGAGCGAAAACACATTGTTCATCCACATCTCCCGCATGCCGTTGCCGTTTCCAGAAAGTCCATGCAGATACATTAACGTCAAGGTCCATCCATGCCCAGCGAAATGCGACGAACTGCAAAAACGCCGCCCCGAGCGACGGCATGGCGGGACAGGCATGCGATTTCATATATTGGAATGTTGGCATGCATTAAAAGAAATAATTACTTTATTGCATTTTGTTACGTTAAGATGAAACGTCCGGCCACGGCCGGAACACTCTGCAATCCAGACAACGAGGACATCAATGCGCATGCGCAAAATCTGCCTGTCACTGGCTGGCCTGTCGCTGTCGCTCTCCGCGTACGCCGCGAGCAGCGACCAGTGGAACCTGCCTGTCAACGTCAAGAAGCTCGACAACGGCCTGACGGTCGTCGTCTCCGAGGACCACAGCTCGCCGACCGTCGGCGTCTCGGTGGTCTACCACGTGGGCATGCGCCTGGAGCCGCGCAACCGCACCGGCTTCGCCCACCTGTTCGAGCACCTGATGTTCCAGGGCACCCCGAACGCGCCCAAGGGCACGTTCGACCGCACCATCACCGGCGGCGGCGGCCGCAACAACGGCTCGACCCGTCCAGACTTCACCAACTACATCGAGACGGCGCCGGTCTCCTCGCTCGAGCCGATCCTGTGGCTGGAAGCGGACCGCATGAAGACGCTCGACTTCAACCCGGCCACGCTGAAGAACCAGCAGGACGTGGTCAAGGAAGAAATCCGCGTCAACGTCAAGAACCAGCCCTACGGCGGCTTCTACTGGATCGACATCAGCCAGCTGGCGTTCAAGAAGTGGGAGAACAACCACGACGGCTACGGCAGCTTCGAGGACCTCGAGGGCGCCAGCCTGGACGACGTGCGCGCCTTCCACCGCGACTACTACGGCCCGAACAACGCGGTGCTGTCGATCGCCGGCGACGTGACCCCGGCCCAGGGCTTCGCGCTGGCCCAGAAATACTTCGGCGGCATCGCCACGCGCCCGACGCCGAAGCCTACCGATTTCAGCGAAGGCCTGAACACCGAGGAAAAACGCATCGAGCAGAGCGACGAGCTGGCCCAGGTGCCGGCGATCGCCGCGGCCTGGAAGGTGCCGGAACGCGGCTCCAGGGACCAGGCGCCGATGGCCGTGCTGGCCGAGCTGCTGGCCGGCGACGACGCCTCGCTGTTCTACCAGGGCATGGTCAAGGGACGCGAGATCGCCCTGAACGTGTCCGGCAGCTTCGGCCTGACCGGCCCGTTCGAGTACGCCGGCCCGACGCTGTTCACCGTGTTCGGCCTGTACAAGCCCAATTCCAGCGCCGACGCCATGCTGGCGGCGATGGACGAGGAGATCGCCAGGGTCGCCAAGGGCGGCGTCGACGACGCCACCCTGAAGCGCGTCAAGACGCGCATGCTGGCCGACTGGAACAACCGCCTGGAAAACTTCCTGAACCGCGCCGACACCCTGGCCAAGCTGCAGACCCTGTGGGGCGACGCCAACGTCGTCAACAAGGTGCCCGGCTGGATCGAGGGCGTGACGTCCGCCGACATCCAGCGCGTCGCCGCCACCTACCTGGTCAAGACCAACCGCACCGTGATCGACCGCAAGCCCGCCGCCAGGCCCCCCGCGGCACCGGCCACGCCGAGCCCGGCCAACGCGGCAGCGACCGCGCCGGCAGACAAGAAATGAGGAGCGCATCCATGAAGACACCGATGCTGACACTGGCCGTCGCCGCCCTGTTCGCGACCGGCTTCGCCCCGGCATTCGCCGCCGACGCCCCGGCGTCCGCCATGCCGGCCTACGGCAAGGACAAGCCCCTGCCGACCCCGCACATCGCCAAGAAGACGCTGGCCAACGGCCTGCAGGTCTGGGTCGTGCCGCGCGACGGCGTGCCGCGCGTGGACATGGTGCTGGCCGTGCGCGGCGCCGGCTACGGCGCTGACGACGTCGCCCATGCGGGCTTCGCCAGCATGCTGGCCGGCCTGCTCAACGAGGGCACCGCCAAGCGCGACTCGCGCGCGATCGCCGAGGCCGCGCAGGGCCTGGGCGGCTCGGTCGCCGCCGGCGCCGGCAACGACGGCATCACGGTCTCGGCCAACGCCCTCGCCTCGCAGGCGGCGCCGATGATGGCGCTGCTGGCCGAAGTGACGCGCACGCCGTCGTTCCCGGCCAAGGAAGTCGCGCTGGCCAAGGCCAACGCGCTGCAGGCGCTGCGCGTGGCCGAGACGCAGCCACGCTTCCGCGCCGAGCGCGCGCTCAACCGCGCGGTCTACGGCGACCATCCGTACGGCCACACCGATCCGACCGTCGAGTCGATCAACGCGACCACCGAGGCATTGCTGCGCAGCGAACATGCGAAGCGCTTCCGCCCGGAACGCGCGCTGCTGGTGATCGCCGGCCGCATCAAGGAAGCCGACGCGCTGAAGCTGGCGCAGCAGGCGTTCGGCGACTGGAAGGCCAGCGGCGCCGCGGCGCCCGAGATCGCCAAGGCGCCGGCCGCCGCCAGCCCGGCGCGCATCGTGCTGGAACGCGCCGGCAGCGTGCAGTCGACGATCCGCCTGGGCAGCCCCGGCATCGCCGCCACCAACGCCGACCAGATCCCGCTGCGCATGGCCAGCACCATCCTGGGCGGCGGCTTCTCGAGCCGCGTGAACATCAACCTGCGCGAGGAAAAGGGCTACACCTATGGCGCCTCGGCCGGGGCGCGCCTGCTGCGCGACGGCGGCGCGATCGTCGGCGGCGCCGACGTGCGCAACGAGGTGACCGGGGCGGCGCTGACCGAGTACTTCAACGAGTACAAGCGCATCGGCACCGAACTGGTGTCGCCGGAAGAAATGCAGATGCACAAGCGCTACGTGGCCGGCGGCTACCTGCTGAGCAACCAGATGCAGCGCGCCGTGGCCGCCACGCTGGCGTCGAACTGGCTGGTGGGCCTGCCGGCCGAGTTCCTCGGCCAGTACGTGCCGCTGATCGACAAGGTCACGCCGGAGCAGGTGCGCGACGTCTCGAAGAAATACTTCGCGGCGGACAAGCAGTCGATCGTCGTGGTCGGCGATCCGAAGGCGGTGGGCGAGCAGCTGAAGGCCTTCGGCGAATTCACCGTCACCGACAAGTAAGCGCGGCGCGCGCGCCGCTGCGCGGACGCGACGAAGCCTTCCGGGCGCGAGCCCGGAAGGCTTTTTTGATGCCGCTTACTTCTTGGCGGACTGCTTCGAGCCGCCGCCGGACGACTGCTTCGTCTCGCCGTGCTCGGCGCGCTGCTTGTTGACGATGCGCGAGGCGACTTCCTCCTCGCGGCCGGGGTAGCGGTGTTCCTTCTTGAACTCGGTTTCGAGCTTCTTGTACTCGCGTTCGCGTTTCGGGCTGGCGCCACGGGGCATGACGACCTCCATCGTTGCTGTCGATGGGGTCCAGCCTAGACCCGTTGCGGGTCGCGGTTCGTGCGGTGACGCACGCTCGGCGAATCAGCCCTGCAGCGCCTTGTCGAGGTCGTCCAGCTCCGCCGGCTTGACCAGGTGCGCGTCGAACCCCGCCTCCTGCGCCTTGCGCCGGTCCTCGGGCGAACCGTAGCCGGTGTGCGCCACCAGGCGGATCGAACCGAGCTGCGGATGGCGCTTGAGCATGCGCGCCAGTTCGTAGCCGTCCACGCCGGGCAGGCCGATGTCGAGCACGATCACGTCCGGACGGCGCGCGCTGGCCAGGTCGACGATCTGCGAGGCGTCGGCCGTGGTGACGGCGTCGTAGCCCATCTCGGCCAGCAGGAAGGCCATCATTTCCATCGCATCGACGTTGTCGTCGACCAGCAGCACGCGGCGCTTGCGGCCCTGCTGCGCGGTCCCGTCGTCCCCGGCCGCGGCCGGCGGCAAGGCGTCCTGGCCGGCCTGGGCGGCGGCATCGCATGCGCTCGTGCGCAGCACCGGCAGCTCCACCGTGAAGGTCGAGCCCAGGCCGATGCCGGGGCTGGTCGCCGACAGGCGCCCGCCGTGCATCTCCAGCAGGCGCGATACCAGCGACAGGCCGATGCCCAGTCCTTCCGGGGCGCGGTCCGGCGGCACCGCGGCCTGGGTGAACATGCCGAAGATGCGCGACAGGTTGTCCTCGGCGATGCCGATGCCGTTGTCTTCCACGGCGATGCGCACCACGTCGTCGTGCAGGCTCACCGCGACCTGGATCAGGCCGCCCTTGGGCGTGAACTTGGCGGCGTTGTGCAGCAGGTTGCCCATCGACTGCGCCAGGCGCACGGGGTCGCCCTCGACCCAGACGCATTGCGGCGGCTCGCGCACGTCGAGCCGGTGCGCGCGCGCGGCGATCAGGGGACCGGCCGTCTCGACGGCCTGGGCGATCACGCTCTTGATGTCGACCTCTTCGCGGCGCAGCGCGATCTTGCCTTCCGAAATGCGCGCGACGTCGAGCAGGTCGTCGACCAGGTGCGCCAGGTGGTCGACCTGGCGCGTGATGACCTCGCGCGCGCGCGCCTGGCGTTCCGCCCCGTCGGGACCGCCGGCGCCCAGCAGCGCGGCGGCGTTGCGGATCGGCGAGAGCGGATTGCGCAGCTCGTGCGCCAGCGTCGCCAGGAACTCGTTCTTGTTGCTGTCGGCCGCGCGCAGCAGCCCTTCCATTTCCTTGCGCTGGGTGATGTCGCTGGTCATGCGCGCCACCCGGTAGACTTCGTCGCGCCGGTCGCGCACCGGGAACAGGCGGTCGCGCACCCAGCGCAGCGACCCGTCCGGCAGGACGATGCGGAACTCGGCGTCGTAGTGTGGCATGTACTGCAGCGCGCTCCACAGCGCCTCGATGCCCGGGCGGTCGTCGGGATGCACGGCGTCGAGCCAGCTGCCCGGCGCCTGCTCGAGCGAGGCGACGCTGCGGCCCCAGGTGGACGCGTAGGCGGGACTGACGTATTCGAGGGTGCGGGCGGGCACCGAGAACATCCAGAACACGTCCTCGATGTTGTCGGTGAGCTGGCGGAAGCGCTCCTCGCTGTCGCGCAGCGCGTTCTGGGTCTGGCGCATGCGCAGCAGCGCGTTGACGTTGGCGACCAGCTCGTCGGCCTCGATCGGCGCCGCCAGGTAGTTGTCGGCGCCGCCTTCCAGGCCGCGGATCTTGTCGGCGCGCCCGGTCAGCGCGGCCGACGTCTGCAGCACCAGCACCAGTGCACTGTCGGGATCGGTCTTGATGCGGCGGCAGACCTCGATGCCGTTGATGTCGGGCAGCTTCACGTCCAGCAGGACCAGCGCGATGTCGCCGCGCTTGACGAGGTTCAGCGCGTCGGTACCGTTGCTGGCCTCGAGCACCGAAAAGCCCGCGCCCTGCAGGATGCGGGTCTTGGCGTAGCGGGCGCCATCGTTGTCGTCGACATTCAGGATCAGGGTGGAAGTCGTCATCGTAAGTCCGTCAGTTGCCATCTGCCGCCGCGCCGTGCCCCGGGAACTGGCGCGGCAGTACCAGCCGGAAGGTCGAGCCCACGCCCGGCTCGCTGCTCACCTCGACCCGGCCGCCGAGCAGCCCGGCCAGCTTGCGGCACAGCGGCAGGCCCAGGCCCGTGCCCTTGCTGCGCCGCTGCAGCGGATGCTCGATCTGGCTGAATTCCTCGAAGATCAGCTGCAGGTTCTCCGGGCTGATGCCGATGCCGGTATCGGCCACCTCGAACGCGATCGCCGCGCCGCCGGCTTCGTGCACGGCGGCGACGCGCACCGAGCCCTGCTCGGTGAACTTGAGGGCGTTCGAAATGAAATTGCGCAGCACCTGGGCAATTTTACCCTCGTCCGACTCGAATGCCTCATCGACGTCGGTGGATTCGAACACGAGGTCGACGCGGGCGCTGTCGACCAGCGGCCGCAGCATGCCCTTGAGGGTGCGGAACAGGTTCTCGACGACCACCGGCGCGGTCTGCACCTCGACCTTGCCGGCCTCGATCTTGGCCAGGTCGAGCAGGTCGTTGACCAGGTCGGACAGGTCGTTGGCGGCCGTCTCGATGTAGCGCACCTGGCGTTCCTGCTCCTGCGTGAGGTCGCCGTCCATGCGGTCCAGCAGCAGCTTGGCCAGTGCGCGGATCGAGGACAGCGGCGTCCTCAGCTCGTGGCTGGTGTTGGACAGGAAGCGCGATTTCATCTCGTCGGCGCGGCGCAGGCGCTCGGCCTTGTCCTCGATCTCGGCGTACAGCGCGACGATGCCCCGGTTGGTGTCTTCCAGCTCGCGCGTCAGCGACAACAGGTCCTCCTGGCGCTCGCGCAGCTCGGCCAGCGTGGCGACCAGCTCGCGGTTCTGCAACTGCACCTCGAGGCTGGTGTTGGCCACCGGGCTGTCCTTGGCCAGCTGGTCGGCGATCTCGCCCAGGCGCGTGCCGCCCACCGGCGCCTGCGGCGGCAGCGCCTTGCGCATGACGATCGCGGCCGGGCCGTGCGCGCCCTGCTCCACCGTGCAATCCTCCATCAGGCGGTGCGCGGTGACGATGGCATCGTCCGGCAGCGGCCCCGGCGCCGCGCTGCCGGCGCCGATGGTCACCTGCAGGTGCTGGCGCCGCTCGACGTCGGCGATGCCGAACGTGGCGCGCCCGCCCGCGCCGAGCTGGCAGGCGCCGCGCGCCGCCTCCGAGACCGCGGTGGCGATGCGCACCTGGTCCTGCTGCGAAAAGCCGAGCAGGTGCGAGATCTGGCGCGCACGCTGGCGCACCAGCACCACGTCCTGTTCGTTGGCGATGCCGATGTTGAGGATGCGCTGCATGTGAATTATCCTTTCCTGCGTGCCACCAGCACCATCGCGTCGTCGCGGCGGCGGATGAAGTCGCGCATCAGCACGGCGGCCACGATGGCCGGCGCATGCCCGACCAGGCCGGGGTAGGCGGCCAGGTCCCACTGGGTCTGCAGGCCGTCCGAATGCAGCACGCACAACGCCCCCGGCGGACACGCGACCGCGAATTCCTGCACCTTGCGCATATTGTGACCGACGATGCCGTTGTGCGATACCAGCGCGCGCCGCACGGTGCCGTCCAGCACCAGCCCGCTGACGTTGCCGACGCCGGCGAACCGCAGCTGGCCGCTGGCGTCGTCGATGCGCGCCGCCGACACGGCCGCGCCGCGCGTGAGGCGCAGCAGGTCGTGCGCCGCCTGCAGCACGTCGGCCGGCGCGGGCGACGCGTTGCGTCCGAGCGCCTCGATGGCGCCGGCAGCCGCCTTGGCCGCCTCCGGGCCATGCCCGAGGCCGTCGGCGCCCAGCAGCGTGGCGCCGTCCGCGTCGCAGCGCACGGCCCAGCCGTCGCCGCAGGCGTCCTCGCCGGCCAGCGGGACGCACAGCGCGCCCACCTCGACCGCGCGCGACGGGGGCGGCGCGGCGCCCTGCCAGATGCGCATGAAGAACACCGCGCCCTTGCCGCGCATGCTCCAGACGTCGAACACGTCGGCCTGGCGGCGCAGCGCCCCCAGGCCGTTGCCGGCGGTGCCGGCCGTGGACACGCCGTCCTGGATGCTGAACGCGAGGTCGGCGATGCCGGGACCGGCATCGGCCGCCACCACGTCCACGCCCACCGTGCCCGCGCCCGACTGGCTGCGCATGATGTACACGGTGCCTTCGCCGGCGTGCTTGAGGATGTTGGTGGCCGCCTCGGTGATCACGATCGCCAGGCGGCCGGCCTTGACGTCGTCGAAGCCGAGCGCGTCGGCCAGCTTCTGGCCGGTCCGGCGCGCGGCGGAGACATCGCTGGCATGGTGGATCGGAAAGACGTACTGCGGGAACAGAGAACTGATCAGCGTTTCCATTTGATGACCGCTACGGCCGTGCCCTCTCCCGGTCGCGAATCGATGTCGAACTCGTCGACGAGGCGCTTCGAGCCGCCCAGGCCGAGGCCGAGGCCCCCGCCGGTCGTGAAGCCGTCGCGCAGCGCCTGCGCGATGTCGGCGATGCCCGGGCCGCTGTCGACGAAGACCAGGCCGACGCCCCGCTGCAGGCCGTCCTCGAACATGTCGAGGTAGGCGTCGCCGCCGCCGCCGTACTTGATGGTGTTGCGCGCCAGCTCGCTCGCCGCCGTCACCAGCTTGGTCTGGTCGACCAGGGACAGCTTGATCGCGATCGCGCGCTCGCGCACGTGGCGGCGCAGCGCGACGACGTCCTCGTCGCTGCGCAGCGGTAGCACGGTACGGCCGGTACGCAACTGGCGGCGCCGCTCCAGCAGGCTGGACTCGAACGCGGCCGCGTTGTCGAGAACTGGGCTCATCAGAAGTCGGTCTTTCCTAACAGGGTCATGCCCTTCTCGACGTTCAGCGCCGTCTTCACGCCGTGCAGGGTCAGGCCCAGTTCCACCAGCGTGATGGCGACGGCCGGCTGCATGCCGACGACGACGGTCTCGGCGTCGAGCACGCGCGCCATCGCGGCCGTGTTGCTGATCATGCGGCCGATGAACGAGTCGACCAGGTCCAGCGCCGAAATGTCGATCAGGACGCCCTTGGCGCGGTCGCGCACGATGCGCTCGGTCAGGTCGTCCTGCAGCGTCATCGCCAGGCGGTCGTGCATGTCCACCTGGATCGTTACCAGCAGCAGGTTGCCCATGCGCAGGATGGGGATGCGTTCCATGTCCCGCTCCTTATGCCTTGCCGGCTTCCTTGACCACCGCGGTGCCGGTGCGCGCGAGCGCGACCAGGAAGGCGTCGGCCAGGGTTGCCTTGGTCATCACGTCTTCCAGGTTCACGCCCAGGTGGACGATGGTCTGGGCGATCTGCGGGCGGATGCCGCTGATGATGCAGTCGGCGCCCATCAGGCGCGCGGCGGCGATGGTCTTCATCAGGTGCTGGGCGACCAGCGTGTCGACGGTCGGCACGCCGGTGATGTCGATGATGGCGATCGAGGCGCCGGTGTCGACGATCTTCTGCAGGATGTTTTCCATCACCACCTGGGTGCGCGCCGAATCCAGCGTGCCGATCAGCGGCAGCGCCAGGATGCCGTCCCACAGCTTGACGACCGGCGTCGACAGCTCCAGCAGCTCCTGCTGCTGGCGCACGATGATCTGGTCGCGGGTGCGCTGGAACGCCTCGATGGTGTACAGGCCCAACTGGTCGAGCAACGTGGTGACGGTCCAGGAGGCCTCGCCCAGCGCCTCGGGATCGGCCGCGAAGCCGCTGCGCAGTTGCGCGAACAGCGGTTGCTTGAGCGAGAAGACGAAGGTCGCCGTCTCGCTCGGGGTCGAGCCGCTCTTGGCGCGCGTCGCCGAGATTTCACCCAGCAGGTCGCGCACTTCGTCCCAGGCGCGGTGCTCGATGTTGTCCAGCACGCCACTGCGGGTGGCATTGACGAAGGCGGCCAGGAATTGCTGGCAGTGGGTACGCAACTGCTCGCGCGAGACGACGTTCGAACGCATCGTCAGCGCTTCCAGCTGGCTGATCCATTCCTTGCCGATCTCGGCCTGGTGGTCCTGGATGAGCTGGCTGATGCGGGTCGCGTAGTCCTGAGTGGTCATCGATCGGTTCCTTTGTCTTGGTGAGAATGTGCCCTTGTGACGTACATACGTCGAGCATTCTGTCAAATGACCAACTATACCATTCCTTGCCATGACAACACGACACGATTGCCGTTGTTCCCACTATTATTTTGCATCGTCGAAAAGCGTCGCGATCGTCGCGACAGCCCGTGGCAGGGTGCGCCCCGGTCCCGTCCCCGGCGCGCCTCGATCGCGTGCGGATTGTAAAATGCGCCCGTGCTCGGCGCACCCATGAAAGAAAAGGCGCTGTTCGCGTTATTTGTGCGAACCATCCGCTGCGGTGGCAGTCTCACCCATTGTCGAGGTAACGCATTGGGAGACGGCAATGCACGCTCTGGCGTTCGACGACGTGTTTGCCGCACTCGAAGCGTTGCCGCTGTGCACGCAGGATCTCGTGCGCCCGCGCCTCAAGGAGACATGGCTGGCGTACCTGCAGTGCGTGCTGGAATCGCGTACCGTGCGCGACGCCGCGGCCGTGACGGGCGTGCACCGCACCACCAGCTTTCGCTGGCGTCACCGATTCATCTCCGGCGCCATACACGAACGCGCGCCGACGCTGTCGGCCATCGTCGAGGCGGACGAGACTTACCTGCTCGAATCGCAGAAGGGATCGCGCACGCTGGACCGTCCAGCGCGCAAGCGCGGCGGCGTCGCCAGGCGCCGCGGCATCAACCGCGACCATGCATGCCTGCTGGTGGCGCGCGACCGCAGCGGACAAACGCTCGATTTCCATACCGGGCGTGGGCCGGTGACGGCGGCGCAGCTGGAGCGCTGCCTGCGGCCCGTGCTGGCGCCCGACGTCCTGCTGGTCAGCGATGCGGCGCAAGCCTACAAGACCTTTGCCGCCAGGGCGGGCATCACGCACGAGGCGGTCAACCTGCGGGCGCGCATCCGCACGCGCGGCGCGATCCACCTGCAGAACGTGAACGGCTGGCACAGCCGCTTCAAGACCTGGCTGCTGTGCTTTCGCGGCGTGGCCAGCCGCTACCTGATCGACTACTCGGGCTGGCAGCGGATATTGGACGACAAGCGGTTGACGACACCGGCACTGCTCTTGCGGGCAGCGGTCCAGTTCGGCAAGCGGCTGGACAGGAAACGCAATTAACGCGAACAGCGCCTTTTTTTTCGGCCCTGCCTAAGGCATGCTAGGATTGCCTTGGAACCCTAATGCCCGGCGGGCACGTTTGCGGCATGCCGGCGCATGGTGGGCACAGCGTGCCCACCCTACAAAAGCAAGAATTCCAAGGAGACTCCAGCATGGACGATGCCCAGGCCGCCCCCGCGGTCCGGCGTGGCGCGGCGCCGGCCACCCTGGCCGGCCTCACCTGCCTCGCGATGGCGGCCTTCGCGGCCAATTCGCTGCTCGCCCGCGCCGCCTTCCAGACCACCCCGATCGACGCCGCCTCGTTCACCGCGATCCGCCTCGCCAGCGGCGCCGTGACCCTGCTGCTGATCCTCAAGTGGCGCGGCGGCCGCCTGGCCGACACCAAGGCCGGCTGGCAATCGGCCCTGCTGCTGTTCACCTACGCGGCCGCCTTTTCCTTTGCCTACCGCGACATCGGCACCGGCGCCGGCGCGCTGGTGCTGTTCGCGTCGGCGCAGTTGCTGATGATTTCCTACGGCCTGTTCCAGGGCGAACGCGCCAGCCCATGGGGACTGCTGCTGGCGCTGGGCGGGATGGCGGCCTTCCTGGCCCCGTCGGCCTCCGCGCCACCGCCGGGCGCCGCCGCCCTGATGGCGCTCGCCGGCTTCGCCTGGGGCGGGTTCTCGCTGCTGGGCCGCGCGAGCGGCGAGCCGGTCGCCAGCACGGCCGCCAGCTTCCTCTGGTCGCTGCCCTGCGCGCTCGTGCTGGTGCTGGCGCGGGGCGGCCACGCGCACCTGGACGGCACCGGCGCCGTCTACGCCCTGCTGTCGGGCTGCCTGGCCTCTGCCATCGGCTATGCGATCTGGTACTGGGTGCGCGTGCGCATTCCCGCCATCAGCGCCGGCGCCGTCCAGCTGTCGGTGCCGGTGATCAGCGCCGGATTCGGCGTGGCCCTGCTGGGCGAGCGCGTGACGGCCAGGAGCGCCCTGTGCGCGCTGGCGACGCTGGGCGGCGTGGCCTGGGTCACGCTGACGGCGCGCAAGCGCTAGCCGCCAGCGCCCGGATCGCCGCCACCAGCGCATCCAGCTCGGCCGGCGTCGTGTACAGGTGCGGCGTCACCCGCACGACGTCATCCTCGCCCAGCCTGCGCACCACCGTGTAGATGCGGTGCGCCGCCATCAGGCGCGCGGCCACGTCGTGCGCCGCCATCCCCGCGATGCCGAAGCTGGCGATCGCGCAGCGCCGGCGCGCATCGCGCGGGCTGAAGAGGCGCACGCCGGGCACGTCGCGCACCCGGTCCAGCCAGTAGCTGCCCAGCCAGCGCAGGCGCGCCTCCTTGTTGGCCGCGCCCACCGCGTGGTGGAAGGCCAGCGCCTCCTCGACGGCCAGGATCGGCGCCGGCGGCACCGCGCCCACGTGGGCCAGCTTCCAGATGTCGCCGGGCGCATGGCCGACGTCGCCGTACAGCGGCGCGATGTCGGCGATGCGTTCGCGCGCGATGTACAGCAGGCCCGTGCCGAGCGGCGCGCCGACCCATTTGTGCAGGTTGAAGGCGGCGAACTGCGCGCCCAGCTGCGGCACGCGGTAGTCCAGCTGGGCCAGCGAATGGGCGCCGTCGACGATGCAGTCCACGCCGCGCGCGCGCGCCATGGCGGCGATCCGCGCCACCGGCAGCACCTGGCCGCTGCGGTGCACGATGTGGGTCGCCAGCAGCGCGCGCGTGCGCGGGCCGATGGCCGCGTCGTAGCGTGCCACGACCTCGTCGTCGCCGGCCGGGTCGAGCGGCACGTCGACGTACACCGGCACGATGCCCTTGCGCGCCGCGAGCATCTGCACCGTGTCCAGCGCGCTGTCGTAGTCGTGGCGCGCCAGCACGACCTCGTCGCCGGGAGCGAACGGATAACCCTGCAGCAGCACGTTGAGCGACTCGACGGCGCTGCGCGTGACCAGCAGCTCGTCCGGACCGGCGCCGGTGAAGGCCGCCAGCGCCCCCATCACCCGCGGCATCAGCGCGGGCAGGCGCTCGCGCAGGAAGTAGGCGCCCTCGGCATCGACCTCGTCCTGCCAGCGCCGCAGCGCCGCGCGCACGGGACGGGCCGGCATGCCGAAGTAGCCGTTCTCGAGGTTGATGAAATCGGGCGACGGCGCGTACTGCGCGCGCACGGCGCGCCAGAACGCCTCGTCGTCGGGCGCGACGGCGGCGCCGGGCGGATAGTCGGGGTGGATCGGCGGCGTGGACAAGCGGACTCCCTGGGCGGATGACGGCCTGCCATCTTAACCGACGACGGCGCCCGGGCGCCCGGGCGCTCGGGCGCGAGGGTGCCGAGTGCCGCGTGCTCAGGCGCCCCGGTCGCGCCCCGCGCCGCCGCGCGGCCCCAGCGCCATCCCCAGCCTGAGCGCGGCCCCCACGTTGCGCGCCGCGCTGCGCAGGTTGTCCTCGGCCGCCGCCAGCGCCTCGGCCACCGTGCACGGCCGCGCCACCGCCGCGAACACGGCGTCGATGCCGTGGGCGTGGACGGCGCCCGCGTCCGGCGCCAGGCAACCGCCGATCGCCAGCACCGGCTTGCCGTGGCGCGCGGCCACCTTCGCCACGCCCATCGGCGTCTTGCCGCTCACGGTCTGGCCGTCGATGCGCCCTTCTCCCGTCACCACCAGGTCGGCGTCGCGCACGGCGGCATCCAGGCCGACCGCCTCGGCGACGATGTCCACGCCCGGACGCAGGCGCCCGCGCAGGAACACCACCATCGCCGCCGCGATGCCGCCGCCGGCGCCGGCGCCGGGCATGGCGGCCACGGACCGGCCGAAGTCGCGCTCGACGATGGCGGCGTAGTGCGCCAGGGAGGCGTCCAGCTGCGCCACCATGTCCGGCGTCGCGCCCTTCTGCGGGCCGAAGATGGCCGAGGCGCCGCGCGGGCCGACCAGGGGATTGTCGACGTCGCAGGCGATCTGGAAGTCGCTGGTGCGCACGCGCGCGTCCAGGCCGTCGGCATCGATGCGCGCCAGCCGCGCCAGTGCGGCGCCGCCCGGTCCCAGTTCCTTCCCGTCGGCGTCGAGCAGGCGCACGCCCAGCGCCTGCAGCATGCCGGCGCCGCCGTCGTTGGTGGCGCTGCCGCCCACGCCCAGCACGAAGCGGCGCGCGCCGGCGTCCAGCGCCGCGCGGATCAGGTCGCCGGTGCCGCGGCTGGTGGCCGTGCGCGGGTCGCGTCGCTCCGGCGGCACCAGCTCCAGCCCGCTGGCGGCGGCCATCTCGATCACCGCCAGGCCGCCGGTTTCGGCCTGCGCGCCGACGTTCCCGTCAATGTGCCCATAGAACGCGGGCACCGGCGCGCCCAGCGGTCCCGTGACCATGTGGGCGATGCGGCGCCCGCCGGTGGCGTCGATCATCGCCTGCACGGTGCCCTCGCCGCCGTCGGCCACGGGCACCTTGACGATGTCGGCGTCGGGGAATGCCGCGCGCAGGCCGGCCTCGATGGCGGCGGCGACCTGCAGCGCCGACAGGCTTTCCTTGAACGAATCCGGCGCGATGACGATCTTCATGGCGTTCTCCTCAGCGGTTGACCAGGCGGCCCGGGATGCGCAGCACCAGCGCGGCGCCGACCAGCATCACGCTCGACAGGATGTACAGCGCGACGTCGGTGCTGCCGGTGGCCTGCTTGATCCAGCCGACCAGCATCGGACTGACGAAGCCCGCCACCTGTCCCAGCGAATTGATCAGCGCCAGCCCGCCCGCGGCCGCGGCGCTGCCGAGGAAGGCGGCGGGCAGCGGCCAGAACATCGACAGCGCGGCCAGCGCGCCCATCGTGGCCAGGATCAGGCCCGCCATCACAACGACGATGCTGCCCGAGAAGTTCGCGGCCAGCACCAGGCCCGCCAGGCCCAGCAGCATTGGCCCGGCCACGTGCCAGCGGCGTTCGCGGCGCGCATCGGCCGAGCGGCCGGCCAGCACCATGAACACGCCGGCGAACAGGTAGGGGATGGCGCTGAGCCAGCCCACCGTCGTCGGACTGCCGACGCCCAGCCCCTTGATGATCGACGGCAGCCAGAAGTTGATGGCGTAGACGCCCATTTGGATGCTGAAATAGATCGCCCCGAGCATCCAGACGTGGCCGTTGCGCAGCACGCTGGCGAACGAGTGCACGGCGTGGGCGCTGGCGCGGCGCGCCTGCTCGTCGGCGTCGAGCGCGGCCTGCATCGCGCGCTTTTCGTCGGCATGCAGCCACGGCGCCTGGTGCAGGCCGTCGGACAGCAGGAACAGCACGGCGATGCCCAGCAGCACGGTCGGCAGGCCCTGCAGCAGGAACAGCCACTGCCAGCCGGCCAAGCCGCCCTGGCCGGCCGAGAAATGGCTCAGCATCCAGCCCGACAGCGGACCGCCGACGACGCCCGAGACGGGTATCGCCGACATGAACAGCGCCATCACCTGGCCGCGGCGCTGCGTGGGGAACCAGTTGGTCAGGTAGAACACGATGCCCGGGAAGAAGCCGGCCTCGGCCACGCCGGTGAGGAAGCGCAGCACGTAGAACGCGGTCGGGCCGCCGACGGTCATCATCGCGGCCGACAGGCCGCCCCACAGCACCATCATGATCGCGATCCAGCGCCGCGCGCCCAGCTTGTGCAGGATCAGGTTGCTGGGCACGCCGCTGGCGACGTAGCCGAGGAAGAAGATGCCGGCGCCGGTGCCGTAGACGATCTCGCTCATCCCGAGGGCGTCGAGCATTTCCAGCTTGGCGAAGCCGACGTTGACGCGGTCCAGGTAGTTGAACAGGTAGCACACGAAGATGAAGGGAATCAGGCGCCAGGTCGCCTTGCGGTACCCCCGGGCGAGGATACCGGGATCGGGGGCGTGCGGCGCGTGCGCGCCGGCGCCGATGGTCTTGCGCATATTTGTCTCCGGAATATCCGCCATCACGCCGGCGGTTGTCTGCATTATCCTCCGCAGGACGCGGCAAAGCCTCGGCGGCCGGCACGATGGCAGCCGCGATTTTATGCGCGGTTTTTGTGCAAGTGCACGATGGACGGAAACGAGCGGACGTGATGGCCCGAGGATTCCTGGCGCTTGGCACAATCGACCCGATGGGATACAGTGCCCCATCGCCGTCCGGCCGCCAGCGACCCGCGCCTCCATGATCGAACTCAGCCCCCGCCTTGCCCAGGACATCGTCACCCGCACGATGCGCATCATTCCCTTCAACGTCAACGTGATGGACGCGCGCGGCGTGATCCTCGCCAGCGGCGACCCGGGCCGCGTGGGCGAGCTGCACGACGCCGCCCTGCTGGCGCTGACGCGGCGCGCCACCGTCGAGGTCGACGCCGCCGCGGCGCCCCACCTGCACGGCGCCCGGCCCGGCATCAACCTGCCGCTGGTCGTCGGCGGGCAGTTGTGCGGCGCGATCGGCCTGAGCGGCGCGCCGGAAGCCGTGCGTCAGTTCGGCGAACTGGTGCGCCTGACGGCGGAGATGATCCTCGAGCAGGCCCGGCTGGCCGGCGAACTGCAGCGCGACAGCCGCCACCGCGAGGCGCTGGTGCTCGGCCTGATCCAGGGCGACGGCGACGCGCGCGCGGAACTGGACGCCTGGGCGCGCCGCCTGGGGCTGGACGTGCGCCGCGCGCAGGCCGTGTTCCTGGTCGAACTCGATGCCGGCGCCGGCGCCGACGATGCCGGCGCGACGGATGCGGCGCTGGCCGCGCTCCAGCGCCTGCAGCTGGCGCTGGTCGAGCGCGCGCCGGGCCTGCTCGGCGCCATCGCGGGCCCGCGCGAACTGGTGCTGCTGGAAGCCGTCGACGCCGGCCCCGCCGATGCGGCCGCGGCCGAGCAGCACGCGCGCAAGCGCCAGCAGGCGCTGCACGCCGTCGTCGGCGCCCTGCTGGACGTGCCGTTCACGCTGACGCTGGGCCTGGTGGCGAGCGGGATCGGCGCGGCCGCGATTTCCTGCGAGAGCGCGCGCGCCGCGGCCCGCATCGGCCGCCGCCGCGATCCGCGGGCGCGCAGCCACAGCTACTACGACCTGGCCCTGCCCGTGCTGCTGTCGGGCCTGGGCACCGGCTGGCAGGCCGGGCAGTTACGGCGCCCGCTGGCTCGCCTGGAGGGAGACCGCAGCGCGGCGACCCTGCGCCGCACGCTCGACGCCTGGTTCGCCCACGGCGAGAGCGCGACGGCGACGGCGGCATCGCTGCACATCCACCGCAACACGCTCGACTACCGGCTGCGCCGCATCGAGGAACTCACGGGACTGGACCTGGCGCGCAGCGAGGACCGCCTGCTGTTGTACGTGGCGGCGCTGCTCGGCACGTAGGGTGGGCAACGCCACCGCGCCGGAAGCGACGCCGCCGCGGGAGCGCTGGCCACCTCACGTCCGCGCTGGCGGCTCCCACAGCTCGACCTGGTTGCCTTCCGGGTCGATGACCCAGCCGAACTTGCCGTAGTCGCCGTCGTCCGTCTTGTCCAGCACCTGGCAACCCTCGTCGCGCAGGGCCTGCAGGAGCGCGGCCAGGTCGGCGACGCGGTAGTTGATCATGAAGGACGTGGTGCCGGGCGCGAACCGGTCGTCGCCGGGCCCGCCGATGGACCAGGCCGTGGTGTCCGCGTCCGTGCCCGTGAACGCCGCGCCGCCCCAGGCCTGGACGTCGATGCCGAGGTGGCGCCGGTACCACGCGCGCAGCGCCTGCGGATCCTTCGCCTGGAATACGATGCCGCCGATGCCGGTAACCCGTGTCATGCCGCCTCCGTGATGTGCGTGGACATGGCAGTGTACGGCATCGTTTCGCGCCTGCCAACCGGCATGGCGGACGGCGTCAGGACGCGCCGAACAGGCCGTCGGCGTCGAGGATCGCCCAGGCGACCTCGGGCCGGCGGTCGAGCATGCGCCGCACGGCGGCCGGCACCGACTGGCGCACCTTGCGGCACAGGCCGGGCTGCTCTTCCAGGCGGATCACGATGCCGCGCACCGTGCGCACCTCGTGCGGGCCGGGCACGATCGTCAGCGCGGCGCCGAGGTTGCGTTCGACCAGCCGCTGCACATGCAGCAGGTCGGCATAGGTATCGACGCGCTCGATGCGCGCGATCAGGCGCGCCTCTTCCGCGCGCGTCAGGCGCAGCGGGCGCTGGTCGGCCGCCGGGTCGTCCTGCAGGCGGTCGCGCTCGCAGGTGCAGGAACCCGGCGGACACTCGACGCGGATGGGGATCGGTACGCTCTGCAACATGGAACCGGTGCTCGCTGGACTCGGCATGACGTTGTCGGTCATCGCTCCTCGAATGGAAAAGTAGTGTAGCTCAACGCGGCGTGGCGCGCCGCGGCATGTCGTCGTCCGCGGCGTCGTGCATGGCGTCGTCCATGACGTCACCCATGGCCGCTTCCAGCATCGCCTTCATGCGCTGCCAGTGCGAGCCCTTCCAGTAGACCCGCCCGCAGCGGTCGCAGGTGCGGAATGCGTCGCGGGTCGCGCGCACCATCGGCGGCAGCCGGGCCAGCACGGCATCCTTCGGGACGCTGCGCAGCGGCGCATTGCAATGCAGGCACAGCGTGAACGGCCGGGCGCGCGCGGCCAGCCCGAAGCGCTCGGCCACGTCGGCCAGCTGCGCCGGCGCGGCCCGGGCGCGCACCCAGGCGCCGTAGGCGACGCCGCGGCGCTTGAGCAGCTCGCGGTCGCGCGTCAGCACGATGCGCCCCTCGTCGCCGGCCAGCGCCGCGATCTCCGCGCCGGCCAGCGTGTTGCGGTAGATGGTGTCGAAGCCCGCCATTCTCAACAGGCGCGCGAGCGCGCCCAGGTGGGCATCGGCGACGAAGCGCAGGCGCCCCGGCGGCTGCGCCGTCGTGCGCACCAGGTCGGCCACGTCGAGACGGTGGAAGCGCGGGTAGACGGCCACCCGGTCGCCCTCTTCCAGCAGCACGTCGAGCCCGGCGGACCGGCCGTTCACCAAGACCAGCTCGACCTCCGTGTGCGGCACGCCCAGCGCCTCGATCATGTGCTTGGCGGTGGCATGCCGGGCGCACGGAACGGTGACGTCCCCGCCGCGCCGGTCGCGCGCGAGGAGATCGTTCAGTCCGGCGTAGAAGCGGAAGGTGGCGGCGACCATGGCGGGTTCAGGCGGCCGTCCCGCCCTGCAGCACCGCCAGCGCGTTCGGCACCGAATGGCCCTCGGCGGTGTTGTCGAAGATGCACCAGGCGTCGGCGCCGCCCGCGCGCGCCGCCTCCACCTGGAGCGCGATGCGCGCCAGCGCCTCGGGCGGATACGGCGAGTAGTAGACGCGCGGCGTGCCGTGCAGGCGGATGTAGGCGGCGTTCGCCGTCGGCACGTGCTCGCCCGGCTGGCCGGCCGGCGGATCGGCGATCACGCGCGCGACGCCGTGTTCGCGCAGCAGCGCCGTGGCGGCCGCGCCGAACCACGTAGGGTGGCGCCCTTCCAGCGCCAGCAGGCAGGCGAAGCGCGCGCGCAGGCGCGGCAGGAAGGCGCGCACCACGTCCTCGTCGAACGCGCCGCTGGGCGGCAGCTGCACCAGCACGCAGCCGAGCTTGGCGCCGAGTCCGCCGGCCTCGCGCGCGAAGCGGTCGAGCAGGTCGTCGGCATCGCGCAGGCGCGCCTCGTGCGTGATCGCCTTGGGCAGCTTGACGGAGAAACGGAAGTCGTCCGGCACGCTCGCGGCCCAGCGCGCGTAGGTCGCAGGCTGGTGCGGCCGGTAGAACGAAGAATTGATCTCGACGGCCGGAAACACCGCCGCATAGCGTTCGAGGTGGCTGCCCTCGGCCGGAAAGGCGGCGGCAACTTCCTTGTTCAAGCCCCAGCCGGCGCAACCGATCAGGCGCCTGCCGGGGCGGGTGGATTGCAATTTGCTCATTGGGACCCATTTGGGGGACATGCGCCCGGCACCCGATGATATACCGGACGGCGCCGCCACGGCGCACGCCGTGACCGAGACAAAGAACACCAGCACACAGGAGGATTTCCCATGACCGACCCGCAGCAATTCCACATCGTCTGTCCGCACTGCGCGGCCGTCAACCGCGTCGCCGCGGCGCGCCTGGCCGACAAGCCCGTCTGCGGCAAATGCGCGCAGGAGCTGTTCGTCGGCAAGCCGCTGGACGTCGACAGCGCCGGTTTCGACCGCCACGTCGGCCGCAACGACATCCCCGTCGTGGTCGATTTCTGGGCGGCGTGGTGCGGACCGTGCCGCATGATGGCGCCGGCCTACGCCCAGGCCGCGACGCGCCTGGAGCCGCGCGTGCGCCTGCTCAAGGTTGACACGGAAGCGTCGCAGGACCTGGCGGCGCGCTACGCCATCCGCAGCATCCCGACGATCGCGCTGTTCCAGGGCGGCCGCGAGATCGCGCGCCAGGCCGGCGCGATGGATGCCGGCAACCTGGTCGCGTGGGTGCAGTCGCATAAACAGGCCGCCTGAGTCGCCGTCGGGTTATCATTGGAACAACCCATCCACGAAGGAGCAGATCCATGGCCCAGGACCTCGTCTACGAAGGCGGCACCGAGAACGACAGGCAGTTCGCGCGCATCATGTACGTCGTGCACGCGCTCACGTTCTTCTTTTCGCTCGGCACCCTGTCGGTGCTGCCGCTGATCGCCAACTACATCAAGCGCCCGGACACGGCGGGCACCATCGTCTACAGCCACCACACGTGGATGATCCGCTCGTTCTGGTGGTACCTGCTGTGGTGGTGCATCATCTGGGCGCTGGTGATCAGCTTCGTCGGGCTGCTGGTCGTCTGGATCGTGGCGCCGGTGGTGTGGTTGTGGATGGCCTACCGGATCATCCGCGGGTTCATCGACCTCAACAACAATCGGCCGATGCCGGTGTGAGGCCGCCGGGGTCGGCGGAGTCGCCAGGGGCGTGCTGCCGCTGCCAGCCGGCGCCGGCCGGACGCGTGGACGGGGGACCCGTCCACCCTACATGGCGGCGAATGCCCGTTCGATGTCCGCGACCAGGTCGTCCGGATGTTCGAGGCCGATGTTGAAGCGCACCAGCGTACCGGCATCGGTCCAGCCGCGCCGCGTGCCCTGCATGCGGTAGGGCACCGCCAGGCTGTGCGTGCCACCCCAGCTGTAGCCGATGCCGAACAAGGTCAGCGCATCGACGAAGCGGTCGGTCTGCGCCTCCGTGTAGCGGGCGTCGAAGATCACCGAGAACAGGCCGGCGGCGCCGCTGAAATCCCGTTTCCAGATCGCGTGGCCGGGGCAGCCGGCAAAGGCCGGATGCAGCACGCGGGCGATCTCGGGACGCCCCTCCAGCCACGCCGCCACCTTGCGCGCCGCCGCGTCGTGGGCGTCGAAGCGCAGCTTCATCGTCTCCAGGCCACGCAGCACCAAGTAGGCGTCGTCCGCGCCCACGCCCATCCCGAGGCGCATGTGGGCAGCGGCGATGCGGTCGTTGAGGGCCTTGTCGCGCGTGATCACGGCGCCCATCAACAGGTCCGAGCCGCCCGACTGGTACTTGGTCAGCGCCTGCATGACGATGTCGGCGCCGACGTCGAAGCCGCGCAGCGCCAGGCCGGCGGCCCAGGTGTTGTCGAGCGCGACCAGCACGCCCCTGGCGTGCGCCGCCGCGCAGATCGCGCGCAGGTCCGGCACTTCCATCGACACCGAACCCGGCGCCTCGGTCCAGACGAGCCTGGTGTTCGGGCGGATCAGGTCCGCGATGCCCGCACCCACCAGCGGGTCGTAGAAGCGCGCGGTCACGCCGAAATCGCTCTCCAGCCAGCGGCCCAGGTCGCGGTTCGGGTTGTAGACGTTATCCGGCAGCAGGACGTCGTCGCCGGATTTCAACAGCGCCAGGTCGACCATGGCGATGGCGGCCAGGCCCGACGGCGCGAGCAGGCAGTAGTCGCCGCCCTCGATCGCGGCCAGCCGGGCTTCCAGCGTGAACGTGGTCGGCGTGCCGTGCAGGCCGTAGGTATAGGCGTCCTTGCGCTTCCAGTCGGCCGCGCGCATGCTGGCCACGTCCTTGAACAGTACCGTCGACGCGTGATGGATGGCGGTCGGGTAGGCGTCGAAGCCGGCCGGGGCGACGTAGTCGCTGCGCACCAGCCGGGTCTGCAGGTGTTTGCTGTTGCTGGTCACGTCGAATGCTCCGCGCAGGCCGTCGGGCCGTCTCAGGCCACGGTGGCCCAGAGGTCGTGCGCGTCGGCCTTCGTCACGACCACGTCGATGAATTCGCCCACGGCCGGCCTGGCCTTGCCCGGCTGGAGTGCGCGCTTGATGTGCACGACGCCGTCGATTTCCGGCGCGTCCGCGGCCGTGCGGCCGATCGCCTCGCGCGGGCCGACCTCGTCGACCAGCACGCGCAGGGTCTTGCCGACCTTGGCCTGCTGGCGCTTGAGCGAGATCTCTTCCTGCAGCAGCATCACGCGCGCGCGGCGCTCCTCGCGCACCGCTTCCGGCACCGGGTCGGCGAGTGCGTTGGCGGTCGCGCCTTCGACCGGGGAATACGCGAAGCAGCCCAGGCGGTCGATCTGCGCCTCGCGCAGGAAGTCCAGCAGGTAGTCGAATTCCGCTTCCGTCTCGCCCGGGAAGCCGGCGATGAAGGTCGAGCGGATCACCAGGTCCGGGTTCATCTTGCGCCAGGCCAGGATGCGGTCCAGGTTCTTCTCGCCGCTGGCGGGGCGCTTCATGCGCTTGAGGACGTCCGGGTGGGCGTGCTGCAGCGGGATGTCCAGGTACGGCAGCACGTGCTCGCCCATCATCGGGATCACCTGGTCGACGTGCGGGTACGGATAGACGTAGTGCATGCGCACCCACGCGCCGTACTGCTTCGCCATGACGCCCAGCGCCTCGGCCAGCTGCGTCATGTGGGTCTTGACCGGACGGCCGTTCCAGAAGCCGGTGCGGAACTTGACGTCGACGCCGTAGGCGCTGGTGTCCTGCGAGATCACCAGCAGTTCCTTCACGCCGGCCTTGAACAGGTTCTCGGCTTCCTGCAGCACCTCGTGGATCGGGCGCGAGACCAGGTCGCCGCGCATCGACGGGATGATGCAGAAGCTGCAGCGGTGGTTGCAGCCTTCGGAAATCTTCAGGTAGGCGTAGTGCTTGGGCGTGAGCTTGACGCCGTGGTCCGGCACCAGGTCGACGAACGGGTCGTGCGGCTTGGGCAGGTGGGTGTGCACCGATTCCATGACCTCGGCCACCGCGTGCGGGCCGGTCACGGCCAGCACCTTCGGGTGCACCTTGGTGATGATGTCGCCGCCTTCGGCATCCTTCTTGGCGCCGAGGCAGCCGGTGACGATGACCTTGCCGTTCTCGGCCAGCGCCTCCCCGATCGCATCCAGCGACTCCTGCACGGCGGCGTCGATGAAGCCGCAGGTATTGACGATCACCAGGTCGGCGCCGGCATAGGACTTGGCCGTCTCGTAGCCTTCGGCGCGCAGCTGGGTGAGGATCTGCTCGGAATCGACCAGCGCCTTGGGGCAGCCGAGCGAGACGAAGCCCACCTTGGGGGGCACGGCATGGCCGGCGGCGTCGATCGTCGTGGGGAGGGGATTGCGGCGGAGTTCTTGCATTGTCGGAGTGCGGCAACTATTTTGGGCAATCCGCGATTTTACAGCATGTGGGACGAACGCAGGGAAAGCGGGGTAAAAATGCGACGTCCGCGCGCCGCCCCGGCGCTGGCCCGGGCGGCCGTCACGCGTGGCAGCTTATTTCTTTTCCGGCGGCACGCCGAACGGGAAGGCGCCGAACATGGCCTTGCTCTGGGACTGCATCTGTTCCTGCATCTGCAGGAACAGGTTCTTGCTCTGGTCGATGTAGCTGTTCATCATGCCCTGCATCATCGGGCCCTGGATGTTCATGAACTGGGTCCACATCTCGGTATTGTACGGCTTGCCTTCGAGGGCGCCGGTGGCCGAGTTGACGAACTTGCTCTGGATATCGGTAAATGCCTGGATGTTCTTTTCCAGGTAGGAACCCATCATGCCCTGCATCGCATGGCCGTAGTAACGGATGATCTGGGACAGTACATTGCTCGAGAACATCGGCACCCCGTGCGCCTCTTCTTCCAGGATGATCTGCAGCAGGATGCTGCGGGTCAGGTCCTCGTTGCTCTTGGCGTCGACGACGGTGAACTCGTCGGCGTCCAGCACCAGCTGCTTGACGTCGGACAGGGTAATGTAGGAACTGGTCTGGGTGTCGTACAGCCGGCGGTTCGGATATTTCTTGATCAGGCGGTCGGGGCTTTTTTTCGTACTGCTCATCTCGTTTCCATGTACAGCGCCGTAGCGCATTTATTATCTGGCGTCAGCGGGGATCTCCCGCGGCGTCTCCAATTCCAAGCGGATATTCTTAAAAATACCACGTTGTACACCGCGGCGCAGCATAATCCTTAAGCAACTCGCTTATTTCTTTCACAATCGCCGCGGGGACGCCCGATCAGTCGGCCCGCTCCCTGACGTAACGCCCCGGCGCCGCCTCGATCGCCGGATACGTCGCGCTGCCCGGCGCGGCCGGCGGGGGCACGTCCTTGCCGCCGTGCTCGGCCAGGAAGCGTGCCCATTCCGGCCACCAGCTGCCCGTCTTCTCGACCGCGCCGGCCAGCCAGTCGGCCGCCGTCTTCGGGCGATTGCGCACGGCGCCCTCGCCCACCCAGTAGCTGCGCTTGTTCTTCGACGCCGGGTTGATCACGCCGGCGATGTGGCCCGACGCGCCCAGCACGAAGCGGTTCGCCTTCGCCTTCTTCGGGTTGAGCAGGCCCATCGACGCATACGCCGCTTCCCAGGGCACGATGTGGTCTTCGCGCGAACCGTAGATAAAGGTCGGGCAATCGATCGCGCCCAGGTCGACCGGCGCGCCGGCCACGGTGAGCGCGCCCGGCTGCTTCAGGCGGTTTTCCAGGTAGGTATTGCGCAGGTACCAGCAGTACATCGGGCCCGGCAGGTTGGTGCTGTCGGCGTTCCAGTACAGCAGGTCGAACGCGGGCGGCGTCTTGCCCTTCAGGTAGTTCTGCTGGACGTAGTTCCACACCAGGTCGTTCGGGCGCAGCGCCGAGAAGGTCGTGGCCAGGTCGCGCCCCGGCATCAGGCCGCCGCGGGCCAGCTGCTGCTCGCGCAGCATGACCTGGGTCTCGTCGACGAACACGTCGAGCACGCCGGTGTCGGCGAAGTCGAGCAGCGTCGTGAACAGGCTCAGGCTCGCGGCCGGCTTCTGGCCGCGCGCGGCCAGCACGGCCAGCGCCGTGGCGGCGATGGTGCCGCCCACGCAGAAGCCGAACACGTTCACCCGGGGCTGGCCGCTGACCGCGCGCGCCACGTCCAGCGCGCGGATCGCGCCCTTTTCGACGTAGTCGTCCCAGGTGGTGCCGGCGAGCGCCGCGTCCGGGTTACGCCAGGACACCATGAACACCGTATTGCCCTGCTCGACCAGGTAGCGCACCAGCGAATTTTCCGGCTGCAGGTCGAGGATGTAGAACTTGTTGATGCAGGGCGGGATCATCAGGAGGGGCACTTCGTGCACCGTCGCGGTGGCCGGCGTGTACTGGATCAGCTGGAACAGTTCGTTTTCGAAGACAACCGTGCCCGGCGTGACGCCGACGTTGCGCCCGACTTCGAACGCCGATTCGTCCGACTGCGAGATGCGGCCCTTCTGCATGTCGGCCAGCATGTTCTGCAGGCCCTTGGTCAGGCTCTCGCCGTTCGTCTCGATCATCTTCTGCTGCGCTTCCGGATTCGTGGCCCAGAAGTTGGCCGGGGACAGCGCATCGACGATCTGCTGCACCGCAAAACGGATCTTCTGCTTGTCCTTCGGCGGCGCTTCCACCGCGTCGGCCAGCGCCACCAGGAATTCGGCATTGAGCAGGTAGGACGCGACGCTGTAGGCCGACATCGGGCTGGCCGTCCATTCGGGCGCGGCGAAGCGGCGGTCGCTGAACGCCGGCAGCTTGCCCATCACGAAGTCCTGCCACAGCTTCATGGCCTTCTGCATGTAGTCGTCGCGCAGGGCTTCCAGGCGCGCCGGGGCCAGGCCGGCGCCGATGTCGCCCAGCATGCGCATCACCGGCGCGAAGCCCGCGGCGCCGTTCGCGCCGCCGGTCATGCCGGCCAGGCCCGGGACCTTGGCCATGTCCGGCAATGTCATCCAGGATTGCCAGGCGGCGGGGTCGGCAAACTGCGACATCCAGGAAGCGGCAAGCGTCTGCGGCGAAGCGTCGTTCGTGTTCATAGGGCGTCCATTGTGTAGAATCGGGTCGTCAACCGGAGGAGTCGAATCGCATGTGGATCGTTGCCATAGGATGGATGTACGTCGTGACCCTGATGGCGGCGACCGAACCGACGGTGGTTGCCGGCATTATGACTTTTTTCGGCTATGGCGTGTTGCCATTGTCGCTCGTGCTGTACCTGATGGGGGCGGGCCGGAGGAAACGGCGCCGCGCCGCGCAGCATGCGGCGCACGCCGGCGCGCGCCGCACGCCGGATTGACCCGCTGGCCGCCCGGGCAGCTTGCGCCGCGCGCGCCTTACCGGATCCAGACCATGCTGGCCTGGCGGCCGGTGACGCCATCGCGCCGGTAGGAATAGAACGTCGCCGCCTCGGTGGCCGTGCAGCGCCCGCCCCCGTGCACGCGCGTCACGCCGGCGCGCGCCAGCATGCGCGTCGCCAGCGCGTTCATGTCGGCCAGGTACTTGCCGGGGCGTCCCGGATAGGGGCGGAAGGCGGCGGCCGCCTCGCCCGGCAATGCGGCCTCGAAGGCGTCCAGCACGTCCCTTCCCACCTCGAAGGCGTCCGGGCCGATCGCCGGCCCGAGCCAGGCCGTGATCGCGCCGGCGCCGGCGCGGCGCATCGCCGCCACCGTCTCCCCCAGCACGCCGCCGGCCAGGCCGCGCCAGCCGGCGTGGGCGGCGCCCACCACCTTGCCATCGAGGTCGGCGAACAGCACCGGCAGGCAGTCGGCCGTCAGGATCGCGCAGACGACGCCCGCGCCGGTGGCGATGCTGGCGTCGCCCGTGCGCACCGGGCCGCCCGGCTGCACGCCGGCCGCGTCGACCACCGCGGCGCCGTGGACCTGGGCGATCCAGGCGGGATGGCCCGGCAGCAGCGCCTGCAGGCGCGCGCGGTTGGCCCGCACCGTGCCGGCATCGTCGCCGACGTGCAGCCCGAGGTTCAGGCCCCCGCCGCCCTGCCCGTCGCCGTACGGCCCCAGGCTGGCGCCGCCGCGCCGCGTCGTGGCGAGCGCGCCGACGCGCGCCGGCAGGTCGGGCCAGTCGGGCAGTAGCACGCCGCCGTCGAGGGCCATCAGACCGCTTCCGGCTCGGCGATGCCGGCGCGTTCCAGCAGTTCGGCGAAGTCGGCGGCCAGCGGCACGACCCATTCCATGTGCTCGCCCGTGGCCGGGTGCGACAGGCCCAGGCGACGGGCCTGCAGCGCCTGGCGATGGAAGAAGGGCCGCAGGTGCTGCTTGCCGTAGACGGTGTCGCCGACCAGGCTGTAGCCCAGCGACTGCATGTGCACGCGGATCTGGTGCGTGCGCCCGGTCTCCAGGCGGCATTGCACCAGACTGACGGGGCGGCGGTCCAGCTCGCCCGTCTCCAGCAGCGTGTAGTGGGTGATGGCCGGCTTGGCCATCGGCGCGTTCGACACGGCCATCTTGACCCGGTCCTTCGGATCGCGGCTGATCGGCGAATCGACCGTGCCGGACGGGCGCGGCGTGCCCCACACCAGCGCGAAGTACTCGCGCTTGACGGTCCGCGCCTGCAGCTGGCGCACCAGGTCGGTCTGCGCGGCCAGCGTCTTGCCGACCACCATCAGGCCGCTGGTGTCCTTGTCCAGGCGGTGCACGATGCCGGCGCGCGGCACCGACACCAGCTGCGGACAATGCGCCAGCAGGCCGTTGAGCAGCGTGCCGGACCAGTTGCCCGAGCCCGGATGCACGACCAGGCCGGCCGGCTTGTTGACCACGATGATCGCATCGTCCTCGTGGACGATGTCGAGCGCCATCGGTTCCGGCGTGTAGGCCGTGTCCTCGGGCGCCGGCTGCGGCTGCACGACCACGGTCTCGTCGCCGAAGGCCGTGCCCTTGCCCTTGGCCGGCTTGCCGTCGACGGTGACGTGGCCTTCCTCGAACCACTGCTGCAGGCGGCTGCGCGAGAACTGGGGCACGAGGCCGGCGATGACCTTGTCGAGGCGCTGGCCGCAGTGTTCGGGCTGCAGTTGCAGGGTGATCGGGGAATAGTCGGGCGCCCCGCCCCCCGGCTCGGTGTCGAGGTCGTCGTCCAGGTCGGGGTCGAAAGGCATTTCCGCCGAATTCGGCGCAGCAGTTAATATCACGTCAGTCCCATCGGCTATAATCAGCCGTTCGTTGAATCTCAGGACACCGCGGCAAGCGCGGCGCCCTCTCGGTAAAACTCTCTTGCAAATAGCTTATGCAAAAAAAATTGTCTGTTTTAGTCCTGACTAGCGCCCTGCTAAGTTTGTCCGCTTGCGGTTTGTTACCGGAACGAAAAGACGAAACGAAGAACGTGTCAGCCTCGAAATTATACGACGAGGCGAAGGAAGAAATGGCCGGCGGTCATTACGAAGCCGCCATCAAGCTGTTCGAACGCCTCGAATCGAACTACCCGTTCGGCACCTACGCCGCCCAGGCGCAGATGGAGATCGCCTACGCCCACTACAAGGCCCAGGACCAGGCCGAGGCGCTGGCGGCCGTCGAACGCTTCATCAAGCTGCACCCGAACCATCCGCAGGTCGACTACATGTACTACCTGCGCGGCCTGATCAACTTCAACGACCAGATCGGCTTCCTCAGCTTCATCTATTCGCAGGATCCGTCCGAGCGCGATCCGAAGGCGACCCGCGAAGCGTTCGCCGCGTTCAAGGAGCTGGTCGACAAATTCCCGAACAGCAAATACGCGCCAGACTCGATCGAGCGCATGAACTACCTGATCGACGCGATGGCCAAGTACGAGGTCCACGTGGCGAACTACTACTACCGCCGCGGCGCCTACCTGGCCTCGCTGAACCGCGCCCAGGGCGCCGTCACGCAGTTCAGCCAGTCGGCCGCGCGCGAGGAAGCGCTGTTCATCATGATCCGCTGCTACGACAAGCTGGGCATGTTCGACCTGCGCGACGACACCCAGCGCCTGTTCACTCTGAACTACCCGGACAGCCGCTTCATGGGCGGCAAGGGCAGCGGCGAGGCGCCGTGGTGGAAGTTCTGGGCCAAGTCGGGCCCGCGGCCGTCGCCCAAGGACGCCGTGCAGTAACGCCAGACGCCCGCGCATGCGGGCGTTTTTCATGGCGCTGTTCGCGTTAGTTGTGCGAACCGACAAACGGCTGACGACGCCGGCGCTGCTCTTGCGGGCAGCGGTCCAGTTCGGCAAGCGGGTGGGCAGGAAACGCAATGAACGCGAACAGCGCCTTTTTCATTGGCGGCTCAGGCCTCGACCCTGCGCCGGAACACCCAGTTCTTCTCCGTCGACGCTGCCTCGTCGAACGCATAGCCGTCGACGTCGAAGTCCTTCAGCTGCTGCGGGTCGGTGATGCCGTTGAGGGCCGCGTAGCGCGCCATCATGCCGCGCGCGCGCTTGGCGAAGAAGGAGATGATCTTGTACCTGCCGTTCTTCCAGTCCTCGAACACGGGCGCGATCACCGGCACGGCCAGCAGCTTCGGCTTGACCGCTTTGAAATATTCTTCCGACGCCAGGTTCACCAGCGCGGTGGCCCCGGCGGCGGCGATGTCCTCGTTCAGCGCGGCCGTCACGGAGTCGCCCCAGAACGCGTACAGGTCCTTGCCGCGCGGATTCGCCAGCTTCGTGCCCATCTCGAGGCGGTACGGGTGCATGCCGTCCAGTGGCCGCAGCAGGCCGTACAGGCCGGACAGGATGCGCACGCGCGCCTGCGCGTAATCCAGCGCCGCAGCATCGAGCGTGCGCGCGTCCAGGCCCGTGTAGACGTCGCCGTCGAAGGACATCACGGCCTGGCGCGCCTGCGCGTGGTCCGGATGCCAGTCGGCGTAGCGCGTCACGTTCAGCACGGCGAGCTGGTCGGAAATGTCCATCAGCGCGCCGACCTGGGCCGGCGAGTACGGTTTCAGGATCCGGATCAGTTCGGCGGCGCGGTCGATGAAGCGCGGCGTCGTGTGCCTGGCGGTGGTCGGCGGAGTATCGAGGTCGAGCGATTTTGCGGGGGAAAGGACGATCAGCATGGATAAGGAATACGTGCAGCGGGTAAAATTGCCCACATGATACCCGCTCCGCCAAAACGCATCGTCATCGATACCAATGTCTGCCTCGACCTGTTCGTGTTCGAGGACCCGCGCTGGGCGCCGCTGCAGGCCGCCCTCGACGCCGGCGCCGTGCGCGCCGTGACGCGCGCCGACTGCCGCGACGAATACCTGTTCGTGCTGAACTACCCGCACCTGCCCCTCGACGACGCCACGCGCCCGCGCGCCGCCGCGCGCTTCGACGCCGTGGTCGAGGTGGTGGCGCCGGCGGCGCGCGCCGTGCGCCTGCCGGTCTGCACCGACCGCGACGACCAGAAATTCCTGGAGATCGCGCGCGACGCCGGCGCCGACGTGCTCGTCACCAAGGACAAGGCCCTGCTCAAGCTGGCCCGCCGCGCCGCGCGCGAACACCTGTTCCGCATCATGACCCCGGACGCCTGGCTCAAGACCGAGGCCCCAGCCGTGGCAGAATGACACCACCGATCGACTCCGCCCCCTCGACCCATCCCGCGCCATGACGACCCCTGCCCTGCAATCGCGCCTGCCCGCCGTCGGCACCACGATCTTCACCCTGATGTCCGCCCTCGCCGCCGAGCATGGCGCCGTCAACCTCGGCCAGGGCTTCCCCGACTTCGACTGCGACGCGCGCCTCGTCGACGCGGTCGCCGACGCCATGCGCGCCGGCCTGAACCAGTATCCGCCGATGGCCGGCGCCCCGCAGCTGCGCGCGGCCATCGCCGCCAAGGTCGCCGCGCTGTACGGCCGCTCCTACGACGCGCATGCCGAGATCACCGTCACGGCCGGCGCCACGCAGGGCATCGTCACCGCGATCCTGTGCGCCGTGCACCCGGGCGACGAGGTGATCGTCATCGAGCCGTGCTACGACAGCTACCAGCCGTCGATCGTGCTGGCCGGGGGCGTGCCGGTGCCGGTGCCGATGCGCCTGGGCGAGCATGGCTACGACGTGCCCTGGGACCGCGTGGCCGCCGCCGTCACCGCGCGCACCCGCATGATCGTCGTGAACACGCCGCACAACCCCACCGGCAGCATCCTGCGCCAGGCCGACCTCGACGCGCTGGCGGCCATCGTGGCCGGCACGGACATCCTGGTGCTGTCCGACGAGGTGTACGAGCACATGGTCTACGACGGCCAGCAGCACGCCTCGGTCAGCCGCCACCCGGTGCTGGCCGAGCGCGCCTTCGTCGTCTCCAGCTTCGGCAAGACCTACCACGTGACCGGCTGGAAGATCGGCTACGTGGCCGCGCCGGCGCCCTTGATGGCGGAGTTCCGCAAGGTGCACCAGTACGACCTGTTCAGCGTGAACACGCCGATGCAGCACGGGATCGCCGCCTACATGGCCGATCCCGCCCCGTACCGCGACCTGCCCGCGTTCTACCAGCGCAAGCGCGACCTGTTCCGCGCCGGGCTGGCCGGCAGCCGCTTCGAACTGCTGCCGGCCGACGGCACCTACTTCCAGTGCGTGCGCTATGGCGCGATCTCGGCCATGCCGGAAGCGCAGTTCGCGCAATGGCTCACGCGCGAGGTGAAGGTGGCCGCGATCCCCGTGTCCGCGTTCTACGGCAGCCCCACCGAGTCGGGCATCGTGCGCTTCTGCTTCGCCAAGCAGGATGCGACGCTGCAGGCGGCGCTGGCGCGGCTGGCGCGGATCTAGGGGTCGCATGGACGCCGCGCAGACCCCCGGCGGCTGGCGCCGGCGCCGCGCCAGCAAGGGGCAGCGCGCCGGCATCGGCGTCGTGTTCCTGTGGTTCTTCATCGGCGGGATCTTCCACTTCGCCGCCACCGATACCGAAGCGCGCATCGTGCCGCCCTGGATGCCGTGGCCGGTGGCGGCGGTCCTGGTCAGCGGGGTGTTCGAACTGGCGGGCGCCGCCGGCCTCGCGCTGCCGGCATGGCGCCGCGCCGCGGGGATCGGCCTGTTCCTGCTGACGATCGCCGTGACGCCGGCCCACGTCTACATGCTGCAGGAGCCGCAGCGCTTCCCGGTGCCGCTGTGGGCGCTATGGCTGCGCCTGCCGGTCCAGGCGCTGCTGCTGTGGCTGATCGCGTGGAGCACCTGGCGGCCGCGCGGGCCGGAGCGGAAAGGATAAGGCGGCACCACCGTCGCCCCGGCGCAGGCCGGGGTCGAATTCCTGGGCGCAGCGGGACCGCCCGCACCTCGGGTCCCGGCCTGCGCCGGGACGACGCGCGGGACGTCAGTGGGCCAGCTGCTGGATCCGGCGCTCGACGAATCCCGCCAGGTCCTGCGACAGCGCGCCGGTGGCGCGCGCCTTCTGGAACGCTTCCAGCGCCTCGGCATTGCGCTTCTCGGCCTGCAGCGACATGCCCAGGCCCATCCACCAGACGCCGTTGGCGGGCACGGCGCGCACGGCCAGCAGGTACTGTTCGGCCGCTTCGCGGTGGCGCTGCTGGCGCTGCAGCGCGCCGGCCAGGAAGCCGTGGTACTCGGCGTCGTTGCCCGCATACGGCAACGTGCGCATCAGGACGTCGATGCCGCTGCCGCCGCGCTCGATCTGCAGGCGTGCCAGCAGCATCGCCAGGGCCGGCTGGCGCGGATCGCGCACCAGGCCGGCCTGCGCCTGGCGCATCGCCTCGTCGCCGCGTCCCGCCTCCACCAGCAGTCCCACCAGCGTCTGGCGCGCCGCCTCGTGGCCCGGTTCGATGCGCAGCGCTTCCTCGAGCGCCGCGACGGTCTCTCCCATGCGCCCTTCCTGCAGGCTGGCCAGGGCGCGCCGGTAGGCGTTCTCGGCGCGTTGCGCCGGCGTTTCCTGGCGGCCTTCGGCGGGCGCCGCGTGCCTGGTCGCCTTCGCTGGCGCCTTGGCCGCCGGCGCGCGCGCGGCGGCCGGCCCGGCATCCTTGCGGTCTGGCGCGGCCGCGGCATGGCTGCCCTGCGGCGCGGCCGCCTGCTTCTTCGACGGGGTCGGCGCCGGCGCCGCCGCCGGCAGGCCCTGGCGCGTCGCCAGCAAGGCCGCCAGCGCGCGCCGCGTCGCGCGCGCCTCGGCGCCGTCCGGCTCCATCGGGGCCACGTCCTTGCCCGGCGCGGGCGTGGGCGCGGGGTCCGCTACCGGCACCTGCGGTATCTGCGGCACCTGCGGCACCTGCGCCGCCGGCAGCGCCGCGCCGACCGCGGGCGCGGCCGGCTGCGCCGGACCGGCGACAACGACAGCAGCGACCGGCACCGGCTGCGCCTGCGCCTGCGGTGGGCGCGGCGCGGCGGCGCGAACGGCGGCGGGCTGCGCGCGGTGCAGCTGCTGCCAGCCGACCCACGCCACGGCCGCCACGGCCAGCGCGCCGCCCGCGCCGATGGCGGCCAGGCGCAGCGGCGGCCCGCCGCGCGTCGCGGCCACCGGCTTGATCTGCGAGGAATAGGCGGCCTCGCCGCCCGCGGGCGTGCCGCGCGCATCGAGGTCCTGGAGCATTTTATTGATGAGACTCATCGCGTCAGTGCCCAAGTCAGGCCGGCCGCGGCGCCGGCCAGCAATATGCCCGCCGCGGCCCAGGTACGGGGACGTTGCCAGGCCGCGCGCGCGCTGGTGGCGATGGTATCGCGCGCCGCCAGCGCCACGTGGGCGCGCGCGACCTGCTGCCGGCCCTGGCCGTAGCACAGCATCATGGCCTTGTGGGCCAGGATGTTGACCAGGCGCGGCACGCCGCCGCTGGCGCGGTACAGGCGCGCCACCGCGCCGCGCGAGAACAGGCGCGCGCCGTCGAAGCCGGCCACGCGCAGCCGGTGCGCCAGGTAGTAATCGAGGTCGTCGCGGCTCAGCGGCCCGAGGTGGTAGTGGAAGGTGATGCGTTGCGCGAGCTGGCGGATCGATTGCAGTTCCAGCTTGCGGTTCAGTTCCGGCTGGCCGAACAGCACGATCTGCAGCAGCTTGCGCTTTTCGGTCTCCAGGTTGGTCAGCAGGCGCAGCGCCTCCAGGCTCTCGACGGGAATCGCCTGGGCCTCGTCGAGGCACAGCAGCACGCGCTTGTCGCAGGCGGCGAGCGTCATCAGGCGGTCGGTGATCGACTTGAGCAGGCGGTGCTGGTCGACGTCGCGGTCGAACCGGATCTCCAGCTCGTCGGCCAGCGCCAGCATCAGCGTGCGCGGTTCCAGGTAGGGATTCGGAATGTAGGCGGTGACGAACTCGGGGCCGAGGGTGGCGAGGAACTTGCGGCACAACAGGGTCTTGCCGGTGCCGA
Source organism: uncultured Massilia sp. (assembly GCF_913773735.1). Lineage (GTDB taxonomy): Bacteria > Pseudomonadota > Gammaproteobacteria > Burkholderiales > Burkholderiaceae_D > Telluria. The sequence goes on from NZ_CAJYEB010000036.1 coordinate 33,947, forward strand.
CTTCGCCGGTGATCTTGATGAAGCCTTCGCCGTTGCGGGCCGCCACCAGCAGGGTGTTCAGCGCTTCCTGCGACTTCGGGCTGCCGAAGAAGAAGCTGGTGTCCGGGGTGATCCCGAACGGCGGCTCGCGCAGGCCGAAGTGCGCGGTGTACATCAGCGCGCTCCCCGCTTGCGCGGATCGAGCTGTTCGATGCGGCGGCCGGCGTCGAGCAGGTCGTCGTTCCAGTTGCCGCCGCTCTCGACGATGGTCGGCTTGATCAGCACCACCAGCTCGCGCTTCTGGTTCACGCGCTTCTTCTGGCCGAACAGGGTGCCCAGCAGCGGCACGCTGCCGGCGCCCGGCAGTTGCGAGGCGTCGTTGGTGGACGACTGGCGCATCAGGCCGCCGATCGCCACCACCTGCCCGTTCTGGCCGCGCACGATGCTGTCCAGTTCCGACGTGTTCGAGGCCGCAAGCGGCAGCGTCAGGTTGCCGGCCGTGCCCAGCGCGACGGTCTTCTGCACGGTCGTGACCTGGCTGACCGACGGGTGCACGTGCAGCAGGATATTGCCCTCGTCGTCGATCTGCGGCGTCACGTCCAGCACCACGCCCGAGAAGAACGGCTGCAGGATCACGCTCGGCGTGACCGTGTTGCCGGTGGTGGTCGAGTTGGTGGTGGTGGTCACGCCGGTGACGAAGAATTCGTCGGTGCCGATCTTCAGCACGGCCTTCTGGTTGTTGACGGCCGCCACGCGTGGGCTGGACAGCACGTGCACGTTGCCCTGGGTCTCCAGGAAGGAGATCAGCGCCGCGAAGTTGTTGGTCTGGACCGCCAGGCCGAACATCGCGCCGGCCGCCTCGGCGGCGCTCGACAGCGAAAAGCCGGTGCTGGCGGCCAGGCCCGTGACGGGGTCGCGGATGACGGCCGGCTGGCCGCCGTTGAACGGCAATGGACTGAGCGACGTGCCGGGCGAGACGATGCCGCCCGAGACGCGGTTGTCGTGGCTGCTGCGGATCGATGCGAACGATGCCCAGTTGACGCCGCTCTGGAAGCTGTCGTTCAGCTCGACCTCGAGGATCTTCGCCTCCAGGATCACCTGGCGGTCGACGGCGAGCTGGGTCGCCTTCAGGTAGGCGTCGACGTTGCGCAGCTCTTCCGGCATGGCGCGGATCACGACCACCCCCGACTGCGGACTGATGACGACGCTGCGCCCGCCTTCCTTCGAGCCCACGATGGCCTCGATGGACTGCTTCAGGTCGCCCCAGAAGTCGTTCAGCGATTCGGTGCTGACATCGGTGCTGACGACCTGGCCGTTGCCCTGGCCGTTCTGGTTGTTGCCGTTGCCGCCGTTGTTGCCGTTGTTGCTGGCCGGCTGGCCGTTCTGTGTCTGGTAATTGTTGTTCTGGTAGCCGCCGCCGCTGCCGCCATTGTTGTTGCCGGCATTGGCGACCGAGGTCGACGTGACGCGGGTGTTGGAGCCACCCTGGCGCTTGCCGACGAGGTAGTTGATGCGGAACATCTTGGTCTGCATCGTCAGCGGCTTGATCGAGATGCGAGTGCCCTCGATCTTGTAGTCGTAGCCGTACATCTCGCGCACCGCGTCCAGCGTCTCCTTCAGGGTCACGTCCTTCAGGTTGGCGGTGATGCCGCCGGAGACATCCGGATGCACGAGGATGTTGTAGCGGGTGCCGGCCACGATCGAGCGGAAGAACTGCTGCGCCGGGACGTTGTTGAACGAGACGTTGAAACGCTCTTCCAGCGCCGGCCTGGCCTTCGGCAATTGCGTCGCCAGCGCCGCCGCCGGGGGCAGCAGCGCGTCGGCGACGGCCTTGTCGACGGTGGGCGCCGCATTCGGCCGGGCCGCCGCATCCGCGACTTCCTTGCGGATGTTGTCGAACGTGGTCGTCGCGGGCGCGGTCTGACAGCCCGCCAGCAGCGCGGCAAGCAGCGGCGCCAGGCACGCGGTCGATTGGAGTGGTCGTATCGTCTTCATCATTCCTTCCCTGCGCGCAGGCGGGCGTCGGCCAGCGCGGCGTGCGCGGCCGGGCGGGCGGACGCCACCGGCGTCATGCCGCCGGCGGCGTTATCGTACAGGCGCAGTACCTTGCGTTCGCGGCCGCGCACCAGCACGACCTCGTTGTCGCGCACGCTGGCCACGCGCATGCCCTGGAAATCGTCGCCCGGACGCACCGTCGTGCCGTCGATCACTGCCAGGTGACGCCCACCGGGGGCGCGCCCGATCAGGATGGTCTGCAACCGCGGCCCATCCTCGCCCGCGGCCTGCGCCGCCGCGTGGCCGGGCGCCGCCGCGGCCGGAGGCCTGGTCGGGTCCTGCAGCGACTGCGCGCCGGCCGCCGCGCACAATGCGCACAGCATGCCCAGGAGCGCGACGGCGCGCAGCGCCGCCTTCGGTTTCACAACTTCATCCATTTCGGGTCCAGGCTCAGGGTGTACAGGGTCAGCGTCAGGCGCACTTCCGGGTATTGCTCGACCTCGAGCTGTGCCTTGCCCCAGAACAGCTGGGTCGGCAACGCCTCCAGCGTCGTCATGTAGTCGACCATGTCGAGATAGCTGCCGCGCAGGGTCAGTTCGACGCCATGGCTGAACAACAGGTCGGGGGCGCGGGCCACGGCCGGCGGCGCGGATCCGGCTGCGGGTGCGGCTGCGGCTGCGGCCGCCTGCGCCGCAGCGCCGGGCCGGGCCGGATCGCCGGCCGCGGACTGCACGGCCAGGTCGCTCAGCGAACCGACCGGCAGCGTCTTCATCGACACCAGCTTCAGGCGCGCATTCGAGCGCAGGATCGATTCCAGCAGCGGGGCGACGCGCTCCGGCGGCACCAGCCCCTTCTGCATGGCGCGCAGGTCGCCGGTCAGGCGCTCGGTATCGGCGCGCACGGCGCCCAGCCGCTCGCGCAGCGGCGCATCCGGATCATTGCGGCCGATGGCCAGCTTCTGCGCCGTCTCGGCCTCCAGCGCGGCAACCTGGTCGCGCTGCTGGGCGATCTGCGCGCGCAGGCGTTCCTGCTTCTGGAGCGCCGGCCCCAGCGCCGCCATCCAGCCGATGCCGGCCACGACGGCCAGCACCGCCGCCAGCGCCAGCACGCGCTCGCGCGGGCTCAGCGCGTCGACGCGCGCGGACAAGGCTTGCCAGCGTTGCTTCGGCGTCATCGCTTGTCCTCCGCCGGCGTCGACTGCAGGCTGAATTCGACGTAGGGCGCCGGCGCCGTACCTTCCTTGCCGTCGCGGTCGACGCGCTTGAGGTCCTCGGCGGGGCCGATCCGCAGGCTGCCCACGGCCTTGCCCTGCATGACCGGCTCGTTGCGCAGGCGCGCCAGGAAGCCCGGCACCAGTGCCGGATCGAGGGCCCTGCCCTGCACGCCGAGGTCCAGGCCGGCGCCGCCGATGCGCACTCCGGTGAGCCACAGGCCGTCCACCCGCTGGCGCGCCAGCGCACGGAAGTATTCGGCATACCCCTGGGTGTTGCCCAATTCGCCGCGTTCGATGACCCCGGCCACGCGCCGCAAGGCCTCGCGCTGGCTTTCCGCGTCGGCGATCCGGCCGGCCAGCGTCGCATCCCTGGCCGCCGGCGCCGTGCCGGCAGTGACCTCGGCCAGGCGCTTGTCGGACTGGTCCAGCAACCTGGCGCCGGTATTTGCCTCGGCCTGCAGGGCGCCCGTCTTGACGTGCGCGAACCAGGTGGCGCCCGCCATGGCCAGCGCGGCCATCCCGGCGGCAACCGCCATGCCGTTGGCCGACAGCAGGTTCTTCTGCTTTTCGAACCCCGGGTTGAACAGGTTGATCTGCTGGCTCACGCGGCCACCTCGTCACGCAATGCGGCGCCGAGCGGCACGAAAAAGCGGCACTGGCCCGCCGGATCCTGCAATTCGGGCTGGCCTTCCAGTTCGAACAGGGTGGCCAGGTCGAGCGTCTCGACGCGCGTGTACAGGTTGCCCGACAGGTAAGCCTCCAGGCCGTCCACGGCGCTCGGGGCCAGCACCAGCTTGGCGATACCGATGAAGGAGAACTGGCGTTCGAAGTGGTCGAGCGAACGCTGCAACTCCAGCGTGATCTTGTCGAAGCTGGCGGTCTTGCGCTCGTGATCCGTGTCGAGCAATTGCGCCAGCGTCACGTCGATACGGCGGGACAGGTACAGTTCGCCATTCCAGGACACCGTCAGCAGGCCGCCGTCCGCGGCGAACGACAGCATCGCCACGCCGCGGCCATCGGCCTCGAGCATGGCCGAGATATTCCGTTGGGCCATCTCGGGAATGTCGATGGCGCGCAGCTTCACCTTGGCGCCGGCGAACAATTGCTGGCGCGCGGCCACGACGCTGTTACGCGCCGCCACCGCGAACAGGCTTTGCTGCGGACGCCCACCGCCCGGCGGTGGCGGCAGTTCGAGCAGATCGAAGGTGGCCTCGTCGACTGGAAAATCGAGGATGTCCTTCATGCGCCAGCGCATGGCGGTGCGCAATTCCTCGCGCGGGACGTTCGGCGCCTCCACCGACATGAACTGGTAGTCGCCGCCGGCCAGCACGGTGGTGCACCGGTAGTCGCCCGCATGCACTTCCTTGCCGGCGCGTTCCAGCGCATCGACGTCGACGGTACCCGGAAAGAAGGACGCCAGGGTCACCGCCGGCCTGGCACCGGCCTGGCGCCGCACGCTGGCGGCGGCGAGGCCGTCCGGCTGGACCACCATTGCCAGCCAGGCTTCACTGTTCTTTGCTTTACGAAAAAAAGGCATCCGGTGGCGGTCGACGTCAGGAAGTTTCGAAGAAGTATCGCTAGGCTATTGATTATATTCAACTGTAATGGAAAACCGATACCATTTTTTCATGTGGGAAAAATATTTCCGGTTTTCCAGCCCGATTGACCGGCATGCCGTTGTCAATACGCCGCGCATGACGCAGCAAGCCGCGTGCTTTCACATGCAATCGGCCGGCGTCGAGGTCAACTGCAGCTTCGGCGGCTTGACGCTGCCCGTGCTCGCGTTGGCTTTCGCCCCCTCGTAGGTGACCTTGCATTTGTCCGGATTGGCATTGCGCGCCGAAACGGTCAGGAGGCCATTGGCAAACTGCAGCACGTAGTCCGGCGCAGAGATACCGGCCGCTTCGGCAAAGGCGAGGCTGGCGGCAGGGTATCCTGCGCGCATCGGCACGGTCTTGCCATCGATGGTGATCTCGGTGGCATATTCGGACGGCTTGATCAGGTACTTGGCGTGGATCATGTTGGACGCCGAACTCAGCGCGGCCTGCGCGCCGAGCACGGTCGCATGGCGTGCGTCACCCGTCAAGTTGATGAACTTGGGTAACGCCGTTGCGGCGAGGATGCCCAGGATGACGATCACGGCGATCAGTTCGATCAGCGTGAAGCCATCCTGCTTGCCAACGTTCGTCTTCATGGACACGCCCTTGGCGGCAGGAGTGGTCGCAACCGTGCGGTCAGGACGTCGCGGCGGCCAAGGCGACATCGTACGCGTCCGCGGCGCTCCTGGCGGTGCCGGCTTAGTTGCAGTCGGACGTATTGAGGGTGACCGTCGGCGCCGTGATGGTCGTGGTGCTACCGCTCGTCACCGAAGCCGCTTCGGTATAGGTGGCGGTGCAGCTACCCACCTTGGCCGACTTGGGGGTGACCGTGACGGTATTCGCACTTGTGCCGGTGCCCGGTGTGATTTGGTAGTCATTGACGCCATCGAGTCCGGCCGCGAGCGCGATGCCGGCCGCCGACGGGTAGCCGTTGGCGACCGGGATCGAGGCGCCGTCGACGTCCACCGACGTCGCGGTGGCGCTGCCCATCAGGAACTTGCCATGCACGATGGCGGCGCCAGTCGACATCGCGCCTCGTGCCGCGCTCACGGAGGCGACGCGCGCATCGGTGCCCAGGTTGATGAATTTCGGCAGCGCGGTCGCAGCCAGGATGCCGAGGATCACGATCACGACGATCAGCTCGATCAGGGTAAAGCCGCCTTGCGCGCCGGCCTTGAAATTCTTGTTCATTCTACTCTCCGAAATGATGAAAGGTCGCGGTCGTCCCGCAAGATCATGGTGTCGCGCCACCGACCTGAATCAAGGCCAGGCCAACGCTCGCGCCGCCTGCGTCCGGTGCCCCGGACGCTTCAGGCGAACTCGTCAATTCTACCTTGAATTTTAGTAATCTTGACCCACTGAAAGTAAAGTTTTCTCGCGAAAATGCAACGTATACCAGTGTTTTGTCGCGAACATCGTACAACCAGTTTCCAACCGGCAACTCGTCCGTTGCCGGCCGGTCGAATTCGCCCAGATAGGTGACGGGCGCCGGATCCACCCAGCGCATCGGATTGCTGCCCGCCATGGCCCGCAGGGCCGCGGGGCCGTGCGCGCCGACCATGCGCGCCGCCTCGACCTTCGTGGCCAGGCGCAAGGCCGCCAGCATCTGGCGCACCGCGACCTCTTCCGCATGCCGGCGGTACGTGTCGAAGCGCGCCAGGATGAAGGCCGCCAGCGCCACGATCAGCAACAGGACCAGCGCCAGTTCCTGCGGCCGGAACGCCCGGTGCGGCTTGGCCTTCATTTCCGGTGCAGCGCCGCCTGGCCCAGGTCCCAGATCGGCAGGAAGATGCCCAGCGCGAGGATCAGCACCATCACCCCCAGGAACACGATCAGGATCGGCTCGATCTGGCTCGACAGCGTCTTGAGCTCGTAGTCGACCTCGCGCTCGTACATCAGCGCGATCTCGTCCATCAGGTCGTCGATCGAACCGGATTCCTCGCCCACGCCGATCATCTGCAGCACCACCGGCGTGAACACGTCGGCGTTCGTGGCCGTGCGCAGGATGCTCTCGCCGCGCTCGACGCCCTCGCGCATCTGCTCGATGCGCATGGACAGGTAGGCGTTGTCCGAGGTCTGCGACACCACCGACAGGGCCTGCACGATCGGCACGCCGCTGCGGATCGACAGCGCGAAGCTGCGCGCGAAGCGGGCCATGGTGGCCTTGTGGACGATCTTGCCGGCCACCGGCAGGCGCAGCTTGATGCGGTCCCAGGACAGGCGGCCCTTGGGCGTGCGCGTCCACGACTTGAAGCCGAACCAGGCCGCGATGCCGCCGCCCAGGAACAGCGGCCAGTTCTGCTTGCTGAACTCGGACGTCCCGATCAGGATCCGGGTCATCAGCGGCAGTTCGGCATGGAAGGTCTTGAACACCGTCTGGAACTGCGGGATCACGAACAGGTTCACGACCGCCATCGCGGCGACCATCGCCACGATCACGAAGCTCGGATAGCGCAGCGCCGTCTTCACGCGCTGGCGCATGTCGCGGTCGAATTCCAGGTGGTCGAACAGGCGCAGGAACACTTCCTCGAGGCGGCCGGTCATCTCCCCCACCCGCACCATCGACAGGTAGAAGGTGTTGAAGCATTCGGGATGGCGGCGCATCGCCGCCGACAGTTCGCGGCCGGCGTCGAGCGATTCGCGCAGGTCCTGCAGCACCCGCGCGAAGCTCTTGTTGGTGCTCGATTCCTGCAGGCCGGCCAGGCCGCGCATGATCGGCACGCCCGACTTGAGCAGCGTGTAGATCTGGCGGCTGAACAGCTGCACGTCGAGCGAGGTGACCTTCTTGCGCGTCAGGCGCTCCCACAGGCCGTCGTCGCCGGCGCCCGCGCCCGCGGTGGCCTTGCGCGTGGTCGGCACGATCTCGATCGGCGTGACGCCGGTGCCGAACAGCTGGTCGGCCACGGCCCCGCTGTCCGCGCCTTCCAGCACGCCCTGCATCAGCGCGCCGCGCGCGTCGCGCCCCTTGTAGGCAAAGAACGGCATCCGCTACCTCCGCCTCAATCGTCGATCTGGTTGCTGATGCGCATGGCTTCCGACACCGTCGTGCGCCCCTGGATCGCCAAGCGCACGCCGCCGCGGCGCAGCGTCTCGCCGCGCATCTCGGCATGCGCGACCTTGAGGAACTGCGACGGGTCCGGATGGTTGACGGCCTCGGTGACCGCGCGCGTCATCTCCAGCAGCTCGTAGACGCCGGTACGGCCGCGGTAGCCGGTGCCGTTGCAGTGCGAGCAGCCGCGCCCGTGGAACAGCGGCACGGCCTCGGCGCGGTCGCCCAGCTCGGCGCGCAGCCAGGCGCGTTCGGCCGCCGGCGCCTCGTAGGGCTGGGTGCAGCTCTCGCAGATCACGCGCACCAGGCGCTGCGCCAGCACGGCCTGCAGCGAGCCGCCCACCATGTAGCGCGGCACGCCCATGTCCATCAGGCGCAGCGGCGTGCTGGCGGCGTCGTTGGTGTGCAGCGTGGACAGCACCAGGTGGCCGGTCATCGCGGCGCGCAGGCCGATCTGGGCGGTTTCCTGGTCGCGCATCTCGCCGACCAGCACGATGTCCGGGTCCTGGCGCAGCGCCGAGCGCAGCACGCGCGCGAAGTTCAGGTCGATCTTGTCGTTCACCTGCACCTGGTTGATGCCGGGCAGGCGGTATTCGACCGGGTCCTCGACGGTGATCAGCTTCTTCTCCACCGAATTGAGTTCGGCCAGCGCGCTGTACAGCGTGGTGGTCTTGCCGGAACCCGTCGGCCCGGTCACCAGCACCAGGCCGTTGGGGCGCTGGACGATGGCGCGGAAGCGCTCGACCAGGCGCGGCGGCATGCCGATCGCGTCCAGCCGCAGGTTCATGCCGACCTGGTTCAGCAGACGCATGACGACCGACTCGCCGTACTGCGTCGGCATGGTCGAGATACGCACGTCGATGCGCTGGTTCTTCACCTTGACGGCGAAGCGGCCGTCCTGCGGCAGGCGCTTCTCGGAAATGTCGAGGTCGGCCATGAGCTTCAGGCGCAGCGCCAGCGGCGTTGCGATCTTGATGTCGGCCTCGGTCTGCAGGTGCAGCACGCCGTCGATGCGGAAGCGGATCTGCAGGCGCCCGTCCTGCGGCTCGATGTGGATGTCGGAGGCGCGCACCTGGGAGGCGTCGTCGAACACAGACTGCAGCAGCTTGACGACGGGCGCTTCCTCGACGCCGGAATTGGCGGACAGCGCGCCGAAGTCGACCGAGGTGGTGTCGCCCAGGTCCTGCTCGAGCTCGCGCGCCAGGCCGGTGATCTCGCCGGTGCGGCGGTAGATCCGGTCGATCGCCAGCAGCACCTCGGTTTCGTTCACGACCGCGAGCTCGATGCCCTTCTTGAGCAGGCGCGCGATCTCGTCGTAGGCGAACAGGTCGGTCGGATCCGAGACGCCGACCAGCACGGTCTCGCGCCGGTCTTCCAGCACCAGCGCGCGGAAGCGCCGCGCCGCCGTCTCGGGCAGCAGGCGCACGATGTCCTGGTTGATGTTGTAGAACTTCAGATTGATGTACGGAATGCCGAGCTGGCGCGCGAGCGCACCCGAGATCTGTTCCTCGGTAACGAACTTGCTCTCGACGAACACGCGCCCGAGCTTGCGCCCGCTGCGCTTCTGGTCGGCCAGCGCCTGGTTCAACTGCTCTTCCGTCAGCAGCTTCTGTTGCACCAGGATTTCACCCAGCCTGACTTTTTCCGGCCTCGCCATGACACCCCTCTGGATACGTTGTAGGACTTCTCCTGCAATTTTACGGCAGAACCACAAAAATTTACTCAAAGAATTACTTTTGGTAGTGCGATCCGTATCGCCAGCGCGACTCCGACAACCATCAAACCGGGGTCAGAGCCGGGGTCAGAGCCCGGTTTTTGGAAATGTCTTCGGGGCATCTTGGGGCGCGCATGGCGCGTTTCGCCGCTGTCGGTATGAAAATCGCTTGTCGATCCTGCATGTGGGGCGACTTTCCGGCGAAAAATGTACCGATCTGGCATTTTGGTGTTTGCGGGCGGCTATGGCTCGGATACCATATTTACGGCGGCGCAGGGGCTCCGCACCCGTTGCGGAGTTTGCGTTGCAGTTGTTACAAGGTCGATCCCTTCCCTCCATTCGCGCCAAGCTGGTCAGGCTGGTGCTCGCCTGCGCCCTGCCGATCCTGATCGGCTATTTCGTGTTCGCCACCGATGCCGACCAGCGCGAGCGCGCCCACGTGGCCGGCGACGCCGGCATGATCGCGCGCGCGCTGGCCGCCGCCGTCGACCGCGACCTGGCCAACGGCGAAACCGCCGCGCGCACGCTCGCCATCGACAGCAGCCTGGCGCGCGGCGACCTGCCCGCGTTCCACGCCACCGCGCGGCGCCTGTTGCGTCCGGAGATGCCGGCGTATGCCTACCTGCTCAGCGGCCCGGACGGCGCGCCGCTGCTCGACACCCGCCATCCCTACGGCGGCCAGCTGCCGCCCACCGGCCACGAGGACGACGTGCGCGCGGTATTCTCCAGCGGCGACGCCGTCATCTCCGGCCTGCACCGCGGCACCGGCAACCAGCCCTGGGTGATCTCGATCGCGGTGCCGGTCTGGCGCGACGGCAAGGTGGCGTATGCGCTGACCGTGGAGCTGCGCCCGCGCCGCATCGGCGAACTGCTGGCCGGCCAGCACTTGCCGGAACACTGGAATGCACGCGTGTTCGACAAGCGCGGCCTGCTGGTCGCACGCAGCGGCGACCTGCCGCGCGAGACCGGCGCGCCGATGAGCCGGGAACTGGCCGCCGCGTTGCGGACCACGCACACGGGCCTGGTCACGCTGCCGCCGCACGCCGACGGCGGCAACACGGCACCGATCTACGTGGCCTATGCGCGCACGGCGGCGCACGACTGGACGGTGGCGATCGGCTTCCCCTACCACGCGGCGCGCGACATCCTCGGCCCCGCCCCGGGCACGACGCTGGCCTGGATCGCCACGATGCTGGCGATCAGCCTGGCGCTGGCCTGGCGCATCGGCGACGCGATCGCCCAGTCGGTGCACGCGCTCACCGGGCCGGCGGCCGCGCTGGGACGCGGCGAGCCGCTCGACATCCCGCCGCTGGCGATCCGCGAGGCGGCCCAGGTGGCGCGCGCGCTGCAGCAGGTCGAAGGCGAACTGCTGCAGTACCGCTCGAACCTGGAAGCGCTGGTGGCCGCGCGCACCAACGAGCTGCAGCGCTCCAACGCCCTGCTCGGCACCGTCTACGCCAGCGCGCCGGTGGGGCTGGCGTTCCTCGACCGCGACCTGCGCGTCGTGATGATCAACGACTACCTGGCGGCGGTGAACGCGATTCCCGCCGCCGCCCACATCGGCCGCACGCTGCCGCAGTTGCTGGGCGAGCGCGGCGTCGCCATCGAGAAGCCGTATCGCCAGGTGCTGGCCAGCGGCCGCCCGCTGATCGAGATCGAGGACAGCGGCGCCCCGCCCGCCGACCCCGACACGATGCGCCACTGGATCTGCAGCTACTACCCGGTGCACGGGCCGGACCGCGAACTGGTCGGGATCAACGCGGTGGTGCTCGACATCACCGAACGCAAGCAGCAGGAACAGCGCAACCGCGACAACGAAGTCATGTTCCGCGCCCTGTTCGAGGGCTCGGGCGACGCCCACGTGCTGGTGGCCTACGGCGCCGGCTTCATCAGCGCCAACCAGGCCGCGGTCGACCTGTTCGGCTGCGCCAGCGTCGAGGAAATGCTGACGCTGTCGCCGGCCAGCGCCTCGCCCGAGTTCCAGCCCGACGGCCGCCGCTCCGACGAACTGGAGCACGCGCGCATGCGCGAGGCCCTGGACCGCGGCGGCTGCCGCTTCGAGTGGGTGCACCGGCGCGCCGACGGCAGCCTGTTCCACGCCGACGTCCTGCTCAACAGCGTCGACATCGGCGGCAAGGGCATCGTCCAGGGCACGATCCGCGACATCACGGCGCGCGTCCAGACCCAGGCCGCGCTGCAGGCGTTCAGCGCGCGCCTGGAGGCCAGCGAACGGCTGATCCGCATGGTCACCGACCACCTGCCGGCCCTGGTCGGCTACTGGGACGCCGACCTGCGCTGCCAGTTCGCCAACCGCCCGTACATCGACTGGCTCGGCAGGCGCCCCGACGAGGTGATCGGACACACCGTCCACGATCTGATGGACGAGGAGCAGATGACCCAGGTCCGCCCCTACCTGGACGGCGTGCTGCGCGGCGAGCGCCAGGCCTTCGAGCGGCGGCTGCGGCGGCGCGGCTCCGACCAGGTGATCGACGCCTGGGGCAACTACATCCCGGACTTCGACGCGGACGGCCGCGTGCGCGGCTTCTACATGCTGCACGCCGACGTCACCGAGCTGAAACGCACCCAGTCGCGCCTGGAGGAGGCGCTGCGCGCCGCGCAGGCCGCCAGCAGCGCCAAGGGCCTGTTCCTGGCCAACATGAGCCACGAGATCCGCACGCCGATGAACGCGATCATCGGCCTGGCGCGCCTGCTCGAGGAGGGCGAACTGGGCCGGCGCGAGCGCGTCTACGTGGCGCGCATGCGGATGGCGGCCAAGTCGCTGCTGTCGATGCTGAACGACGTGCTCGACTACTCGAAGATCGAGGCCGGCCAGCTCGACCTGGAGCAGACCGCCTTCCGCCTCGACGACGTGCTGGACAACATCGGCGTGCTGACCGCGACGGCCGCCTGGAACAAGGGCCTGGAACCGGTGTTCGCGGTCGCTCCCGGCGTGCCGGGCGCGCTGGTGGGCGATCCGATGCGGCTGGAACAGGTGCTCCTAAACCTGGTCGGCAACGCCGTCAAGTTCACCGAACGCGGCGAAGTGGCGCTGTCGATCATGCCGGCCGGGCACGAGACCGTGGATGGCGCGGCGCGCGTGCGCCTGGCGTTCGCGGTGCGCGACACCGGCATCGGCATCGCCTCCGCCCAGCAGCAGCGCATGTTCGATGCCTTTTCGCAGGCCGACAGCTCGACCAGCCGCAAGTACGGCGGCACCGGCCTGGGCCTGGCCATCAGCCGCCGCCTGGTGGCCATGATGGGCGGCGAGCTCGAAGTCGACAGCACCCCGGGCGACGGCACGACGTTCCGCTTCGCGGCCTGGTTCGGCGCCGGCGCGCAGGCACCGGACGGCTGCCCCGCCCCGCAGGATGCGCCGCCCGTGCTGGTGGCGGACGACAACGCCAGCAGCCGCGCGGCGCTGGCCGAGGCGCTGGCCGGCCAGGGCTGGCAGGTGGATCGCGCGGCCGGCGGCGCCGAGGCGCTGGCCCTGCTGCGCGCCGGCAAGCAGTACGAGATGGCCTTCATCGACAGCGCCATGCCGGACCTCGACGGCGCCTCGGTGATCGCGTTCGCGCGCGCCGGCCACCCGGGTCCGCTGCCGCGCTGGATCCTGCTCGCGGCCGATCCGGAGCGCGAACGCCTCGACGCGCTCGCGGCCGACCTGCGCATCGACGCGATCCTGGGCAAGCCGTTCACGCCGCAGGCGCTGCGCGCCGTGCTGGCCGAGCTGCGCTGCGGCGGCGGCGCCACTGCGCCGCAGCCGGCGCCGCGGCTGGCGGCGCGCCTGGCCGGGATGCGCGTGCTGGTGGTGGAAGACAACCTGCTGAACCAGGAAGTGGCCAACTACGTGCTGGTGCACGCCGGCGCCAGCGTCGACTTCGCCGCCAACGGCCAGGTGGCCGTGAGCATGCTGGCCGAGGGCGGCGTACGCTACGACGCCGTGCTGATGGACCTGCAGATGCCGGTGATGGACGGCTTCGAGGCGACCCGCGCGATCCGCGCGATGGGCCTGGTCGACCTGCCGGTGATCGCGATGACCGCCAACGCGCTCGAGGAAGACCGCCGCAACGCCCGCGCCGCCGGGATGAACGACTACGTGGCCAAGCCGATCGACGTCGACGAGCTGGTGGCGACGCTCGGACGGCTGCGCGCCGCCGATGCCGACGCGCCAAACGAGGCCGCGGGCGCCGCGGCCGTCCCGGCCTCGCTCGCCGCGCCGGCGTCCGCCGCCGCGCCCTGGGTGCCCGCGCGCGTGGCGGGCATCGACCTGAAGGCCACGCTGCCGCGCTTCGGCGGCAGCTTCGCCAGCTTTGCCGACCTGTTCCGGCGCTTCGCCGCATCGCACGCGGACGCCGTGGCCGAGATCCGCGCCCACCTCGAGCGCGGCGACCGCCTCCGCGCCGGCCAGTGCGCGCACCGGTTGCGCGGCGTGGCCGCCAATTTCGGCGCCACCGAGGTGGCGCGCCTGGCGCTGGAACTGGAACAGGCGCTGCGCTCGGAAGATGCCGGCGCGCTGGCGCTGCGCCTGGCGAACCTGGACGCCGCGCTGCAGGTGGTGCTGGAAGCCGCGCACGAGCTGGCGGAACCGGAAGGCGCGGCGCCGGCCACGGGGCCTGCCGACCCGGCGCCGGCCGACGACCGCGCCCTGCTGCGCCGCAAGTTGGCGGTTCTGGTCGATTTGCTCCACAATAACAACATGAAGGCCATCGCGCACCACGCTGCCCTGCGCGCCGCCCTGGCACGGGCGGCGCCCGCCGCGGCGCCGGCGCTGGCCGACGCGGTGGCCACGCTGCGCTTCGATGCGGCGGCGCGGCTGGTGCAGGACATACTGGACAAGGAGGATGCATGAGCTGGACCGACATGGCCGTGAACGGCCGCATCCTGGTGGTCGACGATGCGATGGAAAACATCCAGATCCTGCACGGCGCCCTGCAGGACGAGCACGAGGTCCTGTTCGCGCTGGACGGCCCGCGCGCGCTGGAGATCGCCCGTACCCAGCACCCCGACCTGATCCTGCTCGACGCCGTGATGCCCGGCATGGACGGCTACGCCGTGTGCAAGGAACTGCTGGCGACGCCGGAAACGGCCGACATCCCGGTCATCTTCGTCACCGCCCTCAAGTCGCCGGAAGACGAGACGCGCGCGCTGGGCGCCGGGGCCGCCGACTTCATCAGCAAGCCCGTCAACGCCGCCGTCGTGCGCGCGCGCGTGCGCACCCAGCTCACCGTCAAGCGCCAGCGCGACGCGCTGCGCGCGCTGATCCTGACCGACGCGCTGACCGGCGTCGCCAACCGCCGCGCCTTCGACGAACGGCTCGACGCCGAATGGCGCCGCTGCGGGCGCGCCGGGCTGCCGGTGGCGCTGATCCTGGTGGACATCGACCATTTCAAGGCCTACAACGACCACTACGGCCACCCGGGCGGCGACGCCACGCTGGTGCAGTTCGCGGGGGCGATGCGCCGCGCCGCCGGACGCAGCCAGGACCTGGTGGCGCGCTACGGCGGCGAGGAATTCGCGATCCTGCTGCCCCAGCTGGACGCCCGGGGCGCCACCGGCGTCGCGCACCGGCTGATGGCGGAACTGGAAGCGATGGACATCCCGCACGCGGCCTCGCCGACGGCGCCGCGCCTGACGGCCAGCATGGGCATCGCCTGCATGGTGCCGGGAGACCACAGCGCGCCGGCCGACCTGGTGCAGGTGGCCGACGCGCTGCTGTACCAGGCCAAGGCAGGCGGACGCAACCGCTACCGGGTCAGTGGCTAGCACACCGTCAGGGATCCGGCGCCGCGTTCTGCACGCCGTTCCTGGCGTCCGCTACCGCCTTGGGAGTATCCCAGCTGTTTCCCAGGCCAGTCCCCGTCTTGCGGGGCATGCGCACGTATCCCGTATGCGCATCGAGCACGTTCGCCGCAAGCACGGAACCGTCGCTGCCGACCAGGCTATACGCAACGACGGCACCGCCAGAGTGAAACAATTTAGCTCCGGTGAAAAGATTATTCGTTGCCAGCGAATTTCCGCCTGCTGCAACAACCTTCAAGTTCAATACCGGTACGCCTTGCCGTAACTCCTTGACGCTGAATCCGACCCTGATCAACTGGGCCAGCGGGCTCACCGGTTGCTGCGCGCTTGTGGCGTTCAGCGCATTGAGGACCTGCACGACTCGCGTATCGATTTCCTTGAGTTGCGCCAGCAGCGTCGTGATGTCCTCCACGGCGCGTTTTTTTTCCAGCGCTGTCGCATCCGAAGCCGCCTTATCGCTTGCCCCGCCCCTTGCGGCCTTGGGTTTGGCCTCTGCCGCGTCGTGAACCGAGCGCTCTTTCAACCACGAGGTCATGTCGGATTGCAGCGCCAGCGCCCAATCGTGGTCGCTCGAGAGCTGGTCGACCAGCATACCGATTTCGGACGTCGCCGAGCCGGCGACCAGGCCCGGGTACACGATGATATCCTTGCGTTGCCCTTTGGCGGCGCGCCAAGAATGTACCATTGCTGCCTGCAGCGCAAGCGGATCCACCGTCATGCTCGACGATACGACGCTCATTTGCGTCTTGAATGCCTGCACGATGCTAGCCGCCGCTGCAATCCCCTCCATTACCAAAGGAATCGCTGTTCCAGACCTGGTTCCGGATTCGGCCGTGGTCCTGAGCGAGCCGAAGTCGCTCGCAGCCTTGTTCACGGCCGATTTGTATTGGCCGCCGAGCGTCTTGAGCGAATGCTCAGCAGCCTGATAGGCCGCAAGCAATGGGAACAGAGAATCGTCGGCCAGAAGCACACCCCTGGCCGCTGCAGGAATGGCATCATTTACCTCGGCGGCGATACGACCGGTGACCGGTAGCAGTGCACGATAGGTCAGTGCACTCGTTTCGATGGCAACGCCCGTCACTCCGACGTCCGAGATCGCACCCTTCAACGCAATGTCGGACAGGCCCTTTGCCGCCGCGGCCAAAGGCGCTCGCTGCTTTTCCGCAGCCTCCTGCTCCTTGGTGTCCAATGCCAGCGCCGCGGCCCTGTCCGCTTGCTCCAGGGATAACTGCGCCTGTCGTGCGCGCAGTTGTGACTCGAGCGCTTCCGCTTTCGCCTTTTCGATGGCTGCCGCGTCCTCGGCAAGCTCTTTTGCGGTCTGCGCCAGCACCGGCGGGCAGGACAGGAAGCACAGCAGCAGCATGGCCGGGAATGTAGAATTCGATGACATCGTGTCGTCCTCCGACGATCAACAACGCGCGTTGCGAATGTCCGCAGGCGTGCAAAGCGAAGCTTCGACACGCTCGTGGGCCGGATCGAGCAGTTCTTCGCCCGCATTTGCAAGGCGCCCGGCAATCCAGGCACGGTGCGCGGTCACTCTGGCATAGACTCCCGGCAGCCTTCCACACTCCATTCCGGCAACCGTCACCCCGAACTGAATGCCCCTGCCCTTCGATAAAGGCTGGTACAGCGGTCCGCCGCTATCGCCCTGGCAGGTATCGGTATCGCTCCCCCCGGCGCAGAACAGGCGAATCGTCGACAGGCCGTCATAAGCTGCAATGCCACGACAATCCGGGATGACTTGTGGGATTGTCGCTTCGAGCAACTCATTCGAGATATTGCCCTTTTCGGTATTTCCCCATCCCACGACGCGCAGTGGCGACGGATCGCTGCCCTCCGTTGTCGCCAAGGCCATGAAAGGGGGAGGCAAGATCGTCCTGGTATGGATGAGGGCGATATCGTTATCCCAGTTTCCGTGAACATAAGCCGGGTGCGGAATGACCTCGATCACCTCGATCGTTTTGCGCGTCCCGGAAAGCGTTGCCGAACCCATCGACATGGACAACATGTAGGAGGGTATTCGCTGTTTCGTACTGTCGTCCCAGAAACAGTGCGCCGCCGTTAGTATCCAATGCGGCGCGATGGCAGTGCCGCCGCAGCGCAATCCCCTCAGCGGACCGAGGGTGGAGACGTGGACGGCGACCTGCCATGGTGCCCGGTCGATGGCGATGGGTTTGCCCCGGATGACCAAGATGTCCATGGCGGCCACGGACGCATGTGCAGCGCACGCGACCAGAACGAACACAAGCACAGATAATGCACGGTGAATTTTCATGGCTTCCCGGCGCGTGAAATTCGAGGCGTATTCCTGCAGTGCAGACAAGTCGTCGCTTCCAGTCCCCATTGTTCGAATGGTGAACTGCTGGTCAATACTATCAGTGCGTTCGAGATTGTTATATAAATAACCTTATGGCATTGCGGAACGTTGCTAATTTTTTACATCGCACGGGACCGGCGCCCGGTCGGTGCCCGACATGCCGCGTCAGCGCCACCCGCCCTCGCCTTCCGTCGTCGGCCGCCGCCCGAACATCCCCATCCCGTCGATCGTGCACACGGTCTCCCCACGCTGGTTGATCGCCACCCACTGCGACCACACCACGCCGCGGTCCGGCCTGGACGCCGACGCCTTGACGCGCACGGTCCGGTAGCGCACGTTTAGCACGTCGCCGGCGCGCACCGGCGCGAGCCAGCGCACGCCGTCCAGGCCGGGCGAGCCCATGCTCGACGAGCGGGACAGCAGGCCGTCGACGACCAGGCGCATCATCATCCCGCAGGTGTGCCAGCCGCTGGCGATCACGCCGCCGTAGATCGAGTGCGCGGCGGCGTCCGGGTCGACGTGGAATGGCTGCGGATCGTACTGCGTGGCGAAGGCGACGATCTCGTCCTGCGTGGCGCTGCACGTGCCCAGGTCGATGTCCTGGCCCGGCGCGAAATCCTCGAAATACCAGTCGATGCTCATGCGGCCTCCGCGGCGAAGCCCGGCTGCGCCATGAAGCGCGCCATGTGGTGGTCGGCGTCGCCGAGGATCAGCTCGATCGTCGACAGGCGCTTGAACCAGTGCGCGGCCGGCAGTTCGTCGGTCACGCCGATGCCGCCGTGCAGCTGCACCGCCTGCTGGCCGACGAAGCGCGCGGCCTGGCCGACGCGGTACTTGGCGGCCGAGACGGCGCCGCGCCGCGCGGCGGGCTCGATGGCGGGGTCGGCCAGGCGCATCGCCGCCAGCAATGCCATCGAACGCGCCTGCTCCAGGTGGATGTACATGTCGGCCATGCGGTGCTGCAGCGCCTGGAACTTGCCGATCGGGACGCCGAACTGCTGGCGCGTCTTGAGGTAGTCGAGCGTGGCCGCGAACAGCGCGTCCATCGCGCCCACCGCTTCCGCGCACAGCATGCCGGCGCCGTGGTCGAGCGCGGCGTCGAGCACCGGCCAGCCCGCGTGCACGCGCCCGACCACGCCGGCGGCGTCCACGCGCACGCCGTCCAGGGCGACGTCGGCGGCGCGCTGGCCGTCGAGCATGCGGTACGCGACGGTGCGCACGCCCGGCGCGCCGGCCGGCAGCGCGAACAGCGTGATGCCGTCCTCGTCGCGCTGGGCGCCGCGGGTGCGCGCCGACACCAGCAGCACGCCGGCCCCGGCGCCGTGCAGCACGACCGTCTTGGTCCCCGTGAGCACCCAGCCGTCGCCGTCCGGCGCGGCGCGGGTGGCGACGTCGCGCATGTCGTGGCGCGACTGGCGCTCGCCGAAGGCGCAGGCCAGCTTCAGCGCGCCGCCCGCCACGCGCTCGAGCAGCGCACCGGCCGCCGGCGCGTCCTGCCCGGCCATGCCGAGGGCGAGGCAGCGCGCGCCCAGCATGGTGGCGAAATACGGTTCGACGACCAGGCCGCGGCCCAGTTCCTGCATCACCACGAACATGTCGACGGCGTCGCCGTCGAAGCCGCCGTGCGCGGCCGGCAGCGGCAGCGCGGTCAGCCCCAGCTCGGCCATGGTGGCCCAGGCCGCGTCCGACGTGCCCCCGTCGGAGGCGATGGTGGCGCGGCGCGCCTCGACGCCGTAGTCGCGCCCGATCCAGCGGCGCACCGCGTCGGCCAGCTGCCGTTGTTCTTCCTTGAATGCGAAGTCCATGGTGTGTTCCTTACAGGCCCAGGATCATCTGGGCGACGATGTTGCGCTGGATCTCGTTCGAGCCGCCGTAGATCGAGGTCTTGCGGTAGTTGAAATAATGGCCGAGCAGCGGCGCGGCATCGTCGTCGTCGATGACGCTGTGCGGCGCCGCGCCGGACAGGTAGGCCGGGTCGAACGGCAGCGCCAGCGGTCCCACCGCCTCCACCATCAGTTCGCTCAGGCGCTGCTGGACCTCGGTGCCGCGCACCTTCAGGACCGACGCTTCCGGCCCCGGCGCGCGGTCGGCGCGCGCCAGCACGCGCAGCACCGTCATCTCCAGCGCCATCAGTTCGATCTCGAGGTCGGCGACCTTGGCCGCGAACAGCGGGTCGTGCAGCAGCGGCCGGCCGTCCTTGTGCTCGCGCAGCGCAAGCCGCTTCAGTTGCGCCAGCTCGCGCTTGGAGCGCCCGACGGCGGCGATGCCGGTGCGCTCGTGGCCGAGCAGGTACTTGGCATAGGTCCAGCCCTTGTTCTCCTCGCCGACCAGGTTCGCCGCCGGCACCCGCACGTCGTCGAAGAAGACTTCGTTGACCTCGTGGTCCTCGTCCAGCATGACGATCGGGCGCACGGTCACGCCGGGGCTGTGCATGTCGACCAGCAGGAAGGAAATGCCCTCCTGCTTGCGCACGCCGGGGTCCGTGCGCACCAGGCAGAAGATCATGTCGGCATGCTGGGCCAGCGTGGTCCAGGTCTTCTGGCCGTTGACGACGTAGTGGTCGCCGTCGCGCACGGCGCTGGTCTTGAGCGAAGCGAGGTCGGACCCGGCGCCCGGTTCCGAATAGCCCTGGCACCACCAGTCCTCGCAGGACAGGATGCGCGGCAGGTAGTGCTCCTTTTGCCACTGGCTGCCGAAGGCCATGATCACGGGCGCCACCATGTTCACGCCAAACGGCAGCACCTGCGGGGTGCCGGCCAGCGCGCATTCTTCCTCGAAGATATGGCGCTGCACCGGCGTCCAGCCCGGCCCGCCGTACTCGCGTGGCCAGCCCGGCGCCGCCCAGCCCCGGCGCGCCAGGATGCGGTGCCAGCGCACGTAGTCGTCCTTGTCCAGGCGCAGGTGGCCGCGCACCTTGCGGCGCAGGTCGTCCGGCAGTTCGGCATCGAGGAAGGCGCGCACGCCGTCGCGGAACGCGAGGTCCTCGGCGCTGTAGTTCAGGTCCATGTCGTCTCCTTGTCATCGTGGCCGCGGCGCGTGGGCCGGGCTGGCGTCGGCCAAAAATAGCACGATCGTTCAGGCAATTCTACCCGAAAACATTGCTGACAAAAAGAAATCAGCCTACCTGAGACTGGAAAGGCAGACCGCCGTCCGCGCGCGGGCCTGGGCCTGCACGGGGACGGCGGCGAGTCGGGAGCACAGCCGCGCGCCGCCGTGGGGGCGGACGGCGCGCCGTGTCGTTCAGCGCGCGCGGCGGCGGCCCAGCGAGACCGCGCCCAGCACGCCCGCCAGCAGCAGCGCCATGGTCGACGGTTCCGGCACTTCGGCGCTCGGCGTGGCGGCCGGCGCATCGACGTTGCCGCCGTTGCCGCCGGTGCTGCCATTGCCGCCGGTACCGCCTTCCGCGCCCTGGTCGACCGGCACGGTCGGCGGCGGGACGGGCGCCTCGACCGCACCACCGCTGCCGCCGTCGCCACCGGTACCGCCGGTGCCGCCGGTGCCACCAGTGCCACCAGTGCCGCCGGTACTACCGGTGCCACCCGTGCTGCCGGAGCCGCCGGTACTACCGGTGCCGCCCGTGCTGCCGGTATCGCCGGCACTACCGCCGGTGCCGCCCGTACCACCGGTGCCGCCCGTGCCGCCGGTACCACCCGTGCCGCCCGCGCTACCGGTGCTGCCGGTGCCACCCGTGCCGCCCGCCGCGCCGCCACCGCTGCCGGTCGTGCCCGAACCGCCGCTGCTGCCGATGCTGCCGCTGCCCGCATTCGCGCTGGTCTGGCCGGTGCTGACGACGAGGTTGTCGCCCGAGCCGACCACGGAGACGCTGTTGCCCAGAGCGGCCGCCAGTTTGGCGTTGCTGACGCCGGTCAGGTAGGCGCCGTCGATCCCCTGGGCGTACGACAGCTTGGTATCGCTGCCGCTCTGCGCCAGGTTGGCGCTGGCCTTCTGGTACAGCGCCTGCGCCAGGCTGTCGTTGCCGTGCGCGACACCGCCGATCAGCGTCGTCCCGTTGGCCAGGACGCCGGAGCTGACGATGGCGGTGCCGTTGCCGCTGGTCCAACCGGTCAGCAACACGTCCGCATATGCAGCGCTGGCGCCCCCCGACAGGAGTATCGCCGCGATGGCGTAACGAATTGACATGATGTGCTCCTTGCTCAGTCTAAAGAGTTGTTTTTAATGTAACTGCTGAGTCACTGTAGCATAAGTGCAAAAAATGCAATGTTCGATAGCACACGCATAAAAAAAGGCAAGCCTCCCTGGGGAAGCTTGCCTCGTTGGTACGGAACGGGTCCACCGTGGACCCGCAAGCACGCAGGATCGTTATTGACTTATTGACAACCCATCAATTGCCACCTTGTTTCAACATCGACAAGTACGGCATCGCACGCGACGCCATGCGGGTATCGGCGCGCAGCATGCCGGACTCGTCCGCGAGGATGTGCGCCGCCTCCTGCAGGTACACGTCCTTGGCGTTCTTGGCGGCCTTCTCGGCGGCCAGTTCCGCCGCCAGGCTGCGCTCGTCGCCCTGCAGGCCGTCGTCGGCGCTCGGGCGGCCCTTGGTCGCCACGTTGACCTTCTTCGGCGCGGTCGGCGTCGGCGCCTTGCTGCGCTGCTCCTTGCTGCCCGGACCGGAAGCCGGTTCGTCCGCCTTGTCGCCGGTGGCGGCCAGGCGCGATTCGCGCAGGCGCGCCTTGGCTTCCTGGTTCTCGCGTTCCTTGCGGCGCACGGCCTCGTTCAGCGAGATCGTGTTGTCCTTGCGGATCTTCATGGCTTCGGCGATGTCCTGCTCGATGTCCTGGAAGTCCTTGTCCTTGGCCACGCGCGCCTCGTGCTTCTTCTGCAGCGGGCCGATCAGTTCCTTCAGGTCGCCCGACGGCAGGTAGGTCGCCGGCTTGATCGACACCCACGGCAGCGCGTTGTCGTAGGACGACTCGCCGAAGTTCTCGGTATCGGACATCACCGGCAACTTGATGTCGGGCGTGACGCCGCGCAGCTGCGTGGTGCCGCCATTGATGCGGAAGAACTGGGCGATGGTCATCTTCAGTTCGCCGTACTTCAGCTTGTCGTTCTGCGAGAATCGGTCCAGGTTGACCAGCGTCTGCACGGTGCCCTTGCCGAAGCTCGGCTCGCCGATCACGACGCCGCGGCCGTAGTCCTGGATGGCGGCGGCGAAGATTTCCGACGCCGAGGCCGAACCGCGGTTGATCAGCACGCCCATCGGGCCGTCCCAGGCCAGGCCGGCGTTGGTGTCGCTCTCGACCTCGACGCGGCCCTCGGCCGTGCGCTGCTGCACCACCGGCCCCTTGTCGATGAACAGGCCGGTCAGTTCCACCGCCTCGATCAGCGAGCCGCCGCCGTTATTGCGCAGGTCGATCAGGACGTTGTCGACCTTCTCCTTCTTGAGTTCGCCGAGGATGCGCTGGACGTCGCGGGTGGCGCTCTTGAAGTCCTTGTCGCCCTTGCGGCGCGCCTCGAAGTCCTGGTAGAAGGTCGGCAGCGAGATCACGCCGATGCGGCGCTTGATGCCGCCGTCCTTGACCTCGATGACCTGCTTCTTGGCCGACTGCTCTTCCATGGTGATCTTCTTGCGCACCAGCGCGACCGTGATGTGCTTGCCGTCCTGGCCGGCGTCTGCCGGCAGCACGTCCAGGCGCACGGTGGAGTCGCGCTCGCCGCGCACCAGCTGCACCACGTCGTCGATGCGCCAGCCCATCACGTCGGTGAACTGGCCATTGCCCTGGGCTACGCCGACGATGCGGTCGCCGACCTTCAGCTTGCCCGACTTGTCGGCCGGGCCGCCGGGGACCACCTCGCGGATCACGGTATAGTCCTCGCGCGACTGCAGCACGGCGCCGATGCCGTCCAGCGACAGGCGCATGGCGATGTCGAAATTCTCGGCCGAGCGCGGGCCCAGGTAATTGGTGTGCGGCTCGATCGCCATCGCGTACGCGTTCATGAACATCTGGAACACGTCCTCGTTGTTGAGCTTCTTGAAGCGGTTCAGGTAGCCCTCGTAGCGCTTGTCCAGCGTCTCGCGGATGGCCTTCTCGTCCTTGCCGGCCAGCTTCAGGCGCAGCCAGTCGTTCTTGACGCGCTTGCGCCACAGGTCGCGCACCTCGTCCTCGTTCTTCGCCCACGGCGCCTTCTCGCGGTCGATCTGCAGCGTCTCGTCGGTGGTGAAGTCGAATTTGGTCTTGAGCAATTCGCGCGCGTAATTCATGCGCGCCGTGAAGCGCTGCTGGTAGACGTTATAGATCTGGAACGGCAGCGTCAGGTCTTCGTTGTTGATCGCGTCGTCGAACTGCGTGCGCGCCGGCGCGAACTGGTCGAGGTCGGCCTGCGTGAAATACAGTTTTTCGCCGTCCAGCGACTTGAAGTACGCGTCGAAGATCTTCGCCGACATCGCGTCGTCCAGCGGCACGGCCTTGTAGTGGTAGCGCGACAGGACGCGCGAGGCCCACAGGGCGGCCTGGGTCTGGGCGACGGATGGCTTCAGCTGGGTGGCCGGTCCGGACGGGGCGGCCGATGCGGCTTGCGGCGCGGCGGCCTTTTCGGGCTGCGCCGTGACCACGTGGGCGGACATGGCGAATGCCAGGGCAACCATCAACATCTGCTTCTTCATGCTTCGTTTCTCCGGAGTGAACGTGAGGCGGCTGCGCGCGGACGGCACGCGCGGCGGCGCATGGACCAATTCTACAGGATCGCGCGGCGACGTAGAGTTGGCGATCGACGGCCTTCAGCCGAGCTTAAGTCTCGTCGCGCGGCGGCGTTCACGTTGTTACAAATCGAAACAAACTGGGCTGCAACCACGCCATTGCTCCACCCAGCGGAACAATGATCAGGTAGGGCCAGCTGCGCAGCGCCAGCCTCCAGTCGATCGGCGACGGCCAGAACGAGATGAATTGCGGCGCCAGCAGCAGCGTCAGCGCCAGGTCGGCCGGGCCGAAGTGCCAGGGGCCGCGGGTGCGCCACCAGGCCACCGCCAGCGGCAGCAGCAGCACCAGCAGCGGCGCCAGCGCGGCCGGGGCGGCGTTGTACCAGCGCAAGTTGGCGAAGGTGACGGAGCCCAGCTCCCAGGTGCGGCCGGTGCGCCGCGGGACGATCGAGAAATTGGTCGGTTCGGCCCCCAGCAGCAGCCCGACCGAAAAGTGCGCCAGCTCGTGGCACAGCGTGCCGACCGCGCTGAACACGAAGAACAGCGGATGGGCGGCCGTGACGATCCACAGCAGGAAGGCCAGCGCCAGCGACGGCGTCAGGTACAGCGCCAGCTCGCCCAGCCCGCAGGCCCAGGCCGGCAGCAGCGACAGGCAGGCTTGCATCGACACGCGCGGCCGGGACCGGTCAGCCCGTGTAGAAGCAGCGGCCGCAGGCCTGGCGGTAGCTCTCGTTGCCGCCGATGCTGACCTGCTCGCCTTCGCGGATACGTCGCCCCTCGGTGTCGACGCGGATGTTCATCGTCGCCTTCTTGCCGCAGGTGCAAATATTCTTGATTTCCTCGATGTCGTCGGCCAGCGCCAGCAGGTAGGCCGAGCCGGGGAACGGGTCGCCGCGGAAGTCGCTGCGCAGCCCGTAGCAGATCACGGGAACGCCGCGCACCTGGGCCAGCTGGTGCAGTTGCACCACTTGCGCGGTGGTCAGGAACTGGGCTTCGTCGACCAGCACGCAGGCCACGTCCGGCGCGCTGGCCAGGAAGTCGGTCTCGCGGTCGTACACGTCGACCTGGCGCTGCGGGCCGAGGCGCGACGTGATCTGGCCGACGCCGTAGCGGTTGTCGATGGCCGCCGTGTACAGCTGGACCTTCTGGCCCTGCTCCTCGTAATTGTGGGCCACCTGCAGCAGCGATGTCGATTTGCCGGCGTTCATCGCCGAATACCTGAAATAGAGTTTTGCCACGGCCCTGCCCTGCGAGAAAAATTGCAAAATTATAGCAAGCAGGACATGGCCGGCGCCAGCGTCGCAAGCGGACCGGCCGCGCGCGCCGCCGGCGCCGGGGCGCGCCGCGCCGCGGATGCCGGTCCGGCCCGCTGGGCGCTCAGCCGCGGCGGCGCCGGGCCGCCACGCCGAGCAGGCCCGTGCCTGCCAGCAGCATCCCGTAGGTGGCCGGTTCCGGCACCGCCAGCACGACGTTGTTGGCGGTCGGCCAGTAGGCGCCGCCATCGTTTTCCAGCGTCACCGAGCGCAGCGCCGTATCCGAGACGAAGCCGAGGAAGGTATCGGGCGTGGTGCCGTCCAGCGTGTAGGTGAGCGACGTGCCGTCGTAGGCCGTCAGGATCAGGTTGCCGGAAAGGTACTGGCCGGCGATGTCGGAGGTGAAGAAATTGCCGCCGAACGCGCTCACGCCGCCGGTAAAGCCGCTGAACAGGATGGGCTGGGTACGGTTTTCGCTGGACAGCCAGTAGTCGCCGCCGGCCCCGCCGGCGCCCCACAGGCCGGCTTCGGAATACGCCTGGTAGCCGTAGGCGCCCGCGCTACGGTCCAGCGTGGCCGGGTACGGCGCGACGACCAGGTCGTCGTAGCTGTCGTAGCCCGGCGCCGACACGGCCGCCAGGAAGTCGGCCTGGCTGGTGTAGACGGTGATGTCGGCCCGCGCCGCGCCGCCGGCGCACAGCAGCGCGGCGAGGACGAGCGGTTTCAGCGCAATCGATGGTTTCTGCACGTTACTCTCCTGTTGGTGGTCGAGGGAACAGCCCTGCGGGGCTATGCGCAGTAGATACCATCGACCCGGGCGTCGCAATCGCGCCAACGGCCTTTCTGGCGGACTTTGCGCTGCATATAACTGCATGCAGATCGCCGCGTCCGCCCGCCAGTCCGTCGTGCGTTCACTCGCCCGGGTGATACTTGCGTTCGAGCTGTTTCTCGATGTCTTCCTTGTAGAACAGCACGTCCTTGAATTCGCCGCGCGCATACATCGCGGCCTGGTCGGCGAAGTGCGGCGACACCGGATCGCCGCTCTGCCCGCCCGCCAGGATGCTTTTCGCGCGCACGCGCGGCCCGAACTCGACGGCGGCGACGAAACTGTTGCCGCGGTCGCCGTAGATGCGCTTCGTGGTCTGTTTCGCGGTCATGCCGAACGAGGCCAGCGAACCCCAGTTCGCCGACGTGAATGCGACCGGCCAGCTCGGCCTGGCGTCGTCGTAGCGCTGGTCGACGGCGCCGGACAGGCGCTGGAAGCGGTTGATCTCGCCCCAGGGCGTGCGCCAGTCGCCGAAGTCGGCCTGCAGCTTGTCGGACGCGCGCGCCAGCGCGGCCAGGCGCTCCTGCGCGTTCAGGCGCGTCTGGACGAAGTCGACCACCGGCACGCGGGCGGCGCGCGCGCGCGGCGCGGCGGCCTTGACCATGTCCTGGCCCCAGTACACGGCCAGCGACGTCGGCACCGAGGAGGTCGAGAAGCGCAGGTCCCAGGCGCGCAGCAGCGCCACCTGCTGCGCCAGCCGGGCCTTGCGCGCGTCGCCGGCGGGCAGCGCGTCCCAGTCGCGCACGACGGCGGGCACCAGCGGTTCGAAGGCGGTCAGGTAGCTGTCGTAGGACCTGGCGATCAGGCCGTCGAGCGTCAGGTCCCTGGCATCGTGCAGCACGCGTTCGGCGTGGATGCCGCGCGCGTTCTGCGGCAGCGACCACATGTACGCCGGGTACTTCGAACAGTCCGGGCTGCTGGCGCCGAAGCCGGTGCACGGCCAGTTGTTGGTGTTCGAGATATAGCCGCTGGCGGGATTGAACAGCGTGATCGTTTCCTTGACCTCGTGCAGCCCCTGCCAGTCGGTGGCCGGGTCCCTACCGTCGACGGGTCGTGTCCAGTCGAAACGCGGGTCGCGGCGCGGGATGAAGTTGCCGTGGAAGTAAGCGATATTGCCGTCGGCATCGGCGTACACGGTATTGTTCGACGAGTTCGTGCGCAGTTGCATGACCTTGTAGAAGCTGTCGTAGTCGCGCGCCTTGGTGCGGCCGTAGGATTGCATCAGCGCGTGCATCGGGTCGTCCATCATCCGGATCGCCACCCACTTGCCGCCCTCGCTGCGGATCACCGGACCGTGGTGGGTGAAATAGGCCGTGACGGTGCGCGTGGCCATCCCCCTGGCGGTGCGGTACGGCAGATCGATGCGTTTCTCGCGCAGCGCGCGCTCCTCGTTGCCGAACTTGTAGAACAACTTGCCACCCTTGCGCACCACGGTCTCCAGGTATTCGTCGATCACGTCGCCGCCGCCCGAGGTATGCATCCAGCCGATGCGGTCGTTGAAGCCCTGGTAGATGAAGAACTGGCCCCAGGTCACGGCGCCGTAGGCGTCGAGTCCCTCTTCGCTGACCATGTGGATTTCCGGACGGAAGTAGAACGACGTGTGCGGATTGATCATCAGCAGCGGATGGCCGCCCGCCGTCCGCTGCGGCGCGATGGCGAAGCCGTTCGACCCCTTCGGCTCCTCGTCGAAGCCCTTGTCGCCGCGGTCCAGCGCCGCCAGCGCCAGCGCGCGTCCGGCCGCGACCGGTGCGGCCGGCGTCGCCGCCGCCACCCTGGGCGCCCGGCCGTAGAAGGCTTCCAGCGGCTTGAGCTCGATCTCCTCGATGTCGCCGCCGATGCTGCCCTCGCTGAACGACAGCGCCATCCACGGTTCGAAGTGCGCGAGCAGCTTCGGCTTGACCTGCGGATGGGTGGCCAGGTACCAGTTCAGGCCGTCGGCCCAGGCATCCATCAGCTGGCGCAGCCAGGCCGGGCTCTGCGCATACTTCGCCCGCAGGTCGACCGGGTCGATGTACAGCTTCATGCGCAGGTCGCGCCAGATCTCCTTTTCGCCCTCCACCTCGGCCAGCCGGCCCAGCGCGTTGATGTAGTTGAGCTCGACACGGTTGAAATCGTCCTCCGCCTGGGCGTACACCATGCCGAACACGGCGTCGGCATCGGTCTTGCCGAACACGTGCGGGATGCCCCACTTGTCGCGCAGGATCGTCACGCGCTGCGCCGCGGCCTGCAGGCGCGCCTGCTCGGCCGGCTGGACGGTGGTGGCGGCCGGCGCGCCGGCCGCCGGGGCGGCGGGTGCCAGCGCGGGGAGCGCGAAGAGCGCGGCGGCGAGGACGGTCGGGACGAGCGGGCGCACGGTCGGGGCAAGCGGCATCGAGGGTTCTCCAGTGAGGGGGGATGGGCATCAGGCGCCGGCGCGCAAGGCGGCCAGCTTCTGCTTCAGGACTTCGTTCTCGGTCATCAGGGTGGCGACGCGGTCCTTCAGTTCGCCGACCTGGGCGCGCAGCGCCTTGACCTGGTCTTCGGGCGCCTCCGGCAGCGCGTCCTTCTTCGGCTTGGTGCCGGCGCGCTGCTCGCGCACCTGGCGCGCCGCCTGGCGCAATTCCTTCTTGCCGCCGGCCACCGCCGCCACCTGCGCATCGGCCGGCAGCGAGGCCACCGTCGCGGCGGCGCTCACCGAGATGGTGCCGCTGCGCACGGCCTCGACCAGTTCCGGCGCCGCCGTCTTGCGGATGCGCTCGATCTGGCTCAGCGTATTGGCCGACACGCGCGCGGCCTTGGCCACGTCCTCCCGGGTATGCCAGGGCGGGTCGTTCGGATCGTCCTCGGGCGCGCCGGCCGGCGCGGCCGCGGCGGCATCCGCCGGGGGCGCCTCGGCCGCGCGCTGGGCCGCGCGGGCCGCCACGATCTCCTTCTTGCGCAGGGCCAGCATGCCGCGCTGGAAGTCGGACACGCTGCGGCGCGCCAGGTTGTTGTCGATCACCCACAGCATCACATCCTCGAGCGACTCGAAACGGTCGTTCTGGACGGTGCGGAACGGGATGTCGTGCTTGCGGCAGATGTCGTAGCGGTTGTGGCCGTCGATCAGCACGTCGCGCCACAGCACCAGGGCGTCGCGGCATCCCTCGGCGAGCAGGCTGCGCTCCAGCGCCGCGTGCTCGACGGGCGTCAGGGGATCGATGAAAGAACGGAGTTCGTCGTTGATGGTGATGGTCACTGCAAATCCTCGAGGCTGCCGCGGACGCGGCGAAAACTTGCCGAATCGTACACCAAAGCGCTGCCGCCACCAAAACGCCGGCGGCCGCGCCGCCGCCCGGCCCATGGCCGTCGTCGCAGGTAACCCACAGTTTTCACCCTCCATCATTGCCGCGGATGTTGAACTAGGGAAAAATTACCGACAATCATTATGCATTGCATAGTAAGTTTCACACTCCTCCCCGCCGCGCGGCATTGCCGTCCCCTGCTCCACTTTTCCCTGCAGCCCCACATGACCAACGACATCCAAGCCCAGCCCATCCGCTCCCCGCAGGACGACAACGGCGCCAAGCCCCTCCAGGACGCGGCGCTGCCGACCTTCCTCCTCTACCGCGGTGCGGACCCGGCCGCGGTGCAGCAGGGGCACAAGGTGATGTTCATCGTCGACGACGTGGCTGGCTGGACGACGCTGGCGGCGGCGGCCACGCCGGATACCGACGTCGTCTTGATCCGCAGCGGCAGCGCGGGACTGGAAGCGATGGCCGACTACCTGGACGGCGTCGCTCCCGGTTCGGTCGCCGCCGTGCACCTGGTGTCGCACGGCGCGGCCGGCGCGGTCGCGATCGGCACCGACCGGCTCGACAATGCCACGCTGGCCTCCCATGCGGACCAGATCGGCCGCATCGGCGCCGCCCTGGCCGAGGGCGGCGACATCTTCCTGTACGCCTGCGACGCGGGCGCCGGCGCCGCCGGCCGCCTGCTGGTCAACGGCATCGCCACGCTGGCCCGGGCCGACGTCGCCGCATCGGACAACGCCACCGGCGCCGCCGCGCTGGGCGGCGACTGGACGCTCGAGACGGCGAGCGACGGCGCCCGTTTCGACAACGCGCCCCTCGACGTGCAGGCGTATGCCGGCACGCTCGCCCTCGCGCAGCAGACCATCCCGGGCGTGACGCCGGGCGGCGACATGTCGACCAGCGTGCTCAACTCGGCCGACGGCAACGTCTACATCACCATCACCCATGGCAGCAACCAGGACACCACGACGACGGTGTACAAGTGGAGCGGCAGCGGCTGGTCGGGCGTCGCCGAATTCAATGCCACCCAGCTGGGCGGCTACCAGCAGATGCGCGACCGGGCGCCCGGCGCCGTCGACGCCAACGGCAAGATCTACCTCGTCACCGGCGGCTACGACTGGAACCAGGAGGGCAACGCGCTGACCCGCGCGGACGCCAAGCTGGCCGTCTACGACGGCAACGCATGGAGCTTCGAGACGCTCGAGGTCGGCGGACCGGCGCCGTCCGTCACGTCCGGCGTCGTGATGTCCACCAGTAACATCAGCGTCATCGCCGGCAAGGACGGCGTCGTCAATATCTCCTACCACCTGACGACCGAGCAGCAGTCCAATGTGTTCCTCACCAACGCCAGCGGCGCGTTCGTCAGGACGCAGTCCGATGTCGTCTCGTACTTCACGTTCACCGACGTCGCCTGGACGCTGCGCCAGGTCGAGGGCATCGGCGGCCATGCCTTCGTGCTGCAACAGGACGATCCGAACGGCCAGCTGATCATCAACGACTACCTGCACGGCGTCGCCAACGGCCAGCAGACGATCGTGGTCGGCAACCAGAAGCTCGCTGCGGCCACGACCGACGCCAACGGTTCCCTGCAACTCGTCACCAGCGACGACCAGAGCAAGCTGCATTTCTGGGAAAACAAGGCTTCGGGCTGGACCGACAGCGTGATCCCGGTCACGCTGCGCAGCGCAAGCAACCAGGTGACGGTGATCAGCGGCGTGAGCGCCTACGACATCGGCGACGGCTATGGCGCGCTGGTGCGCGAGGACGACGGCACGCTGCACATGCTGATCCGCGAGACCGGCAACGTGCGCATCATCCGCACGCTCACCTACCACGACGGCCAGTGGACCGAGGGCAGCAGCCAGATGGGCCTGCTGAACAACTACGACTACACGCCGCTGCAGCTCGCCCTGGACGAGCAGGGCCAGATGCTGGTGGTCGGCCCGACCAACGACTGGAGCCACGAAGCCGAATACCTGGTCGGCGCACCCATCGACTTCGCCAACGTGCCGCCGTCGCTGACCCAGATGGGCAGCATCAACAACATGGCCGAGGACACGCTCGGCACCATCACCCTGGACAACCTGAAGGCGATCGGCGACGAGTGGGACACGGACGGCACCGTCACCGGCTTCCTCGTGGATTCGGTCCAGTACGGCACGCTCAAGATCGGCCTGGATGCGGCCAGCGCCACGCCGTGGGCCGTCGGCACCAACGACGTGATCGACGCGACGCACAAGGCGTTCTGGATCGCGGCGCCGAATACCGCCTACACCGGCTGGCCGATGTTCCGCGTCAAGGCCATCGACGACGACGGCGCGCGCTCGGCCAACCCGGTCCAGGTGACTGTGTACGTCAGCAAGGTCAACGATGCGCCGACCCTGTCGACCAACGCCTCGCTGTACCAGATCAACGAAGACGTCGCGACCACCAGCAACAACGGCACGCCGATCTCGAGCCTGCTGTCGGCCTCCGGCTACGCCGACGTCGACAACAACGCCGCCGGCGGCATCGTCGTGGTCGCCAACACCGCGGATCCGCTCACGCAGGGCAGTTGGCAATTCCTCGGCGCCAGCGGCTGGAGCGACGTCGGCACCGTGTCCGCCACCCAGGGCCTGGTACTGCCGGCCAACGCCAACCTGCGCTTCCAGCCGGTGGCCGAGTACAGCGGCACGCCGCCCGGCCTCGTCGTGCACGCGATCGACAACACGATGACCGGCTCGCCGTGGAGCTTCGGCGGCACCCGCATCACCTTCGACACCACCACCGACAACGACACCTCGCCCGTCTCCGCCATGTCGAGCACCTGGTCGATCATCGTGCGCGCCGTCAACGACAGGCCCGTCGTCGCGAACCTGAACAGCAGCGACGACCAGACCGTGAAAGCGACCGACGCCGCCGTGCTGGTCGACCGCGGTGGCGACGCCCGGGTCACGGACGTGGACAACAGCCACTTCGCGGGCGGCAAGCTGACCCTCATGGTCGCCAGCGGCGGGAAAGCCGGCGACGTGCTGGGCATCCAGGCCGACGCGCACATCGCCCTGTCGGACGGCAGCGCCGCCGGCAGCACGGTCAGCGTCGACGGCGTCGCCATCGGTACGATCGGCACCGTCCCCAGCGGCATCGGCCTCGCCGTCGACCTGAACGCCGACGCGACGCCGGAACGGGTGTCCGTGCTGATGCAGCACCTGACCTTCGACGCGACCGGCACGGTCGCCGGCGTGCGCGTGCTGACCGTGACCGTCGCCGACGGCGCCGGCGCGACGTCCAGCCTGGCCGCCACCCGGATCACCGTCACCAGCAATCCGACGCTCGCCATCGCCAGCGACAAGGCCAGCCTGCTCGCGGGCCAGACCGCGCAACTGACGCTGACCTTCAGCGACGCGCCGACCGGCTTCGACCTGGACGACCTCACGGTCAGCGGCGGCACCGTCGGCAACCTGCAGGCGACCAGCGACCCGCTCAAGTTCACCGCCACCTTCACCCCGACCGGCGACGTGCAGGACCTGCACGCCGCGATCTCGATCGATGCCGGCAAGTTCGTCAACGCCGACGGCAAGGACAACCTGGCCAGCACCGCTCCCACGCAGATCGGCGGCGACACGCTCGTGCCCACGGTCTCGATCGCCGCCGGCACGACCACGGTCAAGGCGGGGCAGACGACCACGCTGACCTTCACGTTCAGCGAGGCGCCCGCCGGCTTCGGCGAGAGCGCGGTCGGCGTCGCCGGCGGCCAGCTGACGAACCTGCACGCCACGTCGCAGGACGGCACGACCTGGGAAGCGACCTTCACGCCCGCGGCCGATACCGCCACCGTCGCCGGCCAGGTCCAGCTGGCGGCCGGCGCCTACCAGGACGCGGCCGGCAACGGCGGCGTCGCCAGCAACGTCGTCGCCATCGGCGGCGACACCGAAAGACCCACCGTCACGACGAACGCCTTCACGGTGGCCGGCGC
>NZ_CAJYEB010000037.1 GCF_913773735.1 uncultured Massilia sp.
GGGCGCCGACCATTACGAACAGCAATACCGTGACCGGGTCATCAAGCAGCTGCATCGGCGTGCCGCACAATTTGGCTATGCACTCCAACCACAGGAGGCACCGGCGTAGAGGTGAGTTTCTTAGGAAAGCCGCACGGTACTTTGCCAGGGAGCCCGAGTAAAGTACCGGTTCATGAACGAGCATCGGCACGAGTTTTCGCTTGTGCTTATGTGCCGCATTTTGAAAGTGGCCAGAGCCGGGTTTTATCAATGGCTGCACCAGCCGATATCGGAGCGAGCGAAGGAAGATGCTCGCCTAGTCGAGGCAATCCGGCATTCGTATTCGGCAAGCGGCGGTGTCTACGGCGCCAACCGCGTCTTTGGCGATCTGCGAGAAGCCGGCGAGACTTGCGGGCGTAATCGTGTAGCGCGGCTCATGCAGGTCAATAAGATCAAGGCTGTACGCGGCTATAAAGCGCCCAGAAGGATTGCTGGCCGGCCTTCGATCATTGCTCCGAATCGGCTGAATCGAGAATTTACCGTCGATGCGCCTGATCAGGCTTGGGTCACTGACACTACCTACATTAGAACTTGGCAGGGCTGGCTTTATCTGGCCGTCGTGGTCGACCTTTTTGCGCGCAAAGTCGTTAGCTGGTCGATAAAGCCGACATTGTCGCGCGAGCTGGCTATCGACGCCTTACTAATGGCGGTTTGGCGCCGCAAGCCAAAGAAGCCAGTACTGGTACATTCCGATCAAGGCAGCCAATATGGAAGCGACGACTGGCGCCGCTTCTGCAAGGTCAACAACATCGAACCGAGCATGAGTCGACGCGGTAACTGCTGGGATAATGCTGTAGCGGAATCGTTCTTCAGCAGTTTGAAAAAGGAGCGCATTCGCAAGCGCATCTACAAAACCCGGGACTTGGCCCGGGCCGATATCTTCGACTACATCGAAGTCTTTTACAATCGAACCAGGCGCCACAGCCATCTGGGCGGTGTCAGCCCCGAGGCCTTCGAGCGCGCCTCAGCGTGAGGTCAAGATTTGTCTACTGAACCGGGGGAAGTCCAGTATGCCGGCGTTGTCGATCAAGACGATTCGTGGAACCTCGTGCGCTTGAGCCGCGACCTGATCGAAGAACGCGATCACATCCTCACGTGTCGTTGGTCGCTGTTGCTTAGTCCAGGTCAACGAGCCATCGTGGCGCAACGCGCCAAGCACGTTCACGCGCTGCCGGTGCGCGAGCGGTTCGACGGCTCGGGTCTGGCCGATTTTCCCCCATCCGTACTGCACCGGCGGATTCGGACTGAAACCTGACTCGTCGAAGTACAGCAGTTCGCACTGTTGTTCGTGGTCGAGCCGGGACAGTGCAGCGATCACTTTGCTGGCGTGCTCGAACGCCTCTTGATTTCGCTTTTTTTTAAACTGTAGCGATAGCGCTTGTACGTGAAATCCATCTCCTTGAGGTACCGCTTGGCCGTATTTTCGCTGATCGGCACCTGGCCTTGAATCTGCCCGACCTGGCGCAGCAGTGCACCCACAGTACCACCTTCGGAAACCGCCAATTCACCGAAAGCCTGCTGTTGCTGAGCTGTCCACTTTCTCGGTCGACCGGTATGACGTCCCTCGTACAACCCGGCCAAGCCAAGCTTGCTCCACCGTTGCCGCCACTGCTCGACGCTGTTCAGATGCACGCCAAATTCGTCAGCAGTCTTCTGAAGAGTCAGGCCTTGGCTCAGGCGCAAAATTCCTTGGGCTCGCATTCTCGTCCTCGGATGCGGGTGGAAAACGCCCATCTCACGCAGCGTGCGCTGCTCGACCTCGCTCAACTGCAGGTGTCTCATCGCTCAACCCCTGCTGCATTGCCAATCTGACTTTGACAGCAAAAAATGGGCGACTACTTAGATCAAATTAAATTTGCTGAATACGCATTGGCTGCAAAACGAAACGGACCTCAGATGAGGTCCGCATGCTTAATATCTGGAGGCGAGGACGGGAGTCGAACCCGTCTAGACGGCTTTGCAGGCCGTTTTGCCTCATAGAAATCAAGGAGTTAGGCTAGGACCACATTTTACACCACATGAGTACGCCTCCCCTTGCTTGCCCAAGTCCCAAATTGGGACTATCATAGACGCGTGCGAATCCTATCTCTCCCTACACTTCGGACCTTCTACGAACGCCCCGAGTATGCCGACTCTAAGGAGCCGCTTCTTACTTGGCACGGCCATGTTCTCAAGGCCAAGTGGCAAACGCCAGCGGACGTCAAGGCCGACTTCGGTACCGCAAGTATCCTGAAGGATGGGCGAGTAGTCTTCAATATCGCTGGCAACAAGTATCGGCTGGTCACATCCATCAACTATCCGTACGGGATTGTTTTCGTCAAGTTCGTCGGCACGCATAAGCAGTACGGCGCTATCGATGCACAAACTATCGAGGGACATCATGGACATTAAACCTATCCGTACCGAAGTGGACTATCAAGCAGCGCTGCGCGAAGTGGAATCGCTCATGACTGCCGAGTTCGGAACGCCAGAGGGCGACCGTCTCGACGTGTTGGCCACGCTGGTCGAAGCCTATGAAGCAAAGCACTTTCCAATGGAACTCGCGGACCCGGTTGAGGCCATTAAATTTCAGATGGACCAAAAGGGCCTCACTGTGAAGGATCTCGAGCCGATGATTGGCCGGTCCAACAGGGTGTATGAGGTGCTGAACCGTGTTCGACCTCTGACACTCCCTATGATCTGGAAGCTGCACAAAGGGCTTGGCATACCTGCCGAGGCGTTAATTCAGCCGCCGAAGGGCACAGCCGCTGTATGACCGGCGTCTAGGAAAGTCGCGGCGATTCATCAGGCTATTCCGCCCTGACTCGCGCTTCTCCGCCTCCACGAAAACCGGGGCAGTTCAGGTGCTGTGAAAGCTCTGCGCCTCGCCGTGGTTCAGCCAGGCATTTATTCTTCAGGCGCCAGTTACGAAGACGTCAACCCGGTGTGCGTATGCCGAGTCATCAATGCCCCCGCTCATGACGTGCCCTTCGTATGACCGCGAGAACTTCTGTTCTTGCAGGTAGTTCATCACCGTTTGGGCGCGGCGTAATCCGATGTTAATGTTCCGCAAAGGCGAACCTGATTTGTTGGCATAGCCGACGATCAGAACCATTGGGCGCTGAGTCTTCGGAATCTTGCCTAACGCTTCCTCGAACTGGCTGTAGAGTTGCTGCCGTTCGGAGGCCGGCAAGCTCACGCCACTATCATTAAAGCCAGTCACCCTAATCTTGCCTTGCCCGCTCTTAGCGTCGAGCCGCTGGTTCACGACGTCGACCTTGTCCGACAGCTGCCTGAAGCCGTCTATTGTGTTTGCCTGCATGAGTGTCAGGGCCGCCCAAAAGGGCAATGGCTCTCCAGGCGACAAGTTTGCCTGCTTGTCCTTCTGCTTGTCCTGCGTGGCAGGAACCTTTTCGGCAAACTGTTTTTTCGCTTCCTTAGTGTCTTTCGCCAGCTCCTCAGCAGCAGCGACCACCTGTTGCGGATCTGTAGCCGCGGTCACGGTCTTGACAAATGCATCGACCTTGTTCTTCAAGGCCCTCTGACCTGTTATGGCGGTCATGATGACCTCGGCCCGGTCCGCGGCAGGTATAAGGGAAATTACTTCCGGATCGGTTGCTCGGCAGAATTCCAGCCGCCCCTGTTCTGCGAGCGAAGCCGCCTCACTGAGCTTTTGGGCTTGGGCGTGGGAGTACTCGATCGATCCAATCTTGATTGGACCGCCCGCCCATTTTCCAAGTGGGATTTCGAATCCAGCTCCCTTTAGATCGCCTGCCGGCGATTTGAAACTGGCTATACAGCCGTGGTTTTCAGTATGAGGTGGCTGGGTAGTCGCACCGGCATTCTCTCCCGAGTCTCCTCCTGGAGGGTTTGGTTTGGGCGACGTGCAGCCCGTGAGAACTAGGGCCGCAGAACAGAGCGTTGCCATGGCTAGCAGTAGTCGTTTCATGAAGTCTCCTGACGTTTGATGATCGAGATAGAGCCACGCATGGAAGCGGTTGAGTACCTGCGGCACGCCAATATCGACATAGTTGTCGTGAAATAATTATATATCGCTTAACTATACTGACGGCAATTTTTATTATTTAATCAATTAAAAAAGCAACATTTTGGTTACTGAAAGCGTCCTGTTCTCACCCTTGACCGAAGAGTATATTCATCGCCGAAGTCGTGGGGAAGGTTTGACGTTAATCAATTTGCGCGAAAGCCAACCAACGACACGTGAGGATGTGATCGCGTTCTTCGATCAGGCCGAGGCTTAAGCGCACGAGGTTCCACGAATCGTCTTGATCGACAACGCAGGCATACACAAGGGCGCACTAATCGACAAGAAGCGGCGCCAGTGGGCGAAACATGGCCTGTATCTTCACTATCTGCCGCCCTGCAGTCCAGAGCTCAATAGAATCGAGATTCTGTGGAAGCACGCCAAGCACTTCTGGCGTCGCATCGTTGCCACGAACGGCGCAGACCTGCTCGACAAGATCCAGTCCCTGATGAGCGGATTCGGCAGCAAGTTCACGATAAATTTTGAGTGACTACTTAGGCCGACCAGTACGGCCAAGATGCTGACCACAGCCAAGGTTCGAACAGGCCTTACCCAGTGCGACCGAGGGCGACGGCAGCACCTAGACCGAGACGCAGACCAACATTGAAGGATCAGAACGACAGTACTTTGTCACATGACAGGTTCCCGGCCGTGTTGTCGCGGCACGGTTGAGGGCACCGGGCGCCGGCCAAGGCTGGATGACGCTGCAACGAAAAGGGCGTTAGAGGGATTGCCTTGCGCAAGACCTGCCTAAGACGATGAATAGCTCCATTAAGCGTGGGACCAAATTGTCACCAGGGCGGCCACACCTGCGCGTACTTGAGTCGGCCTCGTGCGCTACGGGCAGCTATCGGACTAATCTGTACCAGAAAATTTTTCGAGAGAATTTACCCATCCTTCATGGATTAAGATAGCGTGATACTCAACTATGAACAGCAACAAACATGACGTCGTGGGGCACTGTTGTACCAACCGATCTTCCGCAATCACGGCTACGCCTTGATTTTGGCCTGCGCCCCGCCATCCTGGCGCTCAACGAATGGGCGGTTCCTGGCCTGGGTGGCGCATTCTTTGTACGTCAGCTCACCTGGAGCTGCCTCGGCTTGCTGCTGGCCGAGGAACTGAGCCGACCCGCGCTGGCCGCACGCATTGCTGAGTCGATCGAAGCGCTCGCGAGCTGGCTCACGATCCGGCAAGGCAGTCATGAAAAGGAGGACCGCATCCAGGGCAAGCGAAAACTCCGTGATCTCAAAGCATTGTCGTTTGCCGCAGTCAGCACTGGAAGTGCCTATGTCACCGTGCCGTTCCGACGTTCGGCGACCGCCGCATTGCCGGGCCTCGGCTTCTGCAGGAGCACCCAATTTCGTTTCAACAGTCTGCAGCTGGCACCGGTTGGCATGGCGCTCGCCAACGCGGCCTTGGTCGACGACGACGTGGCCAAGCGCTTGCGCAAATGGATTACCGACCCGGAGATGGCGCTCAAGAGCAGCAGTAACGAGTTCAAACGATCCCTGCTGCCCAACGCCGCAACAAGCGCGGAATGCCAGCTCGTGCACGACCAACTGCTCGCCGACGCAAGCCGTTCGCGTCTCATCGCCCTGCTCGCACCATATGCCATCGACCTCCCCGAGTTACAAACCGACAAAGGCAGCGCGACGTTCTTGCAACGCATCGAGGATCCCACCCAACGCGTGCGCCTCGATACGTGCTTCGCCTTTGAACGGGTGCGTACGACCGCATTACAAGCGGCGCAACAGCTAGCAAAGGCGATCAAGGCGACAGCGCAACCCTGGGCCGATTTGGCGCGCGCCCCCGAAGTACAGCGCGAATTCGCGGCGCTGCAGCGCGATTGCGGCGCACTGGCCCAACGTCTTGCCGGGCTCGTCGAGCGCCCAACCGGCGTCCAGGAATTCTGTGACGAACAACACGGCGATGTCCCGCTCGAGGCCCGTATTCGCACTCTGGCAGCGCGTCTGCCTCAAGTGTTTACGTCGCAGCCAGCCGCGCTCGGCCGTGGCATTGGCTACACCGACACCCTGGTCGCCGCCGATGCGATCGACCCGCTCGAAAGTGACATCGTACCCGCTGGCGGTGCCATCCCACGGCCACTGCTGCGCCTGAAGCGATTGCACGATGAGGCACTGAAAGGGCTTGCACATGCAGCATGAACGTCGTGACTTGGAAGCGTTGTTGACGCCACCATCAGGCCAATTCGGTACCCACATGCTCATGTGCGGCCTGTCCGCGGATACCGAGACGCTGGAACGCATCGTGTCCACCTTCACTGGCACCCATCCCGTCGAGCGCGCCGCCAATGGACTGTTGCGTGCGGTATTGATGCTCGACGCCTCCGCGCCGATGCTCGATCCGCTGACCGTACCCGGCATGTTGCAGCTGGCCCCCTGCGCGGCCCCGGTCTGGCGCACACGGACCTCGCTCATGCACGCGAAAGTCGCAGTGTTCGGTTTCGCGGATGAACGCTACGCGTCCCCGACCACGTTTCGCCTGATCGTCTCGACCGGCAATTGGACACGCGAGACCTGGGGCAATGGCGCGCAGATCGACATGTTCTGGTCCACCGATTGTTATATCGGTGCTGATGGTGACACGGATGTCACGGCCCTCGCGGATGTGGTGGCGGCGCTGAATTTCTTCGATCGCTTGATGAGTGGCCTCTATCCAAACAGCAGCGGATTTCTGGCCACGCAGCCTCTGGCAATGGGATGGCTCGCCGATTGGCGTGCCACGCTGGGCCGGCCACCCCGCAACAGCACGCCCCGCTTCGTCCACAGCCTGGATAAATCGCTGTTTACGCAGATCCAGCAGCGGTTCCCCGCGGCGGGTGTCAGCAAGTTGGTCGCCGGCTCCGGATTCTGGGAACAGGCCGAGGGGAATACGCAGGACAAACCCGATGTGCTGAAACGACTCGATGAATTGGATGTGCGTGGCCCGCGCTACCTGGTCGCGAATCCGACGCAGGCAGGCGCACTGGCTGCGTGGTTCGCCGCGCATCCGAAGGCGGCCCGCACCGGCCAGATCGGTGGCTGGACCTTGTGTGCGCCGGTCGACCCGCTCCAGCAAGGAGCGAGCATTGGCCGCACGTTCCTGCACGCCAAGTACATTGCCGGTCTCGCGCGCGTAACGTCGGACAGTCCGCACAAAGGCACGCTCACTTTCCTGTACCTGGGCTCGGGCAATCTGTCGCGCGCTGGCCTGCTATCCAAGGCCGCCCTGGATCGCGCGGCCAGCGCGCGTTCGCCAGCCGGCAATGTCGAGGCGGGCGTGACGTTCACGGGCAAGGAAGAAGTGACGCGCGTCTGGCACGTGCTGGCTTGCGGCGATGTACTGCCGGCGAAAGCCATCGCCACCATGGAGCCGGGTGCCGTCGAGCCGATCCTCGTACCCCGCGATCCGCCCCCGGTGCTGTTCGCCTACGTAAAAGACGGCTTGTTGCATCTGGTACGCAGCGACAACGCGGTGGCAGCGCTGGAGATGCGGCTGGACGCGATTGGCGCCTGGCTCGCCATTGACGCTTCGGACGAAGGGGTCGCCATCACTGGCAAGGTCCCGCCCCTGCTCTGGGTACGCGTTCGCACCGCCGATACCGGAACGGGGCCGCAAGTCTACGAGGTACCCGTATTCGGCGAGGACGGCGCTTGCTGCCGGCAGTACGCGAGCGAACTCGGCATCAATGATGCCTTGGAGGCGCTGCTGGCGTTCCCGAATCCGCCTCCCGAGACGCCGGATCCAGACCCGCGGCAGCCAGGGCAGCCTGTGACGCCTGCGGCGAGCGGGGCCTGTCGCTATCCACTCAAAGTTTTGGCGGCGCTGATCGAAGCGATCGGTCAACGTAATTCGATCATCCGGGAGGCGCAGTTCCCAGCTTGGTTGAGCCAGCTTCGTTACCTGCTGCTCGAGCAAGTCGCGCCGACTGACCGCGAAGCGATCCGGCGCGCCGGCATCAATCTATTCCCGGCGCTGCTGCAACCCGGATTTGCGCCGCCATGGCTGCACGCGCACCCTCACCTCGAAGTGGCATACAACAACCTCATGCGCGAACTCGAATGCGCATGGACGATCCCTGCCGCCATATGCGCAGCCCAAGGAGAAGGCAATGAATAAAAAACTCGACTGGGCTCACGTCTGGACCCGCCTGCGCGAGCTGGCATCGCACCCGGACCTGTGGCGCGCCGACCAGGACCGCTCGCTCGCCTGGATCGCGACCCAACTGGAGACGCTGCCGGGCGTCTTGGTGGCCGACGAGGTTGGCCTTGGCAAGACGCGTCTTGCCATCGCCCTTGCCGTCTGCGTCATCGCGTCTGGCGGTCGTGTCGCCATCCTGATTCCTCCAGGCCTGACCTATCAATGGCGTGATGAGGAACTGGATGGGTTCTGGAAGCAGATTACCAAGCTCGGACTGGCCTGGATACCCAAGGACATCAAAACCAAGGTCTTGCGCACCTATCCGGACCTGTTCGCCAATGGCGCACATGCATCAACGTACCCGCTTTCGAGCCACGCCCGGCTGCTGTTCATTTCGCATCGTTTCGGTCTGCCGCAGCGGCTGACGTCAACGACCAACGATGAACTGTGGGGCTTGCCCTTCGCCCTCAAGCGCAAGCTGGTCAAGAGCGGAAAACAAGCTTATGGGGCCGGCAAACTCGTCCTGTCCGACGGTCAGAGCACCGCCGTCGACTGGCTGGCGACAAACATGCCTGCCACGTTACGGGAACGCGTGACCAATGGCGCCTTGACCAAGGTGTCGACGGCGACGTTCGACGACCCGGAAGCCCAGCAACTGTTCCGCAACCTGGTCGGAGAGTTGGTCGGCGATGTCGACCTGATGATCATCGACGAAGCGCACAAAAGCCGCGCCGGCACCGACATGCAGACCCGCGGCGACAAACAAGCGGCTGCGCACCTGCGCTCACGCCTAACGCACTGCATAGACGACATCATCCTGCGCCCCGGCTCCGCATCCCGCAAAGCCAAGCGACTCGCGCTCACCGCCACGCCGATGGAAATAGACGCCCAACAATGGATAACGATCTTCCAACGTCTTGGATTCAAATCGGCCGACATTGCACCATTAAAAAAGACCGTGCAGGAATTTGCCGATGCCGTCAAGGCCTTGCGGATAGGAAGCGCCGACGAATTGACCCGGCTGTCGGCGGCCGGCGCGACCTTTCAACAAGCGCTGCGTCCGATCGTGACGCGGCGTGTCTGGCGTGACCACAAGATGGTCAAGGAGTTCAGCGCCCATGCGGCGCGCCCCGACGTCGCGCATCCTCACCGGCAGACGGTCGCCACGACCATCGCCCTTGACAGCCTGTACCCGAGTGAGCGTACTCAGCTCGCCTACGCGGAAGCACTCGCGGCGGCGTCGCGCGGTATCGAGACGACGAACGCGACCCGGACCGCTGGTTCGCGCCATGCGCAAGCTCTCCCACTAATCTCGGAGCAAGTGGTCGGGGAGATGCCCGTGGCGCCGCCCACTGCAGACAGGGATGCTGCCGAACGTGCCAAGCGACAACGGCAGGCGTACTGGCTGCAAGCATTGGCGGACCAGTCCCGCGCCTTGGGTCGCGTAGCCGAACAGCCGCAGTGGTCCCTGCAATGGCACCCCAAGGTACGTCACGCGATCGAACTGATCGAAGGACTGGTCACGCAAGACAAGAAAGTGCTCGTGTTCGCCGAGTTCCTCGCACCGATGTGGGCGCTCGACCGCGCACTCAACATCCGTCATTATCTGCGCGAAGTACAGGCCGGCAAGCCGGTACCTCTGCCAACGAAAATCAAGGCGGATGACCCTGACTTGCTGCGCTGGCTTGCGGACTCCAGCTTTGGCTTCACGCCGAGCGCCATCGCGTCTTTCGAGGAGAACGCGAACATTTTGGCCAGGCGCTACACGAACGAGCGCGCCGCACTGCGTGATGCATGCCAGCACGCGGTCACGGTGTTCTTCGAACAGCAGCACGAGCGCGCCAAGATCAGCAGCAAATCCATCGAGACGCTTGTCACGTGGCTCGTCCAACAGCTCAGTGTGGACGATCAGCTCGTTTCGGTCGCCACAAGTCGGCGCGAACGGATCCAGGACAGCGTGGATAACCTGCTGCGCACGCTGCGGGACGCCGATCCGGCGGGTCAGACCGATGCCGACGAGGTACGCGCCGGTCGCCGCTTCGATTGGGAAGCGGTCATCCGGGACCAGGAAGAGGACCTTGAAAAAGACCAGCATGGCCACTACGTGTTTCGCATGAGCCCCTTTTCGCAGCGCCTGTACGGCGATATCAAGCCCTCCACCAGGCGCGTACGCCAAAGCGCGTTCAACAACGCAAAGTTGAATCCAAAGGTATTGATCGGACAGTCCGACGTCGCCAGCGAAGGTTTGAATCTACACCGCGCCTGTCGCGCCGTCGTGTTGTTCCACCTGGACTGGAACCCGGGACGCATCGAGCAACAAATCGGCCGTGTCGACCGCCAGGACAGCGCCTGGATGCAAGCCTTCGAGGCGTGGCGAGACCGCGATGGCGCACGCGGTGATGCGCCCTACATCGACGTGCACACGATCGCGCTTGAAGGCACATACGACGCGTTTCGAACGGAAGTCGTAAACGAACGGACGAAGGTACTACGATCCCAACTGTTCGGAGAGATTTTGCCAGCCGAACAGTTGCAACGCTTGCCCCTCGAGGCTCAGGCCGCAATCGGCCACATTCACATCGACTTTCGACCATAACAATCTGTAGCCGCTGGTCCCCGCTTCAGCAGTTGCCCGGTGCTGCCTCGTTTCACCGTTCTTCTCCGGCTCCTGGCCGCGACGCCATCGATGCACAAGCTATCGAGAGACATTATGGACATTAGACCGATCCGCACTGAAGAAGACTATCAAGCAGCGCTGCGCGAGGTGGAATCGCTCATGGCTGCCGAGTTTGGAACGCCGGAAGGCGATCGGCCGGATGTACTTGCCACGCTGGTCGAAGCCTATGAGGCAAAACACTCTCCGATGGAGGTAGCAGATCCGGTCGAAGCCATCAAATTCCAGATGGATCAGAAAGGCCTGACCGTCAAGGATCTGGAGCGATGATTGGCCGATCGAACATGGCGTACGAGGTGCTGAACCGTATTCGTCCTCTGACACTTCCCATGATCTGAAAGCTGCACAAGGGGTGGGCTGCTGCCGAGCCTGTAAACACTAAATTTAGGCGTACCGAGGCGCAGCTTATAAAGCTGCGCTGTCGATGACAAGCGATGAGATATTCGAACCGCTCCGACGGCGGTAGCGTACC
The DNA here is from genome assembly GCF_913773735.1 of uncultured Massilia sp. Lineage (GTDB taxonomy): Bacteria > Pseudomonadota > Gammaproteobacteria > Burkholderiales > Burkholderiaceae_D > Telluria. Next base: position 11,353 of record NZ_CAJYEB010000037.1, read on the forward strand.
GCTGACGTAGATCAGCGCCAAGGCGCTGATCTACCGATATGCTGGAGGCGAGGATGGGAGTCGAACCCATCTACACGGCTTTGCAGGCCGCTGCATAACCGCTTTGCTACCTCGCCCGAGGTGTTTGACGATGCTGACGTGGCGGGTTATCGAACCACATCGGCACGGGAAGGAGCTTCCCTGAATTCTGGAGCGGGAGAAGAGTCTCGAACTCTCGACCTCAACCTTGGCAAGGTTGCGCTCTACCAACTGAGCTACTCCCGCTGAGGAGTGACCTATTCACCAGTACAACCTGGAGCGGGAGAAGAGTCTCGAACTCTCGACCTCAACCTTGGCAAGGTTGCGCTCTACCAACTGAGCTACTCCCGCATGGAGTCCTGCAATGTCTGCCCCAGCATCGACTTGCGTCGACTGGAGCGGGAGAAGAGTCTCGAACTCTCGACCTCAACCTTGGCAAGGTTGCGCTCTACCAACTGAGCTACTCCCGCGTCGCTAGGACTGTCGATTATCTCAGATTTTTGACGACTTTCCAAGACAACCTGTTTGTTTCGTACCGCTTGCAAACGCTGGAGCGGGAGAAGAGTCTCGAACTCTCGACCTCAACCTTGGCAAGGTTGCGCTCTACCAACTGAGCTACTCCCGCTTCGTTTCGTTTGCTGCAATGTCTCGCAACAGGCAGGCATTATAGAGATGCTGAGCTATGTGTCAAGGATGACTTGTCATCAATCTATAAAGTTCCCGATCTTTCCTTGATGAGCGGCCAGGCTTTGCGCAGGTAATAGAACATCGACCAGACCGTCAGCACCCCCGCGATCCACAACAGGGCCTCGCCCGCCATGTGCGTCTGGAAGCCGTCCAGCACGGGATCGTGGAACAGCAGCATCGGGATCGCGACCATCTGCGCGGCCGTCTTGATCTTGCCCAGCGAGCTCACGGCGACCGACTTGCGCGCGCCGATCTCGGCCATCCATTCGCGCAGCGCCGAGATGGTGATCTCGCGGCCGATGATGATGAACGCGATCACGGCGTCGACCCGCTGCAGCTGCACCAGCACCAGCAGCGCGCCGGCCACCATCAGCTTGTCGGCGACCGGGTCGAGGAAGGCGCCGAAGGCCGAGGTCTGGTTCCAGCGCCGCGCCAGGTAGCCGTCGAACCAGTCGGTGACGGCGGCGACGATGAACACCAGCGTGGCGGCCAGGTTCTGCTCGGCCACCGGCAGGAAGTGCGGCGGCAGGTAATACACCCCGACGACCAGCGGGATCAGCGCGACCCGCAGCCAGGTCAGGAGAATCGGAATATTCAAGGGCATGGGTGACTCAGGGAACGGCGGGCCTGACAAGTGGCCCGTGAAGCTTGCGTGCGCGCCTACCGCGCGCCGCTAGTCTACATGGCTCTTGCCCATTAAACCAGTTGAGCTCAGCGGTGCGGATGCGGTGCGCGAACATCGTACATATGAACGTCAACCGCATGGGCGCGTCGGCCCCGCCGGGGACGGGGCCTCAGTGCAGCTGCCGGTAGATCTCTTCCGCCAGCGTGCTCGAGATGCCCTCGACCGACATCAGATCCTCGACGCTGGCGTCGATCACGCCCTTCAGGCCGCCAAAGCGCGCCAGCAGCTTCTGGCGGCGCTTGGCCCCGATGCCCTCGATCTCTTCCAGGCGCGAGGCCTGACGCGCCTTGGCGCGCTTGGCGCGCATGCCGGTGATGGCGAAGCGGTGCGCCTCGTCGCGGATCATCGCTACCAGCATCAGCGCGGCCGATTCCTTGCCGAGTTCCTGCGGTTCGCGACCGTCGGCGAAGATCAGGGTTTCCAGGCCCACGCGCCGGCCCTCCCCCTTCGCCACGCCGACGATGCTCGACACGTCCAGGCCCAGTTCCGTGAACACCTGGCGCGCCATCTCCACCTGTCCCTTGCCACCGTCGATCAGCGCGATGTCGGGCATCACGCCGTCGCCGCCCGCCACCTTCTCGTAGCGGCGCATCAGCACCTGGCGCATCGCCGCGTAGTCGTCGCCCGGCGTGATGTCGTTGATGTTGTAGCGGCGGTATTCGCCGTTCTGCATCTGGTGGTGGTGGAACACCACGCACGACGCCTGCGTCGCCTCGCCGGCCGTGTGGCTGATGTCGAAGCATTCGATGCGCAGCGTTTCCAGGTCCTCGCTGTCCAGGCCCAGCACGTCGGCCAGCGCGCGCGTGCGCGACTGCTGCGAGCCCTGTTCGGACAGCAGGCGCGCCAGCGAGATCTCGGCGCCCTTCTGCGCCAGCTCCAGCCACTGGCGCCGCTGGCCCTGCGGCTGGAACACCAGGTTGATCCGGTGGCCGCACTGCTCGGTCAGCGCCACCATCAGCTCGGGCTGGTCGAACTCGATGTTCAGGATGAGCGTGCCCGGCACGAACTTGTCGCCGTAGTGCTGGGCCAGGAAGGCGGCCAGCACGTCGACCTCGATGGGCGTGTCTTCCAGCGTCTCGCCGATCGCCTCGGCCACGTGGCTCGGGAAATAGGCGCGGTCGCCCAGGTGGCGTCCGCCGCGTACCATCGCCAGGTTGACGCAGGCGCGGCCGCCCTGCACCACCACGGCGATGACGTCGACGTCGGCGTCCGACGTCGTCTCCATGCTCTGCTGGTGCAGCACGCGCGACAGCGCCTGGATCTGGTTGCGCACGGCGGCGGCCTGCTCGAACAGCAGGTTTTCCGCATAGCCCACCATCTTCTGCTGCAGCTCTTCCAGCACCTCGGTCTGGCGGCCGCGCAGGAACTTCGCCGCATTGTCGACGTCGCGCCTGTAGTCTTCCCTCGCGACCAGGTCGACGCACGGCCCGCTGCAGCGGCCGATCTGGTGCAGCAGGCAGGGGCGCGTACGGTTGGCGAACACGCTGTCCTCGCAGGTGCGCAGCATGAACACCTTCTGCAGCAGCTGGATCGATTCCTTGACCGCCCAGGCGCTCGGGAACGGCCCGAAATACTGGCTCTTCTTGTCCAGGGCGCCGCGGTAGTAGGCCATGCGCGGGTAGTCGCCGTTGCTCAGCTTCAGGTACGGGTACGATTTATCGTCGCGGAACAGGATGTTGTAGCGCGGCTTGAGCGTCTTGATCAGGTTGTTTTCCAGGATCAGCGCCTCGGCCTCGCTGTGCGTCACCGTCGTCTCCAGGCGCGCGATCTGGCCCACCATCATCGCGATGCGCGGGCTCGACAGGGTCTTCTGGAAATAGCTCGACACGCGCTTTTTCAGGTTGCGCGCCTTGCCGACGTACAGGACCTTGTCCTCGCCGTCGAAATAGCGGTAGACGCCCGGCAGGTCCGGCAACTTGGCGACGGTCGCCAATACCTGTTCGCGCGCTTCCGGGGTCGGGCGCGCGGGAGATTCCGCATCCTTCGTCATCGTGGCGATCAATTCCTCTTTCATGGCTTGCCAGGCATCGGGGCGGGCGCGTGGCGCCGGCGGCCCGGCCGCGGCGGTCTTGCGCGGCGTTTTCCTGCGGACTGCCGTGGCGCCGGCGTTGCCGGCGGCCTGGGTATAAGCGGCGGCGCCGGGGCCGCCGTCCTGCGCTCCGGAACCGTCCGGGGCGGCTGCTTCGTCGTTCTTCACTGCCGTTCCTGTTTGCGTCGCGACGACGCGCGGTGCGCACGGGCGCGCACCCTACGAAGGTTTATGGGGCTTCCGCCTCCGGCGCCTGGGTGACGACGACGAAGGCGACGCCATAGTCGGCCTCGTCGCTGATCGTCACCTGGGCGCTCAGCCGGTGCGTCCGCATGAATGCCTCGAGCGCGCCGCTGCAGACGATGACCGGCTTGCCGCTCGGGGCGTTGAGCATCTGCGCCGAGCGCCAGGTCATGGGCATGCGCATGCCCAGCCCGACGGCTTTCGAGAACGCCTCCTTGGCCGAGAACCGCGTGGCCAGGAAGCGCAGCCCGCGCACCGGGTGCTTGGCGCGGCGGGCGTGGAACTTGACGAGCTCCTCGGGACCGAGGATCTTTTCCGCGAAGCGGTCGCCGTGGCGCGCGAGGGCCGCCTCGACGCGCGATATCTGCACGATGTCGGTACCGATTCCGTAGATCATGGCGGCTCCCGGCTCAGGTTTCCGGCTGCGGATGGCCCAGCGACACGCCCAGGCGCGCATCGACCATGATCGCCTTCATCTCGCGGATCGCATGCTCCCAGCCGACGAACAGCGCGTGCGCGACGATCGCGTGGCCGATGTTCAGTTCGTGGATGTCCTGGATCGCCGCGATCGGCTGGACGTTGGTGTAGTGCAGGCCGTGGCCGGCGTTCACGCGCAGGCCGTGCCGCACGCCGGCGCGCACGCCCAGCGCGATGCGTTCGAGTTCGCGCGCCACCTCGTCCTTGTGCTCGGCCTCGGCGTAGCGGCCCGTGTGCAGCTCGATCACCGGCGCGCCGACGGCGGCCGCGCAGGCGATCTGCGCCTCGTCGGCGTCGATGAACAGCGAAACGCGGATGCCTTCGCCCTGCAGCTGGCGGATCGCGGCTTCCACTTCCTTCTGGTAGCGGATCACGTCCAGGCCGCCCTCGGTGGTGACTTCCTCGCGCCGCTCGGGCACCAGGCAGACGTCCTGCGGCTTGACCAGGCAGGCGAAGTCGATCATCTCCTGCGTCACGGCGGCCTCGAGGTTCATGCGCGTGACCAGTTGCGGGCGGATGGCGATCACGTCGGCATCCTTGATGTGGCGGCGGTCTTCGCGCAGGTGCAGCGTGATCAGGTCGGCGCCGGCCTGCTCGGCCAGCAGCGCGGCGCGCAGCGGGTCCGGGTAGACGGTGCCGCGCGCGTTGCGCACGGTGGCGATGTGGTCGATGTTCACGCCCAGGTCGATGACGGGGCCGGCGGGTTGCAGGAAGCTCATGGTCGGTATTTTTCTTAAAGCTGCATCAGGTCGATCAAAATCTGGCGCGTGTTCAGCGGCGCGCCGCCAAGGTGGTGGGCCAGCAGGAAGCGCATCAGCTGCTTGCTCTGGGCCTGGGTCTGCGGGTCGGCGTAGTCCTCGCGTTCCATGTCCATCAGGGTCTGGCCCGAGACGACGGGCCAGGACTCGACGGCCGCCGCGGTGCGCGCGCCGCGTTCGGGGTCCACCACGTACATGCCATCCGGCTGCACCGGCGCGCGCGAGGCGCTGCAGCGCGTGAGATCGGCGGCCACCCCGGTCTCCTTAAGTAGGGCCCGTTCGAATTTTCGCAAGGCGATTTGCGCGGGCTCGCCGTGCGCCAGCTCGTTCAGCGTGGAGACGTAGTGGTTGAACAGGGCCGGATGCGCGTCGTCGCGCGCCAGCAGTTTCACCAGCAGTTCGTTCAGGTAGAAGCCGCACAGCAGCGCGGTCTTTTCGATGGGCAGCATGCCGCCGACCCATTCGGCGTCGATCAGTGTGCGCAGCTCCGACTTGCCGGAAAAGGAGATCGACAGCGGCTGGAAGGTCTGCAGCACCCCGCGCAGTTTCGACAGCGGCCGCTTGGCGCCCTTCGCCACCACGCCGATCCGGCCGTGGTCGCGCGTGAACATGTCGACGATGAGGCTGGTTTCCTTGTAGGGATAGCTGTGCAACACGAACGCCGGCTGACCGAGGACGCGGCCCTCGCGGACCGGCGCGCGGCGCCTGGCGGGCGTGCTGGGAGTGGACGGGGCGTCCTGGTCGAAGTCGATGGTGTCGTCGTCGCGGGTGGGCATGCGCAATGATAACCCGGGTGGGTGGGGGCTGCTCGGGGAACCTGCACCGTCGCCCCTGCCTGCGCCGGGGCGACGGGGCGTTATTCGTAGCCGTAGGCGCGCAACCCCGCTTCGTTGTCGGCCCAGCCCGACTTGACCTTGACCCAGATTTCCAGGTACACCGGCCCGTCGAACAGCTTTTCCATGTCCAGGCGCGACTGGGTGGAAATCTCCTTCAGGCGCGCGCCCTTGTTACCGATGATCATGGCCTTGTGGGTATCGCGCTCGACCAGGATGGCGGCGAAGATGCGGCGCAGGTTGCCTTCCTGCTGGAACTGCTCGATCAGCACGGTGGACGTGTACGGCAGCTCGTCGCCCAGCAGGCGGAACACTTTTTCGCGGACGATCTCGGCGGCGAGGAATTTCTCGCTGCGGTCGGTGATGTCGTCCGGGCCGAAGATCGGCGGATTTTCCGGCAGGTGGCGGCGGATCTCGCCTTCCAGCGCATCGACCTGGAAGCGCAGCTTGGCCGATACCGGCACCACGGCCGTGAAGTCGCGCAGGCCGGCGACCTTGGCCGCGAACGGCATCAGCTCGGCCTTGTCCTTCATGCGGTCGGACTTGTTGATCACCAGGATCACCGGGACGTTCTTCGGCAACAGGTCGAGCACCTGCTGGTCGGCCGGGCCGAACGTGCCGGCCTCGACCAGGAACAGGATCACGTCGGACGCCGTCAGCGTGTTCGACACGGTCTTGTTCAGGGTCTTGTTCAGCGCGTTCGCATGGCGGGTCTGGAAGCCCGGCGTGTCGACGTAGATGAACTGGGCGTCGTCGCGGGTCTGGATGCCGGTGATGCGGTGGCGCGTGGTCTGCGCCTTGCGCGAGGTGATCGAGACCTTGGCCCCGATCAGCACGTTCATCAGCGTCGACTTGCCGACGTTGGGTCGGCCGACGATGGCGATATAGCCGCAGCGAAAATTCTCCGAGGTCAACGCGGCTGCGGTGGGTTCGACGGGATGCGTATCCATGGTCATTCTGTTTTCCTGCCGGATCATCCGGCGCTGCTAGGGCGGACTGGGCCGCCACGGTATCACGGCTGTCGGGACGACTGCTGCTTCGAATGGGTTTCCTCGGCCTGCATGGCGAGTTCGCCCTGCTCGGCCGTCTGGTCGGTGGCGATGCCGGCCAGCTTGAGCTGGGCCGAGCGGGGCCGGGTCTTGCGCGCGGCGGACGGGCTCTTCTGCAAGAGCTGCTCGGCCGTCTCCAGCGCCAGGCGCGCCGCCGCCTGCTCGCCGGCGCGGCGGCTGCCGCCTCGGCCGAAGACCTGGATGCCGAGCTTGGGCACCAGGCACTCGATCTCGAATTCCTGGCTGTGGGCGGCGCCGTGCGTGGCCACCACGTTATAGGTCGGCAGCGAGATCTTCTTGCTCTGCAAAAATTCCTGCAGCAGCGTCTTGGCGTCCTTGCCGAGGGTACGCGGGTCGACCGAGTCGAGCAGCGGGATGTAGAACGCGCGGATGGTGGTGCGCGCCGCATCGAATCCGCTGTCGAGGAAGATCGCGCCCAGCAGGGCCTCGAGCGTGTCGGCCAGGATCGACGGACGGCGGAAACCGCCCGACTTGAGTTCGCCTTCGCCCAGGCGCAGGAACTGCGACAGCTCGAGCTTCTGCGCGATCTCGTACAGCGTCTGCTGCTTGACGAGGTTGGCGCGCAGGCGCGACAGGTCGCCTTCGGCCAGGGCGTTGAAGCGTTCGTACAGGATGGAGGCGACGACGCAGTTCAGCACCGAGTCGCCGAGGAACTCGAGGCGCTCGTTATGCACGCTGCTGTGGCTACGGTGGGTCAGCGCCTGCTGCAGCAGGCCGGGATCCCGGAACGTGTAACCTAGGCGAGTTTGCAATAACTGAAGATTCATTGTCGTACCAATCTGTTGGGCCGGCCCGAGCCGGACGCCAACGCCCGCCCCTTCCGGCTGGATTACTGGGCCTTGGCGGCCTCTTTGGCGGCATTCGCGCCGCTCGGGTCGGTCGTGCCGGCGAAATCGAACAGCAGGCTCACGTTGCCGGCCAGCGGCACCCGCTTTTCGTAGGCAAAGCTGACCTGCACGTCCTGCTCGTCGCGGGTGATCACCAGGTCGCGCCCGCTGATCGCGCCGACGTCGTTGACGCCGGCATGGCGGTCGAAGGCCTGCTGGATCTCGCGCACCGTGCCGCCTTCGGCCTTGGCCTTGACGATCGCCGCCTTCACGGCGCGGTATTCGAGCAGCGCCGGCGTCACCTTGATGGCCACCAGCGCCAGCGCGCCCAGCACCACCAGCACGACCAGCAGCCCGGACAGCGACACGCCGCGTTCGGCGCCGAAGCGCCGGCTTCGATTACGTTCTACTGCGTTCGTCCGCATGCGCGCACCTGCTCGTCAGTGGATACCGCCGATGCGCTTGAGGTCGCTGAAGTTCATCCAGACGAACACGGCCTTGCCGACGATGTTCTTGTCCGGGACGAAGCCCCAGTAACGGCTGTCTGCGCTGTTGTCGCGGTTATCGCCCATCATGAAATAATTGCCCTCCGGTACGATACAGGTAAATTTATCGTAGGAATAGGTGCAATTCTCGTGATGGGGGAACTCCTCCACCGAACCCAGGTTGATCGGACGCGCGCCATCCATGTTCAGGATGCGGTGCGGGGCATTCGCCAGCTTTTCCAGGTACTGCTTGTGGTACACCGGACGCTCGTCGTCGAGGTAGTCGTCCATCGCTTCGTACTCGACGGGCTTGCCGTTGACGGTGAGGCGCTTGTTATCGTAGGTGATTTTATCACCGGGCACGCCGATCACGCGCTTGATGTAATCCTGGCTCATGTCCTTCGGGTACTTGAACACCATCACGTCGCCGCGCTGCGGATTGCCGACCTCGATGATCTTCTTGTTCAGCACCGGCAGGCGGATGCCGTAGTCGAACTTGTTCACCAGGATCAGGTCGCCCACCAGCAGGGTCGGCACCATCGACGAGGACGGGATCTTGAACGGCTCGAACAGGAAGGAGCGCAGGAAGAACACCAGCGCGATCACCGGGAAGAAGCTGCCCGAATACTCGACCCAGGTCGGCTGGCGCAGGATGCCCGCTTCCAGCGCCGCGCGGTTGGCGTTGTCGATCTTGATGCCGTCGGCGGCCAGCTTGGCGTTGCGCGCGTCGAACTCGGCCAGCGCCTTGTCGGCACGGGCACGGCGCTGCTTGGCCAGCACGAACACGTCCAGGCACCAGATCACGCCCGTGATCACCATCAGGACGAACAGGATCAGGGCGAAATTGCCAAGGATCAGTTGCATGCTCATTTATCTTCCACCTGGAGGATGGCCAGGAAGGCTTCCTGTGGGATCTCGACGGAACCCACCTGCTTCATGCGCTTCTTGCCGGCTTTTTGTTTTTCGAGGAGCTTCTTCTTGCGGGTGATGTCGCCGCCATAGCACTTGGCCAGCACGTTCTTGCGCATCGCCTTGACGTTCTCGCGCGAGATGATGGTCGCGCCGATCGCGGCCTGGATCGCCACGTCGAACATCTGGCGCGGGATCAGCTCGCGCATCTTGGCCGCCACCTGGCGGCCGCGGTACGGGGCGTTGGCGCGGTGCACGATGATGGCCAGCGCGTCGACCTTCTCGCTGTTGATCAGCATGTCGACCTTGACGACGTCGGCGGCGCGGTTTTCCTTGAACTCGTAGTCCATCGACGCATAGCCGCGCGAGGTCGACTTCAGGCGGTCGAAGAAGTCCAGCACGATCTCGGCCATCGGGATCTCGTACTGCAGCTTGACCTGGCGGCCGTGGTAGCTCATGTCGAGCTGCACGCCGCGCTTGCTGTTACACAGCGTCATCACCGCGCCCACGTATTCCTGCGGCATGTACAGGTTGACGTTGACGATCGGCTCGCGCACTTCGTTGATTTTCGACGGCTCCGGCATCTTCGACGGATTGTCGACGCGCACCATGGTGCCGTCGCGCATCTCGACCTCGTACACCACGGTCGGCGCCGTCGTGATCAGGTCCATGTCGAACTCGCGCTCCAGGCGTTCCTGCACGATTTCCATGTGCAGCAGGCCCAGGAAGCCGCAGCGGAAGCCGAAGCCCAGCGCCTGCGACACTTCCGGCTCGTACATCAGGGCGGCGTCGTTGAGCTTGAGCTTTTCCAGCGAGTCGCGCAGCGCGTCGTACTGGTTCGCTTCCACCGGGAACAGGCCGGCGAACACCTGCGGCTGCACTTCCTTGAAGCCCGGCAGCGGCGCCGGGGCCGGCTTGTTCGCCAGCGTGACGGTATCGCCCACCTTGGCGGCGGTCAGTTCCTTGATGCCGGCGATGATGAAGCCCACCTGGCCAGCCGACAGTTCCGGCAGCGAGACCGAGCGCGGGGTGAACACGCCGATCTGCTCGACCAGGTTGACCGACTCGGTCGCCATCAGGAGGATCTTGTCCTTCGGGCGCAGGGTGCCGTTGACCACGCGCACCAGCATGACGACGCCGACGTAGCTGTCGTACCAGGAGTCGACGATCAGCGCCTGCAGCGGCGCGTCCGGGTCGCCCTGCGGCGGCGGGACCTTGGCGATCAGGGTTTCCAGCACGTCCTCGACGCCCAGGCCGGTCTTGGCCGAGCACACGGTGGCGTCGGAAGCGTCGATGCCGATGACGTCCTCGATTTCCTTCTTGGCGTTGTCCGGGTCGGCGTGCGGCAGGTCGATCTTGTTCAGGATCGGCACGACTTCGACGCCCAGGTCGAGCGCCGTGTAGCAGTTGGCCACGGTCTGCGCTTCCACGCCCTGGCTCGCGTCGACGACCAGCAGCGCGCCTTCGCAGGCGGACAGCGAGCGCGAGACTTCGTAGCTGAAGTCGACGTGGCCCGGGGTATCGATCAGGTTCAGGTTGTAGGTCTGGCCGTCGCGCGCCTTGTACTGCAGCGCCGCGGTCTGGGCCTTGATGGTGATGCCGCGCTCGCGCTCCAGGTCCATCGAGTCGAGCACCTGCGCGTCCATCTCGCGCTCGGACAGGCCGCCGCACAGCTGGATGATGCGGTCGGCCAGCGTCGACTTGCCGTGATCGATGTGGGCGATGATGGAAAAGTTACGTATGTTTTTCATTAACAAAACTCAAAACCAAATAAGAGCGGCACGCGGCCAGGCCGGCGCGGACGATGATCGCCGCACGGCGGAATACGAAAAAAGCGCTGCGGCGGGGCCGAGCCGGCCCAGGCGAGCGCCTTGTCAGGCGAAGGGGGTCTGCCGGATCGCACCGGCGGCAACGCCCATCGCCTCCAACCCCGCATTTTACCGGATTTCAGGGCAGAAAGCCCGGAATAAGGGTGGACGCCGGCATGGCGCCGCGGGCAACGTCTCACTTTCCATGCATCAAGTATTTGCGCGCGCCGCCGTTAAGGACTCATCGGCGCCGCGTGGCGCCCTCCTCGACCGACATGCCATGATCCTGACCCGCGACCCGCAGCACTGGACCGACCTGCAGCGCCAATCCATCCACGAACGCATCCTGCCGCTGCCGGACGAGGTGCGCGACTTCGTGCGGCAGGTCAACCTGGCGAGCGGCATCGACGCCGTGCCGGCGCCCGCGCAACCGGATGCCCGCCTGCTCGCCGACCTGCGCCAGGCGCTGCGCGGCATGCCGGCGAGCGTGCTCGACCTGGTGTCGCCGCTGTTGCTGGGCATCTGCCTGGGACACGGCCTGGGCTCGTCGGGCGCCACCGACATCGTGGTCGATGCGCGCGACGGCCGCATCCTCGGCTGCATCGTCCTGCTCGACGTCGACGTGATGGCCGGCCACACCGCCAATTCCTGGGCGACCTGGAAGGAAAACCTGCCGTTCCACGGCGGCCCCGGCTTCACGCTGACCGCGGCGATCGCCGCGGCGCACGACGACACCCGCGCGCACGCCCTGCAGTTCCTGCTGCTGCACGAGTTCGGCCACGTGCTGACGGCCGACGGCGACTTCCTGCCGCGCTGGTGGGAGCCGACGCCGGACACGCAGTTCTCCTGGGATTTTTCTTACCTGGCCCTGAGCTGGACGACGAATGCGGAGGGACGCTTCGTGCCCCAGGCCAGTTCCGATTTCGACGGCCGCGGCATCGTCGATTTCTACGGGAACAACAAGCTGGACGGCGAGGCCATCGTCGTCGCCTATGCCGGCCTGGAAGGCAGCGACTTCCCCAGCCTGTACGGCGCGACCAATCCGTACGACGACTTCGCCGAATGCTTCGCCACCTATGTGCACAGCGAGCTGATGGGGCGCCCGTACACGCTGCGCATCGACCATGGCGGCGAGCCGCAGGCCTGGCTCGACAGTTTCTGGGCCAGCCCGCGCAGCGTGGCGAAGCGGGCGTTCATGGAGCGGGTGCTGGCGGCGGGTGGCGCGGTTCGGGCCATGCGCGCAGAGACCGAGTACGCCTGACCGGGTTGACGTGCCCACCCTACGGTGATGCCCGCACCGCCGCCAGGCACGCCGCCAGCGCCTCCTCGTCCAGGATGTAGTGACAGATCTCCCGGTCGCCCGGCACCGTCGCCAGCACCGGCACCAGCTCGTCGTAGCGCGCCACCAGGGCGGGGTCGGCGTCGACGTCGACCACGTCCACCTCGTACGCGACGCCCCTGCGCGCCATGGCGGCGCGCAGGGCCTCCAGCATGTCCTCGCACAGGTGGCACCAGCTGCGCGAGTACAGGGTGAAACGGACCGGCGCCGTCACTGGCGCGGCTTGATGACGATGTACTGCGACGCGCTGCCGCGGCGCACCAGCAGCGCGACCGGCTTCTTCGGATCGAGCTTCGCGACCAGGCCGTTGAACTGGGCCGCGGACGTGATCTCGACATTGCTCATCTGCAGCACCAGGTCGCCCTGGCGGATGCCGGCCGTGGAGGCGCGTCCTTCCGCGAACTCGACCATCACGCCGGCCTCGATCTTGAGCTCGCGCTTCTGCGCCGGCGTCAGGTCGGACACGTGCAGGCCCAGGGCGTTCGGCGAGCGGTCGTCGCCCTGCTTCTTGGGCGTGGCGCGGCCGGCCGCCGGCTGTTCTTCCTTGAGTTCCTCGATGGTGACGGGCAGTTCGACCTGGCTGCCGCGGCGCCACACGGTGATGCTGGCGCGGGTGCCGACGGCGGTGCCGCCGACCTGGCGCGGCAGGTCGGAACTCTTTTCGATGTCCTTGCCGTTGAACTTCAGGATGATGTCGCCGACCTTGACGCCGGCCTTCTCGGCCGGCCCGCCCGGTTCGACCATCGCGATCTCGGCGCCGCGCGCGCGGCCCAGGCCCAGGGACTCGGCGACGTCGCGCGTGACTTCGCTGATCTGCACGCCCAGGCGCCCGCGCGTGACCTTGCCGGTCTTCTTGACCTGGTCGGCGACGCGCATCACCTCGTCGATCGGCACGGCGAACGAGATGCCGTTGTAGGCGCCGGACAGCGTGGCGATCTGCGAGTTGATGCCGATGACCTCCCCGCGCATATTGATCAGGGGGCCGCCCGAGTTGCCCGGATTGACGGCGACGTCGCTCTGGATCAGCGGCAAATACTCGCCTGTATCGCGCGACTTGGCCGAGATGATGCCGGCGGTGACCGTGTTCTCGAGGTTGAACGGCGAACCGATCGCGATCACCCATTCGCCGGCGCGGATGCGGTTCGAATCGCCGATGCGCACGCTGGGCAGGCCGCGGCCCTCGACCTTGAGCAGGGCGACGTCGGTGCGGCGGTCGGCGCCCAGCACCTTGGCCTTGAACTCGCGGCGGTCGGTCAGCGTGACGGTGACTTCGTCGGCGCCCTCGACCACGTGGGCATTGGTCAGCACATAGCCGTCGTCGGAAATGATGAAGCCGGAGCCGACGCCACGCTGTACTTCCTGCTCTTCCTGCTGCGGCATGCCGCGGCGCCCGCGCGGCGCCATCTGGCCGCCGAAGAAGCGGCGCAGGAATTCCTGCATTTCCTCGTCGCCCTGCCCCTGCCCCTGGCCGAGGCGCACGCGCTCGGTGGTGCGGATGTTGACGACGGCCGGGCCGACCTTGTCGACCATGTCGGCGAAATCGGGCAGGCCGGCGACGGCCGCCTGGACGGTGGGTGCGGCAGCCTGCGCCGCCGCGGAAGACATCAGGGTCATGCCCGCAACCATGAGGGCGGACAGGATCGCGTTACCGGTTTTGCTTGTCATAGTTTTGATGAAAGAAGGGCTTGGTGTTGATATGGTAAGACAAAAACACCATATTGTCGCGCTGGCACGGACCTGCCGGGCGGCGTGGCGGCAAAGCCGAAGCGATCCGACGGGAACGGCAGCGCCGGCGGCGGATCCACCGCCCCGGCGCGGGCCGCGACACCCGCATCCCGCGGCGCCGCTCCCGGCGGGACGGGCGGGTGCCGGCGCGGCTAGCGCGGCTCGGTCGCCGCGGCGGCCGGCGCCGGCTGGGCGGCCTCGGCGCCGGCACGCCGCGTGGGCGGCGGCTCGGCGGCGAGCTGGGCCGCCAGGCGCGCGCCGAAGGCCGGCGACAATTCGGGCGCACCGCCGGCGCGCAGGACGTCGCCGATGCGGTGGAAGGTGGCCCAGGCCTGTTCGCCGGCGGGCGTGCCCAGCGCCGCCAGGGCCAGCTCGACGTCCGCCGCGGGCAGCGCGTCGTCCATCAGGGCGGAGATGAGTTCGCGGTTTTTCTTGTTCGTGTCCATCGGTTCCATCACGTCGGTCCGTGATCCTTGTCTGCAATGTCGAACAGCTGTCGCCTACCGACGTTTGTCGGCCGAGATATCGAGCAGGGGCCGCAATTTCTCGGCGATGACTTCGCGCGCCCGGAAAATCCTGCTTCGCACCGTACCGATTGGACACGCCATCACTTCGGAGATTTCTTCGTAGCTCAATCCTTCGATTTCGCGCAGGACGATGGCCGTGCGCAGTTCCAGCGGCAGCGCTTCCATCGCCGCGTTGACCGTGAAGGCGATCTGCTTGCTGGCCAAAACGGACTCGGGCGTATTAATGTCGCGCAGACTGTCCGCGTCGTCAAATCCCTCCGCGCGCTCCGCATCGGCTTCGGTCGACGTGGGCGCGCGCCGGCCCTGCGTGACGAGGAAATTCTTGGCCGTGTTGATGCCGATGCGATACAGCCAGGTGTAGAACGCGGAATCGCCGCGGAAGTGGCGCAGCGCGCGGTACGCCTTGATGAAGGTTTCCTGCACGACGTCTTCGGCCTCGGCCGGATCGTGCACGAGGCGCGACACCAGCCGCATCAGGCGACGCTGGTACTTCGCCACCAGCAGGTCGAACGCCTTCTGGTCGCCAGCCTGGACGCGCTCGACCAGCAATTGATCACACTCGCGTTCGGTTGTCACTGAACATGTCCCGTTGGCTGCGACAGCATGCGCGCTCGTGTTCCAGGAGCCGGCCCGCTGCGGTGAATTCATCGTTTCGTTATCCAGTCCTCGTCCACTGCGCCGGCGCCGCCCGCGCGCCGCCCGGCCGTCGCCAGCGCGACCGCGAGCGCGCGCCAGGTGGCGGCATCGACGCTGTCGCGGCCGACGTACACGACCTGCGTGCGCGCCCGCGCCGCCGGCCCGCCCGGCGCCGCGGACACGCGGCAACGCAGCAGCATCAGCACCGGCCAGACGACCGAACCGGGCAGCAGGATGGCTGCCGCGGCGGCGCCGGGCGCCGGCGCGCCTCCCCCTTGTTGTACCGTCACGCGTAGTTCGCCGGTTCCAGAAATATCAATCCGGTGCGTCTTTGGACGGCGCAGCGCCCGTGCCAGCAGGACGGCCCCGGCGAGCGCCAGCGCCGCGGCCGGCAACGGCGCGGCGCGGTACGCGGCGGGCCCGGCCAGGACCGTGGCGAGCGCGGCCGCGAACTGGGCGAGCGCCGCCGCGAACGTCAGCAGGCGTTGGAGGCGCGACGGCCGGACGTGCGCGGACACGGCGATCGACATGGCGGTGCAGGTAACGTGGACGGGAATGGCGCCGGGCGCGGCTTGCCGGCGCGACGGCTGGGGCCGTCGGACCATGAAAGACAAAACGCCCATTCCTTTGACAGGAATGGGCGCTTTTTAGTTCAAGCGGAATCGCAGGAACTCAGATTTTCGCGAACACCAGCGTGCCGTTGGTACCGCCGAAGCCGAACGAGTTCTTCACCGCGTAGTCGATCTTCATCTCGCGCGCCGTGTTGGCGCAGAAGTCCAGGTCGCATTCCGGGTCCTGGTTGAAGATGTTGATCGTCGGCGGCGAGACCTGGTTGTGGATCGCCAGCACGGTGAACACCGACTCCAGGCCGCCCGCGCCGCCCAGCAGGTGGCCGGTCATCGACTTGGTCGAGTTGACGACGATGCGCTGCGCGTGGTCGCCGAAGGTGCGCTTGATGCCCTTGACTTCCGCCACGTCGCCCACCGGGGTCGAGGTGCCGTGCGCGTTCACGTACTGCACCTGGTCGGGGTTGATGCCGGCGTAGCGCATCGCGGTCACCATGCAGCGCGATGCGCCGCTGCCGTCCTCGAGCGGGGCCGTGATGTGATTGGCGTCGGCGCTCATGCCGAAGCCGACGACTTCCGCGTAGATGCGGGCGCCGCGCGCCTTGGCGTGTTCGTACTCTTCGAGCACCATGACACCGGCACCCTCGCCCAGCACGAAGCCGTCGCGGTCGCGGTCCCAGGGACGCGATGCCGTGGCCGGATCGTCATTGCGCGCGGACAATGCGCGCGCCGAGGCGAAGCCGCCCAGGCCCAGCGGCGAGACGGTCGATTCCGCACCGCCGGCGATCATGACGTCGGCGTCGCCGTACTCGATCAGGCGCGCGGCCTGGCCGATGCAGTGCAGGCCGGTGGTGCAGGCGGTGACGATGGCCAGGTTCGGGCCGCGCAGGCCGAACTTGATCGACAGGTCGCCCGAGATCATGTTGATGATCGACGCCGGCACGAAGAACGGCGAAATGCGGCGCGGACCGCGGCTGTCGTACTCCGCCTTGGTATCTTCGATCATCGGCAGGCCGCCGATGCCCGAACCGATCATCACGCCGATGCGATCGGCATTGTCCTCGGTGACGGCGATACCGGAATCCTTGATCGCCTGGATGCCCGCGGCCATGCCGAAATGGATGAACGCATCCATGTGGCGGCCTTCCTTGCCGGGCAGGTATTCCTCGACGTTGAAGTTCTTCACTTCGCCCGCGAAGCGGGTCGAGAACGCCGATGCGTCAAACTTGGTGATGTTGGCAATGCCCGACTTGCCCGCCAGTGCTGCTTCCCACGCGTCGGCAATGGTATTGCCGATCGGGGAAATGCAACCCAGGCCGGTAACGACGACACGACGGTTGCGTGAACTCAAGCGTTTCTCCTGAAGTTCCAGAAAAGCTTAGGCCTTGACGTGCGCCTGAGCGTACTCGATGGCCTGGCGAACGGTGGTGATCTTCTCGGCCTGTTCGTCCGGGATTTCCATTTCGAATTCGTCTTCCAGGGCCATCACCAGTTCAACGGTGTCCAGGGAGTCTGCGCCGAGGTCGTCAACGAACGAGGAATCGATTTTGATGTCTGCTTCGGCAACGCCCAGTTGCTCAGCGACGATTTTTTTAACGCGTTGTTCGATATCCGACATGTTTTGGCTCCATTAGGTATGTGTTGCGGAAAGTGCGCGCATTTTATCAGGGTTTGCGCGTTGAAAAACTATTTTCAGCGTGTGACGCTAAATCGTTTGGAACTCCTGCCAACTGCTGAGATTTGATCTGGAAACGGCCGGCAGGCGGTCCGGCGGGCCATGCCCGCCGGCAAATTTCCATCAATTCATATACATGCCGCCATTCACGTGCAACTCGGTGCCCGTGATGTAGGCGGCCTGCGGGCCGGCCAGGAAGGCCACCGCATGGGCGATGTCTTCCGGCTGGCCCAGGCGGCCCAGCGGGATCTGCGTCAGCAGCGCCTCGTGCTGGCCTTCGCCCAGCGCCTTGGTCATGTCGGTATCGATGAAGCCCGGAGCCACGCAGTTGACGGTGATGTTGCGGCTGCCGATCTCGCGCGCCAGCGCGCGGGTCATGCCGGCCACGCCGGCCTTGGCGGCCGCGTAGTTCATCTGGCCCGGGTTGCCGGACGCGCCGACCACCGAGGTGATGTTGATGATGCGGCCGGCCTTGGCCTTCATCATGCCGCGCAGCACGGCGCGCGACAGGCGGCCGACGGCGCTGAGGTTGGTCGCGATCACGTTGTCCCACTCCTCGTCCTTCATGCGCATCGCCAGGTTGTCCTGGGTGATGCCGGCATTGTTGACGAGGATGCCGATGGCGCCGACGTCCTTGGCGATCGCGTCGACCGTGGCGGCGCACTGGGCGGCGTCGGTGACGTTCAGCACCATGCCCTTGCCGCCGAAGTCGGCCAGGTAGGCCTGGATCGCGGCGGCGCCCGCCTCGGTGGTGGCGGTGCCGACCACCGTCGCGCCCTGGCGCGCCAGTTCGAGGGCGATGGCCTTGCCGATGCCGCGCGAGGCGCCGGTGACGAGGGCGACTTGGTTTTGCAGGTTCATGCTTTTCCTTCGCTATTTATTATTGATCTTGTTGGCCGTCGAGCGACGCCAGCACGCGCTCCAGCGACGCCTGGTCGAGCAGCGCCTCGCCGACCAGGGCCGCATCGATGCGCTTGGCCATGCCGATCAGCGTCTTGCTCGGTGCGCACTCGATGACCTGGGTCACGCCGTCCGCCGCCATCTTCTGCATGGTCTCGACCCAGCGCACCGGACCGGCGGCCTGGCGCACCAGCGCGTCCTTGATCGCGGCCGGATCGTTCAGGATAGCCACGTCGACGTTGTTGATCAAGTCGATCTGCGGCGCCTTGAAGACCAGCCCGGCCATGTAGTCGCGCAGGCGGTCCGATGCCGGCTTGAGCAGCGACGAGTGGAACGGCGCCGAGACGGCCAGTTTCATGGCGCGCTTGGCGCCCTTGGCCTTGGCGATCTCGCAGGCGCGCTCGACGGCCGCGGTATGGCCGGCGATCACGATCTGCGTCGGCTCGTTGAAGTTGACGGCCTCGACCACCTCGCCCTGGGCCGCTTCGGCGCAGGCGGCGCGCACGTCGTCGGCCTGCAGGCCGAGGACGACGGCCATGCCGCCCTGCCCGACCGGCACCGCGTCCTGCATGGCTTGCGCGCGGAAGCGCACCAGCGGCACGGCATCCTTGAAATCGATGACGCCCGCGGCCACCAGGGCCGAGTACTCGCCCAGGCTGTGGCCGGCGACGACGCCCGGCACCGGACCGCCGGCGGCGATCCAGGCGCGGTACACGGCCACGGCCGCGGTCAGCATCACCGGCTGGGTGTTGGTGGTCAGGTCCAGCGCTTCCTTCGGCCCTTCGGCGACCAGCTTGCCGATGTCCTGGCCCAGCGCGTCCGACGCCTCGGCCACGGTCTGCGCGACCACCGGGTTGCCGGCGAAGCCGTTCAGCATGCCGATGGCCTGGGCGCCCTGGCCGGTGAACAGGAATGCGAATTTGCTCATGATCTGTCTCAATCCTTTTGTTGTGTTTTTACATGCGCACCAGCACGGCGCCCCAGGTGAAGCCGCCGCCCACGCCTTCCATCATGACGTTCTGGCCCGGCCGGATGCGGCCGTCGCGCACGGCCTGGTCCAGCGCCAGCGGGATCGAGGCGGCCGAGGTATTGCCGTGCTCGTCGACGGTGACGACCATGCGCTCGAGCGGCAGGCCGAGCTTTTTCGCGGTACCGCTCATGATGCGCAGGTTGGCCTGGTGCGGGATCAGCCAGTCGATGGCCGCGGCCGGCATGTCGGCCGCCTGCAGCGCCTCGTTGGCCACTTTTTCCAGCACGGAGACGGCCAGCTTGAACACGGCCGGGCCGTCCATGTAGAGGAATTTCTGGCTCGACATCGCGGCATGCGACGGGTTCGCCGGACCGCACAGGATGTCGCCATGGCTGCCGTCGGCGTGCAGCTTGACCGCCAGCACGCCCGGCTCCTCGGACGCGCTCAGCACCACGGCGCCGGCGCCGTCGCCGAACAGCACGCAGGTGCTGCGGTCGCTGAAGTCGAGGATGCGCGAGAACACTTCGGTGCCGATCACCAGCACGTTCTTCGCATTGCCGGC
The DNA here is from genome assembly GCF_913773735.1 of uncultured Massilia sp. Classification (GTDB taxonomy): domain Bacteria; phylum Pseudomonadota; class Gammaproteobacteria; order Burkholderiales; family Burkholderiaceae_D; genus Telluria. The sequence goes on from NZ_CAJYEB010000037.1 coordinate 31,082, forward strand.
CTTGATGAAGGCGTCGGCGGTCGACATGGCGTAGACGAAGCCGCTGCAGACGGCGCCGATGTCGAAGGCGGCGCTGCCGTTGCGCATGCCCAGCTTGTGCTGGACGATGCAGGCCGTGCTCGGGAAACTGCCGTAGAAATCGGGGCTGGCGGTGGCGACGATGATCATGTCGATCTGGCCGGGCTCCAGGCCGGCGGCCTCGAGCGCCTTGCGCGCCGCGTTGACGGCCAGGTCGGACGCGTTCTCGTCCGCGGCGGCGTAATGACGTGCCGAAATACCGCTACGGGTCACGATCCATTCGTCGGACGTCTCGATGCCCTTGGCGGCCAGTTCGGCGGCCAGGTCATGGTTGGTCACGCGCCTGGCGGGCAGGTAGCTGCCGGTGCCGGTGATTTTGCTGTACACAGTCATTGCTTAACCCTGCTTGATGGTTGAACCTGGCGCTTCCGCGGCCGAGGCCGTGACGGGAGCGGAAGCGGGAGCGGCGGGGAGCATCTCGGCAATGAGCGTCGCGAGTTGCTCTTGCACATTGTATTTGGCGGCCTCGAAGGCGCGTCGCAGCGCCCACTCGTAGGCGAAGGCATTGGCGCCGCCGTGGCTCTTGAACACCAGGCCGCGCAGGCCCAGCAGGCCGGCGCCGTTGTAGCTTTCCGGATTCAGTTTCTTGAGCGACTTGCGCGCCAGCAGCGCGCCCAGCTTGGACAGCGTCGTTTCCAGCAGCGTCTGCTTGACGAAGCGCGACAGGCCCTCGATGGCCTTGAGGGTCACGTTGCCGACGAAACCGTCGCACACGACGACGTCGACGGTGCCCTTGAAGATGTCGTTGCCCTCGACGTTGCCGTGGAAGTTCAGCACGCCCCGCGCGTGGTCTTCGCGCAGCAGGGCGGCCGTGGCCTTGATCGTCTCGGTGCCCTTGATTTCCTCGGTGCCCACGTTCAGCAGGCCGATGCTCGGGCGGCGGTGTTCCATCGCCTCGAACAGCACCGCGCCCATGATGGCGAACTGGTGCAGGTGGTGGGGTTCGCAGTCGACGTTGGCGCCCAGGTCGAGCATATAGGTCGGGCCGCCCTTCTGGTTCGGCAGGATCGACGAGATCGCCGGGCGGTCGACGCCGGGCATGGTCTTCAGGACGTAGCGCGAGATCGCCATCAGCGCGCCGGTATTGCCGGCGGAAACGCAGACGGCGGCGCTGCCGTCCTTGACGAGCTCGATCGCCACGCGCATCGACGAATCCTTCTTGCGGCGCAGCGCCACTTCGACGGGATCGTCCATGGCCACCACTTCGGAAGCGTGCTTGACGGACAGGCGCGGATGCGCGGCCGCGTGGTGTTTCTTGAGTTCAGCGCGCACCTGCTCTTCGGGGCCGACGAGGATCAGCTCCGCTTCGGGTTCGCGCTTGAGGAATGCGAGGGCTGCCGGAATGGTCACCGAGGGACCATGGTCTCCGCCCATGCAGTCGATGGAAATTTTAATTGTCATTTGTCGGGATGAACCGCGGGCTCACGGTCGGCCGGCGGCGGCGGGTCCACGGACGGGTGCCGGCGAAGCGCATCGGACCGGGACGGCGGGATGGAAAATGACGGTGCGCCGGCGCGCAGGGCTGCCCGCAGCACGGAACATGCAAAACAAAAAGCGGCGCCACGCACTTGACATACGTTGCACCGCTTTCATGGAGCAAAACAGCAAGACGTCGATTACTCGTCGTTCTTGGTCTTGATCACTTTGCGACCACGGTAGAAACCGTTCGGGCTGATGTGGTGACGCAGGTGGGTTTCGCCGGTGGTCGGCTCGACTGCCAGGTTCGGTGCAACCAGGAAATCGTGCGAACGGTGCATGCCGCGCTTCGACGGGGATTTCTTATTCTGCTGAACTGCCATGATGACTCCTAAACATAAGTTCTAAAATTCTAACACATTCGACTTGCAATGACATGCGCATCGAGTATCCCAGCGGCAATAACAAGATTGCCGTTATTGCCGACATGTTTCACGCAGCCTTACAACGAAAACTTCATACTCGAGTTGCACGCGTTTGACACGTCTTTGATGCAATGCGGGCGTTACGGCACCCTACCTTGCAAATTCCGTACTGCTTATTCTGACTTGAGGCTCTTCAGTGCCGCGAACGGCGATACCTTCTCGGACTTCACGGAGTCCACCAGCGTGGTATCGGGGCACACCTCGTGTTTCGATGCCTGCGGCAGGGCCAGCAGGGCTTCGTCTTCCAGCAACTGACGGATGTCCATGGCGTGGTCGCCGACGATCACGTCGATGGATTCGTCGTCGAGGATTTCCTCGATCTCGTCCGCTTCCTCGTCGTCCTTGCCCAGCACCAGCACGGTCGACGAATCGATGTCGTAGCCGAAGGGCTGCAGGCAACGCTGGCAGACCAGCTGCACGGTACCGGAGACGGACAGCGTCATCATCGGATAGCCCTGGCGGGTCTGGCCGCCCTGGATCGTCCAGGAAATCGTGCCGGACGCATCGGCGCAATCGGCCGCCAGGCGGGTCATTTCCGCGACCGGCGTGGCGCCTTCGCGATGGCCGTTGCTCCGACAAAAATCGAAGGCGTCGATGACAAAAGCGCTCATTTGGAAAAACTTCCCCGGAAAACCTGCGATAATAACAGGCTTATCCCCGGGCAGTCAAAGACTCCGTGCGTTTTTCCGGCAGTTTTGCCGCAGCCCGGCGCCGCTTGCCGAAACACCGCTATCTATCTGTTTTGCTTATGAATATTGGACAGGGCGACATCATACCAAGTTCTGCCGCGCGTGGCACGCCCGTGCGCCTGATCCTGGCGTCCAGCTCGGCCTACCGCCGCGAACTGTTGGAACGGCTGCGCCTGCCCTTCGAGGCGATCGCCCCGCACGTCGACGAGACGCCGCTGCCCGGCGAAGCGCCCGAGGCGACGGCGCTGCGCCTGGCGCGCGACAAGGCCGCCGCCATCGCCCGCCTGCATCCGGGCGCGCTCGTGATCGGCTCGGACCAGGTCGCCACGCTGGACGGCGCGCAGATCGGCAAGCCCGGCGACCATGCGCGCGCCCTGGCCCAGCTCCAGGCGATGCGCGGCCGGCGCGTCGTGTTCCATACGGCGCTCTGCCTGTGGGACGGCCGCACCGGCACCTTCGAGCTGGACAACGTGCAGGTCTTCGTGACCTTCCGCGACCTGCCGGACGCCGAGCTGGACGCCTACCTGCATATCGAGCAACCCTACGATTGCGCCGGCAGCGCCAAGAACGAGGGCCTGGGCATCGCGTTGCTCGAACGCATCGACAGCAGCGACCCCAGCGCCCTCACCGGCCTGCCGCTGATCGCCCTGACCGGCATGCTGCGCCGTGCCGGCGTGCCCTTCTTTACCTGACCCATCGTTTTCGTCCCATCCATGCCCGGTACCCTCTACCTGATCCCGAACACCCTCGGCCCCACCGACGCCGCGCCGCGCGCCCTGTCCCACATCCTGCCCGAACAGGTACAGGACATCGCCAGCAAGCTCGATTATTTCGTGGCCGAGAACGCCAAGACGGCGCGCGCCTTCCTGAAACTGGTCGCCGTCGACCACCCGCTGGCGCGTCCGCTGCAGGAAATCCGGATCGAGGAATTGAACGTGAACACGCCGCCGCAGGCGCTGGCCGCCCTGCTGGCCCCGCTGCTGGACGGGCGCGACGCCGGCCTGGTGTCGGAAGCCGGCGTGCCGGCCGTGGCCGACCCGGGCGCCGACCTGGTCCGCCTGGCGCACCAGCACGGCATCGCCGTGCGCCCGCTGGTGGGCCCGTCGTCGCTGCTGCTGGCCGTCATGGCGAGCGGCCTGAACGGCCAGAGCTTCGCCTTCAACGGTTATTTGCCGACCGACGCCGTCCAGCGCGGCAAGCGCATCCAGCAGCTGGAACAGCGTTCGCGCAGCGAAAAGCAGACGCAATTGCTGATCGAGACGCCTTACCGCAATGGCGCGATGCTGGAAGCGCTGGTGGGCGCCTGCCAGCCGGGCACGCTGGTGTGCGTCGCCACCGACCTGTCGCTGGCGACGGAATCCGTGCGCACGCTGACGGCGGCCAAGTGGAAAGCGCAACTGGCTGCCGGCAAGGCGCCGGACTTCCACAAGAAGCCGACGGTGTTCCTGTTCCTGGCGCAATGAGCCCGCGCCCGCGGTCCATCCGGCCCCAGCGGGATCGCTGGCAGCAGGACAAGCGCTAGCGCATGCCGGCGCTCAACTCCCGCACCCAGCCGAACGCGGCCAGTTCGATCTCGCGCACCTGCTTGACGGACAGGCCCAGCCTGCCCAGCGCATCGCCCAGCGCGCGGTTGCACTGGGCGCCTTCCAGTTCCTCGACCACGTCCAGCATGGCGCCGTAGTCGCCGGCGCGGTCCAGCAGCGCGGCGCGCACCTCGGGCGAGACGTCCACGCGCGCCAGGATGTCCCGCATCGGCAGCGAGAACAGCGCATCCATCAGCGACATGATGCCGATCGTGAACGCCGTGCTGGCGCCGCCCACGTCGCCGGGACGCAGCGTCAGCGTCATCAGTTCCAGCAGGCGCCCGCGCGTCGTCGCCATCTGCAGCAGCGGGGAATTCGGTTCGATGTGGCCGTCCGGGCTGCCGTACAGCAGGATCTGCACCCAGCGCTGCAGCTGGCTGCGGCCGAGCTGCTCGAGCGCCTGCGGGATCGATTCGATTCGCGCCCCGCCCGCCCCCACCAGGTGGCTGTTCGCCAGGCGCAGCAGGTTCAGGCTGAGCAGCGCGTCGCGCTTGACGGCTTCCTCGATCGCCGCGGCGTCGGCATTCGCGCCGATCAGTTCGAGCAGGCGCAGCAGGCCCATCTCGGACGGCGTGATCTTCTTGCCGGACAGGATCGCCGGCCGCGCGAAATAATATCCCTGGAAATATTCGAAGCCGAGGTCCATGCACAGCTCGAACTCCTCGACGGTCTCGACCTTTTCCGCCAGCATCTTCTGGCCGGGCCGGCGCAGCGTCGTCGCGAGTTCCGCGAGCCCCTCGCGGCTGACGCCCTTCAGGTCGACCTTGATCACGTCGACCATGTCGATCAGCTTGCGTACCAGTTCCGAATGGCCGATGACGTCGTCGAGCGCGAACTTGAACCCGAGCTCCTTCAGTTCGGCGACGCGCGCCAGCACATCCGGGGTCGGGCGCACGGTTTCGAGGATTTCGAGGATCACCTTGTCGGGCGGCAGGAAGCGCACGAAATCGCTCTTGAGCACGACGTCGTCGACATTCACGAAGGCCAGTTGCTCGCCGACGACCTGGCGCATCCCCAGCTGGGACGCATGCGAGATCACGGCGGCCGTGGCGGCGGCATAATCGGTCAGCTGCGCATCCTCGTGGTCCGGCGCGGCGCGAAACAGCAACTCGAACGCCACCAGTTTCTGGTCGCGCCCGAGAATCGGCTGGCGCGCCAGGAAAAACTCGTCGGACGGCATGGACGTGACTGCCGTTGCTACCGCATGCATGCAAGACTCCCGTGTGCACGGCGCGCCCCATGCACGCCGGGTCCGGACTGCACCGGACACCGGCCCGACTATACTACAGACCGACAGTCTTTACATTTCGACATCGTATCAAATCGTTTCAGGACCGTCCTCAGCCATTGCGCTTGGCCGGGCGGCGCGGCCCCTTGCCCGGACCCGCCGCGTCGCCGGCGCGCGCCGTTCCCGGCCGTGCCGACGGCACGCCGGCGCCGCGCGGCTGGCCGGGACGGCCCTCCGGGCGCGGGCGCGCCGGCGCGCTGCCCTGGTTGCCCTGGCCATCCGCCGGACGCGGACCGGCGCGCCGAGCGGGAGCGGCGCCGGACTCGCCGTCGCCCCGGGTACCGGCGCGCTCGGGGCGCGCGGCGTCGCCGAACGGCTGGCCCGGCAGGCGCAGGCTGCCCTTGCCCGACAGCGGGCTGGCGCGGCGCGCGTTGCCGACCGGCTGGCGCCCGGCCCCGGCGCGCTCGGCGGCCCCGATGCCGGGCTTCGGCACGGTACCGCTGAGCTGGGTGCCGCGCTCGATGCGGAAGGTGGCGCCGGCATCCTGGCCCAGCACCTTGGTCAGGTAGGGCATCACCTCGCGCAGCGTCGCTTCCAGCGTGTACGGCGGATTCAGGATGAACATGCCGCTGCTGTGCAGGCCGTTGCCATCCGGACGCGGACCGGCGACCGACAGCGTCACGTGCAGCCATTCCTTGGCCGGCAGGCGCTTCAGGCGGTCGGCGAATTCGCGCGACTCCATGCGCTGCAGCACCGGATACCAGACCGCATAGGTGCCGGACGGGAAGCGCTTGAGCGCCTCGTCCAGCGCATCGCGCACGTGCTTGTAGTCGAGCTTGACCTCGTAGGGCGGATCGATCAGCACCAGCGCGCGGCGCGACGGCGGCGGCAGCAAGGCCTTCAGGCCCACGAAGCCGTCGGCATAATCGACGATCACGCGCTTGCCGCGCGCGCGCTCGCCCTGCTCGGCCTTGTGCGCTTCCAGCTTGGCGACGTTCTGGACCAGGATCCGGGCATCCGCCGGATGCAGTTCGAACAGGCGCAGGCGGTCCTGCGGACGCGCCGCCTCGTCCGCCACCCACGGCGAACCGGGATAGTAGCGCAGCTTGCCGCTCGGATTCAGGGTACGCACCAGCTTGACGTAGTCGGCCAGCGCGGGTGGCAGGTCGTCGCGCTCCCACAGGCGCGCGATGCCGTCGACCGACTCGCCGCTCTTGACGGCCTGGGCACTGTCGAGCGCGTACACGCCGGCACCGGAATGGGTGTCGATATAGGTGTACGCCGCCTCCTTCTGGTTCATGTATTGGTGCAACTGGACCTGAACGAAGTGCTTCAGGACGTCGGCGTGGTTACCCGCGTGGTAGGCGTGGCGGTAGCTGAACATAATGGAATTCCAGGTAGAGATTGCCTGCCGTGCGCCTGCGGACGGGCGCGGACGGCGAAACCGCCATTATCCCTCAGATGGCCCATCGGCCGGAACAATAAAAAAAGCCGCAGCGGCTTGCGCGCGCTGCGGCCCGGCGCCTTGCGGCGCCCTGGAGGAAACGAAGACGCTCAGGCGACCTTCTTCTCGTCGAAGAACTGTTCGTCCTCCGTCGAACCGTGCAGCGCCGTCGTCGAGCTCTGGTTCTGCTGGATGGTCTGGGTGACGGCATCGAAGTAGCCGGTACCGACCTCGCGCTGGTGCTTGACCGCCGTGAAGCCGCGGTCGGCCGCGGAGAATTCCGCTTCCTGCAGTTCGACGAAGGCCGACATGCCGCGGCGGGCATAGCCGTGCGCCAGGTTGAACATGCTGTAGTTCAGCGCATGGAAGCCGGCCAGCGTGATGAACTGGAACTTGTAGCCCATGGCGCCCAGTTCCTTCTGGAACTTGGCGATGGTGGCATCGTCGAGGTTCTTCTTCCAGTTGAACGACGGCGAGCAGTTATAGGCCAGCATCTTGCCCGGGAATTTCGCATGGATCGCCTCGGCGAAGCGCTTGGCGAAGGCCAGGTCCGGCTTGCCCGTCTCGCACCACACGAGGTCGGCGAACGGCGCATAGGCCAGGCCGCGCGCAATGGCCTGCTCGACGCCCGGCTTGACCTTGAAGAAGCCCTCGACGGTACGCTCGCCGGTGCAGAACGGCTGGTCGTTGGCGTCGACGTCGGAGGTCAGCAGGTCGGCCGCCTCGGCGTCGGTACGGGCGATGACCAGGGTCGGCGTGCCCATCACGTCGGCCGCCAGGCGCGCGGCCGTCAGCTTCTCGACGGCTTCGCGGGTCGGCACCAGCACCTTGCCGCCCATGTGGCCGCATTTCTTGACCGAGGCCAGCTGGTCCTCGAAGTGCACGCCGGCCGCGCCCGCCTCGATCATGGACTTCATCAGCTCGTAGGCGTTCAGCACGCCGCCGAAGCCGGCCTCGGCATCGGCCACGATCGGCGCGAAGTAGTCGATGTCGTCCTTGCCTTCCGACCACTGGATCTGGTCGGCGCGCTGGAACGTGTTGTTGATGCGCTTGACGACCATCGGCACCGAATTGGCCGGGTACAGCGACTGGTCCGGGTACATCTCGCCGGCCAGGTTGGCGTCGCCGGCGACCTGCCAGCCCGACAGGTAGATCGCCTTCAGGCCGGCCTTGACCTGCTGCATGGCCTGGTTGCCGGTCAGGGCGCCGAGGGCATTGACGTACGGTTCCTCGTTGACCAGGTTCCACAGCTTTTCGGCGCCGCGGCGCGCCAGCGAATGCTCGATCTGCACCGAGCCGCGCAGGCGGACGACGTCCTCGGCCGTGTAGTTGCGGACCACGCCCTTCCAGCGCGGGTTGCTGTCCCAGTCCTGCTGCAGTGCGGCGATTTGCTGTTCACGAGTTGCCATGGTGTTCTCCCGATTGAAAAAAAGTAGGTTGGAAAGCGTGCGGCGTTGACATCATGATAGGCCTGTTCGTGCACGGCACAACCACTCTTATATAAGACACAGGAGCATTTTTATAGCCATTGAAATCAATGACTTAATTTATTAATTCCATGATGTGAAAGAATATTTCTCAGAATGGGACGCAGGACGGCGCGCACGGCCGAGCGCTTTTCATATACTGAGAACATCTTTTCGCATGATGAAAAATCGACGCCGCACCGCAACGCGTGGCCGCCCGAGCGGGAAACCGGACGACACAGACTGTTACGCTCGCTGGGTTAGCCAGCTAACAGAGTTGCCCGCGCGTCAAGCATAGTCTTGCGCCCATGACTCATCCGTATCCGGCCCGCTCGCAGGACGCGAGGGGCCGGTCCCGCCCACGCCGTGGACAAGGAGAAAACCCATGAGCCTGCTCTTGCGCGCAGCCCTGCTGTGCTTCCTGCTGGCGTCCTTCGCCATCGCGGCGCGCGCCGCGCCGTTCGACGACCCCCTGCTGCGTAACGCCGCGGCCACCGGGCAACCCGTCGACCTCACGCTGTCCAGCGGCGAGCTGCCGGCCGACGACGCCGACCTCCTGTCCGCCACGCTCGGCATCGGCGCGGCCGACGTCGGACCGCTCCCGGCGGGCGTCCCGTCGACGACGCCCGACGGCGGCGCACCGCCAGCGCCGCTGCGCGCCGGCATCGGCTCGGTGCCGGAACCGCAAGCCAGCCTCCTGCTGGGCGCCGGCCTCCTGCTGCTCGGCGCGGCGGGACGCCGCGCCGGCCGGAACATTCAAAAAAAATGCACGATGCCCAGTTGCAGCCCGCGCGCGTCGGCGCCAGGGTAGGCCAGCGGCAGGCCGGCGACCGCCGCGCCGTTGAGGGTGTAGTTGCCGACGTTGCGGTTGTCCAGCCAGGACAGCGTCGCGTACAGTTGGGTACGCTTGGAAAGCTGGTGCACCAGGATGGTTCCCAGCTGGGCCGCGTCGCTGCGGCGGCTGCCGTTGTCCTTCAGCCAGGAATACCCGGCGCCGACGCTCGTGGCGGCAGTCAGGAAATAGCGTGCGGACAGCGATACGACGTCCTTGTCGACCTGCGCCGCCACCGCCTTGGCCCGGTGGTAGACCGCATAGGCGGTCACCTTGCCGAACTCGTAGCTGCCGCCCGCGTACCAGGCCTTCTGCGTGTCCGTGTCCAGCGCGTTGCGCACGGCCTGGTGCACCAGCGCCAGGTGCAGCTTGTCGCGATCGTAGTTGACGGCGCCCGAATAGCTGCCGTTGGCCGACCTGGCGCCGCCGCTGGTGCCGAAGCCGTAGTACAGCTGGAAACGCAGCGGACCGAACGCCGGCGAAAAATACGAGACGGTCTTGTCGGTGCGCACCGTGTAGGTCGAGAAGTTGTTCAGTCCCGACCCCATCGACGCGCCGACGAAGGCATCGAGCCGGCCTTCGTTCAGGAACATCAGGGCATTCTGGCGGCCGATGCGCAACTGGCCCGCGGCGCCGCCGATGCCGACCCAGGACTGGCGCGAGAACATGCGCGCCGGGTCGGCGGACGCGCCGGTATCGGACTTGAAGCCCTGTTCCAGCACGAACTCGACGCGCAGGCCGCCGCCGAGGTCTTCGCTGCCCTTGATGCCCCAGCGGGTACCGTACAGGCCGCTGGAATCGATGGCGGTGGCGACGCTCCTGCCGGTGTGGGTGGCCTGGAGGAAGGTGTCGATGACGCCGAATACCTGGACCGACTCCTGCGCGGACGCGGCGGATGCGGCGGATGCGGTGCAGGCGATGCACGCGGCGGATGCGATGGATGCGATGGTTGCGGCGCGCGGCAGCGGGCCGCCTGCACCGGGATACTGGACCATGGTGTCTCCGTTGGATGTGGTTCGTCGCGGGCGCGACGGGGCCCGCGCCGCACGGCGGCGCCGTGCGGTCGATCGGAATGGGACGGCGGTACGGGGCCGCGCCGCCGGCGGGCGGCCCCGGGAATCAGGTGCGGCGCACGGCCGCGGCGGCGGCGGCGGGCCGCGGGCCGCGCAGCCTGGGCATCGCGAGCGCCGCCAGCATGCCGAGCACGATCACGCCGGCCAGCACGACGAGCCCGAGGTCGAGGCGCTGGGTCGCCTGCTTGACCGCGCCCAGCATCCAGGGCGCGGCATAGCCGCCCAGGTTGCCGACGGTGGCCATCAGGGCGATGCCGGCCGCGGCGGCCGGTCCGACGAAGAACAGCGAGGGCAGCGTCCACATCACGGCGAACGAGGCGAGGATCCCGCCCGTCGCCAGCGACAGGCCCAGCAGCGAGAGCAGGATATTGCCCGAGAACGTGGCGCTCAGCACCAGGCCGCCGGCGCCGGCCAGCGCGGACAGGATCATGTGCCACTTGCGCTCGCCGCTGCGGTCCGAGCGCTTGCCGACCAGGATCATCGCCACGGCGCCGAGGCCGAACGGGATCGCCGTGATCAGGCCGTTCACGGCCAGGCTCTTCACGCCCAGGTCCTTGACGATCTGCGGCAGCCAGAACGTGACCCCGTACAGGCCGGCCAGCAGCGTGAAGTTGGCGAAGGCGAGCAGCCAGGCATTCGGGTCCTTCATCACGTGGCCGAACTTGTGCCCGGCGCCGCCGGCCTGCTGCGTCCTGGCCTCCTGGGCCAGCTCGTCCACCACCACGCGTTTCTCGTCCGCGTCCAGCCAGGTCGCCGTGGCGGGGCCATTGTCCAGGTAGAAGAAGCAGACGATGCCCAGCAGCACCGCCGGCAGGCCTTCGACGATGAACATCCACTGCCAGCCCGCCAGCGCCAGGTGGCCGGCGAAGGTGCTCATGATCCAGCCCGACAGCGGCGCCCCGATGACCACCGCCACCGGCATGCCGAGGAAGAACAGCGCGCTGACCTGCGAGCGCAGCCGGGCCGGGAACCAATAGGTCAGGTAGAGGATGATGCCTGGATAGAAGCCGGCTTCCGCCACCCCGAGCAGGAACCGGAACAGGTAGAACATGCCGGGCGAGGACACGCAGGCCATCGCCATCGAGATCGCGCCCCAGACGACCAGGATGCGCGCGATCCAGAAGCGCGCGCCGAAGCGCTGCAGCAGCAGGTTGCTGGGGATCTCGAACATGCAGTAGCCGAAGAAGAAGATGCCGGCGCCCAGGCCGTAGGCGGCGTCGCTCAGGCCGATGTCGGCGGCCATCTGCAGCTTGGCGAAGCCGACGTTGACGCGGTCGAGGAAGGAAATGACGTACAGCAGGATCAGGAACGGCAGCAGGCGCAGCGCGATCTTGTTGTAGCAGCGCGCCTCGCGGGGAGCCGCGAAGCTGGTCTGGTCAAGCAGGTGCATGGTGTGTCTCCGTGTGGATTGCCCGTCCGGCCTGCGGCCGCGGGCGTTCTTGTTTTTTCTCGTGCCTGCGTGGCGCCGGGTCGGCGCCGGCGCGGTACGTCAGAAGCCGACGGCGGCGCCGCCCTTTAGGCCGAGCATGGCGCGCGCCTCGTCCGGCGTCGCCACCTCGAGCGACAGGCCCTCGAGGATGGCGCGGATGCGCGCGACCTGCACCGCGCTGCTGGCGGCCAGCCGGCCCGGCCCGTCCCACAGCGAATCCTCGAGGCCGACGCGCACGTTGCCGCCCATCGCGGCCGCCATCGTGGCGACCGGCATCTGGTGACGCCCGGCGCCGAGCACCGACCAGACGTAGTCGTCGCCGAACAGGCGGTCGGCCGTGCGGCGCATGTGCATCACGTCCTCGGGATGGGCGCCGATGCCGCCGCGCAGCCCGAACACGGACTGGATCAGCAGCGGGCCGCGCAGCAGGCCGCGGTCCATGAAGTGCGCGGCCGTGTACAGGTGGCCGATGTCGTAGCACTCGATCTCGAAGCGGGTGCCGTTGGCGCCGCAGGACGCGAGGATGGTCGCGATGTCGCGGAAGGTGTTCCGGAAGATCAGGTCGTCGCTGTTTTCCAGGTAGGGCCGTTCCCAGTCGTGGCGGAACGCCTTGAAGCGGTTCAGCATCTCGTACAGGCCGAAGTTCATGGTGCCCATGTTCAGCGACGCCACTTCCGGCGCCAGCTGCAGCGCCGGCTGCAGGCGCTCCTGCAGCGCCATGGTCGGCGAGCCGCCCGTCGTCAGGTTCAGCACGACCGCGGACGCGGCCCGGATCGGCGCGAGGATCTCGCGGTACAGGCCCACGTCCTGGCTCGGGCGGCCGGTGCGCGGGTCGCGCGCGTGCAGGTGCACGATGGCCGCGCCGGCGGCGGCCGCGTCGATCGCCGCCCGGGCGATTTCCTGCGGCGTGACCGGCAGGTGGGGCGACATCGACGGCGTGTGGATGGCACCGGTGACGGCGCAGGTAATGATCGTTTTCTTCATCTCGTCCCTATCTCCTCGGGAGCATCGGGCAACCCGCCTGCGCCGCTCCCGCTAGCGCGCCATGTAGCCCAGGCTGCTCGAAATCGTGCGGGCCGCACGGGTGAGTTGCTGCAATAAGTCTTCCGGCGGCGGCTCCGGCAGGAACTGCACCGAATCCACCACCGCCAGCGTGCCGATCAGCACGCCGGCGGCGTCGAACAACGGCGCCGCCACGGCGTTCAGTCCCGTCACCGCCTGGTTCGGCGCGCTGGCCCAGCCCTGGCGCCGGACCTGCAGCAGCTCTTCCTTGAGCTGGCCGGGGTCGACGATGGTCTGCGGCGAATGCGCCTTCAGCGGACCGGCCAGCAGGCGCGCCAGCACGTCGGGGGGGCCGTACGCCAGCGACACCTTGCCCTGGGCGCTGGCGTGGAACCCCATCAGCGAGCCGGGGCGCACCGTGATCTCGATCTGCGACTGCCCCTGCACCACCGACAGCACGCGCACGCCCTCGGCTTCCGCATGGCACAGCACGACCGAGCTGCCGACCTTGTCGCGCAGGGCCCGCATGGTGACCGCGGACACCTGCACCAGGTCGAAGTTCTGCATCACCGCGTTGCCGAGCGCGACCAGGCGCGTCCCGACCTTGTAGCGGCCCGCGTCGTCCTGCACGATGTAGCCTTGCAGCAGCAGCGTGCGCAGGTGGCGGAAGATGCGGCTCTTGGTCGTGCCGAAGGCGTTGGCCAGTTCGGTCACGCCGATCGCCTCGCTCTGGCGCGCCATGAATTCGAGGATGTTCAGCGCGAACACCACCGCCTGCACCCCGCCCGCCGCCGTCTCCGCAACCGCCGCCGTGCCGTCGCCGGCGCCCACGTCGTTCTCCTTGCTGTCGTTCGTCATTTGCTGTGCCCGGAAAAGTGAAAGGTCGCCAGTATACGTGCTGCGGCGCCCCTCGCCTCCTCCGCGTTCAGCGCGCCAGCGTCCACTGCGCCGTGTCGCCCTGCACCGCCAGTTGCGCCCGGCGCAGGCGCGCGCCGGCGTCCGGCTGCGGCGCGGCGGCGGCCTGCGCCGCGAGCGCGGTCACGCGCGCGCGCCAGGCCGCCAGCATGCGCGCGCGTTCCTCGTCGTCGACGCGTGGCGCCGCGTAGGCGACGAACGGCGCCTCCACCTCCAGGCCCAGGTATTCCAGCATGCAGCGGCGCACGCCGTGCAGCACCTGCTCGATGTCGCCGTAGCTGCCATCGCGCGTGAAGCGCTGCGCCGTGCCGCCGGTGGCGATGCCCAGCAGGGCGCGCCGTCCGCGCAGAAAGCCGCTGTCGTAGCGCTTGCCGTCGGCGTAGGCGAAACCGTAGGCCAGCACGCGGTCGAACCAGCCCTTGAGGATCGCCGGCATGCCGCCCCACCACAGCGGAAAGACGAACAGCAGCAGGTCGGCGGCGGCCACCCGCGCCTGTTCGCGCCGCAGGTCGTCGGCATAGCCGTCGTGGCGGCTGGCGTGCTCCTGCTCGGTCTGGTAATGGAATCGCGCCGGATCGGCCACGCTGCGAAAGTCGTGCCGTCCCGCGACCGGATCGAAACCCTCCGCGTACAGGTCGGACACCTGCACGCGGTGGCCGGCCTCCTCCAGCGCCGCGCGCGCGCGCGCCGTCATCGCCGCGACGAAGGACGTCGGCTCCGGATGCGCGTGGACGATCAGGACGTTCATGGCGCCAGCCCCATCAGCTCGGCCGCATTGGTCGAGGTCATGCGGCGCACCTGGTCCTCGCTGTAGCCGAGGTCCAGGCAGATCTCGATGACGTTGCGAAAACCGTCGGCGATCTTCGGATTGCCGGCCTGGCCGAGGTCGGACCCCAGGATGGTGCGCTCGACGGTGCCGGCCTCGATCAGCGCGCGCAGCGTGGCGGGATCGTAGAACTTGAACTTCGAGTTCTCGGCGAACATGCACATCGAGTGCTCGATGTAGACGCCCATGTCCACCAGGCGGCGGATGTCGTCCAGGCCGGCGTCGACGATGTAGGTCGGGTGGTTGGTCAGCAGGCGCTTGACGCCGCGCCGCTTCGCTTCTTCGAACAGCGGCCAGATCTCGCTGATGTGCAGGTGCCCGGACGACAGCACGACGTCGTTCTCGGCGATCATGTCGAGGATCGGCAGCACTTCCGGCAGCAGCCGGCCGTCGGCGTCGAGCACCGTCAGCGGGCTGGGCGCCATCATGCGCTTGTCCGACCTGGGGAACTTGAAGTTGGCGTCGGCCTTGTGGTGGGCGATATGGTTGGCCGACGAGAACGTCGGCATCCACACCAGCCGCGCGCCGAGGGCGATGCCGTGCTCGACCGCATACAGGTTCAGGCCGCCGGCCTGGTTGTTCAGCGGCACGCCGGACAACAGTTCGACGTTCAGGTGGCGGTAATGCTTGTTGAGCATCTCCGTCACCGGCGTCGCCGAATAATAATGGTCCTTGATCAGCAACGCGCGCAGGCCGGCCTCGGCCGCCTCGTGCAGGGCCTCGTGGTGGTCGCAGTAGCGCGGCATGACGGACGGGCCGCTATGGCAGTGCAGGTCGATCGCGCCCTGCATCAGGCGCCGGGACAGTTCGGGATCGCGCTCGCGCCATCCGGGAATCGGGCTGTTCATGATGTCTCCTTGGAATCGTTGGTCTGGTATGTCTGGAGCGGCCGACGCAGCCCCGCCGCCGCCGCGCGCAGCAGCGACTGGTCGGAACCGACGACGAACAGGCTCACGCCCAGCGCGTGCCAGTCGCGCGCCTCGTCGGCATGGCCGATGTGGATGCCGACCGCCCGGCCGTGGCGGCGCGCGGCGGCGCACACCGCCTCCACCGCGGCGCGCACCAGCGGGTGCGCGACGTCGTCCACGCCGTACGACACGGCCAGGTCGGCGCGCCCGATGAACAGGCAGTCCGCGCCGTCCAGGGCGGCGATCGCCTCGATGTCCTCGATCGCCTCGCGGTCTTCGATCTGGCAGATCGCGACGCTGTCGCGGTCGGCGCGGTCGATGTGTTCGCGCATGCCGATGCGGCCGTAGTCGCCGGCGCGCGGCGAGTTGGAAAAGCCGCGCGCGCCGCCGCGGTAGCGCACCGCGGCGGCGACGGCCTGGACGTCGGCGGCGCGGCGCGCATGCGGCGCGACGATGCCGGTGGCGCCCAGGTCGAGCGCGTTCAGGGCCTGGGCGTTGAGCGCATGCGCATCGGCGGGCACGCGCACCAGGGCCGGGAGCCGGCCGGCGCGGGCGGCCAGCAGGCAGGCGTCGAGGGCGGCGCGGTCGAACGGGGCGTGCTCGGCATCGATGACGATGAAGTCCAGGCCGGCGCCGCCCAGCACTTCGACGAGCTGGTGCGACGGCGTCTTGAAGAAGGTGCCGAACAGGACCTGGCGCGCGCGCAGGCGCTGGCGGAAGCTGGCGGAGGCGTCCATCGCGTCCTCAGGGCGCAGCGCCGCCGGCCGCCGGCTGCGCTTCCGGAAACTCGCCGGCCTGATAGGCCACCAGGTGCTTGTAGTCCGCGCGGATCGGCGCGAACAGGTCGAGGTTGTAGACCACCTCGTCGCCGACCGGCTCGGCGTAGTGCATGGTGTGCGGCGGGATGCGCACCATCGAACCCGGCACCATCTCGAATTTCTCGTCGCCGACGTAGTAGTTCATGCGGCCCTGCACGCAGATGGCGATCTGCTCGAAATCGTGCTGGTGCGGCCGCAGGTCCATGCCCGGGGTCGCGAAGTTCATCACCACCATGGCGTTGTCGCCGCGGTAGCCGACGCGCTCGACACCCTTGCGCACGACTTCGCGGGGCAGCGTGTTCCAGTTGTACATCTTCGTTTTCGCTGTCATCCGTATCTCCATGTTTTCTGTTTTGTTTCGCCTGTCGAAACACTGTTTCGTCAGTGATTACAGTGTAGAAGGCAAAAAATGGCTTGTCAACCGATTTGGCGGACGCGCCGGGAGACAGGAATACACGAGGAGAAGGAAGCGGGAGGGGTGCGCCGGCGGCGCCGGCGACGGGGTTCGGCAGGACGCCGGCGCGCGGGATGCGCGCCGGCGCGAGGCTCAGGACAACGACTCAGGCGGCCGGCGCCAGCCCGAAGGACGCGCGATACGGCGCGGCCGCATCCTCGCGGGTATGGATCTCGACCAGCACCCCGCCGGGGATCTCGCAAAAGAAGCGCGAGCCGCGCGGCGCCCTGATCAGTCCGGTGGTCATGCGCGCGCCGGCGGCGCGGAACTCGTCGTGCAGGCGCGCGACGTCGGCCGCCGTGGGCAGCTCGAAGCCGATGTGGAAGTTTTCCGGCCAGTCGACGCGGCGGCCGGTGGCGTCCTCGATCACGATATCGGCATCGTGGCGCTTGACGACGGCGCTGGTGCCCATCGGCGTGACGGTGCCGCCGAGGTGGCGCGCGAAGAACGACGCGGTCGCGTCGACATCGAGCGAGGGAAAGCTGAGGTGGTTGAGTTTCATCGTGTGGTTCAGGGTAGGCATGCGATGGCTCCGGTTACGGTGCGAAGCCATGCCACACGATGCAAGCGGACCGGAAACGCGAACGCCCCCGGACTGCCCGCGCGCGCGGCATGGTCCAATGGGCGTTGGTTGACGTAAACGCTTACGGCTGCCGGGAGGCAGCACTGGAATCATAAAACGGGAGTGAGCTCGAATGCAATAGCCACCCCCAACACAACGTCGCCCCGGCGCAGGCCGGGGCCCGATTTGCACGCGTTACGGCAGCACAAACCTGGGCCCCGTCCTGCGACGGGGCGGCGGGGCGGCGGGACGGCGGAGCGACGGGTCGGACGGCTTATTTCGCCAGGTCGACCGCCGCGTCCCCTCCCTCGAACACCAGCCGCTCGCCCTTCGCATCGACGCGGATCGTGTCCTTCGGCCCGAAGCGGCCGGACAGGATTTCCTTCGACAGCGGATTCTCGATCTGCTGCTGGATCGCGCGCTTGAGCGGACGGGCGCCGTACACCGGATCGAAGCCGGCTTCCGCGATCTTCTGCAGGGCCGCGTCGGAGATATCCAGGCGCATCTCCATCTTCGCCAGGCGCTGCTCGAGGCCGCGCAGCTGGATCTTGGCGATCGAACCGATGTTCTTCTCGTCGAGCGCGTGGAACACCACGATCTCGTCGATGCGGTTGATGAACTCGGGGCGGAAGTGGCCGCGCACCTCGGCCATCACGGCCAGTTTCACCACCTCGGGCTCGTCGCTGTCCATCGACTGGATCTTGTGCGAACCCAGGTTCGACGTCATCACGATCACGGTGTTCTTGAAATCCACCGTGCGCCCCTGGCCGTCCGTCATGCGGCCGTCGTCGAGCACCTGCAGCAGGACGTTGAACACGTCCGGGTGCGCCTTCTCGATCTCGTCGAGCAGGATCACGCTGTAGGGCTTGCGCCGCACCGCCTCGGTGAGATAGCCGCCCTCCTCGTAGCCGACGTAGCCCGGGGGCGCGCCGATCAGCCGGGCCACCGAATGCTTCTCCATGAACTCGCTCATGTCGATGCGGATCAGCGATTCCTCGGTATCGAACAGGAAGTTCGCCAGCGCCTTGCACAGCTCGGTCTTGCCGACGCCCGTCGGGCCCAGGAACATGAACGAGCCGTACGGACGGTTCGGGTCGGCCAGGCCGGCGCGCGAACGGCGGATCGCGTCGGACACGGCGACGATCGCCTCGTCCTGCCCCACCACGCGCTCGTGCAGCTTTTCCTCGATGTGCAGCAGCTTGTCGCGTTCGCCCTGCATCATGCGCGCCACCGGGATGCCGGTCGCGCGCGACACGACCTCGGCGATCTCCTCGGCGCCCACCTGGGTGCGCAGCAGGCGCGGCTTGTCGCCGGTCTGCTCGGCCGTGGCCGCCTCCTCGGCGGCCTTCAGCTGCTGCTCCAGTTCCGGCAGCCGGCCGTACTGCAGCTCGGAGACCTTCTGCCAGTTGCTCTGGCGCTTGGCTTCCTCCATCTGCAGGCGGATGCGCTCGATCTCTTCCTTGATGTGCGTGGTGCCCTGCACGGTCGCCTTCTCGGCCTTGAGGATTTCCTCGTAGTCGTTGTACTCGCGTTCCAGGCGCGCGATCTCGTCGTTGATCAGGTCCAGGCGCCGCTGCGAGGCCTCGTCGGTTTCCTTCTTGACGGCTTCGCGCTCGATCTTCAGCTGGATCAGGCGGCGGTCCAGCTTGTCCATGACTTCCGGCTTGGAGTCGATCTCGATCTTGATCTTGGAGGCGGCCTCGTCGATCAGGTCGATCGCCTTGTCGGGCAGGAAGCGGTCGGTGATGTAGCGGTGCGACAGCTCGGCCGCGGCGATGATCGCCGGGTCGGTGATCTCGACCTGGTGGTGCAGCTCGTACTTTTCCTGCAGGCCGCGCAGGATGGCGATGGTCGCCTCCACGCTCGGCTCGTCCACGAGGATCTTCTGGAAGCGGCGCTCCAGCGCGGCATCCTTCTCGACGTACTTGCGGTACTCGTCCAGGGTGGTCGCGCCCACGCAGTGCAGCTCGCCGCGCGCCAGCGCGGGCTTCAGCATATTGCCGGCGTCCATCGCGCCCTCGGCCTTGCCGGCGCCGACCATCGTGTGGATCTCGTCGATGAAGACGATGGTCTGGCCCTCGTCCTGCGCCAGTTCCTTGAGCACCGATTTCAGGCGCTCCTCGAACTCGCCGCGGAACTTGGCGCCGGCCAGCAGCGCGGCCATGTCGAGCGAGAGCACGCGCTTGCCCTTGAGCGAATCGGGCACCTCGCCGTTGACGATGCGCTGGGCCAGGCCCTCGACGATCGCGGTCTTGCCCACGCCCGGCTCGCCGATCAGCACCGGATTGTTCTTGCTGCGGCGCTGCAGCACCTGGATCGCGCGGCGGATCTCGTCGTCGCGGCCGATCACGGGATCGAGCTTGCCCATGCGGGCGCGTTCGGTCAGGTCGAGCGTGTACTTCTTCAGCGCCTCGCGCTGGCCTTCGGCGTCCTGCGAATTCACGGATTCGCCGCCGCGCACGGCGGCGATGGCCGATTCCAGCGACTTCTTCGTCAGGCCGTTCTCGCGCGCCAGGCGGCCGGCGTCGGACTTGTCCTCGACCAGCGCCAGCAGCACCATCTCGCTGGACAGGAACTGGTCGCCGCGCTTCTGCGACTCGCGGTCGGCCAGGTTCAGCAGGGAGACCAGCTCGCGCCCCACCTGCACGTCGCCGCCGGTGCCGCTGACTTTCGGCAGGCGCTCGAACGCGCCGCGCAGCGCGTTCTGCAGGGCGCCGACGTTCACGCCGGCCCGCTGCAGCAGCGAACGCGCGCCGCCGTCGTCCTGGTTCAGCAGGGCGGCCAGCAGGTGCACCGGTTCGATGTATTGGTTGTCGTTGCCGACGGCCAGGCTTTGTGCGTCGGCCAGGGCTTCCTGGAGCTTGGTCGTCAATTTATCTTGCCGCATATTGATTGCCCCTAGTAAAAGGTTGGTGTTCAGGTTGAAACCAATGTAAGGCTGGTGTTACGGCTTTTCAAGATATCGACGTAGCACGGGAACATCCCGCAGACAGTACGCCTCCCGCCGGCGCGCGAGCGCACGCCTTGTCAACGCTCCGGGTATCCGGGCTAGAATAGCGGCTGGAAATGGCATGCTTCCTGGCCCGCGCATCGGGCCGAACCGCCCACCCGGGCTGATGATGCCTGCACCGATCCCGGACATCCGGGAGGTGCAGGCGCGCGCCCTGCCTGCCGCCTGCCGCTTCCCGCATGTCCGCCCGCAACGAACGAGGACATGATGACCGCAGACGCACCGACCGGGCTGCCCGCCCGCCCCCTCCCCCTCCCGCTCCCCCGCTACCTGGTCCGCTGGCTGCTGCTGGGCTGCCTCGCCGGCCTGCTGGCGGGCACCGCCTCGGCCCTGCTGCTGCGCGCCCTCGACCGGGCCGGCGCCGCCCGCGCGGCGCATCCGTGGCTGCTCGCCCTGCTGCCGCTGGCCGGCGCCGCCGTGGCCTGGGTCTACGGCCGCATCGGCGGCAACGCCGGCGCCGGCAACGACCTGCTGATCGACGCCATCCACGATCCCGGACGCCAGGTGCCGCTGCGCATGGCGCCGCTGGTGCTGGGCGGGACGGTCGTGTCGCACCTGTTCGGCGCCTCGGTCGGGCGCGAAGGCACGGCGGTGCAGATGGGCGGCGCGCTGGCGGCCGCGCTGGCGCGCCGGCTGCGCCTGCACCACGACGACCGGCGCATCCTGCTGACGGCGGGCATCGGCGCCGGCTTCGCGTCCGTGTTCGGCACGCCGCTGGCCGGCACCGTGTTCGGCCTGGAAGTGCTGGCGCTGGGACGCATGCGCTACGACGCGCTGCTGGGCTGCCTGGCGGCGGCCATCGTCGGCGACCGGGCCTGCCTGGCCTGGGGCGCGCACCATGCGCACTACGCCATGACGGCGCTGCCGGCGCCGGCGCCCTGGCCCCTGCTGGCGACGATGGTGGCGGGCGCCGTCTTCGGCCTGGCGGGCCGCCTGTTCGCCGCCGGCGCCCATCGGCTGGGCGCCGCCATGCGGCGGCTGCTGCCGCGGGCGCCGCTGCGCGCCTTCGCCGGCGGGATCGCCGTCGCGACGGCGGCCTGGATGCTGGATGGGGAGCGCTACCTCGGGCTGGGCCTGCCGACGCTGCAGGCCGCGTTCGTGCGGCCGCTGGCGCCCTACGACTTCGCCGGCAAGATGGCCTTCACGATCGCCTCGCTGGCCAGCGGCTTCAAGGGCGGCGAAGTCACGCCGCTATTCTTCATCGGGGCCACGCTGGGCAATGCGCTGGCGCCGCTGCTGCACCTGCCGTTCCCGATGCTGGCCGGGCTCGGCTTCGTGGCCGTGTTCGCCGGAGCGGCGAACACCCCGATCGCCTCGACGCTGATGGCCATCGAACTGTTCGGCGCGGACGTCGGCGTGTATGCGGCCGTGGCCTGCGTACTGGCCTACCTGTGCTCGGGCCACACGGGCATCTACCGGGCCCAGCGCATCGGCCAGGGCAAGCACCGCGCGATGCCGCCGGACGCCAGGCTGGGCGACCTGCCGCCCTCCGGCCGATGAACCGGCTCAGGCCTGGTCGGCGAGCGGCTTCGGACCGGCGGCGGCCAGGTCGCGCACGTTCTTCTGGACGGCGACGATGGCGAACAGCGTCAGCACGAAGGACATCGCATAAAAGCCTTTTTCGCTCGGCATCAGCGTGGCGTTGACCAGGCCGATGGCCAGCAGCGCGATCGCGGCCAGCAGCGAGATCCAGCACAGGCCCACGTACATGCCGGTGACCGGCAAGCCCTCGACGCGGTCGCGCAGCGTCTTCTGCAGCGAGACGGCGGCGAAGCTGCCGTACAGCAGGAGCGTCAGGTAATACCCCTTCTCGTTCAGCTGCATCTGCGCATTCCACAGGCCGATCAGGTAGGCGGCCGCGCCGACGAGCATGGCGCCCCACGAGGCGCCGACGAAGGCAGTGCTGGGACGCGCGGACATCTGCTGGTTCATGCTGTTCTCCGATTAAAGAAAAGATAAGACTTTGCCAGATTGCAATACGCCCATCTTGATGTCAAGCAGAGCACGCTTGGGGATCAGGCGATGGCACGCCAGGTAGCGAATCCCGCGATGCAAAAGCCGATCGAGCCCAGCAGGTGGAGCGCGGCGTGCGCGAGCGCCCAGCCATAGTCGCCGCGCTGCAGCAGCACCATGGCTTCGCCGGAAAAACTGGAAAACGTGGTCAGGCCGCCGAGGAAGCCGGTGATGATGAACAGGCGCCAGGCCGGCGCCAGCGACGCGTGGTCGCCGAAGAAGCCCAGCGCCACGCCGATCAGGTAGCCGCCGACCAGGTTGGCCGCCAGCGTGCCCAGCTGCACGTGCGCGTGCAGGTGGCCGAGGAACACCGACAGCGCCCAGCGCAACCAGGCGCCGAGGGCGGCGCCGAGGCCGACCGCGATCCAGGCCAGCGGCTGGTTCATGCAAGCATCATCATGCGCGCGTCATCCGGCGACGGCCCACTTGGCCCGGGCCGCGTCGTCGCTGACGCGGGCGTCGACCCAGCGCGCGCCGTTCGGGGTCTGTTCCTTCTTCCAGAACGGGGCGTCGGTCTTCAGGTAGTCCATGATGAACTCGCAGGCAGCGAAGGCTTCGCCGCGGTGCGCCGCGCTGCAGGCGACCAGCACGATCTGGTCGAGCGGCAGCATCGGCCCGACGCGGTGCACGACCAGGGCGCCGTACAGCGGCCAGCGCGCGCGCGCGCGCTCGACGATGTCCTGCAGCGAGCGCTCGGTCATGCCCGGATAGTGTTCCAGTTCCAGCTCGGCCACCGCGTCGCCGTCGTTCATGTCGCGCACCGTGCCGACGAAGGTGACCACGGCGCCGATGCGGGCGTCGCCGGCGCGCAAGCGCGCGACTTCGGCGCCCAGGTCGAAGTCGCCGGTCTGTACCCTGACCTCGATCATTTGCCGCCTCCCGCCAGGCGCAGTGCCAGGTGCTCGATGCGCG
Source organism: uncultured Massilia sp. (assembly GCF_913773735.1). GTDB lineage: Bacteria > Pseudomonadota > Gammaproteobacteria > Burkholderiales > Burkholderiaceae_D > Telluria. The sequence goes on from NZ_CAJYEB010000037.1 coordinate 54,225, forward strand.
ACGCCGTGCGCGCATCGGTCAGGGCGGCCAGCCCGGCCAGCTGGACGATGGCGGCCGCGCCCTCGTCGCCGCCACGGCCGGGCTTGCCGGACTTGTGCCCGGACCCGAGCGAGGATTGCAGCACCTCGACCTGCAGTTTCAGGCGCTCGCGCGCGAATTCCGGGCCGCTGTCGATGCCGGCGCCGATCTCCAGGCGCAGCAGTTCGTGCAGCAGCGCATCGCGGTTGCGCTCCAGCAGCGCGGCGTGGGCGCCGCGGGTGGCGGCGTCGCCGCCGAGCGCGGCCAGGGCCGCCTCGAAGCGCCGGCGCAGGGCCGCGTCCAGCGCCGCATCCAGCGCCGGCAGCGCCTGCCAGCGTGCTTCCCAGTCCTGGCCGGCGTCCTGCTGGCCCGCATCCGGCTGGCCCGCCACCGCCCGCTCCAGTTCCTGCACCAGGCGCAGCTTGTCGCGCAGCTTGCCGGCCTGGGCCACGCCAGCGGCGCGGCGCACCTGGTCGGCATGCTGCTGCACCAGCGCCTGCGCGGCGTGGAAGCGCTTTTCCACCCGCGCCTCGTGGGCGCGCGGCACCGGGCCGATCGCCTGCCACTCGGCCTGGGCCTCGCGCAGCAGCTTGCCGGCGCTGGCCGGGGTGGCTTGCTGCGCGGCCGCTTCCAGCCGGGCGCTGATCGCTTCCTTGGCCGCCTCGTGGGCGCGCCGCTCGATGTCGGCCTCGTGCATGGTGTCCTTGCGACGCTGGAACACATCGTCGCAGACGGCGCGGAAGCGCTGCCACAGCGCCTGCTCGCTCTTGCGCTCGAGCGGCAGCGCGCGCGCATGCTCCTGCCAGCGCTGCTGGAGCGCGCGCATGGCGTCGAGCGCATGGCGGTCGTGCGGGTCGATGGCCGCGGCTTCCTCGATGATCGCCTCGCGCTCGGCCATCTCGCCCTTGCGCTGCTGTTCCAGCGGCCCCTGCAGCACGTTCAGCGCATCGGCGAACAGCGTGTCGAGGCGCTTCTTGTCCTTGCGGTCGATCGCGCCCAGGTGGCTCCAGGCCAGGCGCAGGCGCTGCACGGTGCCGGCCACGTGCTTCCAGTCGGCGCTGCCGTCGCGCAGGCGCGCGACCTCGGCGTTCGCCTCGTCGACCAGCGCCTGGCCGCGCGCCGCGTTCGCGTGGCGCTCGTCCGCCAGGTGGCGGAAATGGGCGGCGGCCGGCGCATAGGCGGTCGTGCAGGCGGCGTCGAACCGTTCCCACAGGCTCTTCGGCGCGGCGCCGGACAGGCTGTCGAGCGCCTTCCAGCGCTCGCGCATGCTGCCCACCTTCTTGGCCAGCTCGCTCATCGACAGGCCCTGCGTGGGCAGGGCCTCGACCGTCTTGATGAGTTCTTCGCGCGACACGTTGCCGCCCCAGCGCGCCCAGTCGGACAAACGCTTGAGCTCGGCGCGCACATGGGCCAGGCGGTCCGATTGCGCCGGGGTCAGGCGCATGCCCTTGTCGCGCGCTTCCTTCAGCGCCTTGTCGAACTCGGCGGCCGAACCCAGCGAGCCCTGCTGCAGGGCCGCTTCCATCGCATCCATGGTGTCCAGGAAGTGCTGGTCGGCGCCGCGCGGCCGGGCGCGCTGTTCCGGCGCGGCGCCGTCCTGCGCCGGGCGCGCCGCCTTGGCCGCGCGCGGCTCCTCGCGGCCTTCACGGGCTTCACGACCTTCGCGGCCGTCGCGGTGCCTGCGCGGCTCCGGCTGCGGCAGCGTGGCCAGCAGCGCGTCGAAGCGGCGCTGCAGTGCGGCCCCCTGCTCGGTGTCCGGCAGCGCCGGCAGCGCCTTCCAGTCGCGCCGCAGCGCATCCTGGTCGAGCTCGGCGACCGGCACGGCCTGGCGCGCCTCCAGGAACGCGGTGCGCGCGGCCAGCGCGGCCTGGCCCGCCTCGACGACGTGCAGGCCGGCCAGCAGTTTCTGGTGCTCGACGCCGAACTCGGCCACGAGCGTGCGCGGCAGCGAGGCATACTCGGGCGACTGCAGCGCCTGGGCCTGGGCCTGGGCCAGCGCGTCGATGCGCGCGGCCAGCTCGGCCGCCGCAAGAGGCTCGCCGACGGCGCCGGCCAGCGCGCGCAGCGCCGCCAGGCGGTCGATCATGGCGCGCTGCAGGTTCACCTGCGCTTCCAGCCGCGCGCCCAGGGCGGCGCGCACGTCCTGGAAATCGGGCTGCAGCTCGGGCGCGTCGATCACCGACCATTTACGGTCGAGCTCGGCGACCTGGTTCGGCGTGGGCGCGGCCTCGGCCAGCAGGGCGCGGGCCTGGTCCAGCGTCGTCCCGGCGCGGCGGCGCTCGGCTTCGCGGTGGCGGTGCGCATCGAGGCGCGCCTGCATCAGCTTGGCGACGCGGCGGTCGGTATTGCGCATGGCGGCGTGGACGCGCTCGAGCCGCTCCGGCGTATGGACGAACTCGGCGGCGGCGAGCCGCAATTCGGAAAATTCGCACTGGAGGATGAATTCCACCGCGGCGGCTTCGTCGCCGCCGATCCGGCTCAACGCTTCAGCCTGCTTTGCGCGCTGGGCGCTGGATGCCGACGCGCTCCCTGCGGACGCGTCCGCCGCGGCGGAGTCGGCAGGCGGCGCAGCCGCCTTGTCGCCGGGCTTGTTGTCGCCCGGCCGCTTGAACAGGAATTCGAACATGATGAAATCGCACTTCCAAAATCGCCATCATAGCAAAGAACCCTGATGGCTTCGCGCCACCGGGCTGGCGCGTGCGGCACCATGTCCGGCGCCGTCAGTGGACGACGGCAAGCGCCTGGCGCCGCCAGCCCGGTTCCGGCTGGGCGCCGTCGCGCATGGCCGCCGCCAGGACGCGGCCCCCGGGCCCGGCGGGGTCGTCCGGCACCGCCGCCGGCGCCGCGCGCCGCGGCACCGCGCGCCGCTCGCGCTGCCAGGCGTCGTGCGCCAGCATCTGGTTGGCGATCGCGAACCAGGCATCGCCGCCGACCGCGCCGCGCGCCAGCGGCAACAGTTCCCGCTCCTCGCGCTCGAGCCGCAGGCGCAGCGCCGCCACGCTGCGCTCGACGGCCGCGTGGAAGGCCGCGCGCGGCACGACGCGGTGCGCGGCGCCGTCGCCGACGCAGGCCTCGGCCGCCGTCATCGCCTCGGCCGCCTCGGCGCTGAGCGCTTCCAGCTCGCCCAGCAGCGCATCGGCGGCGCCGGTGCCGCGCCGCAGCGCCGGCACGACGAACTTGTCGAGCTTGCGCCAGTGGCAGTCGTCGTAGGCCTGGCGCAACATCCCGCACAGGGACGCCGCGCGCGCCGGCACCAGCGAGGACACGTCGCCGGGCAGCGCGTGGAGCGCGTCGAGCAGCGCCTGCAGCACGGTACGCGCCGTGGCCTGTTCGATGGACAGGGCAACGAGGGTGTAGGTCGAAGTCAGCATCGGGTCTCCTCTGGTCGTTCGCCAACGCCCGGCCGCGCCGGGCGATGGGCCGGCGCGGCCGTCGTCCCGGCAAGGTGGGCGGGGAATGTCGATGGGCCGGGCCTGGGGGATTCTGGATTCGTCGTCGGCCCGAAAGAGTCCTATGTTAAGGAGGCACACCGGTTGGCGTTTGATCTATAACAAAGTCGGTCGGCCCCTGGCCGGCGTCCGTTCCCTCTTCCAGCAACGCCCGCAGCGCCGGCGCCACCGCCTCCGGCCGCGCATGCGCCAGCGCCAGTTGCGGGCAGCCGTGCCAGCGCGCGCACCGCCGCAGCGCGCCGGCCAGGTCGCGCAGCAGGCGCTCGCTGGCGCGCACGCCCGGCTCCAGCGCCAGCGACTTGAGTTCGAACACGCCGGCCTTGCGGTGCGCCTTGGCGTCGACGCGGCCCACCAGCTGCCCGCGGCGCAGCAGCGGCAGCGCGAAATAGCCGTGGCGGCGCTTTTCCAGCGGCGTGTAGCATTCGAGGCGGTAGTCGAAGCCGAACAGTTCCAGCGCGCGCCGGCGGTCCCAGACGATGGGGTCGAACGGCGACAGCACGCTCGTCGACGTTGGCGCCAGCGTGCCGGCGGCGGCGCGCTCCAGCAGCGCCGCATGGTCGGGGTGCACGAACACCGGTTCCTTCCAGCCCTCGACGCGGGCACGCAGCAGCAGGCCGGCGTCGACCAGGGCCTGCGGCCGCAGGTGCGGCGGCCGGGTCCGGTGGTAGTCCGGGATCCAGGCCGCCTTCGCCAGGCCCAGCGCCTTCACCGCCTGCAGCGCGAAGGCGCGCCGGGTCGCCTCGATGGACGGCATGCGCGCATCGTCCCAGCCGGGCAGCACGCGCTCGGCCAGGTCGTAGACGCGGTGGAAGTTCTGGCGCCGCGCGATCATCAGGCGGCCGGCCGTGAACAGCACCTCGAGCGCGCGCTTTTCCGGCTTCCACTGCCACCAGCCGCCGCCCTGGCCGTCGGTGCGCTCGAAATCGGCGGAGCGCGCCGGGCCGCCGGCGCGGATGTGTTCCAGCACGCGCTCGACCTCGTCGGGATGCTCGCGCATCCAGGCGCCCGCGAACTTCCACCCGAGCGCGCCGGGGTCGATCATGCGGTGGCGGTACAGGCCGTAATCCTCGATCGGGATGAAGCAGGCCTCGTGCGCCCAGTATTCGAACAGCCGGCCCTCGGCCAGCAGCGCGTCCAGCCACCCCGGATCGTAGTCGCCCAGGCGGCTCCACAGCACCAGGTAGGGACTGCGGGCGACGACGCTGATGGTGTCGATCTGCAGCACGCCCATGCGCCGGATCGCGGCCAGCACGTCGTCCTTGCGCGCCCGGGTGCGCTGCGGGCGCAGCATGCCCTGGGCCGCCAGGTGCAGGGCGCGCGCGGCGCCGATGGTCAGGATGGGTTCGTTCATTGCTCCCATTCTAGTGACGTTTCGACATTGTTGCCGCTATCCGCCGGAACTTTGTCAGGCATGCGGCGTCTGCGCTATAGTGCTCATCCTCCCGTTGCATCCAACATACTCTCTCATGCGGCTGCTGCACACCTCCGACTGGCACCTCGGCCAGACCCTGCACAATTTCGACCGGACCTACGAACACCAGTGCTTCCTCGACTGGCTGCTCGACACCATCGTGGAACAGGACGCCGATGCCCTGCTGGTCGCCGGCGACGTGTTCGACAACGCCAACCCGTCGGCGGCCTCGCAGCGCCAGCTGTACCGCTTCCTGCAGCAGGCGCGCGCGCGCAAGCCGCAGCTCGACATCGTGATCATCGCCGGCAACCACGATTCCGCCGGCCGCCTGGAGGCGCCGGGGCCGCTGCTGGAAGCCCACGGCACCCGCGTCGTCGGCCACGTGACGCGCGGCGCCGACGGCGAGATCGACCTGGAACGCCTGCTGGTGCCCTTGAGCGGCAAGGACGGCGCGGTCGCGGCCTGGTGCGTCGCCATCCCCTTCCTGCGCCCCGGCGACGTGCCGCGCGACGTACCGCGCGACCCGCCGCCCGAGGGCGCGGACGACGACGCCTTCGACGCCTACCTGGCCGGCACCGCCCTGCTGTACCAGCGCGCCCATGCGCTGGCACGCATGCGCGCCGCGCCGGGCCAGCCGATCGTCGCGATGGGCCACTGCCACATGATGGGCGGCGAGCCGTCGCAGGATTCCGAGCGCCGCATCGTCATCGGCGGCAGCGAGGCGCTGCCGTCCTCGCTGTTCGCGCCCGACGTGGCGTACGCGGCCCTGGGCCACCTGCACCTGGCCCAGCGCGTCGGCAGGCAGGAGCACCTGCGCTACAGCGGCAGCCCGCTGCCGCTGTCGTTCGCCGAAGTCGGCTACCGGCACCAGGTGCTGCGCGTCGACCTGGACGGCGCCGGCCCGGCCGTGATCGAGGCGCTGCCGGTGCCGCGCGCCGTCGCGCTGCTGCGCGTGCCGCCCGCGCCGGCGCCGCTTCCGGACGTGCTCGCCGCCCTGGCGGACCTGGACCTGCCGGACGACCTGCCCGCGCACGCCTGGCCCTACCTCGAAGTGCGCGTGCTGCTGGACGGCCCGGAACCGGGCCTGCGCGCCCAGGTCGAGGCGGCGCTGGAAGGCAAGCCGGTACGTCTGGCCAAGATCGAGCCGACCCGGCGCGTGACGACCACGGCCGGGATCGAGCCGGCGCTGAGCCTGGACCAGCTGGCCCAGCTGCAGCCGGACGACATCTTCCGGCGCCTGTGGCAGCAGCGCTTCGGCGCCGACGCGCCCGACGACCAGCTGGCCGCCTTCGCCGAGCTGCTGCTGCCGCAGGACGGCGAACGCGGCGACGGCGCGCGGGAGGCTGCATGAAGATCCTGCGCATCGGCGGCAAGAACCTGGCGTCGCTGGCGGACGCGTTCGAGGTCGACTTCGAGCGCGAACCGCTGGCGTCGTCGGGCCTGTTCGCGATCAGCGGCCCCACCGGCGCCGGCAAGAGCACCCTGCTCGACGCCCTGTGCCTGGCCCTGTACGACGCCACGCCGCGCCTGGTCAAGGGGCCGCGCGTGGGCAACTACCTGCCCGACGTCGGCGCCGAGACCCTGTCGGTGGGCGACCGCCGCACCCTGCTGCGGCGCGGCGCCACCGAAGCCCATGCGGAGGTCGACTTCATCGGCAACGACGGCCAGCGCTACCGCGCGCGCTGGAGCGTGCGGCGCTCGCGCAACCGCGCCTCGGGCGCGCTGCAGCCCTCGACCATGAGCCTGCAGGCGCTGCCCGCCGGCCAGCCGCTGGGCGGCACCAAGACCGAGGTGCTGGCCGAGGTCGAGCGCCGCATCGGCCTGTCGTTCGAACAGTTCACCCGCTCCGTGCTGCTGGCCCAGAACGAGTTCTCCGCCTTCCTGCGCACCGACGAGAACGAGCGCGGCGAACTGCTCGAGACCCTGACCGGCAGCGCCGTCTACAGCGACATCTCGCGCCGCGCCTTCGAACGCTGGCGCCAGGAACAGGAAGCGCTGCGCCGCATCACGGCGCGCCTGCAGGACCAGGCGCCGCTGGCGCCCGCCGAGCGCACGGCGCTGGACGACGAGCATGCCGCGGCCCAGGCCGCGCTGCGGGACGCCGACACCCGCCGCGACGCGCTGGAGCGGCGCCTGCGCTGGCACCAGGAACTGGAACGCCTGCGCGGCGGCGAGGCGCAGGCCGAGGCCGCGCTGGCCGCCGCCGCCGCCGAGGTCGACGCGGCCGCCGGCCGGCGGCGCCACCTGGCCACGCTGGACGCCGTGCAGCCGGCGCGCGCGCTGGTCGCCGACCTGGCGCGCCTGGACGGCGAACAGCGCCAGGTGCAGGCCCAGCTGGCCGGCGGCGAACGCGAACTGGCGCGCGCGCTCGACGCCCAGCAGGCCGCCGCGCGCGGGCTGATGGAAGCCGAGCGCCGCCTGGAAGCGGCCGAGGACGCGCAGCAGGCCGCCAAGCCGGACCTGGACGCGGCCAAGAAGCTCGACGCGGCCCTGGAGGCGCTGGCCCCGGCCCATGCCGGCGCGCGCCAGGCGCTCGACAGCGCCGCCGGCGACGCGGCGCAGGCCGAGCAGGCGCTGCGCGCCAAGACGGCGCAGCGCGACGCCAGCCGGCACGCGCTGGCCGAGGTCGGCGCCTGGCTCGCCGCCCAGCGCCGGCGCGAGCCGCTGGCCGTGCAGTGGGCGCGCTGGGACCAGCGCCTGCAGCAGGCGGGCGCCAACGCGCGCCAGGATGAAGCGAATGCCGCCGCGCTGGACACGGCCAGGGCCGCCGCCGAGCAGGCCGCGCAGGGCGCCCAGCGCACCGCGACCGCGCTGTCGGCGTCGATCGCACTGCTGGACGTGCGTGAGGCCACGCGCCGGCAGGCGCTCGCGGCGCTGGCCGGCGTCGACGCCGACGCCCTGCTGGCCGAGCGGCGCGCGCTGGAAGCGCGGCGCGCGCAACTGGCCTCGCTCGACCAGACCTGGCAGGCGCTGGTCGCCAGCCGCGCGCGCCTCGCAGACCTGGATGCGCAGGCGGCGCAGCAGGACAGGATCCGCGCCGACGCCGCGCGCGACCTGGACGCGGCGCGCGCCGCCGGCGGCGCACTGGACGGCGCTGTCGGCCAGGCCGAGCGCGCCCTGAAGGCGGCCGAACTGGCCTGCGCCGGCGGCGTCGAGAGCCTGCGCGCGCGCCTGGTCGACGGCGAGCCCTGCCCCGTGTGCGGCGGCGCGGACCACCCCTACCGGCACCAGGACGAGCGCCTGCACGCGCTGCTGGAACACCTGTCCGGCGAGCTGGCGGCGCGCCGGCGCGAGCAGCGCGACAACCGCGACGCCCAGGCCGACCTGCGCGCGGCGCACGAGCAGGCCGGCGAGCGCCTTGCCGGCCTGGCGCGCGAACGCGCCGCGCTGGCGCGCACGCTCGAACAGCTCGACGCCGAGTGGGACGAGAGCCCGCTGACGGCGCAGGCGCCGGCGGGCGACGCGCGCGGGCCCTGGTTCGCGGCCGGCATGGCCGCGCTGCGCGCCGACCTGGACGCGCTCGACGCGCGCGACGGCGACCTGCGCCGCGCCGTGCTGGCGCGCGACGGCGCCCAGCAGGCCTGGGACGCCGCCAACCGCGAACATGCGCGCCTGCTCGACGCGGCCCAGGCCGCCCAGGGCCAGCTGGCGCGCCTGGACACGGAACTGGCCGCGCTGCAGGCGCGCCGCGACGCCTCGCGCCAGGCGCTGGCCGAGGCGCTGGCCGAACTCGACCCGGTGCTGGCCGACGCCGCCGGCGACGGCTGGCAGGATGCCTGGCGCCGCGACCCCGAGGGCTGGCGCCGCGCGCGCGCCCTCGAGGCCGGCGAGTGGAACGAGCGCGCCCGGCGCCATGCCGAGCTGGCCGGCGCCATGGGCGCGCTGGACGCCGAGCATGCGGCGCTGTCCAGCCGGGCCGAGGGCGCGGCCGCGCGCCTGCGGGCGGCGCGCGCCGAGCACGAACGGGTCGACGCCGACCTCTCGGCGCGGCGCACGCAGCGCCGCGCCCTGTTCGACGGCCGCCAGGTCGTCGACGTCGAGCAGGCCCTGGGCGCGGCGGTGACGGCCGCGCGCGCTGACGTGCAGGCCGGACTGGCCGCCAGCCAGGCCGCGGCCCAGTTGGAAACCCGGGTGCGCGCGGCCCAGGCCCAGGCCGCCGGCCGCATCGCCGACCTGCAGGCGGAACTGGCGCGCGCCGGCGAGCGCCTGGCCGGCTGGCTGCAGGACTTCGACGGCGCCGACCCTGGCCTGGAACCGGTCGCCGACGAGGCCCACCTGGGCCGCCTGCTGCAGGTCGGCAGCGCCTGGATCGCCCAGGAACGCGCCGCCCTGCTGGAACTGGACGCCGGCGCGCGCCAGGCCGGCGCCGTGCTGGCCGAACGGCGCGCGCAGCGCAAGCAGCACGAGGACTCCCCGCCGGACGACCCCCCGGCGCAGGACCAGGAAGCGGTCGCGGCGGCGCTGGATGCCGTCCGGGCCGAGCGCGCGCGGGCGCACGAGACGGCCGCCGCGCTGGCGGTGCGCCTGCGCGAGGACGACGTCCGGCGCGAGCGCGCCAGCGCGCTGGCGTCCGAACTGGCGCGGCAGCGCGCCGTCGAGGACCGCTGGGCCAGGCTGGCGGAGCTGATCGGCTCCGCCGACGGCAAGAAGTTCCGCAACTACGCCCAGCAATTCACGCTCGACGTGCTGCTCGGCTATGCCAACACGCACCTGGCGCACCTGGCGTGGCGCTACCGCCTGGAGCGCGTCGTCAGCCAGGCCGGCCCGTCGCTGGCGCTGATGGTGCGCGACCAGGACATGGGCGGCGAGGTGCGCTCGGTGAATTCCCTGTCCGGCGGCGAGAGCTTCCTGGTCTCGCTGGCGCTGGCGCTGGGACTGGCCTCGCTGTCGTCGAACCGGGTCAAGGTCGAGTCGCTGTTCATCGACGAGGGCTTCGGCAGCCTGGACAGCGAAACGCTGGGCGTGGCCATGGATGCGCTGGACGCCCTGCAATCGCTGGGGCGCAAGGTGGGCGTGATCTCGCACGTGCAGGAGATGACGGAACGGATCGCGACCAAGGTGCTGGTACGGCCGGCCGGCGGGGGCAGCAGCGCAGTGACGGTGCAATGAGCGGGGCGATCAGCGAGGCGACGAGTCAGGCAATGAGCGGTGCTACAATGCGCCCCTTCCCGTCGCCCCGGCGCAGGCCGGGGTCAAATTTCCTGTGCGCAATCGTGCAGGCCGGCCCCGGCCGGCGCCCGCGCGACGCTTGACCCTTTCACACGATCGACCATGTCCAAACCCGCCCGCATCCTGACCTTCAAGTGCGCCAAGTGCGCCAAGCCCGTCAAGGTATTCCTGCAACAGGTTTCCGCCTGCTCGCACATCACGCCCTACCAGGGCATCTGCGGCTGCGGCGAGATCAGGCGCCATGCCACCGGCAACGCGGAGACCGTGAAAGCCTTCGTCGAAACGGGCGCCACCCACTCGCACCACCACCATTGAGCGCCGCGATGACCACGGCCGACGGCGCGGCGCGCATCCACTGGGTCGAGCACGGCGAGCAGCGCTCGGCGCTGTGGCGCTCGGAAAGCGGCTGGCCGGCCCCGAAGAAGGTCGTGCCGGCCGACGACACCATGAACGCCGACACGGCCTACCGGCTGGCGCTGGACGGCACCGCCCTGCTGTGGCGCGGCGACTTCCAGAACGCGCGCCAGCTGGTGCAGGCGCTGGCGCGCCGCATCGACCACAAGGGCGAGCGCGCGAAGCGCTCCGCCAAGGCCAGGGCCGGCAAGCCGGCGCCGACGCCCACCGAGCAGTTCCACCGCCACCGCTTGGCCCAGCTGCAGCGGGCGCGCACGCTGGCGATGCTCCTGATCCCGTTCGATGCCGGCCATGCGATCCCGCTGCGCCGCGCGCCCGACGTGCGCGAGGCCTGCACCGAAGCCTGGGGGCCCGCGGACGCGCCGCACGTGGCGTCGCTGCGCGAACTGCTGGGCGCGATCGGCGCCCACGAGTGGCGCCGCAAGGGCGTGTTCGTGCCCGCGCTGGACGAGCGCATCCACCCCTGGTACGGCGTGTTCTCGCCGGTGCGCGGCGAATACCTGGAACTGGTCGCGCAGGCGCCGCTGCCGCCCGGCGCCACCAGCGCCTTCGACGTCGGCGCCGGCACCGGCGTGCTGTCGGCCATCCTGGCGCGGCGCGGGGTGCGGCGCGTGGTCGCCACCGACCTGGACGCGCGCGCGCTCGGCTGCGCGCGTGCCAACATCGAACGCCTGGGCCTGGCCGGCCAGGTCGAGGTGGTGCGCGCCGACCTGTTCCCGCAGGACCGCGCCGCCCTGGTCGTGTGCAATCCGCCGTGGCTGCCCGGCAAGCCCAGCTCGGCCATCGAACATGCGGTCTACGATCCGGACAGCCGCATGCTCAAGGGTTTCCTGGCCGGCCTGAAGGACCACCTGCTGGAGGACGGCGAAGGCTGGCTGATCGTGTCCGACCTGGCCGAGCACCTGGGCCTGCGCACGCGCGCGCAGCTGCTCGACTGGATCGCCGCGGCGGGCCTGGCCGTGGCCGGGCGCCACGACATCCGCCCGACCCATCCGAAGGCCAGCGACCCGGACGATCCGCTGGCCGCGGCGCGCATGCGCGAAGTCACCTCGCTGTGGCGCCTGCGCGCGGCCTGACGGCGCGTTCGGCAAGCCGATTTGCGTTCGCGGCCCGATCGCGATACAATAGCGTTCTCAGACGCGGGGTGGAGCAGTCTGGCAGCTCGTCGGGCTCATAACCCGAAGGTCACAGGTTCAAATCCTGTCCCCGCAACCAAATTCGCATGACAAAAGCCCGACTCTCGTAGCCGGGCTTTTGTTTTCTGGGCCGTGGCAAGCGCATGAGAGACAAGAAAGACAACGCGACGATCGATTTGCCGGGCTTCGAGTCCGGACCCGATACCGATGCCAGTGTCGTTGTCCCGGAACCGAAGCGCAGCGGCCCGCGCCCGCGCCGCATGGCGCTCAGGCAGGAACAGCTGGCCCTGCTGGAAGATACCGATGCGACCGGCCTGCCGGTCTGGAAGCGCGATCCGGATCTCGACCTGACCGGCCTGCCGGTCTGGAAACCGGATTAAGATAACGAGCAAGACCAGCGCATCCTGCATTGTCGTCATACCGTATCATTCGTTGCGCTGCCTGCGGGCGGCGTTTTTTTCGTGCCCACGCCTTACGCCGCCATCCCATGTCCGATACCTCCTTCGCCTCGCTGCAACTGGCAGCCCCCTTCCTCGCCAACCTCGACCAGCTCGGCTACAAGGAGATGACGCCGGTGCAGGCCGCCACGCTCCCCGTCGTGTTGCAGGGGCGCGACCTGATCGCCCAGGCCAAGACCGGCAGCGGCAAGACCGCCGCCTTCGGCATCGGCATGCTGCTGCGCCTGAACCCGGCGCTGTTCGCCGTGCAGGGCATGGTGCTGTGCCCGACGCGCGAGCTGGCCGACCAGGTCGCGGGCGAACTGCGCCGCCTGGCGCGCGGCATCGGCAACGTCAAGATCGTCACGCTCACGGGCGGCATCCCGATGCGCCCGCAGATCGCCTCGCTGGAATTCGGCGCCCACATCGTGGTCGGCACGCCGGGCCGCGTGCAGGACCACCTGTCGAAGAAGACGCTCGACCTGGCGCGCCTGCGCACCCTGGTGCTGGACGAGGCCGACCGCATGACCGACATGGGCTTCTACGACGAGATCGCGGCCATCGTGCGCGAATGCCCGAAGCACCGCCAGACGCTGCTGTTCTCGGCCACCTACCCGGACGACATCCGCCAGGCCACCGAACGCTTCCTGGCCGACCCGGAAGAAGTCGCCGTCGAGACCCGCCACGCGCAGAACCAGATCGACCAGCAGTTCTACGAGATCGGCTTCGACGGCCGCGACGCCGCGGTGGCGCGCGTGCTGCGCCACTACCAGCCGACCTCGGCGATCGCCTTCTGCAACACCAAGGCGCGCTGCCGCGAACTGGCCGAGACGCTGCGCGCCGCCGGCTTCACGGCGCGCGCGCTGTACGGCGAGATGGAGCAGCGCGACCGCGACGAGACGCTGGTCATGTTCGCCAACCGCAGCTGCACGGTGCTGGTCGCGACCGACGTGGCCGCGCGCGGCATCGACATCGCCGGGCTGGAACTGGTCGTCAACGTCGACGTGTCGAAGGATCCGGAAGTCCACGTGCACCGCGTGGGCCGCACCGGCCGCGCGGGCGAGACCGGCCTGGCCGTCACGCTGGCCGCCCCCAACGAGAAGCGCTTCGTGCGCCTGATCGAGGAGATGCAGGGCATCGAGGCCGAGTGGTACGACCTCGCCTCGCTGGACGACGGCGACGGCGCCGCCGACCCGGCCCCGATGGTGACCCTGTGCATCGCCGGCGGCAAGAAGGACAAGCTGCGTCCGGGCGACCTGCTGGGCGCGCTGACCGGCGACGCCGGCCTCGTCAAGGAACAGGTCGGCAAGATCAATATTTTCGAGTTCAACGCCTACGTGGCGCTGGACCGCCGCGTGGCCCAGGATGCCTTCGACCGCCTGAACGGCGGCAATCCGCTGGGCGTCGACTTCGGCACGATCAAGGGCCGCAACTTCAAGATGCGGTTCATCGACGCATGATCGCAGGGCGGGCCCGGGGTGCCCGCCCTGCGGACGAGTCCGTGGCACCGGTCGACGACGCCCCAGGGGGCGCGCACGGTTGAGTTGGCGGCAAACGCCAAGGCGCCAAATCTGGCATGATCTGACCAGGAGCCTTGCCGAAATGACCACGCAATCAACCATCGGACCGCCGCACCAGCACCTCGAAGGCCGCACGGTACGCGACATCGTCGAGTACAGTCCCGACCAGGTCGACGAACCCTGGTGCCGCCGCATCTTCCGCCAGGTACTGCAGTCGCTCGAACTGCAGTACGCCATGCGCATGCCGCACCGGCCCATCACGCCCGACACCATCGTCTTCCACGAGAACGGCGAGCCGCTGCTCGTCCCGACGCCGGGCGCCGCCGCCGAAGGCGACGAAGCCGGCGACCTGAACGCGCTGGCGCGCGTCGTGCACTACGCCGTCACGCGCGAACTGGCGCCCGCCGGGCCGCTGCGCGGGCGCGCGCCCGGCTACAGCGAGGCCCTGGTGACGGCCGTCGACCGCTGCATGGCGCCCGCCCCGGCCGAGCGCCCGCAGACCGTCGAGGCGCTGCGCAACCTGCTCGGCATCGTGCCGCTGGGGCCGCCGGTCACGCCGGCGCCGGCCATCGGCGCCGACGCCGCCATACGGCCTGCGCCACACGCTGCACCGCATGCCGCCGCTTCAGGCACCACTTCCGGCGCCGCCGCAGGCGCCGCTTCCACCGCGCCGTCATCCACCGCTTTCACCGCAGCCGCCCCCATGGACGCGCCAGCGGCCGTGCCGTCCCAGCCCTCGTCGGCCGCGGCGGCAGCCATGGACGCGGCCGTCCTCGCCCGCGCCCTTGCCCCGGCTTCCGGCCGCGGCCGGCGCTGGCGCGGCCTCGCGCGCTGGCAGCGCTGGGCCGTGGCGGGCGGCGCCGGCGCCGTGCTGCTGGCGCTGGCCCTGGCCGTGTTCGCCGAGCTGCGCGACGCCAGCTCCTTCGACCGCATCGTGCTGACGCTGCCGCAGGCCGGCGAAGCCCACGGGCCGGCCGCGCCGCCGGGCGACGTCCCCGCGCCGGCCGGCGCCGCCGCGGCCGGGTCCCCGCAGCCGGCGAATCCAGCCGGGTATTCAGCCGGGTATCCGGCCGAGCATCCCGTCGAAAATCCGGCGGCGAACGCGGGGACGCATCCCGCCGCGCCCGCCCGCGCGGCGGCCGCCCCGGCCGCGGACGGCAACGCCTACAAGTTGCTGATCCAGCCCTGGGGCGTCGTCTACGTGGACGGCGTCGACCGCGGCGTCAGCCCGCCCGTCAAGCGCCTCGTGCTCGCGCCGGGCAGGCACACGGTGCGCATCGCCAATCCGAACTTCCACGACCGCGTGCTGGAGATCGATACCGCCGCCGGCGGCGACAGCATCGCCGTCGACTTCAACGAGGCCGCGCCATGACGTCCGCCGGCCGGCCTCCCAACCGCCACGCAGCCCGATGATCATCCAGCGCACCGCCCTGCCGTCCCTCCTCGCCGTCGCCGTCCTGCTGGGCGGCTGCGCCGAGTTCCCCATCTTCGACAAGAAACCGGCCCGCAACGCCGCGCACCCGAAGGCCGCCGTGGCCGAACGCGACGCGACGGCGCGCGAACCGGCCGCGCGCCCGAAGGAGCGCCCGCACGAGCGGGACGACGCCCCCAGGGAGTCCACGGGCCTGCAGGAAGGCATCAGGCTGTACGACGACGGCGACTATGCCGGCGCGATCCGGCGCCTGGCCGCGCGCGACGTCAACAACGGCCCGCTGGCGACGCGGCTGGCGGCGCTGAAGTACACGGCCTTCAGCTATTGCGTGACGTCGCGTCCGGCGCAGTGCCGCCAGGCCTTCGATAAGGCGCTGCGCCTCGACCCCGACTTCGACCTGGCGCCCGGCGAGCACGGCCATCCGCTCTGGGGGCCGGTATTCACCCGGGCCAAGCAGGCGGCCGGACGCTGAGGCTGGCGCGGGCTTGCGTGCGCATGCGAACAGACGGCGCCGGCCGGCGCCGCGCACCATCGCGGCCATGATCCCAGCACATCTCTCCGCGCCGCCGGCGCCGCCGCCACCGTTCGCCGGAGCCACGGCATGAGCACCGTCCCGTCCCACTGCGACCGGCCGCTGGCCGAGGGCGCCCCGGCCGCCGCGCCGGCCGCGCGCAGCGCCCATCCGCACCTCGTGCTGGCGACCTCGATCCTGTCGAGCAGCCTGGCCTTCATCGACGGCTCCGTCGTCAACGTCGGGCTGCCGTCGATCGGGCGCGACCTGGGCGGCGACGGCGCCGGCCTGTCCTGGGTCGTGAACGGCTACCTGCTGCCGCTCAGCGCCCTGCTGCTGCTGGGCGGCGCGGCCGGCGACCGCTTCGGACGGCGCCGCATCCTGCTGGGAGGCATCGCCGTGTTCGCCGTCGCCTCGCTGCTGTGCGCGCTGGCGCCGCGATTGTGGCTGCTGGTCGGAGGGCGGGTATGGCAGGGCATCGGCGCGGCCATGGTCCTGCCGAACAGCCTGGCGATCCTCGGCGCCACCTTCGAGGGCAAGGCACGCGGCAAGGCGATCGGCATCTGGGCCGCGGCCGGCGCCGGCGCCGGCGCCATCGGACCGCTGCTGGGCGGCTGGCTGATCGACACGGTCGGCTGGCGCGCCGTCTTCACCATCAACCTGCCGATCGCGGCGGCCGCCCTGTTCATGGGCTGGCGCTACGTGAAGGCGCCGTCCGGCGGCCAGCGCGCCGCCCTCGATCCGGGCGGGGCGCTGCTGGCCAGCCTGGGGCTGGGCTGCGTCACCTGGGGCCTGGCGTCCGCCTCCGCCGCCAAGGCCTTCGGCGTCGCGTCCGCACTGGCCGTGCTGGCCGGCACGGCGATCCTGCTGGCCTTCCTGCGCGTCGAGCGGCGCGCCGGCGAAGGCGCGATGCTGCCGCTGGCGCTGTTCGCCTCGCGCAGCTTTTCCGGCCTGAACCTGATGACCTTCCTGCTGTACGGGGCGCTGGGTGCGCTGATGCTGCTGGTGCCCTACATCCTGATCGAGGCGCTCGGTTACTCGGCCAAGCAGGCCGGCGCCGCGCTGCTGCCCTTCCCCGTCGTGATGGCGCTGGGTTCGCCGCCGATGGGGCGGCTGGCCGGCCGGATCGGCTCGCGCCTGCCGCTGTCGATCGGCGCGCTGGTCGTGGCCGGCGGCTTCCTGCTGGCGCTACGCATCGGCAAGGGCGACTACGTGGCCACGGTACTGCCGGCCATCCTGACGATCGCCGTCGGCATGGCCTGCGTCGCCTCGCCGCTGACCACGGCCGTGCTGTCCTCCGTGGACGGCAGCCGCACGGGCGTGGCGTCCGGCTTCAACAGCGCCGTCGCGCGCGCCGGCGGCCTGATCGCCACCGCCCTGCTGGGTCTGGTGCTGACGGCGCGCGGCGAGGCGCTGCTGGCGCCCTTCCACGCGGCGCTGGCCGTGTGCGCGGCCAGCGCCGCGGCGGCGGCCGTGTGCGCCTTCATCTGGGTCGACGCCGACGGCAAGCCGCCGCCGGCGGCCGGGCACCAGGAGCGCACCGACTGAAGCCTGGCGCCGGACGCGCGCCCGCCGTCCCGGCGCCTCGCCAGGCAGCTGCCACGGCATTCAGGCGCGCGGGTTCACCGACGCCGGAAACGTCGGCGCCCGGCGCCGCCGGCTCGCCTGCTCGTAGGCATGGGCCATGCCGATCAGCGCCGCGTCGGTCCAGGCGGTGCCGACGAAGGAGATGCCGACCGGCAGCCCATGCACGTGGCCGGCCGGCACCGTCACGTGCGGATAGCCGGCCACGGCCGCCGGCGACGAGAAGCTGCCGCCGTAGTGGTCGCCGTTGATGTAGTCGGTCAGCCAGGCCACGCCGCCGGTCGGCGCAACCAGCGCGTCGAGCTTTTCCGCGCGCAGGACCTGGTCGATGCCTTCGGCGCGCGCATGGCGCCGGTTGTCGGCCAGCGCGGCGCGGTAGGCCGCGTCCTCCAGGCCCGGCATGGCCTGCGCCGCGACCAGGTGTTCCTGGCCGAAGAAGCGCAGCTCGCGCGCCGCCTGCTTCTCGTTGAAGGCGATCACGTCGGCCATGGTCTTGACCGGCGCGTGGGGCGCGTAGGCGGCCAGGTACGCTTCCAGGCCCGGGCGGAACTCGGCCAGCAGGACGGCGAGCTCGCTGTCCCCGTACTTGTCGATGTTCGGCACCTGCACGTCGACCAGCACCGCCCCCTGCGCCTTCAGCACGGCCAGCTCGGCCTCGACGACCGCATCGACGGCCTTGTCGCTGCCGAAGGCATTGCGCGCGACGCCGATGCGCTTGCCCCGCAGGCCGTCGCCGCGCAGCGCGGCGGCGAAGTCGGCCGGCTTGCCGCGGCTGTCCGCGGTCGCCGCGTCCTGCGGATCGGGGCCGGCCAGCGCGGCCAGCAGCAGCGCGGCGTCGGCCACGCTGCGCGTCATCGGGCCGGCCGTGTCCTGCGAGTGGGCGATGGGAATGATGCCGCTGCGGCTGACCAGGCCCAGCGTCGGCTTGATGCCGACGATGCCGCAGGTCGAGGCCGGCGAGACGATCGAGCCGTCGGTCTCGGTGCCGACCGCCAGCGTCGCCAGGCTGGTCGCCATCGCCGCGCCGGCGCCGGAACTCGACCCGCTGGGATTGCGGTCCAGCGCATACGGATTGCGGGTCTGGCCACCGCGGCCGCTCCAGCCGCTGGTCGAATGGGTCGAGCGCATATTGGCCCATTCCGACAGATTGGTCTTGCCGAGGATGACGGCGCCCGCCGCGCGCAGGCGCTGCACGATGAAGGCGTCGCGGCTGGCGCGCACGCCGTCCAGCGCCAGCGAGCCGGCGCTGGTGCTCATGCGGTCGCCGGTGGCAATATTGTCCTTCAGCAGCACGGGAATGCCGTGCAGCGGACCGCGCACCTTGCCGGCCTTGCGCTCGCGGTCGAGATCGGCGGCAATCGCGAGGGCGTCGGGGTTCAGTTCGATCACGGCATTGATGGCAGGCCCGGCCTTGTCGATGGCGGCGATGCGCGCCAGGTAGCGCTGCGCCAGCGCGACGGCCGTCAGCGTCCCGGCCTGCATGCGGGCCTGCTGCTCCTGGACGCCGGCTTCCAGCAGTGGATCCGCGACCGGCGCGGCCTCCGGTACGGCGGCCTGCGCCGTGCGCGCGATGGCGGTGGCGGCCGCGGCGCTGCCGGCGGCGAGTCCGAGTCGAACGAAATCCCTGCGCTCCATGCCTTCCTCCGTGAAATGAATGCGCCAGCATAGCAGCAAACTTGCCTATGTGACACGACTACGTGTCGAAGCCAGGAAAACGCGGACGAAAAAAAACGCTGCCCGTGGGCAGCGTTTTTCCTGAAGCGGCGGCAGCTTAGTTGCGGACCACTTTCTTGTACTCGGCGGTACGGGTGTCGATCTCGATGACGTCGTCCTGGTTGACGAACAGCGGCACCTGGATGGTGAACTGCTTGGCTTCGATCGCGTTCTCGATCTTGGCTTCCTTCAGGACGTTGCCCGAAGTATTGCCCTTGACGGCCGGCTCGGTGTAGATGACCTGGCGCGCGATGGTGATCGGCAGTTCGACCGAGATGGCCTTGCCGTCGTAGAACACGGCTTCGCATTCCATACCGTCTTTCAGGTAGTTGATGGCGTCGCCCATGTTTTCTTCTTCGATTTCGTACTGGTTGTACTCTTCATCCATGAAGACGTACAGCGGGTCGGCGAAGTACGAGTAGGTCACCGGCTTCTTGTCCAGCACGACGACGTCGAACTTGTCGTCGCCGCGGAACACGTTTTCCAGCGGGGCGTTGGTGAGAAGATTCTTCATCTTCCACTTGTAGGTGAAGCCCGTGCGGCTCGAGCCGTTGACGTCGGAGCGCAGCACGATAAAGGGCTTGGCATCGACCATGATGATGTTGCCGACACGGATTTCTTTTGCGGGTTTCATAGGAATATGTAATTCAAATGTGAGTTGCGTTAATCGAGCATCATACCACGTCCCCGGCGCGCCGCCTACGGCAGCGACCGGACGAAAGCCAGCAGATTGCCCACCAAGTCGCCGTTTGCCAACATCCGCGCCTGCCACTCGGCATTGCGCTGCGTGATCGCCGGCAGTTCGGCTTGCAGGGACGTCCACAACGGCCGCCAGTCGGCCGCGCTCCCGTCCATGTCGGGATGTCCCGCGCCATTCCAGCGCAGGGAAAATGCGGTCAGGCCCGGCAGGCCTTCCGCGCTCCGCTGCAGGAAAGCGCGGAGTTTAACATGATGCAAGTTTTCATCCTGCGGATAAATGTGCCAGATGAACGGTTTGCCCGCCCATTGGGCGCGCACCCAGGAATCCTCGCCGCGCACGACGTTCAGGTCGCAGGCCCACAGCAGACGGTCGTAGTCGTCCTGCCGCATGAACGGCACGACGCGCAGCGTCAGGGCGCCGCGCGTCGCCTGCGCGCCGGGGACGGCCGCGCCGCCGAGGAACGCCTCTACCGGGACGCGTGCCACGCCTTCCGGCACCAGGCAGGTCAGCGGCCGGCCGCCGTCGCGCCAGGCGTCGAAGAGCGGCGCGACCGGCGCCTCCGGATAGCAGAACAGGCTGACGCGGAAGGCGTCCATCTCGGCGGGCGCGACGCCGAGCCGCGCCAGGAACGCCGCCTGCGCGGCGGGGTCGGCCTGGAAGCGGTCGCGCGCGTCCAGCAATGCCCGCTCGCGCAGCAGTCCGCCCGTCCGGTCGGTAAAGCCGGGAAAGAAGAAATGCTTGGTCAGCGGCAGGCGCGGGTGCATCGACGGCAGCCGGTGGCACCCCTCGACCCATGCTTCGGCGCTCAATCCCTCGTAGTTGATCCAGGCCGGGCGCGGCGTGCGCTGCGCCATCGCCGCCACGTAGCCGGGCGGGATGTCGACGCCGAAGAACTCGATCACGATGTCGGCCACGTCCTCGGGCGCGAACGCGCCGTCCTGGCCGCGCCAGTGGCGCACCTGCACGCCGTCCACCGCCTGCGCGTCGGCATCGACGTCCACCGCCGGCCAGATGCGACGAAAGCTCGCCAGGTCGTCGACCCACAGCGTCACCGCGATGTCGTGCTCGTGGCGCAACTGGCGCGCCAGGCGCCAGCAGATGCCGATGTCGCCATAGTTGTCGACGACCTTGCAGAAGATGGCGAGCGAGGTCGGGCGGGCGGCGGCGTGGAGCATGCGTGACAAGGAAAACGGTGAAGGATGGCGGGAAGGCGCCCGGCGGCGCGGGCCGGAGATTGTACCGGATTTCATGAAATCAAGAGCCTGTTCGACGTCCTGGCCACCGATGCCGCACGACGACAGGGAGTGTCCGCACGAATCCGGTGCAAACCCGGTTCCTTCTGCGCCATCGCAATGCGCGAATGCGTCACGACGATTCACGGGGCGAACGTCCAACTTCGCACAAACTTCGCCGGGGCGCCCCGGTCCAACAGCCACCTGTAGCAAAGCGGGCAGCACAGCAGCCCGCGTCCATCGCCACGGCGAGACCGGCGCGCATCCGGCGCCGCGGCGATCCTTCAACCACCGCGGCCGTGCGTGGTGCATGGCGTCCGGCGCGCATCGCGCCGTGTCCGGACGGCGGCCGCAACCACAGGAGACGTCGATCATGTACGAATTTCAGCAACCCGGGGTTGGACAACAGGCAGGACAGCAACTGGCACAAGGCTTGGCGCCGCAGGGATTCTTCGGCAGCGTACTGGGCGGCCCGCTCGGCGGGCTGGTCGGCCGCGGCATCGGCGGCCTGTTCGGCAATTCGCAACTGGGCGGCCAGATCGGCCAGCTGGCAGGCGGCATCGGCGGCGGCTTCCTGCCGCTGTCGGCCGACCCCTATCAACAGCTGCAGCAAGCGCAGCAGGCTCAGCAGGCCCAGCAGTTGCAGCAGCTGGCCCAGCTGCAGGCGCTGCAGGGCCAGCAGGGCCAGCTGGCGCCGCAGGGCTGGTTCGGCAACGTGCTGAGCCAGATAGGCAAGCCGCTGGGCGGCGTCATCGGCGGCCTGGCCGGCAACCAGCAACTGGGCAGCACCATCGGCGGCATCGCCTCGCACCTGGGCGGCATGCTGCCGTTCTCGGTCGATCCCTATCAGCAGCAGTTGCAGCAGCAGTTGCAGCAGCAACTTGCCCAGCAAGGCCAGGTCGCGCCGCAGGGCCTGTTCCCGCGCTTCGGCAAGCCCTCGCTGGCCGACATGATTCCCGACATGATCCCGCCGCGCCAGCCCGGCATCTTCGGCATGCCGTACGGCGGCTTCTTCCCGCTGCCGTTCAATCCGCAGCAACCGCAGCAGCAGCAGGCGCAGCAACCGCCGCAACAACCGCCGCAGCAGCAGGCGCAGCAACCGGGCCAGATGGCGCCGCAGGGCTGGTTCGGCAACGCCCTGAGCCAGCTGGGCCAGCCGGTGGGCGGCTTCATCGGCGGCCTGGCCGGCAACCAGCAACTGGGCAGTACCATCGGCGGCCTCGCCGCGCAACTGGGCGGCATGCTGCCGTTCTCGGTCGATCCCTACCAGGTCCAGCAGCTGCAGCAGCTGGCCCAGCAGCAGGCGCAGCAGGGCCAGCTGGCGCCGCAGGGCTGGTTCGGCGACGTGCTGGGCCACATCGGCAAGCCGCTGGGCGGCGTCATCGGCGGCCTGGCCGGCAACCAGCAGCTGGGCAGCACCATCGGCGGCATCGCCTCGCACCTGGGCGGCATGCTGCCGTTCTCGGTCGATCCCTACCAGCAGCAGGCCCAGCAGCAGCAGCAGCAGCAGCAGCAGATGCAGCAACTGGCCCAGCTGCAGGCGCTGCAGGGCCAGCAGGGCCAGCTGGCGCCGCAGGGCTGGTTCGGCAACGTACTCGGCCAGATCGGCAAGCCGCTGGGCGGCGTCATCGGCGGCCTGGCCGGCAACCAGCAACTGGGCAGCACCATCGGCGGCATCGCCTCGCACCTGGGCGGCATGCTGCCGTTCGCCGTCGATCCGTATGCCGCCGCAGCGCAGGGGCAGGCATTCGGCCAGCAGGTGCATCCGGGCCAGTTCCCGATCTACCAGGCGTTCGCGCAGCAGGGCGGCTACGGGCAGCAGGTGCCGGGCCAGCAGGCCGGGGGCCCGACGCTGCATTAAGCCGCGGCCGACGCCCGCCCGGGCCAGGCCAGGCCACGCCACCCCGCGCCACTGCGGTGCGGCTGTGGCCGGCCCGGCCGCCGCGGGCGCCGGCACGCCAACCGGCCCGCCGCAGCCAGCGCGCCGCGCTCGGGCCGTCTCGCCCCGCCACGGGGCAACACGACCGAAGGAGACATGATGCCGAACGCCAGTGGGACCAGCCGCTACATCATCCGCACCGTCCACGAGGGACCGGTGCTTGCCGCCTTCATCGCGGGCATCCGTACCAACCCCGCGGTCAGGCTGCTCGAGGCCATCGGGCCGCAGCAGCAGCCGCACACCGCGGTGGTCGAGACCGACGCGGCGACCGCCGAGCAGCTCAGGCAGTCGTTCAGCACCTCCAACCAGTTGATGATCGAGCCGGACAGCCCGCTGTCGCTGTTCGACCGGCAGGCAGCACTCTGATGCGAAAGGAACAGACATGGCCAAGACTCCAAGCGGCGGCCAGCCCGATGGGCCGGATGGCACGCCCCAGGACCCCGAACGCGGCCCGGAAGCGCCGCGCGGCGCACGCGGTGCCGGCGGTGGCGGCGCTGGCGGCGGTGCGGGCGATCCCGCCGGACGGCGGGTGACCGAACGGCGCAAGCAGTACCTGATCACCCCGCAAGCCGCGCCCGCCGGCCTGCATGCGCTCGCCCTGGGCGCGGGCGCCCTCGCGCCGCCGCCGCTGCAATCGGTCGAGCAGGCGCTGCGCAACGCGTCCGACATCGACGTGGTACGCACGGTCGGCACGACCGGCATCGGCCTGTTCGGCGCCGGCATGGAAGCCAGTGCCGGCACGCTGGTGGCGCGCATGACCGACGACAAGGCGCAGGCGCTGCGCCAGCAGGGCCAAGGGCGCTTGCTGGTGGAACGCGACCAGCACCTGCACCTGCTCGACCCGGTGCCGCGCCATCCGACGCTGGTCAATTCGTTCACCGCCAACGACGGCCCGCAGTTCCAGGTGTCGCTGGTCGTGGTCGACAAGCAGGGCGCGCGCCTGGCCGGCGCCGAGGTATCGCTGTTCGGCGGGCTGCAGCCCGCCGCCGGCCAGACCGACGAGAACGGCCAGGTCACGCTGACGGTGCGCGGCGACTCGCCGCACACGATCAGCGGCGTCTACGTCAAGCCGCGCGCCGACTACTGGAGCTTCTACCAGCGCGACCCCGACCTCGCCGTCGACGAACCCAACGTGATCGGCCTGCACGCGCTGTCGAACTGGCCGCCGCTGCCGGGCTTTCCCGCGCGCGGCGCGATGGGCTGGGGCGAACGCGCGATGCGCCTGGACCAGGTGCCGGCCGGCTTGCGCGGCCAGGGCGTCAAGATCGCGGTGATCGATTCCGGCGTGGCCACGAGCCATGCCAACCTGAACCGGGTGCGCGCCGGCTTCGACATCATCGGCAAGCATCCCGACACGTGGACCCAGGATGTGCTCGGCCACGGCTCGCACTGCGCCGGCGTGATCGCGGGCGCCGATCCCACCTTCGGCATCCGCGGCTTCGCGCCGGACGCCGAGATCCATGCCTGCAAGCTGTTCCCCGGCGGCCAGATCAGCCAGTTGATCGAGGCGCTCGAATACTGCATCGAGCACCAGGTCGACGTCGTCAACCTGAGCCTGGGCGGCAGCGGGCCGTCGGCGGCGCTCGAGCAGCAGATCCTGCGCGCCAGGCAGGCGGGCATCGCCTGCATCTGCGCCGCCGGCAATTCGGGCGGGCCCGTGCAATATCCGGCATCGTCGCCCAACGTGCTGGCAGTGGCCGCGATCGGCAAGATCGACGAGTTCCCGCGCGACAGCTACCATGCCGAGACCATCAAGGCGGACGTCGACGCCCAGGGCTATTTCACGGCGAGCTTCAGCTGCTTCGGTCCCGAAGTCGACGTGTGCGCGCCGGGCGTCGCCATCGTCTCCTCGGTGCCGCCGAATAATTTCGCGGCCTGGGACGGCACCTCGATGGCCGCACCGCACGTCACCGGCCTGGCGGCGCCGATGCTGGCGCACCATCCCGCCTTCCAGGGGCAGGGACGGATACGCTCGGCGGACCGGGTGGAACGGCTGTTCCAGCTGATCCGCATGAGCGCGCGCCGCGTCACGCGGTCCGACCCCACGCATACGGGCCATGGCATGCCGGATGCGCTGGTGGCGCTGGGCCTGGCCGTGGCGCCGGGACAGCAGCAGGCGTTCGAGCAGATGCTGGGTTCGCTGCTGGGCGGCGTGGCGGGTACGGGGATGCCGATGGCGGAGGCCGGCATGGGTGGCATGGGCGGCCCGGGAGGAATCGGACTGGGCGGCCTGGGCGCCCTGGGCGGCATCGCGTATCCGGGCATGGCCGGACCGCGGCCGATCGGCATCGGCGCCTTTCCGTTCAACGTCGCGGGATTGCGGCCGCAAGGGTGGTGAACGCGGCGGCCGGAAAAAGAACAACCGGAGCACCTGTCCGCGCACGCACGGTGGTCTGCTCCGGTTGTAGACTGGCGTCCCCACGGGGATTCGAACCCCGGTACTCACCGTGAAAGGGTGATGTCCTAGGCCTCTAGACGATGGGGACCTAAAACTGTTCCTGCACTACACTTGCCTGGCGCCGCCCTTCCCGCCCGATGGCGGAAACATTGCGACAACCTGGCGTCCCCACGGGGATTCGAACCCCGGTACTCACCGTGAAAGGGTGATGTCCTAGGCCTCTAGACGATGGGGACCTAAAACGTGACTGTGGCGGCATCATATCATCAAAAACCCGGCGCTTGCCGCCCTGCCAGGTTTTTTGGCGTCCCCACGGGGATTCGAACCCCGGTACTCACCGTGAAAGGGTGATGTCCTAGGCCTCTAGACGATGGGGACCTAGGGGGTCGGAGCCCGGTGTTGCCTTTCAGGGCTCCGACCCCGGTTTTCGCCGACCCGGATCGTGTACGCGACACCATCCGGCCCGACCATGTTTGGTGGAGGTAAGCGGGATCGAACCGCTGACCTCTTGCATGCCATGCAAGCGCTCTCCCAGCTGAGCTATACCCCCGTTGTTACTACGTCGCGCAGGTCGCTGGACAACCCCTGCACTCAACAAAAAAGCCGCTCAAGGCGGCTTCCTTGCACAACCTGACACAAATTCTTGGCGTCCCCACGGGGATTCGAACCCCGGTACTCACCGTGAAAGGGTGATGTCCTAGGCCTCTAGACGATGGGGACCCTGGACTGCAATGCTACGTATCGTTTTCCCTGCTTTGGTGGAGGTAAGCGGGATCGAACCGCTGACCTCTTGCATGCCATGCAAGCGCTCTCCCAGCTGAGCTATACCCCCCTCGGGAAAACAACACTATAACATACTGCTTGAACTTCTGACAGCGTCGTTTTTTCGACACCGCCTACGCATTCTGGCGTCCCCACGGGGATTCGAACCCCGGTACTCACCGTGAAAGGGTGATGTCCTAGGCCTCTAGACGATGGGGACCCTGGACTGCATATCGTTACTGCCTGCTACCTTTGCTACACACTTCAGAACGTGGTGGAGGTAAGCGGGATCGAACCGCTGACCTCTTGCATGCCATGCAAGCGCTCTCCCAGCTGAGCTATACCCCCGCAGTGCTGAAGTGCGAGCATTATAGCGGACGCCCTTGCATTTCGCAAATACCCAAAAGGCATCGGCCGTCCGCGATTTCCGGGACGCTCAGAGGCCCTGGCGCACGCGCGCCAGCACGACGTCGCGGCCGAACAATTCCAGCACGGCGTCGATGGCCGGCGTCTGCAGCTGGCCGGTCAACAGCAGGCGCAGCGGCATGGCCAGTTGCGGCATCTTCAGGCCGTTGGCGGCCAGCACTTCCTTCATCATGGCCGACAGCGCCGGCTTGGTCCATTCGACGTCGGCCACGCGATCGGCGAACTGCGCCAGCGCCGGGCGCACGGCATCGGTCAGGTGCTGGGCCAGCAATGCCGCGTCCGGCTTCGGCGCGCGGTAGAACAGCATGGCGGCGTCGGCCAGCTCGTTGATGGTATTGGTACGCTCCTTCAGCAGGCCCAGCACGGCGGCCAGCGGCGGCGCGCCGTCGAACACGGCGCCGTCGCGCTCGAGCACCGGACGGGCCAGTTGCGCCAGGCGCGCGTTGTCCGACTGCTTGATATAGTGGTTGTTCAGCCAGGCCAGCTTTTCCGGATTGAACTGGGCGGCCGAGGCGGTCAGGTGTTCGAGGTTGAACCACTCGGTGAACTGCTGCATCGAGAAGATCTCGTCGTCGCCGTGGCTCCAGCCCAGGCGCGCCAGGTAGTTGAGCATCGCTTCCGGCAGGAAGCCCTGCTCCGGGTACTGCATGACGCTGACCGCGCCGTGGCGCTTCGACAGCTTCTGGCCGTCCGGGCCCAGGATCATGGGCAGGTGGCCGTACTGCGGCAGCTCGGCGCCGAGCGCGTTCAGGATGTTGATCTGGCGCGGCGTGTTGTTGACGTGGTCGTCGCCACGCAGCACGTGCGTGATCTTCATGTCCCAGTCGTCCACGGCCACGCAGAAGTTATAGGTCGGCGTGCCGTCCGGACGCGCGATGACGAGGTCGTCCAGCTCCTTGTTGGCGATCGTGATCGGCCCCTTGACCACGTCGTGCCAGGTGACTTCGCCGTCGAGCGGATTCTTGAAGCGCACCACCGGCTTCACGCCTTCCGGCACGGCCGGCAGCGTCTTGCCCGGCTCCGGACGCCAGGTGCCGTCGTAGCGCGGCTTTTCGCCGGCGGCGCGCATGCGCTCGCGCATGGCTTCCACTTCCTCCGGCGAGCAATAGCACAGGTAGGCCGTGCCGGCTGCCAGCATGCCCTTGACGACCTCGCGGTAGCGGTCCATGCGCTGCATCTGGTAGAACGGGCCTTCGTCGTGGTCGAGGCCGAGCCACTTCATGCCGTCGAGGATGGCCTGCACGGCTTCCGGCGTCGAACGCTCCAGGTCGGTATCTTCGATGCGCAGGACGAAGGTGCCGCCGAAGTGGCGGGCGTACGCCCACGAATACAGCGCGGTGCGGGCGCCGCCGAGGTGGAGATAGCCGGTCGGGCTGGGAGCGAAACGGGTACGGACGGTCATGGTCGAAACGAATAGATAAGGCCCGCAAGGAACGGGACGGATTGCTCGGAACGCGTCGCGGCGGCGGCACGGCCGGGGCCGGCCGCAGTTGCGGACGTGTCTGCTTGTTGGAACATGGCTGGCGGCGGCATGCCGCGGCGCAGTGCGCGCGGCGCGGGCCGCCGGGGCCAGCCGGATGTCGGGACAAGCGGCTATTTTACAGGCTAACGGCGTGCGTGCCGAACTGCCCCCTGCGCGGCGCCGCCGCAACACTCGCGCCGCGATGACCCGGTTTTCTTTGAGCAATTTGAGTTATTACTTTACAGAAATTAGAAGACTGGCTACAGTCTTGCGCTTATTTCAGCATTTCCATCCCCGCGTCTTCCATGCCGAACGATCCGAGCAACGCCACCATTGCGCGCCTGCGCGGCGAGTTTTCGTCGGCGACGACGGAAGCCGGCTTCCTGCACCAGCAATCCGGCACCATCCTGCGCTACCTGCGCCGGGCACTGCTGCTGTGTTCGCTGTTCTACCTGATGTTCGGCATCAACGACATCGTCGTGCTCGGCGCCGGCGCCGCCGGTCCGCTGCTGACCCGGCTGGCCGTGCCGGCCGTGGCGTACCTGGCCTGGCGCTACGTGCGCCGCGCGCAAGACCAGGTGCGCGCCGCCTATCGCGCCTCCAGCCTGTTCACCGCGTTCTGGATCGCCAGCTACATGCTGGTGATCCAGCACCGGCCGCTGGACGTGCTGCTGCACGCGATGTCGATGCTGATCATCGTGATCGTCATCCAGGTCTTCATCCCGAACCGGCCGCTGCATGCGCTGGCGATCGCCGCCGGCGGCAGCGCCGTCTTCCTGCTGCTGTCCTGGCACCAGCACGTGGAGAGCACGCGCCACCTGGCATCGATGAGCCTGCTGATCCTGTTCGCCAACGCGTTCGGCGCGCTGGCCGGCAACCGCTACGCCCGCCTGTGGCGCGAGCAGTACCGCGCCCAGCAGGTGCTGACGAACCTGTCGGTCCGCGATCCGCTGACGGGCTGCTACAACCGGCGCCACCTGAACGCCGCCCTGCTCGACGGCGAAATCGCGCGGGCGCGCCGCTACCGCCTCAGCCTGTCGCTGATCATGTGCGACCTGGACGGGTTCAAGGCCGTCAACGACACCCATGGCCACCAGGCCGGCGACACCCTGCTGCGCGGCTTCGCCACCCTGCTGCAGGCGCTGACGCGCGATTCGGTCGACACGGTGGTGCGCTACGGTGGCGAGGAATTCCTGATCATCCTGCCGGAGACCCGCCTGAGCGGCGCCTGCGAACTGGCCGAGCGCATCCGCGCCGCCTGCGCCGCCCAGCGCATCGACTGCTGCGGCCACGAACTGGCGGCGACGGCCAGCTTCGGCGTGGCCAGCGCCGACTTCGCGGCCGACCGCGCCATCGCGCCGCAGGCCCTGATCGCCGCCGCGGACGAACTGATGTACGAAGCCAAGCGCGCCGGCCGCAACCGCGTGCGCGCGCGCCAGTTCGACGCGCACGCCCAGGCAGCCGTCGCGGCGCACTGACGAGCGCGGCCGGCGCGCTTCGCCACGCTGCTCGGGGCCTTGCGGCCGGGCCAGGGGGCGTGGACCGTGCAGGCGTCACGCGTGATCAGGTGGCGCGGCCCACCTACGTCCGGGCCAAGGCACATGTCATGTGTCGCGCGTCGGCACCCCGTGCCCGCCGTGCGCTGCCGGCGCCCGGTGCCGCACCAGCGGGCGCACCGCCGGCGCCGCGCGCGCCCGCAACTGGCCGCAACCGCCGTCGACGTCCTGGCCGGCCGAGTCGCGCAGCTTGGTCAGCACGCCGCGCCCGAGCAGGCGGGCGGCGATCGCGCGGGCCCGGCCCCAGTCGGGCCGGCGGAACGGCAGGCCCGGATTGAAGTTATAGGGAATCATGTTGAGCACGGCATACTTGCCGCGCAATAGCGCGACGATGGCGTCCAGCTCGTCCTCGCCGTCGTTGACGCCGTCCAGCAGCGTCCACTGGTACTGGATCGGGTAGCCGGTCAGGCGCGCATAGCGCTCGCCGTGCGCGACCAGTTCGGCCGGGTCCAGGCGCGGCGCGCGCGGCAGCAGTTGCGCGCGCAGCGCCGGCTTCGTCGTGTGCAGCGACAGGGCCAGTGCCGGCTTCACGCGGCCGGCCGGCAGGCGCTCGAACACGCGCAGGTCGCCCACGGTCGAGAACACCAGGTTCTTGTGCGCGATATTGCCCTCGATGCCGAGCAGGTCGATCGCCTCCAGCACGTTGTCGAGGTTGTGCGCCGGTTCGCCCATGCCCATGAACACGACCTTCTTCACCGGCCGGCGGCGCCGCGCCAGCACGACCTGGGCCACGATTTCCCCGCTCGTGACCTGGCGCAGCAGGCCGTCGCGGCCCGTCATGCAGAAGCGGCAGCCGACGGCGCAGCCGACCTGGCTCGACACGCACACGCCGTCGCGCGGCAGCAGCACCGACTCCACCGCCTGGCCATCGGCCAGCCCCACCAGCAGGCGCGCCGCGCCGTCCCCGGCCGGATGCTCGCTGACGACGCGGGCCAGCGCGTCCAGCTCGGCGTCGAGCTGCGGCAGGGCTGCGCGCACGGGCTTGGGCAGGAAATCGTCGGGGCGGCGGCGGCCGCGGTCGTGGTCCATCACGCGGACCCAGTCGCGCAGGACGCGGTCCTCGTGCAGTGGCTGGGCGCCCAGGGCGCGCAGGCGGGTGCGGATATCGGCGATGCGCATGGTCTTGCCTATTGCAGAAGCGCGTCGTCCCGGCGCAGGCCCGGGATCCAGTTGCGTCGTCCTGCACGCAAACCTGGATCCCGGCCCGCGCCGGGACGACGCTTCACACGGTAGCGAACGGCCGGCTCAGTCGTTCTTGACGACGATGGTCGGGAACTTCGCGCTCATGTCCTTGGCCTGCTCCGCCACCTTCACGGCCACCTTGCGCGCGATGTCCTTGTAGATGCCGGCCACGGCGCCGTCCGGCTCGGCCACGACGGTCGGCTTGCCGGAATCGGTCTGCTCGCGGATCGACAGCTGCAGCGGCAGCTTGCCCAGGAACTCGATATTGAAGTCCGCCGACATCTTCTCGCCGCCGCCGGCGCCGAAGATTTCCTCGACGTGGCCGCAGTTCGAGCAGATGTGGGTGCTCATGTTTTCCACCACGCCCAGGATCGGGATGCCGACCTTCTCGAACATCTTGACGCCCTTGCGCGCGTCCAGCAGGGCGATGTCCTGCGGCGTGGTGACGATCACGGCGCCGGTGACCGGCACTTTCTGCGCCAGGGTCAGCTGGATGTCGCCGGTGCCCGGCGGCATGTCGACGACCAGGTAGTCCAGGTTCTTCCAGTTGGTCTGTTCCAGCAGCTGGTGCAGCGCCTGGACGACCATCGGGCCGCGCCAGACCATCGGCTCGTCCGGGTCGATCAGGAAGCCGATCGACGAGACCTGCACGCCATGGCCTTCGAGCGGCTCCATCGACTTGTTGTCCAGGCTGATCGGGCGGCCGCTGACGCCCAGCATCATCGGCTGCGACGGACCATAGATGTCGGCGTCCAGCAGGCCGACCGAGGCGCCCTCGGCGGCCAGCGCCAGCGCCAGGTTGACGGCCGTGGTCGACTTGCCCACGCCGCCCTTGCCGGAGGCGACGGCGATGATGTTCTTGACGTTCGGCATCACCTTCAGGCCGCGCTGCACGGCGTGCGACAGTACCTTGGTGACGACGTTGACGCTGACATTGCCCACGCCGGGCATGGCGCGCAGCGCGTTCACGACGGACGCACGGATGGCGGCCGCCTGGCTCTTCGCCGGATAGCCGAGTTCGATGTCGAGGGCGACGCTGTCGCCGTCGACCTGGATGTTCTTGACGGACTTGGAGGAAACGAAGTCCTTGTTGGTATTGGGGTCGACGACGACGGCCAGCGCGGCCTTGACGCCTTCTGCGGTAATGCTCATGGGGTTCTCCGAAGGTAATGTGCAAGTTTAGCGCAAATCAGCCCGGCCGCCCGGGCATACCGGCAAATCCGGCAAGATCCCCCCTGCGCGTTCATGGTCATCCACTGGTAAAATGCTTTTTTTCATCCATGATCCCCCTTTCCCGACCATGACACGCCAGCTGTTCGTCACCACCGCACTGCCCTACGCCAACGCAGCCTTCCACATCGGCCACATGATGGAATACATCCAGGCCGACATCTGGGTCCGCTTCCAGCGAATGCAGAACGACGGCGGTGCGCAGCGCGTCGTGCACTTCGTCGGCGCCGACGACACCCACGGCACCCCGATCATGATCGCCGCCGAGAAGGAAGGCGTGACGCCGCAGGAATTCGTGGCGCGCATCGCCGCCGGCCGCGCCCAGTACCTGGACGGCTTCCACATCGCCTTCGACAACTGGTATTCGACCGATTCGCCGGAAAACGTCGACCTGTCGCAGGGCATCTACCGCCGCCTGCGCGACGCCGGCCTGATCTACACCAAGACCGTCGACCGTTTCTACGACACGGCCAAGGGCATGTTCCTGGCCGACCGCAACATCAAGGGCGAGTGCCCGGTGTGCCATGC
The DNA here is from genome assembly GCF_913773735.1 of uncultured Massilia sp. Classification (GTDB taxonomy): domain Bacteria; phylum Pseudomonadota; class Gammaproteobacteria; order Burkholderiales; family Burkholderiaceae_D; genus Telluria. The sequence goes on from NZ_CAJYEB010000037.1 coordinate 86,434, forward strand.
GAAGGACCAGTACGGCGACAACTGCGAAGTCTGCGGCGCCGCCTACCAGCCGACCGAGCTGATCAACCCGTACTCGGTGTTCACCGGCTCGACCCCGATCCTCAAGCCCTCGGAACAGTATTTCTTCAAGCTGTCCGATCCGCGCTGCTTCCAGTTCCTCAAGCAGTGGCTGAACACCCCGGGCCGCCTGCAGCCGGAAATGGTCAACAAGGTCTCCGAATGGCTGGGCGAGGACGGCGAGAAGCTGGCCGACTGGGACATCTCGCGCGACGCGCCCTACTTCGGCATCCCGATCCCGGACGCCCCCGGTAAATTCTTCTACGTCTGGCTGGACGCGCCGGTCGGCTACCTGGCCAGCCTGAAGAACTATTTCGAAAAGAAGGGCATCGACTACGACGCCTTCCTGAACGACCCGGCCACCGAGCAGGTGCACTTCATCGGCAAGGACATCGTGTCCTTCCACCTGCTGTTCTGGCCGGCGATGCTGGAATTCTCCGGCCACCCGGTCATCGACAAGCTGAAGGTCAACGTCCACGGCCACCTGACCGTGAATAACGAAAAGATGTCGAAGTCGCGCGGCACCGGCATCTCGCCGCTGCGCTACCTGGAACTGGGCATGAACCCGGAATGGCTGCGCTACTACCTGGCCTTCAAGCTCAACAGCAAGGTCGAGGACCTGGACTTCACCGGCGAGGACTTCGTCGCGCGCGTGAACAGCGACCTGATCGGCAAGTACGTGAACATCGCCAGCCGCTGCGCCGGCTTCATCGCCAAGAAGTTCGACGGCAAGCTGGCGTCCGGCCTGTCCGACCAGGCCAGGGAATGGATCGCGCGCGCCATGAACGGCGAGCACGGCGAGCGCCAGGCGTCGATCGCGGCCAGCTTCGAGGCGCGCGAATTCGGCAAGGCGATCCGCGAGATCATGGAAGTGGCCGACGTCGCCAACCGCTACGTCGACGAGAACAAGCCCTGGATCCTGGCCAAGGACGAGAGCAAAACCGCCGAGCTGCACGACGTCTGCACGACCGCCCTGGTCCTGTTCCGCCAGCTGACCATCATGCTGTCGCCGGTGCTGCCGCACGTGGCGGCGCGCGTGCGCGAGTTCCTGGGCGACGCGGCCTATTCCTGGGAAGACACGCAGGGCGAGCGCGTCCACACGGCCGTGCTGGGCCGCACGATCAATGCGTACAGCCACCTGATGCAGCGCGTCGACGCCAAGATGATCGACGACCTGTTCGACAAGCCGGCCCAGCCTGCCGCGCCGGCAGCGGCGCCGGCCGTGGCCGCGCCTTCGGCCGCCGCGCCGGCGGACGCCGCCGCGTCCGACGTCGAGGAACTGGCCCCGGAAATCTCGATCGACGATTTCACCAGGATCGACCTGCGCGTGGCCAGGATCGTCCACTGCGAACACGTCGAAGGCTCCAGCAAGCTGCTGCGCCTGACGCTGGACGTGGGCGAAGGCCGCCACCGCAACGTGTTCTCCGGCATCAAGTCGGCCTACCAGCCGGAACAGCTGATCGGCAAGCTGACCGTGATGGTCGCCAACCTGGCGCCGCGCAAGATGAAGTTCGGCGTGTCCGAAGGCATGGTGCTGTGCGCGTCCGCCAAGGACGAGAAGGCCAATCCGGGACTCTACCTGCTGGAGCCGGTGTCGGGCGCGCAGCCGGGGATGCGGATTCGCTAGGCGGCGTCCGGTGCGCACGGGGTGCGCGCCCTACGTTGCGGCTTCGTTCGACACCGGGGTCGACACCGGGGTCGGAGCCCTGTTAAAAGCAACACCGGGCTCTGCCCCCTGCGCTGCCGACCGTCACGCGATCGGCGGCGCCTTCGCCGCCGCCCCCGGCGCCGGCTCGGAGGCCGGCGGGCTGCTGGACGGGGTCGTGCATGCGGCCGACAATACGGCGACGATCAGCGTGCAGCTGGACAGGAATCGTTTCATGATGCGCCTCCAGGGTGGCGGGAACGGGGTGGGAGGCGCTTGCCAAGTTACCATCAATTTCTGCGCGCCAGTGGCAGTATAATGCGCTGTTTTCAAAAACCAGGACGCATGGGGCCGCCCGGCGTCCGGACTTTCATCCTTTTGAGTGGTAGATAAGAATATGACCGCATACCAAGCCCTTCGACACATCCCCCACGCGAACCTGTTCCGCCAGGGCGACGTATTCGTCCTGTTCGGCGAGCTGTTCGGCCGCGGCTATGTGAACGGCCTGATCGACGAGGCGCGCGCCGCCGGCATGACGATCGTCGGCATCACGGTCGGCCGCCGCAACGACGATGGCAGCCTGCGCGCGCTCACGCCCGAGGAACACGCGGAAGCGGAAGCCAAGCTGGGCGGCCGCATCGTGAACGTGCCGCTGATGGCCGGCTTCGACATGGATGCCCCGCCGGGCGAACGGAATCCGACCGAGATGCTGTCCGGTATCACCCTCAAGAGCTGGCAGGACGACAAGCTGGACTGGGACAAGATCGAAGCCTGCCGCCAGGCCGGCGTCGCCCGCTTCACCGCGTCCGCGCGCCAGGCGATGACCGAGATCGACAAGCTGGTGCCGGACGGCGCCAACGTCTTCTTCGCCCACACCATGGCCGGCGGCATCCCGAAGATCAAGGCCTTCCTGGCCATCGCCAACCGCATCTACAAGGGCCGCGGCGAGCGCTTCATGTCCTCGCGCGCGCTGCTGGACAGCGACCTGGGCAAGCTGATCCTGATGAACTTCGACGAAGTCACCGCCAACACGTTGAACTACCTGATCGACGCCTCCGGCGGCATCCGCGCGCGCGTCGAGGCCAAGGGCGGCCAGGTGCGCTACACGGCCTACGGCTACCACGGCACCGAGGTGCTGATCGGCGACGACTACACCTGGCAGACCTATACCAACTACACCCAGGGCTATGCCAAGATGCGCCTGGAATCGATCGCCACCGCGGCCTGGAACCAGGGGGTCGCGGCGACCGTGTTCAACTGCCCGGAAATCCGCACCAATTCGTCCGACATCTTCGTCGGCGTCGAATTGTCGCTGTTCCCGCTGCTGACCGCCCTCAAGAAAGAGGGCGGCGGCGCCTGGGCGCAGCAGCAGTGGGATGCCTGCCAGGCCCTGCTGGGCGAAGGCGTGTCGCTGCAATCGATCCTCGACAAGCTCGAAGCCTACCTGCAGACGCCGACGAGCGCCACGTTCCGCAATTTCGAAGCCTGGCCGATGGACAACACGCCGGAGCTGGCCGACCTGATGATCGGCACCTCGGACGAGATCACCTCGCTGCACGCGGACAAGAAGGCGCTGATCACCGACCACCTGTCGGCCCTCGTGCTGGAAGGCGCCGGCCCGCTGATGTTCCACGGCGCGGCCGAGAAGATCGCGCCGGTGCTGTGGCTCAACCACGACATCATCGCCCGCCAGCTCAACGCCCTGCACCCGGACGCCTGAGCAGCGGGTATCATTTCACCTTTGCATGACGCGGCGGTGCGCCACGCACCGCCGTGTGTTTCGACCCACAGAAAAGCCACGAACATGTCCAAGAAAGACACGATGTACGAATCCGAGCACACCAAGTTCATCCGCGAACTGAAGGAAAAGACGCCCGGCATGGAAGAACGCCAGCAGGCCGGCCGCGCCCTGCTGTGGGACAAGGCGCCGATCTCGCTGGACGAGCAGCGCCGCTTGAACGAATCGCGCCTGCGCCAGCAGGCCTACCCGTACCAGACCAAGCTCTGAACGGCACCTGACCCCATCCGAGGCCGGCGACGATGACGTCCGAGCAGGCGACGCCCGACGGGCGCGCCGGATCCGTTGCCGGCGGCGGCGCCACGCCCGGCGAGCCCGCGCCGCCCGACGCCGTCGAGAGCGCGATCGCGCGCCTGTACGGCGAGCCGCTGCTGCGCCTGCCCACCGACCTGTACATCCCGCCCGACGCGCTCGAGGTGTTCCTGGACGCCTTCGAGGGACCGCTCGACCTGCTGCTGTACCTGATCCGCAAGCAGAACTTCAACATCCTCGACATCCCGATGGCCCAGGTCACGCTGCAATACCTGGACTACGTCGAGCAGATCCGCAAGCACAACCTCGAACTGGCGGCCGAATACCTGCTGATGGCGGCGATGCTCATCGAGATCAAGTCGCGCATGCTGCTGCCCAAGCGCCAGGACGACCTGGTCGAGGACGTGGGCGACCCGCGCGCCGAACTGGTGCGCCGCCTGCTGGACTACGAGCAGATCAAGCTGGCGGCCCAGCAGCTGGGCACCCTGCCGCAGGAGGGCCGCGACTTCCTGCGCCCCGCCCTGCCGATCGAGCAGGGGCTGGCGCCGCTGTGGCCGGACGTCGATCCGCACGACCTGCAGCGCGCCTGGATGGACGTGCTGCGGCGCGCCAAGCTCACCCAGCACCACCGCATCGGCCGCGAGGAACTGTCGGTGCGCGAGCACATGTCGGCCATCCTGCGCATGCTGCAGGGGGCGCGCTTCGTCGAATTCTCGGAACTGTTCGGCGGCCATGCCGGGGTGCCGGTCGTCGTCGTCCACTTCGTGGCGATGCTCGAACTGGCCAAGGAAACCCTGATCGAAATTACCCAGGCCGAACCTTTCGCGCCTATCTACGTGCGCCTGGCCTATTCCCCGGCCTGAGCGCGCGTGCCAACGCTTGATACCACCATGAAAATCATTTCCACCATCGACGAACTGCGCGACCAGCTGCGCGGACAACTGCGCACCGCCTTCGTGCCGACCATGGGCAACCTGCACGAAGGCCACCTGTCGCTGATGCGCCTGGCGCGCAAGCACGGCGACCCGGTCGTCGCCTCGATCTTCGTCAACCGCCTGCAGTTCGGCCCGAACGAAGACTTCGACAAATACCCGCGCACCTTCCAGGCCGACGTCGAGAAGCTGGAAAAGGAAGGCGTCTACGTGCTGTTCGCGCCGACCGAGAAGGACCTGTACCCGGAACCGCAGGAATACCGCGTGCAGCCGCCGGACGACCTCGGCAACATCCTCGAAGGCGAGTTCCGCCCCGGCTTCTTCAACGGCGTCTGCACGGTCGTCACCAAGCTGTTCTCCTGCGTGCAGCCGCGCGTGGCCGTGTTCGGCAAGAAGGATTACCAGCAACTGATGATCGTGCGTAACATGGCGCGCCAGTTCGCGCTGCCCACCGAGATCATCGGCGCCGAAACCTTCCGCGCCACGGACGGCCTGGCGCTGTCCTCGCGCAACGGCTACCTGTCCGCCGATGAGCGCGCCGAAGCCCCGTTCCTGTACCAGACGCTGCAATACGTGGCCGAGCAGACCCGCGCCGGCCACCCGGACCTGGCCGCCCTCGAGCGCGACGCCATGGACCGCCTGGCGGCGCGCGGCTGGCAGCCGGACTACGTGGCGATCCGCAAGCGCATGAACCTGCAGGCGCCGCGCGCCGACGAACACGCTGCCGGCGCGCCCCTCGTCGTCCTGGCCGCCGCCAAACTGGGCGCCACGCGTCTCATCGATAATCTCGAGATCTGACAAAGATTCCTCTGTGCAATTTATTTGTAGAAATTATCAACAGTGTTTGCTAGACTCTGGAATCCGCTTTTTACCCAAACCCCGTAAAAAGGAGTGGTACCGTGACTGATCTCGCGTTCGCGCCCATGCGCAAAGGCCCGCCCAGCTTAGCGGACGCCGTCGAGCGCATCACCCTGAACAGCATCGCGCACGAAATGCGCGATCCGTTCGACATCGGCGATGCACTGGCGACGCTGTCCGCCACCGGCGAGGCCGTGACCGTCTATCCGCCTGGACGGGATTTCACGATGGCGCGCATCGACGCCATCGACACCGATGCCAGCACCTTCCTGCTCGACCTGGCCGAGGACGTCACGCTGCCGGAGGGCAGGATCGCCTTCGTCGCCGCGCTGGGCAGCAATGCCAAGATGCAGTTCGAGCTGGACGCGGACTGGGCGATGGTACGCGGCGCCGGCAGGCGCGTGCAGATGCCCTTCCCGGAGGTGTGCCTGGTGCTGAACCGGCGCGCCGAGCAGCGCCTCGACACGCCCGTCGGCGGCAACTACGGCGCCCGCTTCACGCTGCTGGGCAAGGTCTTCGACATGCCGCTCTACGACTTCTCGCGCAACGGCGTCGGCCTGCGCGCGACGCCGGAACAGGCGCTCGAACTCTACGTCGGCAAGAAGATCGAGAACGTCGAACTGGAGATGGGACCGTCGCTGGTGGTGCAGGCCGACCTCGAGGTGCGCCTGCTGCGGCCGTTCCGCACCTTCCTGCTGGGCGCGCAGGTGCAGGTGGGATGCCGGATTTCCAACATGTCGATGCAGATGCGCCAGAGCCTGGACCGGGCGGTCACCAAGGTCGAGCAGCGCCGCTGACCGTTTCCCTCGCGTCGCCCCGGCGCAGGCCGGGGCCCAAGTTCGAGGCGCATCCAGCGCACGCAAGCATTGGGCCCCGGCCTTGCGCCGGGGCGACGTCATTCCATATCGCGTCTTTTCACGCTGCCACGTTCTGCGCCCACGCCAGCGCCGACAAATGCGCCTTGTTCACTTCCAGCGGCTTCAACCCGAGCGCGGCGGCCATCGAGGCCACCAGCGTCGAATTCAGCTCGCACGCCTCGGCCAGCGCCAGGTAGGGGCCGTAGACGCCCTCGCGCGCCAGCAGCGCCTGCACCACCGCTTCCGGCAACTGGATCGCGTCCAGCACTTCCTTCATCGGCAGGCCCAGCAGCCGGTCCAGCAGCGAGAACATGCCGGCCACGAACAGGTGCTCGCCCTCGCCGGGCGCCAGCACCGCCGAGCCCAGCAGCTCGCACAGGCGCGCGCGCACGACGGCGGTTTCCATCAGCACCGGCGAATAGCCGCTGGCGCTCGCCGTCGCCAGCAGCAGCACCAGCCAGCGGTACAGCGGCGCATAGCCGAGCATGGCGATGGCCTGGCGCAGCGACTGGATGTCGCGGCCGGCGCCGAAGCCCGCCGAATTGATGAAGCGCAGCAGCTTGTAGATCAGCGCGGGGTCGCGCTTGATGACCGCCTCGATCTTCGGCACGTCCTCGTTGTTCTGCACCATCTGCATCAGTTGCAGGATGATCGTCTGGCTCGGGTTCATGCCCTTGACCGGCGGGCCGCTGCGCGGGGTCAGGTGCAGCTTGCCGACGAAGGCGTCCAGGCCCAGCGCCGCGCAGGCGTCGAAGTCGGACCAGCTGGCGACCGGGCGTCCCACCATGCGCAGCGACGCCTGCTTGACGGCCGCGTAGGTGCGCGCCTGGGCGGCGACGTCCTCGCCGTTGAAGCGCACCTCGGCCCAGGACGCGATCACGGACAGGTTGCGTCCCAGGATCTTGAGGTCGGCGCCGCGCAGCGAGATGCCGACGCCGCCGGCGCGCAGGGCCTGGGCGGCGGCGCGGGCGTCGACGTCGACCAGGTCGCGCAGGTGCACCGACAGCACGGTGCGCTCGGGCGGCAGCGCATGCAGGGCGTCGAGCGAGAACATGGCGGGGACGGCGTCGAGGAACAGCAGCTTGTCGCGCAGCAGCCAGCCGCGCTCGGCATCGACGAGATGGTCGGCAACGAAGCCGACCAGCGACTCGAGGTCGGCGCTGCGCACGTCCAGGCCGTACTGCTGTTGCCAGCCGAGTTCGTAGCCGACGACGCGCTGCTGCGGATCGAGCAAGGGCTCACGGACGATGAAGTTGGTCTGGTGCATGTCTTGTCGCGATGCCGGTGAAGCCAGGGGAAAGGGCGGCGGGCGCCGCCCGGTACTGCGTCGGCAGGCTGCGTCAGAAGCCGAGGCTGTCGAGCAGGTCGTCGACCTGGCCCTGGTCGGCCACGACGTCGCTCTTGCCTTCGGGATTGATCTGCGGACCGTTCAGCAAGCCGTTGTCCAGCTCGCGCTTGATCTCTTCCGGAGCGAAATCGACCAGCACCTGCACGAGCTGCTTTTCCAGGTTCTGGGCGATGCCGGTGATGCGCTTGATCACCTGGCCGGTCAGGTCCTGGAAGTCCTGGGCCATCATGATGTCCATCAGGTGCCCCTTGGTGGCGCTGGCGGCGCCGCGCGAGGCCTCCAGGCTGGCGATGGTCTGCGCGGCCAGCGCGCGCCAGCGCTGGTCGGCGCCCTGGGCCGCGTAGCCCGGCGGCGCGTCCAGCAGCGCCTGCCAGGAACGGCTCAGTTCACCGGCACGGTCGTCGATGCCGTCCTGCAGCGGATTGGCCGCATCGGTGGCGTCCAGCACGCGCTTGGCGGCATCTTCCGACAGGCGCGCCACGTAGTCGAGACGATCGCGCGCATCCGGGATGTCGCTGGCGGCCTTTTCGATCAGCTTGTCCAGCCCCAGCCCGCGCAAGCTCTCGTGCAGCGCGCGGGTCATGTGACCGATCCGGCTCAGCACTTCCTCGTGCGAGGCCGGCTCGGCGATGTGCTCGCTCATCTCAGGCAGCCTTTTCCATCTTTTCGAAGATCTTGTTCAGCTTCTCGTCCAGGGTGGCGGCGGTGAAAGGCTTCACGACGTAGCCGTTGGCGCCGGCCTGGGCGGCGGCGATGATGTTTTCCTTCTTGGCTTCGGCGGTGACCATCAGCACCGGCAGCTTGGCCAGCGCGGGATCGGCGCGGATGTTCTGCAGCATGGTCAGGCCGTCCATGTTCGGCATGTTCCAGTCCGACACCACGAAGTCGAATTGCTCGCTGCGCAGCTTTGCCAGTGCCATGACGCCGTCCTCGGCTTCGTCGACGTTGGCGTAACCCAGTTCTTTCAACAGATTCCGGACGATGCGTCGCATCGTCGAGAAATCGTCAACAACTAAAAAACGCATCTTTGGATCAGCCATGAAATACTCCGTTGATTCTCTAAATCTATTTATGTTGGTTGGATTCGGCACTGCGCCAGCAGGCCTAAGCATAGCATTTTTGTTGCTCTACGGCGATAAAACCCCTGCGAAAGCCTATTGCGCGGATCAAACGCGCAACGCCCGTCCGCCGTGCGCCGCCAGGTGGCCCAGCACCAGTCCCGGCAACGCCGTCAACGCCGCCACCTCGTGCGCGGCGCCGATCGCGATCGCTTCGCGCGGCATACCGAATACTACGCTGGACGCCTCGTCCTGGGCGAAATTGTAGGCGCCCGCGGCCTTCATTTCCAGCATACCCTGTGCGCCGTCCTTGCCCATGCCCGTCAGGATCACGCCGACGGCGTTCTTGCCGGCCGCCTGGGCCGCCGAACGGAACAGCACGTCCACCGACGGACGGTGGCGGTTGACCGGCTCGGTCTGCTCGATGTGCGTCATGTAGTTGGCGCCCGAGCGGCGCAGCAGCAGGTGCGAGTGGCCCGGCGCGATGTAGGCATGGCCCGGCAGCACGCGCTCGTTGCCCTGGGCTTCGCTGACGCTGATCCGGCACAGCGAATCCAGCCGCCGCGCGAACGAGGTCGTGAAGCCTTCCGGCATGTGCTGGGCGATCAGGATGCCGGGACAGTCGGACGGCATCTGCATCAGGAATTCGCGGATCGCCTCGGTGCCGCCGGTGGAGGCGCCGATGATGATCAGCTTCTCGGACGACGTCAGCGGGCTGCGCAGCTGGGGCAGCTCGCCGGCGGGGGCCGGCGCGTGCAGGCTGCGCGCCTTGACGCGCGCGCGCGCGGCGGCGCGGATCTTATCGGTAATCAATTCGGTGTACTCGCGCATGCCGGACTGGATCGAGATCTTCGGCTTGGTGACGAAATCGACGGCGCCCAGTTCCAGCGCGCGCATGGTGATCTCGGAACCGCGCTCGGTCAGCGACGACACCATCAGCACCGGCATGGGGCGCAGGCGCATCAGTTTTTCGAGGAAGTCGAGGCCGTCCATCTTCGGCATCTCGACGTCCAGCGTCAGCACGTCGGGGTTGGTGCGCTTGATCAGGTCGCGCGCGACGAGCGGATCGGGCGCCACGCCGACGACTTCCATGTCGGGCTGCGAATTCACGATCTCGGACATCACGCTGCGGATCAGGGCGGAATCGTCCACGATCACGACTTTGATCTTGTTGGCTGTCATGGTCTGTGCCTTTCTCGTCAGAACAGGTCGATGGCGCCTCCCACGGGCGCGACCTTGAGGCGGCTGGCGTAGTCGCGTTCGCGTTGCACCAGCGTATCGTTATGGGTTTGCGTTAATTTCTTGACGAGCACCTTGCCCGTGCGCGGGAAGAAATACACCTTGCGCGGGTAGATGTCGTTCAAGTCCTGGGCCAGCACCGGGATGCGCTCGGTCTTGAGGAACTGGACGACGAAGGCGGCGTTGCGCTCGCCCACGTTCATGGCCGAGAAGCCGCGCAGCACGGCGCCGCCGCCGAACACCTTGGCTTCGAGGTGCTCGCGCCGGGCGCCGGCCTTGAGCAGGTCGTTGATCAGCACTTCCATCGCGTAGGTGCCGTAGCGCATCGACGCCGACACCGGATTGCCGGGCTCGCCGCCATCGGGCAGCATGAAGTGGTTCATGCCGCCCAGGCCCTTGACGCGATCGCGGATGCAGGCCGAGACGCAGGAGCCCAGCACCGTGACGATCAGCATGTCCTTGGACGTGTAGTAATACTCTCCCGGCAAGATCTTGGCGGCCTCGCAGTCGAAGGTGCGGTCGTAGTAGACGTTGCTGGCGAACTGGCTGTTGGTTTCCATGGGGCTCCGGCTAGCTCAGTTCGTAGACCGTCTTGCCGCGCAGGCGCAGCGCGTCGGAGACGTACAGGAAATTCTCGGAGTGCCCGGCGAACAGCAGCGCGTCCGGCTTCATCAGCGGCACGAAGCGCGACAGGATCTTGCGCTGCGTGGCCTTGTCGAAATAGATCATCACGTTGCGGCAGAAGATCGCGTCGAACGGGCCGCGCACCGGCCAGTCGTCGGACAGCAGGTTCAGCTGGCGGAAGGTGATCAGCTGGCGCAGCTCCGGGCGCACGCGCACCAGGCCTTCCTGGGCGCCCTTCCCTTTCAGGAAGAAGCGGCGCAGGCGTTCCGGCTCCAGCTTCTCCACGCGTTCCTGCGGGTAGACGCCGGCGCTGGCCGTGGCCAGCACGTTGGTGTCGATGTCGGTGGCGACGATGGTGGCGGGCGGCGTCAGGGTGTTGAACGCCTCGCACAGCGTCATCGCGATCGAGTACGGTTCCTCGCCGGTCGAGCTGGCCGAGCACCAGATCGTCAGCGGCGTGCCGTGCTGGCGCTTCGCCTTGAGCACGTGTTCGGCCAGCAGCGGGAAGTGGTGGGCTTCGCGGAAGAACGAGGTCAGGTTGGTGGTCAGCGCGTTGACGAAGGATTCCCACTCGCCCGGCATGCGGTTGCCCTCGAGGCTGTCGAGATAGGTCGCGAAGGACGCGATGCCGGTGGCGCGCAGGCGGCGCGCCAGGCGGCTGTAGACCATTTCCTGCTTGCTGTCGGCCAGCGAGATGCCGGCGCGCTGGTAGATCAGGCCGCGCACGCGCTCGAAGTCGGCGCGCGTGAAGTCGAATTCCTTGCCGGCTTCCTGCCTGGCATGCTGTTTGGTGGTGAGCGCCACGTTTTTCCTCGGGGTTGGTCTGGTTCGCGGGCCGCGCGGGCCCGCATGCGTCCCTGGCGCCGTTGCCTTGTCAGGCCGCCATGCGGTCGATCAGGCCCATTTCGCTGGACGACATCAGCTTGTCGATGTCGATCAGGATCAGCATGCGCTCGTCGACGGTGCCCAGGCCCATCAGGTACTCGGAATTGAACGCGGTGCCCATTTCCGGGGCCGGCTTGACCTGGTCCGGGGTCAGCGTGGTCACGTCCGACACGCTGTCCACGACCATGCCCATGATGCGGCCGCCGATGTTCAGGATGATCACGACGGTGAACTGGTCGTAGGTCGGGGTGCCGAGCTTGAACTTGATGCGCATGTCCACCACCGGGATGATGATGCCGCGCAGGTTGATCACGCCCTTGATGAATTCCGGCGCGTTGGCGATGCGGGTCACCGCTTCGTAGCCGCGGATTTCCTGCACTTTCAGGATGTCGATGCCGTACTCCTCGGAGCCGAGGGTGAAGGCCAGGTATTCGCTGCCGCTGCCGTCGTGGTTGTCGGTCTTGGTGGTCGGTTGGGTGGACATGTCGGTTCCTAGTCAGAAAATGGGATGATGCGATTCACGAGACGACCGATTCGTCGGTCAACTGGCGCGACGCGCGCAGCAGCGCGGCCACGTCCAGGATCAGCGCCACGCCGCCATCGCCGAGGATGGTGGCGCCGGAGATCCCGGCCACCTTGCGGTAGTTCGCTTCGAGGTTCTTCACCACCACCTGCTGCTGGCCGACCAGCTCGTCGACGAACAGCGCGGCCTTGCGCCCTTCCGTCTCGAGGATGACCAGGATGCCCTGGCACGGGTCGGTGATGCGCGGCTCGATGTTGAACATCTGGTACAGCGGAATCAATGGCAGGTAGTCGCCGCGCACCTTGACCACGCGGCCCTGGCCGGCGATCTCCTTGACGTCGGCGCGCGCCGGCTGCAGCGACTCGACCACGAAGCCGAGCGGCAGGATGTAGACCTCCTCGCCGCAGCGGATCGACATGCCGTCGAGGATCGCCAGCGTCAGCGGCAGCGAGATCAGGATCGTGGTGCCGAAGCCCCGCGCGGAGCGGATGTCGATGGTGCCGCCCAGCGCCGTGATGTTGCGCTTGACGACGTCCATGCCCACGCCGCGGCCGGACACGTCGGTGACGATCTCGGCGGTCGAGAAGCCGGGCGCGAAGATCAGCTGCCAGACGTCGGCGTCAGGCATGTCGTCGGACACGGCCAGGCCGTTCTCCTTCGCCTTGGCGAGGATCCGCTCGCGGTTCAGGCCGCCGCCGTCGTCGGCCACCTCGATCACGATGTTGCCGCCCTGGTGGGCCGCCGACAGGAACAGCCGTCCCGCCTCGGTCTTGCCAGCGGCGCTGCGTGCGGCCGGCAGTTCGATGCCGTGGTCGATCGAGTTGCGCACCAGGTGCGTCAGCGGATCGACGATGCGCTCGATCAGGCCCTTGTCCAGTTCGGTCGCGGCGCCGTTGGTGATGAAGTCGACCTTCTTGCCGAGCTTGCCGGCCAGGTCGCGCACCATGCGCGGGAAACGCGAGAACACGAAGTCCATCGGCATCATGCGGATCGACATCACGGCTTCCTGCAGGTCGCGCGTGTTGCGGGTCAGCTGCGACACCGATTGCAGCAGGCGCTGGTGCAGCATCGGATCGAGGCCGTCGCTGCGCTGCTCGATCATGGCCTGCGTGATCACCAGTTCGCCGACCAGGTTGATCAGCTGGTCGACCTTCTCGATCGACACGCGGATCGAACTCGATTCGGCCTGGGCGTGGGCGGCGTCGGCCGCCTTCTTGGCCGCCTTCTTCTCGGCGGCGGCGTCGAGCGCCTCCTGGGTCGGCGCCGCGTGCTCGTGGACGTCGTGCTGGCCCGGCGCGTCGGCGACGATGCCGGCCTCGCGGCGGATCTGCTCGATCGGCTGGAAGAAGCCGTAGCCGAGCTCGTCTTCCGAGGTGCCGGCGGCCTGGGCCGGCGCACCGTCGTCGGCCGGGTCGAAGAAGCCGTAGCCCTGCTCTTCCTCGATGCGCGCGCGTTCCGCCGCCTCCCTGGCGCGCTGCTCGGGCGTGAGCGGCGGCGCCTCGAAGATCTTCAGGTCGTCCGGATCGAGCACGAAGGAGCAGATGGCGACGATGTCGTCCAGGCTCTCGTGCGTCATGATGATCAGCGCCGTGCGTCCGGCCTCCAGCGGCACGACCGAGACGCGTCCCAGCAGGCCCAGTTCGTCGACGAGGGCGTCGATGTCGCGCTTGGCCAGGTCGGGCAGTTCGATCTTGTAGCGGTGCGCGCCTTCGCTGACCTGCTGCTTCTGCTCGGCGTGCAGGAAGGACGGCACGGTCGGCTGGTGCGCCGGCACGACGCCTTCGGACAGGTCGTGCAGCACCATGCGCACGTTGGCGACGGCGTCCTGGTCGACGTCGGCGCCGTTGCGGTGGCCGTCGAGCTGCATCTTGAGGATGTCCTTGGCGGCCAGGAAGGCGTCCACGTGCTGGGCCGTGAGCGCCATTTCGCCCTTGCGGATCCGGTCCAGCAGGGATTCGAGCACGTGCGTCACTTCGCTCATGTCGTTCAGGCCGAACGTCGATGCGCCCCCCTTGACCGAGTGGGCGGTACGGAAGATCGCGTTCAGGTCTTCCGCGTCCGGCGCGGCGATGTCGACGGCCAGCAGCAAACGTTCCATTTCGGCGAGCAGCTCTTCCGCTTCGTCGAAAAAGACCTGGTAAAACTGGCTGATGTCGATGGTCATGATGGGTCTGTCGTCTACGTTGTCGCGTCTTAGCCGATGACTTTCTTGACCACCTCGATCAGGCGCTGCGGGTCGAACGGCTTGACCAGCCAGCCATTGGCGCCGGCCGCGCGGCCCTTCTGCTTCATCTCGTCGGACGACTCGGTGGTCAGCATCAGGATCGGGGTCTTCTGGTACTCCGGCAAGCCGCGCAGGGCCTTGATCAGCATGAGGCCGTCCATCTTGGGCATGTTCTGGTCCGTCAGCACCAGGTCGACGCTCTGGTTTTTCGCCTTTTCCAGGCCGTCCTGGCCGTCGACGGCTTCCACCACCTGGTAGCCGGCGGCCTTCAGGCTGAACGCCACCATCTGGCGCAGGGAACTCGAATCGTCGACCGCAAGAATCGTTTTTGCCATGTTTGTTTGCTCCTGGGGCAAGCCCGCTGGGGGTCGGAGCCCGGTTCTTCTTTTAGGGGCTCCGACCCCGGTTTTCATACGCGCCGGTTGCCCAGCCACAGTTTTTTGGGTGTCAATATCGGATTGTAAAACCGGATTCTGACCTGATCACTAAATTCGTACTTTTTTCTAGTCAGATGGGGTCAGAGCCCACCCGGATGAACCGGGCTCTGACCCCATGATTTCAGTATCGCCGTCAGAACAACTCCACGTCGCCGCTTTCGAGGTGCTTCTGCTCCACCGACTTGCGCAGCATGCTGCGCAGTTCCAGCGACTGGATGGCCAGCGCCATGCTGACCTTGCCCAGCCGTTCCACGATCTCGTCGCTGTCCGATTCCGGCAGGATGTCCGCGCCGTGCTCGCTGAGCGTGGTGAGGAATTCGCGCAGGCCGGTCACGCGGCGCAGCGTGCGGTCGAGCAGCTGGCTGGTCATGTCCTGGAACTGCATGCTGGTGATGGCCGTGTTCACGTGCTGGCCGATCTCGCCCGACATCGCCGCCAGGCGCGCGCTTTCCTCGGCCGTCGGGGCCTGGCCCGCGACCAGGCGGTCGATCGCCGCCTGGCTGGCCTCGACGGTGCTGTGGATCGCCATGAAGCTGGACGTCAGCTTCTCGACGGCCTCCTCGAGCAGCAGCGTGGTCTGCACGAGATCGGTCTCGACCTCGGTCAGGTGGCGCCGGCCATGGGCGGAGACGCCCGACAGCAGGCGCTTCACATGTGACCCAAGTATCTTTTTTCTTGTCATCGCGTCCTCCCGGGCGTTGCGCCCTCTACTTCTTTTCCGCCGCTTGGTCCGTCGCCTCCGGCGCCAGCCCGCCGCCGGTGGCCCCGGCGACCGCCTTGATGGCCGCGTCCGGGTCTTCGCCCGACACGTCCAGCCCGGTGCCGTCGCGCAGCACGGCTTCCTCGGTACGCTTGTTCATGACCAGGATGCTGATGCGGCGGTTGATCGGGTTGAACGGATCCTTGCGGTCGAGGTGGGCGGCATCGGCCAGGCCCACCACGCGCAGCATCCTGGCGTCCGACATGCCGCCGCGCAGCAGTTCGCGGCGCGAGGCGTTGGCGCGGTCGGCCGACAGTTCCCAGTTGCTGTAGCCGGCCGCCGTCATGTAGGGCGTGGCGTCGGTATGGCCGGACAGGCTGATGCGGTTCGGCACGTCGTTCAGCACCAGGCCCAGCACGTCCAGGATGTCGCGCGCATACGGCTGCAGCTCGGCGCTGGCGGTGGCGAACATCGGGCGGTTCTTCTCGTCGACGATCTGGATGCGCAGGCCCTCGGTGGTGATGTCCAGCAGCAGCTGGTTCTTGTACTTGCGCAGCAGCGGGTTGGCCGTGATGGTCTGCTCGATGCGCTCCTTGAGCACCTTCAGGCGGTTCGCCTCTTCCTGCTCGACCAGCGCGCGCGCCGACTTCATGTCGTAGACCTTCTTGTCCGGCGCCACCTCGCCGCGCTTGACCTGGCCGGCGCGGCGCGTCAGGTCCTGGCCGCCGCCCTGCAGGATCGTGGTGCTGTCGCCCGAGCCGGAACCGCCCTGCAGCGCGACCTTCAGCGGGGTCTTGAAGAATTCGGCGATGCCTTCCATGTCGCCCTTGGTGGTCGACCCGAGCAGCCACATCAGCAGGAAGAACGCCATCATCGCCGTCACGAAGTCGGCATAGGCGATCTTCCAGGCGCCGCCATGGTGCCCATGGCCGCCCTTCTTGATGCGCTTGACGATGATGGGCTTCTGGCCTTCGTCAGCCATTATTTGCTCTTCGCTTTCTTGATATGGTCTTCCAGTTCCGCGAACGTCGGACGCTCGGTCGAGTACAGCACCTTGCGGCCGAATTCCACGGCCAGCGCCGGGGCATAGCCGTTCAGGCTGGCCAGCAGCGTCACCTTCACGGTCTGGAACATCTTGGTCGACTCTTCCAGCTTCTGCTCCAGCAGGCTGGCCAGCGGGCCGACGAAGCCGTAGGCCAGCAGGATGCCGAGGAAGGTGCCGACCAGCGCGTGCGCGATCAGCATGCCCAGCTCGGCCGGCGGCGCGCCCACCGATTCCATGGTGTGCACCACGCCCATCACCGCCGCCACGATGCCGAACGCCGGCAGGCCGTCGCCCAGCTTGGCGATGCACTGCGCCGGGACATGACCCTCATGGTGATGGGTCTCGATCTCGTTGTCCATCAGGTTTTCGATCTGGAAGGCATCCATGTTGCCGGAAACCATCAAACGCAGGTAATCGGTGATGAATTCGACGATGTGGTGGTCGGCCAGGACCATCGGGTATTTCGAGAACACCGGGCTCTGCTCCGGGCTTTCGATGTCGCCCTCGATCGACATCAGGCCTTCCTTGCGGACCTTGGACAGGACGTCGAACATCAGCGACATCAGTTCCATGTACATCTCGCGCGTGTACTTCGAACCCTTGAACAGGCTCGGCAGCGCCTTCATGGTGGCCTTGACGGCCTTGGGGGTATTGCCGACGAAGAAGGCGCCGACGGCGGCGCCGCCGATCATCAGCACTTCCAGCGGCTGCATGAGCGCGGCCACATGGCCGCCGCTCAGGACGAATCCGCCGATGACGGACGCGACGACGATGACGTAACCAACAATGACAAACACGGGACTCCCGATCTGTGAATCCGGGAACGCGCCCGGTTTGGATGCAAGCTGCTGAATCCAAAGAGAAATATTTACGTAGGGAACTAGATTAGCTTGAGAATGGCCACTGGGCAAGTAAAACCGCCGGAATGTGGTTCAAAAGTGCCAGAGATGGAGGATTTTCTTGCTATCAGTGGTTACAAAACTAAAATCCGGCGGTCGGTCGTCGATGATGAATTCATAACTCAGCAGCATCGTCCCCGGCCGCATTTCCGCTTCGGCCTTGCGCCACAGCGCGCCCATGGCCGCCGGCGACAGGTAGGCGAACACCACGTCGTAGTGACCGAAATTCAAGTCCTCGTAGTCGCCGCGCAGGAAACGGGCGCGGCTGTTCGCCAGCAGCGCGCGCAAGCGGCTCGCCAGCCACGGCAGCGGCGCCAGCTCGATGCCGCTGACCCGGCAGTCCGGACGGCGCCGGGCCAGGTCCAGCACGAAGCCGCCCAGGCCGCTGCCGATGTCGATGACGTCCAGCGGCCGGTCCTGCGGCAATTGCTGGGCGACGAGGTCCCAGGCGCCCTTGCCGGACGGGTAGTACGGTACCTGGGTGCGGAAGGTCGACCAGTACACCAGCAGCAGCAGCACGAACACCGCCAGGAACAGCGCCGGCGGCAGGTCGAACGCGGTGGCGCCGGCGCTGGCGGCCAGCACGGCGACCGGGAACAGCAGGCCGATCGCGCGCCACCAGCTGGCCAGCCGGAGCCGCCAGGACACCAGCGCGGCCCAGGCGCCCTGCAGCAGCGCGACGGCGAACCAGGTGGCGCCCCCCTCCCCGCCCAGCACGCCGGCGCGCGCCAGCAGCCAGGTGGCGAGCAGCGTCAGCGGGAACGCGAGCACCTGCGCCAGCAGCGCGCGCAGCGCCGGCAGCGCGGCCAGCCCGCGGATGCGGCGAGGGGCAGGACCGGTCACGGCCTGCCCCTCGGGGAAAGGAGGAAGACGATCAAGTGTCGAACGCTCAGTTGCCCGCCAGCGAGGCATCCTTGGCCTTGCGCGTCTTGCCGGCACGCGAAGGCATGTGGCACAGGCCGCACTGGTAATCGTCGTTCAGGTCGAGCGCGTTGACGACGAACTTGCCCTGGCATTTCGAGCACGGCGCCAGCAGCAGCATATTGCCCTGGAAGAAACGCACGAGGGTCCAGGCGCGCGTCAGCGACAGCACCGGTTCCTCGCTTGGCGCCGGCGGCATCTGTTCGAGGTAGAGCTTGTAGGCCTTCATGACGGCCTCGATCCCGGTGGCGCCCGCATGCTCGACCAGGAATTTATAGATATTGATGTAGAGGGAGGAATGGATGTTCGGCTGCCAGGTCAGGAACCAGTCGGTCGAGAACGGCAGCATGCCCTTCGGCGGCGACACGCCCTTGAGTTCCTTGTACAGCTTGATCAGGCGCTCGCGCGACAGCGAGACTTCGCTTTCCAGCAACTGCAGGCGCGCGCCGAGCTGGATCAGTTCGATGGCCAGCTGGATTTCCTGGGCTTCCGAGACGACGCTTTTCTTGGTCATTGTTCTTCTCCGTAGGGGCCGGCAGGGGTCGGAGCCCGGTATTGCTTTTCAAGGGGCTCTGACCCCGGTGTGCGCCGTGGCAGCCAACCGAAGCCGGCAGCGTAGAACCGGGGTTGGAAACACCCCAACGGAAAAGAATTTTAAACGATTTCTTCAGCCGGCTGCCCAGCCATCAGGATGGCCGCATGGGACTGCGCCAGCGTGCGGTCCTTGGTGTGGCTGGTCAGCATCGACAGGATCGCGCTGTCGTCGAAGCGGAAGCGGGCCAGCATCATGTTGCCGCCGGCGAGCTTGAGGATCTGGGCGTTGCTCATGCCTTCGATCAGGTCGGCGATGTCGGCCGAGATGCCGAGGCGGAAGATCGCGGTGACCTTATCGGCGCGGATCATCTGCTGGGCCAGCATCAGGTAGCTGAGGTTGGCGTCGCGGATTTCAGCCATCATGTCGTTCGCAGTCATGTTCATCTCTCCGTGGTCTGTATCTTCAGGGCGTTATGTGTTGCCGTTGAGATAGATTCTGACTGTGGGGAAACTTTTGGGGAATCGGCGCCCGTCTGTATTTTGCGTCCGCAAAAGACGACAGACTTCGTAGGAGTTTGTCTGACAAACTCCCGGGAAGCCTGGTGATTCCCCTATGGCGAAGGGGCAGATGTACGGTGAAGATCCGGCGGGTTTCGTACCGCCGCGACGTTTCAAAAAACACTGTCTGTGTTGGTTAACGTCAACGTTTTCGAGAACTTTAGGGTCGCCCGACGATTTTTTTTCGGTCTTTCCCGGCTCTCATGACTCGTTATCGGCGGCGTTTTCAGGAACTTTAGGGTTCCGGCAAACTTTTTTTGAAATTTTTTCGCCCCACTACCCAATCCCGGTCATCTGGTTGGGTTATCGGCGGGCTTTTCGGGAACTTGAGGGATTTCGCGAAAAAATTTCGAAAATTTTTTTGTTGCAAATAATTCAAGTCGGCCTCGTCGGGTTTTCTTGCTACACTGCGCGCTTCGCAATCCGGGCCGCAGCCCACAGCCAGAACTCTCCGAATTCCCGAAGGACAAGCATGATCCCCGCTTCCCCATTCGCGGCCGCCGACCCGCGTGCCGCCTGCCAGGCGCTCGACGCCGCCGATCCGCTGGCGCCGCTGCGCGAGCGCTTCGACCTGCCGCCCGGCGTCATCTATTTGGATGGCAACTCCCTGGGCGCCCGGCCGCGCACGGCGCTGGCGCGCGCGCAGCAGGTGGTGGCGCAGGAATGGGGGCAGGACCTGATCCGCAGCTGGAACGACGCCGGCTGGTTCGCGATGCCGAAGCGCCTGGGCGACCGCCTGGCGCCGCTGGTCGGCGCGCAGCCGGGCGAGATCGTCGTCACCGACACCACGTCGCTGAACCTGTTCAAGGCGCTGGCGGCGGCGCTGGCGATCCAGCACGAGCGCGACCCCGCGCGCAAGGTCATCGTGACCGAGCGCAGCAACTTCCCGACCGATATCTATATGGCGGACGGCCTGGCCCGCTGGCTCGAGCGCGGCTACTCGGTGCGCCTGGTCGATGCCCCGGAAGACCTGGACGCCGCCATCGGCCCCGACTGCGCCGTGCTGATGCTCACCCACGTCAACTACCGCACCGGGCGCCAGCACGACATGGCGGCCCTGACGGCGCGCGCACAGGCGCGCGGGGCCCTGGCGGTCTGGGACCTGGCCCACTCGGCCGGCGCGGTGCCGGTCGACCTGCACGCGGCCGGCGCCGACTTCGCGGTCGGCTGCACCTACAAATACCTGAACGGCGGCCCCGGCGCCCCGGCGTTCATCTGGGTGCCGGACAAGCACCAGGCGGCGTTCCGCCACCCCCTCACCGGCTGGTGGAGCCACGCCGCGCCGTTCGCGATGATGCATGGCTACGCTGCCGCCAACGGCATCGGCCGCGCCCTGTGCGGCACCCAGCCGGTGCTGTCGCTGGCCCTGGTCGAGTGCGGGCTGGAGATCTTCGAAGCGACGACGATGGAGGCGCTGCGCGCCAAGTCGCTGGCGCTGACCGACCTGTTCATCGCGCTGGTGGAACTGCGCTGCATGATGCACCCGCTCGACCTGGTGACGCCGCGCGCGCACGCCGAACGCGGCAGCCACGTCAGCTTCGTGCATCCGCACGGCTATGCGGTGATGCAGGCGCTGATTCGGCGCGGCGTGATCGGCGACTACCGCGAGCCGGGCATCATGCGCTTCGGCTTCACGCCGCTGTACACGCGCTTCGCCGACGTCTGGGACGCGGTCGACATCCTGGCCGACATCCTCGACAACGAGACCTACGACGCCGCCGCCGCGCGCGGCGCCGTGACCTGAGGAGGCGCGCATGAGCGATTCCGGCAAGGACCAGCAAGCGGACAAGGGCGCGGCCGCGTGGCACGGCGCGCAGATGGACTTCAGCCGCAGCATGAGCTACGGCGACTACCTGGGCCTGGGGCAGATCCTGTCGGCCCAGCACCCGCGCTCGCCCGACCACAACGAGATGCTGTTCATCGTCCAGCACCAGACCAGCGAGCTGTGGATCAAGCTGATGCTGCACGAGCTGCAGGCCGTGCGCACCCACCTCCGCGCCGACGACCTGCCGCCGGCCTTCAAGATGCTGGCGCGGGTGGCGCGCATCATGGACCAGCTGGTGCACGCCTGGGACGTGCTGGCCACGATGACGCCGCCCGAGTACAGCGCCATCCGGCCCTACCTGGCCTCGTCGTCCGGCTTCCAGTCCTTCCAGTACCGCGAGCTGGAATTCATCCTGGGGAACAAGAACCCGGCCATGCTGGCCGTGCACGAGCCGGTGCCCGAGCACCATGCGCGCCTGGACCGGGAGCTGCACGCGCCCTCCATCTACGACGAGGCCGTGCGCCTGCTGGCGCGCTCGGGCCTGGCGGTGGCGCCGGAACGCCTGGCCGCCGACCCCACCCGCCCCACCGTCCACGACGACAGCGTGATGGCGGCCTGGCTCGCCGTCTACCGCGACCCGCAGCACCACTGGGCGCTGTACGAGCTGGCCGAGAAGCTGGTCGACCTGGAGACGGCGTTCCGCTTCTGGCGCTTCCGCCACGTCTCGACGGTCGAGCGCATCATCGGCTTCAAGACCGGCACCGGCGGCACGGCGGGCGTGAGCTACCTGCGCAAGATGCTCGACGTGGTGCTGTTCCCCGAGCTGTTCGCGCTGCGCACGGCGCTCTGAGCGCACGGCGCTACGCGCCGCGCGCCGCCGTCGTACAATACGCAGCAACCATTCGAGGAGCCCGTATGAAGTGCGACATCCTGATCGTGTCCGGCCTGTGGAATTCCGGCCCCGAGCACTGGCAGACCCATTGGGAACGCAAGTACCCGGCCTGGACCCGCGTGGCGCACCGCGACTGGAATGCGCCGGACCGCGACGAATGGGTGGCCGAACTGGACGCCGCCATCGCCGCCTGCCAGGGCCGCCCGATCCTCGTCGCCCACAGCCTGGGCTGCATGCTGGTGGCGCAGTGGGCCCGCTCCGGCTCGCCGCTCAAGGCGGCCGGCGCCTTCCTGGTGGCGCCCAGCGACACCGAAGCCGACTCCTATCCGATCGACGCCAACGACTTCCGCCCGGTCCCGCTGGAACCCCTGCCCTTCCCCTCGATCGTGGTCGCGAGCGGCAACGACGACTACGCGCGCATCGAACGCGCGCGCGCGTTCGCGCAGGCCTGGGGCAGCAAGCTGGTGGAAATCGGGGACGCCGGCCACATCAACGCCGACAGCGGCTACGGGCCGTGGCCGGAGGGCGAGGCCATGCTCGAGGCATTCTGCCGCGACCTCGATCCCTGAGCAAGGAAACGTCGCCCCGGCCTGCGCCGGGACGACGGTATCGACGCTACCGGACAGCGATTACTTGCCGGCGGTCGCCAGCAGCATCTCGTTCAGGCGCTTCACGAAGGCCGCCGGATCGGCGAGTTGGCCGCCCTCGGCCAGCATGGCCTGGTCGAACAGGATGTTGGCCCAGTCGCCGAAGCGCGCCTGCTCCGCATCCTCGTACTTCAGGCGCGTCACCAGCGGGTGGTTCGGGTTGATCTCGAGGATCGGCTTGCTGTCCGGCGCATCCTGGCCCGCGGCCTTGAGCATGCGCACCAGGTTGGCCGACAGCTCGTGCTCGTCCGCCACCAGGCAGGCCGGCGAATCGGTCAGGCGGAAGGTCACGCGCACGTCCTTGGCCTTGTCCGCCAGTGCTCCCTTCATCTTCTCGACCAGGTCCTTGTACTGGGTCTCGGTCTCTTCGTGTTCCTTCTTCTCGGCCTCGTCTTCCAGCTTGCCCAGGTCCAGGCCGCCCTTGGCGACCGACACCAGTTCCTTGCCTTCGAACTCGGTCAGGAAGGACAGCATCCACTCGTCGACGCGGTCGGTCAGCAGCAGCACTTCGACGCCCTTCTTGCGGAAGATTTCCAGGTGCGGGCTGTTCTTCGCCGCGTTGAAACTGTCGGCGGTGACGTAGTAGATCTTGTCCTGGCCTTCCTTCATGCGGCCCACGTAATCCTCGAACGAGACGGTCTGGTCGGCCGAGTCGTTCTGCGTGGACGCGAAGCGCAGCAGCTTGGCGATGCGGTCCTTGTTGGTGGCGTCCTCGCCGATGCCTTCCTTGAGCACCTGGCCGAATTCCTTCCAGAAGGTCGCGTACTTGTCCTTGCCTTCCTGCTCTTCCGCGTTCGCCATCTCTTCCAGCATGCCCAGCACGCGCTTGGTCGAGCCTTCGCGGATCACGCGCACGTCGCGCGATTCCTGCAGGATCTCGCGCGAGACGTTCAGCGGCAGGTCGCTCGAATCGATCACGCCCTTCACGAAGCGCAGGTAGACCGGCATCAGCTGCTCGGCGTCGTCCATGATGAACACGCGCTTGACGTACAGCTTGATGCCGCCGCGCTTGTTGCGGTCCCACAGGTCGAACGGCGCGTGCGCCGGCACGTACAGCAGCTGGGTGTACTCGCTGCGGCCTTCGACGCGGTTGTGGGTGTGCGCCAGCGGCGCCTGGAAGTCGTGCGAGACGTGCTTGTAGAACTCGTCGTACTGTTCCTGGGTGATGTCCGACTTCGAGCGCGCCCACAGGGCCGACGCCTGGTTCACGGTCTCGAACTCGTCCTTGACGACGTTTTCCTTCTTCTCGTCGTCCCACTCTTCCTTCTTCATCAGGATCGGCAGGGAGATGTGGTCGGAGTACTTGCGGATGATCGACTTCAGCTTCCACGAGGACAGCAGCTCTTCCTCGCCGTCGCGCAGGTGCAGGATGATGTCGGTGCCGCGGCCCGGCTTGTCGATCTGCTCGATCGTGTAGTCGCCTTCGCCGGTCGATTCCCAGCGCACGCCTTCGGACGCCGCGGCGCCCGCGCGGCGGGTCTCGACGGTGACGCGGTCGGCCACGATGAAGGCCGAGTAGAAGCCCACGCCGAACTGGCCGATCAGCGCGGCGTCGGCCTGCTGGTCGCCCGACAGCTTGCCGAAGAATTCCTTGGTGCCCGACTTGGCGATGGTGCCCAGGTGGGACACGGCCTCGTCGCGGCTCATGCCGATGCCGTTGTCGGAAATGGTGACGGTCTTCGCGTCCTTGTCGAACAGGACCTTGATCTTCAGTTCATGGTCGTCGCCGTACAGGGCGTCGTTGTTGATCGCCTCGAAGCGCAGCTTGTCGGCGGCGTCGGAAGCGTTCGAGATCAGCTCGCGCAGGAAAATCTCCTTGTTGGAATACAAGGAGTGGATCATCAATTGCAGCAACTGTTTTACTTCTGCTTGGAAGCCAAGGGTTTCTTTTTCGGCAACAGCCATCTTGTGTCCTCGTTGAAATCAGGGTTAAACAGACCGGGCCAATATTGGGATAAAGAAAAGGGTTTCAAGAGCCTTTTTGCTGATAAATCGCCACCGCCCTCCCGCACTTCGTGCCGCGCAGCCGCAATCCGGCATCGCCGTCCGGCGCTTCGTCGCCCCGGCGGCCCACACCACCGCCTTCCTGCCGATACTCGCGGCATCATCCACCGCGAGGACACCCATGACCACCCTACCGCGCAAGGCCGCCGGGCCGACGCTGCCGCCGTTCCTTTTCCTGTTCCTGCTCCCGTTCCTGTTCCTGGGCTGGACGCCCGGCGCAGCCGCGCTCGACTTCCATCCCTGTCCCGATGCGGCCCTCCCCGGCCTGCGCGGCAGCCTGTGCGCCCGCGTGGCCGTCCCCGCCCGCCATGACGCCGGTGCGGCCGGCGCGGCCGGCGTGGCGGAGGACATGCTGACGCTGTTCGTCCGCAAGTTCCCCGCCGCCGGGCCGCGCCGGGGCAGCGTCTGGGCCATCGCCGGCGGTCCCGGCGAATCGGGCGCCTCGCTGTATCCCTTCGTCGACGTGCTGCGGCGCGCCTTCCCCGGCGTCGACGTGATCGTTCCCGACCACCGCGGCACCGGGCTGTCGAGCCGGCTCTGCCCGGCCGAAGAGGCGCCGGACAGCCCCGGCGGCACGGCGCTGGCCGGCGCCGAATGGGGCAGCTGCCTGGGCGCGCTGGCCGCGCATCCCGAGCGCGCGCTGCCCTTTACGGTCACGAACGCGGCGCACGACCTGGCGGCGCTGCTGGCGCAGGACGACGACGGCGGTCCGGTCTACCTGTACGGCGTGTCGTATGGCACCCAGCTGGTGCTGCGCACGCTGCGGGTCGGCCGGCCCCGCGTCGCCGGCGTCGTGCTGGACTCGCTGGTGCCGCCCGAGACCGATGCGCGCTGGGACCTGAGCCGGCGCTCGCACGTCGTCGACGACGTCGGCCGCCAGGTGCTGGCGCGCTGCGATGCGGCGCCGGACTGCGCCGCCATGCTGGGCGCGCCGGGCGCCGCCGTCCTGCGCCGCGTGCTGGACGGCATCGACCCCGCCCTGCTCGCCCGCGTGCCGGGCAAGGACCTGCGCCAGTTCCTCGGCGCCCTGCTCGACGTGCCGCCGCTGCGCGCGCGCATTCCCGCCCTGCTGGCCGACCTGGCACGCGGCGGCGACGCGCAACTGCAAGCCGTGCTGGCCGCCCTGCCCGGCATCCAGGCGCAGCTGGGCGACTATCCGCAGACGCCGCCGTCGATCCCGCTGACCGGGATCGTCAGCCTCTCCGAGAACGACCTGCGGCCCGGACGCACCCCGGCCCAGGTGCGCGCGGACGAGGCGCCGCTGCTGCTGCGCAGCCCGCTGCCGGCGCTGCTGGCCGGGTCGACGCTGCCGCGCTATCCCCGCGACGGCGACGTCGGCGCCCTGCCGGACCGGCTGCCGCCCACGCTGGTGCTGCACGGCACGCTCGACCCGAAGACCCACCACGACGGCGCCCTGGCCCACCTGGCGCTGCTGCGCGAACGCGGGCCGGCCGCGCTGGTGGACGTGGTCGACGCCCCGCATTTCATCCTGTGGACCGCCCCCGACTGCTTCGTGCGCCACGTGCGGCCCTTCGTGGACGGCGCCGCGCCGGCCGCCGGCCGCTGCGCGCCCGCCGCGCAGGAGATTGCAATTATTGCAAAATAAACAGTTTTATCTCGACGTCCGCCCGCGCCCGGCATATCGTAGCGGCGCGGCGGACATTTTTTTTCATGGCCGGTGTCGAAACCGGGGAAGGCCGCTCGTCGTCGTGATAGCAGCACCCACTTCCATCACCACAACAGGAGATCCGCCATGACCGATGCCGTCAACCCCATTCCCGAAGGATTCCGCACCGTCACCCCGCACCTCGTGTGCGAGGGCGCGGCCGAGGCGCTGGCGTTCTATGCCCGCGCCTTCGGCGCCGTCGAGCTCGGCCGCATGCCGGGCCCGGACGGCAAGATCATGCACGCCGAAATGCGCATCGGCGACTCGCGCATCATGCTGGCCGACGATTTCCCCGAGTACGGCAGCCGCGGCCCCAAGGCCCTCGGCGGCTCGACGGTCGCCATCCACCTCTACGTGCCCGACGCCGACGCCGCCTGGGCGCAGGCGCTGGCAGCCGGCGCCACCCCGGTGATGCCGCTCGAGGACGCCTTCTGGGGCGACCGCTACGGCCAGGTCGTCGACCCGTTCGGCCACCGCTGGTCGATCGCGACGCACCGGCGCGACCTGACGATGGAACAGATCCAGCAAGGCATGCAGGACATGATGCAGGGAGGCCAGCCATGAAATTCATCGTCTTCGTCAAGGCCAGCGCGGCCACCGAGGCGGGCAGGATGCCCAGCGACACGCTGATGGCCGACATGGGCCGGTTCAACGAAGAACTCGCGCTGGCCGGCGTGCTGCTGGCCGCCGACGGCCTGCATCCCAGCGCCAGGGGCGCGCGCATCGTCTACGACGGCGCCGAGCGCACCGTCGTCGACGGCCCGTTCACCGCAACCACGGAACTGGTGGCCGGCTACTGGATCATCGAGGTCGGCTCGCTGCAGGAAGCCATCGAATGGATGAAGAAGGCGCCGTCGCCGCAGGAAGACGGCCCCGGCGAAGTCGAGATCCGCCAGGTCTTCGGCGCGGAAGACTTCGGCGCCGCCATGACGCAGCAGTTGCGCGCGCAGGAAGAGCGCGTGCGCGCCACACTGGCCGCACGTTGAGGAGACGCCGATGCAATTCATGATCATCCGCCGCGCCGATGCGGCGACCGAGGCCGACATCCCCCCGTCCGCCCCCCTGATCGCGGAAATGGAGGCCTACTTCCGGAGCCTGGCGGACGCCGGCGCCCTGGTCATGGTCCAGGGCCTGGCGCCGAGCCGCGAGGCGCTGCGCCTGCACCTGGGTCCGGGCGGCAGCGACGTCGCCGCCGGCCCCTTCGACCTGCGCGAACTGGCGGCCGGCTTCCTCGTCGTGGAGGCCGACGCGAAGGAGGATGCCGTCGCCTGGGCGCGCCGCTGGCCGGCCGCCGAGGCCGCCGCCAATGGCGGCCTGACGCTCGAAGTGCGCGAGGCCGGCTGCGTGGGCGGCTGCGTCGAGGTGCCGCTGGCGGACGGCGCAGGAGGAAAGCGCTACGTCATCCTGCTGCGCTCGGACGCCGACTGCGAACGCGACGCGGTGCCGGAACAGGCCCGCCTGGACGCGCTGGACGCCTTCAATGCCGCGCAGGCGGCGGCCGGCGTCCTGCTGGCCGGGGACGGGCTGATGTCCAGCAGCCGCGGCGCGCGCGTGCACATCGACGCGCGCGGCGCCAGCACCGTCGTCGACGGGCCGTTCGCGGAAGCCAAGGAGCTGATCGCCGGCTTCTGGATGATCCGCGCCGACTCGATGGCGGCGGCGCTGGCCTGGGCGCGCACCGTGCCCTACCCGACCGGTCCCGGGGTCGTGGTCGAGATCCGCGCGCAGCACGCCGACGGCGAACCCGCCACGGCAGCGGCGCTGTCGCCCGAGGAGGCACGCGCGGACGCCAGCCTGCGCGCGGGACTGCTCGACGATGCCCTGCGCGACGAGCTGGCGCCGCGGCTGGCGTGAGCGGGCATCCGGGCGCCGAGGTGGCCGCGACCGACGTCGGCCGGACCGTGGAGGCGGTCTGGCGCATGGAGGCGGCGCGCATCGTCGGCGCGCTCGCGCGCATGCTGCGCGGCGACGTCGGCCTGGCCGAGGAACTGGCCCAGGACGCCATGCTGCAGGCGCTGGAATCGTGGCCGGCGGACGGCATCCCGGACCGTCCCGGCGCCTGGCTGATGCAGGTGGCCAAGCACCGCGCGCTCGACCGGCTGCGCCATGCCGCCATGCATGCGGGCAAGGAAGGCCAGCTGTCGTGGGAGTACGACGAGCAACTGCGCGACAGCCAGCCCGGCCCCGAGCACCTGGCCGAACTGGCCCAGGAAGACCTCGGCGACGACGTGCTGCGCCTCATGTTCGCGTGCTGCCATCCGCTGCTGCCGCCCGAGGGCCGTACCGCGCTGGCCCTCAAGCTGCTCGGCGGCCTGTCCACCGCCGAGATCGCGCGCGCCTTCCTGGTGCCCGACGCCACCATGGCCCAGCGCATCGTGCGCGCCAAGCGCACGCTGGCCGCGGCCCGGGTGCCGTTCGAGGTGCCGCGCGGCGCCGCGCTCGGGCCGCGCCTCGCCTCGGTGCTGCAGGTGATCTACCTGGTCTTCAACGAGGGCTATGCGGCCAGCGCCGGCACCGACTGGCTGCGTCCCGCGCTGTGCCGCGAGGCGCTGCGCCTGGGCCGCGTGCTGGCCGGCCTGATGCCGGACGAGGGCGAGGTGCACGGCCTGGTGGCGCTGATGGAGATCCAGTCCTCGCGCGAACGCGCACGCACGGGGCCGGACGGCGCCCCGGTGCTGCTGCTGGACCAGGACCGCAGCCGCTGGGACTGGCTCCTGATCGGGCGCGGGCTGGCGGCGCTGGAACAGGCCGCGCGTTGCGGCGCCTACGGTCCCTACGCCCTGCAGGCCGCGATCGCCGCCTGCCACGCGCGCGCGCCGCGCCCCGAGGCCACCGACTGGGTACGCATCGCCGCCCTCTACGACGCGCTGGCCGCGCTGCACCCCTCCCCGGTGGTGGAACTGAACCGCGCGGTGGCGCTGGCGATGGCCTACGGCCCGGCCGAGGGGCTGGCGCTGGTCGACGCGCTGGCCGACGTGCCGGCGCTGCGCGGCTACCACCTGCTGCCCAGCGTGCGCGGCGACCTGCTGGCCAGGCTGGGGCGCCATGCCGAGGCGCGCGTGGAGTTCGAGCGGGCGGCGGCGCTGACGCGCAACGCGCGCGAGCGGACGCTGTTGCTGGCGCGCGGCCGGGCTTGCGGCGTCTGACGGGGGCGGCAAACGGCTGGTGGGCACGGGGTGCCCACCCTACCGCTTTCGGCATCCGCATTCGGAAAATCGTCGGGTGGGCATGTGAGGCCGGGGGCCTCGAATGAGACGTGCCCACCATGCGCCGCTACACACGCTGACGGCGGAAAATCGCACAAAACGTTCCGGGTTTCCGCATTCGACATGATGCAGAAATTTTTGATGCATCGCAATAACTGAATCGAATCAGCAACTTGCGTAGTAATACCCGGTTGGCACGGAAGCTGCTAACTACCGGGTAACGATAACCCACACGGAGACAACGCATGAAACGCTTCCCGCACATCCTCTCGATCACCCTGGCCATCGGCGCCGCCTTCGCCGGCACCCATGCCAACGCCCAGGAAGTGGTCCGCCTCGGCAACCTGAAATTCGCCCACTACGGCGCCGTCTCGTACATCAAGGAAATCGCACCGAAGTGCGGCATCAAGGTCGAGGAACACGTGTTCGCCAAGGGCCCGGACGTGATGCAGGCAATCCTGGCGGGCGAGCTGGACGTCGGCGCCACCGCGTCGGAGGCGGCGATCCAGGGCCGCGCCAACGGCGCCCCGATCTACGTCGTCGCCGGCTTCGCCAAGGGCGGCGCGCGCCTGGTCGCGCGGCCGGACGCGAACATCAAGTCGGTCAAGGACCTCAAGGGCAAGAAGGTCGGCGTGACCCGCGGCGGCATCCACGAGGTGCTGCTGGCCGCCGAGCTGTCCAAGGCCGGCCTGACCTGGTCCGAGCAGCCGGGCAAGGACGTGCAGCTGGTGCTGCTGGCCTTCGCCGACCTGAACCAGGCGCTGCTGGGCAAGAACCTGGACGCGATCATGCAGTCGGAACCGCAATCCTCGCAGGCCATCAACAAGGGCTACGGCGTCGAGGTCATCAAGCCGTACGACACCCCGATCGGCGAGCCGGTGCGCACCATGGTCATGAGCGAGAAGTTCTACAAGGAGAAGCGCGCCACCGCGGCCAAGTTCATGAACTGCTTCGTGCAGGCGACCAAGACCTTCATCGACAACAAGCCGGTGGCCGAGAAGTACGTGCGCGAGTCGGTCTTCAAGAACCAGATCACGGCGGACGACTTCAACGACGCGATCAGCAACTCGCCGTACACCTACGACGTCACCGCCGAGCACATCCAGATCACGACCGACGTGATGAACAAGACCGGCATCGGCAAGATGCGCAAGCCGCCGGTGGCGACCGAGTGGGTCAAGACCGACCTGCTGGACGAAGCCAAGAAGAACCTGGGCATCAAGTAAGCCGGCAACCGAGCGAGACCCGATATGAGTAAAACCAACTGGCGGGAAACCGCCGTGGGCGCCATCGTGCCCATCGTCGTGATCGCGCTGTGGCAGGCTTCGGCCACGCTCGGCTGGATCAATCCGCAGGTGCTGCCCTCGCCGCTGGCGGTGGCGGAGAAGTTCGTCGAGTACGCGCTGCCGCTGCAGGAGCGCGCGCCCGGCGAATCCTGGCTGGCCTGGGCCGTGTCGGGCGAGCTGTGGCTCGACACCCTGGGCAGCATGTACCGCGTGCTGGTCGGCTTCGCCGTCGGCGCCGGCCTGGCGCTGCCGCTGGGCCTCCTGATGGGCGCCAGCCGCCGCGCCTATGCCTGGTTCAACCCGCTGATGCAGGTGCTGCGCCCGATCCCGCCGATCGCCTACATCCCGCTGTCGATCCTGTGGTTCGGCCTGGGCAACGCGCCGGCCGTGTTCCTGATCGCGCTGGGCGCCTTCTTCCCGGTGCTGATGAACACCATCGCCGGCGTGCGCCAGGTCGACGGCATCTACATCCGCGCCGCCCGCAACCTGGGCGTGTCGCAGACGACGATGTTCGTGCGCGTGATGCTGCCGGCCGCGGTCCCGTATATCCTGTCGGGCGTGCGCATCGGCATCGGTACCGCCTTCATCGTGGTCATCGTGTCCGAGATGATCGCCGTGAACAACGGCCTGGGCTTCCGCATCCTCGAGGCGCGCGAGTACTTCTGGTCCGACAAGATCATCGCCGGCATGATCAGCATCGGCATCCTGGGCCTCCTGATCGACATCGGCATGAACCGCCTGAACAACCACCTGCTGCGCTGGCACCGCGGCCTGGAGAACTGACATGACCACGCACATCGCCACGCACATCGACATCAAGGGCGTGAACAAGGTGTTCAAGACCGACGAGCGCGAAGTCGTCGCCCTGAAGGACATCAACCTGGAGATCCCGCAAGGCCAGTTCGTCTGCCTGCTGGGCCCTTCGGGTTGCGGCAAGTCGACGCTGCTCAACGCCATCGCCGGCTTCTCGCTGCCCTCGTCCGGCACGCTGGTCGCCGACGGCAAGCCGGTCACCGGCCCCGGCCCGGAGCGCGGCATGGTATTCCAGGAATACGCGCTGTTCCCGTGGATGACGGTCGAGAAGAACGTCGCCTTCGGCCTGGAGATCAAGGGGCAGTCCCGCGCGCAGATCGACGCCACGGTGGACAAGCTGCTGCACATGCTGTCGCTGCACGACTTCCGCACGCGCTATCCGAAGGACCTGTCGGGCGGCATGCGCCAGCGCGTGGCGATCGCCCGGGTGCTGGCGCTGGACTCGCCGATCATGCTGATGGACGAGCCGTTCGGCGCGCTCGACGCCCTCACCCGGCGCAACCTGCAGGACGAGCTGCTGCGCATCTGGGCCGAGCTGAAGAAGACCATCATCTTCGTCACCCACAGCATCGAGGAAGCGATCTACCTGGCCGACCGCATCGTCGTGATGACTTACCGCCCGGGCACGGTCAAGCGCGACATCCTGGTCGACCTGCCGCGCCTGCGCGACCCGTCGGCGCCCGAGTTCAACGCCCTCAAGCGCGAGCTCGGCATGCTGGTGATGGAAGAGCAGCAGCGCCATCACGATGCGGAAATGAAGATGGCGGCGGTGGACTGAGCCGCCCCTCGACGACGGCGCCCCGGCGCAGGCCCCACCGTCGCCCCGGCGCAGGCCGGGGCCCAATTTCTTGGCCACGCCCGCCACATTGGATCCCGGCCTGCGCCGGGATGACGTTGTCTTGCTCCGTCGTTCTTTCCATATCGCGCCACAGTACAATCCCGCATGCGCGCCAAAAAGCTCCTGACCCTGTTCCTCTACGCCGCCGCCTGCGCGCTCGTGGTGGCCGGCGCGTTCTTCCTCGGCGCGCGCCGCGCCCACGACGACCTGATGGAACAGGGCCACCGCCAGCTGCAGCTGATGGCGCCCGACCTGCAGTCGCTGCTGGAGCGCTTCGAGACGCTGCCCTTCGTGCTGGGCCAGCAGCGCGAGCTGGCCAACGCCCTCGCCCACGCCGACGACCCGGATACCGTCGCGCGCATGAACGCGACGCTGCAGGCGATCCAGCGCCAGGCCCAGGTCGGCGCGCTGTACCTGATGGACCGCGACGGCCTGACCATCGCCGCCAGCAACTGGGACCAGCCGCTCGGCTTCGTCGGCAAGAATTTTTCCTACCGCCCGTACTTCAGCGAAGCGCTGGCGGGACGCGCCGGCCGCTTCTACGGCATCGGCACCAATACCGGCGAGGCCGGCTACTTCATCGCCCAGCCGGTGTACCGCAACGGCAGCGCCGGCGGGCCGGTCGACGGGGTCATCGCCGTCAAGATCACGCTGGACGAATTCGAACGCACCTGGGCCAGCAGCGAGGACCCGATCCTGCTGGCCGACCGCCACGGCGTGATCTTCCGCACCAACCGTCCGGCCTGGCGCTACCACAGCCTGCATCCCCTGAGCGCCGCCACGCGCGCCGAGCTGGCGCGCACGCAGCAGTACATGGGCCAGGCGCTCGCACCGGTCGGCGAGCCGGCCGGCCCCTACGTCACGCGCGCCGTCGGGCGCCTGGGCTGGCAGCTGATGCTGTTCCCGGGCCGCGGCCGCGAACTGCGCGCCGGCGCCCAGTGGGCGCTGGCCGCCGCCCTGCTGCTGGCCTGCGCCGGTGTGTCCGGCTGGGCGCTGCACCAGCGCCGCCGGCGCCTGCAGGAACGCACGGAGTCGCGCGCCGCGCTGCAGCGCGCCGCCCACGACCTCGAACGGCGCATCCTCGACCGCACCGAGGAACTGTCTCAGACCAACCGCCACCTGGAACAGAAGTACGCCAAGCTGCAGGAAGCCGAGCGCCTGCTGCGCAGCACCCGCGACGAATTCGTCCAGGCCGGCAAGCTGGCCATGCTGGGCCAGATGGCGGCCGGCATGACGCACGAGCTGAACCAGCCGCTGGCGGCGATCCGCGCCTTCGCCGACAATGGCCGCACCTTCCTGGCGCGCGGCATGGTCGAGCAGGCCGCCGGCAACCTGGGCCACATCGGCGACGCCGCCGCGCGCATGGGCGCCATCATCGCCCAGCTGAAGGGCTTCGCGCGCAAGGACGAGGCGATCGCCAGCGTCGACCTGGCGCGCTCCGTGCAGGCCTCGGCCTTCCTGCTCGAGAGCGACTTCCGGCGCCACGGCGCGGCGCTCTCGATCGATACCGGCGCGGCGCCGCTGCACGTGACCGGCAACGCCGTGCGCATCGAGCAGGTGCTGATCAACCTGCTGCGCAACGCCCTCGACGCCGTCGGCGACGCGCCGCGCAAGCAGGTAGACGTAACGATGGCGCGCGAGGACGGCTGGGCCGTCGTGCGCATCCGCGACACCGGCCCCGGCATCAGCGCGGAAGTCGCGGCCCACCTGTTCGAACCCTTCTTCACGACCAAGCCGTCCGGCCAGGGACTCGGCCTGGGCCTGGCGATCTCGTCCTCGATCGTGCAGGCCATGAACGGCCGCCTGGCCGCCCACAACCACGACGGCGGCGGCGCCCAGTTCGAACTGCGCCTGCCGCTGCCAAGCAACGAAGAGAGCACCCCATGAACACGCTGCAGGCCATCCTCGTGGAAGACGAGGCCGTACTGCGCCTGGCCACCGCCCAGACGCTGGAACTCGAAGGCTTCCAGGTGGCCGCCTGCGCCAGCGCCGAGGAAGCGCAGGCGCTGCTGCGCGCCGATCATCCGGGCGTGATCGTCACCGACGTGCGCCTGCCCGGGCGCTCCGGCCTGGAGCTGCTGGCGCAGGTGAAAGCCATGGATGCCGAGCTGCCGGTGATCGTCGTCACCGGCCACGGCGACGTGGCGATGGCGGTGGAAGCCATGCGCAGCGGCGCCTACGACTTCATCGAAAAGCCCTTTGCGGCGGAACGCCTGGCCGACGCCGTGCGCCGCGCCCAGGAGCGCCGCCGGCTGGTGCTGGAAAACCGCGAACTGCGCGCGGCGCGCGTGCTGCATCCGGACACGCCCGACCTGGTGGGCCAGTCGAGCGCCATCGAACACCTGCGCATGGTGGTGCGCAACGTCGCGCCGACCGGCGTCGACATCCTGGTCAACGGCCAGACCGGCACCGGCAAGGAAGTGGTGGCGCGCCTGATCCATGCCGCCAGCGGCCGCAAGGGCAATTTCGTCGCCATCAATTGCGGCGCCCTGCCCGAGTCGGTGTTCGAAAGCGAGATCTTCGGCCACGAGGCGGGCGCCTTCACCGGCGCGCAGAAGCGGCGCATCGGAAAGCTCGAGTATGCCAACGGCGGCACCGTGTTCCTCGACGAGATCGAGAGCATGCCGCTGAACCTGCAGGTCAAGCTGCTGCGCGTGCTGCAGGAGCGCCAGCTGGAGCGCCTGGGCGCCAACGACGCGGTGGCGCTGGATTGCCGCGTGATCGCCGCCAGCAAGGCCGACCTGCTGCAGCTGGCCGCCGAGGGGCGGTTCCGCGAAGACCTGGTGTACCGGCTGAACGTCGTCACGGTCGACCTGCCGCGCCTGCGCGAGCGGCGCGAGGACATTCCGCTGCTGCTGGCGCACTTCGTCAAGGAGGCGGCGCTGCGCCACCAGCGCCCGCTGCCCGCCTGGACCGCGCAACAGATGGAAGCCTGGCAGGCGCTCGACTGGCCGGGGAACGTGCGCGAACTGCGCAATTTCGCCGAGCGCCTGGTGCTGGGCCTGGCGCCGGCCGTGCCCGCGCCGGCCGCGGTGCCGGTGGCCGCCGCCGTGCCGGTCCATCCCGCGGACGCCGGCGCCTCGCTGCCGCAGCAGGTCGATGCGTTCGAGCGCGACCTGATCGTGCGCGCGCTGGCCGCGGCCGACCACAACGTGGCGCTGGCGGCGGACGAGTTGTCGATTCCGCGCAAGACGCTGTACGACAAGCTCAAGAAGTACCAGATCGGCACAGGCAAGAGGTAAATACTTGTCGAGATGATTGACAGCAGATTGGCGGCGATACGACCGTCGCGGTGGGATCGCGGGGAAACCGGCGCCATCCGCTGTCGGTTTTTTTACAGTGACATTCCGCAAACATTGATACCAAAAAATAACTAATTGTTTGCGAAGAATATTTTCTCTATGGCATGGAAAGTGCTTATTGGAAAGCGTCCATAACAAGGGAGAAAAACAATGAATGTCGCAAAGACCATCGCCGCCGTCGCGCTCGCCACCGCCTCGCTGGCTGCCCAGGCAACGCCGCTGACTTCCCAGTCCGTCGTTGACCCGAACCCGAACCTGACGCTGACGAGCTGGAACGTCAAGGCCAACTCGACCAGCTTCACCTTCGATCTCGGCACGGGATACGACAAGACCAAGTACGACATCGCGAGCGCCAAGATCGTCTTCGACTTCGGCGACGTCGCATGGGGCGAGAGCTTCCGGCTGTCGGTGAGTACGTGGTCGGACATCATCGCGTCGTCCGACCTCACGGCGTCGAGCCTCACGCTCAACCTGGTCAATACCTTGCCCGACCTGCAGGCCGACGGCAAGATCAACGGCGGCATCAACATGGTCTACGGCGACATCGTCTTCAAGAAGGCGACGCTGACCGCCACCTATTCGCTGAAGCCGCAAGACCCGACCCCGCCGGCCAATCCGGTACCGGAACCGGCATCGCTGGCCCTGATGGGCCTGGGCCTGGGCGCGCTGGCCCTGCGTCGCCGCAAGGGCTGAGCGCCGCTCGCGCAGGACAGGACGGTCCGCACGGACCGTCTTTTTTTTGTCCGCACGCATCTGCTATATTGCCCCCATCCCGACCCGCCCCGACCGCACCGATGCAAGCCGCCCCCCGCCCCGCCGACGACGCCGCGCGCCTGGCCGCGCTGTACAACCTGCTGATCCTCGACACCCCGCCCGAGGAAAGGTTCGACCGCATCGTCGCCTTCGCCGCCCAGGAATTCGACGTGCCCATTGCCCTGGTGACCCTGCTCGACAGCGACCGCCAATGGTTCAAGGCGAAGGTCGGCGTCGACGTCTGCGAGACCGGCCGCGACGTCTCGTTCTGCGGCCACGCCATCCTGCGTCCCGACGTCATGGTGGTGCCCGATGCGCTGGCCGATGCGCGCTTCGCCGACAATCCGCTCGTCACCGGCGCGCCGTTCATCCGCTTCTATGCCGGCGCCCCGCTGGAACTGCCGTCCGGCGAGCGCCTGGGCACGCTGTGCCTGATCGACCGCAGGCCGCGCACGCTGGACGCGCTCGACCTGGGCATCCTCGGTACGCTGCGCGACCTGGTCGTGATGGAACTGTCGCGGCGGGAGCAAGCGCCGGCCGGGGAAGAGGCGGCGCATGGCTGACGGCAAGCACTTCCTGCTGGTCGAACCCGAGGACCTGCTGCGCCGTACCGTGGCGATGACGGCGCGCAGCCTGAACCTGGGCCAGATCCACGAGGCCGCCGGCAGCGACGTCGCGCTGCGCATGCTGCGCGTGCGCGCCTTCCACGGCGCCGTGATCGCCGTCGACTGCGTCGGCAAGGGCGGCGAGCGACGCTACGACCTGAGCCTGGTCGACCGCGTGCGCGCGGGCGATCCGCCCGACGGCCCGCCGATGCCGATCGCGATCATGGCCGCCGAAGCCTCGCCGGCGCTGCTGGACGCGCTGCGCGAGCGCCGCATCCGCCGCGTGATCCTGAAGCCGTTCCGCGCCAGGGTGCTGCTCGACACCATCGCCGACTTCGGCGCCGCGCCGGCGCCACCGCGCGGCTGACCTCAGCCGCCGAACTCGCGCGCCAGGAAGCGCCACAGCGCCGGGTCCGCCATCGCGGCCACGTTCACCCGCATCATCGTCGACGGCAGCTGGCTGGGCGAGAACAGGCTGCCCGGCGCCAGCAGCAGGCCGGCGTCCAGCGCGCGCGCGGCCAGCACGTTGGTGTCGCGCCCGCAGTCGACCCAGGCGAACATGCCGGCCGCCGGCGCCGGCCGCGGCGCCAGGCCCAGCGCCTCGATCCGGCGCAGCACGCCCGGGCGCACCGCGTCCAGGCGCGCGCGGATGCGCTCGACGTGCTTGCGGTACAACCCCTCGGACAAGATCTTGTACACGACCCGCTCGCCGACCTCGCTGGTGGTGAGCGAGGCCAGCATCTTGCGGTCGGCGATGCGCTGGGCCAGCTCGCCCGAGGCCGCGACGAAGCCCACGCGCAGGTTGGCCGCCAGCGACTTCGAAAAGCCGCCCAGGTAGATCGTGCGGCGCAGCTGGTCGAGCGCGGCCAGGCGCGTCACCGGCTGCACGGCGGCGCCCGGGTGCAGGTCGCAGTACACGTCGTCCTCCACCACCACGATGTCGTGGCGCTCGGCGATGCGCAGCACCTGGAAGGCCTTGGCCGCCGACAGCGTGGTCGAACTGGGGTTGTGCAGCACCGAGTTGATGACGTACAGGCGCGGCGCGTGCGCGGCGGCCAGCGCCTCGAGCCGCGCGAGGTCGGGACCGTCGGCCAGGCGCGGCACGCCGACCACGCGCAGGCCCAGCGCGGCGAAGGAGCCGAACATCAGGAACCAGGCCGGATCGTCGACGAAGACGGTGTCGCCGGGACGGCAGAATTCGCGTGCCACCAGGTCCAGTCCCTGGGTCGCGCCCAGCGTGGTGACGATCTGCTCCGGGCCGGCCTCGATGTCCAGCTCGGCCAGCCGGCGCTGCAGCTGCTGGCGCAGCGGCGCATAGCCTTGCGGCGCGCCGTAGTTGAGCAGCAGGTTGCCGGACTGGCGGCCGACGGCGCGCAGGGCCGCGGCGATGCCGGCGCCGTCCAGCCAGTCGGCCGGCAGCACGCCGGCGGCGCTGGACGGCTGGCCGGGCGACTGGCGGAACATGTTGCGGATCAGCCAGACCACGTCCAGCACCGGCGGCGCCGCCGCGCCGTCGTCCGCCGGGCGGCGCAGGCTGGCGTTCAGCGCCGAGCGCTCGCGCACGAAGAAGCCGGCGCCGCGGCGCGATTCCAGGTACCCCTGCGCGACCAGCTTGTCGTAGCCGGCCACCACGGTGAACGGCGACACGCCGTGGTCGGCGGCGAAGCTGCGGATCGAGGGCATGCGCGCGCCGGCGCGCAGCTGGCGGTCGTCGATGCGCGCGGCGATCGAGCGCACGATCTGGTCGGGCAGCGATTCGCCGGATTCGCGCGACAGCAGGTGCAGCGGGGGTGTGTTGGTCATATCGCCAGTACAGTACGCGGGTTGTCGAAAAAAGTGTAGCGGGACTGTATCGCCCATCGGGTCTAGCATAATCCTCGTCGCCCTTGACCGCAACGCTACCGGAGATGCCATGCGCACCGCTTCGACCACCGCCCCGGCCGCCGTACACCCTGCCGTACACCCTGCCGTACACCCTGCCATGCCCCCCGCCGCAGCGGCCGCCGGCCGCATGGCGGACGCCACCCGCGGCCTGCTGCTGGGCCTGGCCGGGGTCGCGCTGTTCAGCCTGACGCTGCCGATGACCCGCATGGCGGTGGCCGGGCTCGATCCGCTGTTCGTCACCTTCGGCCGCGCGCTCGGCGCCGCCGTGCTGGCGGCGGCGTGGCTGGCCTGGCGCCGCGCGCCGCTGCCGGGGCGCGCCGCGCTGCGGCCGCTGGCGCTGGTCGCGCTGGGCTGCGTGGTCGGTTTCCCGCTGCTGACTTCGCTGGCGCTGCGTTCGCTGCCGGCCGCGCACGGCGCCGTGCTGACCGGCCTGCTGCCGCTGTGCACGGCGCTGTATGCGGCGCTGCGCGGCCACGAACGGCCCTCGGCCGGGTTCTGGCTGCTGTCCGCCGCCGGCGCCGGGCTGGTGGCCGCCTTCGCGCTGGTCCAGGGCGGCGGCAGCCTGCACCGGGCCGACCTGCTGGTGTTCGGCGCGCTGGCGCTGGCCGCCATGGGTTACGCCGAGGGCGGGCGCCTGGCGCGCACGCTGGGCGGCGAAGCCGTGATCTGCTGGGCGCTGGTGCTGGCCGCGGCGCCGTCGGCGGCCCTGCTGGCCGTGCTGGGTCCCGGGCACCTGGCCGGGCTGGCGCAGGCCGGCGCGGGCGCGTGGCTCGCGTTCGGCTACGTGACGGCGTTCTCGATGTTCATCGGCTTCTTTTTCTGGTACCGCGGCATGGCGCTGGGCGGCGTGGCCCGCGTCGGCCAGGTGCAACTGCTGCAGCCCTTCCTGTCGCTGGGCGGCGCCGCCCTGCTGCTGGGCGAGCCGCTGACCCCGGTCCACTGCGCGTTCGCGCTGGCCGTGGTCGCCGTGGTGGCGCTGGGGCGCCGCGCCCGGGTGCGCCAATGACCCCGTTACCCTTCCCGTTCCCACCCACTGGAGAGCCCGCATGTCCCTGCCCGACCTTGCCGATATCGAAGACGCCGCCCACCTGGTCTACGGCGCCATGGCGCCGACCCCGCAATACCGCTGGCCCCTGCTGGACGAGGCCCTGGGCGTGGAAGCCTGGGTCAAGCACGAGAACCACGCGCCGACCGGCGCCTTCAAGGTGCGCGGCGGCCTCGTCTACCTGGACCGCCTGCTGCGGCGCGAGCGCGGCGGCCTGGCGGGCGTGATCGCCGCCACCCGCGGCAACCACGGCCAGTCGGTCGCGTTCGCGGCGCGCCGCCACGGCATCGCGGCCACCATTGTGGTCCCGCATGGCAACAGCAGCGAGAAGAACGCGGCGATGCGCGCGTTCGGCGCCCGGCTGGTCGAGTACGGGGCCGAGTTCCAGGAAAGCCGCGAGCATGCCATCGCGCTGGCCCGGCGCGACGGCCTGCACATGGTGCCCTCGTACCACCCGGACCTGGTGGCGGGCGTCGCCACCGGCTGGCTGGAATTCTTCCGCGCGCAGCCCGGCCTGGACGTGGTCCTGGTGCCGGTCGGCCAGGGCTCCGGCTTCTGCGCCGCGGCGGCCGCGCGCGCCGCGCTGGGGCTGACGGTGCGGCTGGTCGGCGTGGTGTCGGCGCAGGCGCCCGGCTACCTGCTGTCGTTCCGCGCCGGCCGCGCGGTGGCGGCGCCGGTATCGACCGTGCTGGCCGACGGCCTGGCCTGCCGCGTGCCCGAACCGCAGTCGCTGCAGGTGGTGCTGGACCAGGCGGACGACGTGGTCGCGGTGGACGACGACGAGGTGGCGCACGCGATGCGCCTGTACTACCGCTGCACCCACAACCTGGCCGAGGGCGCCGGCGCGGCCGCGCTGGCCGCCGCGCTGCAGTTGCGCGCGAACGGACGGCTGGACGGCGCCAGGATCGGCCTGCCGCTCAGCGGCGGCAACGTCGATGCCGCCCTGTTCGCACCGGTGCTGGCCGCGGGGACGTACAATACCGGCTCTTTCAAGCCATGAACCACATTGGGGAAACCATGTCCGTCTACGACAAACTCAAGGAAAAGAACATCACCCTGGCCGCACCGGCCACCCCGGCCGCCGCCTACGTCATGTACGTGCAGACCGGCAACCTGGTCTTCGTGTCCGGCCACATCGCCAAGAATGCGGACGGTTCCGTCAACACCGGCATCCTGGGCCGCGACAAGACCACCGAGCAGGGCCAGGACGCCGCGCGCTCGGTCGCCATCGACCTGATCGGCACGCTGCAGGAAGCCTGCGGCGGCGACCTGCTGCGCGTCAAGCGCATCGTCAAGGTGATGAGCCTGGTCGCCTCGACCCCGGACTACAACGAGCAGCACCTGGTCACCAACGGCTGCTCGGAACTGATCGGCGAGATCTTCGGCGATGCCGGCAAGCACGCCCGCTCGGCCTTCGGCGTTGCGTCCTTGCCGCGCGGCACCTGCGTCGAGATCGAACTGATCGCGGAAATCGCTTAATCTGTCGGCAGTACCCGAACGGGGGCCTGCCCACCAGGCGGGCTCTTTATTGAAAGCCGCCTACCCAGCGTGCCTTATAATGACCGACACCCTAGCGGTCCTTCCTGTGAGACAAGTATGAAAATCGAAAATCCCAATCCCATCCAGTGGCAGTTCTCGGAGCGTGCCCAGCAGCTGCAAAGCTCGGCCATCCGCGAGATCCTGAAGATCACCCAGCGTCCGGAAATCATTTCCTTCGCCGGCGGCCTGCCCTCCCCGGCCACCTTCCCCGTCGACGTCATGAAAGCCGCCTACGACAAGGTGCTGACCGAGACCGGCAAGCAGGCCCTGCAGTACGGCCCGACCGACGGCTATGCCCCGCTGCGCGAGTGGATTGCGAATTCCCTGTCCACGGAAGGCACGACGATCCTGCCCGAGCAGATCCTGATGGTGTCCGGCTCGCAGCAGGCGCTGGACCTGCTGGGCAAGGTGCTGATCGACGAAGGCAGCCCGGTGCTGGTCGAGACCCCGTCCTACCTGGGCGCGCTGCAGGCCTTCTCGGTGTACCGCCCCGAATTCCGCTCGGTCCAGACCGACGAGCACGGCCTGGTACCCGCCTCGATCGCCGGCATGGCCGACGGCGCCCGCCTGCTGTACTCGCTGCCGAACTTCCAGAACCCGACCGGCCGCTCGCTGTCGCTGGAACGCCGCCAGGAACTGGTCGAGACCTGCGCCCGCCTGGGCCTTCCGCTGATCGAGGACGATCCGTACGGCGCGCTGTCGTACAAGGGCGAGCCGATGCCGCGCATGGTGTCGATGAACCCGGACGGCGTGATCTACATGGGCTCGTTCTCCAAGGTGCTGACCCCGGGCATCCGCCTGGGCTACGTCTGCGCCCCGCTGCCGCTGGTGCGCCGCCTCGAGCTGGCCAAGCAGGCCGCCGACCTGCACACCGCCCAGATCACCCAGATGGTCGTGCACGAAGTCGTCAAGGACGGCTTCCTGGACCGCCACATCCCGACCATCCGCACCCTGTACGCCAACCAGTGCCAGGTGATGCTGGACGCGATGGCCGAGCACTTCCCGGAAGGCGTCACCTGGACCCGTCCGGAAGGCGGCATGTTCATCTGGGTCGACCTGCCCAAGCAGATCGACGCCACCAAGCTGCTCGACCAGGCGATCGCCGCGCGCGTGGCCTTCGTGCCGGGCGCGCCGTTCTACGCCAACCAGCCGGAAACCAACACGCTGCGCCTGTCCTTCGTGACCGTGCCGCCGGAGCGCATCCGCGAGGGCATCGCCACCCTGGGCCAGCTGATCAAGTCGCAGCTCTGATCCGCCGGGCCGCCCTGCGCGCGCGCCGCCCTGGCCCGCGCGCGGGGCCCGGCCCCGCCTCGCCGAAGTGACACAGACAAATGTTTAAATGGATGAACATTTGTCGGTTGCGCGGAAGTCACAAATTTTGCTTATAGACAAGCAACTATTTGAACAAATTCATGCATCACAGGTGTATGATTTTGGTCGCCTCCCTATCCGGGCGGCTTCCATGAGGCAAAGTATGACCAATCCCGCAACCGCGCTGCCAGCCGAGCTGCGCAAGCCTGCCATCCTCATTGTCGACGACGCGCCCGACAACCTCGGAACGCTGCGCACGATCCTGCTGAACCAGGGCTACCAGACCTTCGTCGCCACCTCCGGGGAGCGGGCGCTGGACCTCGCCCGACGCATCCTGCCGGACCTGGTGCTGCTGGACGTCGTCATGCCCGGCATCGACGGCCTCGAGACCTGCCGCCGCCTGAAGGCCCATCCGGCCACCGCGCGCATCCCGGTGATCTTCATGAGCGCGCGCGGCGAGACCGACGACATCGTCGCCGGCTTCGACACCGGCGCCGCCGACTACATCCCCAAGCCGCTGCGCCTGGAAGAAGTGTGCGCGCGCGTGCGCGCCCAGTTGCGCCTGAGCCGCTCCAGCGACACGCACGAGCAGGCCGACCGCCTGCGCATGATCGTCGACAGCATGGACCAGGGCCTGCTGATCCTGGAACGCTGCGGGCGCATCCAGTACGCCAACCCGGCCTGCGACCGCTACCTGGGCCATGCGCCGGAAGCGCTGGTGGGCCGCTCGCTGGCCGACCTGCTGGTGCGCGCCGAGGGCGCGCCCGCCTGCGCCGCCATGGAGGCCATCGGCGGCCACGGCACGCGCGAAGTGAACATCCGCCACCGCGACGGCGGCGTGCGCGCGATGGACCTGACCATGACGCCGATGCACGCGCAGGACGGCCTGTTCGTCGCCCTGCTGCACGACATCAGCCACCACAAGCAGTTCGAGGACGCGCTGCAGCGCGCCGCCATGCTCGATCCGCTGACCAAGATCGCCAACCGGCGCCATTTCGACACGTTCATGGAAAAGGAGTGGCAGCGCGCGGCGCGCAACGGCGAGCCGCTGTCGCTGCTGGTGCTGGACGTCGACCATTTCAAGCAGTACAACGACACCCTCGGCCACGCCGCCGGCGACGCCTGCCTGCAGCAGGTGGCGCAGGCGCTGGAGGCGCACGCGCCGCGCGCGACCGACCTGGCGGCGCGCTACGGCGGCGAGGAATTCGTGGTGCTGCTCGCCGACACCCCGGCCGGCCCGGCCGCGCGCCTGGCCGAACGGATCCGCGCGGCGGTCGAGGCGCTCGACGTGCCGAACCCGCGCGGCGGCGCGGCGCCGGCGCTGACCGTGTCGATCGGCGTGGCCACCATCGTGCCGACCGCGCGCGACCAGATCGAGACC
Organism: uncultured Massilia sp.; assembly: GCF_913773735.1. Taxonomy (GTDB): domain Bacteria; phylum Pseudomonadota; class Gammaproteobacteria; order Burkholderiales; family Burkholderiaceae_D; genus Telluria. The sequence continues at coordinate 130,765 of NZ_CAJYEB010000037.1, forward strand.
CTGTTCGTCTGCGCCGACCGGGCCATGTACGCGGCCAAGGCCGCCGGCCGCAACCGCGTCGAGACGGCGCTGCTGGGCCCGGCGTGGGACGTCGTGAAGGACACGGCGCTGTACTAGGGCTGGGGATACCCCGTGATGGCCGCGATCTCGTCGTACAAGGGCTTGAGGCGCGCGTACATGCGCAGGTAGACGCGCCGGTACAGCCGCTCGTACAGCGCGCTGTGCGCCGGCACCGGCTCGAACACCCTGGCCGCGCGCGTCATCTCCCCCACCGCCGCCGCCACGTCGCGGTGCAGGCCCAGCCCGACGGCCGCGGCGATCGCGGCGCCCAGGCCCGAGGTCTCGTGCACGTGCGGGCGCGCCGCCGGCAGGCCGAACACGTCGGCCGTGAGCTGCAGCGCGCAGTCGCTCTGCGCGCCGCCGCCCGCCACGCGCAGCCCCGTCACCCGGGCGCCGCCGCGCCGCTCGATGCGCTCCAGGCCCTCGCGCAGGGCGTACGCCACCCCTTCCAGGATCGCCCGGTAGACGTGCGCGCGCCCGTGCACGTCGCCGAAGCCGACCACGGCGCCCTTGGCCTCGCGTCCCGGCACGCGGATGCCCGGGGTCCAGTAGGGCTGCAGCACCAGGCCCATGGAACCCGGCGGCACCGTGTCCGCCAGCGCGTCGAACAGGTGCTCCGGGGCGAGGTCCTCGCGCAGCGCGCGCTGCTGTTCGGGATGGCCGAACTCGCGCTTGAACCACTCGACCATCCAGTAGCCGCGGAACACCTGCGCCTCGCAGTTCCAGGCGCCCGGCACGGCGGCCGGGAACGCCGGCACGAAGCGCGCGGCTTCGACGTAGCGCGGGCCGGTGACGTTGACGGTGGCGGTGGTGCCGTAGCTCAGGCAGGCGAGGTGCGGCGCGCTGCAGCCGGCGCCGAGCGCCTCGCAGGCCTTGTCGGCGGCGGCCGCCAGCAGCGGCGTGCCGGCCGGGATGCCGGTGGCGGCGGCGGCCTGCGCGGAAATCGCGCCCAGCAGCCCGCCCGGCGCCACCAGTTCCGGCAGCATCCGGGGTTCGAGCGCCAGCGCCTGCCATTTCCAGTCGCGCGGCCCGGCCCAGCACTGGCGCCGGTAGTCGAACGGGACATAGCCCACCTGGGACGCGCTGGAATCGGCGAAGCGCCCGCACAGGCGCCAGTTCAGGTAGCCGGACAGCAGCAGGAACTTGTCGGTGGCGCGCCATACCTCGGGCTGGTGCGCATGGATCCAGTTGATCTCGGCGGCGCTGCGGAAGGCGTCGACGGTGTCCTGCACGCCGGCGGCGCGAAACGCCGCCCGCCACCACCAGCGCAGCGGCGGGACGCTGGCGGCGCGGCGCTGGTCGAGCCAGGTGATGGCGGGGCGCAGCGCCCGCCCGGCGCGGTCCAGGTTGACGACCGTGCCGCGCTGCGTCGTCAGCGCCACGCCCTGGACGGCGTCGCGGCGCGCGCCGTCCTGCGCCCACAGCGCCCGGCAGGCGCGGCACAGCGCGTGCCAGTATGCCTCGGGGTCGTGCTCGGACCAGCCGGGCCGGGCGGCCACGTAGCCGTCGAGCGCCACGCGGGCCCCGGCCACCAGCCGCCCGCGCGGGTCGAACAGCAGCGCGCGCACGCTCTGCGTGCCGTTGTCGATGGCGAGGATCAGCGGCTCGGGCGTCATGCAGCCCGCGCGCCTGGCGCTTCCCGGTCCGGGGCCTTGCGCCCTCTCATCGTGTTCTCATCCTCGATTCCGCGTCCGCGCGCTGGTTTGCCGTTATACTTCGGTGTGCTTTGCTGCCGAGCCCGCCTTCCGGACGGACGATGCGGCGGCACAGCATAAGCACCCCGGTCTTTCTCGTATTGCGGATTCATGCCAACTGTTTGTTCGAACCTGCCAGCCGCGACGCCCCGCGTCACCGGCGCCTACCTGCTCCCCCTGCTCGAAACCGCGGCCGCGCACGGCATCGAGGCGTCGTCGCTGGCGCTCGCCGCCGGCCTGGCCCCGGACGCCCTGCCGCCGCTGCCGCTGCAGAACCCGTCCGACCTGCCCGAATCGCTGCCCGCGCCCGCCTACATCGCCCTGCTCGACGCCGGCGCGCGCCTGGCCGGCGACCCGCACTTCGGCCTGCACGTGGGCGAGCGCGTGCGTCCCGGCACCTACAGCGTGCACGGCGTCGTGCTGCTGGCCTGCCAGCACCTGGGCCAGGCGTTCGAACTGACCCAGCGCTACGAACAGCTGGCGCACGACCTGGGCCGCTCGCAGCTGGCGCTGGACGGCGGCCTGGCGCGCTACGGCTGGACCTCCCAGTATCCGCGCGCCAGCCGCCACCTGGCCGAAAGCGTGTTCGCCGGCATCCGCGTGTTCGGCTGCTGGCTGGCCGGGCGCCCGCTGGCCCCGCTGGACGTCTGCTTCGCCCACGACCGCGACGACGAGGCCGACCCGGCCGAGTACGAACGGGTGCTGGGCGTGGCGCCGCGCTTCGGCACCGGCGCCAACACGGCCGCCTTCGACGCCGCGATCCTGGCGATTCCCGTGCCGAACGCCGATGCCGGCCTATTCCCGGTGCTGCGCGAACACGCCGAGCGCCTGCTGCGCGAACGCGAGCGCAACGGCGTGGTCGGCGACGTGCACGACGCCGTGGTGCGCCACCTGGTGCCCGACCTGGCGCGCGCGCTGGCGCCGGAACCGGTGCGCCTGGCCGGCATCGCCGCCGAGATCGGGATGTCGGCGCGCACGCTGCAGCGCAAGCTGGCCGACGCCGGCTCCAGCTTCCAGCAGGTGCTGGACGGCGCGCGCCACGCGCTGGCGCTGGACTACCTGCGCCAGGACGGCCTGTCGCTGGTCGACATCGCCTTCCTGCTGGGCTACCAGGAGCAGAGCGCGTTCACCCACGCCTTCCGCGAATGGTCGGGCATGAATCCGGGCGCCTGGCGCGAGCGCCAGCGCACGCTGGCGGCGGCGGGGTGAGAACGGATCAGCGCCGCGCCAGCGCCCCGAGGTCGTCCAGCGCCGGCACGATCGCCAGCACGCACAGCAGCAGCGCCAGCGGCACCGTCGACAGGTAGCCCACGTGGGCGAAGCCCAGCGCCCCCAGCACGCCGCCGCCGAAGAAGCACAGCAGCAGCGTGCAGAGCAGGCGCAGGCGCGCGCCGTTGGCCGTGCGGTAGGGCAGCTTGCCCAGCTCGATGCCGATGTCGGTGACGATGCCGGTCATGTGGGTGGTGCGGATCTCGGCGTGCGACAGCTTGGTCATCAGGGCGTTCTGCAGGCCCATCATGAAGCACAGCAGCATCACGGTGACGGGCACGAACAGGCCCTCGACGCCCGCCAGGCGCGCGCCCAGCACGCCGAAGGCCAGCAGCAGCAGGGCCTCCAGCAGCAGCGGCAGCGCGTATTCGCTGGCCAGGCCGCGGCGGCGCGCGTGGTTGACCATCACGGCCGTGCAGGCCGCGCCCAGCAGGAAGGACAGCAGCGCCCCCAGCGCATCCAGCACCAGAGCGGCGGCGCCCAGCGCGAGCCGGTCGGCGGCGGCGGAGATGATGCCGGTCATGTGCGAGGTGTACTGCCGTACCGCCAGGAAGCCGCCGGCATTGATCGCCCCGGCCGTGAAGGCGAGCGCGAAGCCCAGGTGGCGGTTGGCGCGCGGACTGCGCGCCTGGCTGGTGAGCGTACGGATGTAATGGATGGGCACGGCGCGGCTCCTTTCTTCTTGTTATCGATACTACGACAAGGCCGGGGCGGCGGCGAGAACAACGTCGCGCCGGCATCGCCGGGCGTGGCTATAATTGATGATCCACCAAGAACAACGCCACCATCACGCCGTGAACCCACATCTCGACAGATTGCACCCCTACCCGTTCGAAAAACTGCGCCAGCTGTTCGCCGGCGTCGTGCCGAACCCGGACCACGCCCACATCAGCCTGGGCATCGGCGAACCGAAGCATGCGACGCCCACCTTCATCGAGAAGGCGCTGACGCACGGCATCGCCGGCCTGGCCAGCTATCCGAGCACCCACGGCGGCGAGCCGCTGCGCGCCGCCGTCGCCGGCTGGCTCGAACGCCGCTATGGCGTGCCGCCGATCGATCCGGCCACGATGGTGCTGCCGGTGAACGGCTCGCGCGAGGCGCTGTTCGGGATCGCCCAGTGCACGATCGACGCGTCGCGCCCCGGCGCGCTGGTGATGTGCCCGAACCCGTTCTACCAGATCTACGAGGGCGCGGCCTACCTGGCCGGCGCCGAGCCGTACTTCGTAAACGCCGAGCCGGGCCGCAACTTCGCGCCCGACTACGCCAGCGTGCCTGACGCGGTGTGGGCGCGCGTGCAACTGCTGTACGTGTGCTCGCCGGGCAATCCGACCGGCGCCGTGCTGGCGCTGGACGACTGGCGCACGCTGTTCGACCTGGCCGACCGCCACGGCTTCGTGGTCGCGGCCGACGAGTGCTATTCCGAGATCTATTTCGGCGCGACGCCGCCGCTGGGCGCCCTCGAGGCCGCGCACCAGCTCGGCAGGAGCGGCGGCGCGCGTCCGTATGCGAACCTGATCGTGTTCTCGAGCCTGTCGAAGCGCTCGAACGTGCCGGGCATGCGCTCGGGCTTCGTGGCCGGCGACCCGGAACTGATGAAGAAATTCCTGCTGTACCGCACCTACTGCGGCGGCGCGATGCCGCCGCCGGTGCAGGCGGCGTCGTGCGCGGCCTGGAACGACGAGGCCCACGTGCAGGACAACCGCAACCTGTACAAGGAAAAGTTCAGCCTGATCACCCCGCTGCTCAGGCAGGTGATGGACGTCGAACTGCCCGACGCCGGCTTCTACCTGTGGGCCGACGTGCGCCGGACCGGCCTGTCCGACACCGAGTTCGCACGCGCGCTGTACGCCGAATATAATGTGACGGTTTTGCCCGGCAGTTACCTGGCGCGCGACGCGCACGGCAGCAACCCGGGCCGCGACCGCATCCGCATGGCCCTCGTCGCCGGCGTGGACGAGGGACTGGAAGCGGCGAACCGCATCGTCCAGTTCTGCAAGGACCGCCGGTCCGCCGGCAACGCCTGAAGATTTCAACCCTGATAGAGCAACAACCATGACCCAACAACTCCAGAACATCATCGACACGGCCTGGGAACAGCGCGCCGAGATCAGCCCCAGCAGCGCCAGCGCCGAGGTGCGCGACGCCGTCGCCCACGTCCTCCAGGGCCTCGACGACGGCACCCTGCGCGTCGCCCAGAAGGACAGCGGCAGCTGGGTCGTCAACCAGTGGATCAAGAAGGCCGTGCTGCTGTCGTTCCGCCTCGAGAACAACGTGCCCGTCGAAGGCGGCGGCATGCAGTTCTACGACAAGGTCCCGACCAAGTTCGCCAACTACAGCGCCGAGGACTTCGCCCGGGGCGGCTTCCGCGTCGTGCCGCCGGCCGTCGCGCGCCGTGGCGCCTTCATCGGCAAGAACGTCGTGCTGATGCCGTCCTACGTGAACATCGGCGCCTACGTCGACGAAGGCGCGATGGTCGACACCTGGGCCACCGTCGGCTCCTGCGCCCAGATCGGCAAGAACGTGCACCTGTCGGGCGGCGTCGGCATCGGCGGCGTGCTGGAACCGATGCAGGCCAACCCGACCATCATCGAGGACAACTGCTTCATCGGCGCCCGCTCGGAAATCGTCGAAGGCGTGATCGTCGAGGAGAACTCGGTGATCTCGATGGGCGTGTACATCGGCCAGTCGACCAAGATCTACAACCGCGAGACCGGCGAAGTGACCTACGGCCGCGTGCCGTCGGGGTCGGTGGTCGTGTCGGGCAGCCTGCCGTCCAGCGACGGCAAGTACAGCCTGTACTGCGCGGTGATCGTCAAGCGCGTCGACGCGCAGACGCGCGCCAAGACCGGCATCAACGAGCTGCTGCGCGGCGCGTGATTTTCGCGGCGTGCATCGCGAACGCCGTTTCGCAGCGCGAATGAAAACCGGGGTCAGAGCCCCTTGACAAGCAACACCGGGTTCTGACCCCTCTGGAGAACGCCCATGGCCATGGAACGCCTGTTCCAACTGATGAAGGAAAAGAACGCGTCCGACATGTTCTTCGCGGTCAATTCCCCAGTCCACATCAAGATCAACGGCAACCTCATTCCGATCAACCAGAACAAGCTGGAACCGGACAACATCGACTCGCTGCTGTCCGAGATCGCCACGCCCGAGCAGATGGCCGAACTCCGGCGCGAGAACGAACTGAACATGGGCATCTCGGTGCCCAACCTGGGCCGCTTCCGCTTGTCGGCCTTCCGCCAGCGCGGCACCATTTCCGCCGTGTTCCGCTTCGTGCCCGCCAACATCCCGCCGCTGGACGAGCTGGGCCTGCCGCCCGTGCTGTCCGACCTGATCATGGAAAAGCGCGGCCTGCTGCTGCTGGTCGGCGCCACCGGTTCGGGCAAGTCGACCACGATCGCCTCGATGCTCGACCACCGCAACGAGCAGCGCTCCGGCCACATCCTGACGCTGGAAGACCCGATCGAATACCTGTTCAAGAACAAGAAGTGCATCGTCAACCAGCGCGAGATCGGCAGCGACGCCAGCAGCTACGAGGTCGCCCTGCGCAATTCCCTGCGCCAGGCGCCCGACTGCATTCTGATCGGCGAGATCCGCGACAAGGAGACGATGGCCGCCGCCCTCGCCTACGCCCAGTCCGGCCACCTGGTGCTGGCGACGCTGCACGCGAACAACAGCTACAACGCGCTGAACCGCATCATCAGCTTCTACCCGATCGAAAACCGCCCCGCGCTGCTGCAGGACCTGTCCTCGACGATCAAGGCGATCGTCTCGCAGCGCCTGGTGCGCGCGCGCGCCGGCGGCCGGCGCCACGCGGCCGTCGAGATCATGGTCAACACGCGCTACGTCGCCGACCTGATCGAGAAGGGCGAGATCGGCCAGATCAAGGACGCGATCGACCGCAGCCTGTCGCCCGGCTCGCAATCGTTCGAGCGGGCGCTGCTGGACCTGGTGGTGGCCGAGGCGATCACCCAGGAAGAGGCGCTGGCCAACGCGGATTCGGCCACCAACCTGCTATGGCTGATCAACAATGGCGCGGACAGCCTGACGCGCCGGGAAACCGACGCGCCGCCAGCGCGCACGCCCGAGATGCCGGCCGGGCCGTCGTTCACGGAATTCACGCTCGACCGCTAGGAACCTGCGCGGCAGGAGGGCGCACCAACACGGTCGCACACCGCGGAGCGTCTGGCGCTACCGGTTTCCCGGCAGCCCGGGCCGAACGTCCTTCGGCCGCGCCGACGCCCGGGCTGTCACGGGAACATCGACGCCGTGCGCGCGGCGGCTCAGCCGCATAACAAGCCCAGCAACTGTTCCGCCTGCGGCACCGAGGTCCTGGCCATGCCCAGCTGGATCGCCAGGTCGCGGCCGATGTCGCGCACCCGCCAGCTCAGCTCGCGCAACGCGAGTTCGCTCTCGAACATCTCGAACGGATCCGGCGGCGCGCCCTCCCCCTCCAGCACGGCAATGTGCATGTCGAGCCCGGTCGCGGCGAAGGCGCGCTGCACCAGCATCAGGCGTTCGCGCGTGCGCAGCAACAGGTCGGCGTGGCGCGGCGCGACCTTGCCGCCGTGCGCCAGCGCCCCGGCCAGCTCGGTGGCGCCGGACAGGCGCGCGGCCAGTTCGGCGATCTCGTCCTCGTGCATCGACGCCGCGCCGACGTCGAGCGTGCGCGCGCCGAGGCCATGGCCGGCCTCCGACACCAGCGCCGCCACCTGGCGCGGATGCTCGCCGGCGACGATCTTCAGGGCCAGCTCGATGCGCTGCAGGGCGTTCGGCTTGTGCAGCAGGCCGGCGATCAGCTCGGCGCTGGCCAGCAACTGGCCGGCCGGGCTGCTCTGCCCCACGATCATGGCGCGCGGATAGCCCGAACCGTTCAGGCGTTCGTGGTGCTCCGCCACCGCGATGCCGACCGCCGGCGGGCAGGTTTCCAGGTCCTGGATCAGCAGGCGGCCGATGTGCGGGTGGACGATCAGGTGCGCCCACTCGTCCGGCGCCAGCACGCGCGTCGCATTGACCAGCGCCGGGTCGATGTACAGCTCGCCGATATCGTGCAGCACGCCCGCCATGCAGGCGACGCGCCGCTCGTCCGGTCCCAGGCCCGCATGCGTGGCGAACGCGAACGCCAGCGTCGCCACCTCGGCCAGGTGGCGCAGCGCGTCCTTGCCGCCCCGTTCGGTCATCGTCAGCATCATCGTCATCGCCGGGCCGAACGCGAGCGCGTCGAACTCGCGCCGCAGCGCGCCGGCCGTGGCGCCCGAGGCGGCCACGATGGCCGCCAGCGTCGGCGACGCCTCGCAGGCCTGGACGGCGCACTCGGCCAGCATGCAGGCGTCGGTGCCGCCGTCGACGGCGATGCTCGACTCCAGGGGCTTGCGCAGGCGGTGCACGATCAGGCGTTCCTGCAGGCGGCGCGACACCGTGGCGCCCTTCGCCAGCAGCTTGGTGCCGTGGGTATCGTAGATGTCTTCGCTGGCCACCACGCCCATTTCCTCGGACAGGGCCATGACCTTGTTCAGGTAGTGTTCATTGACGATGGAGCCGGCAGGCGTAGTGGTCATGGAATCCTTTCCAGCGGCGGGGTCGCGGTCGTTGGAACGAGGGATGAAATGAAATGGACAAGTGCTAATGTACCATTAAAAAAATTCTTTATGGAAACGATTGGTAATGCCCTGATATGAAAGATGTTTTTTTGAAATCAGGCGGCCGTGGTCGGCCCTGGCCGTGCCGGCAGGCTGTGCTATCCTTCGCCCCTTCCCCACCCTGCAACATCGCCGGCCCGCCCGGCACTGCACTTCGGCCATGAAAAAGACCCTCTACGGTATTCCCAACTGCGACACCGTCAAGAAAGCGCGCACCTGGCTGGCCGACAACGGCCACGCCTTCGACTTCCACGACTTCAAGAAGCAGGGCCTCGAGCGCACCACCGTGGCCGCCTGGCTCGACCAGGTCGACTGGGAACTCCTGGTGAACCGCAAGGGCACCACCTGGCGCAAGCTGTCCGACGAACGCCGCGCGCAGGTCGTCGACAAGGCCAGCGCCCTCGAGGTGATGCTGGAAAACCCGTCCGTGATCAAGCGGCCGGTGCTGGAAGGCGCGGGGCCGCTGGCGGTCGGGTTCTCGAGCGCGCAGTACGCGGCCATCTTCGGGACCGGCGCCGCATGAAGCCGTCGCGCACCCAGTCGCTCACCGAAGCGTTGATCGCGCTCGATTCCGTCACGCCGCACGACCGGGGCTGCCAGCAGCGCCTCGTCGAACTGCTGGCGCCGCTGGGCTTTTCCTGCGAGACCGTCGTCTCGAACGGCGTCACCAACCTGTGGGCGCGGCGCGGCACGACGGCGCCGCTGTTCGTGTTCGCCGGCCATACCGACGTGGTGCCGAGCGGTCCCGTCGACCAGTGGTCGTCGCAACCGTTCGCGCCCACGGTGCGCGACGGCCGGCTGTACGGCCGCGGCGCCTCCGACATGAAGACCTCGATCGCTGCCATGGTCGTCGCCGTCGAGGAATTCACGCGCGCCCATCCGGACCATGCCGGCTCGATCGCCTTCCTGGTCACCAGCGACGAGGAAGGCCCGGCCACGGACGGCACCGTGGTCGTCTGCGAACTGCTGGAAGAACGCGGCGAACGGCCCGACTACTGCCTGGTCGGCGAACCGACCTCCAGCCACGTGCTGGGCGACACCATCAAGAACGGGCGCCGCGGGTCGCTGTCCGGCTGCCTCGTCGTCAAGGGCGTGCAGGGCCACATCGCCTATCCGCACCTGGCGCGCAACCCGATCCACCAGGCCGCGCCGGCGCTGGCCGAGCTGGCCGCCGAGCGCTGGGACGAGGGCAACGCCTACTTCCCGCCGACCAGCTGGCAGGTGTCGAACATCGCCGCCGGCACCGGCGCGACCAACGTCATCCCGGGCCAGTTGCGGATCGACTTCAACTTCCGCTTCTCGACCGCCAGCACGGCCGAGAGCCTGCAGGCGCGCGTGCACGCGATCCTCGACCGCCACGGCCTGGACTACGACCTGCAGTGGACGCTGTCGGGCGAGCCGTTCCTGACGCCGAAGGGCCTGCTGTCGGACGCCGTCTGCGGCGCCATCGCGGACGAACTGGGCGTGGCGACCGAACTGTCGACCACGGGCGGCACCTCGGACGGGCGCTTCATCGCCCGCATCTGCCCCCAGGTGGTAGAATTCGGACCGCCCAACGCCAGCATCCACAAGATCGACGAGCACATCGAAGTGCGCTGGATCGATCCGCTCAAGAACATCTACCGCCGCACGCTGGAACGCCTGCTGGCGGCTTAATCGACATCCGAACATGGCCATGACCACCACCACCTTCCGCACGCCGCGCGACCTGCTGCGCTACGCCGTCACCCGCTTCAACGGCGCCAAGCTGTTCTTCGGCCACGGCAGCGCCGAAGCCCTCGACGAAGCCGCCTACCTGATCCTGCACACGCTCAAGCTCCCGCTCGACAAGCTGGACCCGTTCCTCGACGCGCGCCTGCTGCCCGAGGAAGTGCTGCAGGTGCTGGCCGTGATCGAGCGCCGCGTCGGCGAGCGCGTGCCGGCCGCCTACATCACCAACGAGGCCTGGCTGGGCAGCTACAACTTCTACGTCGACGAACGCGTGCTGGTGCCGCGCTCCTTCATCGCCGAACTGATCCCGAACGCCTTCGCGCCCTGGATCGCCGATCCGGACGGCGTCGAGAACGTGCTCGAGCTGTGCACGGGGTCGGGCTGCCTGGCGATCATGATGGCCGACGCCTTCCCGAACGCCGTCGTCGATGCCGTCGACATCTCGCAGGACGCGCTGGCCGTGGCCGAGCGCAACATCCGCGACTACAAGCTGGAAGGCCGCGTCAACCCGATCGAGTCGGACCTGTACCAGAACGTGCCGTTCAAGAAGTACGACCTGATCGTCACCAACCCGCCCTACGTGAACAGCGACTCGATGGCCAAGCTGCCGCCGGAATACCTGCGCGAGCCGCAGATCGCCCTGGCCGGCGGCGAGGACGGCATGGACCTGGTGCGCAAGATCGTCGACGGCGCGGCCGAGCGCCTGACCCCGGAAGGTATCCTGGTGGTCGAGATCGGCAACGAGCGCGAATTCGCCGAAGCCGCCTTCGGCCACCTGGGCCTGACCTGGCTGACCACCAGCATCGGCGACGATGCGGTGTTCCTCCTGACGGCCGAGCAGCTGGTCAAATAAACACCCCACCGTCGCCCCGGCGCGGGCCGGGGTCCAGGTGCGTGGCATGTCCTCGACACTGGGCCCCGGCCGGCGCCGGGGCGACGTTCATACGATAACGCCCATGATCCGATTTACCAACGTCAGCCTGATGCGCGGCACCAAGCCGCTGCTGGAAGACGCCGACCTCACCCTCAATCCAGGCGACAAGATCGGCCTGATCGGCGCCAACGGCGCCGGCAAGTCCAGCCTGTTCGCCATGCTGCGCGGCGAACTGCACCCGGACCAGGGCGAGATCGACTTGCCGGCGCGCTGGCGCATGGCCTACGTGGCCCAGGAAACCCCGGCGCTGGAGCGTCCCGCGATCGAGTACGCGATCGACGGCGACGTCAACCTGCGCACGCTCCAGGCCGAACTGGAGCGCCTGGAAGCGCTGCCGCACACGACGGAGAACGGGATCGCGATCGGCGAGGTCCACGCGGGCCTGGCCGACGCCGACGCCTACACGGTGCGCCCGCGCGCCGAGCAGCTGCTGCTGGGCCTGGGCTTCACGCTGGAACAGATGGCGCGTCCGGTGTCGAGCTTCTCGGGTGGCTGGCGCATGCGCCTGAACCTGGCGCAGGCGCTGATGTGCCCGTCCGACCTGCTGCTGCTGGACGAACCGACCAACCACCTGGACCTGGACGCCATCATCTGGCTGGAGGACTGGCTCAAGCGCTACCCGGGCACGCTGGTCGTGATCTCGCACGACCGCGACTTCCTCGACGAGATCGTGGGCGTGGTCGTGCACATCGACGAGCGCAAGCTGAAACGCTACTCGGGCAACTATTCCGCGTTCGAGCGCCAGCGCGCGGCAGGCCTGGTGCTGGCCGCGGCCGCCTACGAGAAGCAGCAGCGCACGCGCGCCCACCTGCAATCCTTCGTCGACCGCTTCAAGGCCAAGGCCACCAAGGCACGCCAGGCCCAGAGCCGCATGAAGGCGCTGGCCAAGATGGAAGAACTGGCGCCGCTGCGCGCCGCCGCCGAATTCGCGTTCGAGTTCCGCGAGCCGCTGTCCGCCCCGAACCCGCTGCTGGTGATGGAAGACGTGGACGCCGGCTACCCGATCCTGGACGCCCACGGCGACAAGGTCGACGGCAAGGTGATCGTGCACCGCGTGAACTTCTCGCTGCAGACGGGCCAGCGCATCGGCCTGCTGGGCGTGAACGGCGCCGGCAAGTCGACCCTGATCAAGACCATCGCGGCGGAGCTGCAGCCGCTGGGCGGCACGGCCACGCTGGGCAAGGGCCTGGTGATCGGCTACTTCGCCCAGCACCAGGTCGAGATGCTGCGCCACGACGAGTCGCCGCTGTGGCACCTGCAAAAGATCGCGCCGACGGTGCGCGAGCAGGAGCTGCGCAACTTCCTGGGCGGCTTCAACTTCCCGGGTGACATGGTGACGAGTCCGATCAAGCCCTTCTCGGGCGGCGAGAAGGCGCGCCTGGCGCTGGCGCTGATCGTGTGGCAGCGCCCGAACCTGCTGCTGCTGGACGAACCGACCAACCACCTGGACCTGGAGACGCGCGAGGCGCTGACGCTGGCGCTGGCGCAGTTCGAGGGCACGCTGGTCGTGGTCTCGCACGACCGCCACCTGCTGCGCGCCACCACCGACCAGTTCATCATCGTGGCCGACGGCCGCCTGCAGCCCTTCGACGGCGACCTGGACGACTACAAGGACTGGCTGTTCCAGACCAAGCTGGGCAAGGGCACCGAGGCGCCCGCCCTGCCGGCCAGGACCGACGCCGCCGCCGGCGCCGCCGCGCCGGCGCCCATGGTCGACCGCAAGGAGCAGAAGCGCCTCGAAGCCGGCGAGCGCCAGCGCCTGGCCGCCCTGCGCAAGCCGATCGACAACCGCATCAAGCGGCTCGAGGAACAGATGGCCAAGCTGAACGCGAAGAAGGCCGAGGTCGACGCGCGCCTGCTCGAACCGGGCATCTACGAGGCCGACAAGAAGGAAGAACTGAAGCACCTGGTGGCCGACCAGGCCTTCCTGACGCGCGACCTGGGCAACCTGGAAAACGAGTGGCTGGGGTTGCAGGAACAGCTGGAGGCGCTGACGGCTTGAGCGGTGCCGGTGGCGGCGCAAAGGTGTCCGCCACGCGCACCCTAGGCGAACTGGCGCCGGGCGCCGGCGACTGGTCCCTTCACCGACATCAGGCGCTCGATGTCGAGCAGGATCAGGCGCCGTCCGCCCGCCTGCCACAGCCCGACCAGGTAATCGGCCTGCACGCCCTGCGCCCCCGGCAGCGGCGCCATCTGGTCCGGCGCCAGCGTCACCACGCCGGTGACGCCGTCCACCACCATTCCCATCGTGCAGCGCGACAGCTTCAGGATGATCACGTCGGTCATCGGATCGGGCGCGCCGGGGCTGGTGCCGAAGGCCGCGCGCATGTCCACCAGCGGCATGATCACGCCGCGCGAGACGGCCACCCCGCCGACGATCGCGCCGGCCGCCGCGAAGCGCTCGAGCGCCTTCAGCACCCGCAATTCCTGCACCCTGGCGAAATCGATGCCGTATTCGAGGCCGCCGAGCGCGAAACTCAGGTATTGCGTCGGCGCTGCGGGCGTGATGGTGTCATGCATGGCGAATCCTTTCGTGGGGATTGCCATCCTAAGCCAGGGCGGGTCGGCGAAAGTTGATTGCAGTCAACTTTCCCAGATACATTTCGCACCTTGCATTCAGCGCCTGCCTCCGTACAATATCCGCTACCTGCACCCGACGAGGACGATCCGATGTACCGCTGGCTACGACGCCTGTTTGCCGGCCCGGCGGTCGCGCCAGCCTCCGCGCCGGCCTCGGCGCCAGCGTCCGCCGACGCACCCGCGCCCGCCGCCGGACCCGACCCGGCGCCTGCCCCTGCACCTGCCCCAGCCTCCGTCGCGTTCGACCAGCTCGACCGCATCGAGCGCGCCTGGAACGACTGGTTGTTCGAATGCGGCGACGCGGACGGCCTGGCGCTGAACGAGGCGCAGACCCGCGTGCTCGACGCGCTGGCCCCGATCCGCGCGGCGCAGCAGTCGGGCGCCGCGCTGGTGCGGCGCATGCCGGGGCTGGTCCCGCAACTGCTGCAGACCCTGCGCAGCGACACGTTTTCCGGCAGCGCGCTGGCGCGCACGATCTCGTCCGACCCGGTGCTGGTGGCCGCCGTCGTCCGCCTGGCCAACAGCTGCCAGCAGGGTACCGGCAGCACGGTTTCCAGCATCGAGCACGCGGTGATCCTGATCGGCCAGGAAGGGTTGCGCCAGCTGATCACGACGGTGGCGTTCCGTCCCATCGTCGACGTCCATTCGGGTTTCTACACGCGCCGCCTGGTGCCGCGCCTGTGGGAGCACGCCGAGCGCTGCGCGAGCAGCGCGCGCCGGGTCGCGCCCGACGCCGGGGTCGAGCCGTTCGACGCCTTCCTCGCCGGCCTGCTGCAGCACGTGGGCCTCGCCTGCGCCCTGCGCATGATGGACCAGGCGGCCAGGGGCGAGCGGCGCCTGGCCTCGGAGGTCTTCCTGGCGCGCCTGCTGCACGACACGCGCCTGCTGGCCGCCGACATCGCGCGCGAATGGCATTTCCCCGACACGGTGGTGCAGGCCCTGCGCGAGCAGGGCGAGATGCGCAAGGGCGCGCCGATGTCGCCGCTGGGCCGCCTGCTCAGGCTGACCGGCTACCTGGGCAAGGTGCGCATGCTGGTCGAGAACGGCCTGCTGGACGAGGCCGACCCGGAACTGTTCAGCGGCCTGCCGGCGCACGCCGCGCCCTGCTATGCGGCGCTGGTCGCGAGCCGCCAGCAACCCGCGCCCGCCTGATCAGGCGCCCTTGCGCACCAGGTAGCGCAGCGCGTCGGCATGGGCGGCCACCGCCCGCCAGAACGCGGCGAACTTGCCGTCCTCGCCGTCCTGGAGGACGGGCGCGTCCGTGTCCGCGTCCCGGTGCCAGCGCAGCAGCAGCCGGTACAGCCTGAGCGTGCCGGACTGTCCCGCCAGAAAGCGTTCGAGATGCTCCGGGTCCGGCTCCAGGCACAGGTCGGGCCGCCCGTTGTCGGGCCCCAGCAGCAGGCGCACCAGGCCGGCCTGCAGCGCATGCTCGGCCACGTCCGGCAGCACCAGCTTGATCTCGACGTCCTGCTGCGCCGGGCGCAGCGCCAGCCGGTAGAACATCAGGCCGTGCAGCGGCAGCGCGCGCTCGCGGGTGTCGATGCGCCAGTCGGCCCAGGCGCGCGGCACGAAGCGCAGCGCCAGGCCGCGGCCCTGCTGCTCGCCGCCGAGCAGGACCACGCCGCCGGCGCCGCCGCCGTCCGGCCGCGCCGCGACCAGGCGGCGCAGCACCGCGTCGGCGAACTGCGCCTCGGCGGAGCGCGTACGCGCCAGCAGCGCGTCGACCGTGTCGCGCCGTTCCCAGTAGGCCGGCGCCCACGCGGGGACCGGCGTCCACGGCGCCACCGGCGCGCCCGCGGCCGCGCGCCGCGCCAGGGCATCCTTCAGGGCCAGCAGCGCGGCGTGGTGGCGGTTCGCCAGCGCCTGCTCGGCATCCTCGGCGCCGTCCAGCGCGTCGGCCAGCCGCCGCAGGGCGGCGCGGTAGCCCAGCAGGTAGGCCTGCAGCGCGGCATCGCTCATCTGCGCGTGCAACTGCGCGTGCAACTGCGCGTGCAACTGCGCGTGCGCCGCCGGCGCTTCCAGCGCCGCATCCAGCGCGGCAAGGACCTCGCGCCCCCACTGGATCGCGCTCCAGCCGGGGTTCTCGGCCAGCACCTCCGGCTCGTCGCGCACCGTCAGGTACAGCAGGCGCAGGCGCGACGGCGGCCGCCCCGCGAAGCGGGCCAGCAGGCGCTCGCGCTGCGGCTTCAGGCGGCGCAGGTCGTCCCTGCCGCCGCTTCCCGCCACGATGGCGACGGCCCAGTCCGCGCCTTCGACCAGCACGTCGGCCGCGCCGGACTTGCGCTCCTGCGGACCGGCGACCGCGACCGGGCCGCCGGCGGCGCCATCGGCGACGCGGCGCAGGAAATGGCCCAGGAAGGCGTCGCCCAGGCCGTGGTTGCCGCGCGGGTCGAGCAGCCAGGCCAGCACCGCCATGTGGCGCGCGTCGTCGGCCGCGGCGCCCGGCGCCGCGAACGGATCGAAGCGCGCGCGCCGCGCGTCCAGCGCCAGGAAATCCGGATCGGCGCACAGGGCCGCCAGGCCGGTCGTGATGTGTTCGTCGTCCACTGCGTCTATCTCGGGAGGATGGCTGCCGGCCGGCCCGCGGCGGGGCCGGCCGGCATGCGCCCATGGGTTTACTGCTTGACCTGGGCGTCGGTCAGCGCCAGCTGGCGGTTCTGCTCGTCGAGCCAGGCCTTCAGCGGGGCGAAGTACTCCAGCATCGCGGTCGCGTCCAGGCGGTCCTCGCCGGTCACGGCCTTCAGGGCTTCCGGCCACGGCTTGCTGGTGCCCATCTCCAGCATCTGCTGGAACTTGGCGCCGGCCCGCTTGTTGCCGTAGATCGAGCAGCGGTTCAGCGGCCCGGTGTCGCCGGCCTCGCGGCACAGCGCGCGGTGGAACTGGAACTGCAGCACGTGGGCCAGGAAGTAGCGCGCGTACGGGGTGTCGCTGGCGACGTGGAACTTGGCGCCGGCGTCGAAGCCGTCGGGACCCAGGGGCGCCGGGCGCGCCACGCCCTGGTACTGTTCCTTCAGGGCCCACCAGGCCTTGTCGTAGTCGGCCGGCTTGACCTGGCCGCCGTAGACCTGCCAGCGCCACTTGTCGACCATGTAGGCGAACGGCAGGAAGGCGACCTTCTGCAGCGCCGTGTACAGCAGCGGGCCGATGTCCTGCGACGGATCCGGTTCGCGCTCCATCAGGCCGACCTTCTTGAGGTAGGCCGGCGTGATCGACAACGCGACGGTGTCGCCGATGGCTTCGTGGAAGCCGTCGTTGGCGCCGTTCTTGAACAGCGCCGGCTGCTTGCTGTAGGCCAGGTCGTAGTACAGGTGGCCCAGCTCATGGTGGATGACGCGGAAGTCCTCGGCGGTCGGGTTGATGCACATCTTCACGCGCACGTCGTCCTTGCCGTCCAGGTCCCAGGCCGAGGCGTGGCAGACCACGTCGCGGTCGCGCGGCTTGGTCAGCAGCGAGCGCTCCCAGAAGGTCTCGGGCAGCTTGCGCATGCCCAGCGAGGTGTAGAAGCCCTCGGCATAGCGGGTCATCTCGACGGCCGTGGTCTTGCGCGCTTCCAGCAGCGTGGTCAGGTCTTCCCCCCTGGCGTCGTCGGCCGGCTTGAGCAGCGGGTACAGGTTGTCCCAGCTCTGCGCCCACATATTGCCCAGCAGGTGGGCCGGGATCGGGCCGCTGGCCGGGACCGCCGCGGCGCCGTAGGCCTGGCGCAGCTTGAAGCGGGTATAGGTGTGCAGCGACGCATACAGCGGGCGCACCTGCTGCCACAGGCGCTCCATGTCGGCGGCGAAGGCATCCGGGGCCATGTCGTAGCGGGCGCGCCACAGGGCGCCGGTGTCGGCATAGCCCATCGCGCGCGCGCCCTTGTTGGACAATTCGACGTACTTCGCGTAGTCCTGCTTGTAGGCCGGCGACTGCGCGTGCCAGCCCAGCCACGCTTCCTTCAAACGCGCCGGATCGCGGCTGGTGGCCAGGATCTTTTCCAGCTCGCCCAGCGGCAGGCAGGCGTCCCTGGCGGCGCCCGGCGGGCAGTATTTCGCCTTGCCGTAGGCGCCCGTCATGCTGGCGGCCAGGCGCGCATAGGCGGCGCGGTCGGCGTCGTCGGACAGCACCAGGTTCTGGCGCAGCAGCATCAGCTTGCGGCCGCTGGCCGCCGGCAGCGCCAGGTCCTTGTAGCGGCCGGCGGCCAGCGCGACCTCGCCCGCCAGGCCGAGGTACTGCTCGTTGGCCTGGGCCGTCATGGTCTCGGTGTCGAGCGTGATGAAGTTCTCGGCCACCCATTCGGCGCGGCCGGCGTCGAGGCCGAGTTTTTCCAGGCGCGCTTCGGCGTCGGCGATGAAGCGCTCGGCTTCGGCGACGGTCGGCTTGCCCTTGCTGGCGGCGGCGGCCGGCAGCGCCAGCATGGCGTTGGCGCACAGCGCGGCGGCCAGCACGGCGCCCAGGCGCGGCTGGCGGATCGGATGCATCGTTTTCAAGTGGTCGGTCCCCTCGGTTATGTCATGTCGCCGGCGCGTGGCCGGCGCCCGAGTATACGCCGACCCTCAGTCTTCGGAAAGCGCCGCCTCGCTGGTCCACGCGACCTGGCCGGCCGCGCCGGAGAACAGCAGCTCGCCGCGCTGCGGCCCGCGCAGGCGCGTGCGGATCTCGCGCGGCGAAAGGCGGTAGGGCGCGCTGTTGGCGGCCGGGTCGTAGCCGAGCACGCGCACGTGCGTCTCGCCCTGCACCATGCGCACCGCCACCGCGGCCACGCTGGCCGCGTCGCGCTTCTGCGCCTCCAGCCGCGCCAGCATCTGCAGGCCGGCCGCGCGCTCGGCCTCGGCCGCCTTGATCCTGGCCGAGACGTCGGAGATCGCCTTCAGCGCCGGCGCCACGTCCTGGCCCATGCGCTGGAACTGGCGCGCCTGCTCGGGCGACAGCGCGATCTCGTTCTTGCGCACCTTGGACGCCACCATCAGGTAGCGCCGCACGTCCGGCTTGCCCGTCATGGCCTCCATCTCGGCCTTGTGGCGCGCGGCCAGTTCGCCGAACTGGGCCACGCGCTGGCCGACCGCGGCCAGCGCTTCGTCGATGCGGCCGTCGTCGGGGCGCAGCACGGCCACCAGCATTTCGCTCTGCTTGCGCGGCAGCGTGCATTCGATGGTCACGCGGCGGCCGGCGATGGCGCAGCCCTCGGCCGTCCCGACCTCGACCTCGTCGCCGATCATCTCGCAGTTGACGGCGTGCGCGATGCGGATGCGCGTGCCCGAGATCACGCAGTTGTCGGCGCGCTCGATCAGCACCGCGCCGTCCTCGGCCTGCAGCACGGCGCCGGAGGCCAGGCCGACCACGCGGATGTCGCCGCGCCGGTTGTGGGCGCTGCCGCCCATCAGGTTGGCATGCAGCAGGATCGTGCCGCCGCGCGAGACCAGGCGCCCGAACACGTCGCCGTGCACGGTAATGCTCTCCCCTTCGAGCACGCGCAGTTCCTGGACTTCGCCGAACTCCTCGTAGTCGGCGCTGAGCTGCAGGTTGCCGGTGGTGCGGGCGCTGACGCCGTCGTGGCTGACGATCTTGGCGCCGACGGAGATGCTGCTGCTCTTGGCGTCCACGGCCAGGAAGCCGGCCTGCGTCGCCACCAGGAATTCGCCGTCGCGCGCGCGCTCGACGGACGTGCCGGGGCCGGCGTAGGGCGCCAGCGCGGTATCGCGTCCCGGCGTCGACGGTAGCGCCGCGCCCGACATCTCGAAGCCCGGTTCGCCGGTGGTGGCGGGAATCTTCTGCAGCAGGCGCTTGCCGGCCTGGACTTGCGGGAAGCGGTTCTGGAAACTGGTCAGGTCGAGGCGGCCGTTGGCCAGCTGGCGCGGGGCATCGTTGCGGCGGATGTCGTCCGTGACCTCGACGATGCGGGCATCGACGCCCGCCACCGGCTCGATGCGGCGCGCGACGACGATGCGGTCGGGCCGGCCGGCGTGGGCCGCGGCCATGGCGGCGCGCACGGCGGCCACGTCGACGCCGCAGCGGATGCCCTTGAGCCACATGTCGGCGACGAATTCGTCGACATCGAGCGCGACCAGCTGCTCCGGGGCGGACGGGTCGAGCGCATCGGCCAGCCAGGCCGGCTCGAAATAGTATTCCGCGCGGCCGGCGCCCAGCTTGACGGCGCGGTACAGCGCGCGCCGGGCCGGGTCGAACGGCACGATGTCGGCGGCGAGGCGCACGCACGGCGCGCCATCGGCGTCGCGCGGCAGCTCGGGGCCGTGGCCGAACAGCGCCTTGAGGAAGACCGGATAGTCGAGGCCGGTGAAATACCGGCCGGAGCGGAATACGCTGTCGACGGCGGCGACCAGCGTCGTGCCGAGCACGGCCGGGTCGGCGTACACGCCGTCATCGCGCCTGGCGATGCAATGTTCGGGGCCGCTGGCGGCGCCTGCGAAGCGCGCGGCCGGGACGACGGATTCTATGGACACGATGTGGCTCCCGCCCAGGTTGATGTCCCGGCAAGGTTTGGGCCGGGGGCTAGGCTGGCAAGCGTATCATGTTGCCGCAATTAAATAAATATACTGCAACTAGATTGTTGCAAGGAAATTTAAGTTTACGAAATGAAATTTCGTAACGCAACGCCGCGCCGGTCAGCGGCGGCGCTGGTACAGGTCCATGCCGGCTTCGTTGATCTGGCGCCGCAGATCGCGCCGCTCGTCCGGCGTCATGCGCCCGCCGCGGCCTTCGCGGCGCTCGTTCTGTTCCTGCTGGCGTCGCTCTTCCATGGCGCGCTGTTCCATCTGGCGCTGGTCGCGGTCCTGCGGCGGCAGGTAGAAGCGGCCCGGCCGCGGACCTTCCTGCATGCCCTGCGGCGGCATGTTGCCGTTGTCGCGGCGGTCGCCGCCCTGCTGGGCGAACGCGGCGCCGGCGCCAAGCACCAGGACGCACGCCAACGCAGCGCGGCGCGCGGCGTTGGCCAGCCGGCCTGCCTTCGTTCCTGCTCGATGGTTGGTGAACGCACTGTTCATGGTGTTCCTCTTCCGCGATGCCATGTAAGGGGATAAGCTGTCAAGACTGGGGCGTGAATCCCGGGTCGATGCCCGTATCAAGCGATTGGTGATCCGATGGAAAGCAGTGTATGTGGAAACCACAGGAGGCATAAGGCGAATTGGGTAAAGTTTGTAACACAATGTAATGCCTCAGCAGTTACACCTGTCCACCAATCGATATGAAGTTACCATAGCGACATTAATCTGACAAATGCCGACCGAAATATGAATGCAAGCACTCAGACTGCCGGCAGTGCCGGCGCCACTGGCGGCCATGCCGCCAAGATCATGGTGGTCGACGACGACATGCGCCTGCGCGACCTGCTGCGCCGCTACCTGACCGAACAGGGATTCCAGGTCGTGACGGCGGAAAGCGCGCCGGCCATGAACAAGCTGTGGCTGCGCGAGCGCTACGACCTGCTCGTGCTCGACCTGATGCTGCCGGGCGAGGACGGCCTGTCGATCTGCCGCCGCCTGCGCGGCGCCGGCGACCAGACCCCGATCATCATGCTGACCGCCAAGGGCGAGGACGTCGACCGCATCGTCGGCCTCGAAATGGGCGCGGACGATTACCTGCCCAAGCCGTTCAACCCGCGCGAGCTAGTGGCGCGCATCAACGCGGTCCTGCGCCGCAAGGGTCCGGACGAGATCCCCGGCGCGCCCAGCGAGACCCCGCAGACCTTCGAGTTCGGCGACTTCGTGCTCGACCTGGGCACGCGCACGCTGAAGAAGAACGGCGAGACCGTGCCCCTGACCACCGGCGAATTCTCGGTGCTGAAGGTGTTCGCGCGCCACGCGCGCCAGCCGCTGTCGCGCGAGAAGCTGATGGAACTGGCGCGCGGCCGCGAATACGAGGTGTTCGACCGTTCGCTCGACGTGCAAATCTCGCGCCTGCGCAAGCTGATCGAACCCGATCCTTCCAGCCCGCTGTACATCCAGACGGTGTGGGGCCTGGGCTACGTGTTCATCCCTGAAGGCCAGCCGCGCTAGTGTCCACGATGTCCCCGGCGCACCCGGAACCACGCGCGCAGCCCCGCCCGGTGCCGCGCCTGCTCGGCTGGATCCGCAGCGGCCTGTTCTGGCGCACGTTCTTCCTGCTGTCCCTGCTGACGACGCTGTCGATGGCCTCGTGGATCGGCATGATCAACGTGTTCCAGCGCGGCCCGCAGGCCGAGCAGACGGCCGAACTGCTGGTGTCCGTCGTCACCATCACCAAGGCGGCGCTGACCCACTCGGCGCCGGACCTGCGCACGGAACTGCTGTTCGAACTGGTTTCCAACGAGGGCATCCGCATCCTGACGCTGGAGCCGACCGACAAGGTCGAGCCGCCGGCGAAGTTCCTCACGCCGGAGATCGCCGCCATCGTGCGCGCCAAGCTGGGGCCGGACACGCGCTTCTCGCGCCGCGTCAACGACCTGCCCGGCTTCTGGGTCAGCTTCGACATCGACGGCGACAAGTACTGGCTGATGCTCGAGCGCGACCGCCTGGACAACCTGACGCGCGTGCAATGGCTCGGCTGGGCCACCGTGGTCGGCGCCCTGTCCCTGCTGGGCGCGGCGCTGATCTCCAGCCTGGTCAACCTGCCGCTGTCGCGCCTGGCCGGCGCGGCGCGCGCGATTGCCCAGGGCAAGCGCCCCGCCCCGCTGCCCGAGAAAGGCTCGCAGGAGATCATCGAGGCCAACCGCAGCTTCAACCAGATGGTCGACGACCTGCAGCAGCTCGAGAAGGACCGCGCGATCATCCTGGCCGGCATCTCGCACGACCTGCGCACGCCGCTGGCGCGCATGCAGCTCGAGGTGGAAATGGCCAGCCTGTCGCCGGAGGCGCGCGAGGGCATGCAGTCCGACATCGCCCAGATGGACGCCATCATCGGCCAGTTCCTCGACTTCGCCCGCCCCACCGAGAGCGCGACCTTCACCACGGTGGACCTGTCCGAGCTGCTCGAGGACTGCGCGCGCGAGGCCGCACGCCTGCCGGACGTGCGGGTCACCGCCGACGTGGAGCCGGACATCCACGTGCTGGGCAATCCGACCGACCTGCGCCGCGTGATCAACAACGTGATCGAGAACGCGCGCCGCTACGGCAAGACCCCGGGCGAGGACGTGACCGAGATCGACATCGCCTGCCACGCCAGGCTGACGGGCCACGGCCGCCGCGCCATGGTCGAGATCAACGACCACGGCAGCGGCGTGCCCGAGGACCAGATCGCGCAGCTGCTGCGTCCGTTCACGCGGCTGGACAGCGCGCGCGGCCAGGCCAACGGCGCCGGCCTGGGCCTGGCCATCGTCGAGCGCGTGATCACCCGCCACAACGCCGAACTCACGGTGCGCAACCGCGACGGCGGCGGCCTGCTGCTGCAGTTCGCGCTGCCGCTGGCGCCCTGATTCCTCCCTTCCTGCTGCCGCACGAGAAAAAGCCGCCCGCGCATCGCTGCGCCGGGCGGCAAATCCGGACGGGCGTCCGGAGAGACAGAGACAGTGCGATCAACACTGAGGAAACTACACCGCACAGATAAGGCCGCGCGCGGCGGGCGCAAGCCCCGTCGTGGGTGATCGATGGCGCGCCTGCGTGTAAGCCTGGTCGGACAGCCTCGCCGCAGCCCCGCAGCGCGCCCTGCAGGCGGCTTGCGCACGGGCGGCAGGGTGCGGCAACGTACGGAGCGCCTGGCGGACGCGGCGCAGGATGGACGCATCTACGGGAGGACACCATGAAGCGTTCAATGAGCCTGCTGATCGCCGCCCTGCTGGCGGCACCGGCCGCAATGGCCGCCAGCGACATCGTCAAGTGCGTGGATGCGGCGGGCCACGTGACGTTCACCGACCAGCCCTGCCCCGCCGGCGCCACCGCGACGCGGCTGGCGCAGGACGGCGCCGCGGCCTACGGCGGTTCGGGCACGGGCGGGGACACCGGTGCGTCCGGCCCGGACGGCCCGTCCGCCACCGCCACCGCCGCCGCCCCCGCGCCGGCGCTGCAGCGTTACGTGCTCCCGCCGGCCGACATGCGCCACGCCGCCTGGAAGCAGAGGGCCGCCGAGCGCCCCGCCTCGCTGGCGCGCGACATCGCCACGCTCAAGGAAGCGCGGCGCATGCAGCTGCTGCAGGACGGACCGCGCCAGCACCTGGCCGGCATCGCCAACTGAGCCGCGCCCGGCACGGGTCCGGCCCGCGCCATGCGCCGCTGCCGGCGCGTGGCCGCGTGCGTGTTCAGGCCAGGAAGCGCGCCGTCCCCGCCACGCGGATCGAGCTGCCCGGGACCGGGCCGATGCCGGCATGCAGGCGCGAGCGCATGCCCATGTCCTCGCCCTGCACCACGTCGATGGCCCCGCCGTGCGGCCAGCCGAGGTCGCGCAGGTAGCCGGCCAGCGCGGCGGTGCCGGCGCCGGTGGCCGGGTCCTCGTAGACGCCGCCGATGGCGAACGGATTACGGGTATGGAACAGGCGCGCCGACGCGGCCCAGGCCAGCACGATCGTGGTCAGGCCATGTTCGGCCATCAGCGCCCTGCCCGCTTCCAGTGCATAGCGCATGGCACCCAGCCGCGCGCGGCTGGACAGGGCCAGCACCAGATGGTCGGCGCCCGCGTGCGCCACGGCGGGCGGGATGCGCGGATCGAGGTCGGCGCCGGCATAGCCGAACAGGGCCAGCGCCGCCGCGACCAGCCCGGGGTCGGCAGGACCGCTGCGCGTGGGCGGCGACTGCAGCGCGGCGGCCACGCGCGCGCCGTCGCGCCGGCCCTCGACGGTGATGGCGGCGGCGTTCAGCGCCAGCGCGAAGGTGCCGTCGCCATGCGCGCGCGCCAGCGCCGCGCCCAGCGCGATGGTCGCGTGTCCGCAGAACGGCACCTCGGCCGCGGGCGAGAAATAGCGCACGCGCCAGCCCGTGCCGGCGGGCGCGGCGAAGGCCGTCTCGGAAAAACCGACGGCGCGCGCCACGCGCTGCATCTCGGCCGCGGGCGGCAGCGCGGCGCCGATCCAGACGCCGGCCGGATTGCCGCCCGTATCGCCGTCGGAGAACGCGGCGATGCGCAGGATGGCGGCAGGGTCGACGGAGGTGGCGTGCTGGGCGGTCATGGGCGGGTCCTGGCGGGCTGGAACGACGATGATAATGCCTTGCAGGAAAACCTGCCGGCGCCGCCCGCGCCAGGCCGTGCGTGCGTGCCGCCGACCGGCCCCGTCACGGCGCGGACGGGTCGGCGCGGTCCAGTTCCGGATAGTGGCGGAAGATGCCCTCCTCGTTGAACGGCAGGCGCCGCGTCGACGCCAGGTAGGCGGCGATGCGCGGCCGCGCCGCCACCCGGGCGCGGTGCGCCGCGAGCAGCGGATGGCTGGCGTCGATGCGCGCCAGCGCATGCGGGAAGGCATAGCGCAGGCCTTCCACCAGCTGGAACAGCGACAGGTCGGCGTACGTCACCGCCTCGCCCAGCAGGTACGGCTTCGGCCCCGCGCGTCCCAGGATGCCCTCGAACCACTCGAAGAACTTCGGGATGCGCGTTTCGAGGAAGTCGGCGCTGCGGCGCTTCGCTTCCGGGCGCTGGTCCTCGTAGTACAGCGAGGTCGCCACCGGGTGGTGGCTGTCGTGCGCCTCGGCCACCATGTCGGCGATCGTGAGCTGGATCTGGTTGACCCACAGGCGCCCCTGCTCGTCCGCGGGCGCCAGCCCATGGCGCTGGCCCAGGAACAGCAGGATGTTGGCGGTCTGGCCGACCGTCACGCCGTCGCCTTTGAGGAACGGCGGCGCATACGACGGGTAATCCGCGCCGTCCATCGCCGCGAGCATGCGCGCCATGCCCCCCGGCTGGCGCGCCACGTCCACGTAGTCCACGCCCGCTTCTTCCAGCGCCAGCCGCACGAACTCGCCGCGTCCTTGTATCGTGGGCCAATAAAAAAGTTCATACATCGTTGTGCCCTCCTCATCTTGTTCGGTCTGACTCAATTATTCATGAGGATTTCGATCTTCGTCGCGGCAATCGTGCTAGTCTTGCATCTGGTAACTTACCTAACAAAAGATTAACAACAAGAGACATGTTCACAACAAAACCGCAACTGGGGAAACGTTACCGATGACGTCGATCTCGTGCGTGCCGGCGCAGCACCCGGCACACCTTTTTTGTTGAGCAAGTCCTCCGCCCCTGGCGGAGCGAGATAGACCGATCGATAACGTATTCCGGAGCGCCTCATGATTTTCGCTCACCTGACCCGCCACTGGATGGCACGCCGCACCCAGTACAGCTTTCCGTCCTGGCTCCTGAGCATCCTGCGCAGCCTGCGCGTCCTGGCCTGGTACCGCGACCACCGCAGCCTGTGCGAACTCGGCGTCTACCGCGAGCACCTCGCCTCGCCGGCCAACGACGACCCCTTCCACCACCTGAGCCACCGCGACTACCTGGTCAAGGGCATGAGCGCGCGCCGGCGCGTGCAGGCGGTGCTGAGCCACTACCGCTTCGAGCAGGCCACGTTCGACGCCGCCTACCTGCAGGCCGTCTACGGCGAGCGCCGGCTGGCGCTGTGGGAGCACGAGGCCGAGGGCAGCCGCTTCGCGATCCAGCTCGAGATGGCGTCGCGCAGCAATGCGGAGGGCGACCTCACCGTGGCCCTGGTCGCGGACGGCAAGTGCCTGCACCGCCTGTCCTACAGCTGGCTGCCCGGCGCCATGCTGGGCGCCGAGGTCCCGGTCGTGCCCTTCATCGCCCGCAACCAGGGCCGCTGGGTCGATTCCGGCGCCGCCTTCGACGCCTTCGAACGCGCCTTCCCCAACAACTCGCCGAGCTTCTTCTGCTTCGCCGCCATGCAGGGCATCGCCCAGGCCGTCGGCATCGACCGCGTGGTGGCGATCCGCAGCGAGTGCCACATCGCCTACGACCCGGCGCCCGACAAGCACTTCGCGAACGCCTACGACGGCTTCTGGAAGATCCTCGGCGGCACCGGGATGCCGGGCCGCGAAGGCTACCTGATCACGCTGCCCTTCTACGTCAAGCCGCTGTCCGAGATGCCGTCCAAGCACCGCAAGCGCGCGGCCCAGCGCCGCGAGCACTGGCGCGTGATCGGCGAATCGGCCCGCACGGTCCTGCAGCGGCACCTGCTGCTGCAGCGCACGCAGGTCGAACGCGCCGCCACGCAGCTCGAACCGGCATGAGGGACCATATCGTCCATTAACAAACGCACCACATCGGCGCGCATCGTGCTACACTCGCGCCTTCGCTAGGGGTCCTGGAGTCGCTTCCGGGTGAGAAATACCCTTCGTACCTGATCTGGATAATGCCAGCGAAGGAAAGCGCAAAGCAGTTCCCTCCTTGTTTGCCCTTCCCCAGTTGGCTCCGGCTTTTGAATGAAAGCAGCGCGTCCCATACTGGCGCGCGAAGACGAGCAAACCATGAACCCGAGACTCAAGCATTCCCTCCTCGCCTGCGCGATCGTGCAGGCCTTCCCATCCGTCGTCCTCGCGCAGGAGCAGGCGCAGGCGAGCGCGCCGGTGGCCGAAGTGGTCGTCACCGGCAACCGCTTCATCGCCACGGACCGCGCCAGCGTCGGCGGCTTCGGCGAGGCGTCGCTGTTCGACACCCCGGCCTCGATCACGGCCATCGGCCGCACGCAGATGCAGGACCTGTCGATCCGGTCGAGCACCGAGGCCGTGCGCTTCGACGCCTCGGTGAGCGACGCCTACAATGCCGTCGGCTATGCCGAGCAATTCTCGATCCGCGGCTTTGCCCTGGACAACAACTACAGCTACCGCAAGGATGGTTTCGCGATTCCCGGCGATAGCCAGATTCCGCTGGAGAACAAGGAGCGCCTCGAGATCCTCAAGGGTCTCGCCGGCCTGACGGCCGGCATCGCCGCGCCGGGCGGCATCGTCAACTACGTGACCAAGCGTCCGACCAGCACGCCGCTGCGCTCGGCCACCGTCGAGGTCAGCGAGCGCGGCACGCTGTACGGCGCGATCGACCTCGGCGGCCGCTTCGCCGACCGCCGCTTCGGCTACCGCATCAATGCCGCCGCGGCCGACCTCCATTCCTATGTGCGCGGCGCCAACGGCGACCGCCAGTTCGTCTCCGGCGCCTTCGACTGGCAGCTCACGCCGGACGCCCTGCTGCAGCTGGACATGGACTACCAGCGCAAGGCGCAGATCACGGCGCCGGGCTACCAGCTGATCCGCAACGAGACCCTGCCCACCGGCGTGTCGGCAAAGACGCTGCTCAACGACCAGCCCTGGACCCGCCCGGTGACGACCAGGGACGGCAACCTCGGCCTGCGCTTCACCTACCGGCTGGCGTCGGAATGGACGGCGACGGTGGCCGCCAACAAGCACTGGTTCGAGCGCGACGACTACACGGCCTTCCCCTACGGCTGCAGCAACGAGGGCGACGGCTACTATCCGGGCTATTGCGCGAACGGCGACTACGACGTCTACGATTACCAGAGCACCGGCGAGCGCAAGACGCCGTGGGGCGCGCAGGCGCAGCTGCAGGGCCGCTTCGCCACCGGCGCACTGCGCCACGACCTGACCGTCGGCACCTCGTACGCGGAGCGCCACGACCGCTTCGGCGACTACGTCTACGACTACGTGGGCTACAGCAATATCTGGCATCCGCTGGTCACGCCGTCGGTCGCCCCCGACCGCGTCACCGGCCCCGTGTTCGAGCGCCGCAGCGACGAGGAAAGCGCGCTGTTCGCGCAGGACATCGTGCGCCTGTCGCAGCAGTTCAGCCTGCACGCCGGCCTGCGCCACGTGAAGATCGACCGCCGCGAATACGTCGGCGACAGCGCCAGCTGGGTCGCCAGCCGCCACACGTTCACGCTGCCGCAGGTGGCGCTGGTGGCCAGCCCGTCGGACGCGTGGAACGTCTACGCCTCGTTCAGCCACGGCCTGCAGAACGGCGGCATCGCGCCGATGGAGACGGCGAACCAGAACCAGATGCTGGCACCGCAGCGCTCACGCCAGGTCGAGCTGGGCACCAAGGCCGCGCTGGGCGATACCCTGAACCTGTCGGCGGCGCTGTTCCAGATCCGCCAGGGCCTGGAGTACACGGATGCGGCCAACGTCTATGTGCGCAATGGCGAGCAGACGCACCGCGGCCTGGAACTGGCGGCCCAGGGCAAGGCGACGCGCGACCTCGACTGGAGCGTGTCGATGATGGCGCTGAACACGCGCCAGGAAGGCACCGGCCAGGCGAGCATCGACGGCAAGCGCGTCACCAACGTCCCCGCCTTCAAGTCGACGGCGTGGCTGGCCTACGCCGTGCCGCAAGTGCCGGGCCTGAAGCTGGACGGCACCTGGCAGTATGCCGGCAAGAAGGCGTTCGACGTCGAGAACCGCGTGTTCGTGCCGGACTACCACGTGTTCGGCCTGGGCGCGTCCTACGGCCTGAAGGTGGGCACGACCAGCGTCACGCTGCGGGCGCGCGCGGAAAACCTGTTCGACAAGTTCTACTGGCGCGACGTGACGCCGGCGCTGGGCGGTTACCTGCTGGCCGGAGCACCGCGCACCTTCCGCCTGTCGGCCACTGCCGACTTCTAAAAAAAAGGCGCTGTTCGCGTTAATTGCGTTTCCCGTCCAGCCGCTTGCCGAACTGGACCGCTGCCCGCAAGAGCAGCGCCGGCGTCGTCAACCGTTTGTCGTCCAGTATCCGCTGCCAGCCCGAGTAGTCGATCAGGTAGCGGCTGGCCACGCCGCGAAAGCGCAGCAGCCAGGTCTTGAAGCGGCTGTGCCAGCCATTCACGTTCTGCAGGTGGATCGCGCCGCGCGTCCGGATGCCCGCCCGCAGGTTGACCGCTTCGTGGGTGATGCCCGCCCTGGCCGCAAAGGTCTTGTAGGCTTGCGCCGCATCGCTGACCAGCAGGACATCCGGCGCCAGCACGGGCCGTAGGCACCGCTCCAGCTGCGCCGCCGTCACCGGCCCACGCCCGGTATGGAAATCGAGCGTTTGTCCGCTGCGGTCGCGCGCTACCAGCAGGCACGCATGGTCGCGGTTGATGCCGCGGCGCCTGGCGACCCCGCCGCGCTTGCGCGCCGGACGGTCCAGCGTGCGCGATCCCTTCTGCGATTCGAGCAGGTAAGTTTCGTCCGCCTCGACGATAGCCGACAGCGTCGGCGCGCGTTCGTGCATGGCGCCCGGAATGAAGCGGTGACGCCAGCGAAAACTGGTGGTGCGGTGCACGCCCGTCACGGCTGCGGCGTCGCGCACGGTGCGTGACGCGAGCACGCACTGCAGGTACGCCAGCCATTTCTCCTTGAGACGCAGGCGCGCGAGCGGTGTGCCACTCAAGGCGTTGTAGCTACGCCCGCAGCGGCAGCAACGATAACGCTGCAATCCGCTGGCGCTGCCGCAGCGGTGGACGCGCGTGGCGTGGCAACGGGGACAGGGTGGCCGGCCGGCGGCCTGTTCGATGAGGGCGATGCATTCGCCGGGATCCGCGATGGAGGCGAGCAAACTGCGCAGGCGTGCAAGATCCTGCATGCACAGCGGTAACGCTTCGAGCGCGGCAAGCACGTCGTCGAACGCCAGAGCCGGCATCGCTGTCTCCCCATGAGTTACCTCGACAATGGGTGAGACTGCCAGCGCAGCGGATGGTTCGCACAATTAACGCGAACAGCGCCAAAAAAAACGCCGCCGGCGCTGTCAAGCACCGGCGGCGTTCGCTGCACAGCCGTCGATCAGACGGTCGGGATGCTGGTGTTGATGGCGCCCACCAGCGTCAGCATCTCCTGCGAATCGGCAAAGCCCAGCAACACGTCGCCACGGTCCAGCTGGCCCGACGCCAGGCCGTCGAGCCAGAACTTCTGCTCGGCGGCGCTGCCGGCGCGGTCGAAGGCGCTGTGGTACAGCGCGTCGACGAACTGGGCGTCCGTCAATCCGCCGTACTGGGCCGTCGCTTCGTTCGAGCCGACGAACCAGTCCGCCACCTGCGTCAGGCTGGCGCCCGACTCGTGCAGGCCGATCCAGAAGTTCAGGCCGCCCTCGTCCGCGTGGCGCGCGAACAGCGTCTCGTACATGCGCACCAGCGTGGCCACGTCGCTGTGGTTGAAGTCCAGGTCGACCGACTGGCCCATGGCGATCTTCTCGGCCGAATCGGCGATCATCAGCGCCGCGCCCGCCTTGTCCACCTTGCCGGAATCCAGCGCCGCGACCCAGGCCGCCTTGCCGCCCGCATCCGCGTCGCGTCCCAGCACGTTGTGGTACAGGGCGTCGATGAACTCGGCATTGCCCAGCTTGTCCAGGCCATTGGCCGAGAGCAGGCCGCGCGCCACGTCGTCCTGGTGCGCGCCCTTGCCCAACGCATCGATCCACAGGTCGATCGCGGCGTCGGTCGCCTTGGCGCCGCTGGCGGCCTCGATCAGGCGCGCCACGGTGCCGCGCGCCGTCGTGTCGGCCGCGGCGCCGGTGAAGCGCAGCACCTCGACGTCGACGACGGTATCGGTGCCGTCGGTGCCGTGCAGGTCCTTGATCACCAGGTGGCCATCCTTCACGCGCAGGCTGTAGCCATCGCGGCCGGCGCCGCTGTAGCGGGCGATGTCGTGTCCGCTGCCGCCGTCCACGTAGTCGTCGCCCTCGCCGCCGAACACGATGTCGTCGCCGTCGTCGCCGTACACGTGGTCGTTGCCTCCCGCGCTGCCGACGATGTCGTCGCCGCCGCCACCATGCAGGGTGTCGTCACCTTCGCCCAGGAAGATGGTCTGGCTGGCACCGTCGCCCCAGACCTTCTGCGAGCCGGCGCCCCCGCTGACGTTGACGGCGCCGATCAGGGCCGCGAACTCGACGTTGTCGAGCTTGATCTGCGTGCCGGCCGGCAGGCCGGACGCGTCGAGCACGATCGCGGTAAACGGATTGCCCGGCGCGGACGGGATGCCCGTGATCGCCAGCGGCTGGCTCGGCGCGGTATTGATGTTGGCCGTCGGCACGATGGTCTGCACCAGCAGGTTGGTGCTGGAAGCGAGATCGCCCAGGAAGCCGGTGCCGCCGCCGGTGAGCTGGTTCTGGTCCGCCGAGCCCGCGGCCGTGTGGGCCTTGATCTCGCGGATCAGGTCGGTCAGCGAATCGCTGGCCAGCTTGATGCCCGAGCCGGAGGTCGTCATGCCGAAGCCGACCGGCAGCTGCGCCAGCAGGATGTTGCCGCCCGATGCGTTCTGGGCCAGCGGGATGTCCGCGAGCGTGTTATTGCCGACCTGCTCGTCGCGCGACGCGGTCACGGTCGGTATGGTCAACTTGGTCGACGTGCTGCCGTCGGGATTCGTCACCTGCTCGGACACGACCTTGACGCCGTCGACGGTGGTTTCGGTCGGCGGCGGCGTCACCGGCGGCGTCACAACGACCGGCGTGTTGTTCGCTACCGGTCGGTTGGCCACGCTGGCGGCATCGTTGCCGGCCGCATCCTGGATCGCGTTGGCATCGTTGCCGTTCGTCGGGTCGGTATAGGACACCGTCACCGACTGGCCGTTCTGCACGCTCGACGCCAGCGTCAGCGTGACGGTCTTGTTGACGGCATCGACGACCACGGCGCTGACGGCCACGGTGGCATTGCCGACGTGGACGGCGAACGCGGACGCCGCCGGCGCATGCGCGGCATCCAGCGCTTCGTCGTACGTCATCACCAGTGTGCGACCGTTGACGGCGGCCGACACGAAGGTCGGGGCCAGCGTGTCGCCCGAGTTGTTGGTCACGGTCGCATCGGTCACGGCCGCGGCATCGTTGCCGGCCGCATCCTGCACCACGCCACCGCTCGACGGCACCTGGTACGACACCTTCACGACGTCGTTAGGCTGCACGGCCGTGGCCAGCGTCAGGGTCACGGTCTTGTCGTTGTTGACGACGGCGCCCGTCACCGCCACGGTGGCGTTGCCCACCTTGACCGTGAACGCGCCGGCGGTCAGCTGCTGGCTGATGTCCAGCGCCTCGTTGTACGTCAGTACCAGCGAGGTGCCGTTGACGGCGGCCGAGGCCAGCGTCGGGGCCAGCGTGTCGCCGGAGTTGTTGGTCACGGTCGCGTCGGTCACGGGCGCGGCATCGTTGCCGGCCGCATCCTGCACCACGCCGCCGGTCGATGGCACCTGGTACGACACCTTCACGACGTCGTTAGGCTGCACGGCCGTGGCCAGCGTCAGCGTCACGGTCTTGTCGTTGTTGACGACGGCGCCCGTCACTGCCACGGTGGCGTTGCCCACCTTGACCGTGAACGCGCCGCCGGCCAGTTGCTGGCTGATGTCCAGCGCTTCGTTGTAGGTCAGCACCAGCGACGTGCCGTTGACGGCGGCCGAGGCCAGCGTCGGGGCCAGCGTGTCGAGCGAATTGTTGGTCACGACCTGGTTGGCCAGCGGGGCGGCATCGTTGCCGGCGCCGTCCTGGATCGTGTTCACGCCGCTGGTCGAGTCGGCGTACGACACCGTCACCGCCTGGTTCGGCTGCACGGCACTGGCCAGCACCAGCTTCACGGAATGCGTCACCGGATCGATGCTCAGGCTGTCGACCGTCACCGGCTGGCCGTCTACCTTGACGACGAAGTCGCCCTTCAGCGGTGCGTTCTGCGTGTCCAGCGCTTCGTTGTAGGTCAGCACCAGCGAGGTGCCGACGGCCGTGGCGGCCTGGAGCGTCGGGGCCAGCGTATCGCCCGAGTTGTTGGTCACGGCCGCATCGGTCACGGCCGCAGCATCGTTCCCGGCCGCATCCTGCACCACGCCACCGGTCGACGGCACCTGGTACGACACCTTCACGACGTCGTTCGGCTGCACGGCCGTGGCCAGCGTCAAGGTCACGGTCTTGTCGCTGTTGACGACGGCGCCCGTCACCGCCACGGTGGCGTTGCCCACCTTGACCGTGAACGCGCCGGCGGACAGCTGCTGGCTGATGTCCAGCGCCTCGTTGTAGGTCAGTACCAGCGACGTGCCGTTGACGGCAGCCGAGGCCAGCGTCGGGGCCAGCGTGTCGCCCGAATTGTTGGTCACGGTCGCATCGGTCACAGCCGCGGCGTCGTTACCGGCCGCGTCCTGCACCACGCCACCGGTCGACGGCACCTGGTACGACACCTTCACGACGTCGTCCGGCTGCACGGCCGTGGCCAGCGTCAGGGTCACGGTCTTGTCGTTGTTGACGACGGCGCCCGTCACCGCCACGGTGGCGTTGCCCACCTTGACCGTGAACGCGCCGGCGGACAGCTGCTGGTTGATGTCCAGCGCCTCGTTGTAAGTCAGTACCAGCGAGGTGCCGTTGACGGCAGCCGAGGCCAGGGTTGGCGCCAGCGTGTCGAGCGAATTGTTGGTTACCGCTTCGTCGGTCAGCGGGACAGCGTCGTTGCCGGCCGCATCCTGTAGCGGACCGACGCCGTTGGGATTGTCGGCATACGATACCGTCACGATCTGATTCGGCTGCACGGCATCCGCCAGCGTCAGCGTCACCGTGCCGTTCTGCGCATTGATCACCATATTGGTGACGCTCACCGCCTGGCCGCCGACCTTCACCGTGAACGCGCTCACGTCCGGTGCGCTTGCGGCGTCCAGCGCTTCGTCGTAGGTCAGCACCAGCGACGTGCCGACGACGATGGCCGATTGCAGCGTCGGTGCCACGGTATCGAGCGTATTGTTGGTCACTGCGTGGTTGGCCAGCGGGGCGGCATCGTTGCCGGCCGTGTCCTGGATCGGATCCTGGCCATTGACCGGCGCATACGACACCGTCACTGCCTGGCCCGGCTGCACGGCGCTGGCCAGCGTCAGCGTCACCTTGCCCGTGTTGGCATCGAGCGCCACGTTGGTCACGGCCACCGGCGTACCGCCGACGTCGACGGTGAACGCACCCGCGGTCGGCGCGTGGACGTCCAGCGCCTCGCTGTAGGTCAGCACCAGCGACGTGCCGGTCACCGTGGCCGAGGTCAGCGTCGGCGCCAGCGTGTCGCCAGAATTGTTGGACACCGTCTGGTTGTTCAGCGGGGCGGCGTCGTTACCGGCCGCATCCTGCAGCGGACCGGTGCCGTTCGGATTATCGGCATACGATACCGTCACCACCTGGTTCGGTTGTACGGCGTTCGCCAGCGTCAGCGTCACCGTGCCGTTCTGGGGATTGATCATCACGTTGGTGACGCTCACCGCCTGGCCGCCGACCTTCACCGTGAACGCGCTCACATCCGGTGCGTTCACGGCGTCCAGCGCTTCGTCATAGGTCAGCACCAGCGACGTGCCGACGACGATGGCCGATTGCAGCGTCGGCGCCGTCGTGTCGATCGCGACGATGTTGTCCATGACGATGTTGTCGATGATATATACCGACTGGTTCCCGGCCGTTCCAGAATCCGTATCCGTCAACGACGTGATCGTGAACGATGCGATGCCGCTGAACTTGGCGGGATCGAGCGCATACGCTGCCGTCAGGTAGGAATTCGGCGCCGCGGCGTCGAGCACGATGTCCTGGAATTGCCCATTGCTCGCCATGATGCGGAACGTCTGCGATCCCGGCTGGTCGTGATAGAGTCGCAGCGATTTCAGGTCGAAGGTGTAGTTGCCGCTATCCGCGCCGAAGTCGGACAGGCTGTATTGCACCGACGTTTCCGGTTCCCAGTAGCCGACATACAAACCGTTCCTGGACGCGAGCGAACTCGTATCCCCGTTCATGAAGTAGGCGAAGTCTTCCGCCTTGGAATCCGCCGTCACAATGTTCAAGCGTACCTGGCTGGCATTGTGGTCGTACGTCGCATGATGCGTCGTCATGTCCACCCCGGCCAGCGTTCCCGCGCCCGCGCCGGCAGCCGTGTCGAACGTGAACAGGGCGCCGACGCCCTGGAACGGCGGCGTCAGGTCGCCGACGCCGTTCACGGGCAGCGTGGCGGCATCGTTGCCGGCCACGTCCTGGATCGCATTGGCGTCGTTGCTTCCCGACGGATCGGTGTAGGCGACCGTGACCGCCTGGCCGGCCAGCGCCGGCGTGGCCAGCGTCAGCACGACGCTCTTGCCGTCGGCGCCGATGGCCACATCGGTCACGACCACCGCGGCGTTGTCGACCTTGACGGCGAAGGCATTGGCAGGCGGGAGGTGGGCGGCATCCAGCGCTTCGTCATACGACAGCGTCAGCGCGCCGCCGTCGATTGCGGCGAACAAGAAGGACGGCGCCGTGGTGTCGGACGGTGGCAAGCCCTGGAAATCCGTATCGTGACCGAACACATACGGCAGGTCCATGGACGCATCGCCATCGACGAGCATGAGGTTGCCGCTGGCGTCGACGGCGAACGTCGGCGACAGCATGTCGTTGAACTCGTCGATGTCCGCCTTGCCGTCGATCCACCCGCCATTCTCGAGCGTGAGGATCTTGTTGCCATAGAAACCGTTGGCTGCATCCACCTCCTGCACGGCCAGGTAGATCTTGCCATCCAGCCCGCGCACCAGGCCGGGGCGACCCGTGGCAAACGACGTATCGACCGTGTCGTAAGGCGCATACCAATGGCTGCCATCCTGCGGCGCGGGAACGGGCGTGCTGGTCCAGGTGCTGCCGTTGAACTGCCACAAGTGCATGGCATTGCCGCCATCCACGGTGACGACCATCAGCGCGCCGCCCGCATCGACGGCGGCGCCCACCAGGTCGTCGCCCGTCGGCAGGGAACTCGATACGGCGGCCTGTCCCGGCAGCAGGTCCTTGACGATCAGGCTGTTGCCGTCCGCGGCCGCCTGGATCAGGAAGCTGTGCTTGTCCAGCCCGGCGACCTGCTGCAGGGTCTTGCTGCCGGCGACACCGTCCGTCCCGACGGCCACGAAGCTGCCCGTAGCGTTCGTGGCGAAGAAGTTCTGCTCCTGGAATACAACGTTGTAGCCTGCCCCCGCGGCCCGGTGATAGGACACATTGACGACATTGTCGGATGTGACCACGACGCTGGCGCCGGTGAGGTTATAGATGCTCGCGTTCGGACTCGTTGCCTCCAGCGTCTCTAGCAGCGCCGACGTCCACTGCCCGCCGTCGTAGGTGAGCATCTCGATATTGACATTCGAGCCCATGCCGTGACTCAACGATACCAGCGCATGGATCTTGCCGTACTGGTCGACGGCGATCGGCACGGCGGCGCCCATCTTCGTGTAGCTGTCGACCATGTCCGCGGCGACATCCAGCGTGGCCGCGACGGACCAGGCCACGCCATTCCACTTGAAGACCGACAGCGTCGTGTCAGAACCCGACATCGCCATGTAGAGATTGCCGTCGGCGCCGGTCACTACGGAGGTGCGGTCACTGGTCTGTTGCTGCGTCCCGGCGACCGCGCCGCCGGAAATCGACGGTTCCGGCGACGTCGCCGCCAGGTACGACGTCGCCGTCACCGGGCTGCCGACCTTGCCGTCGGTAACGCTGATGCTGACCGACGCGGTGCCGTTGTTCGTCGCCGTGAAGGTCGCATCCGCCAGCGCCGCATTGATGACGGCGGCCGAGCCCTGCAGCTGGATGCCGTTGGCGGGGTTGCCGTCGGCATCGACCAGGCCGTCGATGGTGCCGTTCGTGGCCGTCAGCGTGACCGTGAGGTTGTCGCCGTCCACATCGGCGACCTTGTAGTCGGGCAGCGCCGACGCCGTGCCGGTGCGCACGCTGGTCGAGATGTAGTCGGCGATCGTGGGCGCGTGGTTCGAGGCAGGCGTGTTGTTGGTGACGGCGGTCGGCAACAGGACCTGCGCATCGTTGCCCACGGCATCCTGGATAGGCGCGCCGACGCCGCCGCTGTTCGGATCGTTGTACGCGACGGCGACCGACTGGCCGGGCAGCACGGCGGCGCCCAGCGTCAGCGTTACCTTCGTGCCGTCGACGACGACGCTGGAAACGCCAACCGAGCTATTGCCCACATTGACCATGAAATCGAGGAAGGACGGCACGCTCTGCGTATCCAGCGCCTCGCTGTAGGTCAGTACCAGCTGGTCGCCGTTCACGGCGGCCGACACGAAGGTCGGCGCGGTGTTGTCGAGGGCATAGCCCGGCTGGTTGGTGCCCGTCGGCGTGGTGGCGACGAGCGCATTGCCGGCGCCGTCGGCGATGTCCTGGCCGCCGGCGAAGCCCAGCGTGACGTTGCCGTCCAGGTAATCGAGGTCGCCGCCGGACACGGTCACCTGGTAGGTGGTGCCGGAACCGGTCACGTTCGTGACGGTCGCTGTGGTGCCGCTCACGCTGAAGTCGCTCGCGTCGAGATTGTCCACCGACTCGCTGAACGTGACGGTCCAGGTCAGGCTGTCGGCATTGGTGGCGGCGGCGGCGTTGCGCACGATCGACGCGACGGTCGGCGCATTGTTGTCGAGGGTGTAGGTGATCTGGTTGATCGCGGGGGGATTGGTCAGGTCGAGTGTGTTGCTGGCGCTGTCGGCAATGTCCTGGTTACCGGCGAACCCCAGCGTCACCGCGCCATTGTAGCCTGCCAGGTTGCCGCCGGAAACCTTGACGGTGTAGGTACTGCCGTCCACGGGCGTCACGGCGAGGCTGCTGCCGGTGGGGCCGGTGACCGTGAAATCAGTCGCATCGACATTCTGCACCGTTTCGCTGAACGTCACCTTGTACACCAGTTCGTCGGCATTCGTCACGCCGGTCGCGGACGTCACATACTCGATCGACGCGACGGTCGGCTTGGTGGTGTCGCTCGGCGGCGTACCCGATGTCGCGATGGTGATGCGGTCGTAGAACAGCCACAGGTGTCCGTTGGCCCGGGTGGTATCGACCGCGCTGACGCGTACCTCGTCCACGTTCCCAAACACGTTCGACGGCAGGTCGGCGCT
Source organism: uncultured Massilia sp. (assembly GCF_913773735.1). Classification (GTDB taxonomy): domain Bacteria; phylum Pseudomonadota; class Gammaproteobacteria; order Burkholderiales; family Burkholderiaceae_D; genus Telluria. The sequence continues at coordinate 169,352 of NZ_CAJYEB010000037.1, forward strand.
CGTCACCAGGCCGAAGGGGACATCGACATAGCCGACCAGCTGGCCATCCCGGTAGCCGGAAATGCGGGCCTCCGTGGCAGCCTCGGCGCCGTAGTCGCCCAACAATATCTGGGTGAACCCGAACTCTTTCCCGTCGCGTTCCTTGATGACGAAGGAGCCGTCGCCACCGTCGGGATCCAGGTCGGGGTCGGTGTTGTTCGGATTGCTCGTGTAGGTCTTGTAGTTGCCATACACGCCGCCGTTGCTTCCCGAATCGATATAACTCAGGTGATACCCGGTCGGCTGTCCGTTCATGTCGCCGCGATACATCTGGATGACCAGTCCCGCGACGTCGTCCGATCCGAACTCGCCGTCGGTGACCGTCGCCCCCATGTCGGTATAGTCGGGCGTGTTGAAATCGATGGTTGTCCCGGTCGCCGGCATGCCCAGCGTGCCCGCGTACGCCGCCAGCGCGCCGTCGCTGCCCAGCGCCGCCGTCTGGACATGGCCAACCGCCGCTTCCAGCGTCCAATCGCCGCCCAGCAGCGCGCTGCCGGTCAGGTCGGTCGACGCGGCCACGTCCGCCCCGGTCGCCGCGGCCAGCGCCGCGATGAAGGACTGGCCCTGCGCGCCCTGCGCCACGTCGCAGCCGTACAGCAGCACGTCGGCATCGGCGGCCAGCGCGGCGCGGATGGTGCCGAGCGCGTCGCCGTAGGCGCTCAGGTTGTCGAGCGTGACGTGGGCGTTGCCCAGGTCGAGCGCGCCGGCGCTGCCGTGGCTCAGGACGTGGATGGCGTCGACGCCGCTGCGCCCCGCCAGCACCTGCGCGATCTGCTGCAGGCCATCCTGGGACGCATCGAGCAGGACGACGTCGGTGCCAGCCTTGACGGCGGCCACCAGCTGCGCGAAGTCGGGAAGGGAACTGTCGATGAAGACGATCTCGTTCTTGGCGACAGCGCTATCGAGGGATGCGGCGGAATTGGAAACGGACACGTTGTGGACTCCAAGTGCGATAAATGAAATACAAGGCATCCATATTTATTTTGTTATCACAATGCCTTGCCAGCCAGAAACTTATAGACTATAAACCCGGGTCTTTTCTTCAGCAACACCAAGAGTTAAAAATCTTCGGAATCTGTCTTTTTTTCGGATTTTCCGCTTTCTTCCGCCACTACCTCACGACGTCGGCGTAGTTGAACGCCAACTTGCTGCCTTTCAAGTCATGCCGGCCGCTGCCAGATGCGCTTCGACCCGGCGTATCCGTTCCGGCTGCTCTCCTGTCAGCAGCACAAAAGGAATGCCGCGCTGCACCAGTACCGCCAGCAACTGCTCGTGCACACGCTGCCGTACTGCCTCGGACTCGCGCATCAATCCATCCGGCACCCAGGGCACGTCGGTCCCCGCCACGAAGGTCAGCGCATAGTCGTGCGCCGCCTCCAGCGCCAGCAGCGCGTCCGGCACGCGGCCCCAGTAGATGCGGCTGTACACGGCCGTCATCAGCGGCGTGGTGTCGCAGATCAGGACGCGGCGGGCGCGCGGCAGCAGCAGCCGCTCGCGTTCGCGCTGGGTGCGCGCGATGCCGAGCTGGTCGTCCTCGCGCGGCACGCGGCCGTGCGTGTCGACGAACTCGCGCAGGTATTCCGGCACCCACACGGTGCCCAGGCGCGCGGCCAGCGCCTGCGCCAGCGTCGACTTGCCGGTCGATTCCGCGCCCAGGATGGCGATGCGCGCGGCCGCCGTTCCCGCACCGGCCGCCATCAGCGCGCTCCCGCGCGCGCCGCCGCGCTCCAGGCGCGCAGGCCGAGCACGGCCAGGACCACGAACAGACCGTACAGCACGGCCGTCAGGTACAGCGACTTGTGCAGGTACAGGCCGACGTAGACGATGTCGACCAGGATCCAGACGTGCCAGTTCTCGACCTTCTTGCGCGCCGTGAGCAGCGTGCCGAGCAGGCTGCCCGCGGTCAGGAAGCCGTCCAGGTGCGGCACGTCGGTATCGGTGAAGTGCTTCAGGAAGGACGACAGCAGCACGAAGCCGGCCGCCCACCCCGCCAGCGACCAAGCCAGCGCGCCGCGCTCCAGGCGCGTGACCGCCAGCGGCGCGCCGTCGCCGCCGCGCCGCCACTGGAACCAGCCCCAGCCCGCCGTCGCGATGAACACGCCCTGCAGGCCGGCATCGCCGTACAGGCGCGCCTCGACGAACACGAACGCATACATGGCGGACGAGACGATCGCGAACAGCCAGGCCCAGTGGTTGCGGCGGATGTTCAGCACGACCGTCGCGATCGACAGCGCGAAGGAGAACAGTTCCAGCAGGGTCGTGGAAAAGCCGGCGAGGTCGATGGGGTCGTTCATTGCGGGTCCGGGGTCGAGGTCAGCCGGCGATTATCCGAGCAGTACCGGGTTTATGCAAGCCGCCCCCCTGTCCGGTTCCGGACAGTGCTGCCCGCCAGCGGGCACCGCGCCGGCCCCGCATGCGGGCATCCCACTGGGAGGATGGGGCTGGCACGGCGCTTGCAATACCCCCGTCATCGTCATTTCGTCGCGCATCATGGACCAAGCCATTTCCCTCGACATCCTGCGCCGCCGCCGCCACCTCCGCCTGGCCGCCGGCGCCCTGCTGCTCGCCTGCCTGGGCGCCGCGCTGTGGGGCATCAACCGCCTGGTGCGGCCCAGCGTGGCCGCCGCCGACCTCGTCATCGCCGAAGTGCGGCGCGGCAGCGTCGACAACACGATCGAGGCAGCCGGCGTCGTCATTCCCGTGCACGAGGAAGTCGTCACCAGTCCCGGCGCCAGCCGCGTGGCGCGCGTGCACGCCAAGCCGGGACAGCGGGTCGCGCAGGGCGACGTGCTGCTGGAACTGGACGACCGCGACATCCGCCTGGCGCTCGACGCGCTCCAGGAGCAACTGGCGCAGCAGGAAAACCGCATCGTCGGCCTGGCGCTGGAGCGCGACCAGAAGCTCAAGCAGACCAGGAGCGCCATCGAGCTGCTGGAAATCGACCTGCAGTCGGCGCGCGCGCGCCACGAGCGCAACCAGAAGCTGCGCAGCAGCGGCCTGGTGTCGGGCGAAGACCTGCTCACGGCCGAACTGAACGTGCGGCGCAACGAGATCCAGCTGCGCCAGCAGCGCGAGCTGGTGGAAGACACGCGGCGCAGCACCGCCAGCAGCATCGCCGCCGCCAACCTGCAGAAGGACATCCTGCAGAAGCAGATCGCCCAGCAGGAACGGCTGCTGGCGCAGACGAAGGTCGTGGCGCCCTTTTCCGGCATGCTGACCACGCTGGTCGAGGAAGAAGGCGCCAGCGTCGCCGCCGGCCAGCTCGTCGCGCGCGTCTCGGAACTGGACAACTGGCGCGTCGAGGCCACGCTGTCGGACTTCCACGCGCGCCAGCTGGCGCCCGGCCAGCCGGTGCGCGTGACCCAGAACGGCGACGCCGTGGACGGCAGGGTCCGCACCATCCTGCCCGAGATCCAGAACGGTTCCATCAAGCTGCTGGTCGACCTGGACCAGCCGCGCAATGCGCACCTGCGCAACAAGATGCGGGTCGACGTCAGCGTCGTCACCGCGCGCCGCGCCGATGTCCTGGTGATCGACGGCGGCCCCGCCTTCAACGGCATGGGACGCCAGCCGGCCTTCGCGGTGCGCGACGGCCACGCCGTGCGGACCACGCTGGACCTGGGCGCCAGCGACGGCAAGGTGGTCGAGGTGGTGGCCGGGGGGCGCGCGGGCGAACGCTTCGTCGTCGCCGGCACCGAGGCCTTCAAGGACCTGGACGACATCCGCATCTCCCCCTGATTCCAACGAGAGGACAACCATGATCAGACTGGACAAAGTCAGCAAGACCTACCGCACCGACAAGGTCGAGACGCTGGCGCTGAAGGACATCGACCTGCACGTGCGGCAGGGCGAATTCGTCGCCATGATGGGCCCGAGCGGCTGCGGCAAGAGCACCCTGCTCAACCTGATCGGCCTGCTGGACCGGCCGGGCCAGGGCACCATCGAGATCGGCGGCACGCCGCTCAAGCGCTACGCCGACCGCCAGCTGGCCAGGCTGCGCAACCGCACCTTCGGCTTCATCTTCCAGCGCTTCCACCTGATCCCGGACCTGCGCGTGATCGACAACGTCGAACTGCCCCTGCTCTACCGCAGCGTGAAAGGCGCCGAGCGCCGCGGCCTGGCGCAGGCGGCGCTGGAAAAGGTGGGCCTGGGCGCGCGCCTGGACCACTACCCGAACCAGCTGTCGGGCGGCCAGCAGCAGCGCGTGGCGATCGCGCGCGCCATCGTCGGGCAGCCGCAGGTGCTGCTGGCCGACGAGCCCACCGGCAACCTGGACAGCCGCATGGGCGCCGAGGTCATGGACATCCTGCTCAAGCTGAACGAGGAAGGCACCACCGTCGTGATGGTGACCCACGACGAGCAGGAAGCGCGCCGCGCCGACCGCATCGTGCGCGTGTTCGACGGCCAGCTGGTCGCGTGAGGAGGATGCCATGCTGAGGAATTACCTGCTGACGGCCTGGAAGGTGTTCATGCGCCGCAAGCTGTTCACGGCCATCAACCTGGCGTGCATCGTGCTGACGCTGGTGGTGCTGATGGTCGTCAGCGCCCTGCTGGAAACCGCGTTCTGGCCGAAGGGCGTGGAAGGCCGGAGCGAGCGCATGCTGCAGGTCTACTCGATGTACAGCGAAAGCGCCGACGGCAGCGCGACGCGCACCACGCATCCCGGCTGGAAGACCATCGACCGGTATTTCAAGACGATCCCCGGCATCGAACGGGTGTCCGCCTTCACCATCGCGTCCAAGGTATCGGTCTACCAGGACGGGAGGGTGAGCGAGGTGGACATGCGCCGCGTCGACGCCGACTACTGGCATATCCTCGACTTCAAGCTCCTCGCCGGCCGCCTGCCCGGCGTGGACGACGAACGCGCCGGCCGCATGGTGGCGGTGCTCAACGCGACCACGGCGCGCCGCCTGTTCGGCGACGGCGCGGCGCCGGGCCGGCGCATCGTCGTGGGCGGCCAGGCGTTCACCGTGATCGGCGTGGTGGCCGACGTGCTGCACATGAACGCCTACGCCGACATCTGGGCGCCGGTCGCGACTTTTCCCTCGAGTAACTACCTCAGCGAGGAAACGGGCAACTTCTCCGCCATGCTGCTGGCGAAGGATGCCGCCGACCTGCCGCGCATCCGGCGCGAGGTCGCGCGCATCGGCCAGAATTTCGTCAGCGACGACCCGGCCACCTGGAAGATCACCCGGTTCTGGGCCGACAGCAAGATCGACCTGTTCGCGCGCGAACTGCTCGGCAACCATCACCGGCCCGATTCGGGCGCCGGCGAGCTGCTGGCCTCGATTGCCGTCGCCATGCTGCTGTTCATGCTGCTGCCGGCGCTGAACCTGGTCAACCTGAACATGGGCCGCACGCTCGAGCGCAGCACCGAGATCGGCGTGCGCAAGGCCTTCGGCGCCACCGGCGTGCAGCTCGCCGGCCAGCTGGTGATCGAGAACATCCTGCTGTGCCTGGCCGGCGGCCTGCTCGGCCTGGCCTGCACGCAGGGCGCGCTGTGGCTGCTCGAACGATCGCGCCTGATCCCCTACCTCGACGTCGACGTCGACCTGGCGGTGTTCGGCTGGGGCCTGTTGCTGGCCTTCGTGTTCGGCCTGCTGTCCGGCCTCGTGCCCGCCTGGAAGATGTCGCGCCTCGATCCCGTCCATGCCCTGAAAGGAAATGCCTGATGCTGCGCCACCTGTTGACCCTGACCTGGAAGCGCAAGACCAGGAACCTGATGCTGAGCCTCGAGATCCTGCTCGCCTTCGCCATCGTGTTCGGCATCGCCGCCTTCGCGCTGCGCTACCTGCAGCTGTACCGCGAGCCGGTCGGCTTCGACGGCGCCGACGCCTGGTCGGTCACGCTGCGCACCGACGGCGGCGACGAGGCCATCCCCGCCGACATCTACGCCACGCTGCGCCGCGCGCTGCTGGAACTGCCGCAGGTGCGCGAGGTCGGGTTCGCCGCCTATGCCCCGTACACAAACGCGACCTGGACGACCAATTACACGTCCTCGCAGACGCAAGCCAGCGTGGCGACCAATCTGTTCGAGGCGAGCGACGGCGTGGCGGGCGCGCTCGGCATGCCGCTGCTGCGCGGACGCTGGTTCGGCGCCGAGGACGAGGGGGCCGCCGTGGCGCCCGTGGTCCTGAACCGACGCCTGGCGGCGGCCCTGTTTCCCGGCCAGGACGCCCTCGGCAAGCAGGTATCGCGGCGCGACGGTGGCGTCACGCACACGCTGCGGGTGGTCGGCATCGTCGACGAGTTCCGCAACAAGGGGCCGTTCATGACGCCGACGAACTTCATCATGACGCGCTTCGCGCCGCTCACCGGCAAGTCGCGCGTGCGCACGATCCTGCTGCGCGTCGCGCCCGGCACCCCGCGCGCCTTCGAGGCGGCGCTGAACGCGCGCCTGAAGCTGGTGCGCAACGACTGGACCTACGAGATCGCGCCGCTGGCGGCGCTGCGCGCCACGCAGATGAAGGAACAGCTCGTGCCGCTCGCGGTCGTCACGGTGATCGCCGGCTTCGTGCTGCTGATGGTGGCGTTCGGCCTGTTCGGCGTGCTGTGGCAGAACACCACCCAGCGCATCCCCGAGATCGGCCTGCGCCGCGCGATCGGCGCGCGTGCCGGCGACATCTACCGCCAGATCGTGGCCGAGCAGATGCTGCTCAGCTCCTTCGCGATGGCGCTCGGCCTGCTGCTGCTGGTGCAGCTGCCGCTCACCGGCGCGCTGGGCGCGAGCCTGGACTGGAGCGTGTTCCTGGCCGCGGCGGGGCTGTCGATGGCCGTGATCTATCTGCTATCCTTGCTTTGCTCGCTGTACCCGGGCTGGCGCGCGAGCCGCCTCAGTCCCACGCAAGCGCTGCACTACGAGTAACGGGAACGGAAGCGGATGCATCACATGGAATCACAACGCAGGCGGCGCATCCTCGTCGTCGACGACGACGGCGCGGTGCAGGTCTCGCTGGCCCTGCTGCTCAAGCAGGCCGGCTTCGACGCCGCCTGCGCCGACGACCCGCAGGCCGCGCTGGCGCAGCTGGCGGCCGGGCCCTTCGACCTGGTGCTGCAGGACATGAACTTCTCGCTGCAGACCAGCGGCGAGGAAGGCCTCGCCCTGCTGGCCCGCATCAAGGCGGCGCATCCCGGCCTGCCGGTGCTCCTGATGACGGCCTGGGGCTCGATCGCGCTGGCGGTCCGCGGCATCCAGGCCGGCGCCGCCAACTTCTTCACCAAGCCCTGGGACAATGCGCGGCTGGTCGAGCTGATCGAGGCCACGCTGCAACTGGCGCCCCCGGGCGACGGCGACGGCGCCGATGCGGGGGCCGCGCCGGCGCCGCGCCAGGCCCGCGCCGCGCTCGACGCGCGCTTCGACTTCGGCGCCATCGTCGGCGAGCACCCGAAACTGCTGAAGGTGCTGGAAACGGTCGGCCAGGTGGCGCGCACCCGCGCGCCGGTGCTGATCCTGGGCGAGAGCGGCACCGGCAAGGAGCTGGTGGCCGACGCCATCCACCGCAACAGCCCGCGCGCCGCCCGTCCCATCGTCAAGATCAACATGGGAGCGATCGCCTCGTCGCTGTTCGAGAGCGAGATGTTCGGCCACGTGCGCGGCGCCTTCACCGACGCGAAAAGCGACCGCAAGGGCCACATCGGCAGCGCCGACGGCGGCACCCTGTTCCTCGACGAGATCGGGGAACTCAACCGCGGCGACCAGGTCAAGCTGCTGCGCGTGCTGCAGGACCAGCGCTACCAGCCCGTCGGCGCCAGCGCCAGCCTGCAGGCCGACGTGCGCGTGGTGTCGGCGACCAACCGCGAGCTGGCCGAACTGGTGGCCGCCGGCGAGTTCCGCGAAGACCTGTTCTACCGGCTGAACCTGATCACGATCCGCATGCCGCCGCTGCGCGAGCGGCGCAGCGACATCCCGCTGCTGGCGCGCCACATCGCGGCCAGGGTCGCCGAGGGCTACGGCCTGGAGGACGTCGCGCTGGCGCCGCCGGCGCTGGACTGGCTGGCGGCGCAGCCCTGGCCGGGCAATATCCGGCAGCTCAAGCAGACGGTCGAGCGCACCCTGCTGCTGGCCGGCTCGGCGCGCCTGACCCAGGCCGACTTCCAGGCCACCAGCGCCGTCGACGAGGGCGCGCACGGCGGCCGGCTCGGCGTGGACGGCATGACGCTGGAACAGGTCGAGCGCCACATGATCGAACAGGCGCTGCAGCAGCACGACCGCAATATCTCGCGCGTGGCCAGGGCCCTCGGCCTGTCGCGCGCCGCGTTGTACCGGCGCCTGGAACGCCACGGCCTGGACGGTGGCGAGGACCGGAGCGAAGCGCGCGGCGATGACCGCAGCGATGACCGGGGCGATGACCGGGGCGATGACCGGGGCGGCGGGCGTGGCGAGGGCCGCGGCGCATGAGCCGGCCGCCCGCATGACGCTGCGCCACCGCCTCGCCGCCTACCTGGCGGCGCTGCACCTGCCGCTGTTCGGCTGCGCCGCCCTGCTGCTGCCCGACCATCCGGCCTGGTTCGTCGGCGCCGAGACACTGCTGCTGGCCAGCCTGGCGCTGGGCTGGCGCCTGCTGCGCCAGGCCCTGGCGCCGCTCGACTACACGCAGCGCTTCCACGACCTGCTGCAGGACCAGCAGTACGCCAGCCGCCTGGCGGCGCCGCGCCTGGGCGAACTGGATGGCCTGGTCGACACCTTCAACGCCATGCTGGCCGCGCTGCACCGCGAGCGCCTGGCCATCGGCGAGCAGCAGGGCTTCCTCGACCGCCTGCTGGAAGCCACGCCGCACGCGGTGCTGGTGTTCGACTTCGACGGCGCCATCAGCCTGCTCAACGCCGGCGCCGCGCGCCTGCTGGGCCTGGAGGCGCCGCTCGGCCGCCCGCTGGCGGCATGGGCCGCCGGCAGCGGCGGCTTCGACCCCGCGCTGGACGCCCGGGCGCGCGAGCGCAGCCGCGAACTGGTGGCCCAGCTCGACGCGCTGGCGCCGGGCGAGAGCCGGCTGCTGACCGACACCGGGGGCCGGCGCTACCGCGCCCAGCGCGGCCGCTTCTTCGACCGCGGCTTCGCGCGCGACTTCCTGATGATCGAGGAACTGACGGCGGAACTCGAGGATTCGGAGCGGGCCACCTATGCGCGCCTGATCCGCGTGCTGGCCCACGAGGTGAACAACACGGTGGCCGCTACCCGTTCGGTGCTCGATTCGCTGCTGACCTACCGCAGCCAGCTGGCCGAGCGCGACGCCGGCGACTTCGCCACGGCCATCGTCGCCGTCAAGCGCCGCAACGTCAGCCTGGGCGAATTCATCGAGCGCTTCACGACGGTGGTCAAGATGCCGGCGCCGGAACTGCGTCCGGCCAGCCTGCGCGCGGTGATGGACGACATCCTGTGGCTGAACCGGGACCAGTGCGCCGGGCGCGGCATCCGGCTCGCCTGGTCGCGCTGCGACGACGTGGCGCCGCTGGCGCTCGACGTCCAGCTGATCGAGCAGGCGCTGCTGAACATCGTCAAGAACGCGATCGAGGCGATCGACGCGCGCAACGCCGCCGACGGCACGCGCGGCGGCGCCATCCGCATCGAGCTGGCCGGCCGCGACGACCGCGGACGGGTGCGGCTGTCGGTGATCGACTCCGGCGGCCAGCTCGACGCGGCCGCCGCGCGGCGCCTGTTCACGCCCTTCTACACGACCCGCAAGGGCGGCCAGGGGATCGGGCTGATGTTCGTGCGCGAGGTGCTGGTGCGGCACGGCTGCGCGTACGCGCTGGCGCCCGGGGACGATGGGGAGACGCGCTTCGACATCTGGTTTCCCGCTGCCGTGACAATGTGAGATTTTCTCGTACGTACGCCTCGCTATACTGGTGTCGCCTTGTTGCGGATCGATAGCCGGAGACTTCCGATGCCATTGCGCGTTTCCTTGTCTTTTCCCGTTTCCTGCGCGCTCCTGCTGGCGACGCTTCCCCTGTGCGCCCGCGCCGCGCCGACGGTGCCGCTGGACGCCTTCGTCGGCCAGGAAATGTACTCGCGCCCGCGCCTGGCGCCGGACGGCAGGCACATCGCCGTGACCGTGCAGGTGCCGGCGGGCGAACGCACGGTGCCGGTACTGATGACCTATACCCTGCCCGACATGAAGGTCAGCGGCGCGATCCGGCTGCCGCTGTTCACGGTGCCGGTCGACTACCAGTGGGTCACCAACGAACGCCTGGTGGTTGCCAAGGGACTGGAGCTGGGCTCGCGCGAGAAGCCGGTGGCGAGCGGCGAACTGCTGGCCACGGACCTGGATGGCAAGCGCCAGGAATACCTGTTCGGCTACCGCATGTACGCCGCGTCCTCGCGCGGCACCCGCTACGGCGACGACGACGCGTTCAGCTATCTCGAGTTCATCCCGCGCGAACGCAACGGCCACGCGCTGGTCACCAGCCGGCTGTGGGATACCCGGCACTCGCTGCTGTACGATACCGACACGCGCAACGCCAAGCGCAAGCTGCTCGCGGACCTGCCGCTCGACGGCCTGGGCTTCCTGGTGCAGAACGACGGCACGCCGCGCTTCGCCTACGGCAGCGGTACCGACAACGAGCCGGTGCTGTTCCGCCGCGACGCCGCCGGCGGCGCCTGGGAGCGCATGCAGACGTCCGGCACGCGCTACCTGCCGCTGGCGTTCTCGCGCGACGACCGCCAGCTCATGGCCATGGTGTCGAAGGATGGCGAGCCCGATAGCGTGGTCCGCGAAGACCTCGCCACGGGCAAGCGCGTCACGCTGTTCGCCGACCCCGTCGCGGCGCCGCAGACCCTGCTGTTCGGCGCCGACTACGACCTGCCGTTCGGCGCCGTGTCCGGCACCGGCGTCCCGCGTGTCGTGTACTTCGATGCCGACGACGCGAACGCGCGCCTGCACAAGCTCCTCGCCCAGCAGTTCCCCGGCAGCCAGGTCGGATTCGATGGCTTCAGCGACGACGGCAGGCTGACGCTGTTCCACGTCTCCAGCGACCGCGATCCCGGCTCCTGGTACCTGTTCGACAAGACCAGCGGCAAGGCCGACCTGCTGTTCTCGTCGATGGAGGCGATCTATCCGGACGACATGGCGGAGCGCCGTCCGATCTCCCTGCGCGCCCGCGACGGCCTGGAACTGCACGGCTTCCTGACGATGCCCGCCCATGCTCCCGGCGTCCGGCCGCCCCTGGTGCTGCTGCCGCACGGCGGGCCGCACGGCGACCACGACACCTGGTTCTTCGACGTCGACGCGCAGTTCCTGGCCAGCCGCGGCTACGCGGTGCTGCAGGTGAACTACCGCGGCTCCTCCGGACGCGGCCCGGCCTTCCGCCAGGCCGGCTACCGCGAATGGGGCGGCAAGATCCAGGACGACCTGGTCGACGCGGTGCGCTGGGCGATCGCCCAGGGCGAGGTCGACGGGGAGCGCGTGTGCGCCTACGGTACCAGCTTCGGTGGCTATGCGGCGCTGATGCTGGCCGCGCGCGCGCCGGGACTGCTGCGCTGCGCGGTCGGCTACGCCGGCATCTACGACCTGAACCTGCTGGCACGTACCGACGAAGCCCGTGCCGACGAGCGCATGGCCAACGCCGTCGCGCGCTACGTGGGCACCGACAAGGCCGAACTGGACCGCTTCTCGCCCGTCGCGCAGGCGGCCCGCATCACGGTGCCGGTCCTGCTGGTCCACGGCGGCAAGGACAAGCGTGCCCCGCTCGCGCACGCCGAGGCGATGCGCGCGGCGCTGGCGCGCGAAGGCCGCCCGCCCGACTGGTTCCTGGCGCCGACCGAGGGCCACGGTTTCTACGACACGGCGAACCGGGCCGAGTTCTACCGCCGGCTGGAAGCCTTCCTCGGCAAGCACATCGGCAAGGCGAAATGAACGAGGCCGCACCGGGAAGCTTCCGGTGCGGCCTCGGCGGACACGCGGGGCTCAGGCCCCGTGGCGGCGGGCGTCAGTGCTTCGGATACTTGATCGTCATTTCCTTGAGCAGGTTGTCGGCATGGTCGACTTCCTTCATCACCCACAGCATGTAGCGGATGTCGACGTGGATCGCGCGCGTGATCACCGGGTCGAAGTACCAGTCCTTGGTGATCGACTCGTAGGTCGAATCGAAGTTCAGGCCCACCAGCTCGCCGCGCTTGTTCATCACCGCCGAACCCGAGTTGCCGCCCGTGGTGTCGGCGCTCGACAGGAAATTCACCGGCACGGTGCCCAGTACCGGATCCTTGAACTGGCCGTAGCGCTTCTCGCGGATCGCCTGCAGCAGCTTGGACGGCGCGTTGAACGGCTCCTTGTCGGTGGCCTTCTCGACGATGCCCTGGACGGTCGTGAACGGCCCCTTGACCAGGCCGTCGCGCGGCGAGTACGGCGCCACGGTGCCGTAGGTGACGCGCAGCGTCGAGTTGGCGTCCGGGTAGACCGGCTTGCCCTGCGACGTCTTCCAGGCGATCACGGCTTCCATGTACTGCGGGATCACGCGTTCCAGGTTGCCGTCGACTTCCTTGCGGTGGTTTTCGAGCGCCATGCCGGTGTCGTGCAGGCGCACGGCCAGCTGGATGAACGGGTCGCCCGACTTGCGGAAGGCGTCCGGATCCTTGCCGATCCAGGCCAGGCGCTTGCCCGTGTCGGCCAGCTCGGTCGCCTTGTACATGGCGCCAATCGCGTCCTGCTTCGGCAGCAGCGCGTCCAGGCCCTGCGGGTGCGCCCGGGCGTCGATCTTCGCGTAGCGGTTCAGCGCGGCCTGCCAGCGGGCCTGGTCGACGCTCGGCACGAACGACTGTTCCAGGCGGCTCAGGCGCGCCTTGATGAAGGACAGGTCGCGCTCCTGGTAGCCGCCTTCGCGCTGGGCGTCCGGCTTCTGGCGCTCCAGCGCCAGGCGGTACAGGGTGCGGGCGCTCTTGAGCAGGTCGCTGTGCGTGGCTTCGAGCCAGGCGGCTTCCTGCTGCGAACCGGCCATGTCGGCGCCGATGGCGGCGTCGAGGTCGGCCAGCAGCGTCTTCGCGCCGCTGCCGTGCTGCTGCTGCCAGGCGCGGAACTCGGCGTCCTGCACGTCCTTGATGGCGGCGATGTCCTTGCGCGCGAAGCCGTCCAGCAGGCCCTGGGTCTTCTTCAGCACGTTGTTCAGGCTTTTCGCCACGCTGGCGTAGCGCACGTCGTAGTTCGGGTTGCCCATCGTGGCGGCCGAGATCACCGACAGGTCGGCCGTGATCGACGCCACCTTGGCCGGGTAGTCGACGTCGCGCGCGAAGCGGATCTCGGACGGCAGCTTGTAGCGGCTGGTGCGGCCCGGGTAGCCGGCCAGCAGGATCGGATCGCCGTTCTTCAGGCCCTCGGCCGAGACGACGAGGAAGTCCTTCGACTTGTACGGCACGTTGTCCGGCGACGGGTCGGCCGGGCGGCCGTCCTTGCCGACGTAGGCGCGCAGGAACGAAAAGTCGCCGGCCTGGCGCGGGAATTCGTAGTTGTCGATGTCGCCGCCGAAGTTGCCGACGGCGTCGGCCGGCGCGTACACCAGGCGCACGTCGCGGATCATCAGCTGCTTGATGCGGTAGTACTCGCCGCCGCGGTGGAAGGCGGGGACCGAGCAGCGGTAGGCCTTGTCGCTTTCGCATTCGGCGACCAGGGCCTTGATGCGGCTCGCGACCTGTTCGTGGCGCTCCTTGCCGGACAGGTTGGGCGCCAGGCCCTTGAGGACGCGGTCGGTCACGTTTTCGACCTTCTCGGTCACGTAGACCAGCGAATTCGGGCCGCCCGGCAGTTCCTCGGCGCGGGTCCTGGCGAGGAAGCCGTTGACGATGTAATTGTGTTCCGGCGTGGCGTTGCGCTGGATCGCGCCATAGGCGCAGTGGTGGTTGGTGACCACCAGGCCGTCGGGCGAGACGAACGAGGCCGAGCAGCCGCCCAGCGAGACGATCGCGCTCATCGGATGCTTGGACAGGTCGGCCAGTTTCTCGGCCGGGATGGTGATGCCGATGCGCTTGAGCTCGGACTTCAGCTGCGGCAGCTGGTGCGGCTGCCACTGGCCCTCGTCGGCGCAGGCGGAGGCGATAACCCCCATTGCCGCCACGGGCAGGACGATGGATTTGAACAAGGTGGTCCCCAGGTTGAATGTGAAGCGAGCGGGGAGTATATCCGCCCTGCTTATAACTGGAAATAACTTTGTCACACAAAACCACGCGACCGGCGGCCAGCGGCGCCCTGCGGATCGCGCTAGAATAGCGGGTTCCGCCCCGCAGTCTCCCCATCCGCCATGCAACGTACGATCGAACGCACTTCCGCCCTCTTGCGCCGCCTGTCGGTGGACACCTTCACCCTGATGCTCCTGTGTACCGTGGCGCTGGCCAGCGTTCTGCCCTGCTCGGGGCCGACCGCGGTGGTGCTGGGCGACGTGACCACCGCGGCGATCGGCCTGCTGTTCTTCCTGCACGGCGCCAAGCTGTCGCGCGCCGCCCTGCTGTCCGGCCTGACGCACTGGCGCCTGCACCTGCTGGTGCTGGCCTCGACCTTCGTGATGTTCCCGCTGCTGGGCCTCGCCCTGAAACCCCTGTCCGGCACCATGCTGACGCCCGAGATGTACATCGGCGTGCTGTTCCTGTGCACCCTGCCCTCCACCGTGCAATCGTCGATCGCCTTCACTTCGATGGCGCGCGGGAACGTGGCGGCGGCCGTGTGCAGCGCCTCGGCCTCGAACTTCGTCGGCATCTTCGTCACGCCGCTGCTGGTGAGCGCCCTGATCGTGCGCGGCGCCGCGGACGGCTCCTCCTGGCACGCCATCGTCACCATCGTCGAACAACTGCTGCTGCCCTTCGTCGCCGGCCAGTTGCTGCGCCCGTGGATCGGCGCGTGGATCGACGGCCACAAGCCGATGCTGCGGATCGTCGACCAGGGTTCGATCCTGCTGGTGGTCTATACCGCGTTCAGCGAATCGGTGAACGAGGGCCTGTGGCACAAGCTGTCGCCCGCCGCCCTGCTGACGCTGGGCGTCGTGTGCGCCGCGATGCTGGCCCTGGCCCTGGCCGTCGCCACCTGGACCAGCCGCCGCCTGGGCTTTTCGCGCGAGGACGAAATCACCATCGTCTTCTGCGGCTCGAAAAAGAGCCTGGCCAGCGGCGTGCCGATGGCAAAAGTCCTGTTCGCCCCGAGCGCGCTGGGCATGGTCATCCTGCCGGTGATGCTGTTCCACCAGATCCAGCTGATGACCTGCGCCATCCTCGCCCAACGCTGGGCCCGTCGCCCCAACTGACCCACCGCAAACCGGGGTCAGAGCCGGGGTCAGAGCCCGATTTTTAGCAATATCTGTGGCGCCATTTCCAAAAACCGGGCTCTGACCCTGGCTCTGACCCCGGTTTGGGGTTTGTCAATTGGTGTGCCAGCCGCCGCCCAGGGACTGGATCAGGGCGATGGCCGTCGTCTGGCGGTCGGACTGGACCTGGATCAGCGAGCGGCGCGCGTTCAGCGCCGTGACCTGGGCCTGCACCACCTCCGAATAGCTCACCTGCCCCGCCCGGTAGCGGTTGGTCACCTGCTGCTCGACCTTGGCGGCGGCCTCGGATGCCTGGCGCCGCAGTTCCTGCTGCTGGGCCAGCACGCGGGTCGCGGCCAGCTGGTCTTCGACGTCGGCGAAGGCGTTCAGTACCGTCTGCCGGTAGTTCGCCACCGATTGCTCGTGGGCCGCGCGCGCGCCGGCCACGCGGGCGCGCGTGGCGCCGGCGTCGAACAGGGTCTGGGCGGCCGACAGGCCGAACGACCAGGCAGCCGCCGAGGCGTTGAACAGGTCGCCGACCCGGCTCGCCGCCGTGCCGTACGATGCGGTCAAGCCGATGTCCGGGAAGTAGGCGGAACGCGCGATGCCGATCTGTTCGTTGGCGGCGGCCACGCGGCGTTCGGCGCCGGCGATGTCCGGGCGCCGCTGCAGCAGCGTCGACGGCACGCCGACCGGCACGTCCGGGACGGTCACGTTCCACGGCGCCGGCGCCAGCGCGAACTCGGCGGGCGCCTTGCCGATCAGGACCGCGATCGCGTGCTCGAGCTGGGCGCGCTGGTTGTCCAGCGCCAGCAGGTCGCTGCGCGCGGTCGCCAGCTGCGTCTCGGCCTGGTAGACGTCCGAGTGCGGGATGATGCCGACGTCGTAGCGGTTCTGGGTGATGCGCAGCTCGCGCTCGTAGCCTTCGATGGTGGTGGCCAGCAGCTGGCGCTGGGCATCCGCCGAGCGCAGCGCCATGTAGTTGGCGGCGAGTTCGCCCTGCGCCGACAGGGTGGCCGCGGCCAGGTCGGCGGCGCTGGCCTGGGCGCTGGCGCCGGCCGCGGTCACGCCCGCGCGCAGGCGCCCCCACACGTCCGGCTCCCAGCTGCCGCCGAGCGACAGCCGGTAGTTGTTGGCGACGTTGCCGCCGCCCCCGCCGATGATGTTGCCGTTGGGGTCGACGGTGGCCGCGCGGCCGCCGTTGCGCGTGCCCGAGCGGGTGCCCGAGGCGCTCAGCGACACGGCCGGGAACAGCGTGGCGCGCTGTTCGGCCACCAGCGCGCGCGCCTGGGCGTAGGCGGCGACGGCCGCCGCCACGTTCTGGTTCGAGACCTCGACCTGGGCGGCCAATTCGTTCAGCACCGGGTCGTCGAACAGCGTCCACCACGGGCCGCGCTCGAGCGCGTCGGCCGGCGCCGCCGGCACCCACCCCTGCATCTCCTTGAAATTCGCCGGCGCCGGCGTGGCCGGCACCTGGTAGGCCGGACCGACCGCGCAGCCGGCCGCCAGCACGGCGGCCAGCAGCATGGCCAGGGTCGAACGGATCGGCGGGGTGTTGCGCTGGACTGCTTTCATGCTTGTCTTGTTCATGGCTGGGTAGTGAGCGAAGGCTGGTCGCCGGCCGGATGGCGCACCAGGTGGTGCTCGTCCGGGTTGCGGGTACGCAGCTTGTCGAGGTAGACGTAGACGACCGGCGTGGTGAGCAGCGTCAGCAACTGGCTGGCGACCAGGCCGCCGATGATGGCGATGCCCAGCGGCTGGCGCAGCTCCGAGCCCTCGCCGAAGCCGATCGCCAGCGGCAGCGCGCCGAGCGCCGCCGCCAGCGTCGTCATCAGGATCGGGCGGAAGCGCAGCAGGCAGGCTTCGCGCACCGCCTCGGTGGCGGACAGGCCGCGCGCGCGCTCGGCCTCGAGCGCGAAGTCGATGATCAGGATCGCGTTCTTCTTGACGATGCCGATCAGGAGGAACACGCCGATCAGCGCGATGATCGAGAACTCCATCTTGAACATCAGCAGGGCCAGCACGGCGCCCACGCCGGCCGAGGGCAGCGTGGACAGCACCGTCACCGGATGCACCAGGCTTTCGTACAGCACGCCCAGCACGATGTAGATGACGACGATGGCGGTCAGGATCAGCAGGGGTTGCTGCTGGTTCGATTCCTGCGCCTGCTTGGCCTGGCCCTGGAAGCTGCCGCGCACGTTGACCGGCATGCCGATGTCGGCCTCGGCCTGGCGCACGGCTTCCTGCGCCTGCGACAGCGAGAAGCCCTGGGCCAGGTTGAACGAGATCGTCGTGGCCAGCTCGCCGTCCTGGTGGTTGACGGAGCTGGGCGTCGAGCGCTCGGCGAAATGCGCGATGGCCGACAGCGGCACCATCGTGGTGGCGCTGGTCGACAGCGCGGCGCCGCTGGACGGGTCGCGCGCCGCCGTCAGGTTCGACGGGCTGGACGGCGTGCCGCCGCCAGCGCCGCTGCCGGACACCGGCGTGGTGGCGGCGCCCGCCGTGGCCGTGGCGCTGGCGCCGATGGCCGCGCCACCGGTGCCGGTCGCCGTGGCCGCCGTGGCCCCCGCTGCCGTCGTGCCGGACGTCGCGGCGGCGGTGCTGCCGGTGGCCGCCCTGGCCGGCACGTAGACGTCCTTCAGCGCCTCCGGCGACTGCGCGTACTTCTGCGCCACGCCCATGATCACGTGGTACTGGTTCAACTCGTCGTAGATGTTGGCGACCTGGCGCTGGCCGAAGGCGTTGTACAGCGCGTTGTCGACGTCGCGCGCGCTGATGCCCAGGCGCGCGGCGCTCTGCGTGTCGATCTGGACGTAGGTCTCGACGCCGTTCTCGGCCTGGTCGGTGTCGACGTCGGTGAGTGCCTTCTGCGTCTTCATCGCATCGGCCAGGCGCGCGGCCCACTGCTTGAGGTCGTTGCGGTTGTCGCTCTTGAGGGTGTACTGGTAGGTCGAATTGCTCTGGCGTCCGCCCATGCGCAAGTCCTGTACCGGGTTCAGGAACAGCTGCACGCCGGTCACCTTGGCCAGTTTCGGGCGCAGGCGCGCGATCACGGCCTGGCCGCTCTCGCCCTTGGCGCGCTCGCTGGCGGGCTTGAGGTTGAGGAACATGAAGCCGCCGCCGGCGCGCCCGCCGCCGGTGAAGCCGACCACCGTGTCGACCGCCGGGTCGCTCTTGATGATGTTCACGAGCTGGCGCAGCTTGCCCTGCATGGCCTGGAACGAGATGCTCTGGTCGGCGCGCATGCCGCCGTTGATCTGGCCGGTGTCCTGCTGCGGGAAGAAGCCCTTGGGCGCGGCCGCGAACAGGAACACGTTCAGGCCGACCACGAAGGCCAGGATCACCATCACCAGCCACTTCATGTCGAGTGCCCAGTCGAGCGCGTGCTCGTAGGCCTTCAGGGTGCGGTCGAAGCCGCGCTCGGACAGGCGCGCCAGCAGGCCCGGCTTGCGCTCGATCTTCTCGCCCGGCTTGAGCAGCAGCGCGCACAGCATCGGCGTGGTGGTCAGCGAGATCACCAGCGAGATCATCACCGCCACCGACAGCGTGACGGCGAATTCGCGGAACAGGCGGCCGACCTGGCCGCCCATGAACAGCAGCGGGATGAACACGGCCACCAGCGACAGGCTGATCGACAGCACCGTGAAGCCCACTTCCTGGGCGCCCAGCAGCGCGGCCTTGACCCGGTCCATCCCCGCCTCCACGTGCCGGCTGGTGTTTTCCAGCACCACGATGGCGTCGTCGACGACGAAGCCGGTGGCCACCGTGAGCGCCATCAGCGACAGGTTGTTGAGCGAGAATCCGATCATGTACATGACGCCGAAGGTGCCCAGCAAGGACACGACCGTGGCCACGGCGGGGACGACGGTGGCGCGCACGCTGCGCAGGAACACGCTGACCACCAGCACCACCAGCAGGATCGAGATCACCAGCGTCAGCTCGATCTCGTGCAGCGAGGAGCGGATCGAGTTGGTCCGGTCCGAGGCCACCCGCATGGTCACGTCCTGCGGCAGCTGCGCCTGCAGCGACGGCAGCAGCGCGCGCACGCCGTCGACGGTCTCGATGACGTTCGCACCCGGCTGGCTGGTCACCAGCACGATCACCGCCGGCTCGCCGTTGAACAGGCCGAGGGTGTTGATGTTCTCGACGCCGTCCTGCACGTCCGCGATGTCCTGCAGGCGGATCGCCGCGCCGTCGCGCCAGGCCACCACCAGGCCGCGGTAGTCGGCGGCCGTACGGCCGTTGGTCGGGGTGTTCGCCTGCGAATAGATCTGCAGGCGCATGCCGTTGCCTTCCAGCGCGCCTTTCGGGCGGTTCGGGTTGCTGGCCTGGATCGCCGCGCGCACGTCCTCGCTGGACAGGCCGTAGCGGTTCATCTGGTACGGCACCAGGTCGACGCGCACCGCCGGCAGCGAGCCGCCGCCGATCTCGACGTCGCCCACGCCCTTGACCTGGGCCAGCTTCTGCTGCACCAGGTTCGACACCTCGTCGTAGACCTGGCCGGGGCTGCGCGTCTTCGAGGTCAGCGCCAGGATGATCACCGGCGCGTCGGACGGATTGGCCTTGCGGTAGGTCGGGTTGCTGCGCAGCGTGGACGGCAGGTCGGCGCGCGACGCGCTGATCGCGGCCTGCACCTCGCGCGCGGCCGAATCGATCTGGCGGTTCAGCTCGAACTGCAGGCTGATGCGGGTGGAGCCGTTGCCGCTGTTCGAGGTGATCTCGTTGACGCCGGCGATGGTCGCCAGGCGCCGTTCCAGCGGCGTGGCCACCGAACTGGCCATCGTGTCGGGACTGGCGCCCGGCAGGTTGGCCGACACCGAGATCGCCGGGAAGTCGACCTGCGGCAGCGGCGACACCGGCAGCACGAAGAAGGCGCCGATGCCCGCCAGCGCCAGCCCGATGGTGAGCAGGATCGTCGCGATCGGGCGGCTGACGAACGGCTTCGAGAGGTTCATGCGCCGACCCCGCCGCCCGCCGGCTTGCCGCCGCCGGCGCCCGGGCCGGCCGGCCTGGCCGGTTCCTGGCCGCCCCAGCGCCGCGCCAGGCGGTCGAACACCAGGTAGATCACCGGGGTCGTGTACAGCGTGAGCATCTGGCTGACGATCAGGCCGCCGAAGATGGCCAGGCCCAGCGGCCGGCGCAGCTCGGCGCCCTCGCCCCAGCCGAACATCAGCGGGATGGCGGCGAACAGCGCCGCCAGCGTGGTCATGATGATCGGGCGGAAGCGCAGCATCGCGGCCTGGTGGATCGACGTGCGCGGGTCCTTGCCCTCGTCGCGCTCGGCCTCGATGGCGAAGTCGATCATCATGATCGCGTTCTTCTTGACGATGCCGATCAGGAGGATGATGCCGATGATGCCGATCACGCCCAGGCCCTGGCCGCTGATCATCAGCGCCAGCAGGGCGCCCACGCCCGCCGAGGGCAGCGTCGACAGGATGGTCAGCGGGTGGATGTAGCTCTCGTACAGCACGCCCAGCACGATGTACACGCAGACCACGGCCGCCAGGATCAGCCACAGCTGGTTCGACAGCGAGGCCTGGTAGGCGCCGGACGCGCCCAGGAAGGTCATGGTGACCGAGGCCGGCAGCTTGATCTCCTCGGCCGCCGCGCGGATCGCGGTGACGGCCGTGCCCAGCTTGACGCCGGAGGCGGTGTCGAAGCCGATCGTCGTGGCCGGGTACTGCGCCACGTGGGTGATCTGCAGCGGCGCGGCCTGCTCGGTGACGGTGGCGATGGCCGACAGCGGCGTCGGCGCGCCGGAACCGGTGCGCAGCTGCAGGTTCTCCAGCGCTTCCAGCGACATCTTCTGGTCCTGGCGCGCTTCCAGGATCACGCGGTACTGGTTGGTCTCGGTGAAGATGGTCGAGACGATGCGCTGGCCGAAGGCGCTGTACAGCGCGTCGTCGATGTTCGACGCCGTCACCGACAGGCGCGAGGCGCTGTCGCGGTCGATGTTGACGTAGGCCGCGGCGCCGGTGGCGCCGGCGTCCGTGACCACGTTGCGCAGCTCCTTGCGCCGGCCCATCGCCTGCGCCAGCTTGCGCGACCATTCGGTCACGGTGGCGGTGTCGGCGCCCTCGATCGACAGGCGGTACTGCGTGGGGCCGCTCTCCGCGTCGATGGTCAGGTCCTGGGTCGGCTGCAGGTACAGCGTGGCGCCGGCGACGTTGCGCGCCACCCGCGCGCGCAGGCGTTCCATCAGTTCCTCCTGGTCGTCGCGGTCCTTCTTCAGGTTGATCAGCATCGTGCCGGTATGCAGCATGGTGTTGTTGGCGGCGTCCACGCCCACGGTGGAGCTGAGCGAGGCGACGTCGGGATCGGCCAGCACCTCGCGCGCGACGGCCTGCTGCAGCTCGGCCATGGCGGCGTAGGAAATCGCCTGGCGCGCTTCCACGCGCGCCTGCAGCTGGCCGGTGTCCTGCGTCGGGAACAGGCTTTTCGGGATGAAGGTCCACAGCAGCGCCGTCAGCACCAGCGTGCCCAGCGCCACCAGCAGGGTCAGGCCCTGGCGCGCCAGCACCCAGGTCAGCGAGCGGTCGTAGTGGTGGATGATGAAGTCGAACTGCTTCTGGAACCAGCGCGCGAACCGGCTCTCGTGCGACTTGTCGTCGCTCTTGAGCCAGCGCGCCGACATCATCGGCACCAGCGTCAGCGAGACCACGGCCGAGATCAGGATCGTGATCGCCAGCGTGACGGCGAATTCGCGGAACAGGCGCCCGACCACGTCGCCCATGAACAGCAGCGGGATCAGCACGGCGATCAGCGACACCGTCAGCGAGATGATGGTGAAGCCGATCTGGGTGGCGCCCTTGAGCGCCGCGTCCATCGGCTTCTCGCCTTCCTCGATGTAGCGCGCGATGTTCTCGATCATGACGATGGCGTCGTCGACCACGAAGCCGGTGGCGATGGTCAGCGCCATCAGCGACAGGTTGTTCAGGCTGTAGCCCAGCAGGTACATCACGCCGAAGGTGCCCACCAGCGAGATCGGCACGGCCAGGCTGGCGATCACGGTGGCGCGCACGCTGTGCAGGAAGGCGAAGATCACCAGCACCACCAGCAGCACGGCCAGCACCAGCTCGATCTGCACGTGCTCGACGGAGGCGCGGATGCCGGTGGTGCGGTCGGACAGCACGTCCAGGTGCATGGCCTGCGGCAGGCTGGCCTGCAGCTCGGGCAGGCGCTCCTTGATGGCGTCGACGGTGGCGATCACGTTGGCGCCCGGCTGGCGCTGCACGTTCAGGATGATCGCCGGCTTCATGTTGGCCCAGGCGCCCAGCTTGACGTTCTCGGCGCTGTCGACCACCTGCGCCACCTCGGAGAGGCGCACCGGCGCGCCGTTGCGGTAGGCGACGATCAGGTTCTTGTAGTCCGGGACCGTCAGCAGCTGGTCGTTGGCGTTGATGGTGTAGGCGCGCGCGGGGCCGTCGAAGCTGCCCTTGGCGCTGTTGGCGTTGGCGTTGGTGATCGCGGTGCGCAGCGTGTCCAGGCCCAGGCCGTACGAGGCCAGCGCGTCGGTGTTGGCCTGGATGCGCACGGCCGGGCGCTGCCCGCCCTGCAGGGTGACCAGGCCCACGCCCGACACCTGGCTGATCTTCAGCGCCAGGCGCGTATTGACGAGGTTCTGCACCTCGGTCAGCGGCATGCTGTCGGAGGTGATGGCGAGCGTCAGCACCGGCGCGTCGGCCGGGTTGACCTTGGCGTACACCGGCGGCGCCGGCAGGTCGGTCGGCAGCAGCGAGCCGCCGGCGTTGATGGCGGCCTGCACTTCCTGTTCGGCCACGTCGAGCGTCTCGCCCAGCGTGAACTGCAGCGTGATGACCGAGACGCCGGCGGCGCTGGTGGAACTCATGCGCTGCAGGCCGGCCATCTGGCCGAACTGGCGCTCCAGCGGCGCGGTGACGGTGCGCGCCATCACTTCGGGACTGGCGCCCGGATACAGCGTCTGCACCTGGATGGTCGGGAAGTCGACCTGGGGCAGCGCCGACAGCGGCAGGAAGCGGTAGCCCACCAGGCCGGCCAGCACGATCGCCAGCATCAGCAGCGACGTGGCGACCGGACGGCGGATGAACGGGGCGGAGGGACTCATGCGGTCACCTCGCCATGCGCTCGCCGGGCACGCGCTTCCATCCGTCGCCCCCGCGCAGGCGGGGGTCCAATTTCCGCGCGCATCACGGCTGCGCATGCGAAATCGGGTCCCCGCCCGCGCGGGGACGACGTGGTTCCGGTACCTCTCATTGCGCGGCCCCTTCCTGCTGCTGGCGGCGGCGGTGCTGCTGCTGGCCCTGCTGGCCCTGCGCCCCCTGCGCGGCGGCGCCCTGCTGGCCCTGGCCGCGCGGACGGTCGCCCGGCAGCGTCACCTTGGCGCCGTCCTTGAGGCGGTCGGCGCCCTCGGTGATCACGGTCTCGCCGCCCTGCAGGCCCTCGACGACCTGCACGCGGTCCACGCCGGCCTGGCCGCGCTTGACGGTGCGCAGCTTGACGGTGCGGTCCTGCGGATTGAGCACGTAGACGAAGTCGCCGTTGGCGCCGTGGCGCAGCGCCGTCACCGGCACCGTGATCGCGTCCTTGATGACGTTCACCGTCAGGCGGATGTTGACGAACTGGCTCGGGAACAGCGTCGAGGCGTCGTTGGTGAAGCGGGCCTTGGCGCGCACGGTGCCGGTCTGGGTGTCGACCTGGTTGTCCAGCGCCATGAAGCGGCCGGTCGCCAGTTCTGTCGTGCGGGTGCGGTCCAGCGCCGTGGCCGGCAGCGTCGCGTTCGCGTTGATGCGCTGCTGCAGCGTCGGCAGGTGGTCCTGGGGGACGGCGAATTCGACGTCGATCGGCGACTGCTGGGTGATCACGGCGATGCCGTTGGCGTCGCCGCTGCCCACCAGGTTGCCGATGTCGACCGTGCGCAGGCCCACGCGGCCGCTGATCGGCGCGCGCACCTGGGTGTAGCCGAGGTTGATCTGCGCCACGCCCTCGGCCGCGCGGTCGGTCTTGACGGTGCCTTCGAGCTGCTTGACCAGCGCCGCCTGGGTGTCGACGTCCTGGCGCGCGATCGAGTCCTGCTCCAGCAGCGTCTTGTAGCGCGACAGCAGCAGCTTCGCGCTTTCCAGCTGGGCCTCGTCGCGCTGGCGCTGGCCGGTGGCCTGCAGCAGCGACATCTGGGCCGGGCGCTGGTCGATCTGCGCCAGCACCTGGCCTTCCTTGACGAGCTGGCCCTCGGTGAACAGGATCTTCTGCAGCACGCCCGAGATCTGCGGACGCACGGTGGCCACGGCCGCCGGCTTCACCGTGCCGAGCGCGTCGAGCAGGATCGGGATGTCGGTGCGCTCGGCCTTGCCCACGCCGACCGTGGTGGCCGGGAAGCCGCCGCGCCCGCCGCCCGGGCCGCCAGGACCGCCCGGCCCCGCCCCGGGTCCGCCGGCGCCCCGCCCTCCCGGACCGGCGCCGGGCGCCTGGTGCGTCAGCTTCCAGGCCAGCACGCCGAGGCCGACCATCGCCAGGATGGCGACGATGGTGCCGATCACGCGCTTGCGGCGCGTATGCGCGGGTTTGACGGGGGTCTTTTCCTTGTCCGGGGAAACGGTCGAATCCATTGAGTAGTCCTTGGCGGGCCGAATGTTCAAAAGCACAACAATTATTTCTGGAGAATGTAGCACGGGGCGCCCGGTATTTATGTTTCGTAACGTACCGATAGACCAGTCTTCCCGCCACGAAAACGGCGGGCGCCACGCCCTGCGAACAGCCTTCTTAACATCGATTTACACGGAAGCCGGCGACAAGCCGGCAGATCCATGCAAAAAGCGGGCGAGGATGCTTCCCTCGCCCGCCCGTCCGGCATGCTGGAACGTATGCATGCCGGCCAACATCCTGTTACAAACGCGAAGACGGCACGCGCGTCATGGCGCCTCGCACAGGCAGTGGGTCACGGCCGCGAACGGCTGGCGGCGGTCCGCCACGTCGGACAGCCAGCCCAGTTCCTTGCCGATGCCGGCCGCGGTCTTGCCGGACAGCGCGCTGGCGGCCAGGTCCGCCGGCAGCAGGCCCAGCTTGACCTGCACGTTCAGGGCCTGCACGTCCGAAAAGCCCATGCGTTCGAGGACGCGCTCGGCGAACGAGGTCGGGCGCTGCGCATAGGCGACGCGGAAGTCGTCGCCCAGGTTGGCGCGCTTGGCGGCCGAGCGCAGCGCGTCGCCGTAGCTGCCCAGGCGGTCCACCAGGCCGCGCTCCTTGGCCTGGGCGCCGGTCCAGACGCGGCCCTGCCCCACTTCGTCGATGCGCTCCGGCGTGGTCTTGCGCGCCGCGGCCGCCTTGGTGGTGAATTCGGCGTAGATGTGGTTGATGCTGGCCTGGACCAGCTGGCCGAAGCGCGGATCGAGCGGGCGCAGCGGGTTGTAGGCGTCGGCCAGCCAGGTGGTCGTCACGCCGGCCGTGTGGATGCCCAGCTTGTCGACCACCTTCTCGGCCGTCGGCAGGATCGCGAACACGCCGATCGACCCGGTGACCGTGGACGGGTCGGCGATGACCTCGTCGGACGCCATCGACATCCAGTAGCCGCCCGATGCCGCCACGTCGCCCATCGACACCACCACCGGCTTGCCGGCCGCGCGCGTCAGTTCCAGCTCGCGCCGGATCAGCTCCGAGCCGTAGGCGCTGCCGCCCGGCGAGTTCACGCGCAGCACCAGCGCCTTGATCTGGTTGTCCTCGCGCGCCGCGCGGATCAGGTTCGCCGTCGACAGGCCGCCGACCATGCCCGGGCCGCCGTTGCCGTCGGTGATGTCGCCGGCCGCGACCACCACGCCGACCGCGTCGCCGAAGGCCTTGTCCGGATGGCGCGCCACGTATTCCTGCCAGCCGACCTGGCGGAAGCTCTTGTAGCTTTCCTCGTAGACGCCGCGCTTGACCATCAGGTCGCGCACCTCGTCGCGGGTCTTGATGCCGTCGACCAGCTTCCAGTCCAGCGCCACCCTGGCCGCGTTGCCGTTGGCGTCCGCCATGCGCTGCGGCAGTTCCTCGATGCCCTTGGCGAGCGCGCCCGCCGGCAGCTTGCGCGCCTTCTCCACCTCGACCATGTAATTGGTCCACAGCGCGTTGTACAGGTAGCTGTCCGCCTCCTGGGCCGCCTGCGACGGGCCGTTGCCGATGTAGGGCTCGGCGAAGCTCTTGTAGGTGCCGACCTTCATCAGGTTGACGGTGACGCCGACCTTGTCGAGCGCGTCGCGGTAGTAGTTGCGGTGGCGTCCGAAGCCCTCGATCATCACCATGCCCATCGGGTGCACGTAGACTTCGCTGGCGTGCGCGGCCACCAGGTAGCGCTTCTGGTCGAAGCTGCCGCCCCAGGCCACCACGGTCTTGCCGGCCGCCTTCACACGCTCGACGGCGGCGCCGATCTCGCGCAGCGACGCCAGGCCGCCGCCGTCCATCTCGTCGAGCAGCAGCACGACGCTGTCGATGTTGGCGTCCCGGGCGGCGCTGTCGAGGGCGTTGAGCACGTCGCGCAGCTGCACCAGGCGGCGCGCGTTGCCGCTCACGCCGGCCACCAGCGAATCGCGCACGCTGCCGGCGCGCTCCTCGACCAGCTCGCCCTTCAGGTCGAGCACGAGGGCCGTCTTGGGCGACAGCGGCTTGATGCCGCCGCCGAACAGCGCCCACAGGATCGCGACCACGACCAGCAGGAACAGCAGGTTGAACAGGAAGCGGCGGGTCGCGTCCAGGCCGCGCCAGAACGCGCCGACGCCGCGGCGCAGGGCGGACTTGGGCTTGGTGGTAGTGGTGGTCATCGATTCTCCACGAGTGAACATACGGTTAGGCGGCAACTGGCGCCGGGCTGGCGCCGGCCCGGCGCGAGATCGCGAACAGCCCGGCGAATACCAGCGCGCCGTTGACGATCAGGAGTTCCAGGCCGAGCCGGTAGCTGCCCAGCAAATACGATTGATAATGTTCCAGCAAAGCGCAAAGGATGGGCGCACCGATGGTCACGAACGGCACCAGGCGGTCGTTCAGGGCGCGCTTCGTCGCCATGCCGAAGGCGAACAGGCCGAGCAGCGGGCCGTAGGTATATCCGGCCACCTTCAGCACCACGCCGATCATGCTCGGGTCGTCCAGCCACTTGAACACCATCACCATGACCAGGAACAGGAAGGCGAAGGCCAGGTGCACGTGGCGGCGCAGCCGGACCTGGCCGGCTTCCGACAGGTCGGCGCGACGCTTGATGCCGAGGATGTCGATGCAGAAGGTGGAGGTCAGCGCCGTGATCGCGCCGTCCGCGCTGGGGAACAGCGCCGAGATCAGGGCGATCAGGAACACGATCTGCACGGCGGCCGGCAGGTGGCCCATCACCACGGCCGGGAAGATCCGGTCGCCCGTGGCCGTCACGCCGGCCAGCGGCGCGTACAGGTACAGCAGGCCGCCCAGGAACAGGAAGGCCGACAGCACCACGACCAGCACGGCGGTCAGGCTCAGCAGGTTCTTCTGCGAGTCGCCCAGCGTCTTCACCGAGATCGTCTTCTGCATCATCTCCTGGTCCAGGCCCGTCATGGTGATGGTGATGAAGGCGCCGGCCACGATCTGCTTGAGCCAGAAGCCGGGCGCGTCGACGTCGGTGGTGAACACGTGCGCCAGCCCGCTTTCCTGCATCCGGCCCAGCGCCTGCGGGATCGACAGGTCCAGTTCGCCGAGCAGGAACCAGGCGCAGGCGAACAGGCCGAACAGCATGCAGGTGGTCTGCAGCGTGTCGGTCCAGACGATGGTCTTCACGCCGCCCTGGTAGGTGTACAGCAGGATCATGCCGAGGATGACGAACGTGGTCAGCCAGAACGGCACGCCCAGGCTGTCGAGGATGATCGACTGCAGCACCGCCACCACCAGGTACAGGCGCGCGGTGGCGCCGAACAGGCGCGACAGGATGAAGAAGCCGGCCCCGCTCTGGTAGGCGCGCCGGCCCAGGCGCACGTCGAGGTAGTGGTAGATCGAGGTCAGCTTCATGCGGTAGTACAGCGGCAGCAGCAGGTAGACGACGGCGATGTAGCCGATCACGTAGCCGATCAGCACCTGCAGGTAGCCGAAGCCGTCGCGCCCGACGGCGCCGGGCACGCTGACGAAGGTGACGCCGGACAGCGTGGTGCCGACCATGCCGAACGCGACCAGCATCCAGTTGCTGCTCTTGTTACCGATGAAGAAACTGTCGTTGTCGGCCTTGCGCGACGTGAGCCAGGCGACGCCCAGCAGCAGGGCGAAATAGGCGATGAGGATGCAGAACAGCAGAGCGGGGGACATGCGGGGAATCCATGGGACGTTGTCTTATCGCCCAGCAATATACACCGAAGACGCGGGTGCGACCACGCCAAAGGCCCGGCGCGCCGCCGGCGCCGTCAAATGCCCTGCGCCGGCGCCCGCTCGAACGGGCCGATGCAGGTTTCCAGCGTCTCGTCCTGGCACATCACGAAGCGCGCGCCGGACGGGTGGAAGCGGATGTAGTTGGTGGTGCGCGATCCCGGCCGCATGACCTCGCCGGCGCAATCCCGCTTGCCATTGTCCTTGACGACCCTGTCGTCGTACTTGTAGAAGCCCTTCGCGCTGGGCTGCTCGGCCACGGTGAACTCGCTTTCCGAGATCTCGGCCGCGCTGCGCACCAGGGTGGTGCCATCGCCGCGGAAGTGGTAGGTCTCGGCACAGCCCAGCTGCGGGATGCTCAGCATCCAGATGCCGAGCAGCGGGTGGGTGGCGGACGGGCCGGCCGGGGCGGCCCGGACAGGGGCTGCGCAGGCCAGCATGCAGGCGAGGATGGCGGCAAGCCTGCCGCGGGAAGATGAACCGGACCGCGTACGCATCATGGTTTCCTTCGCTGGGAACGACGGCGCCCCGTCGCCCCGGCCTGCGCCGGGGCGACGGTATTCGAGTTGTCATTATGGCACACGCCCCGGCGCGGGGCGCGCGCGACTTCCCGTCAGCCGTTTTCCGGCGGCGTCTTCGGCTTGGCCGGGCGGCGCGGGGCGCGCGCGGCCGGCTTGCGCGTCGGCGCCTTGTGCGGCGGGCGGGCCGATTTCTTGCGTGCCGGCTTGCCGGCCTGCGCGTCGTCGGCGTCCTCGCCTTCGCCGTTGCCCTCGCCTGCCGGCGGCGCCGCGGCCTCCTCGTCCGCCGCCGCTTCCGGCGTCGCGGTCATGCCCGGCGCTGGAGCGGGCGCGGGCGCGGGCGCAGCATCAGGGGCGGCGTCCGGGGCGGCCTCGGTCGGCGCGTCCACCACCGCGGCGGCATTCTTGCGCGCGGCCGGCTTGCGCGGCGCGCGCGGGGCACGGCGGCGTTCCTTCGCCGGGGCGGCCGGTTCCGCGGGCACTTCCGCGGGCACTTCCGCGGACGACTCCGCAGCCGATTCGGCAAGCGGTTCGGCCACGGCTTCCGGCCGGATGCCGGACGGTGCCGCGTCGGCGGGCGGGGCCGCCGGCACGACGGCTTCGGCGAGCGCCGCTGCCGCGGCTTCGTCGGCGCCGCCCGCCGCGGCCGGCGCCGGCTCCTCGGCCAGGTCCGGCGTCGGCGCCGGCCAGGTCGCCTGCGCCTCGTCACCGGCGGCCTGCTCGCGGCCCTTGCGGCCGCGCCCGCCGCGGCGGCGCGGTTCGCGGCCGCCCGGCGCGGCCGGTGCAGCCGCTGCGGTCGATGCGGCGGCCGGCGCGGCCAGGTCGGCCACGACGTCCAGCACGGTCTCCTCGGCGGGCGCCTCGGTGCTGTCCGCCACGGTCGGCTCCGGGGTCTCGGACTCGTTCGCCACGCCCAGCGCCTCGCCCGGGCGCGCATTGCTGCTGCGGTAGACGTAGGTGCCCGATTTTTCGTCGCGGCCGAATTCGAACAGGCCGCGCGTCTGCGCCTCCTCCAGCAGGTTGCCGAAGGTGCGGAAGCCGAAATAGGTCTCGTTGAAGTCCGGACGGCGGCGCTTGAGCGTGTCCTTCAGCAGCGACGCCCAGATCTTGCCGGTGTCGCCGCGCTCGGCGACCAGCGCGTCGAAGGTCTCGACCACCATTTCCAGCGCCTGCAGCTTGCGCGTTTCCATCTCTTCGCGCTTGCGGTTGTTCTCGTCCGACGGGCGGCGGTTCTGGGCCGGCTGCGCCTTGCGCTCGTCGCGCTTGGCGGCGGCGCGGCGGATCTCGCGCACCAGGTCGTCGTAGAAGATGAATTCGTCGCAGTTGGCCACCAGCAGGTCCGAGGTCGACTGCTTGACCCCGACGCCGATCACGCGCTTGGCGTTCTCGCGCAGCTTGGACACCAGCGGCGAGAAGTCGGAGTCGCCCGAGACGATGACGAAGGTGTCGACGTGCGACTTGGTGTAGCACAGGTCGAGCGCGTCGACGACCATGCGGATGTCGGCGGAATTCTTGCCGGACTGGCGCACGTGCGGGATCTCGATCAGTTCGAAGTTCGCTTCATGCATCGTGCCCTTGAAACTCTTGTAGCGGTCCCAGTCGCAATAGGCTTTCTTGACGACGATGCTGCCCTTGAGCAGCAGGCGTTCGAGGACGGGCTTGATGTCGAATTTTTCGTAATTCGCATCGCGCACGCCGAGCGCGACGTTCTCGAAGTCGCAGAACACCGCCATGCTGATGTTTTCTGAAGATGAAGCCATGATTGTTGTTGTGTAGTGATGGGTGGACAAGCTAGCCGGCGAATTATACGCAACAACGGCACCGGGGCCGTCGATACGAGGCGTGCGCGGCCATGCCGCCCCGCCGGGCCGCCGCCGCGCCCCCTGCCGCCGCCCGCGCGCGGGTCAGGCCAGCCGGTCCAGCGTGGCCTGGTCGGGCCGGCCGTCGAAGAAGCGGTCCAGGCATTCCTGGAACACCGCCTCGTCCGGCGCCACGTCGGCGAACAGCGTCATGCTGGAGTGGAATTTCAGGTCGTCCGGATGGCCGAAGATGGCGTCGACCGGTGCGCCGCCATGGCGCGCCACCGCCGCCGCGCAGGCGCGCAGGCGCCGCCCCAGCACCGGGTGGGCCAGGTAGGCGGCCGCCTCGTCGCCGCTCCCGATCGCATAGGCCTGCGCCATCGCGCTGCTGCCCAGGCCCGCGACCTGGGGAAAGATGAACCACATCCAGTGGGTGCGCTTGCGCCCGGCCTGCAGCTCGGCCAGCGCGGTCTCGTACACGCCGCGCTGGGCGGCGACGAAACGTTCGAGATCGAATCGGGTATCCATGCCAGTATCCTCCTGCGCCGCATCCTACCCCTGTTGCGGCGTCCATGTTCTTGCTACAGTGACGCGCCATGAGACCCGACCACCTGCAGCTCCTGCTGACCCGCGACATGCCGTTCGGCAAATACAAGGGCACGAAGATCGCCGCCCTGCCCGGCCACTACCTCGCCTGGTTCGCCCGCACGGGTTTTCCGAAGGGGGAACTCGGGGAATTGCTGGCCCTGATGTACGAACTCGACCATAACGCCCTGCGCGGGCTGCTCGATCCGCTGCGGCGCTGAGCCGCGACGATCGATTTTTTCGATCGCAAGCCGCAAAACAACTCGTTTTTCATCCCGCCGCGTCCCGCCTATACTGGCATCCATGGACAGCGACGAAGCGGCGGCAACCGGGCCGCGGCGATGTCGCAAAAAATCGAACACACACCAAGGAGCGCATCATGATGGAAGTACGCAGGAGCGAAGAACGGGGCGGCGCCCACCACGGCTGGCTGATGTCGAAACACAGCTTCTCGTTCGCCGACTACTACGACCCGCGCCACAACGGCTTCGGCCCGCTGCTGGTGATCAACGAGGACCGCGTCGCCCCCGGCGCCGGCTTCGGCACCCACGGCCACCGCGACATGGAGATCATCTCCTACGTGCTGGACGGCGCCCTCGAGCACAAGGACAGCATGGGCACCGGTTCCGTGCTGCACTATGGCGACGTGCAGCGCATGAGCGCCGGCAGCGGCGTGCGCCACAGCGAATTCAACGGTTCCAAGACCGAGCAGGTGCACTTCCTGCAGATCTGGATCCAGCCGAACGTCAAGGGCATCGCGCCGAGCTACGAGGAAAAGCACTTCTCGGCCGACAGCAAGAAGGGCCGGCTGCGCCTGATCGCGTCCGGCGACGGCCGCCAGGAGTCGGTGCTGATCCACCAGGACGCCGCCATCTACGCCGCCATCCTCGACGAAGGCGACAAGGTCGAGCACGCGCTGGAACCGGGACGCCTGGCCTATGTCCACGTGATCCGCGGCGACGTCAGCGTCAACGGCGTGCCGCTCAAGGACGGCGACGCGCTGAAGATCGGCGCCGAGAGCCGGATCGTGCTGGAGCACGCCGAGGCCGCCGAACTGCTGCTGTTCGACCTGCCGGGCGAATGAACCGGCAGTGCGCGGCGCTTGCGCAAACGATCGCCGCCGAAATGTGAAATCGCAAGGCGGGCGGATGGGTATAATGGGATTTTGACACCGCCCCCGCCCATCCCGCCATGCGTGCCCAACCCAGCGTCCTCGTCGTCGAAGACGACGTCCACATCGCCCACGTCCTGAGCTTCATGCTGGAGCGCCAGGGTTACCTGGTCACCCACGCGGCCGACGGCCGCGTCGCGGTGCAGCACGTCGTCTCGCAGCCGCCGCCGGACCTGGTGCTGCTCGACGTGATGCTGCCCTACGTGGACGGCTTCGAGATCGTCGGCCTGATCCGCGCGCAGGCCGGCTGGGAAGGCGTTCCCGTCATCATGCTGACCGCCAAGAACACCGAGCGCGACACCGTGCGCGCGCTCGACGCCGGCGCCAACGACTTCATCATCAAGCCCTTCCAGCCGCAGGAACTGCTGGCGCGGCTGCGCCGGTTCCTGAAACCGGAGGACTGACGTCCCGCGCCGCCCGCCGGCGCCCGGCCCGCGGCATCCTCGCGCCCCTCCTGCCGAGGAACTGCTAGTATGCATAAAAAACCGAAACTACGTATGCATACGGAACCGCAACGCGATACCCGCCACCGCGCTACGGAAGTCATACAGCGCCGCTTCGACGACCTGCTCGACCAGCTCCCGGCCGGCATCGTCGTGCACGATGCCGACGGCCGCGTCCTCGCGGCCAACCGGCTCGCCCTGCACCTGCTGGGGCGCGACCAGGACGCGGTCCTCGGCCTGCCGGCCCATGCGGCGACCTGGCGCTTCCTGCGCGCCGACGGCAGCCCGATGCCGCAGGAAGACTACCCCGTCAACCGCGTGCTGCGCGACGGCGGCAAGGTGTCCGACCTCGTGGTCGGCGTGCCCGGCGCCACCCCCGGCGACACCCGCTGGATGCTGGCCGGCGCCTATCCCGAGGTGGAGCAGGAGCGCGTGCGGGGCGTGGTCGTCAGCTTCACCGACTGCACGGCCCTCAAGCTCGCCGAACAGTCGCTGCAGAAGTCCGAGCAGCGCCTGCAGCTGGTCCTGCGCGGCTCCACCGACGCCCCCTGGGACTGGGACCTGGTCAGCGGCGAGACCTATTATTCGGAGCGCTGGTGGGAACTGGTGGGCTGGCGTCCGGGCGAGCTGGAACCCGACCCGTCGGCGTGGCTGCGCCTGATGCATCCGGACGACCAGCCGCGCGTCACCGCCTTCCTGGCCGAACTGCTGGCCACCGAGCGCCAGGGCTATGCGATCGAGTTCCGCCTGCGCCACCGCGACGGCCACGACGTGCCGGTGCTGGCGCGCGGCTACGTGCTGCGCGACGACACCGGCCGCGCGCTGCGCGTTTCCGGCACCACCACCGACCTCACCGAACGCAAGGACGCCGAACGGCGCATCTACGAACTGGCCTTTTTCGACCACCTCACGGGCCTGCCGAACCGCCGCTTCCTGGTCGAGGAGCTGGGCAAGATCCTGGCCAGGAGCGGCCGCTCGCGCCAGCTCGGCGCGCTGATGTTCCTCGACCTGGACAACTTCAAGCTGCTCAACGACACGATGGGCCACGACGTCGGCGACATGCTGCTGCGCCAGGTCGCCGCGCGGCTGCGCGGGGCCCTGCGCGACGCCGACCACCTGGCGCGCCTGGGCGGCGACGAATTCGTGGTGGTGCTGGAAAACCTGGGCACGACAGCGCCCGAGGCGGTGGCCGAGGCGCAGCGCGTGGGGCGGCGCATCCTCGACGCGCTGGCGCCGCCGTTCGACCTCGGCGCCTGCCGCTGCGCCAGCACGCCGAGCATCGGCGCGACGCTGTTCGACGACAACCGGACCGGCATCGACACGCTGCTGCGCCAGGCCGACCTGGCGATGTACCGCGCCAAGGCCGACGGCCGCAACACGCTGCGCTTCTTCGACCCGGGCATGCAGGAGGCGGCCGCGCGCCAGGCACTGCTGGACGGCCAGTTGCGCGACGGCGTCGCGCGGCGCCAGTTCGTGCTGCACTGCCAGCCGCAGTTCGCGCGCGACGGCCGCCTGGCCGGGGCCGAGGCGCTGGTGCGCTGGCAGCGCGACGACGCCGGCGACGGCGCCCCCGCGCTGCTGGGCGCCGGCGAATTCATCGGCCAGGCCGAGGCGTCGGGCCTGATCGTCCCGCTGGGCATGCAGGTGCTGGAAGACAGTTGCCGCCTGCTGGCGCGCTGGGCCGCCGACCCGTGGCTGGGCGCGCTGCGCCTGTCGGTCAACGTCAGCGCGCGCCAGCTGCGCGAGCCGGGCTTCGCCGACGCGCTGGCCGACCTGCTGGCGGACAGCGGCGCGCCGGCCCACCGGCTGACGCTGGAACTGAGCGAGGACGCTCTGGCCGCCAATCCGCCGGGCCTCGCGCCGCGCATGGCCAGGCTGGCCGAGCTGGGGGTGCAGTTCGCGCTGGACGGCTTCGGCAGCGGCGCCTCGCCGCTGGCGCGGCTGCGCCGCTGGCCGTTCGCGGCCCTGAAGATCGGCAGCCAGCTGACCGGCGGCGACCGGCCGCTGGTCGAGGCGATCGTCGCGCTGGCGCGCAAGCTGCGCCTCGGCATCGTCGCCGAGGGCGTGGAAGACGAGGCGCAGCGCATCTTCCTGGCCGAATGCGGCTGCGACCTGCTGCAGGGCTACCTGCTGGGGCGACCGGTGCCGGTGGCGGAGTTCGAGCGCCTGTACGGCGCCGGGCGCCAGCCCTGAGCGCAAGCCGTGCCGGACGGATTCCTAGCCCGCCGCCGGCAACTCGACCCAGAACGTGGTCCCCTGCCCCTCGACGCTGTCGAAGCCGATGGCGCCGCCGTGCTGCTCGACGATGGCCTTGCAGATCGACAGGCCCAGGCCGGTGCCGCCCTTGCGGCGCGAGTCGGCGCCGTCGGCCTGGGCGAAGCGCTGGAACACGCGGGCACGGAAGGCCGGCGGGATGCCCGGGCCCTGGTCGGCCACCGACAGGCGCACGCGCCCGTCCTGCGCGTCGAGCCGGGTCGTCACCGTGGTGCCGGCGCCGGAAAACTTGATCGCGTTCGACAGCAGGTTCGTCAGCACCTGGGTCATGCGGTCGCGGTCGACGGCGGCGCAGGCCTGCGCCGCGCCGGCACCGGCGGCGCACGCGAGCGTGACGCCGGCCGTGCCGGCCAGGCTGGCCATCGACGCCACCGCATCCTCGGCGACCGGCAGCACCGGCTGCACGCGGCGCTCGAGCGCCATGCCGCCGGCTTCCATCTTCTGGATGTCGAGCACGTCGCCGATCAGGCGCACCAGGCGCCCGGAACTGGCGTTGGCGATGTCGACCAGCTGCTTGGCGTCCGCGGGCAACTCGCCCGCGATGCCGTCGGCCAGCAGGGCCAGCGAGGCGCTGATCGAGGTCAGCGGCGTGCGCAGCTCGTGCGAGACCGTGGACACGAACTCGTTCTTCAGGCGCTCGACTTCCTTGCGCTGCGAGATATCGTGCATGAACACGCCGAAGAAGGCGTCGGTCTCGGCGCCGCCGCCGGCCAGCGTCATGGTCATCTCGGCCTCGATCTCGCGCCCGTCGCTGCGCAGCAGCGTGCGCTCGACGCGCTGGCCCAGCAGCTCGAGCTGCCCGGTCTCGCGGAAACGGCGCAGCAGCGCGCGCGAGCGGGCGCGGAAGCGCTCCGGCATGATCAGGTCGGCCGCGAGCCGGCCCAGCGCTTCCGCGCGGCCCCAGCCCAGCATCGCCTCGGCGGCCGAGTTCCAGTCGCAGATCCGGCCGTGCAGGTCGATGCCGATGAAGGCGTCCTGCGCCGCCTCGATGATGGAGACGATGCGCTGCTCGCTGGCGCGCACCGTGCCCAGCGCCTGCTCCAGCTCGTTGGTACGGCGCGCCACGCGCTGCTCCAGCGTCGCGTTCAGCTGCTCCAGTTCCTGGCCGCGCCGCACCAGGCCGGCCACCAGGCCGTTCAGCGTGCGCCCGAGCGCGCGCACCTCGCGGTAGCCGCGCGGCACCGCGATGCGGGCCGTCTCGCCGGCGCGGATGCGCTGCGCGGCGTCCGCCAGCTCGTCCAGCGGCCGCGTGATGCGGCGCGCCAGCGCCACCCCGGCCAGCGAGAACAGCGCCGCCAGCAGCACGCCGGCCGCCAGGCCGTACTCGCGCAGCCGGCGCACCGGCGCGTAGGCGTCCTGCTGGCTCTGGCGCACCAGTACCGTCCAGCCCAGGCCCGGGTAGTCGCCGTAGCCGCGCCCGCGCGCATAACCGACCAGGTAGGCATTGCCGTCGGGCCAGCGCTCTTCCACATAGCCCCAGCGTCCGGCCGCGCGCGCAGCGTCCAGGCTGCCCAGGGCGAGCTGCTTGCCGGCGGTGTCCGGCGGCCCCAGCAGCACCTTGCCGGCGGCGTCGACGATCAGGGCCTCGACCTGGCGGCGGCGGGCGATGCCGGCCATCATCGAGCGCTCGACGTCGCGCGCCCATTGCCACGACAGGTGCGCGCCGAGCACGCCGCGCACCGTGCCGTCGTCGTCGCGCACCGGGAAGGCCACGTCGACGAAGCGCCAGGGTTCGGCCTGCTTCGGCAGCAGCTTCGACAGCAGCACGGCCTCGTGCACGTCGCCGGCGTGGACGCCTTCGAGCGCGTTGCGGAACCAGGGCCGCTTCGACACGTCCGCGCCTTCCAGCAGGCCCTGCGCCGATGCCTGGACCAGGCCGTCCATGCCGGCCACGCCGATCCAGCTGTAGTAGTCGTAGCTGGCCTGCACGCGTTCCAGCGCGCGCCGGCGCAGCGCCTGCGGCGCGCCGGGGCGCAGTTCGCGCAGCTGGGCGATCAGGGCGACTTCGCGGTAGCGTTCGAACATGCCGCGGTCGAGCTTGTCGGACGTCTGCATCGCCAGTTCGGCCAGGCCGTTGCCGATGCTCGATTTCACCTGTTCGGTCGCCTTGCGCTCGATGACGGCGGTCAGCACCAGGGTCAGGACGATCGACATGGAGGTGAAGGCGAGCGCGAGCCAGGCGCCGAGGGCGCGCGGCGTCATGCGGCGCAACAGGGTCAGGGGTATCAGCATGGGAAGGCGGGATTGGAATCGGCGTCAGCCTAGCACAGCTTGATGCCCGGCGGAATCGTCGATCGGTCGATGCTGCATCGAATTTCCAAAATACAACTGTTGTAATTTCCCGATCGAAACCCATCTGCGTGGCAGGCGGACGCCCGCGGCCCGGCAGGACGGTCCGGGGCGCCGCCGCCGGAACCGCACGGCCATGTCCGATTTCCGGTAAACTCGCCATTTACGCCAGCCATCACGACAGTTCCAGGAATCGCCATGCAAGACAACGCCACCATGCCCGCCAGCCTCGTCGACTACGTCACCTCGTGCACCCTGCCGACCCCGTGGGCGCAGTTCACCCTGCACGCCTTCGTCGAGCATGCGACGGGCAAGGAGCACCTGGCCATGACCCTGGGCGACCTGTCGACCGGCGCGCCGCCGCTGGCGCGCATCCATTCGGAATGCCTGACGGGCGACGTGATGTTCTCGCAACGCTGCGACTGCGGCGCCCAGCTCGAGACGGCGCTGCAGCGCATCGCCGAGGAAGGCCGCGGCATCCTGTTGTACCTGCGCCAGGAGGGCCGCGGCATCGGCCTGGTCAACAAGATCCGCGCCTACCGCCTGCAGGAAGCCGGCGCCGACACGGTCGAGGCCAACCTGCAGCTCGGCTTCCAGGCCGACGCCCGCAGCTACGAACTGGTGCTGCCGATGCTGGAGCAGTTCGGCATCGAATCGGTGCGCCTGATGACCAACAACCCGCGCAAGATCGCCGCGCTGGGCAAGTTCGGCATCCGCGTCGCCGAGCGCGTGCCCCTGCTGGTCAACCGCAATGCCTTCAACAACAGTTACCTGAACACCAAGGAAGCCAAGCTGGGTCACATGATGACGCCGGCGGTGCCCACCGAAGCGACGCCGGTCGGCGAAGCGTAACGCCCGCCGCGGGCGAATCTGGCAGGATGGCTCCCATCTCCTGCCAGCACGAGGGATGGCATGCGCCCCGCCCTGTCCACGTTTGCGTTCGTCCTCGGTCTGGCCGCCCTCGCGGCCCCGGCGGCCGACGCCCCCTCCGCCCAGTCCGGCGAACCCGCCGCGCGGCCATCCGCGCAGGCACTGGTGACCCCGCCGGCCACGCCGCCCGCCACCACCCCGCCCGCGCCCGGCCCCGGCGAGACCGAGGGGCCGGCCGTGCTGCCGGCGCCGTCCTCGTCGGCCCAGCGACTGTATGCGGCCGCGCGCGGCGACCTGCTGCAGATCCGCATGCTGCTGCGCAACGGGCGCAGCCAGTCCAGCGTCGGCTCCGGCTTCCTGGTCTCCACCTCGGACCTGGTGCTGACCAACTACCACGTGGTGTCGCAGATGGCGCTCGATCCCGACGTCTACGTGGGCGAATACGTCGACGCCGACGGCCGTAGCGGCCCCGTCGAGCTGCTGGCCGTGGACGTGCTGCACGACCTGGCCGTGGTGCGCGTCGGCCGCAAGGGCAGCGGGGTCTTCGAGGTGCCGGCGCATCCGGTGGCGCTGGCCCAGGGCCAGTACCTGTACTCGCTCGGCAATCCGCTCGACCTGGGCTTCGCCATTTCCGAGGGATCGTACAACGGCGTCGTGCGGCGCAGCTTCTACGAGCAGCTGGTGTTCACCGGCCCGATCAACGCCGGCATGAGCGGCGGCCCGAGCGTGACGGCGTCCGGCATGGTGGCCGGCATCAACGTCGCCAAGCGCCGCGACGGCGAGCTGGTCAGCTTCCTCGTGCCGGTCGGGTATGCGCAGGACCTGCTGCGCAAGGTGGCCGCGCAGGCCCGTCCGCCGCGCGACTTCAATCCGCTGATCGGCCAGCAGCTGCTGGCGCACCAGCGCGAGATGGTCGACCGCCTGCTGGACGCGCCGCTGGCGATCGAGAGCATGGGGCCGTACCGCGTGCCGGTGCGCGAATCGCAGCAGTTGCGCTGCTGGGGACGCTCGAACTTCCGCGCCGAGGCCGCGTACACGCTCGACAGCGTCAGCTGCGCGATGGAGGCGGCGATCTACGTCTCGGACAGCCAGCAGACCGGCCACGTGTCGATGACCCACCAGTACCTGCGCTCGGCCAGCCTGCATCCGTTGCAGTTCGCCCTGCTGGCCAGCGAGCGCTTCCGCGTGGACCGCCTGGGCGCCAGCCGCGACACCCGCCTGACGCGCCCCTCCTGCACCGAATCCTTCGTGCACACGGCCACGCTGCCGCTGCGCGCCGTCGTCTGCGTGCGCGCCTACCGCAAGTTCGCCGGCCTGTACAACTTCACGCTGCTCACGGCCAGCACCGACGACGCCCGCGCCAGCCTGCAGAGCCGCCTCGACCTGGCCGGCGTGTCGTATGCCAACGGCGTGCGCGCCACGCGCGCCTTCCTGGCAGCGCTCGGGCGCGCGCACCGGCCGGCCGCGCCGCCATGACGGACGCCGCCGGGATGGACGGCCCCTGGTTCGTCGAACTGCTGGCCCGCAACGGCGACGTGCTGCAGCGCCAGCGCGTCGACGCCCTGCCGCTGCGCATCGGGCGCGGCTACGACAACGACCTGGTCCTCGACGACGACTACGCGGCCGCCCGCCACGCCGTGCTCGAACGCGACGACGCCGGCCGCCTGGTGCTGCGCGACCTGGGCAGCCGCAACGGCATCGTCGTCGCGGGCCGGCGCCGCCAGCACGTGGCGTTGTCCGGCGACACCGTCGCGCGCATCGGCCACACGGCGCTGCGCGTGCGCGCGGCCGGCTTCCCGGTACCGCCCGAGCTGCCCGACCGCACGCTGCACGCCTGGGAAGGCGCGCTGCCGGGAGCGGCCGGCATCGCCCTGGCGGCGGCGCTCGCGCTGCTGGCCGGCTGGCTCGGCGACACCCAGTACGACGCGGCCGCGCGCTACGTGGCGGCGCTGGCCCGGGGCGTCGGCGCGGCCCTGCTGTGGAGCGGCGCCTGGGCCTTCGCCAACCGCCTGTTCGGCCGCCACGCGCGGCTCGGACGCCACCTGTTCATCTGCGGCTGCGGCCTGGCGGCGCTGGCCGGCTACGCGCTGCTGGCCGGCACCCTCGGTTACGCGTTCTCGTTCGAGGGCTTCACCCGCCATGCCTCGCACGTGGCGACGCTGCTGGTGGCCGGCACGGTCTACTTCCACCTGTGTACGATCCTGCCGCGCGCGCGCCTGCGCCACCGCCTGCTGTGCGCCGGCCTGGCGCTGCTCGGCTCCGGCCTGATCCTGGTCGCCAACGTGCAGCGTAGCGGGCGCCTGGCCGACGAACTGTACATGTCGGTGCTGCTGCCGCCCGGCGTGCGCCTGAGCCGCGACCGCGGCGTCGACGAATTCATGCGCGACGTCGAGGCCATGCAGGCGCCGCTGCGGCGCGCGCGCGGGCAGGACGACGAGGACTAGGACGAGGACGAGGGCCAGGATCAGCGGCGGCCGGACGCGCCGGGGCCGCGGTCCTTGCCGGCGCTCCCGCCGTCGGGTCACGCCTGGCGCGGCAAGGTCACGACGAAGGTGCTGCCCTTGCCGTGCCCCGCGCTGTGCGCGTCCACCCTGCCGCCATGGCGTTCGACGAGCTGGCGGACCAGCGCCAGCCCCAGTCCCAGCCCGCCTTCGGCGCGGTCCGGCGCGCGCGCGCCCTGGGCGAACGCGTCGAAGACCGTCGGCAGCAGCTCGGGGCCGATGCCGATGCCGTCGTCGCGCACGCGGATCTCGACCGCGTCGCCGGCGTAGCGCAGCGCGACGTCGATCGCGCCGCCCGCAGGCGTGAACTTGGCGGCGTTGGCGAGCAGGTTCGCGACGACCTGCACGAGCCGCCGGTGGTCGCCCGCCACGTAGGCCGGCCCGTCCGGCAGGTCGGCGGTCAGGCGCTGGCGCCGCTGCGCCGCCTGCGGCGCCGACTGTTCCAGCGCGTCGCGCACCACGGCCAGCACGTCGACCGGCGCCATCTCCAGCACCAGCTGCCCGCGCCGCACGCGCGCCAGGTCGAGCAGGTCGTCGACGAGGTGCGTCATGTGCGTCACCTGGCGTCCGATGATGTCGCTGGTGCGGCGCAGCTGGACGGGGTCGCACTGTCCGCGCCGCAGCAGTTCGGCGGCGGCGCGCACCGGCGCCAGCGGATTGCGCAGTTCGTGCGCCAGCAGCGCCATGAAGTCGTCCTTGTTGGCGTCGGCCGCGCGCAGCGCCGCCAGCGTCGACTGGCGCAGCGCCTCGATCCGCTGCAGCATCAGGGCGACGTGCCAGCTCACCGCCGTGAACAACGCGATCGTGCCCCAGATCAGGCAGGCGATGACGGTCCCGGTATCCGCGACGTCCAGGCGCAGGGCCAGCACCGCCAGCGCGCCCAGCAGCAGCGGCATCGCCAGCACCGCCGCCAGCAGGCGGCGCACGGCCCGGATGCTCGGGTCCGCGCCGGTGACGGCCGACATGATGCCTTGCGCCGGCCGCAGCGCCAGCGCGCCCAGCGCGACCAGCGCGATGCACAGCGTCGTCGGGATCGACGTCCCCCTGCCGGGCAATACCTCGTACAGCAGCGTATCGTGAAAGACGTAGCCCGCCATGACCAGCAGGGCCAGCAGCAGCATGCCCAGCGCGATCCACTGCCCTTGCGCGACGAAGGCGGCATGGCCCAGGCACAGCAGGCAGGCCGCCCCCGCCAGGAAGGCCAGCGCGGTGAGCTGCGCCGACAGGCCGACCGTGGCCGCCAGCGGCGCGGGCATGGCGCCGGCCAGGCGCAGGCCCAGCGCCGCCGCGGCAAGCGCCGCCAGCAGGATGGCCGGCAGCCGGCCGGCCGCGCCGTGGGCCTGGCGCAGGATGGCGGCCGCCGCGAGTACGACCATCATGCCCGTCATCGGCACCATGGGCTGGAACCCCGGGACCGCCGTCGCCAGCGATTCGATGTGGACGAACCAGCCGAAGGCGCTGAGGCCGGCGATGAGGACGCAGGCGCGCGCGCAGGCAAGGGCGACGATGGCGTGGGGTTTGTCGATGCAGGACCTCGCTGGAAATATCCCGAGTCTACCGCCGCGCGGCGCCGGACGGCGCGCGCTTCCGGGCGCCGCGGCACGCCGGCGTCGGCGTCAGCCGGCGCGCACGCCGGCC
Organism: uncultured Massilia sp.; assembly: GCF_913773735.1. Taxonomy (GTDB): domain Bacteria; phylum Pseudomonadota; class Gammaproteobacteria; order Burkholderiales; family Burkholderiaceae_D; genus Telluria. The sequence goes on from NZ_CAJYEB010000037.1 coordinate 212,012, forward strand.
AGCACGGACTGCAGCACGCCCAGGTCGAGCGGCTTGACGAGATGGTGGTCGAAGCCCGCCGCCGCCGAGCGCCGGCGGTCCTGCTCCTGCCCGTAGCCGGTGACCGCCACCAGCGTGAGCCGCGCGCCGCCGGGCGCGGCGCGCAGCCGGCGCGCCAGTGCGTTGCCGTCCATGCCGGGCAGTCCGATGTCGAGCAGGCAGGCGTCCGGCGCGAACGCGGCCGCGCGCGCCAGCGCCGCCTGCGGATCGTGCTCGACCGCGACCGCGTGGCCGTCCGCTTCCAGCAACAGGGCCAGCATCGTGGCCGCATCGACGTTGTCGTCCACGACCAGCACGCGCAGGGGGCCCGTGCCCGTGCCCGCCGCCGCATCCTGCGCGTCGGCGCCGCCGTCGTCCGCCTCCGATGGCGCGCGCGGCAGGCGCACGGTGAAGGTGCTGCCCCGGCCCGGCCCGTCGCTGCGGCAGCACACGGTGCCGCCGTGCAGCTCGACCAGGCTGCGCACCAGCGCCAGCCCGAGTCCGAGGCCGCCCATCGCGCGGTCGGACGTGCGCTCGCCCTGGGAAAACAGGTCGAAGGCGCGCGCCACCAGGGCGGGCGCCATGCCGATGCCGTCGTCGGCCACGGCGATCTCGATCTCGTGCGCGTGCACGGCGGTGCGCAGCACGATGTGTCCGCCCTCGTCGGTGTACTTGGCGGCATTGGTCAGCAGGTTGGTGAGCACCTGCACCAGCCGCTTCTTGTCGCCGACGACCAGCGCCGGCCCGGGGGCCTGCAGCACGGCCAGGTCGTGGCGGCGCGCCTGCACCAGCGGCGCCACCTGCTCGACGGCGTCGCCCACGATCCGGCCCACGTCGAGGCGCGCGCAGTCCAGCTCCACCAGGCCGCGGGTGACGCGCGAGACGTCCAGCAGGTCGTCGATCAGGTGCGTCATGTGCTCGACCTGGCGCCCGATGATGCGGCTGGTGCTGCGCAGACGCTCCGGGTCGAGGCGGCCGATCTGCAACAACTGCGCGGCGGCGCCGATCGGCGCCAGCGGGTTGCGCAGCTCGTGGGCCAGCATCGCCAGGAACTCGTCCTTGCGGCGGTCGGCCTCGCGCAGTCGTTCGGCCAGCTTGCGGTCGCCGATGTCGAGCACCACCGCCACCACGCTGCGCGGCGCGGCGCCGGCGTCGACCCGCACCGGCGCGACCGCCGTGCTGGCCCAGGCCGCCGCGCCGTCGTCGCGGCAATAGCGGTTCTCGACCGTGAACGGCGCGCCGTCCGCATCCAGCCGCGCGAGCCGGGCGCGCATGTCGTGCGCGTCGTCCGCGTGCACGAAGTCGAGCAGCGAACGGCCCAGCAGGGCCGCGCGCGCGTGGCCGACGATGCGGCAATAGCGGTCGTTGACGCGCACCAGGCGCCAGTCCATGTCCGCCTCGGCCACGCCGGCGGCGTCCTGCTCGAACAGCGAGGCGACGTGGGCCTGGCTCTCGCGCAGGGCCGCGCGCCCGCGCTCGGCCTCGATTTCCCCCTGCAGCGCCTGTTCGCGCGCCAGCGCCGCGCGGCGCTGGCGCGCCAGCGCGATCGCGCCGTCCACGCGCGCGCGCAGCTCGCGCGCGCTGAACGGCTTGACCATGTAGTCGTCGGCGCCGGCGTCCAGGCCCTCGACGCGCGCCTCCTCGCCGGCGCGCGCCGACAGCAGGATCACGACCACGGCGCGCGTGGCCGGATCGGCGCGCAGCGCCTGCAGCAGGGCGAAGCCGTCCAGCTCCGGCATCATCACGTCGCTCAGCACCAGGTCGGGCAGCGGGCCGGCGCGCACCGCCGCCAGCGCCGCGGCGCCGTTGCCGACGGCCCGCACGCGGTAGCCGGCGTCGGCCAGGATGCGCGTCACGTAGGCGCGCATGTCGGCGTTGTCGTCGGCCAGCAGGATGCTCGCGCCCGCGGCCATGGGCGCCAGCGCGCCGTGCGCGACGGCGTCGTCCTGCCCCACCCAGCCGAGCGCCTCCTCGATCCAGGCGGCGGCGTGCGCGGGCGCCGGCGCGGCGGGCGCGGCGTGGACCTTCTGGTCCGGCAGGTGGGCGTGGCCGAACGGGATCCGCACCGTGAAGACGGTGCCGCGGTCGACGGCGCTGCGCACGGCGATCGTACCGCCGTGCAGCTGCACCAGCTCGCGCACCAGCGACAGGCCGATCCCGGTTCCCTCGACCGAGCGTCCGCGCTGGCCCTCGATGCGGTGGAAGCGGTCGAAGACGCGCGCCAGCTCGTCCTGCGCAATGCCGACCCCGGTGTCCGTGACCGCCACTTCGGCGGCGCCGTCGCGCGCGCGCACGGCGACGCCGATGCGGCCCGCGAGGGTGAACTTGAACGCGTTCGACAGCAGGTTCAGCACGATCTTTTCCCACATCGCCCGGTCGACCCAGACCGGCTCCGGCAGCGGCGGGCAATCGACGTCCAGGCCGAGGCCCGCCTGCGCGCAGGCCGAGCGGAAATTGCTGGCCAGGTCCGCGCACAGGGCCGCCAGGTCGGTCGGCACGAAGCGCGCGTCGTCGCGCCCGGCCTCGATGCGGCTGAAGTCGAGCAGGCTGTTGACCAGCCGCAGCAGGCGCTGGCCATTGCGTTCGACCAGCCGCAGGCGCTCGCGCATGTCGTCGTCGGCCGTCTCCAGCAATTCGGCGAGCGGACCCAGCATCAGCGTCAGCGGGGTGCGCAGTTCGTGGCTGGCGTTCGAGAAGAACACGGTCTTGGCGCGGTCGATCTCGGCCAGCTTTTCCGCGCGGCGCTTTTCCACCGCATAGGCTTCGACGTTCACGAGCGCGGTGGCGATGTGCGCGGCGGCGCGCTCGAACAGGGTCGCGTAGTCGCGGTTCAGGCGCCGCCGCGGACTCAATCCCGCCACCAGGAAGCCGTACGGCGCGTCGCGGCGCGCGCTGAGGATCGGCACCACCAGCGCCTGGTCGACGGGTTCCGGCCAGGGCGTGCCCGGCCGCGGACCGCCGGGGCCGCGCGCCAGGCCGCTCACCGGCACCGGCGCGCCGCTGCGCAGCGCCGCGGCGAACGGCCACGGCCCGCCTTCCAGCGCGGCCTGCGGCGGCGCCAGGGCGGCGCCGGCGTCGCCACCCTGGCCCGCCAGCGCCAGCGTCCCGCTGGCGGCATCGAACAACCATGCCTGCGCGAACGGCGCTTCCTCCGGCATCGCGGCCAGCGTGGCGACGGCGACGGCGCAGGCGTCGCGCGCGTCGCGCACGTTCGACGTGTTCTCGGAGACCTGGCGCAGCAGGCGCTCGCGGCGCTCGGCCAGCACGCGGTCGGTGGTTTCGGTCACGGCCGTGAAGATGCCCTCGACCGTGCCGTCCTCGCCGCGCACCGGCGAATAGCTGTAGTAGAAGTAGCACTCCTCGACGTAGCCGTAGCGGTTCAGCGGCAGCAGCTGGTCCGCGGACCAGGTGGCCTCGCCGGTGTCCATCACGTGGTCGAACATCGGGCCGATGATGTCCCAGATTTCCGCCCAGACCTCGATGCCCGGCCGCCCCAGCGCCCACGGGTGCTTGCGTCCCGGCACCGGCGCCCAGGCGTCGTTGTAGATCAGCGCCCGCGTGGCGCCCCAGTACAGCACCATGGGGAAACGCGACCCCAGGCAGATGCTGACGGCGGAGCGCAGCGCCGGCGACCAGGCGTCGATCGGGCCGAACGGCGTGGCCGACCAGTCCTTGGCGCGGATGAGTGCGGCCATTTCGCCGGGAAAGTGCAGGAAAGGATAGCGGGAGGAAAAATCGTCTGCCATGGCGTCGTACGGTGGTTGCTGGGCGCGCTGCCAGTCGACAGCAAAGTCCGGACGAAACGTCGAGACAGCCGGTATTTTGTCATAACTCGTCGCGCCGGCAACCGCGGCGGGCCGCCGCCGCATTGACACCCTGCCGATCATTCGCCATGATCGAGCGATGTCCGCCCTGCGCCGCCACGCCATCCCCATCCTCGCCTGGATCCTGTTCTGGGCGCTGATGACATTGGTGGCCGTGCAGGACTACATCCGCAACGAGCATGGCACGGACTACTGGAAGCCGGTGCTGTGGGAAGGCTCGTCGGCCGTGGTCACCACGCTGCTCGCGCTGGCGCAGCTGCGCTTCTCGCGCGCCGACGACCGCCTGCTCGGCACGCCCCGGCGCTGGTTCGCGCGCCAGGCGCGCTGGCTGCCGCTGTACTGGATCGCGTTCGTGCCGCTGGCCTTCGGCATCCGCCATGGCGTGTACGCGCTGGTCGGCGCGACCTACCACCACGATCCGTTGCCGCGCCTGTTCCTGTACGAGTCGATGAAGATCTCGATCTTCGTCGGCCTGTTCACCGTGATCCGCTTCGGCATCCAGTCCTGGCGCGCGCTGCTCGACGCCAGGCTGCGCGCCGAGCAGGCCAGCGCCCTGCTGGCGCAGGCCCGGCTGGAGCGCCTGGGCCGGCAGATGCAGCCGCACTTCCTGTTCAACGCCCTCAACACGGTGTCCGCGCTGATGCATACCGACGTCGACAAGGCCGACGCCACGCTGGTGCAGCTGGCCGACGTGCTGCGCGCCACGCTCGCGCTGGGCGAGCGCCACCAGGCGCCGCTGGCCGACGAGCTGGCGCTGGCGCGCGGCTATGCCGGGGTGATGGCGGCGCGCTTCGCCGGGCGGGTCGAGCTGTCCTGGCACATCGACGACGCCCTGCTGGCGCGCCCGGTACCGGCCATGAGCCTGCAGCCGCTGCTCGAGAACGTGTTCAAGCACACGGTCGAACGGCGCCGCGGCCCGGTGCGCATCGCGGTGGCCGCGGCGCGCGACGGCGCCGACATCGTGCTCAGCGTGGAAGACGACGCGGGCACGCTGGCGGTCGCGCCCGCGGCCGCCGGCACGCAGCAGGCGGTGGCGGTGGCGGGCCATGCCGGCGGCATCGGCCTGTCCAACCTGCGCGCGCGCCTGCAGGCGCTGTACGGCGAGCGCGCCGGGCTGGCGCTGCGCGATCGTGCCGGCGGCGGCGTGCGCGCCGAGGTGCGGCTGCCATGCGCATCCTGATCGTCGACGACGAGGCGCCCGCGCGCGCCCGGCTGCGGCACCTGCTGGCGCAGCAGGACGGCATCGCGGCCGTCGACGAGGCGTGCGACGGCGTCGACGCGCTGGCGCGCATCGCGGCGTTCCGGCCGGACGCGCTCCTGCTCGACATCGAGATGCCGGAACTGTCCGGCATCGAACTGGCCGCCTCGCTGCCCGAGCCGGCGCCGCTGCTCGTGTTCGTGACGGCCTGGGACCGCTACGCCCTGCAAGCCTTCGACGCGCGCGCCATCGACTACCTGCTCAAGCCCTGCGACGGCGCGCGCCTGGGACGGGCGCTGGCGCGGCTGCGCGAGCGCCTGCGCGAACGCGCGGCGGCGCGCGACGCCGGTGCCGGCACGGCGGCGCGGCCGGACCTGCCGCGGCCGGACCTGCCGCTGCCGGACCTGCCGCTGCGCAAGCTGCTGGTCGGCGAACGCGGCGGCACGCGCATCGTCCCGGTCGCGGACATCGGCTGGATCGAGACCGCCGACAACTACGTCGCGCTGCACACGGCCGCCGGCAGTCCGCTGCTGCGCCAGACGCTGGCCGGCCTGCTCGACCGCCTGGGTCCCGGATTCGTGCGCTGCCACCGGCGCGCGGCCGTGCAGCTGGGCTGGATCGAACGGGTCGTGGCGCGCGACAAGGGCGACGGCGAATTGCTGCTGCGCGGCGGCGCGCGCGTGCCGTGCAGCCGGCAATACCGGGCGCTGGTGCTGGAGCGGCTGCGCGCCACGCAATCCGCTTGACGTCCGAATATGATGGCAATAATATGAGCGTCATCATATTTCATCGGACGCGCCCATGCCCACCGACGCCAGACAACACCGCCGCCACCAGTCGCATGCGCGGATCCTCGATGCCGCCGCGCAGGCGCTGCTGCGCGGCGGGGTGGCCGGGGTCGGCGTGGCCGACGTCATGCGCCAGGCCGGCCTGACCCATGGCGGCTTCTATGCCCATTTCGCCTCGCGCGAGGCGCTGCTGGCCGCAGCGCTCGAGCATGCCGGGCGCCAGGGCATGGAACGCATCCGCGAACGCATGCGCCAGCGCATGGCGGAGGGCGCGACACCGCTGCGCGCCCTGGTGGAGGAATACCTGTCCGACGCGCACGCCTGCGCCGACGGTGCCGGCTGCCCGGTGGCCGCGCTGGCTTCCGACATGACGCGCTGCGCCGACCCGCTGCGCGACGCCTCGGCGCGCAGCGTCCATGCCCTCGTCGCGCTGGCGCGGCAGGCGCTGCCGCCCGGCATGCAGTCCGGCGCCGCCGCCGTCGCGGCCGCGCTCAGCGGCGCGCTGCAGATGGCGCGCGTGCTCGGCCAGGACGGCGGCGGGCCGGCGCTGCTGAGCGACTGCCGCGCCGCCCTGCTCCTGCAATACGAAGGCGCCACGCCCGCATCCTGAAGTCGTTCGCCCGGCCGGCACGGCTGCCGGCCCTGTTTTCACCCCAAAATATGACACCCGTCATATTTTTTAACCCACTTCCGTTTTAAGGAACTGCACCATGAAACTCGAACATGCCGTCGTCTTCGTCACCGGCGCCAACCGCGGCCTGGGCCTGGAATTCGCGCGCCAGGCGCTGGCCCGCGGCGCCCGCAAGGTCTATGCCGGCGCGCGCGATCCCGCCACCGTTACCCTGCCCGGCGTCGTGCCGGTGCGCGTCGACATCACCGACCCGGCCCAGGTGGCGCAGGCGGCCGCCGACTGCGCCGACGTCACGCTGGTGGTCAACAATGCGGGCATCGCGCTGATGGGCGGCAGCCTGCTCGACGCGGCCGGCAACGACGGCCTGCGCCGCATGCTCGACACCAATGTGTTCGGCCTGCTGAACGTCAGCCAGGCCTTCGCGCCGGTGCTGGCCGCGAACGGCGGCGGCGCCCTGCTGAACGTGCTGTCGGTGGCAAGCTGGATCAGCACGCCGGCCCTGGCCGCCTACGCGGCGACCAAGTCGGCGGCCTGGAGCGTCACCAACGGCCTGCGCATCGCGCTGCAGGAGCAGCGCACGCAGGTGCTGGGCCTGCACGTCGGCTTCGTCGATACGGACCTGACCCGTGGCATCGACCTGCCCAAGCTGGCGCCGGCCGAAGTGGTGGACAAGGGGTATGCGGCGCTGGAAGCCGGCGCCAGCGAGGTGCTGGTCGACGAGCTGTCGCGCAACGTCAAGCGCGGCCTGTCGGCCGAGCCCGGTATCTACCTCGACGCCGTGCGCCGCCCCGAGTGAGGGTGGAGGAACGTGCGCGCCGGTGGCGCGCACGCCGGGCGGACATGCCCGCCCGGCCTGGCGCCGGCGCTTACTTGGCGGCGTCCTGGATTTTCTCGCCGGCGCGCTCGATGCCGCGGCCGGTCGCCTCGGTGGCGTTGCGTGCGCCTTCCTTGACGTTGGCGGCGGCTTCGCGCGATTCCTGGCGCACTTCGGCGCCGGCCTGGTCCATCTTTTCGCCGGCACGCTCGGCGGCGGCGTCGATCTTCGCGCCGGCACGGTCGGTGGCGGCATCGATGCGCTCGCCCGCGCGGTCGGCGGCGGCGTTGGCGTTGGCGGCGGCTTCGCGCGATTCGGCCGCGACTTTCGCGCCGGCGTCGTCGACGGCCTTGCCCGCTTCCTGGGCCGGACCCATGCCGTTATTGTTGTTGTCGGCCTTGTGGCAACCCGCCGTCAGGGCGGCGACGGCCAGCAGCATGCCGGCGATGGTGGTCTTGGTCATGGTCTTGGTCATGGTGTGGTGGATGGTGGTGGCGTTCATGATGTTCTCCTTGAAGAATGTTGTAATTTAGATTACACCTTTTTAAAAAAACGCGGCTCACGATTTGCGCGCCACCCGTCACGGCCGGCGCGCCGCGCCGGCCGTGCCCCGCCGTCAGTGCGTCGCCGCGTTGTGCTGCGCCTGCTGGTCGCCCGGTACCGCCGCCGCCCGGCCCGCCTGCATGCGGGTCGCCTCATGGTCTTCGCCATTGCCGGCGCGCTGGAACGGGTCGGCGGCGCGGCGCGGCGCTTCCGGCTCGGTGCGGATGGCGCGCTCGCCGTCCGGGGCGGCGCTGCGCGCGACTTCGTCGGCCACGGCGCGCGCCGTGCGCGTGGTCTGCTGCACGTGCTGCTCGGCGACGCGCGCCAGGTCGACCTGGGCGTCCGCGGCCAGGCGCGACACGTGCTGCTGGTAGGCGCGCAGCCGGTCGGTGGCCGGCTGGGTGCGCGCCGCGGCGGCGCTCAGCAGTTCGTCCTGGCGTTCGGCCGCGAGCATCGTCTGGCCGGCCAGCGCGGTGTCTTCGAGCATGCCCTGCATCAGCTGGATGTTCAGGTCGCACATCTGCTGGAAGGACTTGAACACGGACTTCGACATGTCGTTGAAGAAGGCGGTCTGGGCGTCCAGGTGGGTACGCACGGCCGGCGTCATGGATTGCGGAAACGGGTACATGGTGCCTCGTCGATGGTGGTGGAAACGGTGGATGGGCCGCGGCCCGCGCCGATCGGCCGGGTGCGGAAACGAGCTCACAGCCTAAGGGCGCACGGGGGTCGTCCCTTGATCTGGACTAATCGTGCCGGGTACTGGCGTGATCCTTGCATGGGGTAAAGCACCTGAACTCGTCCGGGAGCCCCCGATGTTTTTGCCTAACGATGTGATTCAGTATGTCGCCCCGGTGCGCACGATCCGGGTGCTGTGGATCGACCGCCAGCGCGCCCTGGCCTATACCTTCGAACTGGGCCTGCCGCACAGCCAGCCGCGCACGGTGGCGCTGGCCGCGCTGGTCGAGGACGTGCAGCAGCAACGCGCGCGCCTGCTGCTGCAGGATCCCTATGCGGCCCCGCCGCCGCCGCCGCTGCTGCCGCAGAAGCACCGCGACCTGCAGGCCCGCGCCTGGGACATCGTCAGCGCGCTGCAGGCCCAGGCGCCGCAGCTCTACCAGCCGCGCGAGCGCGCCCTGATGGTGGCCCGCTGCGCCGAGGAGCACGGCATGTCGCGCCCCAGCGTGCTGCGCTACCTGCGCCGCTTCTGGGAACGCGGCCAGACGATCGACGCCCTGCTGCCCGACTACGGCAACTCGGGCGCGCGCGGCAAGACGCGCGGCGCCAGCGCCGGCGTCAAGCGCGGGCGGCCGCGCAAGTCGGGCGACCATCCTGGCCTGAACGCCGATGCCGACATGCGCGCGACCTTCCGGGCCGCCGTGGCGCGCTATGCCGCAATGCACCAGAAATTTTCCCGGCGCGCCGCCTACCGCCAGATGATCGCCGAGTTCTACCGCGACCACGCGCCCGGCGCCGTCCCCACGTTCGGCCAGTTCAGCTACTGGCTGGACAAGGACGGCCCCCAGCAAGCCCCGTCCAGGCCGGACCAGCGCCCGGCCGCGGCGGTGCACGACGTCATCGCGCTGTAACTTTCCAGTGCGCGCCGGCCCAGGATGGTGCGCTGCCACAAAACACGGTCGGCGCCGGCGTTTGCGTATCGAGATTGCATGGGTTCCACCCGTCATACATGACGGTGGCGCGCCGGAAAAAACAAAGTCCGCCGCCGAAAACAAAGTATGTACGCGGCAGTCGGATGATTCCCATCATCCTGCCACACGGCATGCCCCAAAAAAAACAAACTTTATTTGCATTTTTAGCCTTACTCAAAACTTACAATAGATTTTCTACATAAATACTTTATTTTTCACGAAGATTTAGCCTTTCCACCGCACACTCCCTGGCACACCTATTGCTGAAACACAAAGGAACGAAGAAGGTTCCTGCAATAACCAGCTGAGGTGCGGATGAAACGTTTGACCAGGTCGCTGACGCGACGCGAATTCCTCCACCGTGCCGCCGCAGTCGGCGGTTCGGCCCTGTTACTCAACACCATGAACGCCTGGGGCATGGGCATCGCGTCCCGCGTGTCCGCCCCGCCGCAACTGTCCGGCAGCGGCAAGGGCAAGAAAGTGGTCATCCTCGGGGCCGGGCTGGCCGGCATGACGGCGGCCTACGAACTGTCCAGGCTCGGCTACGGCGTCGAGGTGCTCGAAGCGCGCGGCTTCGCCGGCGGCCGCTGCCAGACGGCGCGCAAGGGCTTCGAACTGCAGGAACTGGGCGGCGACAAGCAGGTCTGCCGCTTCGACGACGGCCACTACATCAACCACGGCCCCTGGCGCATCCCGCTCGACCACCAGTCGACGCTGTACTACACCAAGCAGTTCGACATCCCGCTCGAGGTGATGGTCAACGAGAACGACCATGCCTGGGTCTACATGGAGGATGCCGGCCCGCTGTCGAAGCAGCGCCTGCGCGCCGAGCAGGTCAAGGCGGACATGCGCGGCCACGTGGCCGAGCTGCTGGCCAAGTCGGTGAAGGCGAAGATGCTCGACACCGCGCTGACGCGCGACGACCAGATGCTGCTGCTCGACTACCTGGCGCACGAGGGCGCGCTGGAAAAGACCGACCTCGCCTACCGCGGGCGCAACGGCCGCGGCTGGGCGGTGCCGCCGGGCGCCGGGCTGAATCCGGGCAAGCCGTCCGACCCCCTCGCCTTCGACACGCTGCTCGCGTCCAAGGTCGGCAAGGTCTACAGCGCGGTGCAGGAATTCCCGATGCACGCGACCATGTTCCAGCCGGTGGGCGGCATGGACCGCATCGCCCAGGGTTTCGCCAGGCGCCTGGGCGGGAAGATCCGCTACGGCGCCGAGGTGCAGACGATCCGCCAGTCGCCCGACGGCGTGACGATCGCCGTCAAGGACACGAAGAGCGGCAAGGTGTCCCAGGTCAAGGCCGACTGGTGCATCTGCGCGGTGCCGCTGTCCGTGCTGCGCACCATCGACAGCGATTTCTCGGACGGCTTCAAGGCCGCGATGAAGTCGGTGTCCTATGCCCCGGTCGGCAAGATCGGCCTGCAGATGAAGCGCCGCTTCTGGGAAGAGGACGACCAGATCTATGGCGGCCACGTGATGACCGACATGAAGGGCATCAACACCATCTCGCTGCCCTCGTCCGGCTGGCAGCAGAAGAAGGGCGTGGTGCTCGGCTACTACCACTATGCGCTCGACGCCATCGAGGTCAGCGCGCTCAGCCCGCAGGAGCGCGCGGAATTCGCCGTCGCCGCGGGAGAGAAGATCTTCCCGGCCTACCGCGATTCGTACGAGAACGCGTTCTCGGTGGCCTGGCACCGCGTCCAGTACAACCTGGGCGGCTGGGCCGAATGGGACCAGGCCGGCCGCGAGAAGGCCTATCCGACGCTGCTGGCGGGCGAAGGCCGGATCCTGCTGGCCGGCGAACACCTGAGCTACCTGACCGGCTGGCAGGCCGGCGCCATCGAATCGGCATGGCAGCAGATCGAACAACTCCACAAGAAAGCCAGCGCATGATGTTCCGGCACACCTATCCCCTCGCCTTCATGGCGGCGATCGCCCTGCTGGCCGGCACCGACGCCTTCGCCCAGGCCGCCGACGGCAAGACCCTGTTCGCCAAGAACTGCGCCGCCTGCCACCAGGCCAACGGCAAGGGCATCCCCGGCGCCTTCCCCGCGCTGGCCGGCAACGCCTTCGTGCAGGGCGCGCCGGGCGACGTGGCCACCGTGCTGCTCAAGGGGCGCGGCGGCATGCCCGACTTCTCGGGCAGCCTGAACGACGCCGACATCGCCCAGGTGCTGAGCTACGTGCGCTCCAACTGGGGCAACGGCGCGGCCGCGATCAGCGAGCAGGAAGTCGGCGCCCAGCGCGGCGCGCTCGGCGTCCCCCCGGCCTCGAGCGCCCGCTTCAGCAACAAGCACTGAACGCATACCGCATCCACCGCATCTTCACCACCGAGAGGCTTCATGAAACCACTGCACACCGTCGCCCTGCTGCTGGCCGCCCTTCCTGCCGTCGCCGGCGCCCAGGACATCGTCCGCCACAAGATCCCGAACTCGGATTTCCCGATCGCCCAGGCCGTCACCCTGCCGCCGAACGCCACCATCCACTTCATCAGCGGCCAGGTGCCGCCGGTCGTCGACAAGGGCGCCGATCCGAATTCGCTGGCCGCCTTCGGCGACACGAAGACCCAGACCACGGGCGTGCTCACGCGCATCCAGGACATCCTGAAAGGCATGGGCCTGGCGATGGGCGACGTGGTCAAGATGCAGGTGTTCCTCGTCGGCGACCCGGCCAAGGGCGGCAAGGCCGACGTGGCCGGCTTCATGCAGGGCTACACCCAGTTCTTCGGCGGTCCGCAGCCGAACCTGCCGGCGCGCGCCGTGGTCCAGGTGGCGGCCCTGTCGAACCCCGGCTGGCTGGTCGAGATCGAGGTGGTCGCCGCCAAGAAATAACCGATCCGCCGCGCCCTTGCCGCATCGCCGTCTTCGCACCAAGCCGTCCCGCATCGCAACGTAGTCCAATAATAAAGGGGTTAATCCATGAAGAAGACCATCCTCCACGCCAGCGTCGCCGCCGCCCTCCTCGCCTGGAGCCTGGGCCCGGCGCAAGCCGCCGACGACAAGCCCGCGGCCGACGCCGCCGCACCCGCGGCGGCCGACACGCCGTCGCCGCCCGCCGACGCGGTGCCCAGCAGCGGCGTCGTGATCGTGACCGGCACGCGCGCCACCGGCCTGAAGGCCGAGAACAGCGCCTCGCCGATCCAGGTGCTGGATGCGACCTCGCTGGCGCGCACGGGCCAGCCGGACCTGATCCAGGCGCTGTCGCAGAACCTGCCGTCGCTGAACGCCCAGGCCTTCGGCGGCGACATGGCCAACATGACGCTGTCGGCGCGCCTGCGCGGCCTGTCCCCGAACAATACGCTGGTGCTGGTCAACGGCAAGCGGCGCCACGGCACCTCGAACCTGGCCGTGCTGGGCGGCCCGTACCAGGGCGGCGCGGCGGCGGACCTGAACTACATCCCGGTCGCGGCCATCGACCACATCGAGGTGCTGCAGGACGGCGCCGCCGCGGTGTACGGCACCGACGCGATCGCCGGCGTGGTCAACATCATCCTCAAGCAGAACTACAAGGGCGTGAGCGGCAACGTCAACGGCGGCGGCTACGGCGACGGCGGCGGCCACACCGGCGACGCCACCGCCAACATCGGCCTGACGCCGTTCACCGACGCCTTCCTGAGCCTGACGGCGGAAACCAAGTACCACGGCTTCTCGGACCGCGGCGGCATCGACCCGCGCGTGAACGACCCGGCCAACCTGGCCGCCATGCCGCAGTTGCAGAACCATCCCGGCTACCCGTACGTGAACCACATTTCCGGCGACGCCCAGTACCGCCAGCACATCGTCGCCGCCAACTTCGGCGCCGACCTGTCCGACAACGTCACCCTGTACAGCTTCGCCACCTACGGCAAGAAGAAGGCGCGCGCCTTCGAGAACTACCGTACCCCGGACCGCCTGCCGAAGATCTACCCGACCGGCTTCTCGCCGCAGGAAGTCTTCGACGAGGAAGACTGGGCCTTCACGGCCGGCGTCAAGGGCCACCTGGCGGGCGGCTGGAACTGGGACCTGTCGAGCACCTACGGCAAGGACACCGCCAAGCTGGGCGTGGCGCACTCGGGCAACGTCTCGCTGTTCAACGACACGGGCGCCACGCCGACCGAGTTCTACGCCGGCAAGTTCGTCGCCAGCCAATGGACCAACAACCTGGACGTCAACCGCGAATTCGACGTCGGCTGGGCGCGTCCGCTGACCTTCGCGCTGGGCCTGGAGCACCGCCGCGACGAATACGAGATCGGCGCCGGCGACGCCGCCTCGCGCTACAAGGAAGGCTCGCAATCGTTCCCGGGCTTCTCGCTGACCGACGCCGGCACCCACAGCCGCAACAGCAAGGCCGGCTACATCAACTTCTCGTCGCAGCCGATCGCCGGCTGGACCGTCGACCTGGCCGGCCGCTACGAGCACTTCAGCGACTTCGGCAGCGCCAAGGTCGGCAAGCTGACCAGCCGCTACGACATCAGCCCGACGGTCGGCATCCGCGGCACCTACTCGAACGGCTTCCGCGCGCCGACGCTGGCCGAGTCCTACTACTCGGCCACCAACGTCGGCCCGCGCACGGCCTTCGTCCAGCTGCCGCCGAACTCGCCCGGCGCGCGCCTGGTGGGCGTGAACGGCCTGCGTCCGGAAGCCTCGACCAACGTCAGCGCCGGCATCGTCGTGAACCCGGCATCGAACGTGTCGATCACGGCGGACGCCTACCAGATCACGATCCGCGACCGCATCGTCGGTTCCGGCTCGCTGTACGGCTCGGGCGGCTCGGTGAACTCGCCGGCCGTCACCGCCGCGATCCTGGCCAACGGCAACGTGCTCGACCCGAGCGTGGTCCAGACCGGCATCAACATCTTCTCGAACGCCGTCAACACCCGCACGCGCGGCCTGGAATTCGTCGCCACCCTGAACAGCAACTACGGGGCCGCCGGCCGCGTCGACTGGTCGCTGGCGGCGAACTACAACAAGACCCAGGTCATCAAGATCAACCAGGCCCCGGCCGAGCTGCAGCCGCAGACCCTGCTCGACAAGACCGCGATCTCGGACCTGGAAACGGCCTCCCCGCGCGTGCGCGTGAACCTGGGCGCGCTCTGGAAGACCGGCAACTGGACCGTGAACCTGCGCGAGAACTTCTACGGCAAGTCCTCGGAACTGCAATCGTCGGACGGCGCGACCTACTACGAGACCGAGGTCAAGCCGACCGCGATCACGGACCTCGAGGTCACCTACCAGGTCAACAAGGCGTGGACGGTGTCGGTGGGTGCGAACAACCTGTTCAACCAGTACCCGGACCACATCAACGGCGCCCTGCTGGCCGAGCAGCGGGCCAACCTGGACAACGCCGCGGTGACGGTGTACCCGAGCTTCTCGCCGTTCGGGATCAACGGCGGGTACTACTACGCGCGCGTGGGCTTCAAGTTCTAGGCGGGTTCGCGCGGCTGCGGCGCCAGCACGGCGCCGCAGTCCTTGCAGAACCTGGCCGTGGCCTCGTGGCCGCCGCTGCCGCAGGCGGCGCACTGGCGCGGCGGCCGTGGCCGGCGCAGCGGCCCCAGGCGCCGGTCGCCGCGGCGCATCGTCATCTCGGCCGTGACGATCCCCGTGGGCACGGCCAGGATGCCCCAGCCGAGCAGCATCATGAACGAGGCGATCGCCTTGCCCAGGTGGGTGTGCGGGGTGATGTCGCCGTAGCCGACCGTCGTCATGGTGACGGTGGCCCAGTACATCGAGACGGGGATGCTGGTGTAGCCGTTTTCCGGCCCCTCGACCACGTACATGACGGTGCCCAGGATCAGGATCGCCATCAGCACCACCGACAGGAACACCATGATCTTGCGCCGGCTCGCGGCCAGCGCCTCGCCCAGGCGCGTGGTCTCCTCGATGTACAGCGTCAGCTTGAAGATGCGGAACACGCGCAGCAGGCGCAGGATGCGGATGTCGAGCAGCACCGCGCTGCCCGGCACCAGCAGCGAAAAATAGGTGGGCAGCACCGCCAGCAGGTCGATGATGCCGTAGAAGCCGCTGACGTAGCGCCAGGGGTGCTGCACGGCGGCGATGCGCGCGACGTATTCGACGGTGAACAGCAGCGTGAACATCCATTCGAGCAGGTGCAGCGCGGCGCCGTAGTCGGCGTGCAGGCGCGGCACGCTGTCCAGCACCACCACCAGGATGCTGAGCAGGATCGCGCACACCAGCGCGATGTCGAACCGGCGCCCCGCGGGGGTATCGGCCTCGAAGATGACGTCGTACATGTGCCGCCGCCAGCCGGGAGGCGGCTTGCCGTAGGACGGCGGCGCCTGCGGCACGTAGGCGCCGCTGCCTGCGTCTTCCTTCATGCGCGGGTCGCCATGCGCACGATTCAGTCGGCGTGGCGCTCGACCCAGGTCGCGTAGCATTCCATGAACTGCTGCAGGAAGCTGCGCAGGCCGTCGTCCTTCAGCTGGTCGCCGTCGAACTTGTCGGCGATGCCGCCGATGTAGGCCTCGGGCGACTGCATGCACGGCATGTTCAGGAACACCAGCGTCTGGCGCACGGCGTGGTTGGCGCCGAAGCCGCCCAGCGCGCCCGGCGAGTTGCTGACGACGGCGCAGGGCTTGCCGGTCCAGGCGGCCTTGCCGTAGGGGCGGGAGCCGACGTCGATCGCGTTCTTCAGCACGCCGGGCAGCGACCGGTTGTACTCGGGCGTGCAGAACAGGATGGCGTCGGCGTCGCGGATGCGGTCGCGGAACTCGGTCCAGGACGGCGGCGGC
Organism: uncultured Massilia sp.; assembly: GCF_913773735.1. Taxonomy (GTDB): domain Bacteria; phylum Pseudomonadota; class Gammaproteobacteria; order Burkholderiales; family Burkholderiaceae_D; genus Telluria. Next base: position 228,204 of record NZ_CAJYEB010000037.1, read on the forward strand.
GCGTCCGTCTCGTCGTCCTGGTTGTACATCGGCAGCTGGCCGATCTCGACGATCTCGAGTTCGAGCGTGGGCGGGGCCACGAGCATCAGGGTCTTCGCCAGCTTGCGGCTGAACGATTCCTTGCGCATGCTGCCGATGAGTACTGCGATCTTCCGGGTTGCCATGGCGGTCCTTTCGGTGGGCTGTCGGTATCGATGGGTGCTGGCTAGAGTGTAGCGAGTTTGCCGGCCGATGGGCGGTACGGTTCGCCCCAGGCCCGGAAGGCGCGCTGGATCAGCAGCGTCTCGCGCTCGTCCACCAGCGTGTCGGCGTGCACGATGTCGAGCATCGCCTTCATCGTGCTCATGCGCAGCTGCGGGCTGGCGACGTCGGCCAGCAGCGCGTCGAGCAGCTTCACGTCGATCTCGACCTCGCCGCTGCCGCGCTGGTGCGCCGTGGCCAGCAGGTCTTCGCACAGGCCGCGCACCACGTCGTCGAAGCCGTCCTCGTCGATCTGCACGTGGCGCAGGATGCGCGACGCGTGCATTGCCTCCAGCTCGGACGGCGCCAGGTGGCCGTCGACGATCATGGCCAGCGCCAGCAGGCGGCACACGGCCTGGGGACTGTCGGTTGCATAGATTCGCATGGGGTTCCTCACAATGAAATGGCGATGTGGGTAGCGTAAAGCCGCGCGCATGCAAAGTAAAATCGAATTATCTTTTGCAATCCTCAAGTTTTTTGGAGCTGTTTCTTGATCAACTACAAGCACCTTCAGTATTTTTATACGGTGGCGACGAGCGGCACCGTCGCGGCGGCGGCCCGGCGCCTGCACGTGACGCCGCAGGCCATCAGCGGCCAGCTGCAGCTGCTGGAGGCGCAGTTCGGCCAGGCGCTGCTGCGCAAGCAGGGGCGCGTGCTGGAACTGACCGAAGCCGGCAAGACGGTGCTGCTGTATGCGGAGCGCATCTTCGACCTCGGCAACGAACTGGAGCAGACGGTGCGGCGCGGCCTGGTGCGCGCGCCCGAGACGCTGCGCGTGGGCGTGGTCGACATGATCCCGAAGACGCTGGCGTTCCGCCTGCTGCAGCCGGCGCGCGAGGCCGCGCCGGCGCTGCGCCTCGTGTGCCGCGAGGGCCGCCTGGACGCGCTGCTGCAGGAGCTCGCCGCGCACCGCCTCGACCTGGTGCTGGCCGACCGCGGCCTGCCGCCGGGCGGCGCCGTGCGCGGCCACACCCACCTGCTCGGAACGAGCACGCAGGCGGTGCTGGGCCACCCCGACCTGGCGGCGCGCTGGCCCGGCGCCTTCCCGCGCCGGCTGCGCGGGGCGCCGTTCCTGCTGCCGGGCTTCGATACGGCCCTGCACAGCCAGGTGCAGGCCTGGTTCGAGCTGCAGGACCTGGCGCCGATCGTGGCGGGCGAATTCGACGACGGCGCCCTGTTGATGTCGTTCGCGCGCGAAGGCGCCGGCTTCGTGCTCGCCCCCACCGTGCTGGCGCCGACGATCTGCCGCGAGTACGGCCTGGAAGCGCTGGGCGAGATCGGCACGATCGCCGAGCAGTTCCACGCGGTGACGGTGCAGCGCCGGATCGACCACCCGGCCGTGCGCCGCATCCTGGAACGGGCCGGGACGCTGTTCGCGGGATCGGCGCGCTGACTCCGCGGCACGGACCGCTTCGATGACGCACCGCAGAGGCCCCGCGGACGGGCTGGCTACAGTAGGGGTATTTGTCCGGGGCCCACCATGCAGGAATACGTCACCGCCGGCGGCAGGTCGCGCCATGCCCGGCTCAGGCTGATGGGGTACTACGTCCAGCGCGCCGTCACCAGCCGCCGCGTCCGGCGCCTGGCGGCGCGCATCGCCGTGGCCGTGCTGGCCGCGCTGCATGGCCGGCCGGCGCGCGCTTGCGGCGCCACGCCGGGCCTGGACGCGCTGCGCGCGGACGGCGTGGCGCGGCTGGGCCGGCTGCTGTCCGCGCGCCAGTGCGCCGAGGCCCTGGACTGGCTGCGCGGGCGCCACATGCGCGCCACCCGCGGCGACGGCCGCGCGTTCCGCCTGGACGCCGCGCCGCCCGGCACCCCGTTCGGCGACTTCCCGCTCGACACCGTGGTCCACTGCCCGCACGTGCTGGCGCTGGCGAACCATCCGGACGTCCTGCGCCTGGCCGCCGACTACCTCGGCTACACGCCCACGATCACCCTGATGGGCCTGCGCTGGTCGTTCCCGGCGGCCGCGCCGGACGGCGTGCAGGCCTTCCACCGCGACGCCGAGCCGGGCAGCATCAAGCTGCTGGTGTACCTGACCGACGTCGACGAGCACGCCGGGCCGCACCACTACGTGGCCGGCAGCCACCGCGCGCGCATGCCGCTGCGCCTGCGCCGCCACACGGACGCCGAGGTGGCGCGCGACCACGGTGGCGCGGTCCTCGTCACCGGTCCGGCCGGCAGCGCGTGCATGATCGACACCCGGGGCATCCACAAGGGCGCCCCGCCGGCGCGCCGTCCGCGCCTGCTGCTGGTGGTGCAGTATTCGCTGCTGCCCTGCCTGCTGTACGACTATGCGCCGGTGCACTGGCGCGGCGACGGGCACGTCGATCCGTACGTCAACCGCCTGGTGGTCGCGCCGCGGCCGCCGCTCAGTGCGTGGTGACGAACTTCAGGCCGACGATGCCCGCCCCGATCAGCCCGATGCACGCCAGCCGCGCCGGCGTGGCCGCCTCGCCCAGGAAGACGATGCCGGCGATCGCCGTGCCGACCGCGCCGATGCCGGTCCAGACCGCGTAGGCGGTGCCGACCGGCAGTGTCTTCAATGCATGGCCGAGCAGCACGACGCTCAGCACCATCGCCGCCAGCGTGCCGACGCTGGGCCACAGGCGGGTGAAGCCCTCGCTGTATTTCAGGCCGATGGCCCAGGCGACTTCGAACAGCCCCGCGACGAACAGGATCAGCCAGGTCATGATGGTTCCTTCGTGATGTACGATGGCCGCCATCATATGTGCTCGTTCGTGATATAAAAAGTCGGGAGATATCAAGAAAACTGAAAGATGGCCTTCGACCACGACAACCTCAGGATGTTCATCGCCGCCGTCGACCACGGCTCGTTCTCGGCCGCGGCGCGCGCGCTGCGCCGGGTGCCGTCGGCGGTCAGCATGGCGATCGCCAACCTGGAGGCGGAACTCGGCCTGGCGCTGTTCGACCGCGGCGGGCGCGAGCCGAAGCCGACCGCGCACGCGCTGGCCCTGCTGCCGCAGGCGCGCCTGCTGCTGGAACAGTTTCGGCGCCTGGACCTGCACGCGCTGGCGCTGACGCAGGGACTGGAGACCTCGCTGACGCTGGCGCTGGTGCCTGAACTGCTGGCCACCGCCCCCTGGCAGGACGCGCTGCGCACGCTGGCGCAGGACTATCCGTCGCTGGCCGTCGAGGTGCTGACGGCGCCGCAGGCCGATGCCCTGGCCATGGTCCAGGCCGGGCGCGCCCAGCTGGCGCTGGTGTTCGAGCGCTACGGCGTGGAGCCGCACGAGGCGTTCCAGGAGGTGGCGCAGGAGACCCTGGTCGCCGTGATCGCGCCCGGCCATCCGCTGCTGGCGCGCCTGCCCGCGGGCACGGTGCGCGACGCCGACCTGTTCCCCGAGCGCCAGATCGTCGTGGCCGGCCGCGAGGACGTGCGGGTCGACAAGCGCATCGCCATCTCGCGCCTGCAGTGGCGCACCGACAGCCCGGCCGCCGCGCTGGACATGGTGGCCGCGGGCCTGGGCTGGGCCTGGCTGCCGTCGGGCCTGGTGCACAAGCCGCTGCGCGACGGGCTGCTGGTGGAGATCCCGCTGCAGAACCTGACGAACGTCCTGCGCTTCTTCGTCGACGTGGTCTGGGCCGCCGAGCGGCCGCAGGGCCTGGCGGCGCGGCGCTTCGTCGCCCTGATGAACCAGTGGCGCCTGCGGACGGCGGCGCCGGCGCCCTGAGCGCCGCCCGCGCCTTTGCGGCCGTCCGTCGGTTAGTTGCAGTCTTGGGCGCGGAGCGAGCTGGCTCCCGGCCTCAGATGCGCCGCCGCCGGTACTCGTCCAGGAAGGACGCCGCCTCGCGCGCCGTCAGCACCCGGACCGGATCGCCATGCCAGGCATACAGGTAGGGCGCGCCGCCTGCGCGGTCGGTGAGCTTGGCGCGGATCAGGAAGCGCGTGCCGGGCGGATGGCGGGCCGGGTCGCGCAGCGCCTGCGCGCACTGCACGCGCATCGACGTGGCGTAGGCCTGCCCCGCCACCGGCTTGATGCGCAGCCGGCCCGTGGCCGGGTCGAGCACGGACTCGACCGCCACGTCGCGGTAGGCCCACGGGTCGCGGGCCATCAGGCGCGCCCCGCGCGCACCGGCAGGCGCGCGCCGCGCGGGCCGGCCGCGGCGCAGGTAACGGACGTGGCGGCCGGGCTGCCGTGCGCCGTCGACGGTCGCGCGCAGCCGGTCCGCCGGCGAGCCGGCGCCACCGCCTCAGCCGTCCGCGCGCACCAGCAGCGCGGTCGCCTGCGCCGCCATGCCCTCTTCGCGGCCCAGGAAGCCCAGCTTCTCGTTGGTCTTGGCCTTGATGTTCACCTGCTGCGGCGCGACGCCAATGTCCTCGGCGATGCGCGAGACCATCTGCGGGATGTGCGGTCCCATCTTCGGCTGCTGGGCGATGATGGTGGCGTCGATGTTGCCGATGGTGTAGCCGGTGGCGACCACGCGGTGCGCGACCTCGCGCAGCAGCGTGCGCGAATCGGCGCCGGCGAACATGGGGTCGGTGTCGGGGAAGTGCTTGCCGATGTCGCCGAGGCCGGCGGCGCCGAGCATGGCGTCGATGATGGCGTGCAGCAGCACGTCGGCATCGGAGTGGCCCAGCAGGCCCAGGCGGTGCGGGATGGTGACGCCGCCGACGATCAGTTTGCGGCCTTCCACCAGCGCGTGGCAGTCATAGCCGGTTCCGATGCGAAACGGCGGGGTCGGGTTGTACGATGCAAGTGCCATGATGACGATTCAGACTCCAACGATTAAACGAATTCGGGTTGCGACACCGCCAGGTACATCTCGGCGATGCGGATGTCTTCCGGCAGCGTGACCTTCAGGTTGCGCGGATGGCCTTCCACCAATCTTGGGCTCAATCCGAGCGCTTCAACCGCACTGGCGTCGTCGGTAATCGCGTTCGGGTCGGTGGCGGCGTTCAGGGCGTCGCGCAGCAGCTGGAAGCGGAACATCTGCGGCGTCTGGGCCAGCCACAGGCCGCTGCGCGGCACGGTGCCGGCCGCTTCGCCGTCGATGCAGCGCTTGACCGTGTCCACCACCGGCAGCGCGAGCAGGCCGCCGGCTTCGTGGTCGCCGGTGCCGGCGATCAGCTTCTCGATCAGTTCGGCGGTCAGGCCGGGACGCGCCGCGTCGTGCACCAGCACCCAGTCGGTCGGGGCCAGCGTGTTGGCCAGCACGGCCAGGCCGTTGCGCACCGACTCCATGCGGCTGGCGCCGCCGCAGCGCAGCACGGTGACGCCGTGGCTCGGGGCCACCGCGTCGATGTAGGGATCGTCGGGGCCGACGACGACGAAGGTGTGGGCGACCAGCTCGCTCGACAGGAACGCGTCGAGCGTATGGCGGAGCATGGGCTTGCCGCCGATCTTGAGATACTGCTTCGGATTGCCGGCGCCCATGCGGGAACCGACGCCGGCGGCAGGGATCAAAGCGAAATAACGTGGAGCCTGGTTCATTGATTCAGTCGTTGATGATGCGGGGAGGTCTTGTCGATCCAATAATCGACTGTACCTCACCTTGGCAAACTTTGCTGAGACGCGCATATTCCCGCGGGGTGTCGATCGCCGCCTGCAGCGTTTCGACGCGCAGCATCTCCGCGCGGATCACGGGCATCCAGTTGCGGTCGATGTCGCTTTGCAGCAAGGCACGACCCTCGCCGCGCCGCGCGTACAGCGGCTTGCCGGCGAAACGGCGGCCGAGGCGGACGCGCACCCGCTCTTCCACTTTCGGCAGCCAGTCCAGGTAGGTCTTGAGATGGCGCATTTCATGCGCAAGTATTTCGCGATACGCGCAGGTGCCGGGCGCGAACTCGCTGCCGACGTAGACGGTCATGGGCGGATAGAACAGCACCACGTCCACCTGCGGGACCAGGCATTCGAAGACGCCGTCCGCATCCTCCAGGCGCGCGCCGTCGACGCGGACCGAGACGCGCGACTCGGCGCGTGTCAGGCCGAGCACGAGGCCGTTGCCGACGCCGCGCTTCATCGTCGTCAGCGTGCGCCACGACAGGCCGTTGTCGACACGGTAGCCTTCGGCGCGCGAGGAGAAACCGGCGCGCGCGCCCAGCGCCGCTTCCTCGCAGCGCGCCTGGAACGGCGTGCGCGCGGGTGCCGGCGGCGGCGCCGCGGCGCCCCCCGCCGGCGGCAGCAGTAACAGTAGCAGCGGCAGCAGTGGCAGCGGCGCCAGCCGCCCCCTGGCCACTCAGGCGGGCTTCCAGGTGCCGGCCGCGAACTTCTCGAGCCAGAAGGTGCCGATGACGGTCTTGACGTCGGTGATCTCGCCGCGCCTCACCATCTCCAGCATCTCGGGCACGGTCGCCGTGAAGGTGTCGAGGAATTCGCCGTCGTCCAGCCTGGCCTCGCCCGCCGTCAGGCCGCGCGCCAGGAACAGATCGAGGTGCTCGTCCGAATAGGCGATGGCGTTGTGGATGGTGGCGACGAAGTGCCATTCGCTGGCCGTGTAGCCGGTCTCTTCTTCGAGCTCGCGCTTGGCGGTGGCAAGGGATTCCTCGCCCGGGTCGATCTTCCCGGCCGGGAACTCGATGAAGACGCGGTCGTTCGGATAGCGGTACTGGCGCTCGAGCAGCACGCGGCCGTCGTCGAACACGGGCAGGATCACCACGGCGCCCGGATGGCGGATGAATTCGCGCGCCGACTCCTTGCCGTCGGGGAGCCTGATGCGGTCGCGGCTGACTTTCAGGAAGTGCCCGTCGTAGGCGAGTTCACCGTCGATGCGGGTTTCGCGCAGGTGGGAATCGTCGGGGGAGTCGGAAGGTGCGGGATGATCCAAGGCTGCTCCGGTGGAATCGTTGATCGATCCGCCGGAGCGCTCTGGTCTCCGGCGTCATGGGCGGCGCTTGCGCAGGTAACGTGCGACGAAACCCGGAAACGCCAGCACGACGAACAGGCAACCGGTGATTGCGTAGAACTCCCAGGTCTGGGTAAACACGTTACCGATCCGGGATTCCAGCAGGCGGGCCAGCGCGCCGACGACGAAGTATAAGACAAACAACTCGAGCAGGCGCACGGCGAAGTATTTCGCGTGCGCCTTGCCGAGCGCCGGCTTCATCGCGATGAAGCCGAACACGCGCTCATTGACGAAAGGCAGGTTGGCGAACGCGATCGCGACCGCGATCACCAGCCAGCTTGCGAGCGAGGCGTCCACGGCGTCTTACGAGCCGAGGGTCTTGGTCATCGCGCTGAAGCAGGCCGCCAGCAGGCCGCCCGGCGCCACGCCCAGCAGCACCACCAGCACGCCGTTGAGCGACAGGACGACGCGCATGTCCATCGGGGTCGCGATCGGGGCGACGTCGGCCGCCTCGTCGAACCAGATGGTCTTGACCACGCGCAGGTAGTAGAACGCGCCGATCAGCGAGAACAGCACGGCCACGATGGCGAGCCACAGCTGGCCGGTGGCGACCACGGCCTGCAGCACCGCCCACTTGGCCATGAAGCCCATCATCGGCGGCACGCCGGCCAGCGAGAACATCAGCACGGTCATGACGATCGCGTACCACGGGCTGCGCTTGGCCAGGCCCTTGAAGTCGGCGATCTCCTCGGCTTCGAAGCCCGAGCGCGCCAGCATCATGATCAGGCCGAAGGTGCCGAGGGTGGTCAGCACGTAGGTGATCGTGTAGTACATCGAGGCGCTGTAGGCGGTCGCCGTGTTGGCGGCATTGCCGCCGACCACGCCGGCCATCATGCCCAGCAGGACGAAGCCCAGCTGCGCGATGGTCGAGTAGGCCAGCATGCGCTTCAGGTTGGTCTGCGCGATCGCGGTCAGGTTGCCGATGGCCAGCGACAGCACGGCCAGCACCAGCAGCATCTGCTGCCAGTCGAACGCCAGCGGCAGCATGCCTTCGACCAGGATGCGGACCATCATCGCGAACGAGGCCAGCTTCGGCGCGGCGCCCAGCAGCAGCGTGACGGCGGTCGGCGAACCCTGGTAGACGTCCGGCACCCACATGTGGAACGGCACGGCGCCCAGCTTGAAGGCCATGCCGGCCACGATGAACACGAGGCCGAACACCAGGATGGCGTGGTTGGCCTGGTTGGCGGCGATGGCGCGGGCGATCGCCTGGATGTCCAGCGAGCCGGTGGCGCCGTAGACCATCGAGATACCGTAGAGCATGAAGCCCGAGGCCAGCGAACCCAGGATGAAGTACTTCATCGAGGCTTCGGTCGAGGTGGCGTGGTCGCGGCGGATGGCCACCAGCGCGTACAGCGACAGCGACATCATTTCCAGGCCCAGGTAGATCGGCAGCATGTTATTGCCGGAGATCATGATCATCTGGCCCAGCGTGGTGAACAGGGCGAGCACGTAGAACTCGCCGCCCATGTTACCGGACATCATGCCGCGGTCTTCGGCGTACTGGCGCGAATACACCAGCGTGACGCCGACGGCCAGGTAGGTGAACAGCTTGAGCAGGTTGGCCATCGGGTCCGACACGAACATGTTGTGGAACGTGTAGGCGGTGGCGCCGCTGCTGAAGTCGGCGTAGGTGAAGCCCGCGCAGACCACGAGGGTCAGCAGCGTCAGGACATAGGTCAGGTTACGCTTGCTATCCTTCTTCTGGAACATGTCGATCAGAAGGATGGCGCAAGACGCGATGACCAGGAAGATCTCGGCGTGGAGCGGCCCGAAATCGTAGGCCGCCGTCGCAACAGTAGTGTCAATCATCGGATTCATATTCTTGGTTGGTCCCGCTTACTTATTGGGGCAGCTTGCTGACCGACACGTGCTGCAGCAGGTCCGCGACCGACACTTGCAGCGGGTCGGTGAACGGTGCCGGATACAGGCCCATGTAGATGGTCAGGATGGCGAGCACGCCCAGCATGAAGAACTCGCGGCCGTTCAGGTCGGTCAGCTCGGCGACGTGCTTGTTGCCGATCTTGCCGAACACGACGCGCTTGACCATCCACAGCGAGTAGGCGGCGCCCAGGATCAGGGCGGTCGCGGCCAGCAGGCCGGTCCAGAAGTTGAACTGGACGGCGCCCAGGATGACCATGAATTCGCCCACGAAGCCCGAGGTCGCCGGCAGGCCGCAGTTCGCCATGGCGAACAGGACCGAGAACGCGGCGAACTTCGGCATCGTGTTGACGACGCCGCCGTAGTCGGCGATCTGGCGCGAGTGCATGCGGTCGTACAGCACGCCGATGCACAGGAACATGGCGCCCGACACGAAGCCGTGCGAGATCATCTGCACGATGCCGCCCTGCACGCCGATCTCGTTGAAGATGAAGAAGCCCAGCGTGACGAAGCCCATGTGGGCGATCGACGAGTAGGCCACCAGTTTCTTCATGTCGGCCTGCACCATCGCGACCAGGCCGACGTAGATCACGGCGACCAGCGACAGCACGATGATCAGCGGCGCCAGGTAGTGCGAGGCGTCCGGGGCGATCGGCAGCGAGAAACGCAGGAAGCCGTAGCCGCCCAGTTTCAGCATGATCGCGGCCAGCACGACGGAACCGCCGGTCGGCGCTTCGACGTGGGCGTCCGGCAGCCAGGTGTGCACCGGCCACATCGGGACCTTGACGCCGAAGGCCATCAGGAAGGCGAGGAAGATCAGGACCTGCTCGGTCATGTCCAGGCGCGTGGCGTGCCACGACAGGATGTCGAAGGTGCCGCCCGACTTGTTGTACAGGTAGATGATCGCGATCAGCGTCAGCAGCGAACCCATGAACGTGTACAGGAAGAACTTGAATGCCGCGTACACGCGGTTCGGGCCGCCGAACACGCCGATGATGATGAACATCGGGATCAGGGTGGCTTCGAAGAAGAAGTAGAACAGCAGGCCGTCGAGCGCGACGAACACGCCGATCATCAGGCCCGACAGCAGCAGGAACGACCCCATGTACTGGGCCACGCGTTCCTGGATCACTTCCCAGGCCGAGATGATCACGATGATCGTGATGAAGGCGGTCAGCGGCACGAACCACAGCGACAGGCCGTCGATGCCCAGGTAGTACTGGATGTTGAAGCGCTCGATCCAGGCGGCCTTCTCCACGAACTGCGGTCCGTGGGCGGCCTTGTCGAAGTGCGTGAACAGCGGGATCGTCGGCAGGAAGCTGACGATCGCGCCGACCAGCGCCAGCACGCGGGTGAAGCCGGCGCGGCTGTCGCGGCCGGCGGCCAGGACGATCAGGCCGCAGACGATCGGCAGCCAGACCGACAGGCTAAGGTATGGAGGAAAGGTTGAAATCGTGGACTGCATTGTTTTTCTCTCTCTTAAGCGCGCCAGAACGGGAAGAAGTACAGCAGCGTACCCAGCACGCCCAGGATCATCACGAACGCATAGTGGTAGATGTAACCAGTCTGGAACGTACGGACGATGGTCGAGAACCAGCCGACCAGCTTGGCGCTGCCGTTGACGACGAAACCGTCGATCAGCGCGCGATCGCCCACCTGCCACAGGCCCTTGCCCAGCAGGCGTGCGCCGCCGGCGAACACGACTTCATTGAACTTGTCCATGTAGTACTTGTTGTCCAGCAGCGTGTGGATCGGCTTCAGGGCCTTGTAGAAGGCCGCCGGCACGCGCGGATTGATCATGTAGCAGTAGTAGGCGGCGACGACGCCGGCCAGGGCGAGCCAGAACGGCGCGGTGGTGAACGCGTGCACGCCCATGGCGGCGGCGCCGTGGAACTCGTGCGCCAGCTCTTCCATCGCCGGGTGGTTCTCGCCGATGAAGATGACGCCCTTGAAGAAGTCGCCGAACAGCATCGGGCCGATCGCCAGGAAGCCGATGATCACCGACGGGATCGCCAGCAGGATCAGCGGCAGCGTGACCACCAGCGGCGACTCGTGCGGCTTCTGGCCCGGGGCCAGGCCGTGGTGGCCGTGGTCGTCTTCTTCCTCCTCGTGGTGCGCGTCCGAATCGTGCAGGGCGTGCGCGTCGTGGCCGTGGGCCGCCTTGGCCTGGTCGTGCGCGTCGTGCGCATGCGCGTGGGCGTCGTGGCCATGGTCATGCGCCTTGCCGAAACGCTCTTCGCCGTGGAACACCAGGAAGTACATGCGGAACGAGTAGAACGCCGTGATGAACACGCCGGCGGTCACCGAGAACGCGGCGAAGCCCGAACCCCACAGGTGGGAAGCGTGCACCGCCTCGATGATCGAGTCCTTCGAGTAGAAGCCCGAGAAGAACGGCGTGCCGATCAGGGCCAGCGAGCCGAGCAGCGAGGTGATCCAGGTGATCGGCATGTACTTGCGCAGGCCGCCCATGTTGCGCATGTCCTGGTCGTGGTGCATGCCGATGATGACCGAACCCGCGCCGAGGAACAGCAGCGCCTTGAAGAAGGCGTGGGTCATCAGGTGGAACACGGCCACGTTGTAGGCCGACACGCCCAGCGCGACGGTCATGTAGCCCAGCTGCGACAGCGTCGAGTAAGCGACCACGCGCTTGATGTCGTTCTGGATGATGCCCAGGAAGCCCATGAACAGCGCGGTGATCGAGCCGATGACGATGATGAAGGACAGCGCGGTGTCCGACAGCTCGAACAGCGGCGACATGCGCGACACCATGAAGATGCCGGCGGTAACCATGGTCGCGGCGTGGATCAGCGCCGAGATCGGGGTCGGGCCTTCCATCGAGTCCGGCAGCCAGACGTGCAGCGGGAACTGCGCGGATTTGCCCATCGCGCCGATGAACAGGCAGATGCAGGCGGCGGTCAAGAGCGGCCAGCCCAGGCCCGGCACGGTCATCGAGGCCAGCTGGTCGGCCTTGGCGAAGGTCTCGCCGTAGTGCATGGTGCCGGTGGCCGCCAGCAGCAGGCCGATGCCGAGGATGAAGCCGAAGTCGCCGACGCGGTTCACCAGGAACGCCTTCATGTTCGCGAAGATCGCGGTCGGGCGGGTGTACCAGAAGCCGATCAGGAGGTAGGAAACCAGGCCCACCGCTTCCCAGCCGAAGAACAGCTGCAGGAAGTTGTTGGACATGACCAGCATCAGCATCGAGAACGTGAACAGCGAGATGTACGAGAAGAAGCGGTTGTAGCCGTCGTCCTCGGCCATGTAGCCGATCGTGTAGATGTGCACCATCAGCGAGACCGAGGTCACCACGCACATCATCATCGCGGACAGCGCGTCGATCTGGAAGCCGACGGCCATCTTCAGCGTGCCGATCGTCATCCAGGTGTAGACGTCGCCGTTGAAGGTGGCGCCGCCCATCACGTCGCGCAGCGTCATGATCGAGATGACCAGGGCGACGAACACGCCCAGGATGGTGGCCGTGTGGGAGACCTTGCGGCCGACCACGTTGCCGAAGAACTTGGTGCCGAGCAGGCCGGCGATCGCCGAGCCCACGAGCGGCGCCAATGGCACCGCCAGCAAGAGGTTAGGGTTAATTTGCCCCGCCATATTGAACCTTTGTCTTATTTATCAGGAGGTTGACAGACAAACCGCTTAGCCCTTCAGGCTGTCGAGGTCTTCCACGTTGATCGTGTCCAGGTTACGGAACAGGACCACCAGGATCGCCAGGCCGATCGCCGATTCGGCGGCCGCGACAGTCAGGATGAAGAACACGAAGATCTGCCCTGCCGCGTCTCCCAGATAGTGCGAGAACGCCACAAAGTTCAGGTTCACTGCCAGCAGCATCAGTTCGATGGCCATCAGCAGGATGATGATGTTCTTCCGGTTCAGGAAAATACCGACCACCGAGATCGCGAACAGGATCGCGCCCAGGATCAGGTAATGAGCGAGCGATACGGTCATGGCGTCTCCTTCTTGTCGGCCTGGGTTGCTGCTGCGGCGGCGGCCGCTGCGATTGCGGCGTCGTCGATCGCCTTCTGGTTCACCGCCTGCATCTTGACGATCTTCAGGCGGTCGTTGCGCTTGACGCGGACGGCGACGCCCGGGTCGATGGCCTTGCTGTCCTTGCGCTTGCGCAGGGTCAGCGCGACGGCGGCGATGATCGCCACCAGCAGGATCAGGCCGGCGATCTCGAAGCCGTAGATGTACTGGGTGTAGATCAGCTTGCCCAGCTCGCGGGTGCCGCCGATGTGGCCGACGGCCGCCTCGGTGGGCGCCGCGGCGGTGCCGATGAAGCCGCGCCACAGGACGGCGGCCATTTCCAGGACGATCAGGGCGCCGATGACCGAGGCCAGCGGCAGGTAGCCCCAGAAGCCTTCGCGCAGGCGGTCGACGTTAATGTCGAGCATCATCACGACGAACAGGAACAGCACCATGACGGCGCCGACGTAGACCAGCACCAGCACGATGGCCAGGAACTCGGCCTTCAGCAGCATCCAGATGCCGGCAGCGTTGAAGAACGCGAGCACCAGGAACAGCGCGGCGTGGACCGGGTTCCTGGCGGTGATGACGCGCAACCCGGCCAGTACCATGACGGCCGAGAACACGTAGAAAAGAACGGTAGTGAAATCCATGGGTTACGCTTGTGCCCTCTTGTTGTTAGCGGTACTTGGCATCGGCTTCGCGCGCGGCGGCGATGTCGTTCTCGTAGCGGTCGCCCACGGCCAGCAGCATTTCCTTGGTGTAGTACAAGTCGCCGCGTTTCTCGCCGTGGTATTCCAGCACCTGGGTCTCGACGATCGAGTCGACCGGGCAGGACTCTTCGCAGAAACCGCAGAAGATGCACTTGGTCAGGTCGATGTCGTAGCGCGTCGTGCGGCGGGTGCCGTCGTCGCGCTGCGCCGATTCGATCGTGATGGCCATGGCCGGGCAGACCGCTTCGCACAGCTTGCAGGCGATGCAGCGCTCTTCGCCGTTGGGGTAGCGGCGCAGCGCATGCAGGCCGCGGAAGCGCGGCGAGATGGGGGTCTTTTCTTCCGGGTACTGGACCGTGATCTTGCGCGAGAACGCGTAGCGCCCGGTCAGGGCCAGCCCCTTCAGCAGCTCGGTCAGCATCAGGCTGCCGAGAATCTCTTTTACTCGAGTCATTTTTTGTGCTTCCTTACTTCCAGATGTTCCACGGCGATTGCATCCAGCCTGCAACCAGCACGAGCCAGATCAGGGTCAGCGGGATGAACACTTTCCAGCCCAGGCGCATGATCTGGTCGTAGCGGTAGCGCGGCCAGCTGCCACGGACCCAGACGAACAGCGAGACGACCAGGAAGGTCTTCAGGAACAGCCAGAAGAAGCCGCCGAAGCCGCCGCCGATGTCGAGGAAGCTGAACGGCGCGGACCAGCCGCCCAGGAACATGATCGATGCCAGCACGCCGACCAGGATCATGTTGGCGTACTCGGCCAGCATGAACATGGCGTAGGACATGCCCGAGTATTCGACCATGTGGCCGGCCACGATCTCGGATTCGCCTTCCACCACGTCGAACGGGTGGCGGTTGCACTCGGCCAGGCCGGAGGTGATGTAGATGACGAACAGCGGCAGCAGCGGCAGCCAGTTCCACGACAGGATGTTCACGCCGTGCTCGGCGAACATGCCGCGGGTCTGGCCGGCGACGATGTCCGAGAAGTTCAGGCTGCCCGACACCATCAGCACGACGACCATCACGAAGCCCATCGGGATCTCGTACGAAATCATCTGGGCCGAGGCGCGCATCGCGCCCATGAACGAGTACTTCGAGTTGGCGGACCAGCCGGCGATGATGATGCCGTACACTTCCATCGAGGTGATCGCCAGCAGCAGCAGCAGGCCGGCGTTGACGTTCGCCAGCGCCACTTCCGGGCCGAACGGCACGACCGACCAGGCGGCCAGCGCCGGCATGATGGTCATCAGGGGGCCGATGACGAACAGGCTCGGGGTGGCCTTGGCCGGCACCACGATTTCCTTCAGCAGCAGCTTCAGGGCGTCGGCGATCGGCTGCAGCAGGCCCATCGGGCCCACGCGGTTCGGACCCACGCGGATGTGGATCCAGCCGATCAGCTTGCGCTCCCACAGCACCAGGTAGGCCACCAGGCCCATCAGCGGCAGCAGCACGCAGACGATCTTCAGCAGCGTCCACGCCACCGGCCACACGGTCGGGCCGAGCAGGTTGGCGCCGCCGGCGTTCAGGTTGTTGATCAGATCAGGCACCGACATTATTGGCCCTCCCCTGCTTTAGTGACATTGATGGGACCAAACATGTCGCCCAGGACCGACGTCAGCTCGTGGGCCGCGGCCACGCGCACGACGTTCGCCGGCAGGCGGGTGTCGACGTTGGCTGCCAGCACGACGCTGCCCGCGCCCTGCGCGACCTTGACCAGGTCGCCGGTGTTCACGCCCAGCTGTTCGGCCAGTTGCGCCGAGATGGTCGCCAGCGGCGCCTGGGCGTCGGCCGTGCGCAGCAGCGGTTCGGAACGGCGCGCGATGGCGTCGGCGAAATAGATCGGCACGTCGGCCAGGCGCTCCAGCTGCTGGCCGTCGCCGTAGGCGGCGGCGGTCGGGGCCAGTTTGGCCACGTTGTTCAGCTTGGCGGACAGGTCGGTGTTGCCCTTGCCCAGCGCTTCGTCGCGGATCGATTCCGAGTTCTCGTAGTCGAAGCCCGACAGGCCCAGCAGGTTGCCCAGCACGCGCAGCACCTTCCAGGCCGGACGGGTCTCGCCCAGCGGCTTGACGGTGCCGTTGAAGCTCTGCGCGCGGCCTTCGCAGTTGACGAAGGTGCCGGCGGTCTCGCTGAACGGCGAGATCGGCAGCAGCACGTCGGCGTAGTCCATGCCGTGCTTGAACGCGGACATCGCGACGACCATCTCGGCGCCCTGCAGCGCCTTGACGGCCTGCTGCGGGTTGGCGGCGTCCAGTTGCGGCTCGGCGTTCAGCAGCACGTAGGCTTTCTTCGGCTCGGCGAACAGCGCCGCGGCATGCTTCGAGGTCGCATTGACCAGGTAGCCGCCGACGGTGTTGGCGGCTTCGACGAAGTAGCCGAATTTGGCGTCGGTCTGCTCGGCGATCCACTGGGCGACGGCGTGCAGCTTCGATGCCTGCGGGTGGTTCGCGGCGGCATTGCCCAGCAGGACGGCGCCCGGCAGGTCGGCGGCGTTGTCGACGACCAGCGTCGCGGCGATGGCCTTGGCGACGTCGCCCGCTTCGATCGCGTCGAAACCGGCGGGTGCGGCGATGCCCTTGGCGGCGGCGACGGCGACGGCGATTTCCGACAGCGCGGCCAGCCAGTCGCTCGGGGCGGCGATCAGGCGGTTGGCGGTCGGGATCAGGTTGTCGTCGGCGGAACCGTGGACGATCGACAGCCTGGCGCCCGACTTGACGGCGGCGCGCAGGCGCAGCGCGGCCAGCGGGTGGTCCTTGCGCAGGAACGAGCCGACCACCAGCACGCGCTGCAGGTTGGTCAGTTCGGCGATCGGCATGCCCAGCGACGGGACGACCTGGCCGTCCAGCGCGAAGTCGGCCTGGCGCAGGCGGAAATCGACGTGCTCGATGCCGAAGCCGCGCATGGCCTTCTGCAGCAGGTACAGCTCTTCCACCGTCGAGTGGGCGGTGCCGATGGCGGCGATGCTGTCGGCGCCGTGCTCGTGACGGATGTTGCGCAGGCCGTGGGCGACGTACTCCAGGGCGGTCTGCCAGTCGGTCTCGACCCACTTGTTGTCCTGCTTGACCATCGGGACGGTCAGGCGCGAGGCATTGTCCAGCGCCTCGTACGAGAAGCGGTCCTTGTCCGACAGCCAGCATTCGTTGACGTGCTCGTTTTCCAGCGGCAGCACGCGCATGACCTTGCCGCCCTTGACCTGGACGATCAGGTTCGAACCGAGCGAGTCGTGCGGCGACACCGAGCGGCGGCGCTGCAGTTCCCACGGACGGGCCGAGTAGCGGAACGGCTTGGACGTCAGCGCGCCGACCGGGCACAGGTCGATCATGTTGCCCGACACTTCGGAGTCGACGGTCTTGCCGACGAAGGTGGTGATCTCCGAGTGCTCGCCGCGGCCGACCATGCCGAATTCCATCACGCCGGCCACTTCCTGGCCGAAGCGCACGCAGCGGGTGCACTGGATGCAGCGCGACATCTCTTCCATCGAGATCAGCGGACCGGCTTCCTTCGGCGCCACGACGCGCTTCTCTTCCTGGTAGCGCGAGCCGCTCTTGCCGTAGCCGACCGCGAGGTCCTGCAGCTGGCATTCGCCGCCCTGGTCGCAGATCGGGCAATCCAGCGGGTGGTTAATCAAGAGGAATTCCATCACCGACTTCTGCGCGTGCACCGCCTTGTCGCTGTGGGTGCGCACGATCATGCCCGGCGAGACCGGGGTGGCGCAGGCCGGCAGCGGCTTCGGTGCCTTCTCGACTTCCACGAGGCACATGCGGCAGTTGGCCGCAATCGACAGCTTCTTGTGGTAGCAGAAATGCGGGATGTAGGTTCCCAGTTTGTTTGCGGCGTCCATCACCATCGAACCCGGTGGGACTTCGACTTTCTTGCCGTCTAATTCGATTTCAACCATTTGATCTTTGCCTGACCTGGTTAGAGGTAAGTCGGCACCAAGCAGTGCTTGTGCTCGATGTGATATTCAAACTCCTCGCGGAAGTTGCGGATCATGCCTTCGACCGGCATCGCGGCGGCGTCGCCCAGGGCGCAGATGGTGCGGCCCTTGATGTTGCCTGCGATATTGTTCAGCATGTCCATGTCTTCCGGACGGCCCTGGCCGTTCTCGATGCGGTGCACCATGCGGTACAGCCAGCCGGTGCCTTCGCGGCACGGCGTGCACTGGCCGCACGATTCCTCGTAGTAGAAGTACGACAGGCGCAGCAGCGACTTGACCATGCAGCGGGTCTCGTCCATGACGATCACGGCGCCCGAGCCCAGCATCGAACCGGCCTTGGCGATCGAGTCGTAGTCCAGGTCGGTGTCCATCATGACCTCGCCGCGCACGACCGGCGCCGACGAACCGCCCGGGATCACGGCCTTGATCTTCTTGCCGCCGCGCATGCCGCCGGCCAGCTCCATCAGCTTGGCGAACGGGGTGCCCAGCGGGACTTCGTAGTTGCCCGGACGCTCGACGTCGCCCGAGATCGAGAAGATCTTGGTGCCGCCGTTGTTCGGCTTGCCCAGCGCCATGTATTCGGCGGCGCCCATGTTCAGGATGAACGGAACGGCCGCGAAGGTCTCGGTGTTGTTGATCGTGGTCGGCTTGCCGTACAGGCCGAACGAGGCCGGGAACGGCGGCTTGAAGCGCGGCTGGCCCTTCTTGCCTTCGAGCGACTCCAGCAGCGCGGTTTCCTCGCCGCAGATGTAGGCGCCGTAGCCGTGGTGGGCGTGCAGCTGGAACGAGAAGTTCGAGCCCATGATCTTGTCGCCCAGGAAGCCGGCGGCGCGCGCCTCTTCCAGCGCTTCCTCGAAGCGCAGGTAGTCCTGGAAGATTTCGCCGTGGATGTAGTTGTAGCCCACGGTGATGCCCATCGCGAACGCGCCGATGGCCATGCCTTCGATCAGCGCATGCGGGTTGTAGCGGATGATGTCGCGGTCCTTGAACGTGCCCGGCTCGCCTTCGTCGGTATTGCAGACGAGGTATTTCTGGCCCGGGAACTGGCGCGGCATGAAGCTCCACTTCAGGCCGGTCGGGAAACCGGCGCCGCCGCGGCCGCGCAGGCCGGAGGTCTTCAGGTCGGCGATGATGGTTTCCGGCGTGATCCCCTCTTCCAGGATGCGGCGCAGCGCCGAATAGCCGCCGCGCTTGACGTAGTCGGCCAGGCGCCAGTTGTCGCCGTTCAGGTCCTTCAGGATCAGCGGATTGATGTGACGGTCGTGCAGGCTGGTCATTTGTTCAGTTCCTCCAGCAGGGCGTCGATCTTCTCGTCCGACATGAACGAGCACATGCGGTGGTTGTTCACCAGCATGACGGGTGCGTCGCCGCAGGCGCCCATGCATTCGCCCTCGACCAGCGTGAACTGGCCATCCTCGGTGGTTTCGCGGTAGTCGATGCCCAGGGCATCCTTGATGCGCTGGCCGGCGCGCTCGCCGCCCGACAGGGCGCACGGCAGGTTGGTGCACACGGTGATCTTGTGCTTGCCGACCGGCTTGATGTTGTACATATTGTAGAAGGTGGCCACTTCCTGGACGGCGATGGCGGGAATGCCGATGTAGTCGGCGACTTCCTGCATCGTTTCCGGCGACAGCCATCCCTTTTCGACCTGCGCATGGGCCAGCGCGGCCATCACGGCCGACTGGCGCTGGTCGGCCGGGTACTTGGCCAGTTCGCGGTCGATTTTTTTATAGCACTGCTCAGATAACATGATATCTCTCTGCCTTTCTTACCGGTCGATCGAGCCGAACACGATGTCCTGCGTGCCGATGATGGTGACGGCGTCGGCGATCATGTGGCCGCGCGCCATTTCGTCCAGGCTCTGCAGGTGGGTGTAGTCCGGGGTGCGGATCTTCAGGCGATACGGCTTGTTGGCGCCGTCCGACACGATGTAGATGCCGAACTCGCCCTTCGGGTGCTCGACCGCCGCATAGGCCTCGCCCGGCGGGACGTGGAAGCCTTCGGTGAACAGCTTGAAGTGGTGGATCAGCGATTCCATATTGGTCTTCATGTCCACGCGCGACGGCGGGGCGACCTTGTTATTGCTGGTCATGACCGGGCCCGGGTTCGCGCGCAGCCAGGTGATGCACTGCTTGATGATGCGGTTGGCCTGGCGCAGCTCTTCCACGCGGACCAGGTAGCGGTCGTAGGAGTCGCCGTTGGTGCCGACCGGGATGTCGAAGTCGAGCTGGTCGTAGACCGCGTACGGCTGCTTCTTGCGCAGGTCCCAGGCGACGCCCGAGCCGCGCAGCATCGCGCCCGAGAAGCCCATCGCCATCGCGTCTTCCGGCGAGACGACGCCGATGCCGACCGTGCGCTGTTTCCAGATGCGGTTGTCGGTCAGCAGGGTCTCGTACTCGTCGACGTAGCCGTCGAAGCGTTGGGTGAAGGACTCGATGAAGTCGAGCACCGAACCCTGGCGGGTCTCGTTCAGCTCGTCCACCGCGCGCTGGCTGCGCATCAGGGACGGCTTGTGCTGCGGCATGCGGTCCGGCAGGTCGCGGTACACGCCGCCCGGGCGGTAGTAGGCCGCGTGCATGCGCGCGCCCGAGACGGCCTCGTAGACGTCGAACAGGTCTTCGCGGTCGCGGAACGCGTACAGGAACGGGCCCATGGCGCCGATGTCCAGCGCGTGCGCGCCCAGCCACATCAGGTGGTTCAGGATGCGGGTGATCTCGTCGAACATCACGCGGATGTACTGCGCGCGCACCGGCACGTCCACGCCCAGCAGCTTCTCGATGGCCAGCACGTAGCCGTGCTCGTTGCACATCATCGAGACGTAGTCGAGGCGGTCCATGTACGGCACGGACTGCAGGTAGGTGCGGGTTTCCGCCAGCTTCTCGGTGCCGCGGTGCAGCAGGCCGATGTGGGGGTCGGCGCGCTGGATCACTTCGCCGTCCAGCTCCAGCACCAGGCGCAGCACGCCGTGCGCCGCCGGGTGCTGCGGACCGAAGTTCAGGGTGTAATTCTTAAGCTCTGCCATTATTTCATCCCGTAGGTTTCTTCGCGGATCACGCGCGGAATGTTCTCGCGCGGTTCGATCGTGACCGGTTGGTAGATCACGCGCTTCTGTTCGGGGTCGTAGCGCATCTCGACGTAGCCCGAGATCGGGAAGTCCTTGCGGAACGGATGGCCGATGAAGCCATAGTCGGTGAGGATGCGGCGCAGGTCGCCGTGGCCTTCGAACAGGATGCCGAACAGGTCGAACGCTTCGCGCTCCGGCCAGTTCGAGGAACGCCAGATGCCGGTGACCGAGTCGACCATGGGCATGTCGTCGTCCGGGCAGAACACGCGCACGCGCACGCGCCAGTTGTGCGTGATCGACAGCAGCTGCGAGACGACCGCGAAACGCAGGCCATCCCAGGTGCCTTCGCCGTAGGACTGGTAGTCCACGCCGCACAGGTCGATCAGTTCTTCGAAACGGAGCTGCGGGTCGTCGCGCAGGGTCTTCATCGCCGCCAGGTAGTCGGCGGCCTTGACCACCACGGTCACTTCGCCGAGCGCCGAGGTAATGGCTGCGCGCTCGCCCAGCGCATTCTTCAGGGCGAGTTCGAGGGCTTCGAGTTTTGTCGTCATTGTGGGAACCAGCTTGGATTAACGCGCGATCGTGTTGGTGCGCTTGATCTTGTTCTGCAGTTGGATGATGCCGTACAACAGGGCCTCGGCCGTCGGCGGGCAGCCCGGCACGTAGACGTCGACCGGGACGATGCGGTCGCAGCCGCGCACCACCGAGTACGAGTAGTGGTAGTAGCCGCCGCCGTTGGCGCACGAGCCCATGGAGATGACCCAGCGCGGCTCGGCCATCTGGTCGTAGACCTTGCGCAGCGCCGGCGCCATCTTGTTGCACAGGGTGCCGGCCACGATCATCACGTCGGACTGGCGCGGCGACGGGCGGAACACGACGCCGAAGCGGTCGAGGTCATAACGGGCGGCGCCCGCATGCATCATCTCGACCGCGCAGCAAGCCAGGCCGAACGTCATCGGCCACATCGAGCCGGTGCGCGCCCAGTTGATCAGCTTGTCGGCTGTGGTGGTAACAAAACCTTCGTTTAAAACGCCTTCAATAGCCATGGCTTATTCCCAATCAAGGGCACCTTTCTTCCAGATGTACCAGAAACCGACGACGAATTCGGCGATGAAGACCATCATCGTGACGAACCCGGCCCAGCCCAGCTCGCGCATCGAGATGCCCCAGGGGAAGAAGAATGCCGTTTCCAAGTCAAACAAAATAAACAGGATCGCGACCAGGTAATACCGGACGTCGAACTTCATGCGCGCGTCTTCGAAGGCTTCGAAGCCGCATTCATACGGAGAGAGCTTGGCCGCATCGGGACGGTGCGGACCGACCAGGCGGCCGAGGAGCTGCGACGCGACACCGACGACGGTGCCGATCACGATGAAGAGCAGGACGGGGAAATAATTCTCGAGGTTCACGGTGAAGCCTTCTTGAACGATCGGTTGATAAAACACTGCATTGACAGCAGTACCGCATCGCGCAACCCTGGCTTCGAGCCTTCCACCAGGATCGTACGACTTGGAGACCACGAATCACTCAGCTCGCGTTGCCGTACCGACCCTAAAGGCTCGCCGTATCTTGCATACGGCCGGGCTTCTCGGGCCTGAACCGCCATCGCTTGCGATGGTGCTTCGAAGCCTCCGACAGATCCTCGTAAAAAAGCCAGCTGAGGCAAGGAGCGGAGCTCTGCGCCCTAGCTGGCTTTCTGTATCTTGGTGCCGACGGCGAGACTCGAACTCGCACAGCTTGCGCCACTACCCCCTCAAGATAGCGTGTCTACCAATTTCACCACGTCGGCTGGAGACCAGTATTCTACCCTGTCTTAGCCGCATTTTTCAATGCTCAAATTGACCTAGTACAAGGAAAAATACTATTTTTCCCAACAATTTTAGAACTGTATTCACAATCCAGCGGAATGCGGGAACCGCTACGACACACGATGGCGGCTACCCGCCATGGATACTACCCGTTCCGGCCAGACGGGCGCGCACGTGCGCCCGTCCGCGGCCGGAATGTAAAAATACTACGGCTTACTTGGCCGGAGCGGCCGGGGCGGCCGGAGCGGCCGGGACGTCCTGGGTCGACGGCGCGGCCGGCACGGCGGCCGGGGCGGCCTGCGGCACGGTGGCCGGGACGGCGTCGCCGGCCGACGGCGCCTTGGCCGGGGCGGCCGGCACGCGGTCCATCACGCCGCCGCCGACGGCGGCCGCATGCGGGCGGTTGCTGCCGAAATAGGCCAGCGCGAGGGTCGAAGCGAAGAACACGGCGGCGGCGACGGCGGTCGACTTCGACAGGAAGTTCGAGGAGCCGCTGGCGCCGAACAGGCTGCCGGAAGCGCCGGAACCGAAGGCCGCGCCCATGTCGGCGCCCTTGCCGTGCTGGACCAGCACCAGGCCGATGATGGCCAGCGCGGAGATGACCTGTACGATGACGATCAGATTGAACAACACGTTCATTATTTATTCCATTCCAAGGTTGACTACTACGTTGCTGATTCTTCGCTTCGGACTACGGATACTGCCGACCTGCCTGTTGCACACCTGATGCGTCGCCCCGGCCTGCGCCGGGGCGACGGTTTGACTGCCACTTCCCCGGTCACGCCGCGTGGATGATGGCCAGGAAATCCTGCGCCTTCAACGCCGCCCCACCGATCAGCCCGCCGTCGATGTCCGGCCGGGCCAGCAATTCCCGCGCATTCTCCGGCTTCATGCTGCCGCCGTACAGGATGCGCACGCCGGGCGCCGCGTCCGCGTTGCGCGCGGCGAGCTGGGCGCGCAGGCCGGCGTGGACGTCCTGCGCCACGTCCGGCGTCGCGTTCCTGCCGGTGCCGATCGCCCATACGGGCTCATAGGCCACGACGATCCGCGCCACCTGCTCCGGCGCGAGCAGCTCGAGCACGGCGCCCAGCTGGCCGCCGACCACCTGCATCGTCTCGCCCGCCTCGCGCTGCGCCAGCGTCTCGCCGACGCAGACGATCGGCGTCATGCCTTCGGCCAGCACCGCCTGGGCCTTGCGCGCCACCAGGTCGCTGTCCTCGCGGTGGTAGGCGCGGCGCTCGGAGTGGCCCACGATCACGTAGCGGCAGTCGAACTCGGCCAGCATGCTGGCGCAGATCTCCCCCGTGTACGCGCCGCAGGCGTGCATCGACACGTCCTGCGCGCCCCAGGCCACCGGCGTGCCCGCCAGCGCGTCCTGGCATTGCTGCAGGTAGGGCGCCGGCACGCATACCGCGGCCTCGGCGCGGGCATCGTCCAGTCCGGCGACGATGCCCTCGAGCAGCGCCGCATTCGCCGCGCGGCTGCCATTCATTTTCCAGTTGCCTACGATGAGTTTCGTGCGCATCAGACCCCCATCGTCAAATAACCCGTTATTCTAACGGTCGCGGTAGAGCCGGTCAAACGCCGGCCGCTCGCCAGGATATGCGCCATGACGCCTCCTCACGCCGACGCGACGTCGAGCACGATCTTGCCCACGTGCGCGCTGCTTTCCATCAGCGCGTGGGCCTGGGCGGCCTGCGCGAGCGGGAAGACCTGGTGGATCACCGGCTTGATGCGGCCGGCCGCCAGTAGCGGCCAGACGGTCTCGCGCAATTCCTTCGCCACCTGCGCCTTGAACGCCACCGGGCGCGGGCGCAGCGTGGAGCCGGTGATGGTCAGGCGCCGGCGCAGCACCTGGCCGAGGTCGACGTTGGCCTTGGCGCCGCCCAGCAGCGCGATGATGACGATGCGGCCGTCGTCGGCCAGGCACGCCACTTCGCGCGCGACGTAGTCGCCGCCGACCATGTCCAGCACCACGTCGACACCCTTGCCGCCCGTGATCTCCTTGACGACGGCGGCGAAATCCTCCGTCTTGTAGTCGATCGCGCGCTCGGCGCCGAGTTCCTCGCAGGCGCGGCACTTGTCGGCGCTGCCCGCCGTGGCGAACACGCGGTGGCCCAGCGCCGTCGCCACCTGGATCGCGGTGGTGCCGATGCCCGAGCTGCCGCCCTGCACCAGCAGCGTCTCGCCGTCCTTCAGGCCGGCGCGCTGGAACACATTGCTCCAGACGGTGAAGAAGGTCTCGGGCAGCGCGGCCGCCTCGACCATCGACAGGCCGTCCGGCACCGGCAGGCACTGCGCCAGCGGCGCCGCGCAGTATTCGGCATAGCCGCCGCCCTGGACCAGCGCGCAGACCTTGTCGCCCTTGCGCAGGCCGCTGCCGGCCAGGTCGCCGTCGACGATCTCGCCGGCGACTTCCAGGCCCGGCAGGTCGGACGCGCCCGGCGGCACCGGGTACTGGCCGAGGCGCTGGAACACGTCGGGCCGGTTGATGCCGGCCGCGTGGACCTTGATGAGGATTTCCCCGGGCTTGAGCTCGGGGAGCGGCCGCTCGCACGGCTGGAGGACCTCGGGTCCGCCGTACTGCGTAATCTCGATAGCACGCATATCACACCTTACTTAGTTAAATAAAGAGCAATTGTACGCGAGCGGTCGGCGAGGTCCAAGGGGATAGCGTGGCGGAACATTGCTGATAACGCTACCAATGCGCAATGTCATGCCCCGCGGGTGGGGCGGAAAGCAAAACCGCCAGCAGGCTGGCGGTGTCGTCCATGTGCCGCGTCCGCGGTCCCGGGACGCCGGTGGGCACGATGCGAGGTCGCCGCCGTTGCGGCGCACGCTGCCCGGGGCCGGCGTCCGCGGTCACCGTGGCAAGCTTATTTCTTGTCGTTCTTGTGGCTCTGCGCGCCGGCCTTGGCGTGCTGTTCCGGCGTGCCCCCGCGCGTGCCGCCGCCGGCCTGCCGGTTGCCGCCCTGGTTCTGGCTCTGCTGGCTGCCGCCGTCGTTCTTGTGGCTCATCGCGCCGGCCCGCCGCGCTTCTTCCGAATTGAATTCGTGGGCGTTGCCGGATGCATGGGCGGCCTTGCCGCCCTCCGATGCGATCTCGCGCTGCTTCTGCGGATCCATCGATGCGAAACCGCGGTTGCTGGTGTCGCCGCCCTGCTTGTTGCCTTGGTTTGCCATGATTGCCTCCAGTGGTTGATGCTCCCGCAGTCCGTTGGCACGGACCGGGAATCGACCATGCTAGACCCGAACCATGTCCCCGGCCATGGCAGACCGACAACCCGCTGTAGGACGGGCGCCAGCCGCGCTGTCGGCGACCTCCTTGCGCCGACCTCCTCGCGGCGGCCGGCGGCGCGGCCCGGTCAGGCGCCGCCGCCCCCGGTGCGCGACTGCGCCGGCAGCGGCGTGCCCGGCTTCCAGTTGCGCGACAGCGCCTGCGCTTCCTCCAGCTGCTCCTGCGTCATCTGGCGCGCGAGGCTGGCGCGCTGCTCGATGGCGTTGCGGTGGCCGTTGGCGGCGGCCAGGTTCCACAGCATGTAGGCGATCACGACGTCCTGCGGCATGCCCGCCACGTGGTAGCGGTACATCAGGCCGAGCGCGTGCTGGGCGTCGGGATGGTCCTGCTCGGCCGCCTTGCGGAACCACTGGACGGCCAGCTTCTGGTCCTGGGGCACCGAGTTGCCGGTGTAGTACATGGCGCCGATCACGTATTGGGCGTCGGCCTTGCCCTGCAGCGCCGCCTTGTAGTGCCAGGCGAACGCCTGCTTGTAGTCGCGCGCGACGCCGCGGCCCATGTAGTACATCAGGCCCAGCAGGTGCTGGGCGTCCGCGTTGCCGGCCCTGGCCAGCGGCGTGATTTCCTTCAGGGCCAGCGCATAGTTGCGGGCATTGTAGGCATTGGCGCCTTCGGTGAAGCCCGCCGTCGCGCTACCGTGCAGGCCCAGCGCGAACAGGATCGCAATGGTCAGTTTTCTCATCGTCTCGTTCGGAGCGGATCGCCCTCGCGGGCGTTTTCTTGTTCTGCCAATCGTGGCGGAGGTCCGGCCTGCTGCCAGCCGGCGCCGTCTTATTTCCAGCTCACCTTGCCCAGCCCGTCGACCGCGACCTTGCGGTTCAGGGGCTTGCCGTACACGGTGACCGAACCCAGGCCGGACAGGTTCAGGTTGACGCTCTGGTGCGCCGTGACGCTGGCATTGCCCAGGCCGGACAGGTCGATGTCGACCGTGTCGGCGCTGAAGCCCTGCGCGTCCAGGTTGCCCAGGCCGCCGAGGTCGGCCTTGAGCCATGTGGCGCGTCCGCTCAGCGCCACGTAGCCGGCGCCGCCCAGGTTCAGCGCCACGCCCTCCCCGCTCAGGCCCTGTAGCTGCATGCTGCCGATCCCGCCCAGGCTGGCCGTCACCAGGCGGTAGTTGCCCGACACCTTCATCGAACCGGCGCCGTCCAGCGTCAGCTCGAGTTCGTCGCCCGAGAAGCCGGACACCTCGGTCGCGCCTAGGCTCTCGGACGTCACCGCGCGCAGCGCCGGCAGCACCAGTTCGGCATGCAGCGCCCCGCGGCGCAGGCGCCCCTGCACGTCGGTGTCGATGCTCAGCGTGTCGCCGCTTTCCACGATCGTGGTCCTGGCCAGCCAGCGCGGGTCGCCCGTGAGCGTCAGCACCGGCGGATTGCCCTGGCGCACCCGCAGGTCGACCGCACCGTCGAGCTTGACGCGCACCACGCGCGCATCGACCTGGCGCGTCTCGGTGCCGACACCGTCGGACGCCGCCTGCGCGCTCCCGAGCGCCGTGCACAGGCCCGCAAGCGCCAGTCCGAGCGAAAACACATTGTTCATCCACATCTCCCGCATGCCGTTGCCGTTTCCAGAAAGTCCATGCAGATACATTAACGTCAAGGTCCATCCA
>NZ_CAJYEB010000038.1 GCF_913773735.1 uncultured Massilia sp.
GTGGAAAAGGTCAGGTGGCGCAGCAGCGTCGCGATGGTCGCCGGCGTCGCGTTCGCATTCAGGTCGATCGCGAAGGCGTAGGAATGGGACGTGGCGGTCACGGTGCCGATGACCAGGCCGTCGATGACGACGTCGGTGCCACCGACGAACTCGGCGAGCGCGGGAATGCCGGCGTCGCCCTTCAGGCCCAGCGTGTCGCGGGCATCGCGGGCGATGACCTTGACGTTCAGCGTGCCGCCGGCGAAGCTGGCGTTGTCGACGTCGGCGACCGCGGCATTGCCGCCCAGGTCGACCAGGACGGCGTCGCCGCCGACCGTGAAGGTCTGGTCGTCGCCGTGGTCGAAGTGCCTGATGACCGGCGCGTCGTTGACGGCGGTGACCTGGACGCCCCAGCTGACGCCGTTGGAGACCGGACCGGTGCCGTCGAGGGTGGTGAGGTCCAGGCGCTGGCCGGTTTCGGTGCTGCCGTCCCACAGGGAATAGGGCAGGCCGGCGCCGGTCGCGTCGATGGCGTGCGCCGTCAGGGCGCCCGGGGTGCCATGGAAGTCTGCCACGGGCACGAAGCGGATGTGGGCGCCGGCCACGCCGGCCGGCAGCAGCAGCGCCGAGGTGGCCGAGACGGCGCCGATGTCCTTCCAGAACTTCCCTTGCGCGTCGGTCGAATACTGCCAGCGTCCTTCGGTGAGCGGATCGGCCGCGTTGCCGCTGATGGCCACGCCGACTGCGGCGTCGCCGTCGGCATCGCTGAAGCCGGCATCGCGGAGCAGGTCGGCCACGTCCGTGCCCCGGTTGGGCGGCGGATTGGCGCTGTCGGTCACGTCTTCCACGTCCAGGCTGGGCACGTCCTCGGCGATCGCGGCGAGCGTCGCATTGCCGGACAGGTGCGGCGGGTGGTTGGCGGCGCCCGGGTCGACCACGCGCATGGTGATGCCGACGTCGTCGGATCCGCCGGCGCTGCCGTCGGCGCTGGCATCGGCCCAGGTGGCGATGAAGCCGCTCTGGCCGTGCGGGACGAGGGCAAGCTGGTTCTGGTAGTTCGCGCGGCCGCTCTCGTTGAGCAGCATGTCGTAGCCCTGGCGCGGCGTGCCGTCGGCGTCGTAGGTCCGGCCGAACACGTCCGAATTGCCCTGCGGGTCGGTGGTCGAGACCCAGGCGATGGCGAAGCCGCCGTCGCTCAGGGCGGTGACGACGCCCTGCTGCTGGTTGCCGGCCACGTCGGCATTGACCAGGAAGGCCGGGCCTGCCGGATTGCCTGCGGCATCGTAGATGCGCGCATAGACGTTGTGCTCGTAGTCGCTGTCGGTCACGCCTGCCTGGGTGGTGCCGCTGGCCTCGTAGACCACCACGAAGCCCCCGCCCGCCAGTCCGGCTACCTTCGCATAGACCGACTGGGCGACGTTCTCGGCCACCGTGATGATGTTCCCGACGGGACCGCCCGCGCCCATCACGCGCAGCATGACGGAGGCGGTGTTGTCGAAGCCGTCGTCCTTGCCTTCCCAGACCGTCACGTAGTTGCCGTCGCTGAGCGTGCCGAGCGCGGCATTCCACTGCCAGCCGCTGGTCGTGGTGTGGACGAGCGATTCGCTGCCCGGCACCGCCACGCCATTGGCATCGAAGGCGCGCGACATGATGTCCCAGTCGTTGTTGCTCCCGTTGTTCGCCCAGGCCAGCGCGAAGCCGCCGTTGGCCAGCTTCGTCATGACCGGATACCACTGATAGCCGGCCGCGTTGGACGGGCCGCTGCTGGCCGTGCCCACGGTGCCGTCGGCGGCGACGATGCGGATGTTCACGTCGCTGCTGTTGGCGACATAGGCGACCGCGTAGCCGCCGTTGTCCAGCGCCACGACGGCCGAGGTGTTGGCGCCCGCGGCAATGGCGAACTCCGCGCCGACCTTGGCGCCGGCCGCATCGAACTTCTGCGCCACGATGCTGGACCCGGAGCTCCAGGTGACCATGTAGCTGCCGTCGGGCTGGATCGCCACTTGCGGCGTGTTCTGCATGCCGGCGGTGGTCGTGTTGACGTGGACTTCGGGACCCAGGCCGGGCGGGTTGGCGCGGCCGATGAACGTCAGGGTCTGTTCCACGCCCTGGCCGGGGATCGGCGTGCCGTCCGGATTGCGGCCGAAGGCATCGTAATAGCGCAGCGTGACGGTGGCGGTCTGGCCCTCCGCCAGTTGGCCGCTGCCCTTCACCAGGGTGTCGCCGTCCAGGGCGAACAGGCCCGCCTGCGACTGGCCGACCAGCTCGTACAGGCCGCCGGCGGCGGTGCCGGTGTCGATCGCTTTCAGGACGGTGATGGCGGCGCCGCTGGCGGTGCCGCTCCACAGGTTCTGGGTCAGGGCGCCGATGCCGGTCGGCGCGAGGTCGGCGGCGACCTTGAAGCTGGACGAGTTGTAGCCGGTGTTGTTGACGGGATCCCAGAAGCGGATGTGCATCTGCTGGGTGGTGTCGTCGTTCGGGCGCTCGTCGACATAGCGGACCAGCGCGCCGTACGGCGCGGGCGTGCCGCCGTTGTCGTGGACGAGCGGCGGGTTGACACTGCTGTCATAGTAGGTCACCAGCACCGTGTGCCACTGGCCGTCGCCGGTGTTGTATTCGAAGCGGCCGCGCACGCCGGGGTTGTAGGTGTCGGGGTAGAAGATCTTCTCGACCATGAACGACAGTTCGTGTCCCGGGCCGCCGCTGCCCCACGGGGCGTTGGCGACGCCGCCGTCGTTGACCCACAGCGTGCCGGACTGGCCGGGACGGGCCGCTGCCATCATGAATTCCCCGGTGGTCACCACCGAATCGCCGTAGGTGCCGGAAAATACGCCGGCATAGGCGGCGGCGAAGGCGCCCGTGAACGGGTTGGCGCTGGCGATCGTGCCCACGTGCGACTCCAGCAGCCAGTCGCCGCCCAGCGCGGCGGCGCCGGTGGCGTTGTCCGATGCGGCCACGTCGGCGCGGGTCAGCGTCGACAGCGATTGCAGCAGCGCCTGGCCGGTTTCGCCCGCGCCGGTGTCGCAGCCGTACAGCAGGATGTCGCCGTCGTCCGCCAGCGCCGCGCCGATCGCGGCCAGCGCGCCGGCATGGGTGGCGATGGTGGCGGCGCTCAGGCTGGCCGTGCCCAGCTGGGCCACGCCCTCGCTGCCGTGCGAGACGATGTGGACCGCGTCGACGTCGCCACGGCCTTGCAGGTAGGCGGCGATCTGGTCCAGGCCGTCCGCCTTGCTGTCGAGTACGACGAACTCGATGCCGGGGCGCAGTCCGTTCAGGACCGACGACAGGTCGGGAACGTTATCCTCGACGAAGACGATTTCGGTACGGCCCGCCTCGGTGTCGGGGGAATGGGACAGGAAGCCCGGCTGGGCGGCGGCGAACGTTTGGTCGATCATGGTGAGCGCACGAATAGGAGAGTGAGGATTGCCCGGGCGATGAAGCGTCGACGGCGACGCTGCGGGAGCGGGAGAATGTACAGACGGGGAAATTATTTCTGCATAGCAAGCAAAAAGCAATGCTGATGAAGTAATTTGTGGTAGCGCAGGGCGATTTGCTTTGTGTTTGCCTGCGAAGGACGGGGATTGCGTTGCTCGGGCGCGACGCGCGGCGGATTCGCCGGCGCCTGTGCGCGGCCGGGGAATGTTCTCTTTGAAAAGATGGCCGGTGCGGAACGGGGCCGTCCCGCCACCCGCCACCCGTCCCCACGCTGCGACCAGGCTGGCCGCGGCGTGGCGTGGACTGCGACGATGTCGGGATCAGAGCTGCGTCATGCCGCCATCGATCACCAGGTCCATCCCGGTGGCAAAGCTGCTGTCGTCGGAGGCCAGGAAGAGCGCGGCGGCCGCGAGTTCCTGCGGGCGTCCGATACGGCCCAGCGGCACGTGGGCGGCCGCCTGCCGTCGGAACGCGTCGGCCGCCTCCGGCGATCCGACCTGCGCCTCGATGATGGGGGTGTCCACCGGGCCGGGGCTCAGCGTATTCACGCGAATGCCATCGGCCACCAGCTCCGCGGCGGCGGTGCGCACGAGCGAGCGCACCGCCGCCTTCGTCGCATTGTAGACGCTGTGGCCCGGATAGCCCTTGGTCGCCAGGCAGGACGACACGAGGACGATCGCGCCGCCGTCGCACATCAGCGGGAGCGCCTTCTGCAAGGTGAAGTAGGTGCCTTTCACGTTGACGTCGAACATGCCGTCGAAGTGCGCTTCGCTGGCGTCGCGGATCGGACTGGCGGCGATGACGCCCGCATTGGCCACGAGGACGTCCAGCCGTCCCTCCCGTTCCTGTACCGTCGCGAACAGCCGCGCGAGGCTGCCGAGGTCCGAGACGTCGCTCTGCACGGCCCTGGCGCCGTCGCCGAGGCGGCGCGCGGCGGCGTCGAGTTCCGTCTTGCGGCGCCCGGTGATGTAGACCGTTGCGCCTTCCTGGATGAAGCGTTCGGCGATGGCGAGGCCGATGCCGCTGGAGCCGCCGGTGACGACGGCGATTTTCGAGTCGAGTTTGCCCATGTTGTCGGTGCCCTTACTGGTGTTGGGAATATCGGCGGCGGCTGTGCGATACCGCACCAGCGCTGCCGGATACGACGATCTTACGGGGCGGTGATCGTCGGGTAAACTAGCGAATCGAGCACAAGACTTGTGAAAAAACGCACCATGGATCACTGGGATGAAATCCGCATGTTCCTCGCCGTCGCCAAGGGCGGCACCGTCCGCGCCGCGGCCCACGCGCTGGACGTCAACCATGCCACCGTCCTGCGCGCGATCGGCCGGCTCGAGCGCAAGCTCGACACCAGGCTGTTCGAGAAGCTGGCGACCGGGTACCGGCTGACGGAGGCGGGCGGCGCGATCGTGGACCTGGCGGCGCAGATGGCGGCGACGTCGGCGCAGATCGAGGCCCGCGTGTTCGGCCGCGACCAGGACGTTTCCGGCCCGCTGCGCTTCACGCTGCCGGTGTCGTTCGCCACCGACCTCCTGATGCCGACGCTCACCGCGTTCCGGGAACGCTATCCCGATATCGCCCTGGAGGTGCTGGGGTCGACGTCGGTCGTCAACCTCGGCAACCGCGAAGCCGACGTCGCGCTGCGCGTCGTGGTCGGCAAGGCCATGCCGCCCGATAACCTCTACGGCAAGCGCCTGTGCGCATTTCGCGTGGCGTTCTACGCCAGCCGGGCGTTGGTGGACGCCCGTTCGCCGGCGCCCGTGGCCTGGCTGCTGGGGCGGGACGAGGTCGTGCCGGCGGACTGGACGCCCGGCGGCGGCATGACGATGGCGGCGACGCCGGTCCGGTTCACCGAAATGCGCTCGCAGTTCGAGGCCGCGCGCGCCGGCATGGGCGTCTCGCTGCTGCCGTGTTTCCTGGGCGATGCCGATCCGGCGCTCGTGCGGGTCGCCGGCGGCCCGGTCAGGCACGTCGGGGACGTCTGGCTGCTGACCCATGGCGATACCCGGCGCACCAAGCGCGTGCGGCTGCTGTGCGATGCCGTGAGCACGTTCATCCGGGAAAACGCGGATCGCCTGGCGGGCGTGGGTGTGACGGCGTGACGATGTGACGGCGTGGCGGCGGCCGTCGCCTGGACGGGCGCCTGCGCTGCGGCACCCCGCTCGGCCCTGCGCCGTCGCGTCAGGGACGGCGTGGCCGGTCCGGCCAGTCCGTCTCCAGGGCCCTGCGCAGCGCCTCCCGGTCCAGGCTGCCGTCCGCGGCCGCCAGCACGACGCAGGCCAGGCCGTGCCCGATCACATTGGTCAGCAGCCGGCACTTCATCGTGCGGTCGATCGCGACCAGCAGCGCAACCGTGTCGGCCGACGCGACGTGCAGCAGCGCCGCCGTCGCCACCAGCGTCGCCAGGGCCGAACCGGCGACGCCGGCCGCTCCCTTGCTCGAGAGCAGGCCGACGCCGAACATCAGCGCCAGTTCGTGCCAGCCCAGGTGCACGTCCGACGCCTCGGCGAGGAACACCAGCGCCATCGCGATGTACAGGTAGGTGCCGGACAGGTTCAGCGAATACGAGAACGGCAGCACGATGTCGGTCAGCCGGCGCGGGCAGCCCAGGCGCGCCAGCCGGTCGCTCAGCGGCGCCAGCGCCGCCAGGGTCGCGCCGGTGGAGGCGACGAGCACCAGTTCGTCGCGCAGGAACACCAGGAAGCGCGCCAGCGGCAGCCGCGCCAGGCGCGCGACGCCGCCGTACACGAGGAACACGAACAGGATGCTGGCCAGGTTGATGGCCGCCACGAAGCGCAGCAGCGGCAGCAGCGAGGCCAGGCCCGCGCGGCCGACGGCCGACGCCATGGCGCCGAACGCCGCCGCCGGCGCCAGCCACAGCACCGCGCGCACCGCCGCCAGCAGGCCGTCGCGCACGGCGCCGACGGCGCCGACGGCGTCGAGCAGGCGCAGCCGCGGCTGCAAGCCGGCGGCCACACCGAACGGCACGGCCAGGGCCAGCACGGCCAGGTTGTTCGGCTGCAGCGCCGGCAGGTAGGCCATCCAGTTCGGCAGCAGGTGCGGCGCGAGCGTCCCGTGGCGCGCCAGCGCCGCGCCGCCGTCCGCCGCGGCGGCCATGCCGAGGCCCGGCTCGAGGACCACCCCGGCCACGAGGCCCGCCAGCATCGACAGCAGCGACATGGCGCCGAAGTACAGCAGCATGGCCAGGCCGGTGCGGCCGACGCCGCGGTTGCGGCCGAGCGCGGCCGCGCCGTCGACCAGCATGCAGAACACCAGCGGGCACATGATCCAGCCGAGCAGGCGGATGAAGAGTTCGCTCAGCACGTGCGTGTGCACGGCCGCCGCGGGGGCGGCGACGCCGAGCGCGAGGCCGGCCGCGATGGCGGCCAGCAGCGGCAGGATCGATGCCGGGCGCGGCGCGCGCCGGATCGTCGCGGGGCGCGTCACCCCGGACCGCTACAGCCGCCCGATGCGCATGTTCAGCGGCCAGCGCACCGTGCGCGCGGTGTCCGGGTCGCCCCAGGCCGCCGACATGTCGTGCGCGAAGGCGGCCAGCAGGGCGTCGCGGCCGGCCTCGCGCGCGCTGCGCACGGCGGACCACGTCGTGAGGTAGCCGAGGAACTGGGGCAGCGACCAGTCGCAGCGGATTTCCAGCGTGGGCGGGGCGACTTCCGCGAACGGGAAGTCGATGGTGGCATAGCCCGTGTCGACGAGATGCCGCTGCGGCGGCCAGTACGGGCCGATCTCGTCGCGGTAGAACGCCTGGAAGCGGGCGTCGAGCGCCTCGTCCATGCGCAGCACGCCGTAGCTGACCAGCGCCAGCACGGCGCCGGGACGGCCGATGCGCCGCACCTCGCGGTAGAAGGCCGGCAGGTCGAACCAGTGCGCCGCCTGGGCCGCCGTGACCAGGTCGGCGCTGCCGTCCGCGACCGGCATGCGTTCGGCCGGCGCGCAGCGGTAGTCGATGCGCGGATCCGGCGCCGCGTTCGCGATCTGGTCGGCGCTCGGGTCGACGCCGATCACGTGCCCGAAGCAGGGCGCCAGCAGCTGGGTCAACTGGCCGTTGCCGCAGCCGGCATCCACGGCCAGGGTCCGCGCCGGGGCCGTCGCGGCCAGGAAGGCGGCCAGCGCCGGCGGATACTCGGGGCGGAAGCGCGCGTAGGCGCTGCCGCCCTGGTCGAACCAGTTGCGCGCGGGGGCGGGGGGCGATGAGGACGTCGGCATGTCGGGCTCCTGGAGTGCGTCGCCGCCATGATACCCGGAGCGCGGCGCCCGGGTCAGGTGCGCGCCTTGACGATGCCGCGGTAGATCAGGAACGTGGCCAGCAGGCTGATCGCGCCGGCGCCCGCCATCCAGTAGCCCGGGGCCGCCTTGTCGCCGGTGGTCTCGATCAGCCAGGTCGACAGCAGCGGGGTCATGCCGCCGAACAGCGCCGTGGCCAGGCTGTAGGCCAGCGAGAAGCCGGTGGTGCGGATCTGCACGGGGATGATCTCGGTGAGCGCCACGATGGTCGCGCCGTTGTAGCTGCCGTACAGGAAGGACAGCCACAGTTCGATCATGACCATGTTGCCGAAGCTCGGGTGGGCGATCAGCCAGGACAGCGCCGGGTAGGCCGTGATGGCGGTCAGCGCGGCGCAGGTGGCCATCACGGGCCAGCGGCCGATGCGGTCGGACACGGCGCCCATCACGGGCAGCCAGATGAAGTTCGAGACGCCGACGCACAGGGTCACCAGCAGGCTTTCCTCGGTGGTCAGCTTCAGGACGCTCTTGCCGAAGGTCGGCGTGTACACGGTGATCAGGTAGAACGCGACCGTGGTCAGCACGATCAGCATGGTGCCGACGGTGACCAGGAGCCAGTTGGCGCCGATCGTGCGCATCATCTGGCCGAAGGTCGGGCGCGTCTTCTGCGCCAGGTAGGCTTCGGTTTCCTGCAGCGACTTGCGGATGTAGAACACGATCGGGATGATCGAGCAGCCGATGAAGAACGGGATGCGCCAGCCCCAGTCGGCGATGACGTCCTTCGGCATCGCCTGGTTCAGGCCGTAGCCCAGCGCGGCCGAGCAGATCACGGCGAGCTGCTGGCTGGCCGACTGCCAGCTGACGTAGAAGCCCTTGTGGCCGGGCGTGGCCATCTCGGACAGGTAGACCGACACGCCGCCCAGTTCCACGCCGGCCGAGAAGCCCTGCAGCAGGCGGCCGACCAGCACGAGCAGCGGCGCGAGCATGCCGATGGTGGCGTAGCCGGGCACGAAGGCGATCAGCGCCGTGCCGGACGCCATGATCGCCAGCGTCAGCACGAGGCCCTTGCGGCGCCCGATGCGGTCGATGTAGCTGCCCAGGAA
Source organism: uncultured Massilia sp. (assembly GCF_913773735.1). Taxonomy (GTDB): domain Bacteria; phylum Pseudomonadota; class Gammaproteobacteria; order Burkholderiales; family Burkholderiaceae_D; genus Telluria. The sequence goes on from NZ_CAJYEB010000038.1 coordinate 8,757, forward strand.
GATCGCGCCGAGCGGGCGCATGAAGAAGCCGGCGCCGAACGTCGCGAAGGTCATCATCAGCGCGGCGTACTCGCTCGTGGCCGGGAAGAACGCGGCGGCGATGTGGCTGGCGTAGAACCCGAACAGGAAGAAGTCGTACATCTCGATGAAGTTACCGCTCGTCACGCGGATGACGGTCGCCAGCTTCGATTGCGGGCGCGCCGGCTGGGCGGCGCCGTGCGCGGCCGGCGCGGCAGGAGCGGCGTGGCCGGCCCCGGTGGTGGATTGGATGGACATGGTGGCCTCTCGAAAGAATGGGCGCCGGCGCGGGGCCGGCGCAAGGGTGGCGTTCAGTGCGCGGCGTGCATGGGCGCGACCGGCTCGAGCCCGGTCGCCTCGATGGCTGGCGCGTTGGCCGGCGCGGCGAGGAAGCGCAGCAGCGCGCGCGCCTCGCCGGCATGGCGGCTGCCGCGCACGACGGCGCCGGAGAACTCGGTCTTCAGCTGTACTTCCTGCGGCAGCAGGCCGACGATGTCGATGCCCTTGACCGGCTGCAGTTCGCTGCGCTGCTGGCAGCCGAAGTCGGCGTCGCCGTGGGCCACGATCTCGCCCACCGGCGTGGCCGGGATCTGGGCGGCCTTGCCTTCCATCTGCTGGCGGATGCCCAGCTTGTCCATCAGCTCGCGCTTGATGTATTCGCCGCTGGCGCTGTCCGAATAGGCGACGTGCCGCGCCTGCAGGAAGGCCTTGCGCAGGCCGTCGACGGTGCCGATGTCCGGCCTGGCGGCGCCGTGGCGCACGGCGCAGGCGATCGGCGAATTCGCCAGCACGACTTTGCTGCCCGGTTCCAGCTTGCCCTCGGCCATCAGCTTGTCGAGCGCGTCGCCGACCATGATGACGACGTCGATCGGTTCGCCGCGCGCCAGGCGCGCGGGAATCGCGTTCTTCGTCGCGCCCATCGACGGGCCCCATTCGGAGACCAGGTGGTCGCCGCTGGCTTGTTCGTAAGGGCCGGACAAGTCCTTGTAGGCCTGGGCGAAACCGCCCGAGCTGACGACGCGCAGGTCGGCGGCGCCGGCTGCGCCGGCGGCGAACGCGAGGGTCGCGAGCACCGCGCCGGCGCGCAGGATGAAGTGGTGTGGTCGCATGGTGACGTCTCCTTAGAATTTCTGCATGAGGCCCAGCGTCAGGGCGGCGCCGTGGCGGTCGTTCGGGCGGGATGCGGTGGTGCCGGCGGCGTCGCCGCGCCAGGTCGTGTAGTCGGCTTCGACGTAGGCGGTGGTGCGTGGCGCCAGCGACTTCTCGACGAACAGGAATTCGCGGTCGAAGCCGTCGTCCGGGTGGCCGGTGGCGTCGCGGCGCACGCCGTACCAGGCCGCCGTCAGCAGCAGGCCCGGCCCGATGGCGCGGTTGACGCCGGCCGACAGGATGCGCTGGTGGACGCTCTGGCCCGGTCCCGTGTCGGCGGTGTTGCGGGCCGCGTTGGCCTTGAACTGCCAGGCGTCCAGGCGCACGGCGGCGCCGAGCGACCAGGCGTCCAGCGGCTGGCCCTCGCGGCTGCGCAGGCGCATCGTGGCGCCCGACACCGTCCAGTCGCGCTGCTGGTAGGCCAGCGCCACGCCCTGCGCGGACGAGGCGTCGGCATCGCCCGCCACCTCGCCGGCCGAGTAGGCGGCGCGCGCCTGCCAGGGGCCGACGGTGGCGGTGTACTTGATCGTGTTGTCGAGGCGGTAGAAATTGTCGGCGTAGCCGCTGGGACCGTACTGCGTGCCGAACCCATGGGTGCCGAACCTGGTGTTGCTCAGGCCCGCGACGTTGACGTTGGGGTTGAACGAGGCGAAGCGCTTGCCGAGCGGGTCGACGGGGATCAGCGCGTCGGACACCAGGTTCGTCTGGCGGCCCAGCGCCAGCGTGCCGTACGGGGTCTCGAGGCCGGCCCAGGCCAGGCGGTCGAACAGGCGGTCGTTCTTGGCCTGGGTACCGGTGTCGGCGTTGATACCGCCTTCGAGGCGGAACACGGCGTTCCAACCGCCACCGAGCGCTTCCTGGCCGCGGATGCCCCAGCGGCTGGTGTTGTCGACGCCGCTGGCGACGGCGTTCACGCTGCCCGACGGCAGCGGGGTATTGCCGGCGCTCAAACCGTGCAGCGAGCGCAGGCCCACATCGACGATGCCGTAGAGATTGACGCTGGACTGGGCCAGGCAAGGGGTGGTGGCGAACAGCAGTGCCGCGAGGACGCTTGGATGGCGCATGGTTGTCTCCATGAATGGCCTTCTTGTCGAGGCTGGTGGTGTTATGGCGCCAATGATCCGCCAGAACGACTGATTTGATAATTGCAATTTTCTGGCGTATTCTTGCGTCATGCGCATCAATTACGACATCCTCGACCTGCAGGCCTTCGTCGCCGTCGCCGAACGGGCCAGCTTCCGCCAGGCGGCGGCCGACCTGTTCCTGTCGCAGTCGGCCCTGAGCCGGCGCATCGACAAGCTGGAGGAAAGCCTGGGCGTGAAGCTGTTCGAGCGCACCACGCGGCGCGTGCAGCTGACCAATGTGGGGGAGACCTTCCTCGTCAACGTGCGCACGGCGCTGGACGGCCTCGAAGACGCCGTGCTGGGCATCGCCGACCTGGCCGCGCACCGCACCGGCACGGTGACGCTGGCGTGCGTGCCGTCGGCGGTCTGGCATTTCCTGCCCGAGGTGCTGGGGCGCTTTTCCGCGCGTTACCCGCGCATCCGCGTGCGCGTGCACGACGAGAGCGCCCAGGACGTGCTGAACCTCGTGCTGCGCGGGGAGGCGGATTTCGGCATCAACTTCGCCGGCGCGGAAAACCCGGAGATCGTGTTCGAGCCGGTCCACGTCGAGAGCTATGTGCTGGCGATGCGGCCCGACCATCCGCTGGCGCGGCGCAAGGTGCTGAGCTGGAAGGAGACCGTGGAGGAGCGCTACATCTCGGTCGCCAAGTCGAGCGGCAACCGCACCGTGATCGACGCCGCGCTGGCCGGCATCGAGAAGCACCCGGTGATCCTGTGCGAGGTGAACCACGTGTCCGGCGTGCTGGCGCTCGTCGAGGCGGGCCTGGGCGTGGCGGCGGTCCCCGGCCTGTCGGTGCGGCCGGGGCGGCAGGACGGCATCGTCGGCGTGCCGCTGGTGAACCCCGAGATCAAGCGCACGCTCGGCCTGATCACGCGGCGCGACCACAGCATGGCGCCGGCGGCGCGCACGCTGTTCGACATGCTGGCGCAGTCGCTGCGCGCGCCGGCATGACGCGGCGCGGCGGACGCGCGCGCGGACTCAGTTGGGCAAGCGCTCCAGCCGTTCGGCGACCAGCGCCGTGACCACGGCCTGCAGCACGTGCACGGCCCAGCGCTCGCCGGCCTTGCGCGGGCCGGCCTGCACCTCGCCCTCCGTGATGCCCAGCAGCGGCGCGATGCCGGCGATGTTGACGGCGTACAGCGCGGTGCCGTACAGCGTGCCCAGCGCGACCGGCGACAGGTCCGGCGCGCACGCGCGCAGCGTCGGCAGGGCGGCCCCGAAGGCGGCCGACGCGCCCAGGTGGTTGGCGAATTCGACGACGCTGGTGCCGGTGTCGCCGATCACGGCGCGCGAGTCCGTGGTGCGGTCGATCCAGTCGACCGCGTCGCGGTCCAGCGTCTTGGTCAGCAGGCCGGTCTTGCGGCCGGCGACCATGAAGGCGGTCGTGACGACGCCGGCGACCAGTCCTCCGAGTATGGCGGCTTTGTGCTTGTGCATGAGACTCCCATCGACGAGGTGAACGAAGGGCGCCCGGCCCGGCGCGTCGCCGGCCGGTGCGCCCGCCTGTCCCGTCACCATACGCCGGCGCCGGCCGGGCATCGGTGCGCTGCTGCACCGATGCGGCGGGGCAGGGGGCGCCGGCTCAGCCGATCTGCGCTACCGGTTGCCGCCGGGGGACGGAACGGCGGTCGGCCGCTTCCCTGGCGGGCGCGCCGGCATCGTCGAGCTTGAACACGGCCAGGGCATTGGCGATGCCGTCGGTCTGCTCGACCACGCTCACGGTGGCCGCGGCGGCCTGCTCGACCAGGGCGGCATTCTGCTGCGTCAGGCCGTCGAGGTGGGACACGGCCGCGTTCACCTGGGCGATGCCGCGCGACTGTTCGCGCGCCGCGATGGCGATCTCGTGCATCACCTGCTTGACGTCCCCGATCGCCGCGGTGACGTGGTGGACCTGCTCGCCGACGACATGGCTGATGCGCACGCTGTCGTCGACCTTCGCGAGCGAGGCGTTGACGAGTTGCGCGACGTCCCGGGCCGACGCGCTGCAGCGCGCCGCCAGGCTGCGCACCTCGCTCGCGACCACCGCGAAGCCGCGTCCGTGTTCGCCCGCGCGCGCCGCCTCCACCGCGGCGTTCAGGGCGAGGATATTGGTCTGGAAGGCGATGGCGTCGATCATGCCGATGATGTCCAGCACCTGGCGCGAGGAGGCGGCGACGGCGTCCATCGACGCCAGCATCGTCGCGACCGACGCCTGGCCCTGGGTGGCGGTCTCCACGGCCTTCTCGGCCAGTGCCGACGCCGTCGCGACGTGCTGCGCATTGTCCTCGACGCTGCGCGACAGTTCCTCCATGCTGGCCGCGGTCTGCTGCAGGTTGGACGCCTGCGTTTCGGTACGGCCCGACAGGTCCAGATTGCCCTGCGCGATCTCGCTGCTGGCGACGCGCATCTGGCCGAAGTTCGTCCGCACGTCGCCGATGACGCTGCGCAGGTTGATGCCGACCTGGCGCAGGGCCGAGACCAGCCGCCCCATCTCGCTGTCCGTCGCGGCGCAGTGCAGCGTGGTCATGTCGCCGCCGGCCAGCCGCAGGCCGAGCGCCGTCGCGCCGCGCAGCGGCTGGAGGATGCGCCGCTGGACCAGGAACCACGACAGGATGCCGGCCAGGCCCACCAGCAGCGCCAGGCCGGCCTGCCATGCCGTGGCGGCGCCGGCGCCGAGCGCGATGGCGCCCGCGGTGGTCAGCGCGGCCAGGAGCGCGGCCTGGGTGGCGATGCGCATGTTCCCCAGCGCCGCCAGCCGGCCGCGCAGGCCCGTGTCGACCAGCCGGCCCTGGCGCAGGACGACGCTCCCCGGCTTGTCGCGCATGGCGGCATACGTGCGTTCGGCGGCCGCCACCTCCTGGCGCGACGGCTTGGTGCGGACCGACATGTAGCCGACCGCCTTGCCGTGCTCGAGGACCGGGGTCACGTTCGCCATCACCCAGTAGAAGTCGCCGTTCTTGCAGCGGTTCTTCACCATGCCGCTCCATGGCCGGCCGCTGCCGATGGTCGCCCACAGGTCGGCGAACGCCTCGGGCGGCATGTCGGGGTGGCGTACGATGTTCTGCGGTGCGCCGATC
>NZ_CAJYEB010000039.1 GCF_913773735.1 uncultured Massilia sp.
CCGTCTCCGGCGCCGGCGCGAACGTCGTCGACGTCGCCGACGGCATCGGCCAGGCCACCATCGGCGCGCATGGCCAGACCCCGCGCGCCCAGCCGGCCATCAGCGTCAACAACCCGTTCGTGGGCGAAAAGGATGGCTACGTCGACTTCGTCGTCACGCTCGACGCGCCCTCGCAGAACGAGGTCAGCGTCTACTACAACTCCTACTCGCTGACCGCCGGCAGCTCCGGCGACTTCGAGTCGACCGGCGGCCAGCTGGTGTTCGCGCCCGGCCAGACCACGCAGGTGGTGCGCGTGACGATCCCCGAAGACCTGAACGTCGAAGGGCTGGAAACCTTCGCGCTGACGCTCAACAGCCCCGCCAACGCCGTCATCGCCAACTTTGCCGGCGTCGCCACCATCGTCGACGACGACACGCTGGCCGACGCCGCCCACCACGCCGCGCTGTCGGTGCGCGACGTCGTCGTCGACGCCAGCGCCGACACCGCGACCTTCGCCGTGGTGCTGGACAAGGCCGTCGGCGGCGCGTTCAGCGTGGCCTACGGCACGGCCAACGGCAGCGCCGTCGCGGGCAGCGACTACGTCCCGGCCAGCGGCACCCTCACCTTCGGCGCCGGCGAGACCGTCAAGACGGTCACCGTCGCCCTGCCGCACGACGGCGCGGCCGAACCGGCGGAGATGTTCAGCCTGGTGCTGGGCGCGCTCTCGGGCAGCGGCGCCGGCGTGGTGGACGTGGCGCGCGGCAGCGGCCATGCGACCATCGGCGCGCACGGCCAGGCCAGCGTGGCGCAGCCCTTGATCAGCGTGGCCGACACGATCGTCGGCGAGAAGGACGGCTACGTCGATTTCGTGGTTTCCCTGAACGCCCCGTCGGCGTCGATGGTGGAGGTGTACTACGACACCCGTTCGGGCACCGCCGACACCAACGATTTCGAGAGCGCCGGCGGCAAGCTCGTGTTCGCGCCCGGCACGACCACGCAGACCGTGCGCGTGACGATCGACGCGGATACGCGCGCGGAAGCGCTGGAGTCGTTTTCGCTGTCGCTGGGCAGCCCGACCAACGCGACGCTGGCGAAACCCGCGGCGACCGCGACCATCGTCGACGGCGCCAGCTTCCGCCAGGTGGCCGGCGGCGCCGGCCTCGACACGGCTGCCTACGGCGGCGCGCGCGCCGACTATGCGATCGCGAAGGCCGCGGGCGGCGGCTTCACCGTGGCGGCGCACGGCGGCACCGACCTGCTCAGCGGCGTCGAACGCCTGCACTTCGGCGACACCAGCGTCGCGCTGGACATCGACGGCACCGGCGGCCAGGCCTACCGCATCTACCAGGCCGCGTTCAACCGCACCCCGGACAAGGGTGGCCTGGGCTTCTGGATGAACGCCATGGACCACGGCACCACGCTGACCGAGGTGGCCGCCGGCTTCATGCAGTCGAAGGAATTCATCGATGCCTACGGCAGCGCGCCGAGCAACCTGGACCTGGTCTCGAAGATCTACATGAACGTGCTGCACCGCCCCGCCGAACAGGCCGGCCTGGACTACTGGACCAATGCGCTGGACCAGCACGTCGTGACCGCCGCCCAGGCGCTGGGCATGATCAGCGAGAGCGCGGAAAACCAGGGCGCCGTCGCTGCGATCATCGGCAACGGCTTCGACTACACGCCGTACGGCTGAACGCCGCCGCGCCGCCAGGGCCCGTGCCGCTGCGGCGGTCCGCGGCGCCGCAGCAGCGGTTCGGTGGCTCGGCGGCTCAGCGCGCGAACCAGAACCGCACCAGCGCCAGCGCCAGTGCGAACAGGTAGCCGTAGCCGAAGCGGTCCAGGCGCAGCACCGGCTGGCCGCGGCGCGCGCGCCAGGCGCCCACGGCGCACATCGCCAGCCCGGCCAGCACGGGCGCCAGCGCCAGGTTGGCGATGCGCCAGGGGCCGGGCACGAGGTAGGCCGGGAACGGCCACAGGCTGGCGGCGCCGGCCACGGCGCCGAAGACCAGGTAGCCGATGGCGGCCAGTCCCGGATGCGGCCGGCGCCGGAACGGCTCGGCCACGCCGTGCAGGCCCATTTCGACCAGGAATTCGACGAGGATCTGCAGCAGGATTTCGCCGACGAACTCGACGAGGAACTGGAGGATGACTTCGAACATTCCCGCCTCCGCTGTGTTCGGTGCCGCTTTGTGTACTATTTCCTGCGCTTATTACCGCGATCGGAAAACGAAATTGGACCGGCGCCCGTCCTGGGGGTAAGGTCGGGGCTTGCCGTTTTCCACATTTTCGCATGAGCATGAATACGACCGGCGTCCCCGCCCCCCGCCGCCCGTTCCCCGCCTCGACCGGCCTGGCCGCGCGCCTGTTGCGGGCAGTGCGCCGCGCCTTCGAACTGGCGGGCGGGCCGTACGCCGACGGGCCTGGCGCGCCGATGTAGTGCTCGCGCGTGCACGGTGGCGCCACCGTGCACGCCATCGGCTTACTTGCCGACCACTTTCACCAGCCCCGGCAACGCCTTCGCCACGCCGGCATCGCCGCCACTGGCGCTCAGCTTGCCGCCGGCATCGCTCCAGCGCAGCTTCGTCAGGCTCGACTTGCCCTTCTCGTAGTCGTAGGAGATGCCGTCGTCGTCGTACAGGTCGAATTCGCCGTCCGTGCCCGGGTACACCAGCACCTGTGCGATCGCCTGCCTGCTCGCCGTCGACTGCACCTCGGCGCCCAGCGGCACGATCGAGCCGGCCTTCACGTAGACCGGGATGCGGTCGACCGGCGCGGCGGTCCTGACCCACTGGCCGCCGGCAAATTTCTGGTTGGTCCAGAAGTCGTACCACGCGCTGCCGGCCGGCAGGTAGACGTCCTTCTCGACCTGCCCCTGCTCCGTGACCGGCGCCACCAGGAAGGCCGGGCCGAACATGTATTGCGTGCCCAGGTTGGCCACGTTCGGGTCGTTCGGGAAATCCATCCACAGCGGACGCATGAACGGCGCGCCGGTGTCGTGGGTGAACTTGGCCTGGCTGTAGATGTACGGGATCAGCTGGTAGCGCAGCGTGTCGTAGCGCGCCATGATGCGCTCGGCGTCCTTGCCGAAGGACCACATTTCCGACTCCTTGCGCTGGCCGTGCAGGCGCAGCGTCGGCAGGAAGGTGCCGTACTGGAACCAGCGCGTCATCAGTTCCGGGTAGTCGTGGTACTGGCCCACCACCGCGCGCGCGTCGGACGGGTCGACCAGCGGCGCCTTGGTGGCCGTCGTGGTCGCCGGCAGCGACTGCCAGCCGCCGATGTCGTTGCCCCACAGGGCGATCCCGGACGCCACCATGTTCAGGCCGGCCGGGATCTGGCGCTGCAGCGCTTCCCAGGTGGACTGGATGTCCGAGGACCAGAACAGCGCCCCGGTGCGCTGCGAACCGAGGTAGGCGGCGCGCGACAGTACCAGCGCACGCTTGTTCGGCTTCCAGGCGCGCAGGTTGTCGGAAAAGCCTTCCACGTGCAGCAGCGGGAACAGGTTGTGGTAGCGGTCGCCCGAGCCGATCGCATAGAAGAAGCCGCTGGGCACCAGGTCCGGTTCGGTCTCGTCCAGCCACGGGTAGTCGAAGCCGTGCGCCAGGATGTTGTCGCGCGCCTTCTCGAAGAACCACTGGCGCGCCTGCGGATTGGTGGCGTCGATCAGGCCGCCCGTGCGGTCGGAGCGGAACGGCAGGCCGTCGACGGTCTTGCCCTCCTTATCCTTCAGCAGGTAGCCCTTGGCGTCGAGCTCGTTGAAATAGCGGCCCGCCGTTTCGTAGCGCGGCCAGATCGAGATGATCGACTGCATGCCCATGCCGTGCAGCTGCCTGTTCATGCCGTCCGGATCGGGGAACTCGGCCGGGTTGATGTCCATCTGGCCCATGCGGGTCCAGTAGAACCAGTCGACCACCATCACGTCGAGCGGATACTGTTTCTGGCGGTAGGTGTTCGCCACGCGCAGCACCTCGTCCTGCGAGGCATAGCGCGCCTTGGACTGGATCAGCCCGAACGCGGCCTTCGGCGGGATCGGCGTCCGGCCGGTCAGGCGCGCATAGCCCGAGTAGATCTCCTCGGGCGTGGCGCCGGTGATGACGAAGAAGCTGACGCGCTCGCCCACCTGCGACTGGAACACGGTGCGGCCGTTGATGGCGCCCTGGAAGCGGGTCGCCGACGGGTTGTCCCAGACGATGCCGTAGCCCTTGGACGACACCATGAAGGGCACGCACACGCTCTCCCCGCCCGGCGCGTCGTACCAGTGCTTGCAATCGAGGACGCGGCCGCGCAGGTCGATGCCGGACAGCGACTCCTGGTTCTGGCCCATGCCGTACAGGTGCTCGTCGCGCGGCGCGGCGAACGAGGCGCCGACCTGCCAGGTCTTTTCGCCGTTGACGGTGTGCGGCGACATCTCCCAGCCGCCCATGTCCAGCACCTTGTCGCCCTTGGCATTGGTCACCTGCAGGCCGACCGGGGCCAGCGCCGGCGCGAAGTACTTCTCGCCCTGGCTCGGCGTGCGCGCCGGCGGGGCCGGGTTCACGCGCAGCGTCATGCCCTTCGACGTGAACACGTCGCCGTCGGCGCCGGCCACGTGGCGGAAGGCGCTGTTGTCGGCGTTCTTCGGCAGGATGCCGTAGCCGGGGCCCTTCAGCACCTCGGCCTTGTCCACGGCGATGGTCACGTGGACTACGTTCGGGCCCCAGGCCTCGACCGATACCCAGGCGCCGTTGCGGTCCAGCGTGGCGAGCGGCGCGGCGCCCGCGGCCGGCATGCAGGCATATGCCGATGTTAGCGCAACCAGCATGCGCGTCAATTGCAGTCTCATCCAGTCCTCTTTGGCTTTATTGTTGAGACGACATTGTGCATGTTAGCGATCACATTTGCAATCGCGGCCGCGCCGGCACGCATAGTGATGTCGGCAGAAAAACCGGCGTCCCGGCGCAGGCCGGGACCCGATGTTCCGGTGCAGCCGCGTACGCAGGAATCGGACTCCGGCCTGCGCCGGGGAGACGTGCACCCGCCGCCGGCCAAGCGCTCACGCCGCCAGCGGCAACGCCGCGCGCATCTGCGCCGAGTCGAAGCCGATGCGCACGGCGCCCCAGTGCCGCCCCTGGATCTCGACCGGCATCGACAGGTCGTTGATGACCTCGCCCGTGTCGCGCAGGTAGGTCTGGAACAGGAAGGGCTGGCGGTTCGCCGCCAGGCGCGCGCCGACCGCGTCGTCGAAGATGCGCTTGTTGCGGCAGTGGACGAGGTCGTGCTCGCGCCGCCCGGTCGGGCGCTGCGAGAACTTGCCGTTGTGGGCCGGCGCATAGCCGCGGTTGTCGACGGCCAGCGCATAGGCGCAGCCCTGCAGCTCGGCCAGCACGCGGTCGAACAGGGCCTGCAGGTCGCGTTCGACGGCGCCGTCGTAGGACGTGGTGAAGCGCGGCGGATCGGATTGCGGGATCGGGCGGTAGGCCTGGTCGAAGACGTCGGCGCCGCGCGCGGCGTGTCCTTCCAGGCAGCGCGCGACGGCGTCGCGCAGCCACGTGGTGGCCTCGACCAGCGCGTCGAACGGCGTGCCGCCGGTACGGAAGCCGGCCAGCGTGGACTGGATCTCCTCGGTGGTGGCGCGCACCTCGTCGACCCGGCGCGAGGCGTCCGCCATCGCCTTGCCGGCCTCGGATGCGTTGCGCGCGACCTCGCCGACCTTGTGGCCGATGTCCTGGCTGATGCCGTCCAGCGCCTGGGTGGCGGCCGCCATCTCGTTGACGGTGCCGGTCAGGCGCTCGAAGTCGGCCACGAAGGCCTGGAAATGTCCCGCCGCCGTGCCGGCGTCGCGGGTGGAGGCATGCACGCCGTCGAGGATGTCGGCGGTGGCGCCGCTGGCCGATTCGACCAGCACGCGCATCTCGCCGTTGACGCCGGCGATCTTGGCGGTTTCCGCGTTGACGAGCTGGGACAGGCGCCGCACCTCGGAGGCCACCACCGCGAAGCCGCGTCCCTGCTCGCCGGCGCGCGCCGCCTCGATGGCGGCATTGATGGCCAGCAGGTTGGTCTGGTTGGCGATGCGGTCGATGATAGCCCCGAACTCGCTGATCGCGCGCGAATGGTCGACCAGCTGGCCGACGGTGCGGGCGAAGCCCTCGACCTGGGATTCGATGGCGCGCATGCGTTTCTCGAGGCCGGCCAGTTCGTCCATCGAGATGCGCGCCGCTGCCAGGTTGCGCCCGGCGGTGCCGGCGATGTCGTCGGTGCCGGCGCGCACGTCGGCCGACAGCGCCGTCACCTGGCGCGCGGCCGCGGCAAGTTCGGTGGCCGCCTGGTGCTGGCGCCGCGCCTGGTCCAGCGAATGGTCGACTTCCTTGCGCAGGCGCGCGGCATTGATGGCGGTGCGGATGCTGCCGTCGCGCGCGTGCGTCACCAGCGCGCCCAGGCGGCGGCGCAGGCCAAAGGCTTCCGTGATGGCCGACAGGCGTCGTTTCAACCACTTCATGATCGTCTCCTCGGCGTTGCCGGCTCCGCGGATATGCTGGCCGGTTATTTATTTGAGGAAACTATAGCTAACATCTTGAGCGGTGTCACCTTTCGAGAGGCAGGCGACTGCCAGGGTGCAACAGCCCGGCTGGCTATTGCCCGCCGAAGCACCGGCTGGATGCCATCAGTATCGCCCCGCACGTCGTCTTGTGTCCGTCGTAGGCAACGGCAATGCCGTCGATGACGTGGCCGGGATCGCCTTCGGCAATCGTGCAGCCGTCATGGCCGTCGACGGGACAGCTGCATGCATCGCCGACGCACGCCACCGGGACGCCGTCGGCCGTGCAATGCGTCGCGCGCACGCTGGCGACCTTGCCCCCATGGGAGGTCGCGTCACCGAGACGAATCACGTTGCGCATCGGTCAACCTTCGTGAGCGGGCGCGGGGCCGGGCGCATCGCCGTAGTCCACCAGTCTCCAGACCGCCGCCGTGCGGTGGGTCGGGCGCTCGCCCCTGAACTTTTGCCACAGCGACGGCTCTCCGGGCGCAAGCACCGGCGGCATGCGTTCGCCCGCCGCGATGTGCCGGCGCGGGCCGCTCGCCGCCCCGCTCCCCGCCGTGGGTTCCCACCAGCCGGCCTGGGGACAGGTACGCCCGGTGGCCGCCAGCTCGCCCAGCGCGACACGCGGCGCGGCAGCGCCTGGCGCGCCGCTGGCCGGCGCGGCGGTCGTCGGGCGGATGCGCAGTGTGCCGGTGATCCGATCCCACACCGCGATGGCCTCCTCGTCGCTCAGGCTGGCCCTGGTGGCGCCGGCGGCGTTGTCGCCGACGCCGGTTTCGAAGCGGACTTTGATGACGGGCTGGAAAGGATCGTGCGGCACGCCGTAGAACTTGAGCTGGAAGTCATGGTGGGACAACGATCCCTCCTCGTCGGGCGAACGCATCAGCACCTCATAGCCGGTCTTCCATTCCTGGATCCGGCGCGCTCCTTCGCGGAAGAATGCCGTGGCGGCGAGCACCTTCCGTTCCTCGGGCGTGGCGGGATCTTCCCGGATGCGTTTCCATTGGCGTTGCAACGAGCCGCTTTCCGGATCGTGGGGATTCGACGGATAGATCTCGATCGACAGGTGCGCATCCGGGAATTCCTGCAAGCGGAAGCCGATGCGTACCAATTCGGCGCGCGGCACCTTTTCCGGGTCCGGATCGTCGGCCACGAAGGCATATTCGATACAGTTGCCGGGCTCGCTCGGTATCTCGGTTTCGGCGCGCTGGCGCATGCGCCGGGCCATGCCATTGACCAGCGCCGTGGCCAGCTCCCGACGCGGCTTCAGGGTGCGCGCATTGATGACCACGCCGTCGTTGTTCAAGTTGAAGTAACCATTGATCTTGAGTCCGGCAATTGCTTCAAAACCGTCATAGCCTGTGACGATTTTCCCGTCGGGCTCGCGTACGTCATCGACCGCAATCAGCAAGGGAATATCGTCGAGATAAATGGCTTTTTCGTTCCTCAGTTCGTCGATGAACTGTTGCGCCAGTGCCTTCACTTCGTCCAGGCCACTGGGATAGACGGTAATGTTCAGCGGCGCACTCGTCCGGCCCCAGACGACGGTCGCCGTCGCCGGCACATCGACCATGAAGCGACCGAAGCAGACGGGCTTGGTCTTTTCGAACAGCGGTTGCAGGCGGGGTGTGAGGGCGGTCATGTTCGGCGTCTTCCATGCTGTGGGATAGTCATCGCAGGCGGCGAGCAACGGGATCGCGGCAAATGCGGCCAGGAGCAGGCGTCGAATGGCTCTCATTTGCACGTCCAGTTCGCCTGCTGGGCGATACGCACGATGCTGTACAGGGTCGACGCAATGGCCCGCGGGTCCTGGTAACTGGACTGGTGTTCGTAGCCGGTCTGTCGGAATACCCCCTTGAACAGCCCACTGCGCAACTGGTGATCGGCGGACTTCATGGGAACGGTCTGGTCACCCGGCGCCGAGGGCGCCAGGAGCGTTGCATGGATCGGCTCGGACAAACTCTCGCCGAAAGGCATCGCACCGATATTGTTGACGCCTTCCGGATCCCATTCCGTAAATTCCAGCCTCCCCTGCCCGCTGTCGCGGACGATGGGCCAGTTCTGCCAGCCGGCGGGATTGCCACAATTCCGGATATCCCACACTACTTCGCCGAAGCTGCGCCGTGCGCGGTCGGCGCCGTAGTGCGCATAACTGTTGGGATGGTAAGTGTTGGCGATGGTCCTGTGAAAAACCTGCACCTTGTCGATGTACTCGCACGTCCTGTCAAAGGTTCCGCCACCATGATCCACAGGCAGCCCACAGGGATTGATCCATTCCTCGCGGAACAGCGCATACCATCGAGCCCGCACCTTGTAGATTTCACGATACGGGTCGCCCTGCTTCGGCCAGGCATCCAGTTCGCGCCCATTGTGCTGCACACGCAGCCAGCCATTGCCATAGGACTCGGTGGGCAATAATTGCAAGGCGCCCGGTGAATTCGCCAGCACCGCCGTGACTTCGGCCCCAAAGTTACCGGCAACCTTCGCGCCAATGCTGGCTTTCGCGTCGTGCATCATCCCCGGATCCTCGAAACCGGCCCGCATGCGCTTGTAGGCGGCCGGGGCGCCGATGGCCGGCATCACGCCATGCACGATGCCTAGCACCTTGTCCTGCAGGTTGCCGTAACTGGGGTGGACCAGTGCCCGCCCGACCAGCCCGCCCATGGAATGGGTGACGACGATCACCTGGTTGCAGTCGTAACCGGAAGCCTTCAGCTCGTCGATGACCCGATTGATACGCACCGCGATGATCTTCGCGCTGTCGCCGTTCGACTGCAGCCAGTTGTAGCCGAACGCGTACACCGCAAACCAGCAGCCGGTGGCCACCTTCCTCAGCTCCTCTTCGGTCAATGCCTTCTGGGGCAGCTTGGGATCCGGTGACCATGCCTGTGGATCGACGCCCACGACGTCCTGCCATGCCGGCTGCAACTTGCCGTGGGCAAAGGTGCTGTTCAGGCGCGATTCGAGATGCTGCAACAGCTTCCCGTAGCTCTTGAAGAAGACCTCGCCCCAGCCTCGCGCCCTTGCCTTTTGCACGGCGGTTCGCCTGTTCGGCATCGTGGCCGGATCGTCGGTCAGCAGGGGCGAGCGGAAATTCTCCTCCAGCCCGACATTGCCGTGCCGGCCATCGCCGCTGACGCCGAACTCCGCCGCAGGGTCATAGATGTCGACCGTGGTCTGCAGCGGATCCAGCCGCAACTGGCGGTCGCCCGGCGATTCCTTCGCGTTCGCGCGCACGTTGGCCGCGCCCAGGCTATCGGGGCGCCAGGCGATATTGTCCTTCTTGCCCAGTTCCTCGCGCCGCTGCTCGCTCATGCGCAGGTTGGACCCCATGATGCCGGGCAGGAAAATCACCGGCAGTACGCGCGTGGGCAGCACCCTGGCGCACTGCGGCTTCTGATCCTCCTTCGGTGTCGCGAACCCTTCGGCCTTGCGCGCAGCGCCGTCGTGCTGCCGGGCGGGCAAGGGATGTTCGGCAGTCGCCATCGCACTCCTCCTGTGAGATCAGTCGTCCAGCGCCTCGATGTCGTAGCGCCCGAACGGCACGGCGCTGCTGAAACGTTCGGTCAGTCCGGCGGCGTCGGTTCGCCCCTCGAACACGCGGCCATCTTCCGTGGTGATGCGATACCGTTGGTTCGGCATGGGTTCGTCGGTACCGATCCAGCGCAGGACGACTTGCTGGTCGTGGGCCGCGGCACTCCCCGGCAGCGGCACGACGGCCGGGCCGCCACCGCCCGGGCCGACATGGGCGAACTTCGACGACTTGATCGTGTGCTCGCCGCTGCTTTGCTGCGTGATAGCGCCGCCGCCGATGTCCACCTGCGCGCCTTGCGCCACGAATCGGACTTTCGGTGCCTGCAGCACGATCTCGTCGGCCGCGGTCAGCACGATGCGCCTGGACGACGTGAGCGCGACGTCGTCGTCATGCGCCTGCAGTTCGAGCTTGCCGCTGGCAGCAACGAGCTTGATGCCGAGGCGATGTGCGAACAGGCTGATACTCTCCGACGCGCGGGCCAGCAACTTGCGCCCCACCGACAATTGCGTATTGCCGATGCTGACCATGTCGATATGGGTTTGCGCGCCGATCGCCAGGTTATCCTGGCTGGTCACCGCCACGCCGGCTGGCGCGGATACCGCCACCACCGGCCTGCCGCCGGCGCCGCCGGTGTCCTTGTCCGTATTGCTGCCGGCCTCCCACGACTTCAGGAAGCCGATCAGTTGCTGCAACTGCTTGCCGTCCGTCTCGTCCGCACGATGCACCGCGGCCAGTTCGGACAACTGTCGTAACACACCATGCAACGCTTCGGCCAGGCCGACCAGTTCCGCGCGGTCCAGTTGCCGACCGCCGGCCTGGGGACACGCGGCGGCGCTGATGAGAACACCTCGCGCGCCGCGTACCGCGACGGCGTGGTCGCTGCGCAATTCCACCCCCTCGCCGCGCGCCTCGCCCTTGCCGTCGCTGCGGGGGTGCGTGAGCCAGCCAAGGTTCAGTTCGCTATATCCATGTTCGGACGCCAGCTGCGCACTGATCTGTCCGGGCGTATCGTCCAGTCGCAGCTGGTTGTAGCGGGCAGCCCTGGCTTCCTTGCTTTTGATCCCGGCAAGATACTTGTTGCCGGGAAGGCCGCCGGCATGGCTGAACGAAGGCGGCGGCGCCACGCCACCGTAGACACGCGCCATGACGATCGGCTTGTCGGGGTCGCCACCCAGGAAGTCGACGATGACTTCGTCGCCTACGCGCGGCAGCGCCAGGGCTCCCCACCGATTGCCGGCCCAGTTGCTGGCGACCCTGACCCAGGCCGAGTCCCGGTCGCTGCCGCTGGCGCCGGCGCCCTGGG
Source organism: uncultured Massilia sp. (assembly GCF_913773735.1). Classification (GTDB taxonomy): domain Bacteria; phylum Pseudomonadota; class Gammaproteobacteria; order Burkholderiales; family Burkholderiaceae_D; genus Telluria. The sequence continues at coordinate 11,336 of NZ_CAJYEB010000039.1, forward strand.
CATGCGCGTGGTCTTCCATCCTGGTGCCGGGAAAGCGTACCTTCACCCGGCCATACTCATCGCAATGCACGTCTTCACCGGCAGGGCCGACCACAATCGCACTTTGCAGTCGCGGACGCGGCACGTCGGTACGGGGATCGAAGACCGGTACGAGGGGAATACCGCGACGCACGCAGGTAAAGCGGTTGGTAAACCGCGTCCCTCGCTCCGCACTGGCCTGCTGCAGCGCGCGGCCGGACGAGCCGTCATCCGTCCGGCCAAACGCAAACAGGCGTTGTATCCGGTCGCTGAGCAGCTTCGGCAGGTTGTTTTCCGCGTCGACTTCCAGGTGCGTGACGATGAATTCCCGTTCCATCGGCGGATGCGCGTCGATGTCGGGATGGCCGCTCAATGCCATCCATTCGCCGACACACAGGGCACGTACGCTGCCCTCGCCATGGAAGCACTTGGACTCGTATTCATGGCGTTTCATGCGCAAGTCGCCAAGTTCCCGGTAGTCGTCGCCGTCCGCGCCGGCATGCGGCACATCGATGAGGTAATCATCGAGACCGGCTGCGAACACGTTGCCGGCACTGCCCTGGTCGATGTGGGACGGCGCATTTGCGGTCATCGGATACGCCTGCATGTAGTTCAAGCTCAAGCGGTTGACGTTGCCGGGCTTGAGCTTGCGCACGGAACTCCACGCGAAGATGGTATCGCTTTGCTCTGCACTGTCGTCGCGGTGATAGCGCACGGTGCCGGCGGCATTGCGTCCCAGAAGGAGTGCATCGTCGCACAGCACGAGGGTATGGGCCGGCACATTGCGGCCCTGCGTATCGTCGGCATGCGCGGACCGTACGAACCAGACGATGCCGCGGCGCTTCCACAGGCGGCGCAAGAAGTGCGCATCGGACTCGTTGTGCTGCATCGTGAATTCCCGCGCAGCATGGGTTCCGGTGACGCACGACCAATCCACGTCAAAGGCTTCGGCCACTACCGGATTATTGCGCCGCCACGCATCGAGGACGACCTGCGTGATGTCCAGTTCATTCAGGTTGCGAAACACACGGGTGTTCGTGCGCTGTTCCATCAGCGCCAAGGCATCGCGCACCACCAGTTCATAGGTCGCCAAGCCGCCATCGGCCTGGCCCGCGGCCGCTTGCGCGACGATGCCGCACACGGCGCGCAGCGTTCCCCGGTCAGTCACGAACTGGAGTTCGACCGGTAAAGCAATAAATGTCTTCAGCGGAATATTGGCCCGCGCCGAGACGCAGAAAAGCCGATATTCCAGTCCGCCGCATACTGTCTCTCGGCCCGTGACCCGGTTGACCAGCAGGACGTCGTCGCGTAGCGGCCAGGTGTGCGGCCAGCGCAACCGAATCGGCCGATGGGCGTCCGATAAACCGGATGCGCTGTCGAATAGATCCTTGAGGTTCATGCAAGCTCCCTGGTCAGCGGAACGCACTCCAAGGATCGATGGTAGGGAGGCGACGCAGCAACTCCTTGATACCCATCTAATTCTTGCTCGAATCCAATGGTCGGACGAACGACCTGGGATGGCGACACCGGGGCACACCCACGGCGGGCCGCTCTGCAGCCGCCCGACGCCAGCATGCATGCGCGCGTCAGTCTTCTGCGCGCTGCATGCCGGGAATCGCCTCGAGCCACTCAGCCCGTCTCTGCCTCCAGGTTCGCCCTCACCCGCGCCAGCAAGCCCCGCAACACCTCCCTGTCCGCCTCCGCGATCCCCACCAGTGCCGCCTCCGCCAGCCGCCCGTCGTCCCGGTGCAGCGCCGCGTGCAGCGCCGCGCCCTCCGGCGACAGCGACAGGCGCGTGCTGCGCCGGTCCGCCTCGTCCGCCACGGCCTGCAGCAGGCCGCGCTCGCGCAGCACGCGGATCAGGCGCGCCACCTGGGCCTTGTCGCGCCCGGAGTGCGCGACCAGGTCGCTCTGGGTGGCGCCGGGATGGCGCGCGAAGTAGCCGAGCGCCTTGGCCTCCATGTGCGCCAGCTCGTGCGTGCCGGCGCGCAGGCTGCGGAACTGGCGCGCGCGGTACAGGTGCATGATCGCGTGCATGGACTCGAGCACCTCGCCGGCGGGCGACAGGGACTTTTGGTTGACTTTATCAACTTTACTTTGCATAATTGGGGGACATTATCAACTAATTGTGGAGCGGTGATGCAACAGGATACCCTTCTCGACACCGGCGCCTGGCCGGAAATCCGGCGCGTGCGCCACGAACTGAAACTGCGCGACCTCGACGTCGTGCGCGTCGAGCCGCTCGGTCCGGCCTTCGTCGCCGTCACGCTGCGCGGCGACGCGCTGGCCGACTTCGTCTCGCTCTCGTTCGACGACCACGTCAAGCTGTTCTTCGACGGCGCCGCCGGCGACGCACCGGCGCGGCGCGACTATACCCCACGGCGCCACGACCGCGAAGCCCGCGAACTCGTCATCGAGTTCGCCCTGCACGGCCATGGCGTCGCCTCGACCTGGGCGCGCACGGCGCGGGTGGGCCAGCGCCTCACCGTCGGCGGTCCGCGCGGCTCGATGATCGTCCCGATGGCATGCGCCTGGCACCTGCTGGTCGGCGACGCCACCGCCCTGCCCGCGATCGCGCGCCGGCTGGAGGAACTGCCGGAAGGCGCGCGCGTGGTCGTGCTGGCGCTGGCCGGCGCCGATGCACGCCGCGCGCTGCCGACGCGCGCCAGCGCCGAGGTGCGCTGGTTCGATACGCCGCAGGCGCTGCTGGACGCGCTGCGCGCCCTGCCGCTGCCGCCCGGCCACGGCTTCGCCTGGGGCGGCGGCGAGGCGGCGGTGATGGCCCAGGTGCGCGCGCTGCTCGCCGACAAGGGTTTGCCGCGCCAGGCGATGCGCGTCTCCGCCTACTGGAAGGAAGGCGTGGCCGAGCACCACGAGGACCTGGCGTGACGGGACCGGCGCCGGCAGGAATCGTGGCAGCGTGATAAGGTTTCTCCTTTATCCACGGAATCAGGAAGCCCCATGACCACCCCCGTCGTCGCCATCGTCACCGCCAAGCCCGGCCTGGAACAGCAACTCGAGGAACGCTTTCGCGGCGTGATCGCCGCCACGCACGCGGAAGACGGCTGCAACGTCTACCAGCTCAACCGCGACACGGCCAACCCGCGCCGCTTCGTCTGGATCGAGGACTGGGAAAGCCAGGAACACCTCGACCGCCACCTGGCCACCGCGCACATCAAGGCGCTGTTCTCCTCGTTCGCCGACCTCGTCGAATCGTCCGAGGTGATCGTGCTGGAGCACCTGGCCGGCGGCCCGGCCTGAGCGCAGGCTCAGTCCCCTCCCAGCGCGCTCCTGAGCCAGTCGCGCCCGCGCTCGTCCAGCGCCCGCGCGATGACGTCCGGCGGCAGGCTGTAGACGGTGGCCCAGGTGGCGCGGCCGTCGGCGGCGTTCGACGGAAAGCTGGTGGTCTCGACCGGCCAGTGGTATTTGCGCTTGAGCGCGCGGACGATGGCGGCCAGCGTCACGCGGCCGCGCAGCGGTTCGGCGCCGGCCTGGTCGCGGTTCGACAGCAGGACGGCGAGGACGGCGCCGCGCGCGGTGCGCGGGCCGGGGAAGATGGGGAGTTTGCGTGTCATGCCGTCATTCTAGCCGCCCACGAAGGGGCGCAGCATCAGGTGCGCCCCCAGCGCCAGCAGCCCGAGGAAGAAGCAGCGCCGGAACGGCGCGGGCCGGATCCGGCCGCGGATCGCCTGGCCGAACGCCATCCCGAGCAGGGCCGGCGCCAGCGCGTACAGCGACGTGCCGGCCGCGCGCAGGGGCAGCTCGCCCGCCACCAGCAGCGCCCCCGCCAGCGCGCAGGTCGACGCGGTGAACGCCAGGGCGAGCGCCTGCACCAGCGCATCGCGCCCCAGTCCCAGGCCGCCCAGGTAGGGCACCGCCGGGACCACGAACACGCCGGTGGCCGCGGCGACCGCGCCGGTGACGGCGCCGACGACGGGCCCGGCCCAGCGCTCGGCGCCCGGCGCCACCTCCAGCCGGAACGCGGCCAGGCCGCCGGCCGCGTACAGCACCAGCGCGCCGCCCAGCGCGGCCACGGCACCGTCCGACCCTGCTGGCGGCAACAGCGCGCCGCCGAGCAGCGTGCCGGCGCCGATCCCGGCCAGCATCGGCCAGAGCCGGCGCCACAGCGGGCCGATCGCGGGACCGGCGGCCAGTTGCCATAGATTCGTCACCAACGAAGGAATGACGAGCAGCGCCGCCGCCTCGCGCGGCGCCATGACCAAGCCCAGCAGGCCAACCGCCACCGTCGGCAGGCCCAGGCCGACGACGCCCTTGACGGTGCCGGCCACCAGGAAAACCACGAAGATCACGGCCAGGCCGGCCGCGCCGTGTACAGGTAAGATGATGTCCATGGCCGGCATTCTGCGCGCCGGGCGCCGCGCGGAAAATGCGGAAGATGCATAGCCAGCCTTCGGCCCGACCGAAGGCTGGCCCGGGAAGGAGACACGATGAAGATCGACCTGGCCGACATGCGGCTGTTCCTGCACGTGGTGGAAGCCGGCAGCATCACGGCAGGCAGCGCGCGGGCGCACCTGGCGCTGGCCTCGGCCAGCCAGCGCATCCAGGGGATGGAAGACCAGGCCGGCGTGGCATTGCTGGTGCGCGGCCGGCGCGGCGTGGCGCCGACGCCGGCCGGCGAGACGCTGGCCCGGCATGCGCGCGCGGTGCTGCGCCAGGTCGACCTGCTGCATGCGGAACTGGCCGACCATGCCGGCGGCCTGCGCGGCACGGTGCGCCTGCTGTGCAATACGGCGGCCATGAGCGAGTACCTGCCGGACGCGCTGGCCGGCTTCATGGCGCGCCATCCGGGCATCGCGGTGGACCTGGAGGAAGCCCTGAGCGCCGAGGTGGCGCGTGCCGTGCGCATCGGCGCCGCCGACGTCGGCATCGCGGCCGACACGGTCGACCTGGCGGGCCTGCAGGCGCTGCCCTTTCGCACCGACCGCCTGGTGGCGGTGAGCGCGCCGGCGTTGGCGCGGCAGCTGCTGGCGCCCGGCGCGCAGGCGGTGTCGTTCTCGCGCCTGCTCGACCTGGAGCACGTCGGCCTGGCCGGCGACAGCGCGCTGGCGCGCTACCTGGCGCGCCAGGCCGAACACGCCGGCCGCACCTTGCATGTGCGGGTGCGCGTGCGCAGCTTCGACGCCGTATGCGCGCTGGTCGCGCGCGGCATCGGCGTGGGCATCGTGCCGGAACCGGCGGCGCGCCGCGGCGCGCAGTCGCTCGACCTGGCCGTCGTCGAACTGGCCGATGCCTGGGCGCTGCGCCGGCTGGTGGTGTGCGTGCGCAGCCTCGACGCCCTCGCCCGGCCGGCGCGCCGGCTGGTCGAGGAGCTCGGGGCCTGAGCCGTCAGCGGAACAGTGCGCGCAACTGCAGGTAGGCCGTGCGCGGCGCCCCCACCATCCGTCCGGCGTTGCCGTCGACGTTGCGCGTGTAGTAGCGCCGGTCGGCCAGGTTGTTCAGGCCCGCCACCAGCTCAAGGCGCGGCGTGCCGTCGAACTTCCAGCCGGCCTGCGCGTTCCACAGGTTGAAGCCCGGGATGCGGCCGTTGCCGCCGTCCGCCGACTCGGCCACCGTGTTGGCGGCGTCCGCGTACTGCGCGCTCTGGGCCGTGCCGGACAGGTTCAGCGACAACGCGCCCTTCACGTAGCGCGCGCCCAGCGAGCCGGTGTGGCGCGCGTAGAACGGCACGTCCAGGCCGCTGGTCGCGCCCGACTCCTGCAGCGCGCGCGTGTAGTTGTAGTTGGCGTAGACGGCCAGGCCGGCCAGCGCGCCGTCGCGCGCGAAGCGGTAGTCCAGCGCCGTCTCGATGCCTTCGTGGTCGGTGGCGCCGATGTTGCGGAAGGTGGCCGGCGTGAGGCCGGGCACCTGGATGATCTGGTTGTCGAAGCGCAGCTTGTAGGCGGTCGCCTCGGCCGTCATGCCGGCGGCCTTGTAGCGCGCGCCGAGCTCGAAGGTCCTGGCGACTTCCGGGTTCAGCGGATTGGTGGCGCTCTGCGAATTCAGTTGCAGGTTCTGCACGGGCCCGAACGAGGTGCCGTAGTTGGCGAACAGCGTCAGCGCCGGCGTCAGGAGATAAGCCACGTTCAGCGCCGGCAGCGGCTTGTCGTTGTCGCTCTTGAACGCCTGGGTGCCGCCGCGCGCCGCGCGTTCCGAGGCAATGTGCTCGAAGCGCAGGCCCGGCGTGATGCGCCAGGCGCCCAGCGCGATGCGGTCGTCGACGTAGGCGGCGTGGGCGTCGGTGCGGTTGTCGAAGGTGCTGACGGCGCCCGTCGCGCCGGTGGCGACGTTGCGGGTAAAGCTGTTGTCGTCGCCGCGCTCGCGCAGGTAGCGGTAGCCGACCGTCACGTCGTGCACGCTGCCGGCCAGGCGCAGGCGCTGGGTGTAGCGCGGTTCCACGCCCAGCACCGTGTAGTTGCGCGGCTGGTAGGTGACCTGGGTGCGGGCGGCGTTGACCAGGCCGCTCTCGCGGCTGCTCTCGTTGTAGTAGACCTTGACCTCGGCCTCGCGGTCGGCGTCGATGGTGTTCAGGTAGCCCAGGTCGAGGCCCTGGCGGTCGCCGCGCCAGTAGTCCGTCGGGCGGGTGTTCTGGAACGGGTCGGCAGCGTATTGGGCCACGGTGAGGCCGCCCGGCGTCAGCGAGCGCGCGTCGTAGTAGGACAGCTTGCCGTAGACCTGGGCGCCGGCGCCCAGCGCGTAGCGCATCTTGACGGCCAGGTCGTTCACGCGCTCGTCGCTGCCGGCGCGCCACTCGCTGCCGTCCATGCCCGAATACAGCACGGCCACGCCGAAGCCGTTGTCCATCGCCGCGCCCACGAAGGCGCCGTACTGCACGTTGTGGCCGCCGCCTTCGCCGAAGTGGTTGTAGCGCACGCTGGCGTCGCCTTCCAGGCCCGGCGCGTCGGGAATCGCGCGCGTGCCGAAGTTGATGATGCCGCCCACGTTCTGCGGGCCGTAGCGCACGGCGCCGCCGCCGCGCACGACGTCGATCGACTCGATGTTGTTCAGGCTGACCGGGGCGAACGACAGCTGCGGCTGGCCGTAGGGCGCCACGGCCAGCGGCACGCCATCCAGCAGGACCGTCGAGCGCGGCGAATAGCGCCCGGTGAGGCCGCGCACGCCGATGTTCAGCGAGATCGCGCTGCCGGCCGTGCCGGAGTTGTCGGTGCTCTGCACGCCCGGGATGCGGCGCATGAAGTCGCCGATGCTGGCGGCGCCGCTGTCCTCGATGTCCTGCTTCTGGACGACGGTGCGCGCGCCGGCGAAATTCTTGACGCTGTTCTGCAGGCCCGAGCCCAGCCAGTTGCCGGTCACCTGCACCGTCTCGATCGGCCCGCCGCCGTCGGCCTCGCCGGCGACGGCGGCCGCCTGCTGCGCCTGGGCCGGCACGGACAATGCCAGCGCCAGCGCCACGGCGGCGGCGCAGCGGGTCGGCGGCAGGCTGGACGGATGGGAGGACGGATGGGAGAACGGCGAACGGACGGCGGACTGGCGGGACGGCATGCGGGACGACTCCTGGAATACGGCACAAAGATGCGAATGATAACACTTCTCATTATCATCCTCGTACTGCACCGGCCTGATTGCGCCGACGCGCCCCGATGCGCGCGCTCTGCCCCACCAGCGCCTGCACGCGCCGCTGGCCAAGGCGGGCCTCGGGGACATCGATCAGGACGGGATCCGCCTCGCGCCAGCATGACGCACACGGCCGCTGCACACGGGGCGTGCAGCAGGCGCCGCCACGCCCCCCGGTGTCAGGACGCCAGCCTTTGCGCCAGCAGCAGGAACAACGGCAGCAGCGCCACGGCGACGATCACTTTCGTGGTGGCCGGATGGGCGCAGTTGATCGTGAACCCCATCGCCGGCATCCCCTTGGGCACCCACAGCCGCGTGTCGCGCTTGCTGGCATAGATGCCGAACCGTCCCGGCCCGCTCCAGTTGGCGGGATTGCGCCATTCGGCCTCGTTGATGTCGTCCTGTTTCATGTCCCTGTTCCCCTTTCCGCACAGCGCAGCATAACGCACGGCGATGGACGGAAAATGCGCCGAATCTCACAGCGCCATCACGCCTCGGCCTCCAGCCTTCCCTGCCGGTCCAGCGCATAGCGCGCGAAGTCGCGCGCCATGAACAGCCGGCCGCCATAGGCCGCGCGCGCCTCCGCCTCGACGTCGGCGATGCCCGGCTGGCCGGGACCGGGCCGGTCCTGGTAACGCGGGCTGAAATGGGTCAGCACCAGGTTCGGCAGGCCCGCCTCCTGGGCCATGCGCGCCACCATCTGCGCGGAACTGTGCTGCGGGCCGGGACCGATCCTCTGGCGCACGGCCTCGGTGTAGGTCGCCTCGTGGATCAGCACCTGGGCCGTGCGCGCCTCCTGCAGCAGCAGGCCGGGGCTGTCGTTGTCGCCGCCGACGATCAGCGCGCGCGGCCTGCGCGGCGTCTGCAGCACGTCGAGCGCGCGCACCACCCGGCCGCCGTCCAGCACCACGTCCTCGCCGCGCTGCAGGCGGCCCCAGTCCTCGCCGCGCGGCACGCCGGCGGCGCGCAGGCGCTCGGGGTCGAGGCGGCGCTCGACCTCGCGCTCGGTGAAGCGGAACGCCCAGCTCGGCAGGCGGTGCGACAGCGGCAGCGGACGCACGTCGAGGTCGTCCAGCACCCGCGTGCGTTCCAGCTCCTCGATCGGCACGAACTCCAGCGCGAACGGCAGCGCCAGCTCGCTGGTCTCCATGACGGCCTGCAGGTAGCGCCACAGCGGTGCCGGGCCGACCACCGGCAGCGGCGCCGTGCGCCCCAGCATGCCGGCGCTGGCCAGGAGGCCCGGCAGGCCGTAGCAGTGGTCGCCGTGCATGTGGGTGATGAAGACGGCGCGCAGGCCGTGCAGCGTGAGGCTGGTGCGCAGGACCTGGTGCTGCGTGCCCTCGCCGCAGTCGACCAGCGCCCAGCCCGCGCTGGCGGACGAGCGCAGCGCCAGGCCGCTGACGTTGCGGGACCGGCTCGGGGTGCCGGAAGATGTGCCGAGAAACTGGAATTCCATGCGTGCTGGCCGGTGTCGGCGGTGCCGATGCTGTTGACGATGTCGCCATTATCCGCCAGTCCGGGCCGGCCTGGCGCCCGCGCCCGCCTGCGGCGGGTTCCCGTCCTTCTCCATCGCCCTCCCGTCGCCGCCCAGGCCCGTTTCGCGCCGCGCCGGGCCGGCTTCGTCGCATGCTGCTTGCCCGCGCCGGACCCGGCCTGCACAATGGCCGCATCGCATCTCGAACAAGGCAAGATCATGTTGACCCTCGCCCGCCTGCTGCCGCCGTGCCCCCCGACCCGCCCGCGCCTGCGCCGCTTCGCCGACGACCTCGGCCTGACCGTCATCGTCAGTACCTGGGCCGGCGTGCTGCTGACCCTCGCCAACGGCCGCCCGGAAGAGATGTACCAACAAATCGTGTACTCGCTGGCGATCTGCCTGGTCGCCTTCGTCATCCTCAACGGCGCGCGCGTGCTGGTATGGGACGATCCGGCGCGGCGCCGCCGCTGGGCGCTGCCGATGCTGGCGCTGGTCGTCGTCACGGCGCCGGTGGCGCACTACAGCGGCATCGTGCTCGGCGGCGTGCTGCTGGGCACCGGCTGGCCGAGCCTGGCCGATTATCCGACCGTGCCGCGCCTGAGCATGATCGTGTACACCCTGCTGGCCATCTGCGCGGTGGGACTGCTGATCCTCTCGCGCGAGCGCGTCGAGCGCATCAAGGCCGAGCGCGCCGAGGCGCGCACGCGTGCCGACGCCATCGAGCGCCAGGCGCTGCAGGCCCAGCTGCGCCTGCTGCAGGCGCAGATCGAGCCGCACATGCTGTTCAATACGCTGGCCAACCTGCAGGGCCTGATCGCCATCGACCCGCAGCGCGCGAGCGGCATGCTCGACCAGCTGATCCGCTACCTGCGCGCCACGCTGGCCGCCACCCGCCTCGACAGCACCACGCTGGGCGCGGAATTCGACGCCATCGAGGCCTACCTCGGCCTGATGGGCGTGCGCATGGGCGAGCGCCTGCGTCCGCGCCTCGTGCTGCCCGACGCGCTGCGCGCGGCGCGCTTGCCGCCGCTGCTGCTGCAGCCGCTGGTGGAGAACGCGATCGTGCACGGGCTGGAGCCGAGCGTGGCCGGCGGCGAACTGCTGGTCACCGCCACGGCGCGCGACGGCATGCTCGAGATCGTCGTCGCCGATACCGGCCAGGGCCTGCCCGGCGAGGACGATGAAGACGCCCGGGACGACCGCGACGACGAGGACGACCGGGGACGCCGCGGCGGTGGCGGCGGTGGCGGTGGCGGCGTCGGCCTGGCGACGACGCGCGAGCGCCTGCACGCCGTGTACGGCGCGCGCGCCCGGCTCGACCTGGGGCCGAACGTGCCGCACGGCACCCTGGTGCGCCTGGCCCTGCCGCTGGAGCGCCCATGAATCCCGCGCCGCCGACCGCGCTGATCGCCGAGGACGAGCCGGTCCTGGCCGCCGTGCTGGCCAGGACGCTGCAGGCCCTGTGGCCGGACCTGCAACTGCTGCCGCCGGCGCCGAACGGCATGGCCGCCGTGGCCGCGGCGCTGGCGCACCGGCCGCAGGTCCTGTTCCTGGACATCAAGATGCCCGGCATGACGGGCCTGGAAGCGGCGCACGAACTGGTGGAGCGCTGGGACGGCGAGCGGCCGTTCCCGCTGGTGGTGTTCGTCACCGCCTACGACGAATTCGCCGTGCAGGCCTTCGAGCAGGCGGCGCTCGACTACGTGCTGAAGCCGGTGAGCGAGGCGCGCCTGGCGCGCACCGTGCAGCGCCTGCGCGAACGCCTGCAGGCCGGTGCCGATGCGGCCGGCGCGCTGGCCGGCCTCGTCGAGCGGATGCGCGGCCTGCTGCCGGCCGTCGCGCCGGGACCGCGGCTGTCCGTCATCCGCGCGGCCGTGGGCAGCATGGTGCGCCTGATCCCGGTGCAGGACGTCGTCTACTTCCAGGCGCTCGACAAGTACGTCAGCGTGGCCACCGCCGACGGCGAGGCGCTGATCCGGCTGCCGCTGAAGGAACTGCTCGCCCAGCTCGACCCGGGGCAGTTCCTGCAGGTCAGCCGCGGCGCCATCGTCAACCTGCGCCACGTGGCCGGCGCCAGCCGCGACGATGCCGGCAAGCTGGCGCTGCAGCTGCGCGGGCGCCAGGACAGGCTGCGGGTCAGTCCCCTGTTCGCGCACCTGTTCAAGCAGATGTGACGCGCGCCGTCATACCTAGGTATGGTGGAAATCGCCGCTTGCCCGGACTACACTGGAACCGTCGCCGTTCCACCTTCATGCCGGGAGCCCCCTTGAAGCTGTACGAATCCCTCGCCGCCGATGTGGCCAGCCTGATCGAGCAAGGTGTCATGCGCGAGGGCGAGCGCATCCCGTCCGTGCGCCAGACCAGCCAGCACCACAACCTCAGCATCTCGACGGTGATCCGCGCCTACCTGCTGCTGGAAAGCCAGGGACTGATCGAGAGCCGGCCGCAATCCGGCTACTTCGTGCGCCCGCTGCGCAAGCCGCTGCCGGAGGCGCCCGCCATGCCGCAGTCGTGCCCGATCGCGGTGGCGCTGGCGCCCGAGCTCGACGTCAGCCACCTGGTGCTGTCGACGCTGCGCTCGATCGAACAGGGCAGCGTGCCGTTCGGCTCGCCCTATCCCGATCCCGAACTGTATCCGGCCGCCCGCATCAACCAGCACGCCAGCAGCATCGGCCGCCAGCACGGCCACGGCCATGCCGCCGACCTGCCGCCGGGCAATCCGGAACTGATCCGCCAGATCGCCCGCCGCCACCTGGAAAACGGGCTGGCCGTCGATCCGAACGAGATCCTGATCACGGTAGGCGCCACCGAGGCCATCAACCTGTGCCTGCAGGCCGTGGCGCGGCCGGGCGACGCGATCGCCGTGGAGTCGCCGTGCTACTACGCCGTGCTGCACGCGATCGCCAACGCCGGCATGCGCGCCGTCGAGATTCCCGCCGACGGCCGCGACGGCATCTCGCTCGAGGGCCTGGAGCGCGCCATCCGCGAGGACGGCATCGTCGCGGCCGTCGTCATGCCGAACTACCAGAACCCGCTGGGCTTCGAGATGAGCGACGCGCGCAAGCGCGCGCTGGTCGACCTGATGCACGCGCACGGCCTGCCGCTGATCGAGAACGACGTCTACAACGAGCTGTATTTCGGCGACGCCCATCCGACCTCGCTCAAGGGCTTCGACCGCGACGGCCTGGTCCTGCATTGCAACTCCTTCTCGAAGAGCCTGACGCCGGCCAGCCGCATCGGCTGGACCCTGCCCGGCCGCTACCGCGCCCAGGTGGAAAAGCTGAAGTTCCTGAACACGCTGGGCACGCCGGCGCTGCCGCAACTGGCGATCGCGCAGTACCTGCAGCAGGACGGCTACGACTTCCACCTGCGCCGCCTGCGCAAGCACCTGGCCCAGCAGGCACGCATCATGGCGGCCGCCGTGCGCCGCTTCTTCCCGCCCGGCACCACGGTCAGCGAGCCGGCCGGCGGCTACGTGCTGTGGGTCGGGCTGCCCGGCGGGGCCGCGGCGCTGCCACTGTACGCGCGCGCCCAGGAGCGCGGCATCAGCGTCGGTCCCGGCGACATGTTCGCCACCGGCCCGGCGTTCCGGCACCACATCCGCCTGAACTACAGCTACCCGTGGACGCCGGAGAGCGAGGCCGCGCTGCGCACGCTGGGCCTGCTGGCCGGCGACCTCGCGCGCCGTCCAGGCACGGCGGCGCCGGTGGCATTGGCCCGCTGACGCCGGCCGGCGGCGCCGCCGCCGCCCCTCCTTGCCCGCGCTGTACCCCACCAGCGGCGCCCGAACTGCTCCCCCGGCGCGCGCGCGTCCCGTCGTATCGTCGATCCTGACCCAAAACGACAGGAGCCTCACCATGAGTACCTCTTCCGCCGCCCCCGCCGGCGCGGGCGTCATCCATGCCATCGTGCTGGATGCCGACGGGAGCGCGCGCGAACACACGATCGCCGCCTGCCGCCGGCTCGGCATCCGCATCAGCGGCGCGGCCGACAACGGCTGCGCCGGCCTGGAACTGCTGGAAACGCTGCCGCGCACGCCCGAGCTGACCATCGTCGACCTGCGCCTGGCCGACATGGACGGCGCCGACCTGATGCAGGCCCTGGCGCTGCTGGCGCCGTCGACGAACCTGGTGATCTGCAGCGCCGGCGAGCCGCGCCTGCTCGACGCCGCCTGCACGCTGGCGCAGGAACTCGGCCTGGCGGTGCTGGGCGCCGCGCCCAAGCCGGTGCAGCCGGAGGCGCTGCAGCGCGCCCTCGGCCTGCTGGCGCGCGCGCGCCGGGCGCCGGTGGCCGGCGTGCGTCCCGCGCTGGACGGCGCCGACGTGATGCGCGCGCTGCGCCGGCACGAATTCGAACTGCACTACCAGCCCAAGGTGGCGCTGGACGGCATGCGCCCGCGCGGGGCCGAGGCCCTGCTGCGCTGGCGCCATCCCGTCCACGGCCTGCTGGGTCCCTGCGCCTTCCTGGCCCAGGTGCGCGAGGCCGACCTGTTCGCGCCGCTGACGCTGGAGGTGCTGGAACTGGCGCAGGCGGACTGGCGCGACTGGCAGGCGCGCGGCGCGGCGCTGCCGCTGTCGATCAACCTGCCGGCCGGGCTGCTGGGCAATCCGAGCCTGGCCGCGCGCCTGATCGCGTCCACCGAGGCGGCCGGCGTGCCCGCGTCCGCCATCACCTTCGAGCTCACCGAGGACACCGAGATGGCCGACCTGGCCGTCGCGCTGCGCGTCCTGATCAAGCTGCGCCTGCACGGCTTCGGCCTGTCGCTGGACGACTACGGGGTCGGGTTTTCCTCGATCCAGCGCCTGTCGCGCATCCCGTTCACGGAACTGAAGATCGACCGCTCGCTGGTGCACGAAGCCTGGACCCGGCCGCACCTGCTGCCGCTGCTCAAGAGCACGATCGACCTGGCCGAGGGGCTGGGCATCGAGGCGGTGGCCGAAGGCGTCGAGCAGGAAGCCGACCTGGACCTGCTGCGGCGGCTGGGCTGCCACCAGGCGCAGGGCTTCTACCTGGCGCGGCCGATGCCGGCGGCGGACCTGGAGCGCCTGCTGGGCCAGTGGGCGGGGATGGGGCGCTGGTAAACGACGCCGTCCCCGCACGGGCGGGGACGGCAGCATGCAGCGGCGCGGCGGGACGCGGTCAGGAATGCGGCGCCTGGGCCACCTGCCCGCGGAAGGCGTGGTACTGGTACAGGTTGTAGCCGATCATGATGGGAAACGCGAAGCCGATCCCGAGCAGCATGAACACCAGCGTCGTGCTGTCCGACGCCGCCTGCAGCACCGTCAGGCGGCCCGGCACCAGGTTCGGGAACAGGCTGAACGCGAGGCCCGCGAACGAGGCCAGGAACAGCAGCAGCGCGCCGCGGAACGGCCCGCGCCGGTCGCCGACGAACAACGCGTAGACGATCCAGCCGGCGGCCAGCAGCGCCAGCGCGCCCAGCGCCGCCAGCACCGCGATCGCGCCCGGCTGGGTCCAGCGCTGGCGGCCCAGGTCGCTGAAGAACAGGGTGAAGGCCGTCAGCACGGCAGCCATGGCCAGCGTGGCGGCGAGGCTGGCGCCGACCCAGCCGCGCGCCCGGCGCGCGAGCGCGCCGCCGGTCTTCTTGAGCAGGTAGCCGGCCCCCAGCAGCGCATAGCCGGCCGTCACCCCGAGGGCCGCGGCGGCCACGAACGCCAGGCTGCCGGCGCCGGGCGCCAGGCCGGTGATCAAGCGGCCCAGCACGACGCCCTGGCCCAGCGCCGCGCCCAGGCTGCCCAGGCCGAAGGCCAGGTCCCAGCCGCGCTTGTCGCGGGCGGCGTGGCGGAACTCGATCGCCGCGCCGCGCAGGATCAGGCTGGCGACGAGGCCCATCACCGGCAGGTACAGCTGCGACATCAATGCGGCGTAGGCCGCCGGGAAGGCCCCGAACAGGGCGCCGCCGAGCACCACCAGCCAGGTCTCGTTGGCGTCCCAGACGTGGGCGATGGACGCGAAGATCTGGTCGCGCTGGTCCTCGCGGCGGGTGAACAGGCTGAGGATGCCGACGCCGAGGTCGAAGCCGTCGGTGATCACGTAGAACGCCAGCATCAGGCCGATCAGGACGAACCAGGCGTTGGCGAGCAGGTCGTGGGTGGAAGCGGTCATGGCTTGCCTTTCGATTCAATGGTAGGAGACGGGCGCCGCGGACAGCGCCGCGTCGGGCGCGGGCGGCAGCGCCGCCAGGTCCGGTCCGGCGCGCAGCCACTGGCGGGCGAACACGAAGAAGGCGCCCAGCAGCACGACGTAGAAGCCGAGGAACATGGCGATGGTGGCGCCCACCTCCGGCGCGGCCACCGCCGCCGAGACGGCGTCGCGCGTGCGCAGCAGGCCGTACACGACCCAGGGCTGGCGCCCCACCTCGCGCACGATCCACCCGCATTCGACGGCGAGGTAGGGCAGCGGGATCGCCAGCACCCAGGCCCACAGCAGGCGCCGGTGCGCCAGCAGGCCCGCCAGGTCGCCCCGGGTGCGGCGCACCACGACGGCCGTCCACCAGGCCAGCAGCAGGAAGGCGAAGCCGATGCCGGCCATCAGGCGGAAGGCGTAGTACAGCAGCGGCAGCATGGGCGGCTGGTCGGCGCGCGGGATGTCGCGCAGGCCGGTCACCCTGCCGTGCAGGCTGTGGGTGCCGAGCACGCTGAGCATGCCGGGCACCTCGAGCGACCAGGCGTTGTCCTGCGCGTCCTGGTCCGGCCAGGCCAGCAGCGACCAGGACGCGCCGCTGCCGGGCGCATTGGTGTCCCAGTGGCCCTCGATGGCCGCGCCCTTGGCGGGCTGGCGCGCGAACACCTCGACGCCGCTGGCGTCGCCCAGCACCACCTGCAGCGGCGCGACCACGGCCAGGGTGAGCAGCGCCAGCTTGAACGAGCGCACGAAGAACGCCGGCTGGCGCCGCCGCAGCAGGTGCCAGGCCGAGATGCCGGCCACGACGACCAGGCCGGTCTCCATCGCGGCGACCCACATGTGGCCGACGCCGAAGGCCATGCCGGGATTGAAGATCGCCGCCGCGTAGTCGGTCACGACCACCTTGCCGTCGACGACGGCGACGCCGGCCGGCGTCTGCATCCAGGAATTTGTCACCATGATCCAGAACGCCGAGATCGACGAGCCCAGCGCCACCATGCCGGTGGCGAACAGGTGCACCCCGCGCGGCACCCTGCCCCAGCCGAACATCATGATGCCGATGAAGCCCGCCTCCAGCATGAAGGCCATGGCGCCCTCGAAGCCGAGGATGTTGCCGACGAACTGGCCGGTGAATGCGGAAAAGCCGGCCCAGTTGGTGCCGAACTGGAATTCCATCGGGATGCCGCTGACGACGCCGACGGCGAAGTTCAGCAGCAGCAGGCGGCTCCAGAAGCGCGCGTGGCGATACCACACCACTTCGCCGCTGCGCAGCCACAGCGCCTCGACCAGGAACACGAAGGCCGACAGGCTGATGGTGAGGATCGGCCACAGGATGTGGAACACGGCCGTCAGCGCGAACTGCAGGCGCGACAGGTCCAGCGTGGTGAACAGGTTCATGGCGGCTCCTCAGGCGCAGGCGTGCAGCAGCACGGGGATCGATTTCGAGGTGGGCGTGCCGCAGCCGTCGGCAAAGCTCGACAGCGGCACCAGCGGATTGGTCTCCGGATAGTAGGCGCCCAGGCAGCCGCGCGGGATGTCGTAGGCGACCAGGCGGAAGCGCTCGGCGCGGCGCTCGACGCCGTCGTCCCAGACGCTGGTGATGTCCACGTGCTGGCCGTCCGCGAAGCCGAGCATGGCGATGTCCTCGGCGTTCGCGAACAGCACGCGGCGCAGGCCGAACACGCCGCGGTAGCGGTCGTCCAGCCCGTACACGGTGGTGTTGTACTGGTCGTGCGAGCGCGTGGTCATCAGGGTCAGCAGGCGCTCGCCGTGCCGCGCCCTGGCGCGGTGCAGCGGGCCGTCGGTGTCGACCGGGTGCGCCAGGAACTGCGCCTTGCCGCTCGGCGTGTTCCACTCCAGCTCGCGCGAGGCCACTTTCAGGTGAAAGCCGCCCGGGCGGGCGATGCGCGCGTTGTAGTCCTCGAAATCGTCGAACACCTGCTCGACCAGGTCGCGGATGCGGGCATAGTCGGCGGCGAGCCACGCCCAGTCGACCGGGTGCTTGCCCAGCGTGGCCTGGGCGATGCCCGCCACGATCGCCGTCTCCGAGCGCAGGTTCGGGCTGGCCGGACGGTTCATGCCGTACGACACATGGACCATGCTCATCGAGTCCTCCACCGTGACGCCCTGCGCCACGCCGTCCTGCACGTCCACCTCGGTGCGGCCCAGCACCGGCAGCAGCAGCGCCTCGCGCCCGTGCACCAGGTGGCTGCGATTGAGCTTGGTGGCCATGTGCACGGTGAGGTCGCAGTTGCGCAGGCCCACCCAGGTGCGCGGCGTGTCCGGCGTGGCGCTGGCGAAGTTGCCGCCCAGGCCCATGAACACCTTGACGTCGCCGGCGATCATCGCCTCGATGGTGCGCACCACGTCGTAGCCGTGGTGGCGCGGCGGCGCGAAGCCGAACACCTGCTGCAGGCGGTCGAGGAAGGCCTGGCTGGGCTGCTCCTCGATGCCGACCGTGCGGTTGCCCTGCACGTTGGAGTGGCCGCGCACGGGGCACAGGCCGGCGCCGCGGATGCCGATCTGGCCGCGCATCATCATCAGGTTCGACAGCATCGTCACGGCCTGCAGCGAGTTCTTGTGCTGGGTAAGGCCCATGCCCCAGGTGCAGATCACGCGCCGGCCCTGCACGAAGGTCTGCGCCAGCCGCTCGATGCGGTCGCGCCCGACGCCCGACTCGCGCACCAGCAGCTCCCAGTCTTCCCCGCGCAGGTCGGCGGCGAAGGCGTCGAAGCCGGTGGTGTGGCGCTCGATGAAGCCGATGTCGAGCACGCGCGGCGCGCCCGCCAGGCGCGCCGCCTCGTCCAGTTCCAGCGTGCGCTTGGCCACGGCCTTGATCAGCGCGAAGTCGCCGGACAGGCGCGGCTGGACGAAGAAGGAACTGATCGTCGTGCTGCCCATCGTCGCCATCTCGATCACGCTCTGCGGGTCGGTGAAGCGCTGCAGGCCACGCTCGCGCAGCGGGTTGATCGACACGATGGTGGCGCCGCGCTTCACGCATTCGCGCAGCTCGCCCAGCATGCGCGGGTGGTTGGTGGCCGGGTTCTGGCCGAAGATCAGGATGGTGTCGGCATGCTCGAAGTCGTCCAGCGTGACGGTGCCCTTGCCGACGCCCACGGTCTGCGGCAGGCCGCGGCTGGTGGCCTCGTGGCACATGTTCGAACAGTCGGGGAAGTTGTTGGTGCCGTAGGCGCGCACGAACAGCTGGTACAGGAAGGCGGCTTCGTTGCTGGCCCGGCCGGAGGTGTAGAAGGCCGCCATGTCGGGACTGGGCAGCGCGCGCAGGTGGCGCGCCACCATGGCGTAGGCGTCGCTCCAGGCGATCGGCACGTAGCGGTCGGTGCTGGCGTCGTACACCATCGGATCGGTCAGGCGGCCATGCTGCTCGAGCGCGTAGTCGGACTCGCGCATCAGCTCCGCCACGGTGTGCGCGGCGAAGAATTCCGGGGTGACGCGCTTGCTCGTCGATTCGGCCGCCACCGCCTTGACGCCGTTCTCGCAGAACTCGAACGTCGACGCGTGCTCGCGGTCGGGCCAAGCGCAGCCCGGGCAGTCGAAGCCGCCCGGCTGGTTCTGGCCGAACAGCATCTTGTAGTTCAGCCCCTGCACCTTTTCGCGGTACAGGTTGAGGGCGACGAATTTCAGGGCGCCCCAGCCGGCGGCGGCGTGCGTGTAGGGGGCGACCCTGCCCTGGTTTTCTGCGTCGTGCCCGATGTCTTGCCCGGTGTCGTGCGTCGTGTCGTCAGCCATTGCGTGCTCCTTTCATGGACACGCAGACGGTAACCCGCACCCCGCGGCGCGGACCGGTACACGTCGGGGGGGATCGCAGCAGTACAGTGCTGTGCTCCCCGCGCGCGGCCGCAACTGTGCCGCTGGCCGCGGCGGCGCGAGGCCATGCTGGCGCGGTTGCCATCAACAGGAGGAACGACGATGAACGAAGCGACGCTGGCCCGGCCGGCCACCATCTTGCTGGCACTGCGCGACGCCGAGGCGCAGGCTCCCGGCGGCTGCTCGCTGGCGCGGCTGCGCAAGCTGTGCGACTGCCGCATGAGCGACCTGATGCGCGACCTCACGACGCTCGCCGGCGGCGGCTGGATCGCCATCGAGCACGATGCGCAAGGCGCAGCCGGCATCCGCCTGAGCGCCAGCGGCCGCCTGCTGTGCGGGACGCTGGCGGCACAGCCGTCCTGACACCGCGCGTCTAGGCGCGCGCCCGCCCTGCGCCGCGCGGTCCGCCGCGCGCCGGCGGCGGCAGCTCCGGATCGGCCGACGCGGCCAGTTCGGCCCAGGCGTCGAAGCCGACCTTCAGCACGCGCAGGCGGTCGTAGGCGCGCTGCAGCGCGGCCCGGCCCAGCACCAGGCGCAGCGGTCCGCGCCCGGCCTCGACGGCGCGCAGGATGGCCTGCGCCGCGCGCGCCCGGTCCGGCTGCACGCCGCGCAGCGCGGCCGGATGGCGGTGCGCCAGGTCGGCGTAGTCGGCGATCGGCGCGGGAATCATCCCGCGCGCCGGCGCGGCCACGTCCCAGCCGCCTTCCTCGTGCGCGCCCGGGTCGACCAGCGTGACGCCGATGCCGAACCGCTCGACCTCGTGGAACATGGCCTCGGCCAGGGCTTCCAGGGCCGAACGCGCCGCGTGGCCGAAGCCTTCCCCGGCCGGCGCCGCCGGCGTGCCGCGCGCCAGCAGCACCACGTGGCCGGCGCGGCGCGCGCGCATCGCCGGCAGCACGCGCCGCGCCAGGTTCACCGGACCGAACACGTTTTCCTCGAACAGGCCGCGCAGCGCGGCCTCGTCGCCCTCTTCCACGGCGCCGAGGTAATGCTGGAACGCGCTGGCGGCCAGCACGTCGATGCGCCCGAAGGCCTGTTCGGCCGCGCGCACGGCGCGGTCGATGCCGGCGCCATCGGTGACGTCGAGCGCCACCACCGCGGCGCGGCCCGGATGGCGCGCGGCCAGCGCCTGCAGGCGGTCGGGATCGCGCGCCGCCAGCACGGCGCGCTGGCCGGCGTCGAGCACGGCCTCGGCCAGGGCGGCGGCCAGGCCCGCCGTGGCGTCGGCGATGAACCAGGTGAGAGTGGGATCGTGCGGCATCGTGGTGTCCTCCTGCGGCCGGTGGAAACGGAATGCGGCAATGCGCCGCAGGAGGATTCTATGGAATGGCGGCGCCATGCTCCATGGGCGAAGCTCCGAGATCCTTGCCTAAAATTCCGAGCGCATGACGGACGCGCCATCCGAAGGTATGGGCAGCCATCCTTTCGTATGATTGCCCGGGCGGCGCGACAGGCGTACCTTGGAACCCATCGGACAACCCCACGGAGGCGAACATGCAGCAGCTGACCATTACGCCGCACCACGACCAGCCGGCGCGGCCCGCCGGCTGGCGCATGCGGCCCGCGGCGCGGCGCCGGCGCCTCGAACGGCTGCGCCTGCAGCGCGCGCTCGCCTACATCGAGGCCCACCTCGACGGCCGGCTCGACGTCACCACGCTGGCCCGCCATTGCGGCCTGGGCGCCGGACGCTTTGCCAGCGCCTTCGCCGCCTTCGTCGGCATCCCGCTGCAGCGCTACGTGGCGCACAAGCGCCTGGAACGGGCGCGCCTGCTGCTGCTGGCCCATGCCCTGCCGCTGCCCGGCATCGTGCTCGCGCCGTTCCCGGACGAGGCCGCACTCGCCGCCGCGGCCGTGCGCGCGGCCAGCGCGCCCATCGGCGCGGACGGCGCCGACCGCTGAACACCCGTGTCTCCCCCGCCATCCCGTGATCGGATGGCACTTGCGCCCGGATCGCGTTCGCCGCGTCCGGGTTTTTTTTGTGGCGGCGCCTGCGCAGACACCCACGCACACCCAGATGCCACGCGCATGAAGTTGCCGTCTGCGTGATTCTCGACGGCCCCCTGGGAACTCGACCAGTACGACAAGGTGACCGCGAAGGACGTGGCGGCGCTGCATGGACGAGGCCCGGCGGAGCGCCACGCCGGTGCAGCAGGCCGCCGAGGCGGCGCGCAGCCTGCAGGAGCAGGCCGCGCGGCTGGAGCGGCTGGTCAGCGCGTTCCGGCTGGAAGACGCGGCCGCGCGCCCGCGCTACGCTGAAGCGCCGCGCCGCGGCCCGCCCTGGAACTGCGCGACCAGGAAATCGATGAACGCCCGCATCCGCACGCTCTGGTTGCGCCGGCTCGGGTAGTACACGAACAGGTCGGCGTCCGGCAGCGTGAACTCGGGCAGCACGACGCGCAGGCGGCCGCTGTCGAGGTACCTGGCCAGGTCCCACTCCGAGCGGATCAGGATGCCGTGGCCGTCCAGCGCCCAGCCCAGGACGATGTCGCCGTCGTTGCTCGAGAGCCGGCCGCGTACCTTCACGGCCTCGGTGTGGTCGTGGTGCTGGAAGCGCCAGATGCCGTGGGCGTCGTCGTTCTGGCGGTGGACGATGCAGCGGTGCCGCGCCAGGTCGGCCAGCGTGGCCGGCGTGCCGTGCGCTTCCAGGTAGGCCGGCGAGGCGCACAGGAAGCGCCGGTTCGACATGATGCGGCGCGCGTTCAGGCGCTTGTCGGGCAGCGCGCCGAAGCGGATCGCCAGGTCGAAGCCGCTTTCCACCAGGTCCACCGGGCGGTCCGTCACCTCCATCTGCACCTCCACCTCCGGATGGCGCGCGCAGAACCGCGATACCAGCGGCGCGATCGTGTCGCGCCCGAACCCCAGCGTCGCGTTCACGCGCAGCAGGCCGCGCGGCGTGGCGCGGCCCTGCGCCAGCACGTCTTCCATCTCGCGGATGTCGGCCAGGATGCGCGTCGCGTGCTGCAGGTAGGTTTCGCCCTCGCTGGTCAGCGACAGGCTGCGCGTGGTGCGGTTCAGCAGGCGCACGCCCAGGCGCGCCTCGAGGGCCGCGAGGCGCTTGGTGGCGGCCGGCGGCGTCAGGTCGAGCGCGCGCGCCGCCGCCGCCAGGCTGCCGTGGCGCGCGATCAGCACGAACAGGCGCATGTCCCAGGTCGGGTCGTTATTCACTGGCGCTCACTTCTGAATTGAATTTGGGGAAATTATAAGTCGGCACGCGCGGATTACCCTACGGGCTGTCCAACCCACCCGGAGCACCGCATGAGAATCGTCGACATCCGCGAACAGACCCTGCCGATCAGTTCGCCCATCCGCAACGCCTACATCGACTTCAGCAAGATGACGCTGAGCCTCGTGGCCGTGATCACGGACGTGATCCGGGACGGCAAGCCGGTGGTCGGCTACGGCTTCAACTCCAACGGCCGCTACGGCCAGGGCACCCTGATGCGCGAGCGCTTCATCCCGCGCATCCTGCAGGCCGATCCGGCCACGCTCGTCGACGACGCCGGCACCAACCTGGATCCGCACCGGATCTGGAACTGCATGTTCACGAACGAGAAGCCGGGCGGCCACGGCGAGCGCTCGGTGGCCATCGGCACCATCGACATGGCGGTCTGGGATGCCGTCGCCAAGATCGCGGGCCAGCCGCTGTTCCAGCTGCTGGCCGAGCGCTACGGCGACGGCAAGCCGCAGCGCAGGGTGTTCGTGTATGCCGCCGGCGGCTACTACCATCCGGACCAGGACCACCGGAAACTGAAGGACGAGATGCGCAGCTACATCGACCGCGGCTACACGGTGGTCAAGAAAAAGATCGGCGGCGCCTCGCTGGACGAGGACCTGCGCCGCATCGATGCGATCCTGTCGGTGCTGCAGGACGGGCAGAAACTGGCGGTCGACGCCAACGGCCGCTTCGACCTCGACACCGCGATCCGCTACGCCAAGGCGCTGTCGCAGTACGATTTGTTCTGGTACGAGGAACCGGGCGATCCGCTCGACTTCGAGCTGCAGGCCACGCTGCGCGCCTACTACCCGCGTCCGATGGCGACCGGCGAGAACCTGTTCTCGATGCAGGACGCGCGCAACCTGATCCGCTACGGCGGCATGCGCGCCGACCGCGACTGGCTGCAGTTCGACTGCGCCCTGTCCTACGGCCTGGTCGAATACCTGCGCACGCTCGACATGCTGCGCGAGCACGGCTGGTCGCCCGCGCGCTGCATTCCGCACGGCGGCCACCAGATGTCGCTGAACATCGCGGCCGGCCTGGGCCTGGGCGGCAACGAATCCTATCCCGACCTGTTCCAGCCCTTCGGCGGCTTCCCGGACGGCGTGGCCGTGGAAGACGGCCACATCACGATGCCGGACCTGCCGGGCATCGGCTACGAGGGCAAGGCGGACCTGCATGCGGTGATGCGCAAGCTGTCGGCCTGAGGCGCGCCCCGGCGCCATGGCCGCGCGCCGGTGCGCCTCAGGCCGCGTCGAACGCCGCCCGCACCCGGCCCGCCAGTTCGTCGAGCGCGAACGGCTTGGCGATCGGCCGGTTCTCCTGGCCGGGAACGTCGCCGGCGCCGATGATGTCGCGGCTGTAGCCGGTGGTGAACAGGACCTGCAGGCGCGGCCGCCGCCGCAGCGCTTCCTCGGCCAGTTCGCGCCCGTTCATGCCGGGCATGACGACGTCGGTGAGCAGCAGGCCGACGCCGGGCTGCGCTTCCAGCACCTGGAGGGCGGCGCTCCCGCCCTCCGCCACGAACACGCGGTAGCCGAGGTCCGCCAGCATGTCGGCCAGCAGCACGCGCACCGCCGTCTCGTCCTCCACCACCAGGACTTCCTCGTGCGGCCGCGCGCGCGGGATGCCCGCCAGCGGCGCGGGCGCGGGCGCGTGCAGCTCGCGCGGCGCCTGCCCGTGGCGCGGCAGGTAGATCCGCACGATCGTTCCCGTTCCCGGCATCGAGTCGATCTCGACGTGGCCGCCGGACTGGCGCACGAAGCCGTACACCTGGCTCAGGCCCAGCCCCGTGCCGCGGCCGACTTCCTTGGTCGTGAAGAACGGATCGAAGGCGCGCGCCATCACCTCCGCCGACATGCCGGCGCCGGTGTCGCCGACGGCGATCATCAGGTATGCGCCGGGCGCCAGGGCGCCGGGCGCGGCGGCCCGTTCGTCCAGGTCGCGGTTGGCGGTCTCGATGACCAGGCGGCCGCCCCGCTCCATCGCGTCGCGCGCGTTCACGACCAGGTTCAGGATGGCGTTCTCGAGCTGGTTCGGATCGGCATGCACCGGCCAGGCGTCCGGCGCCAGCACGGTCTCGAAGGCGATGTCGGCGCCGAGCGAATGGCGCAGCAGTTCGGACATGCCCGCCACCAGCGCGTTCGGCGCCAGCGCGACCGGCCGCAGCGGCTGCTGGCGCGAGAAGGCCAGCAGCCGCTGGGTCAGCTGGGAGGCGCGCCGCACCCCGCCCTTCGCCATCGCCACGTACTGCAGCATGCGCTCGTCGGCGCCCGCGCGCCGCCCCAGCAGTTCCAGCGCGTTCGAGATCACCGCCAGCATGTTGTTGAAATCGTGGGCGATGCCGCCGGTGAGCTTGCCCACGGCTTCCATCTTCTGGGCCTGGCGCAGCGCGTCCTCGGTGCGCGCGCGCTCGGCCACCTCCGCGGCGACGCGGCGCTCGAGCACGTCGTTCATGCCGCGCATCGCCAGTTCGGCGCGGTGGCGCTTGGTGATGTCCTGGAACAGGACGGCCACCTGGCGCCGCTCCACCGGCTCGATGCGCAGCGCGGCCAGCTCCAGGTAGCGGCCGGTGCGCTCGAGTTCGCGCTCGAAGCGCACCGGTTCGCCGGTGAGCAGCACGCGCCGGTAGATCTCGACCCAGCCGTCGGCTTCCAGCGGCACCATGTCGCGCACGCGCTGCCCGACCACGTCCTCGATGCCGGCGTTCGACGCATAGGCCGGATTGGCCATCACGTGCACGTAGTCGCTCAGCGGCCCGTGCGGGCCGTCCAGGAACTCGATCACGCAGAAGCCTTCGTCGATCGACTCGAACAGGGTGCGGAACAGGCGCTCGCTCTCGTGCAGCGCGCGCTGCGTGGCGCGCCGTTCGCTGAGGTCGACCATGGCGCCGATCATGCGCAGCGGCCGGCCCGCGGCGTCGCGCAGCACCGTGCCGCGGTCGAAGATCTCGGCATAGCTGCCGTCGGCGCGGCGGAAGCGGTATTCGCCGGACCAGGCGGCGCCGTCGCCATCGATGACGGCATGGATGCTCGCGTCGATGTGCGGCCGGTCTTCCGGGTGGATGTGCGCCAGCCACCAGTCGGCGGAGGTCTGCTCCAGGTCGTGGCCGAACAGCTCGCGCAGGGCGCGGTTCCAGACGACGTGGCCGTCGTTCAGCCGCCAGTCCCAGATGGCGTCGTTGGTCGCCAGGCGCGCCAGGCGATAGCGCTCGACGGCCTCGCGCGCCTGCTCGTCGCTGCGGCTGGCCTCGTCCGCCTGGCGCGCCAGCCTTTGCCGCGCCAGCACGGCATCGGTGGTCTCCCACACCGTACAGGCCAGCCCGCGCACCGCGCCGTCCTCGTCGCGCAACGGCGTCAGCGCCAGCGCGTGCCAGGCCTGCGCGCCGGCGCCCGCAACCGGGAACGGCAGGTCGGCGCTGCGCACCCCTTCGCCGCCCAGCACCCGTTCGACCAGCGGCGCCAGCGCGTCGCGCGCGTCCGGCCAGGCCGCGGCCAGCGCCGCGCACAGCGGCGTCCCGGGCGCCAGTGCGGCCGGCAGCAGCGCGGCGAAGCGCGCGTTCCAGGACGTGGCCAGGTCCCCGCCCCAGGCCACGCACATCGGCAGCGGCGCATCGCCGGCCATGGCGACGGCGCAGCGCGGCGCCGCCGGCCAGTGTGCCGGCGGGCCGGCAAGCCCCGCGGCCGGGGTGGCGCCGGGCGGCGGCATGGTGTCGGTGACGGCAGGCCGGCCGGGGTCGCAGGGGGTGGGCATCGGTGATCCGTATGTACAGGGTGGTCGTTGGCGGCCATTGTACCCGCACGGGGCAATGCTGGCCGGCATTGCGCGGGGCCGGGCGGCGCACGACGGCTGCGTGCATGCCCGTTGCATGACGGGCCTGCGCACGCGGCGGCGCTTGACAGTTTTAATTGTGCAAATTACGATCACAATTCAACCCGTCCCCATGAAGAGGAAACCATGTCCCTGACGATGTCCCAAGCCTCCGTGCCCGCTTTCGTGCGCGGCCTGAACGTCCTGTCCGCCCTGCTCAAGAAGGGCGAGGAGCATGCGGCGCAAGCCGGCATGGTGCCGGAAGCCCTGCTGGGCGCGCGCCTGGCGGAGGACATGCTGCCGCTGTCGGCCCAGGTGCAGCGCGCCAGCGACACGTCGAAGTTCGCCGCCCAGCGCCTGAGCGGCGTGGACGCCCCGAAGTTCGCCGACGACGAGACCTCGTTCGACCAGCTGCAGGAACGCATCGCGAAGACCATCGCCTACCTGGAAAGCGTGGACACGGCCAGCCTCGACGCGGGCGAAGAGCGCGAGGTGGTGCTGACCTTCGGCGCTGCCGGCGCGGCGTTCACCGGCGCCAGCTACCTGACCACGTTCGCGCTGCCGAACTTCTACTTCCACATCGCCATCGCCCACGGCATTCTGCGCAACCAGGGCGTGCGCATCGGCAAGCTGGACTACCTGGGGCCGTTCGCGCCGCTGTAGGCCGCAGCCGTCTTCCCCGCGGCCGGCACCGTCGGCCGCCGCCCGCCTACTGGCCGGTCTGGCGCGCCAGCGCCACGAAGGCGTGCAGGTAGTCGGTGTCCCAGTCGGCCTCGCGCGCGCCCAGGTGGATGTGCTTGCGGATGCCGTTCGGGCCGAGCCTGAGCGTGCGCAGCCGCAGCTGCGGCGCGTAGTCGGTCACCAGCCACTTCGGCAGCGCCGTCACGCCGCGGCCGCTGGCCACCATCTGCAGCATGATGTCGGTGGTCTCGATGGTCTTGTGCCGGCGCGGCGCGCAGTGCGCCGGCAGCAGGAACAGGTTGTAGATGTCGAGGCGGTCGATCGGCACCGGATAGGTGATCAGGGTTTCCCCGGCCAGCTGTTCGGGCCGGACCTCCTCCTGGCCGGCCCACGGGTGCGCCTCGTGCACCACCAGCACCTGTTCGTAGCCGAACACCGGCTCGAAGCGCAGGCCCGGGCGCAGCACCGGGTCGGGCGTGACCACCAGGTCGATCTCGTAGCCCAGCAGCGCCCCGATCCCGCCGAACTGGAACTTCTGCTTGACGTCCACGTCGACCAGCGGCCACGCCGCCAGGTAGGGCGCGACCACCTTCAACAGCCACTGGTAGCACGGATGGCATTCCATGCCGATGCGCAGCGTGCCGCGCTCGCCCTGGGCGTACTGGGCCAGCTGTTCCTCGGCCAGCGCCAGCTGGGGCAGCAGGCGCTGCGCCACCGCGAGCAGGTACTCCCCCGCCTGCGTCAGGCGCAGCGAGCGGCCCTCGCGGCTCCAGATCTCGGTGCCGGCCTGC
This sequence comes from uncultured Massilia sp., assembly GCF_913773735.1. GTDB lineage: Bacteria > Pseudomonadota > Gammaproteobacteria > Burkholderiales > Burkholderiaceae_D > Telluria. The sequence goes on from NZ_CAJYEB010000039.1 coordinate 38,865, forward strand.
TGCTCCAGCTTCTTCATGCTGTGGCTCAGCGCCGACTGGCTCAGGTGCAGCGCCTCGGCGGCGGCGGTGACGGACCCCTGGCGGCGCACTTCGAACAGGATCTCAAGATGGGAACGCTCGAGCATATTTATGAATGGATTGCATGGATATGTGAATTAATACCATTTTACTTCATTGATATGCCTATTTACCATGAACGAATTCAATCATTCATGGAGTTTGCATGGTCACCGTTCATAACTTGGGATTCCCCCGCATCGGCGCCAGGCGCGAGCTGAAGTTCGCCCTGGAGTCCTACTGGAAGGGCGAGTCCACGCGCGCCGACCTGCAAGCCCTCGGCGCGTCGCTGCGCCGCCGCCACTGGGACGACCAGGCCGGGCTCGACCTGGTGCCGGTAGGCGACTTCTCGTTCTACGACCAAGTGCTGGACATGAGCTTCACCCTGGGCAACCTGCCGGAGCGCGTGCGCGGCTTTCATGGCGACGCGCTCGACAATTACTTCCGCGTGGCGCGCGGCCGCTCGGTGCACGCGGAGGACGCGCATGCGGGCGCTGTGCATGCAGGCGCAGTGCATGCGGGCGATGTGCATGCGGACTGCTGCGGCGGCGTGGCGGCGGGCGAGATGACCAAGTGGTTCGACACCAACTACCACTACATCGTGCCGGAATTCACGGCGTCCACCACGTTCGCGCCGGACGCCGCGCGCCTGCTGGCCCAGCTGGCCGAGGCCAGGGACCGGGGCGTGCCCGCCAAGCCGGTGATCATCGGCCCGGTCACCTACCTGGCGCTGGGCAAGGCCAGGGACGGATCGAACCGGCTGGACCTGCTCCCGGCCCTGCTGGAAGCGTATTCGCAGCTGCTGTGCACCCTGGCCGCGCAGGGCGTGCAATGGGTGCAGGTCGACGAGCCCATCCTGGTGACGGAACTCGACGCCGACTGGCGGCACGCCTTCAACGCCGCCTACCACCACCTGAAGGCCTGCCCGGTCAAGCTGCTGCTGGCGACCTATTTCGGCCAGCTGCAGGACAACCAATACCTGGCCGCCAACCTGCCGGTGGCCGGCCTGCACATCGACGCCGTCAACGGCCACGACGACATCCGCCCGCTGCTGAACCTGCTGCCCGACCACAAGGTGCTGTCGCTGGGCGTGATCAATGGCCGCAACATCTGGAAGACCGACCTGGCCGCGGTGCTGGACTGGCTGGAGCCGGTCGCCGAGCGCCTCGGCGAGCGGCTCTGGATCGCGCCCTCGTGCTCGCTGCTGCACGTGCCGGTCGACCTGGACGGCGAGACCAGGCTCGACGCCGACGTCAAGTCCTGGCTGGCGTTCGCGCGCCAGAAGCTGGACGAGCTGCGCGTGCTGGCGCAGGCGCTGCGCGCCGGCCGCGGCGCGGTCGCCGATGCGCTGGCCGCCAACGCCGCCGCGCTGGCGTCGCGCCGGGCCTCGCCGCGCGTCAACGACCCGGCCATGCAGGCGGCCGTGGCGACCGTCGACGCCGGCCTGGGCCGCCGCGCCAGCCCCTACCCGGCGCGCGCCGCCGAACAGGCCGCGTTGCTCGACTTGCCGGCCTACCCGACCACCACCATCGGTTCCTTCCCGCAGACGGCGCAGATCCGCCAGGCGCGCAGCGCCTTGCGGGCCGGGACGCTGGACGCCGACGGCTACCGCGCCGCGATGCGCGCCGAGATCGCACGCAGCGTGCGCGAGCAGGAAGCGCTGGGCCTGGACGTGCTGGTGCACGGCGAGGCGGAACGCAACGACATGGTCGAATACTTCGGCGAACAGCTCGAGGGCTATGCGTTCAGCCAGGCCGGCTGGGTGCAGTCCTACGGCTCGCGCTGCGTCAAGCCGCCGATCCTGTTCGGCGACATCCGCCGCCCGCATCCGATGACGGTGGAATGGATCGCCTACGCCCAGTCGCTGACCGACAAGCCGATGAAGGGCATGCTGACCGGCCCGGTGACGATCCTGAACTGGTCCTTCGTGCGCGACGACCAGCCGCGCCGGGTATCCTGCCTGCAACTGGCCCTGGCCATCCGCGCCGAAGTGCTGGACCTGGAGCGCGCCGGGGTGCGCGTGATCCAGATCGACGAGGCGGCGCTGCGCGAGGGCCTGCCGCTGCGCCGCGCCCAGTGGCAGGACTACCTGGACTGGGCGGTCGAGGCCTTCCGCATCAGCGCCAACGGCGTGCAGGACCGCACCCAGATCCACACGCACATGTGCTATTCGGAGTTCAACGACATCATCGCCTCGATCGCCGCGATGGACGCCGACGTGATCACCATCGAGACCTCGCGCTCGAACATGGAACTGCTCGACGCCTTCGACGACTTCCGCTACCCGAACGGGATCGGCCCGGGCGTCTACGACATCCACTCGCCGAACATTCCCACGCGCGAACACATCGTGCGGCTGATGAGGAAGGCGGCCGAGCGCATCCCGGCGCGGCGCCTGTGGGTCAATCCTGATTGCGGCCTGAAGACGCGCCAGTGGGACGAGGTGTTGCCGGCGCTGCGCAATATGGTGGAGGCGGCGCGGGAGTTGCGGCGGGCGGCCTGAACGCGCGCCGATCGCCGGCATCCGCATGATCCAGCCGCCGCTGGAAATCCCGAAGTTCGACCTGCGCCAGCACTGGCACCGCAAGTACCACAAGGACGACGCCAGCATCTGGCTGCGCGCGGCCGTCGCCGGCCTGTTCGCCGACTGAGCGTGGCACGTTCGCCAGCCGCCGCCACGCCGTACCGGCGCCATGCGCGGGCGTCGGGCATCGACGCCCCGGCCCGCGATTCCCGTGCCCGGACTGAAGGATTGCGCGGAACGCGCTATAGTGCGGGGACGACGGCGCACCCGGTGACGGTGCGCCCATCATGAAAGGACTTCCCGTGAAACAAGACACCGCCATCCTCGCCGGCGGCTGCTTCTGGGGCATGCAGGACCTGCTCCGCAAACAGCCCGGCGTCATCTCCACCCGCGTCGGCTACACCGGCGGCGACGTGCCGAACGCCACCTACCGCAACCACGGCACGCACGCCGAGGCGGTCGAGATCGTGTTCGATCCCGACACCATCAGCTACCGGCGCCTGCTGGAATTCTTCTTCCAGATCCACGACCCGAGCACGGCCAACCGCCAGGGCAACGACATCGGCACCAGCTACCGCTCGGCGATCTACACCACCAGCGGGGCCCAGCGCGAGGTGGCGCTGGACACCATCGCCGACGTCGACGCCTCCGGCCTGTGGCCCGGCAAGGCGGTGACCGAGGTCGTGCCCGCGGGTCCGTTCTGGGAAGCGGAGCCGGAACACCAGGACTACCTGGTCAAGCATCCGCAAGGCTATACCTGCCACTTCATCCGCAAGGACTGGCGCCTGCCGCACCGCGACGGCGCCCCGGCCTGACGGACGGCGCAGGGGCCGGGCGGCCCCGCCGGCCCCTGCCATTTTCCTTGCTGCAAGACTAGAATACCGTCATGCCGGCGTCCGCGCGGACGCCGGGACCGCAACCGAGGCATGACGATGAACGCAGCAAGCAAGTTGACTCCCGCCGCGATCGGCAAGAAGTTCCCGATGATCGCCGCGCGCTACGCATTGCACGGCGACCGGCCGATCGGCGCGCCGAGCGGCTTCGGCGCCGTCTGGAAGGCGCGCGACCTGTGGCTCGAGCGCGACGTGGCGCTGAAGTTCAGCGACCGCGACATGGCCGACGAACTCTGCCTGTGCCGCGACATCGAGGGCCAGACCGTCAGGGTGTTCGACTACTTCCGCGCGGCGGACGACTGGAACGCCTATGCGATGGAACTGCTGGAGGCGCCGTGGATGGGCGTCGGCCGCTTCATCCGCGCGCACCGCTACCGGCCCGACGACCTGCAGCATTATTTCGACTGCTTCGAGATCGCGCGCAGCCTGCTGTCCGGCCTGGCGCAGATCCACGGCCGTCCCTACAGCCGCAAGCAGAAGTTCGTCCATGCCGACATCAAGCCGGACAACCTGTTCCTGATGGTGAAGCCGAAGAAACGGCCGGACACGGTGTTCCGCATGCCGCCCGCGCAACGCCTCGTGAAGATCATCGACATGGGCATCGGCACCGCGCAGGGCAATCCGGTGCTGGCCTACACGCCCGGCTACGATTCGGGCGAACGGGTGGCGCGCCCCGGCGTGGACCTGTACGCGACGGCCATCACCTTCCTCGAACTGCTCACGGGCGAACGGCCGGATCACCACACGATGCGCCACAAGGCGCGCATCCGCAGGTTCGTCGACGAGATGCCGTCCGGCGCGGCCCGCATCGACGCGCTGGCCGTCGAATTCGCCAGCAACTGCGCGAGCGCGTACACCCGGCCGGGCGAGACGGTGCGGGTGCACGCGCGCCACCTGGACGAGCAGGTGTTCGGCATCGGCGAACAGCGGCTGCTGGCCCTGCGCGCCATCCACAGGCATTGCCCGGGCGGCGGCCGCAAGGACGAACTGGCCGACCTGCTGTTCGGCGTCCTGGCGCGCCCCTGCGGCTGGCGCAACCGGACGACGCAGCGCATCGACACGCTCAAGGAGGTCGTGGCCGACCTGTACGGCGCCGGCCTGCTGGTGCTGCGCGGGCAGCGCTACTTCACGGCCTAGGACGGTGTCAGGCGGCTGGACCGTGGCCGGGCGCGAACGTCACGGTGACGACGCATCCCTGGCCGTCGTCCTTGCGCCCCACCGCCACGGTGGCCTGGTGCTGGCTGGCGATCTCGCGCACGATGCTCAGGCCCAGGCCCGCGCCGTAGACGGCGCCCGCCTGCAGGCGGTAGTAGGGCAGGAAGATGCGCTCGGTTTCCTCCTCCGGGACCGGCACGCCGTCGTTCGCCACGCGCAGCAGCACCCTGCCCGCGCGCGCCAGCACGGCGACGTCGACGTCGCCGCCGGCGGCGCCGTGCTGCGAGGCGTTGTCGATCAGGTTGCGCAGCAGCTGCTCCAGGCGGTAGCGGTCGCCCAGTACCTGCAGCGGCGCCTGCCCGTCGTCCTCCACGTCCAGGCCGATCGACTGGCCGCGCCGCTCCAGCAGCGGCGCTTCCAGCGACACGACGTCGCGGCAGACCTCGGCCAGCACCACCGGCTCGTGGCGCACCAGGTCCGTCTTCGACGCCAGCCGGCTGAAGGTCAGCAGCTGCTCGGCCAGCAGCGTGGTGCGGCGCAGGGCCGCGCTGGCCTCGGCCAGCGATTGCGCGCGCTCGGCGTCGTCGCCGGCGCGCTGGGCGTTCTGCACGTGCAGCTGGACGGCGGCGACCGGCGTGCGGATCTCGTGCGCGGCGGCGTCGATGAACTGCTGCTCGCGCTCGAAGGCGCGGCGCACCCGCAGCAGCAGGCTGTTCAACTCGTCCACCACCGGCGTCAGTTCGTCCGGCAGGCCGGCCTGCTCCACCGGTTCCAGCGATTCCGGCTCGCGCCCGGCGATGCGGTCCGCCAGCGTGCGCAGCGGCGCCAGGTTCGCCGTCAGCACCAGGTTGACCGCCACCACCAGCAGCAGGCCGCCGACGGCCAGCGGCAGCAGCACCGAGGTCCCGAGCTGCTCGACCATCTCCTCGCGCACCTCGTCCTTCTCGGCCACCTGCAGCCACACGTTCCCGGAGCGCAGCACGAACACCTGCCACAGCACGTCGTCGATGCGCTTCTCGGCGAAGCCCGGGGCGAACGGGCCGAAGGCGGCGGCCGGCGCCGAGGCCGAGCGCGCCAGCAGGCGGCCGTCCGCGCTCCAGACCTGGAACGCGATCTTGTGCTCGTACGGGTGGCCGTAGCGCGACGGCCCGCCGTGCAGGCCGATCTCCCTGGGGATCGGGATCTCGATCGGGGCGGCCACCGTGGCCGTCTCGAGCTGGTGCGCCGCCAGCGACTCCAGCACGCGCGCGGAACTGGCCAGGCGCGCGCTGAAGAATTCCTGCGACTCGTGGCGCGCGAACAGGTGCGCGGCGACCGCCGTGGCGCCGAGCACCAGGAGCAGGCACGCCATGGTGCGCGTGACCAGGCGCTGGCGGATCGAATAGCGGCCCGCCCTCATGCGTCGCCGGTCCCGATCCGGTAGCCCAGGCCGCGCACCGTCTGGATGACGTCCGGACTGATCTTGCGGCGCAGGTGGTGCACGTAGACGTCGATGGCGTTGCTGGCCAGGCCGTCGCCCCAGCCGTACATCGATTCCTCCAGCTCCTGGCGGCTGAACACCTTGTTCGGATGCTCCAGCAGGCGCCGCAGCAGCATGAATTCGCGGTGCTGCACCTCGACCTCGCGGCTCTGCCAGCGCACCGACATGGCGGCCAGGTCGAGCTGCAGCGCGCCGCGGCGCAACTGGTTGACCGGCAGGCCGGAGCGGCGCCGTTCCAGCACGCGCAGGCGCGCCAGCAGTTCGTCGACGTCGAAGGGCTTGGTCAGGTAGTCGTCGGCGCCCAGGTCCAGGGCCTGGATGCGGTCGCGCACGGCGTCGCGCGCGGACAGCACCAGCACCGGCACGACGCCGCCGCCGGCGCGCAGGCGCGCCAGCACGTCCAGGCCGTCCAGGCGCGGCAGGCCGAGGTCGAGGATGGCGAGGTCGAACGCGTTGTCGGCCAGCGCCGCCGCCGCTGCCACGCCGTCGCGCACGTGCTCCACGGTGTAGCGGGCGCGCCCGAGGGCCAGGCGCAGGCCGGAGGCCAGGGATTCGTCGTCTTCGACCAGCAGGATGCGCACGGTTGCTCCAGGAGTGATGCGGTGATTATCGACGCTTGGCGGCGATCTTTTCAAGCAGCGCGTCGATTTCCTTGCGGCGCCCCTCGTCGGCCAGCTTGCGCCCGGCCCGCGGCGGCGCCTGCAGCGCCTTGCGCAGGTAGGTCTCGGCCTCGTCGTACTTGCCGTTGCGGAACAGGTAGTCGCCATAGAAGTAGTTGGCGTCGATGCTGGCCGGGTCGACGGCCAGGCCCTGCTTCAGGTTCTCCACCGCCTTCTTGTCGTCGCCGAAGCCGATCGGCCAGCCCGGCACCTGGTAGTACAGGCTGCCCAGGCTCGTGTAGGCCGAGCCGGACAGGGCCTGGCGGTCGATCTTCAGCGCCGACTCGAAGTCCTTGCGCGCGTCCTTGGCCAGGCCGAGCGCACCCAGGCCGCCCTTGGCGCCGGCATAGCTGGCCACGACGATGCCGTGCCAGATCAGCACCTCGGCGCGGTCCGGATAGCGCGCCAGCGTCTGGTCGGCCTCGGCGGCCAGCGCCTGGAAGCCGCGTTCCTGCTCGGCGGCCGGCGTGGCGTACTTGATTTCGGCCCAGCGCTGCTGCAGGCGGGCGACGGCGTCGTCGGCGGGCGCCGCGAACGCGGCGGTCGCGACGAGGGCGGCCATCGCGGCCGGGAGGGTTTTGTACATGGTTGTCTCCTTGCTCATTCGGGAAGGTGCTTGCGGATCACGGGCAGTTGCCCGCGGATGGCGCGGTCGGGCACGGACGGCAGCAGCTGGTTGACCAGCACCAGCAGCGCTTCCTTGAAGCCGGGCTTGCGCTCCCAGCCGCCGCCGTCGAGGAAGGCGAGCAGCTGGCGCGCGGCGTCCTCGGGACTGTCGACCGGCACGCCCATCTCGGCGTTCATCGCCTCGACGGCGCCGCGGTTGATGGCGGTGCGCGTCGCGCGCGGGATGAAGTGGCGCACGTCGACCCCGGTATCGGCCAGCTCGCGCCGCAGCGCCTGGGTGAAGCCGCGCAGCCCGGCCTTGCTGGCGCAATAGCCGGCGAAGCCCGGATAGCCGAGGTAGGCGAACAGCGAGCCGACGTTGACGACCTGCGCCGGCGCCTGGGCGCGCAGCTGCGGCAGCAGGCGCTGGGTCAGCAGCATCGGCGCCAGCAGGTTGGTATCGAGCAGGCCGCGCAGGGCGTCCGCGTCCTGGGTGGCGAAGGCGTGGAAATCGTTGGCGCCGGCATTGTTGACCAGCAGGTTGCAGCCGCCGAGCCGGCGCGCCAGCGCCTCCAGCTGCGCCAGCGTCGCCTCCTGCGTCAGGTCGCCGCACACCACGTGCGCCCGGTCCGGGCCGAGCCGCTCGCGCAGCGCGGCCAGCGGCGCGGCGTTGCGCCCGGCCAGCACCAGCCATTCGCACCGCGGCGCCAGCGCCACGGCCAGCGCCTGGCCGATCCCGCCCGAGGCGCCGGTGAGCACCAGTTTCCATCGACGTTGCGTCATCTCATGCCTCCCTGGCGGCGTCGGCACCGGCGTCGGCGCCGCGCGGCAGCGCGCGGAAGATGTCGCCGTACAGCCGGTAGATCATGCGCGCGGCGTGCACGACGGCCTCGCGGTCGTCGGGCCGCTCGACGCGGTTCATCAGCCCCTCGAAGAAGGCCACGTGACCGAGGTCGAGGCTGCCGTGCGAGGTCAGGTAGGTGAACGCTTCCTGCGGCAGGTCCAGCGCCAGGCGCATGGTGTCGGCCGCCTGGGTGGCCAGCGCCGTGCTGGTCCCTTCCAGCACGTGCACCATGCCGAAGAAGGCGACCGGGTTGCCACGATCGATCTGGTGGTAGGCATAGGCGACCATCACTTCGGTGGCCGGATGCGGGCGCGAGTTGCGCACCAGCGAGGGGCTGCCGCCGCAGGCCGCGATGTCGGCCAGGATCCACTCCTCGTGGCCGAGTTCTTCCTCGATGTATTCGGCGACCGCCTTGCGCAGCCAGCCGTGCTCGTCGTCGAGCCGGCTGCCGCAGGCCATCAGCAGCGGCACGGTGTGCTTCACGTGGTGGTAGGCCTGCGTGAGGAAAGCGATGTACTGCCCGGTGACGATCTCGCCGCGCAGCGCGTCCTGGATCACGGGAATGGAAAACAGCTGCTGGCGATCCGCTTCGGTACGCTGGCGCAGGGTGTCGTAGAACCGCATGTCAATCTCCAATGGTGGGGGTCCGGTAAAGCCGTTCGATGCTGGCGGCGCAGCGCGCGGCGGCGGCGTCGCGGCGCAGCCGGCCGTTGGCGGTGGCGGTGCCGTCCGCCTCGCCGAACGGCGCGCTGCGGAACCAGGCCTGCACGCGCGCATAGTCCGGCAGCGCGCGGTTGGCGGCGGCGACGGCGGCCTCGATGGCGGCGTCCGGCACGTCCGCGCGCAGCGGCACGATGGCGGCCACCAGGAACGGGCGCGCGTCGCCGACCACCAGCGCCTGGGCGACCACGCCGCTGCCCAGCAGCAGCGCCTCCGGCCACTCGGGCGAGACGTTGCGGCCGAACGCCGTCACCAGCACGTTCTTCTTGCGACCGTCGATGTGCAGGTAGCCGTCGGCGTCGAGGTGGCCGAGGTCGCCGGTGCCGAGCCAGCCGCCGGCGGGGGCAGCTGAGGCAGCGGAGGCAACTGAGGCACCCGAGGCGGCGGGCACGTCGGCGGCGCCCAGGTAACCGACCATCGCGCCACCGCCGACCTCGATCTCGCCGTCCGCGGCGATGCGCACGGCGCGGTTGGGCAGCGGCCGGCCGGCGCTGCCGGGGCGGTCCTGGCCGGGCAGGTTCAGCGCCACGACGGAACCGCATTCCGACAGGCCGTAGCCTTCGTAGACGGGAAAACCCTTGGCGCGCGCCGCCGCGATCAGCGCCGGCGGCGTCTTGGCGCCGCCCACGGCGATGAATTTCAGCGTGCGCAGGCGCGCATCGTGCGGCGCGGCCGCGGCGACCAGCGCCAGCAGCATCTGCGGCAGCAGGATCACGCTCTCGGCGCGCTCGCGCGCGATCGTCTCCAGGCACGTGACGGGGTCGAAGCGCGCCGCGCCGGACAGGCCCGTCTGCGCCAGCGGCAGGCAGACGTTGACAGCCCCGGACAGCAGCGCCGTGTAGACGCCCGCGATGTTTTCCAGCAGCACCGACAGCGGCAGCAGGTTCAGGTGGCGCCGCACCTGCAGGCCGGCCAGGGCGTCGGCCAGCACGGCGGCCAGCTCCCACTGCTGGCCGGCGCTCAGGCACACGCCCTTGGGCTGGGCCGTCGTGCCGGACGTGAAAGTGACCTTCTGCACGCCCGGCGGCACGACCATGGCCGGCGCCGGTCCGGCGTACAGGGCCAGCCCGGTGGCGCCGGCCACGGGGCGACCGAAGCCGAGCATGCCGGCATGCTCGGCGCTGCGGCAGAACAGGCCTTCCACGCCGGCGGTCGCGAGCGCGTGCCGCCACTGGGCCGGCGTGAAGAACGACGGCAGCGGCACCAGCGTCATCTCCGCCTGCTGCGCGGCCAGGTCGGCGGCGATCCAGTCGGGCCCGTTGTCGGCCAGGATGCCGAGCGCGGCGCCCGGCCGGAACGAGGCGCGCAGCACCTGCGCCAGCACGTCGACGCGCCGTGCCAGCTTGTCCGCGCTCCATTCTCCCTCGGCGCCCGCCAGCGCCACGCCTGCGGCGGCGACACCCTCACGCCAGTTGCGCATGGCCGAATCCGATGTTGCCGAACATGACTTGCGGCCGGGTCGCATAGTAACTGCCCCAGTCGCGGCCGGCCTCGCCCAGGCGCGCCGGATCGGCCGGCGCCAGCACGGTCGGCACCAGGCGCAGGCGTGCGAAGGAGTTCAGCAGCGCCTGGGTGGCCGTGAACGTGACCCAGACGAGCCCCTGCTGGTGCAGGTGGCGCGTCATGGCGACGATCAGGGCGCGCGCTGCGCCCACGTTGGCGCCCGCCAGGTTGCCGACCTCGACGACGTCGGCGCGCGCCACCGGCCCGCCCGCGTGGGCGCCGATCGCCGCCTCGACCGGCAGGTCCAGGTACTGCTCCAGGAACAGCATGCCGTCGCGCGCCCGGGTGTAGCCGAGCGCCGCGATCCAGCGTCCGCAGGCGTCGCGGCAACCGGCCAGCGTCTGGCAGAAGTGCTGGACGCGGGCGCCGTAGACGCGCGCGAACTCGGCCGCGATGAAGGCTTCCAGCGAGCGCCGCTCGGGGTGCCCCGGCGGCACGACTTCGAGCCGGCAGGCGCCCTGGACGGGCCAGGCGCTCCCGGCGTTCTCGGCGCCGGCGGCGCCATGGGCGCACGCCGCCGCGGATGGCAGGACGATGGACACAGGTTTCTCCCGTTGTTGATTCGGGACAAAATTTATGCGGGCAACATTAAGGCCAGATTAATCGAGGATAAGCGCGAGGATAAGCGCGGGCATGCCCGCGACCATGCGCCCGGCCTGGCGCCGGCACCGTCGAGCCTGCGTGGCCACCCGGCGTACCCCTGATGCATATCAAACGATGCGGACGGGGGCCACTTAGCGTGGGAGGACGTCCTCTTTCCTGCATCGTGAGGTGACCATGATCGGCTGTCTGAAGGCATTCGCCACCGGGGTCGCCGCCCTGCTGCTCGCGGCGCCGCCCGCCCCCGCCGGCGCTGCCCAGGCGGGCCAGGCGGCCGAGCGGCCGGGGCCGGCCTACCGCATCGTCGCGCCCGAGGTGCCGGTGCACGCCATCAACAACCGCGGCCAGGCGATCGGCAACGTCGTCACGGCGACCGGCGTCGAGCACGGCTTCATCGAGACCGACGGGGTGCGCACGGATATCGGCTCGCTCGGCGGCTACAGCCGGGCCGACGCCCTCAACGACCGCGGCGAGGTGGCCGGGGTATCGCTCGGCGTCGACGGCCTCGACCACCTGGTCCTGTACGCGGACGGCGTGCTGCGCGACCTGGGGCCGCTGGGCGCGAGCGCCCGCGTCGTCGGCCTGAACGAGCGCGGCGAGATCGCCGGCAACCACGTGCCGCCCGGCAGGGACAACGTCCCGTTCCTGTACACGGGCGGCCGCCTGCGCGAACTCGTGCCGCCGGACAAGACCAACGACGCCTTCGCCCAGGCCCTCAACGCGCGCGGCCAGGTGGCGGGCAGCGCCGCGACCGAGGACGCCGTCGTCTGGCAGGGCGACCGCATCGACGTCATCGGGACACGGATCGCCGGCTGGAGCCGGCCGGCCGACATCAACGACCGCGGCGACGTCGTCGGCACGGCCGCCCTGCCCGGGTCCGCGGGTCCGAACGACGGCCGCGCCTTTCTCTACCGTGGCGGCCGGACCGTCGACCTGGGCACGCTGGGCGGACCGTTCGCCTACGCGCTCGCCGTCAACAACCGCGGCCAGGTGGTCGGCGGCGCCAATGTCCGCTGGCTCGCCAGCGACGCCTTCCTGTACGAACACGGCGTCATGCGCAACCTCAACGACCTGGTCGTGCCCGGCACCGGCTGGCGGCTCGAGGCGGCCGTCGCGATCAACGACCGCGGCCAGATCCTGTCCTGGGCGACCCGCGGCACGGACGAATACCGGATCGTCAGGCTCGAACCGCTGGCGCGGCCGCAGCGCTGAAGCGCCGGCAGCACCGTCGCGCCCGCCCGCCGACCCCGAGCAGTCCCTCATGCCCATCGCCCCCATCGTCCCCGCCCGGCGCCGGGCTCGCGTGCGCGGCGGCGGCGGTCGCGCTGGCGGCCCTGCCGGCCAGCGCCGCACCAACTTCCGCCACGGCCCCGCCGGCTGGACCGCCGACTACGCCCTCGACATCAACGACGCCTGGCAGGTGCTGGCGGTGCTGTGCCACGACGTCGCGGGCGTGCGCAGCTGCCGCACGGGACGGCTGGAGCCGCCGCCCGGGACCGGCGACTACAAGATCCCGCCGTTCATCCGGCGCCTCGGCGAGGGCTGGGCGCCGTGACCCCGGTCCTGCGGCGCCAGCCCGCCCGGACGTCCGGTCTTGAGGTAGAACGTGGCGCCGCCGGCGCCGGCGCGCACGTCCGGATGCGCGCCCGCGGGCAGGCGCAGCCAGCTGCCCTCGTCCAGGACGCGGTCGCCGGCGGCCAGGCTGCCGCCGAGGACCAGCAGCTCGGCGCCGTCCACCGCGCCCGCGAACACGCCGGCGCCGGCATCCAGCCGCTGCAGGCTCACCTGCTCGGACGCATCCGCGAACAACGGACAGGCAGCGCGATCGGCGCGCCGCTGCCAGCGCGCCGCGTCGCGGGTGTCCACGCGCACGCGGGCGCCTTCGCCCGCGTCCATCTGGCGCAGCTTGACGAAGATGAGCGCGCCCTCGACGCTGAACGGCCGGTGGCCGGACCCGGGTGGATTGCGCAGGTACCAGCCGGCCGGATAGTTGCCGTCCTCGTCCGAGAACGTGCCGGACACGACCAGGATTTCCTCGCCGCCGGGATGGCGGTGCGGCGGGAAGCGGGAGTCCGCCGCGTAGCGCACGAGGCTGGTCGCGCGGGCCTGCTCCGCGCCCACCCGGTCGAGCATGACGCGGCGCACGCCGGACTGCGGCGAGTCCACCCACCGGTAGTCGCGCGGGGTCACGATGGCGGGCCGGGAAAAGTCGGCGTTGACGAGCATGGGTGTCCTCCTGGTCGGTGCAGGCCGACATCGTAGCGCAGGCGGCACCGTCGCGGGCGCCGCATGCCGCCGCGCAGACTCCTAGCCCGGCGGCCGGTAACTCGCCAGCCATGCCCGCACGCTGTTGGCATCCGCCGCGCGCGCGTACTTGCCTTGCGCGTCGAGGAACACCATGACGGTCGGCCGGCCCTTGACGCTGGCGTACAGCACCATGCAGCGCCCGGCTTCCCAGATGTAGCCGGTCTTCTGCAGCCGGATGCGCCAGCTGCGGTTGGCCGTCAGCCGGTTGGTGTTGTGGTAGGCGGTGCGCAGCCGGCCCTGGCGGATCGTGAAGCTGCGGTCGGTGGAGTAGCGCCGGATCAGCGCATGCTGTTCCACCGCGATCACCAGCCTGGCCAGGTCTGCCGGCGTCGACACGTTGGCGCTCGACAGGCCGGTCGGCTCCACGTAGCGCGTGCTGCGCATCCCCAGCGCCCGGGCCTTCGCGTTCATCGCCGCGACGAAGGCGGCGGTGCCGCCCGGATAGTGGCGCCCCAGCGCGGACGCGGCGCGGTTCTCGGAACTCATCAGGGCGATGTGCAGCATGGCCGAGCGCGGCAGGCTGGTGCCCACCTGCAGCCGGGACGAGGAAAACTTGAGGCGGTCGACGTCGGCGCCGGTCACCGTCAGCTGCTGCGCCATGTCCTGCTTCGCTTCCAGCACCACCAGCGCCGTCATCAGCTTGGTCAGCGAGGCGATCGGCATCACGGCGTCCGCGTTCTTGCGGTACAGCTCGGCGCCGCTCTTCGGATCGAGGATCAGGACAGCGCTCGACTTGAGCGCCGCCAGCTTGGTCGCGCGCGGCGCCGCGGCCAGGCGGCGCGTGGCCGCCTTCACGACGGGGCGCTTCCTGACGATCCGCGCCTTCGCCCGCGCCTTCGCCCGCGCCTTCGCCTTCACCGTCGGCCTGGCCCGGACCCTGCCCTTCGGCCTGGCCTTCGCCGTCACCCGCGCTTTCGCCTTCGGCCGCGCTGCCGGCGCCGCCGTCGATGCCGTCGATGCCGCGTGCGCGGATGCGGCGACGGCGCGGCCTTCCTCGGCGCGAACGGGGCATGGGTGCGCGACCAGCAGCGCCAGTCCCAGGATCAGGGGAGCAAATCGTGTCATGTCGTCGATGGGCAGGGCAAGCAAGCGATGCCGGCCATCGTAGTCAGCCATACTTAGCAAACCCTTAGCGCACAGAAACAGTGCTCGCAGGACACGAATGGCGCATTGGCTAAGTTTGCGCTAAGTATTCGCTAAGTCTTCTTCCCTACCATGGCAATACGTATTCATCCATTGATCCAAGCCAACTCTCTCAGCGAACGACATTGACAAGACGACTCCCCTTCCCGCTCGAACGCCTGCCGGCCGCCTGCGCCGTCGTGGCGACGCTCGCCATGGCCGCGGCCCCGGCCCATTCCGCCGCGGCGTCCCGCCGCGCCGCGCCGGCGCGTGCCGACGTCGTCGGCGACTTCCAGGTGCTGGCGCAGCAACGCCCCTGGGATTGCCCGGCGGCGGCGCGCGCCGGGCTCGACGCCACCTGGCCGGACGGCCAGGCCGCCTGCGCCTGGCAGAACCGCCTGCGCAGGCAGAGCTGGAGCTGGAGCGACGACGGCGCCGCCGCGTGCCTCGGCACCCAGGCGCGCTGGTGGAACCGCGCCCAGGCCGGGCTGCCGCCCACGGCGCTGCGCAGCGTCTGGGACCGGCGCTGGACCACGCAGACGCTGCACATGCAGGTCGGCGGCGAGGAGCGCCTGCTGCTGCTGCGGCGCGACGCCAAGGGACGCTGGCAGGCGACCGAGTGGCGCTGGAATCCCAATCCGCGCCCGGCCACGCGGCGCTGGCAGGAGGGACGCTGGAAGCTGTTGATGGCGGCGGTGGCGCAGCCGGGGTTCGGCACTCCCGATGCCGGCGGCGCCGAGGCCGCGCCGATGCGGCCGGTGTTCCGCCGGCTGCTGGGCACGCGCCCGGGCGAACTGGGGCCGGAAGGCTTGACGCTCGCCGCCGCCGGCCTGTGCCTGCAGGCCAGCAACCCCCTGCCCGGCCCGTCCAGGCTGCCGCTGTCGTACAGCCCCAACGACAGCCGCCTGGAGCAGCGCGCCGCGATGCACCTGCAACTGAGCCGCCAGCATCCGGACGTGCGCTGGCTGACGCCGTTCAAGATGCTGGACATGCCCGCCAGCCTGCCCAGCGGCGCCAAGTTCCTCGCGACCTGGGTCGAGGGCGGCCAGGTGATCGGCCAGCTGTGGATCCCGCAGAAGGGCGACGCGCCCGTCGTGCGGGTACGGGTCGGCGCGCGCCTGCCGAAGGGACCGGACAAGGAAGCGGCCGCGCTGCCGGCCGCCAAGGCGGCCGTCGAGCAGGAGCTGGCGGCGATCGCGCAACAATGGGCGGCCGTCCATGAATGACGCCTCGACCCTGCCCCTGTTCCTGTTTTCGCCGCTGGCCATCATCGGCGCCGGCCTGCTGCTGGCCCAGATCTTCGGCGTGCTGCTGCAGCGGCGCGGCGTGCCGCGGCTGTACGGCGCCGTCGCCGCCGGCCTGATCCTGGGCGTGAGCGGCTTCGGCCTGGTCGACAACGCCCTGCTGTCCTATTTCCAGGAACTGCTCAATGCCGCCTCGGCCCTGGTGCTGTTCGAGGCCGGGCGCAAGATGGACCTGGCCTGGCTGTGGCGCAGCCGCGCCCAGGGCGCGTCGCTGCTGCTCGGTTGCCTGCTGCGCGGCGCCTGCGCGGTGGCGCTGCTGGTGCCGTTCGGCGTGGGCTGGGCCGACGCCGCCTTCATCGCCTCGATCCTCATCGCCATCAACCCGGTGGTGTTCACCTCGAGCGTGTCCGACCACAACGCCACCGGCGTGGCGACCTATGCGGCCGCCAACGCCGTCGGCCTGAGCCACCTGGTGGCGCTGGTGGCGCTGTCGGTCTCGCTGGCCTGGCTGCGCAGCCACGGCGTGACGGAGGAAGTGCCGTTCGCCGAGCAATTGCTGCACCAGGGCGGCAAGCTGCTGGCGGGCGCCGCCATCGCGCTGCTGTGCTACGGCGTGTACAAGCTGGCCTCGCGCGTGTCGCGCGCCGAGGCCAGCCTGCGCCCCGGCATCCTGCTGGCCACGCTGATGCTGGACCTGGGCCTGTGCTCGGTCACCGCGTCGAGCGCGCTGCTGTCGCTGCTGCTGATGGGCCTGCTGCTGCGCAACGCCGAGAAGCGCGAGAACGTGTTCCAGGCCCAGCTCAAGACGGTGCAGGACATCGGCTATGCGCTGCTGTTCATGATGTCGGCCGCGCTGGTCCAGTTCGGGCAGGTGCTGCAATGGCAGATCGTGCTAATGGCGCTGCTGCTGTTCGCGGCGCGCATCGCGGTCACGCGCCTGGCCCTCGTCCCCGGCCAGGCCTGGAGCGCACGCAAGCAGCACGCGATCGCGCTATGCGCCTGCTCGCTGGTAAGCTTCAGCACCCTGGTCGTGGACAGCTCGATGTCCAACGCGGCCTACCTGGGCGACAGCGCCACGCGGCTGATGCAGGCGCTGCTGGCGCTGAACGTGCTGGTGGCGCCGGCGATCACCTGGGCCGGCCTGCACTTCGCCGGCGAAACGCATGAAGGGAGCGAACGATGACGACAGCCACGGAATTCGACAGCGCGGCAGCGCAGGCACGAGCGCAGGCACAAGCGGTGGCGGGCGCCGGCCCGGCCTTCCTGCCGCCGTTCGCCGAGTCGCGGCTCGGCAGCATGGGCATCGAGCTGGAACTGATGGTGCTCGACCGCCTCACCTACGACCTGCTGCCGGCCGCGCCGGACATCCTGCGCCTGCTCGACCAGCAGGACAAGGCCTGGGTGGCGACGCCCGAGATCACCACCTCGATGCTGGAAGTCGCTACCTCGGTGCTGGGCAGCTACCGCGAGGCCGCGGGCCAGCTGGAGGAAATCCGCACCAGCGTGCTGCGGGCCGCCTTCGCGGTCGGCGCGGCGATCTCCGGCGGCGGCGCCCATCCGTTCCAGAAGTGGAACGAGCAGCGCATCTACCCGAAGGAGCGCTACCGCGCGTCGGCCAAGAAGTTCGGCTACCTGGCCAAGCTGTTCACCGTGTTCGGCATGCACGTCCACATCGGCATGCCCAGCGCCGACGAGGCGGTGCGCGTGGGCGCCTGGCTGACCCAGCGCGCGCCGCTGTTCATCGCGCTGTCGGCCAACTCGCCCTGCTGGCAGGGCGAGGACTCGGGCTTCTGCAGCGCGCGCAGCAACGTGGTCGGGGCCTTCCCGATGAGCGGCATCATGCCGTCCGACCTGCGCAGCTGGGAGGAATTCGCCGCGCATTTCGAGCGCCTGGCGCAGCACGGCATCGTCAACAGCATCAAGGACTTCTACTGGGACGTGCGGCCCAAGCCGGAATACGGGACGATCGAGCTGCGCGTGCTGGACACGCCGCTGCACCCGGCCTATGCCGCGGCGCTGGCCTGCTACGCGCGCGAAGTGTGCATCGAGGTGGCGGACCAGCCGGGCACCTGGCCGGGCGGGAACGCGCGCGAACTGTACAACTGGAACCGCTTCAACGCGGCCAAGGATGGCATCCGCGGCAGCTGGATCGACCCGGCCACCGGCGTCGCCCGCCCGATCCAGGACGTGGTGCGCGCCGACCTGGCGCGCCTGGCGGCCCGCTCCGACGATCCCGGCTTCCCCGAGGCCTGCGCCTTGATCGAGGCGCTGCTGCGCGACGGCGGCCAGGCGCGCTGGCTGACCGCGCACATGGCGGCGGGCGCCGGCATGAACGACCTGGCGCGCGTGGCCAGCGAACTGTTCGAGCGCGCGCCGGCGTCCGCCGGCCCCGGAGCGCAGGCATGAGGGTGCTGCTGGTCGAGGACGACCCGATGATCGGCAGCGTGGTCCAGCACGCGCTGCGCGACGCCGGCTACGCGGCCGACTGGGTGCGCGACGGCGAGGCCGCGCTGACGGCCCTGCGGACGCTCGACTACGAACTGGTGCTGCTCGACCTGAACCTGCCGCGCATCGACGGCATGGCCGTGCTGCGCGACATCCGCAAGGCGCGCAACAGCGTGCCGGTGCTGGTGCTGACGGCGCGCGAGGCGACCGAGGACCGCGTGGCGGGCCTGGACGGCGGCGCCGACGACTACCTGGTCAAGCCGTTCGCGATGAGCGAGCTGCTGGCGCGGATGCGCGCCCTGACCCGGCGCAAGGAAGGGGCGTCCAGCACGATGCTCGGGAACGGCGTCGTCGAACTCGATCCGGCCACCCACGAGGCCCGCGTCGGCGCCACGGCGGTGCGCCTGACGGCGCGCGAATTCCCGCTGCTGCAGGCCCTGCTGGTGCGGCCCGGCGCGATCCTGTCGCGCACCGAGCTCGAGCACCGCGTCTACGGCTGGAACGAGGAAGTCGAGAGCAATGCCATCGAGTTCCTGATCCACTCGCTGCGCAAGAAGCTGGGCAGCGAGACCATCAAGAACGTGCGGGGTGTCGGATGGATGGTCGCGAAGGGCCGGTAGCGGCGTCGCTGCGCTTCCGGCTGTCGCTGTGGATCTCGACGGCGATCGTGCTCGGCGCGACCGTCGCCGGGCTGTATTCCTGGACCGAAGCCACCGCCGAGGCCCACCGCGGCCAGGACACGCAGCTGCGCCAGGTCGGCTACCTGATCAGCCGGCTCGATGCCGTGCCCACCTCGCCGATGCCGCGCGAGCGCGTGGGCGACGTCGACTTCGACGCGCGCCTGATCGTGCGCTTCATCGACGCGCCGGGCCGCACGTCGTCGCACGCGGGGCGCCCGCCGTTCTTTTCGCCGTCGCTGCCGGACGGCCTGCAGACCGTCGCCGTCGGCAACGAGACCTGGCGCGTGTTCGTGCGCACCAATTCGAAGGGCGTGCGCGTCGCGGTGGCGCAGCAGACCGCGGTGCGCGACGCCGCGGCGCGCTCCAGCGCCCTGCGCACCGTGATGCCGATCCTGTTCCTCGGGCCAGTGCTGGTGCTGCTGGTGACGCTGCTGGTGCGCGCCATGTTCCGCCCGCTGCAGCGGCTCGCGGTGCGCCTGGGCGAGCGGCGCGAGAACGACCTGGGCGAAGTCGACCGGGCCGCCCTGCCGTCCGAGGTCTGGCCGTTCGTCAGCGCCATCAACAAGCTGATCGCGCGCACGGTGCGCGCGCTGTCGCTGCAGCGGCGCTTCATCGCCGACGCCGCGCACGAGCTGCGCTCGCCGATGACGGCCATGTCGCTGCAGGCCGAACGCCTGGCCGCCAGCGACATGCCGGACGAGGCGCGCGCGCGCCTGGAGGCGCTGTCGGCGGGCCTGTCGCGCACGCGGGTGATGCTGGACCAACTGCTGGCGCTGGCGCGCACCCAGGAATCGCGGGTCGGGCAGCCGACGCAGGTGCCGCTCAAGAAGGCGATCCAGGAATGCCTGGAAGACCTGGTGCCGCTGGCCGAGGCCAAGGGCATCGACCTGGGCGTGGTCGGCGACGCCGATCCGGCCGTCGGCGGGCGGCCGGTGGACATCGCGAGCCTGGTCAAGAACCTGGTCGACAACGCCATCCGCTACACGCCGCCGGGCGGGCGCGTCGACATCAACCTGGCCGAGGTCGACGGCCGCGTCGTCCTCGACATCGACGACACCGGCCCCGGCATCCCCGAGCAGGAGCGGGCGCGCGTGTTCGATCCGTTCTACCGCGTGCTCGGCAACGGCGAGATCGGCTCCGGCCTGGGGCTGGCCATCACGGCCTCGATCGCGGACCAGATCGGCGCGACGATCGCGCTGCTGGACAAGCCCGACGGCACGCCGGGCCTGCGGGCGCGTGTGACGTTCGCGCACGCCGCGCCCGCCGCGGCGCCCCGGGACGCCTGAGCGGCGCGCCGTCCCGCCGGTGCGTATTTACAACGCGGCGCCGCCGCCTGCACCGCGAAGTGTCTGGTTGGCAACCCCCTGCGGGTATAATCATGTCCACTTATGTGATGCCACACCGTGTGCCGCCCCGCCGGGCCGACGCCGGCACCCTGCAGGTCCGTCCATGTCCACCCTCTTCGACCACGAGATCACCGAACAGCTGCACGCCAGTTCCCGTTCGCTGGTCTGGCGTGCCCGCGGCGCCGACGGCGCGGCGCTGATCGTCAAGCGCCTGAACCAGCCGTTCCCCGCGTTCCAGCAGGTCGCGCAGTTCAAGCGCGAGCATGCGATCGCACTGCGCTGCCGCCATCCGGGCGTGGTGCTCCCGCTCGGCCTGGCGCTGCATGCGGGACACTGGACCATCGTCCAGGAAGACATCGGCGGCGTCGCGCTCGACAAGGTGCTGCGCGCGCGCGCCGGCGCGGCGCTGGCGCCGGACGAGTTCCTCGACATCGCCCTGCAGCTGTGCGCGGCGCTCGAGGAAGTGCACCGTCAGGGCGTGATCCACAAGGACATCAATCCCTCGAACCTGGTGTGGAACGCCGAACGGCGCCTGCTGCAGCTGATCGACTTCGGCATCGCCTGCGAACTGCCGCACGAGAGCCAGGGCATCGTCAGCCCGCAGGCGCTGGAAGGCACGCTGCGCTACATGGCCCCGGAACAGACCGGGCGCATGAACCGGCGCATCGACTACCGCGCCGACTACTATGCCCTCGGCGCCACCTTCTACGAGCTGCTGGCCGGGCAGCCGCCGTTCGCCGCCGGCGACGAGATGGAGCTGGTGCACTGCCACATCGCGCGCAGCCCGGACTGGTCGCTGCCCGCGTTCGCGCGCCTGCCCGCACGGCTGCCGGCGATCGTCCGGCGCCTGATGGAAAAGAACGCCGAGCAGCGCTACCGCAGCCTGGCAGGCCTGCGCCGCGACCTGGAATCGTGCCGCGCCGGGGCGGGCGCGCCGCCGTCCGGACCGGGCGGCCTGTGCGACCACGACGGCCGCTTCCAGGTCCCGCAGACGCTGCACGGACGCGAGGAAGCGGTGGCGGCGCTGCTGGCCGCGTTCGCGCGCAGCGCGGCGGGCGGCCGCGAGATGCTGCTGGTGGCCGGCTATTCGGGCATCGGCAAGTCGGCGGTGGTGAACGAGGTCCACAAGCCGATCGTGGCGCGGCGCGGCTGTTTCCTGGCCGGCAAGTTCGACCAGTTCCAGCGCGACGTGCCGTATGCCTCGCTGATCCAGGCCTTCCAGGGGCTGGTGCGCCAGCTGCTGGGCGAACCCGGCGACACGCTGCGCCGCTGGGCCGCCAGGCTGCATGCGGCGCTGGGCAGCGGCCTGGGCGTGATGGTCGAGCTGATCCCCGAGCTGGCCCTGGTCGTCGGCCCCACCGCGCCGGTGCCCGCACTGGCGCCGGAACAGGCGCGGCTGCGCCTGGGCCGCGTGTTCCCGCGCTTCATCGACGTGTTCGCCGCCGCCGACCACCCGCTGGTGCTCTTCCTGGACGACCTGCAATGGGCCGACGCGGCCACGCTGCGGATGATCGAGCTGTCGATGACCGCGCGCGAAGGCGGCCGGCCCGGCGTCCCGCCCGGCCACCTCCTGGTGATCGGCGCCTACCGCGACAACGAGGTCGGGCCCCTGCACCCGCTCGTCGCGCTGCGCGACCGGCTGCTCGCCGCCGGCGTGCCCCTGTCGACGCTGGCGCTGGGCGCGCTGGACGAACGGCAGGTCGGGCAGATGGTGGCGGCCGCCGTGCGCGTGCCGGCGGCCGACTGCGCGCCGCTGGCCCGGCTGTGCCACGCCAGGACCGGCGGCAATCCCTTCTTCCTCAACCAGTTCCTGGGCTCGATCCACGATGCCGGCCACCTGCGCTACCGCGCCGCCGACGACCGCTGGGACTGGGACCTGGCCGCGATCGAGCAGGCCGGCTACACCGACAACGTGGCCGACCTGCTGCTCGCGAAGATCCGCCGCCTGCCCGACGCGACCCAGCGCCTGCTGCAGCTGGCCGCCTCGTGCGGCAACCGCTTCGCGCTCGACACGCTCGCGCTGGTGCTGGAACGCAGCGCCTGGCATACGCAGCAGGTCCTGTGGCCGGCGCTCGACGCGGGCCTGATCCAGCCGCTCGACGGGCGCTACAAGTATGTCGACGAGGATGGGGACGGGGACAGCGCCGGCGTCGGCTACCGCTTCCTGCACGACCGCGTGCAGCAGGCGGCCTACCTGGCGCTCGACGCCGGGGCGCGCGCGGCGAACCACCTGCGCATCGGCCGCCTGCTGCTGCGGCACGCGGCGCGCCAGCAACCGGACGAGACGCTGTTCGAGATCGTCGAGCAGCTCGACGCCGGCCGCGCGCTGATCGACGACCCCGAGGAGCGCGCGCAGCTGGCGGCGCTGAACCTGCGCGCGGGCGCCAAGGCGCGCCGCGCCGCCGCGTTCCAGGCCACGCTGGGCTACATGCGCACGGGCCTCGACCTGCTGCCCGCGCACGCCTGGCAGAGCCACCCCGCGCTGTGGCTCGACCTGCAGCTGGGCGCGGCGGAAAGCGCCTACCTGTGCGGCGACTTCGCGGGCGCCGACGCGATCTACCCGCTGGTGCGCGCGCGCAGCGCCGACGCCCTGCAGCAGGCGCGCTGCATCGCGGTCCAGGCGCACCAGTACCAGCTGCAGGGGCGCCTGCTCGACGCCATCGCCGTGCTGCGCGAGGGCCTGGCGCTGCTGGGCATCGACGTCCCGCACGAGGTGCCGCAGCTCGAGGCGCGCTTCCACGCGGTATTCGCCGAGATCGCCGCCATCCACGGCGCGCGCCCGGCCGACGCCTTCCTGGACGCCTCCGAGATGCGGGAGCCGGGCGCCGTGGCCGCGATGCGGATGATGCAGGGCATGTGGCAGGCCAGCTACTACGCCGGCCAGCAGGACCTCAGCGCGCTGATGGTGGTGGAGATGACGCGCCTGTCGATGCGGCACGGCAGCAGCGACTTCAGCAGCGTCGGCTACGTGGGGTATGCCTTCATGCTGGCGCTGTACGGCGGCGACGTCGCGCGCGGCCACGACTTCGGCGCGATGGCGCTGGCGCTGGCGCGCAGCCGCCCCAACCTGCAGACCCGCACCCTCACCGCGCTGATGTTCGCCGCGCTGACCCGGCACTGGACGCACCCGCTGCGCAGCGCCGACGCGCTGTACGACGAGGCGTTCGGCTGGGCGCTGGAGATCGCCGACTTCGTCCAGGTCGGCGTGGTGGCCGCGGTGCGCGCCACCGAACGGATCATCCTCGGCGACTACCTGCCGGACCTGATGCACGCCATCGAATCGGACCTGGCGCTGATGCGCGCCAACGGCCAGCAGGCGATGGCCGATTGCTGCGCGGCCGGCGCGCTGCAGCCGGTCAAGTCCCTGATGGGGCTGACGGCGCGCAGCGACAGCTACGACGACGCGACGTTCAGCGAGGCCGGCTTCCTCGCGCGCTACGGCGATTCGCGCCTGTTCCGCGCCTACTTCCTGCAGGGGAAGATCCGCAACGCCTACCTGTTCGACGGCGCCGACGCCGAAGCCCTGGCCGCCCAGCTCGGCGTCGTCACGCAAATCCTGCGCGGCCAGGCCAAGGTGCCCGAGACCACCTTCTACGTCGCGCTGATCTGGCTGCGCGCCGTGCGCCGCGACCCGGCGCGCGCCGACGCGGCCGGGCTGCTGGCAGGGATCGAGGCGCTGGCGGCCAGCCTCGCCGGCTGGGCCGCGCAAGGCGCCGACAACGTCGTGAGCAAGGACCTGCTGGTGCGCGCCGAGCTGGCGCGCCGGCAGGGCGACCTGGCGGCGGCGACGCGCGCCTACCAGCAGGCGATCGACGCCGCCGGCCTGGCCGGCTACGTCAACCTGCAGGCGCTGGGCAACGAGCTGTGCGGCGAATGCTGGCTCGAGCAGGGCCACCCGCGCGTGGCCGCGGTCTACCTCGGCGACGCCATCGCGCGCTACCGCCAGTGGGGCGCGCACGGCAAGGCCGAGCAGCTGCGCGCGCGCCACGCCGCCCTGCTGCCGCGCACGGGCGAGCCGGCGACGCAGTCGTACGCCGGCACGCACGCCGACGCCGGCGCCGCGCTCGACATGGTCTCGCTGCTCAAGGCCGCGCGCATCCTGTCGAACGAGGTCGGCCTGCGCAAGGTGCTGCAGTGCCTGATGCCCATCGTGCGCGAGAACGCCGGCGGCCAGGTGGCGCGCCTGCTGCTGCAGTCGGACGGCGCCTGGCACCTGGAAGCGGACATCGACGGCGACGTGGTCACCGTGCTGCAGTCGCGCCGGCTCGACCTCGACGCCGCCGCCGACCCGCAGTTCCCGCTGTCGCTGCTGCGCTACGCGATCCGCACCGGCGCCGAAGTGATCGAGGACAGCATCGCCGGCGCCTCGCGCTTCGCCGCCGACCCCTACGTGCAGCAGCGGCGCCCGCGCGCCGTCATGTGCCTGCCGATCCGGCACGGCGGCCGCATCGACGCCGTGCTGTACTTCGAGAACCGGCTGGCCGACGCCTCGTTCACCGAGGAACGCGTGGCGTTCCTGCGCATGCTGGGGGCGCAGGCGATGATCTCGATCGCCAGCGCCAGGCTGCACGACGGCCTGGAACGGCGCGTGGCCGAGCGCACCGCCCAGCTCGAGGAAGCCAACCGCAAGCTGGCGACGCTGTCCGCCACCGACGGCCTGACGGGACTGGCCAATCGCCGCCGCGTCGACGAGGCGCTGCGCGCCGAATGCGCGCGCGCCGTGCGGCTCGGGCAGTCGCTGGCCGTCGTCATGGTCGACGTCGACCATTTCAAGGCATTCAACGACCGCTACGGCCACCAGGCCGGCGACGCCTGCCTGGTGCGGGTCGCGCAGGCCCTGGCGGGCGCCGTGCGGCGCGGCGGCGACGTGGTGGCGCGCTACGGCGGCGAAGAGTTCTCGATCGTGCTGCCGGACACCGGCGCGCAGGAGGCGCGCGACATCGGCGAGGCGCTGCGGTGCGCGGTCGCGGCGCTGGGCATCGCGCATGCGGGCGCGGCCAGCGGCCAGGTGACGATCAGCGTGGGCGTCGCCGCCAGGTCGGAACGCGGCGGCGCCGATCCGGACGATCTGGTGGCGCGCGCCGACGCCGCGCTGTACCGCGCCAAGGAGGCCGGCCGCAACCGCGTGGTGCTGGGCGAGGATCCCGCGGCGCGGATGCCGGGCTGGCGCGGTCCCGGTTGACGCGGGCCGCGCCGGCCCGGCATCCGCGGCCGGCATGGCGCAACCGGCATGGCGCAAAGCATGCCATGCGCGTCGCGTGCGTCCGCCGACGCGAGCCCCGTTCGACGCAAGGATGTGTGCCTACAACACTTTTTTGTTCAATATTGTTACCGACTATCAACATAGTGTTGAATCAATACCAGTTGCATATTAACATCATGTAATTGCAGCGGCTGCTTCACGGCCCCTGCGCCCGTCCACACCGCGTCAGCGCCCGTCCATCCGCCCTTCCCTGATTACCATGCCCATCGAAACCGGCCTCGGCGCCGCCAAGGAAATCGTCTTTGTCGAAAACAACCTGCCGGACCTGCAGTCCGTGCTCGCGGGCCTGCGCCCCGGCGTCGAGGTCGTGCTGCTGGACAGCGCCGGCGACGGCCTCGCGCAGATGGCCGACGCGCTGCGCGGCCGCACCGGAATCGACGCCATCCACATCGTCTCGCACGGCGCCGCCGGCGCGCTGGACCTGGGCGCGACGACGCTGTCGGCCGCCACGCTGGCCGAGCATGCCGGCGCGCTCGACACGATCGGCGCGGCGCTGGCCGCCGGCGGCGACATCCTGCTGTACGGCTGCGACGCCGCCGCCGGCGGCGACGGCCAGGCACTGCTGGCCGGCCTGGCGGCGCTGACGCACGCCGACGTCGCCGCGTCGACCGACCCGACCGGCGCCGCCGGCCAGGGCGGCGACTGGCAGCTGGAAGCGCACACCGGCGCGATCGCGGCGGCGACATGCTTCACCGACGCCTTCACGGTGCAGTACGAGCACCTGCTGGCCAATGCGCGCCCGACGCTCGGTTATATTTCGGTCATCATGGGAGGCAAGGAAGACACGCCGGGCGTGATCACGTTCGCCGACCTGATGGCCGCGGCCACCGTGTCGGATCCCGACGGCACCGTCACGGCATTCCGCATCATCGGCGGCTACAGCGGCGGCTTCACGTACAAGGTCGGCACCAGCCTGGAGACGGCGAACGCCGACGACCTGATCATCGACGCCACCCACAACCTGTACTACACCCCGCCGGCCGACGAATACATGCTGCCCGGCTCGGGCCAGGGGCTGGTCGAGGTGGTGGCGGTGGACAACCTGGGTGCCCAATCCTTCGGCAGCGCCGACGTGTACGTCAACCTGGCCCCCGTCAACGACGCCCCGCATTTCGGCTACGGCAACTACGTCCAGGGCGTAATGGAAGACACGTCCAGCCCGGACCACGAGGACGTCTCCGACCCCGCCAACCATCCGGTCGCCAACCGGGGCAGCGACATCGCCAGCCTGATGAGGAATTCCGCCTACCAGGACAAGGAATACGATGCCAGCGGCACCGGCATCGCCATCTCGGGCAACGACGCCGATCCGGTCACGCAGGGCCGCTGGCAGTATTCGACCGACGGCAAGGGCGAGTTCTGGCACGACGTCGGCACCGTGTCGGCATCGTCGGCCCTGCTGCTGGCCGAGGGCGGCGGCATCACCTACCTGCGCTTCGTGCCGGTGGCCGAATTCAGCGGCAAGCCCGGCTCCCTGACCGTGCACGCGGTGGACGGCAGCGACACGGCCATGCAATTCAGCAGCTGGGACGGCACGACCGAACACCGCTACACCTTCGATACCACGACCGACGACGACGCCACGTCGCCGGTGTCGGTGGCCGGCGTGGAGTGGCAGACCAGCGTCTATCCCATCAACGACATCCCGGTACTCACCGGCCTGGACGGCGCCGACAACCAGACCGTGTTCGCCAGCGACGACGCGGTCCTGGTCGACAAGACGCAGGACGTCGCGCTGACCGACGTCGACAGCCCCGACTTCGAGAACGGCTACGTCGGCGTGGCCATCACCAGCGGCCGCGACGCCGGCGACGTACTGGCGATCCGGACCGACGCCGACGTCCGCCTGAGCGCGGGCATGTCCTTCAACAGCACGGTCTCGGTCGGCGGCGTGGACGTCGGCACGATCGGCTACGGCGCCACCGGCGCGGGCCAGGATCTCGGCATCTACCTGATGGCCGGCGCCACGCCGGCGAACATCGCGCGCCTGCTGCGCCACATCACCTTCGACGCCACCGGCGGCGTGGCGGGCGAGCGCACCATCACCATGCAGGCGTCCGACGGCGACGGCGGCGCGTCGGCCATCGGCACGAGCGTCGTGTCGGTGGTGGTCGCGCCCACGGTGTCCATCACCAGCAACCGCACCTCGCTGCGGGCCGGCGACGAGGCCCACATCATCTTCACCTTCAGCGAAGCGCCGACCGACTTCGACTTCGCCGACATCACGGTGGTGGGTGGGGAACTGGTGCGCTTCCAGAACATCGGCGACCCGAGGATGTACGACGCGGTATTCGTGCCGACGCCCGGCATCCAGAGCACCAGCGCCTCGGTGTCGATCGCGGCCGGCAAGTTCACCAGCGCCCTGGGCACCGCCAACGCCGCCAGCACCGGCAACGCGGCGATGACGGTCGACACCAAGGCGCCGACGCTGACGCTCAGCGCCGACAAGACCACGGTGAAGGCGGGCGAGAAGGTCGCCGTGACGTTCACGTTCGACGAGCCGCCGGTCGGTTTCAACCAGGGCTACGTCAGCTATTCCGGCGGCGTGCTCTCCAACTTCCAGGCCACCGCCGACAACAAGGTATTTACCGCCACGTTCACGCCGTCGGGCAACCTCGACAACGTGAACGCGACGATCAGCGTGGGCGCCAATGCCTACGTCGACGCGGTGGGCAACCGCGGCACGGGCAGCAACGTCCTTGCCATCGGCGGCGACACCCGCGCGCCCACCGTGGACATCGCGCTCGACAAGACCGCCGTCATGGCCGGCGACACGGTCGCCGTCACCTTCACGTTCAGCGAAGCGCCGGCCGGATTCGCGGCCGACGCCGTCAGCGTCACCGGCGGCACGCTGACGAACCTCCAGGCCGGCACGGACGGCAAGGTCTACACCGCGACCTTCACCCCGGCCGCCAGCGACAACCTGTCGGCCATGATCAGCATCGCCGCCGGCGCCTACACCGACGCCGCCGGCAACGCCGGCCTGGCCAGCAACTTCCGGCTCGTCACCGGCGACACCCGCGGCCCGACCGTCACCGTCGACAGCAGCGCCACCCGCCTGAAGGCCGGCGAGACGGCCACGATCACCTTCACGTTCAGCGAGGCGCCGGTCGGCTTCGACGACGCCGACGTGCAGGTCGCCGGCGGCACGCTCGGCCCGGTCGCGGCCAGCGCCACCGATCCGAAGGTCTATACCGCCACCTTTACGCCGACGGCGGGCGCCGGCGACATCGCCGCCAGCGTCGCGGTGCGCGCCGGCGGCTACACCGACGCGACCGGCAATGCCGGCGCCGCGGGCCACGTGGCCATCGGCGCCGACACGCTGGCGCCGACGCTGGCCATCACCAGCGACAAGAGCGTGCTGAAGGCCGGCGAGACGGCCACCGTCACCTTCACCTTCAGCGAAGCACCGCTGCATTTCGACGACGCCGACCTCGCCGTGTCCGGCGGCACCCTCGGCCCCGTCGCCGCCACGGCCGACCCGAAGGTCTTCACCGCCACCTTCACCCCGGCCGCCGCCGACGTCCTGAACGCCTCGGTCGGCCTCGCGGCCGTGCACTACACCGACGCCGCCGGCAATCCGGGCGCCCCGGCCACCGCCGTGACCTTCGGCGGCGACACCAGGACGCCGACGCTGGCCATCACGGCCGACACGACGCGCCTGCACGCGGGCCAGAGCGCCGTGCTGACGCTGACCTTCAGCGAGGCGCCCGCCGGCTTCGACGCGGGCGACATCGCCCACGCCGGCGGCACGCTGGGCACGCTCACCGCCACCGCCGACCCGAAGGTATTCACCATCGCGTTCACCCCCGACGCCCGCGACAGCCTGGCCGCCTGGGTCGAGGTCGGCGCCGGCAGCTGGACCGACGCGGCCGGCAACGCCGGCGGCGCCGGCGCCAAGGTGGACTTCGGCGGCGACACGCTGGCGCCGACCGTGAGCGTCGCCAGCGACCGCGCGACGGTCAAGGCCGGCGAGACCGCCACGCTGACCTTCACCTTCAGCGAGGCGCCGCAGGGCTTCGCCGACGGCGACGTCAGCGTCACCGGCGGCAGCGTGAGCGGCCTGGCCGCGAGCGCGGACCCGAAGGTCTATACCGCCACCTTCACGCCGACGGCCGGCCTGGACGTCGTGGACGCCACGGTGGCCGTGCATGCCGGCGCCTACGCCGACGCGGCCGGCAACGACGGCGCCGCCGGCAACACCGTCGCCATCGGCGGCGACACCCGGGCGCCGGGCGTGACCATCTCGGCCGACAAGACCGCCGTCAAGGCCGGCGACACGGTCGCCCTCACCTTCACGTTCACCGAGGCGCCGGCCGGCCTGGACGCGGACGACATCGCCGTCAGCGGCGGCACCCTGACGAACTTCCACGCCGGCACCGACGGCAAGGTCTATACCGCCACCTTCACCCCGGCCGCCAGCGACAACCTGTCGGCCACGGTCGGCATCGCCGCCGGCGCCTACACCGACGCCGCCGCCAACGCCGGCCTGGCCAGCAACGTGCTCGCCATCTCGGGCGACACCCGCGGCCCGACCGTCACCGTCGACACCAGCGCCACCCGCCTGACGGCCGGCGAGACGGCCACCATCACCTTCACGTTCAGCGAGGCGCCGGTCGGCTTCGACGACGCCGACGTGCAGGTCGCCGGCGGCACGCTCGGCCCGGTCGCGGCCAGCGCCACCGATCCGAAGATCTATACCGCCACCTTCACGCCGACGGCGGGCGCCGGCGACATCGCCGCCAGCGTCGCGGTGCGCGCCGGCGGCTACACCGACGCGGCCGGCAATGCCGGCGCCGCGGGCCATGTGGCCATCGGCGCCGACACGCTGGCGCCGACGCTGGTCATCACCAGCGACAAGAGCGTGCTGAAGGCTGGCGAGACGGCCACCGTCACCTTCACCTTCAGCGAGGCGCCGCAGGGCTTCGACGCCGACGACATCGTCGTCGGCGGCGGCAGCATCGCCGACCTGGCGGCGACCGCGGACCCGAAGGTCTACACCGCCACCTTCACGCCGGCCGCCGGCCAGGCCGCCCTGGCGGCCACGGTCGGCGTGGCTGCGGGCAGCTTTACCGACGCGGCCGGCAACGCCAATCCGGCCGGCGGCGCCGTCGCCAGCATCGCTGGCGACACGCTGGCGCCCACCGTCACCGATGCGCGCCTGGACATCGCCGGCGGCACCGGGCCGAACGACACCTTGCGCATCGGCGACGTGGTCACGGTATCGTGGAACAACGGCCCCGGCGGCGACGCCAATCCGGACGTCGCCGGCGTCACGGCCGACTTCAGCGCCCTGGGCGGCGGCAGCGCCGTGGCCGCGCGGCAGGTGGGCGGCGGCGTATGGCAGGCCAGCTTCACCGTCGCCGCGGGCCAGCTCGACGCCACCGGCCGCAACGTGGCCATCACCGTCACCGACACGGCCGGCAACGCCGTCACGCGCAGCGACGGCACCGGTGCGACAATCGACAACGTCGCGCCGCTGGTCGGCGCCGGCGCCATCGTCCTCGGCGGCGCCACCGGCACCGGCGGCACGTTCCGCGCGGGCGACGTCGTGACGGTCGGCTGGAGCGGCGAGTCGAACACCGACATCGTGGACGTGAAGGTCGACTTCTCGGCCTTCGGCGGCGGCGCGGCCGTGGCGGCGACGCGCGGCGCCGACGGCTGGAGCGCCAGCTGGCAGATCCCGGCGGGCACGCTCGACGCCGGCGGCATGCACGTCGTGCTGACGGCCACCGACGATGCCGGCAACGCGGTCGCGCGCGTCAGCGCCGCCGGCGCCGCCGTCGACAATGCGGCGCCGCGCGTGACGGCCATCGCGCCGTCCGGTACGCCGGCCGCGAACGCCACCGAGGTCGAATTCACCGTCACGCTGAGCGAGGCGGTGACGGGCGTGGATGCCGGCGACTTCGTCCTCGCCGGCACCGGCGCGACCACCGGCCGCATCGCGTCGGTCACGGGGTCGGGCGCGAGCTACACCGTGAAGGTGGACGGCATCGCCGGCAACGGCACGCTGCGCCTGGACCTGAAAGGCGACGGCACCGGCATCGCGGACCACGCCGGCAATGGGATCGGCGGCGGCTACACGGCCGGCGCCGCGCACACGGCGAGCTTCAATGCGGCGCCGCAGATCGTCTCGAACGATGGCGGCGCCAGCGCCGCGATCGGCATCGCCGAGGGGACGAAGCGGGTCACCACGGTCGTCGCGACGGACGCCGACCACGACGCGATCACCTACGGCATCACCGGGGGCGCCGACGCGGCGCTGTTCGAGATCGACGCCGCCACCGGCGTGCTGACGCTGCGCGGCGTCCAGGGCCATGCGACGCCGGCCGACAGCGACCACGACGGGCGCTACGAAGTGCAGGTCGGCGCGACCGACGGCAAGGGCGGCAGCGATACCCAGGCCCTGACGGTGACGGTGCTGCGCGACCTCGACGGCGACGGCGTGCCCGACGTCGACGATACCGACAAGGACAACGACGGCGGCCCGGACGCCGCCGAGGACGGCGTACCCAGCCTGGGCACGGGCCACGGCGACGGCAACGGCGACGGCCGCGCGGACGGCGAGCAGCTCAACGTCGCCTCGCTGGCGACGGTGGTGGCGGGCAACCCCTACGCCACGCTGGCGGTGGCGGAAGGCTTGACGCTGAAGGCCGTGTCGGCCAAGCCGGCGCCGACGGGCCTGCCGCGCAACGTCAAGCTGCCGACGGGCGTGCTGGACTTCACCATCGACGGCGTGGCGACCGGCGGCACGGTCACGGTGTCGCTGTACGTCGACAAGACGCTCGGCGTGAACGCTTATTACAAGCAGAACAACAGCGGCGCGTGGGTCAACATCGCCAAGAGCGTCACCACCGTCGACAACAAGACGAAGATCACGTTCGACCTGACCGACGGCGGCATCTTCGACAGCGACCGCGTCGCCAACGGCAGCATCGTCGACCCGGGCGGCGCAGCGCAGGTCGCGCCGCTGATCACCAGCAACGGCGGGACGCCGGAGGCGGCGGTCTCCATCGTCGAGGGCACGCGCGGCGTGACCAGCGCCAAGGCCACGGCGACCTCGCCGGTGACGTGGTCGCTGGGCGGCGCCGACGCGGCGCTGTTCGAGATCGACGCGGCGACGGGCGCGCTGCGCTTCCGCGCGGCGCCGAGCCACGACCGCCCGCTCGACGAGGGCGGCACGCCGCGCGACAACGTCTACGTGGTCGACCTGACGGCCACCGACGCCTACGGCAGCGATACCCAGACGCTCAAGGTCGGCGTACAGCGCGACCCCGGTCCCACGCTGCCGGCGCCGGTGCAGTCGACGGTGGACGGGGTACAGGTCACCACCGGCAGCATCGTCAACGCCGACGGCAGCATCAGCCAGGTCATCACCGTCCCCGTCGTCCAGCCGGGCCGCGTCGACCAGGTGGGCGACCACGCGGCGGCCGACATCCCGCTGGCCGCCAGCGGCGGGCAAACGGTGCTCACCGCCCAGGTGCCGGTCGGCCTCGGCCTGCAGGCGACCGGCAGCGACGGCGCCGGGACGGTGGGCACGTCGCTGGTCGACCTGGTCCGCGCGATCACCGCGCATACCGCGGACGGCTCGCACGACCAGGCCAGCATGACGGACGGCGGCTCGGGCTTCCTGGCCGGCCTGCCGGCCGACGCGGCGCTGTTCGTCAAGACGATCGTGCCAGGCGTCGCCGCGGGCACGCCGGCGCCGACCGATCCGCTGGTCATCAGCGGCACCCCGGCGGGCGCGGGCGCGCCGCTGACCGCGCTGGTCATCGACGGCCGCGGCCTGCCGGCCGGCTCGACGATCGCGCTGCAGCACGTCGACTTCGCCGCCATCGTCGGCGCGGTGACCGTCAACGGCGGCGCCGGCGCGCAGACGGTGTGGGGCGACGGCGCTTCCCAGACCATCTTCCTGGGAGAGGGCGACGACGTGCTGCATGGCGGCGCCGGCAACGATACCGTCGGCAGCGCCGGCGGCAACGACTGGATCTTCGGCGACGAAGGCGACGACGTGGTGTTCGGCGGCGCCGGCAACGACACGATCGACGGCGGCACCGGCCACGACACCGTGGTGCTGGCCGGCGCCGGCCGCGCCGACTACAGCATGCGCATCAAGGACGGCGCCGTCGTCATGACGCACCTGGGCGGCGGCGCCGACGGCACCGACGTGGTGAGCAACGTCGAAGCGCTGCGCTACGCCGGCCAGGCGGCGGACAGCGATTTCAACCACAGCGAGATCGCCGACCTGGTGCGCCTGTACGGCACCGCGTTCGGCCGCTTGGCGGACACGGACGGCATCAACTTCTGGATCGGCGCCTGGGAAAGCGGCATGTCGATCGCGCGGCTGGCGGACGCGTTCATGGACAGCGCGGAAGCGCAGGCCGCGTTCGGCGCGCTGTCGAACGCCCAGTTCGTCGCCCGCCTGTACGACGTCGCGCTGCACCGCAGCGGGTCCGCCGCGGAAGTCGCCTGGTGGGCCGGCCAGCTCGACCAGGGCGTCGTCGATCGCGGCGACGTGCTGGTCGAGTTCGCGGCGTCCGAGGAAAAGGTGGGATTGGTGGGCGTCGTGACGACGTCGATCGAGACGGCCTGACGACCGTCGCCCCGGCGCGCGGCCGGGGCGCCCGGCGGGCGGGCGCCGCCGGCGGCGCCCGCGCCGCTCAGCCGGCCTTGCGCGCCGCCGCGGCGGCGCGCGCCCGGTGCAGCTTGCGGTAGCTGTCCATCAGGCGGTGGTGGCGGTCCAGGCCTTCCAGCGCCATGCTGGTCGGCGCCAGGCCGAAGAAACGCACGCTGCCGTCCACCGAACCCAGCGCCGCGTCCATGCGGGCGTCGCCGTACATGCGGCGGAAATTGACCTCGTAGTCTTCCAGTTCCAGCGCGTCGTCGAGCACCACTTCCAGCACCACGTTCAACGCCTGGTAGAACAGCCGGCGCTCGACCGTGTTGTCGTTGTACTGCAGGAAGGCGCCGACCAGCTCGTGCGCCTCCTCCAGCTGTCCCAGGGCCAGGTGCACCAGCAGCTTCAGTTCGAGCACGGTCAGCTGGCCCCATTCGGTGTTCTCGTCGAACTCGATGCCGATCAGGGTGGCGACGTCGGCGTACTCGTCCAGCTCGTTGTTGTCCAGGCGTACCAGCAGGTCGGCCAGGGCGTCGTCGTCGAGGCGGTGCAGGTTCAGGATGTCGGCGCGGAACAGCAGCGCCTTGTTGGTGTTGTCCCAGACCAGGTCTTCCACCGGATAGACTTCCGAATAGCCGGGCACCAGGATGCGGCAGGCCACGGCCCCCAACTCGTCGTACACGGCCATGTAGGCTTCCTTGCCCATCTCCTCGAGGATGCCGAACAGGGCCGCCGCTTCCTCGGCGTTCGAGCGCGCGCCGCCGCCCGAGAAATCCCACTCGACGAAGTCGTGGTCCGCGCGGGCGCTGAAGAAGCGCCACGACACCACGCCGCTGGAATCGATGAAGTGCTCGACGAAGTTGTTCGGCTCGGTCACCGCCTCGCTGGCGAAGGTCGGCTGCGGCAGGTCGTTCAGGCCCTCGAAGCTGCGGCCCTGCAGCAGTTCGGTCAGGCTGCGCTCGAGCGCCACCTGGAAGTTCGGATGGGCGCCGAACGAGGCGAACACGCCGCCCGTCTTCGGATTCATCAGGGTCACGCACATCAGCGGATAGCGGCCGCCCAGCGACGCATCCTTCACCAGCACCGGGAAGCCCTGCTCTTCCAGCGCCTGGATGCCGGCGACGATGCCGGGGTATTTCGCCAGCACGTCGGCCGGCACGTCGGGCAGCGCCAGCTCGCCTTCGATGATCTCGCGCTTGACGGCGCGCTCGAAGATCTCGGACAGGCACTGCACCTGCGCCTCGGCCAGCGTGTTACCGGCGCTCATGCCGTTGCTGGCGTACAGGTTCTCGACCAGGTTGGTCGGGAAGTACACGGTCGCGCCGTCCGAGTGGCGCACGAAGGGCAGCGCGCAGATGCCGCGCGCGGCGTTGCCGGAATTGGTGTCCACCAGGTGCGAGCCGCGCAATTCGCCGTCGGGATCGTAGACCGGCAGGCAGCCATCGTCCAGGATGCCGTCCGGCAGCGCATCGCCCGGGCCGGGCTGGAACCAGCGCTCGTCCGGATAGTGCACGAAATCGGCATTGGCGAACTCCTCGCCCCAGTAGCTGCCCGCGTAGAAGTGGTTGCAGCTGATGCGCTCGATGTATTCGCCCAGCGCCGAGGCCAGCGCGCTTTCCTTGGTGGCGCCCTTGCCGTTGGTGAAGCACATCGGCGAGTGGGCGTCGCGGATGTGCAGCGACCACACGTTCGGCACGATGTTGCGCCACGACGCGATCTCGATCTTGATGCCCAGCCCGGCCAGCAGCCCCGCCATGTTGGCGATGGTCTGTTCCAGCGGCAGGTCCTTGCCGGCGATGCGGGTGGCCGCCGTGGCGTCCGGCTGCAGCGCCAGCAGCGCCTGCGCGTCGGCGTCGAGGTTGGCCACTTCCTCGATCACGAATTCGGGACCGGCCTGCACCACCTTCTTGACGGTGCAGCGCTCGATCGAGCGCAGGATGCCCTGGCGGTCCTTGTCGGAGATGTCGGGCGGCAGCTCGACCTGGATCTTGAAGACCTGGCGGTAGCGGTCTTCCGGATCCACGATATTGTTCTGCGAGAGACGGATGTTCTCGGTCGGGATGTTGCGGCTGGTGCAGTACAGCTTGACGAAATACGCCGCGCACAGGGCCGACGAGGCGAGGAAGTAATCGAACGGGCCGGGCGCCGAGCCGTCGCCCTTGTAGCGGATCGGCTGGTCGGCGATCACCGTGAAGTCGTCGAACTTCGCCTCGAGGCGAAGCTTGTCGAGAAAATTGACCTTGATTTCCATGGAATGCGTCCTGAATCGGTTGCGGGGGCCGCCGCGGGCCGGTACGGCGGATGCGTGGCGCTGATCGGTTTCGCGGGGCGCAGGCAGGCATGCCGCGGGTGGGTCGAACGAAACCGAAGGATGTGCAAAAGAGGAGGATTTTACTGCATCGACGGCCGTCCGAGCCATCCGCGCGCCGGATTGCCTCCATGCGCCCCGCCCTCCGGCCGCGCGCTCAGGCGGCCGCCATGCGCACCCGGAAGAAAGCGTTGACCGTCAGGCGTCCCGCGAGCGGATCGTCCACCATCAGCCCCGGCGTGTGCAGGTCGCCCGAGTGGAACAGCGCGCCGTCGTAGAAGATCGCCCGGTTGTAGCGTGGCGCGACCGTCAGCACCTTGTCGAACCAGCGGCTCGAGCCGATCGCGAAGGTGCTCGGAAAATCCAGCGCCGGCGCCGGCGCCGCGCCGGCCAGTTCCTGGCGCTTCAGTTCCCGCAGCATGGCCGTGATGTCGGGGAGCGGCACCCTGGGGCGGAAAAAGCTGGTGCCGCCGTAGCGCTCGTCCTGGAACAGGTACAGCACCATGGCGGCCACGCCCTCGCCCGCCGGCAGGCCGTCGGCATCGCGGTGCGGCAGGCGCTGGGCCGGCAGCACCTGGTCCGGGCCGCGCGTGACGAGCGACAGGCGGCTCGACATGCCCAGCAGCCGGCGCGCCCCGAGCGGTCCGCGCACGTGCTGCAGGAAGCAGTCCTGCAGGCGCGCCGCGAACGTGCCGGCCAGCGGCAGTTCCGGGCCGGGATAGTAGTTGCGCGGATCGTCGCGGAAATGCGCATGGTGGCGCGCGGCGTAATCGACCAGCGCCTGCGGCTCCAGCATGAAGTCGTCGATGACGACGCACCGGTGCCCGTCGACGATCGGCACCACGTCGACGCGCGGGTTCGGGTTCAGCAGCGGCAGTGGCTCGGGAGACGCGGCGGGCGGCGGGGACGGCAGCGGTTGCGGCATGGTGGGTGCGGGACGGGTAAAGGAACGGGACGATGCGGGCGACCATCGTAGCAACAGTGCCGTGTCATGTAAATGCGACGCCGCTTCGGCGACGGCCGTCGTGCCGGAGTGCGCGGGTTCGATGCGGGATGCGTCCGCGCCGCGCAAGGACAATGCCGAGGAGAGCTGCCCCGGCATCGGCTATCGGGTGACGGTCATCGTCTGCGAGATCCTGTGCGGCGCGGACGCTGCCGCGGCAGAAAGGGGCGGGCAACGACACGGTGCCTGCCCGCTACCCGCGATCCCGGGCATGGCGCGGACGCCGCGCCATGCCCGGAATGGCGTCAGTCCGGCACGTGCGGCACGTCCGCCACGTCCGGCACCAGCACGGCGGCGCCGTCGATGCGCCCGGCGCGCAGGTCGGCCAGCGCCGCGTTGGCCGCCTCGAGCGGGTACGTGGTCACGCGGGCGCGGACCGGATTGACGGCCAGCGCGGCGAAGAATTCCTCACCGTCGCGACGGGTCAGGTTGGCCACCGAACGCAGGCAGCGCTCGCCCCACAGCAGCGCGTAGGGGAAGGCCGGGATGTCGCTCATGTGGATGCCGGCGCACACGACGGTCGCCCCCCTGGAGGCGGCGGCGAGCGCCCGCGGCACCAGTTCGCCCGCCGGCGCGAACAGGATGGCGGCGTCGAGCGGCGCCGGCGGCGCCGCATCGGACGGCCCCGCCCACGCCGCGCCCAGCGCCCGCGCGAATCGTCGGGAACGCGTATCGTCCGGCCGCGTGAACGCGAACACCTCGCGTCCCTGCGCCACGGCGAGCTGCGTCAGCAGGTGCGCGGCCGCGCCAAAGCCGTACAGGCCGATCCGGTGCGCGCCGTGCGTCAGGCCGTAGGCGCGATAGCCGATGAGGCCCGCGCACAACAGGGGCGCCACCTGCGCGTCGTCCCCGCCTTCGGGCAGCGCGAAGCAGTAGCGTTCGTCGGCCACCGTGTACGCCGCGAAGCCGCCGTGGCGGTCGTATCCGGTGAAGCGCGCCCGCTCGCACAGGTTCTCGCGCCCCTGCCGGCAGAAAGCACAGGCGCCGCAACTGCCGGCCAGCCAGGCGACGCCGACGCGCGCGCCGGCACGAAAGCGCGACGCCCGCGGCCCGGCCGCCACCACCCGGCCCACGATCTCGTGGCCCGGCACGAGCGGCAGGCGGTGCGGCGCAAGCTCGCCGTCGACGATGTGCAGGTCGGTGCGGCATACCCCGCATGCCGCCACGCGCAGCAGAATGTCGTACCCGTCGGGGACCGGCAGCGGCAGCACCGCCTCGCGCAGCGGCTGGCCGGGCGTGTCCAGGAGCATGGCGCGCATCGTGGCCTGCGTTGTGGCGTGCATTGTGGCGGGCGCCGGTGATGTTCCCCGGGCATCAGGCGAGGTATTGCCCGCCGTTCACGTCGAACGTGGCGCCGGTGATGAAGCCGGCATCGTCGTCGGCCAGGAAGGCGACCATGCGCGCGATCTCCGCCGGCGTACCCAGCCGCCCGACGGGGATGCCCGCGACGATCGTCCGCAGCAGTTCGGGCTTCACGGCCGCGACCATCGCCGTATCGCAGTAGCCGGGCGCGACGGCATTGACCGTGATGCCGTGCGCCGCATTCTCCAGCGCCAGCGACTTGGTGAAGCCGAGGATGCCGGCCTTTGCCGCCGCATAGTTGCATTGCCCTGCCTGGCCCTTGCGCCCATTGATGGAGCTGACGTTCACGATGCGGCCGAAGCGGCGCTGGCGCATCCCTTCGATGACGTGGCGCGTCATGTTGAACATCGAGTCCAGGTTCGTGTCGATCACCCTGCGCCACTGCGCCACTGCGCCGCCTCCATGCGGTGGAAAGCGGCGTCGGCCGTGATGCCGGCATTGTTCACGAGGATGTCGACCGGACCCAGCCTGCGCTCGACGTCGGCGACCGCCGCGGCGCAGGCCGCGAAGTCCGTCACATCGGCGCGCAGCGTCGTGACGCCCGTCTCGTCCTCCATGCGGCGCGCCGCCTGCGCATCGTCGTGCCAGGTCGCGACGACCCGGCAATGGCGATCGCGCAGCGCCAGCGCGATCGCCGCGCCGAGCCCGCGCGTGCCTCCGGTAACCAGTGCCGTCCTCGCCATGATGCCCTCCCTCGATCGCCATTGGACAACCGCCGCGCAGGCGGGGTTCCGGACGCGCGTCCGCCCCCGCCCGCGCCGCCGCTACTGGATGCGGATCTGCTTGCGCGCGGCGCCCGCCTTCTTGGGCAGGGTCAGGTGCAGCACGCCGTCCTTGTACTTCGCCTCGGTCTTGCCGTCGTCCACGTCGTGGGGAAGCGCGAAGCTGCGGTACTGGGCGCCGCTGTAGCGCTCGGTATAGATCCGGCCGCCCTGCGTGTCTTCGCGCTCGCCCTGCACGGTGGCGCTGATGGACACGACGTTGCCGTCGACCGAGATCTGGATGTCGTCCTTCTTGAGTCCCGGCATGTCCGCCTTCACCAGGTAGGCCTGGTCCGTCTCGTGCACGTCGACGCGGATGCGCCGTTCCGGGTCCAGTCCCCGCAGCGCCGGCATGACGGCGAATTCGCGCATCAGGTCCTCGACGCTGCGGAACGGGTCCAGGCGCATGACTTCGCGCATGGGATCGAACATCGTCACGTTGCTTGCCATGGTCGTTCTCCTTGCAAATTGGGTGGAAGGATCGGCTGCGCCGCATGGTGGTGCATGCACGCCGCATTCATCCTACGGGCCATCGTCGACGGTATCGTGAGCCAGCGCAAACCGATACCGGGGCGGGATGCGATGCCGTTGATGCGCCGGCTTGCGTCCACGCCATGTTCCTGTTGCCCTGTCCGCCGCGCCAGGCATGGGCTAGGCATGGCGCGCCGGGCCGGCGCGGCGGTCCTGGCGCGAGCGCCGCTCCTGCAAGGCCGGGGGTTGCGCCGCCCTGGCCCCGGCGCGGACGTGCAGCGCGAGCGCCAGCAGGAAGGCGCCGGACAGGAACGCGTACAGGCTGACGAGCCACAGCATGGCCAGCGCCCCCGCGCCCGGGTAGGTGAACACGATCGCGCCGAAGGCGATCGCGGTGCCGCCCGCCAGCGCCAGCAGCCACGCGCGCGCCGCGCTCGTGCGCAGGCGCACGGCGAGCAGCACGTCGATCGCCCCCGTCACGAGCGCATTGGCCCCCATCAGCAGCACCAGGGCCAGCGCGGTCAGGCCGGGCCGGGACATGGCGACGAGGCCGGCGCCGATGCTCACGGCCCCCAGCAGCAGCGCGGCCACGCGCCCGTCGTCGCTGCCGCGCCGGTTCATGCCGGCGGCCAGCGACGCGAACCCGCTCAGCAGCGCGTACGCGGCGAACAGGGCGATCAGCAGCATCAGGCTGAGCAGCGGCCAGCCGATGCACAGGACGGCGAAGAGGATGGCGGCGACGCCGCGCAGGGCCAGCATGCGCCACGATGGCAGGACGTGTTCCATGGTCGGTCTCCGGCGGGGTGATGTCGGGATGATGTCGGGGTCATGTCGGGAAGGCGCCGCGGCACGCGACCGCGGCGCTCTCCCGTTCGACCACGCCGCCGCGCACGGGGTTCCGGCGGCGCGGCGCCGGGCGTGGTGGACAGCGTCCCGACGCCTCGATCCCGATCTCCCCGCTGACCGACATCAAGGCCTCTTCGATGCATGAACCTATGCTGCGGGCATGGCAGCGCAGGACCGGATGTCCGCGCGCCCCTCACCAAGGAGAACGACGATGACACCCACGACCGTGTTCGACCGGCTGCAGGCCGGATGCCGGCGGCGCGCCGCCGCCGCCGCAACCCTGGCGTTCCTGTGCGGTGCGGTCCCGCCCGCGCTGGCCCAGGACACGCCGCCCCAGGCCGGCACGGGGACGGCCGCGCCGGCCGCACCGGCCGCACCAGCCGCACAGGGCGACGCCGACGCCCGGCACCGCCAGGCCGCCGCGCGCCACGTCGACAACGCGGCCCGCATCGCCCGCACGCTGGCAGCGACGCCGCGCATGGCCGACCTGCTGGCGGGCGCGCGCGGCGTCTACATCGTGCCGCGCTACGGCCGCGCCGCGGTCGCGGTCGGCGCCGCGGGCGGCGCCGGCGTGCTGGTGGCGCGGCGGGCCGACGGCAGCTGGGGCGATCCGGCGTTCTTCAACCTCGGCGGCCTCGGCATCGGACTCCAGGTCGGCGTGGAAGGCGGACCGATCGCCTTCCTGCTGATGAACCAGCGGGCGGTCGACAGCTTCCGCAACCGCAACAACTTCTCCCTCAGCGCCGATGCCGGCCTCACCGTCGTCAACTACGCCCGGATGGCGCAGGGTTCCACCAGCGGCGACGTGATCGCCTGGTCCGGCACCAAGGGCCTGTTCGGCAACGCCGCCACGCTGGCCGTCAACGACATCCGCTACAACCAGCGGCTGACCGACGCCTACTACGGCAGGACGGTCAGCGCGATGCAGACGATCGACAGTGCGCAGACGCATCCGCAGGCCGACGGATTGCGACAAGCGCTCGGCGGCGCCAAGGTCGCGGCGACGACCCGCTAGCCGTGGACGCGGCGGCAGCGTGCGCGCCACACGATACCGGCTTTTCGGCAGCTGCGGCCGCATTGCCGTTTGCCGCGCGGACTCCCGGGCGCGCCCCGACTGCAACGCTCGCGCTGGCGACGAGCCGCTAGGGACGAGCCGCTGGGACGAGCCGCTGGGGACGAGCCGCTGGCGGGCGTCACGCGACCGTGTCAGTCGCCGCCGGCGCCGTCGCGCATGGCCCGTCCGAAGCGGGCCAGCGCGACGCCGAACAGGGCCGCGCCGATGGCCAGCAGGGCCAGGAACTGCCGCCAGGCCGCGTCGAGGCCGGCGCCGCGGAACAGGATCGCCTGGCTGAGCTCGACGAAATGCGTCGTGGGCGCCAGCAGCATGGCGGTGCGCACGACGTCCGGCATGCTTTCGCGCGGGGTATTCGCGCCGGACAGCATGTCCAGCGGCAGCAGCACGAGGATCACCAGCAGGCCGAACTGGGGCATGCCGCGCGCGACGGTGGCCAGCAGGTTACCGAGCGAGCAGGTCGCGAACAGGTGCAGCGCCGCGCCCGCCAGGAACAGCGCCACGGAACCCTGCACCCCCACCGCCAGCACGGTGCGCAGCACGAGCTGCAGCGCGACCGCCGCGGCCAGCAGCACGACCGCGGCCATCGACCACAGCTTGGCCAGCATGATCTCGAGCGGGACGACGGGCATGACCAGCAGGTGCTCGACGGTACCGTGCTCGCGTTCGCGGATCAGCGCCGCCCCGGTGAGGATGACCGACAACATCGTGATGTTGTTGACCATTTCCATCAACCCGCCGAACCAGGCCGGCGTCAGCGTCGGATTGAAGCGGGCGCGCAGCGCCAGCCCGACGGGCGCCGCCGCCGGCGCGCGCACGCGCTGCAGGAACGTATCGACCTCGTCCAGCGCGATCTGCCGGATGTAGCCGCTGCCGGTGAACGCCTGGCTCATGCGGGTCGCGTCGACGTTCAGCTGCAGCGCCGCCTCGCGTCCCGCCAGCACGCGGCGCTGGAAGCCGGCCGGGATCACCAGCACGAACGTGGCGCGGCCGCGATCCAGGCGGGCGTCGGCCTCGTCCATGCCGATGAGCTCGGGCGGCATGAATTGCGGCGGCGCGAAGCCGGCGCGGATGCGCAGCGACAGCGGCGACCGGTCTTCGTCGACGATGGCCAGCGCCGCGCGGGTCAGCGTATCCGGCTGGGCGGTGGCCGCCAGGTAGATGCCGGCCGTGAAGGTGTACACGATCAGGCCCAGCATCACGGGGTCGCGCGCCAGGCTCCACCATTCCTTGATGCCCAGGCGCACGATCTTGCGCAGCGAGACGCGCGCCATGCTAGCGCTCCTGCTTGGGCAGGAAGGCGATGGCCAGGCCCAGGATGACCGGCAGCGCCGCGAGCAGCGCCAGGAAGTCCGGCGCCAGGCCGGCGAAACCGAGTTCCTTGCCGAACGTGCCGCGGGCGATGGTCAGCATGTGCGAGGCCGGGTAGGCTTCGCCGATCGCCCGGCCCGCCCCCTGCAGCGCGGTGACGGGATGGATCAGGCCGGCGAACTGGATGGCCGGCAGCATGGTGCCGATCATCGTGAAGAAGATCGCGCCGATCTGGCTGCGCGTGAAGCTCGACGCCAGCAGGCCGATGCCGGTGGAGCAGGCGCAATACAGGAAGGCGGCGGCGGCGAACGCCGCCGCGCTGCCCTTGAACGGCACCCCGAGGCCCCATATCGCCAGCGCCGCCATCAGCAGGGCATTGACCAGCGCCAGGACCACATAGGGCAGCTGCTTGCCGAGCAGGAATTCGCTGCGCCGCACCGGCGTCACGTACAGGTTGACGATGGAACCCATTTCCTTTTCGCGCACGACGGACAGCGCCGCCTGCATCGCCGGCAGGTTCAGCAGCAGGATGGCGATGATGGCCGGCACCATGGCGGGCAGGCTGCGCACGTCGGGGTTGTAGCGGTAGCGGGTCTCGACGCTGACCCGCCCGGCGGGACCGGCCGGCGCCAGGCCGCGCTGGCCCAGCCATTGCGCATGCATGCCCTGGACGTAGCTATCGACGGTCTCGGCCCGGACCGGGTTGGCGCCGTCGATCCACGCGCCCACCTGGACCGGACGGGCCCGCTCGACGGCGCGCGCGAAGCCGGGCGGGATCTCCAGCGCGAGGGCCAGTTCGCCGGCGCGCATGCGGCGGTCCAGCTCGGCATAATCGCGCAAGGGCTGACGCTCGACGAAGTAGCGCGACCCCGACAGGTTGAGCGCGTAGTCGCGGCTCAGTCCGGTCTGGTCGCGGTCCAGCACGGCGTAGCGCAGGTCCTCGACGTCCAGGTCGATCCCGTAGCCGATCACGATCATCAGCAGCAGCGAGCCGAACATGGCCAGGGCGGCGCGCACCGGATCGCGGCGCAGTTCGAGCACCTCGCGCCGGCAATACGTGGCGGCGCGGTGCAGGCCGCCCGCGCGCGCCGCGGGCGCCGGCGGCAGGCGCGGGGCCAGGCGGGGCGGCGCGACGGCGCCGTCGGCATCGCGCAACCAGCCGATGAACGCCTGCTCCAGGTCGGGCGCCCCGCGCTGCGCGCACAGGGCGGCGGGTGGCCCGCAGGCGAGCAGGCGGCCGGCATGCATCAGGGCCACCCGGTCGCACCGCTCGGCCTCGTTCATGAAGTGGGTCGAGACGAAGATCGTCACCCCGTCGCCGCGCGACAGGCGCAGCATCTGTTCCCAGAACTGGTCGCGCGCGATCGGATCCACGCCCGAGGTCGGCTCGTCCAGGATCAGCACCTCGGGCGCATGCACCATCGCCACCGCCAGCGACAGCCGCTGGCGCACGCCCGGCGGCAGGCTGCCCGGCAGCGCGTCGCGCACCGCGGCGAGCGCGAAGCGGTCCAGCATGGCCGCCACGCGCTCGCCCACG
This sequence comes from uncultured Massilia sp., assembly GCF_913773735.1. GTDB lineage: Bacteria > Pseudomonadota > Gammaproteobacteria > Burkholderiales > Burkholderiaceae_D > Telluria. Next base: position 83,601 of record NZ_CAJYEB010000039.1, read on the forward strand.
CAGGCCTCGTCCAGGTCGAACAGCCGGGCATGCAGCACCAGGTTCTGCCGCACGGTCAGCTCCTGGTACAGCGAAAAGCCCTGCGACATGTAGCCCACCCGGCGCCGCGCCGTCGCGTCGCGCCGGTCCGGCAACTGGCCGAACACGCGCGCCTCGCCGGCGCTGGGCGGCAACAGCCCGGTCAGCATCTTCATCGTGGTCGTCTTGCCGCAGCCGTTGGAGCCGATGAAGCCGAAGATCTCGCCGCGGGCGATGCGAAAGCTCACGTCGCGCACCGCGACGAAGTCGCCGAAGCGGCGCCACAGGCCGCGCGCCTCGATCGCCGCGGCGCCGCCGGCGGGCGGCGGCGGCGGGACGGTCGCGGCGGGACGGTGCGCGCGGCGCGCCGCCGGCAGCAGGGCGATGAACGCCTGTTCCAGGTTCGCGCTGCCCGTGCGCGCGAGCAGCTCGGCCGGCGCCCCGGCCGCCAGCACGCGGCCGCCGTCGAGCGCCGCCAGCCAGTCGAAGTCGCGCGCCTCGTCCATGTAGGCGGTCGCGACCAGCACGCTCAGCGCCGGCCGCGCGGCGCGCAGGGCCGCGATCAGCGCCCAGAACTGCGACCGGGCCAGCGGATCGACGCCGGTGGTGGGCTCGTCAGGATCAGCAGTTCGGGATCGTGGATCAGCGCGCAGCACAAGCCGAGCTTCTGCTTCATGCCGCCGGACAGCTGTCCGGCCGGGCGCGCCAGGAACGGCAGCAGGCCGGTGCCGCGCGCCAGCAGGTCGATGCGCTCGTGCAGCGCCTGCCGCGCATGGCCGAACAGGCGCCCGAAGAACTGCAGGTTTTCCTCCACCGACAGCGTCGGATACAGGTTGCGTCCCAGGCCCTGCGGCATGTAGGCGATGCGCGGACAGGCGCGGGCGCGGAAGGCGGCGCTGCGCATGTCGCCGCCGAGCACCCGGACCTGGCCCTGGCGCACGCGGCGCGCGCCGGCCAGCACCGCCAGCAGGCTGGACTTGCCGACGCCGTCCGGGCCGATCAGGCCGCACATGGCGCCGCCCGGCAGCGCCAGGTCGACGCCGTCGAGCGCGCAGCGGCTGCCGTAGCGCACGGTCAGGCCGGCGACGCGGGCGACCGGACCGGCCGCGCCCGTCATCGTCCCGGCTCCCGCGCGAGCGCCGGCGGCCACGGCTGGCGCGGATCCAGCCGCACCCAGGCCACGCCGGGCACGCCGGCCTTGACGTGGCTGGCATAGCGCGCCAGCACGTCCGGGTCGACCTGGGCCTTGACGCGGAACATCAGCTTCTCGCGCTCGCTGGCCGTCTCGACGGACTTCGGCGTGAACTGCGCGCTGCTGGCCACGTAGGTCACCCGCGCCGGCACCGCATAGCCGGGTGCCGCGTCCAGCTGCAGGCGCACCTCGGTGCCGAGCGCGATCCGCCCCGCCGCCGCTTCCGGCACGAAGAACGTCATGTACACGTCGGTCAGGTCGATGAGGTTCAGTACCTTGCCGCCGGCGGCCAGCACTTCGCCGGGCTCGGCCACGCGATACTGGATGCGCCCTGCCCGCGGGGCGGTCAGGGTGCCGTCGCGCAGTTCGGCATCGATGCGCGCCGTGGTCGCCACGGCCGCCGCGACCGACGAGCGGGCCCCGACCACCTGGGCCTGCGCGGCGTCGACGGCGGCCTGCGCCGCCTCGCGCTGGGCCTGCGCGGCCTGCACCGCGGCCGCCACGCCGCGCACGCGCGCACGGTCGTCGTCGAGTTCCTGGACGGCGGCCGCGCCGCTCGCGGCCAGCGTCGACGACCGCGCCAGGCGCCGCTCGGCGGCGTCGAGTTCGCTCTGGCGCTGCACGACGAGCGCGCCGGCCGCCGCCACGTCGCCGCGCCGCATCGCGAGCTGGGCCAGTGCTCCCGCCACGTTGTCGCGCGCCAGCTGTTCGCCGGCGCGGGCCTCGTCGCGCTGCGCCAGCAACGCCTGCAGGTCCATGCGCGCCACGACCTGCCCCGCCCGCACGACGTCGCCCTCGTCGACGAGGATGTCCGCGATCCGACCCGCCTGCTTGCTGGCGATATCGATTTCGACGGCTTCGACGCGGCCGTTCCCGCTGACGAAACCGGTGCCGGGCGCGTCCGCGTCCGCGCGCAGGCCGCGCCATGCCATCGCCGCGCCGACGGCCAGCAAGGGGGCGAGCGCGACCAGTCCGAGCCGGGTCGGCCCGATGCGCCGGATCCGCGCGGACCAACGGCCGGCCTCGCGCAACATGGCCTGTGGCTTGATGGAAAAGATCGTCATGCGGTACGGTGCCTTGCGCACGGATGGGCCGCCCGCCAGCGGCCGGCCAGACAGCAATGGCATCACTATAGACAGGGACCGTCGACGACGGGCCTGAGATGGATCAAAGTGAACCCGTCGCCACGCCGCCGCATCGTCACGAAGTGGCTGCCCGTGAGCACCACGCCGCCGCGCCAAGCGCACGTGCAGCGGCCACGGCGCGTCCGCCACCCGCCGCTTACAACAGCCGCACCCAGTTCCCCTTGTAGAGAATCGGGCCGGTGGGACCTTGCGGGTCCGGCGAGCCGCCCCTGGGCTCGAGCGATACCGCCAGCAGCGCCACGTCCGCGCCCAGCGCCTCGGGGCCGAGCGCCAGCGTGCTGGCGCCCTGGCGCGCCAGCACGCCGAGCGAACGCGGATTGCCACGGGTGGGCACGGCCCACAGCTGCAGCGTCCTGTCGTCGGCGACGGCGACCTTCCCGAGCAGCCGCACGGTCAGCACGTTGCGGCGCGTATTCCCTGTCAGCAACAGGGCCGGCTGCGCCGTGGCGTCCGACAGCGTGGCGACGTAGTCCGGTTGCGCCAGCTGCCGGCGCTCGGCGACCAGCGCGCCGCCGAGGACGAGCGCGGTCGCCAGCGACACCGTCCCCACCCAGCGCCACAACGGCAGCGACCCGCTGCGCCAGAACTGCCAGGCGGGGTGGCCGCCGCGCAGGTCCAGCCGCCGTGCGATCCCCTTCCAGACGCGCCCGGGCGGCTGGCGCGCGCCGGCGAACTCCGCCATCGGGGCCAGCCGGTCCTGCCACTGCGCCACCGCGCGGCGCAAGGCCGCGTCATCGTGCAGGTAGGATTCGAAGCGGCGCCGCGCATGGCCGCGCAGCGTGCCGAGCGCATATTCCGCCGCCAGCTTGTCGCGCAGCGCCGGCTTGTCGCGCAGGTTCATCGGGGCGCGCCTTTCTCCAGGCAGGTCTTGAGCTTGTCCAGGCTGCGGCGGATCCATGTCTTGACCGTGCCGATCGGCAGCGCCATCTGCTGCGCCACGTCGCTGTGCGACAGGTCGTGGAAGAACGCCAGGCCGAGCACCTGGCGATGCACGCCTTCCAGCACCGACATGCAATAGGCCAGCGCACTGGCGTCGCGGCTGAGCGCGAGCGTCTCGATCGGCGTCGCGCGCGGATCGTGCAGCGCTTCGGCGACCTTGCCGTCGAACTGCTCGGCGTCGATCCCGGCCTGCCTCCCGCTGCGTTGCAGGAGATCGAGCGCCTTGTTGCGCACGATGGTCGTCATCCACGTCATCGGCGCCGCCAGGTGCGCCTGGTAACCGGCGGCACCGTTCCAGATCGCGATGTAACCGTCCTGCAGCGCCTCCTCGGCCAGTTCGCGCCTGCCCAGCACGCGCAGGGCGAAGCCGTACAGCCTGGCCGAGGTGGCGTCGTACAACTTGCGGAACGCGGCGGCATCCTGTTGTGCCGCGCCATGCAGCCAGGCGCGCAACTGCGCGGGGTCGGGAGTGCGGTGATCGGACATGCAGGCCTTGTCGTTGATGACGCCACTGACAGTGACAGTGTTTGTTGCAAAAATAGCACAGCCAATGCGGCGTACGATTGGCGCGCGAAAAATTCTTCCAGGTCATACGCCGTCGTCATGCCAGCGTCCGCGCGACGAGAACGAGGTTCAGCACGACGATGGTCGCCATCGTTGCCCAGGCCGCGCCACGCATCCAGCGCGGGCTGGCGAACGTGCCCATGACCGCCCTGTCGCTCGTGAAGCGGATCAGCGGGAACATCGCGAACGGCAACTGCAGGCTGAGCACGACCTGGCTGAACAGCAGCAGCCGTCCGATCCCGGCGTCGCCGCAGGCCAGCGTGACCGCGAAGGCCGGGACGACGGCGATCGCGCGCGTGAGCAGGCGGCGCGCCCAGGGCGGCAGGCGCCACTGGACGAAGCCTTCCATCACGACCTGGCCCGCCAGCGTGGCGCTGACGGACGAGCTCTGCCCCGCGGCCAGCAGGGCGACCGCGAACAGGGTGCCGGCCAGCGCCGTGCCGGTCAGCGGACCGAGCAGGCGATGGGCGTCCTGCAGCTCGGCCACCGCGGGATGACCGCGCGCGTGGAACACGGCCGCCGACGTCACGAGGATCGCGGCATTGACCAGCAGCGCCAGCGCCAGCGCCACCACGACGTCGACGGTGGCGAAGACGATCGCGCCGCCCGTGTCCGCCCGGCCGTCACGGTGCCCGCGCCGCTGCACCGTCGACGAATGCAGGTAGAGGTTGTGCGGCATGACCGTGGCCCCGACGATGCCGAGCGCCAGGTACAGCATGCCGGGATCGGTGACGGTGCGCGCCGACGGCAGGAATCCCGCCGCGACGGCGCCCCACGCCGGCCGTGCCAGCACGAGGTTGATGCCGAAGCAGACGACCACGATGCCCATCAGCGCGATCACGAACGCTTCCAGGTAACGCAGCCCGGACTTCTGCAGGCACAGGATCAGCAGTACGTCGAGCACGGTGAGCAGCACGCCCAGGGCGAGCGGTATGCCGAACAGCATGTCCAGGGCGATGGCGGTGCCGATGACTTCGGCGAGATCGCAGGCGCAGATGGCCAGTTCGCACAGCAGCCACTGGGCCAGCGCGGACCGGCGCGAGGCGTGGCGCCGGCACAGCTGGGCGAGGTCGGCCCGTGCGACGATGCCCAGGCGCGCCGCCAGCACCTGCAGCAGCATCGCCATCAGGCTGGACAGGCCGACGATCCACAGCAGGGCATAGCCGTGCGCGGCGCCGCCGGCCAGGTCGGTGGCCCAGTTGCCCGGGTCCATGTAGCCGACGGCGACCAGGTAGCCCGGGCCGAGATGGGCCCCGATGCGCCGCCACCAGGGCCCGGCGCGGCGCACGCCGCCGGGCGCGGCGCCGCGCGCCGCCGTCTCCGTGGACACGGGCGGCGCCATGTCAGGCGTAGGCGGTGCTCATGTTCAGCAGGCCATTGGCTCCCTTCGGGAAGAAACCGCCCATGGTGACCGACTCCCTGGTCAGGTACACGATGTTCAGCACGTCGCCGGGTGCACGGCTGAAGGCGATGCCGTCCTTGTCCAGCGGAACGATGTTCGAGACCGTGTCGTCGCCGGCCGTCGTGATGCCCTGGTCGACGTCGGCCGCATTGTCCAGGCTGTCGCGCGCGTCGGAAATGGCGCCGGCGGACGTGCGCAGCGACGGCGTCGACAGGCCCTTGGCGTACAGCACCGTGCGCACCAGGCCCGCATGGTAGGCCTCGGCCGCGAGGATGCCCGCCGCCGCCTCCAGGAAGGTCTTGTTGCTGATCAGCGGCGACGCGCCCTTGTAGGCGGTGACGCCGACGTCCTCGAAGATGAAGGCGCCCAGCAGGAAATTCTCGTCGCTGGCGTAGGGGTCGAACGCCTGGCCGGCGCCCACCAGGCCGGCGGCCCGCGCGGCGCTCGAGAAGGCGCCGTTCGGGTCGGTGCCGCCGATGTCGATGGCCGGCATCGCGACCGCGGCGCTGCCGAGGGCCTTGCGCAGGAAGCCCACGTGCGCCACCTCGTCCTGGGCGATTTCCTTGGCATATTGCGCCACCAGCGGATCCTTGAACGGGACCGCCCTGCCCCCGGTCACGACACCCTGGGTTCCCGTGCCGCCCAGCAAGCTCGCACTCAGGCCAGTGCCGAACACGGCGTACGAATAGAACTGCGCTTCCAGGTATTCGAGGTTGAGGGCGAAATTCAGGATATCGGTATCGGTCGGCTGCGCCGACTGGGCGATGGCGTCGTGGACCGAGCCGCCGCAGGCGCTGAGCAGCGTCCCGCCGACCAGGCCGACGCTCAGGCCGCCGACATTCTTGAAGAAGGACCGCCGTTTTTCCAGCTTCTGTTGCCGCGATTCCAGTAATGCCAACGTCAGATTCGTGTCCGTCATGGTATTTCTCCAGTTAATGAAACATCGAGAAAACATCGTCGGCACGTGCGCGGGAATGTCAGTGCAGCAAAAAAAAAGAAAGGCCAGTCGCGCACGGCATGGTGCTTGTACTGGCCGCAATGGCGTTCGGATTCAAGTTTTTTTGTTCAGCGTGCCCGCCGGACCATCGCGGCGATCCCGGCCGGCCAGCGGCAACCGCCTCGATTGTATCTCCGCGAGCAACAAAGAATGGCTCATCGGCGCGTTTATCGCTGCCGGATGGGGCGGCATACTGGTCCCATCGGTTGCCAGGGCAAATCCACGACACCTCAGGCGCTCCGAGCACCCACCATTCCAACTTCAGGAGAATTGCCATGAAACGTATCCTTTCCAGCCTGGCCGCCGCCATCTTGTCGTTCGCCGCGATGGGCGCCGCGTCCGCCGCCACCCCGGACGTCCGGATGTACCGCCTCGACTGCGGCCACATGACCCTCGGCGACAAGTCGATGCTGTCGGATGAAGGCCTGTACAAGGGCCAGTCCTACGACATCGTCATGTCCTGCTACCTGATCAAGCACGGCGACGACTGGCTGCTGTGGGATGCCGGCCTGCCGGAAAAATACCTGAAGGGTCCGCTGGTCGAAGGCACGTTCACGACCAGGCTCGACCGGACGATCGTCCAGCAGCTCGCCGACCTCGGCCTGCGCCCCGCCGACATCGGCTACGTGGCCGTGTCGCACGCCCACTTCGACCACTCCGGCCAGGTCGACGCCTTTCCGAACGCGACCCTGATCATCCAGCGGGCCGAACTCGACGCGATGGCCGACACCAGGACGGCGGCCGAACGCTACATCGACGCATCGCTGTACCGCACGCACATTGCCGGCAAGACACTGACCCGCGTGAAAGTCGTGGACGGCGACGTCGACCTGTTCGGCGACGGCACGCTCAAGACCATCGCCACCCCGGGCCACACGCCGGGCAGCATGGCGCTGCTGGTCCGGCTCGCGCGATCCGGCAACTACGTGCTGTCCGGCGACCAGTGGCACTTCACCGAGAACCACCACCGCCACCAGGTGCCGACCTGGAACTACGACCACGACCAGACCATCCGCTCCGGCAGGAAGCTCGACGACGTGATCGCCAGGACGCACGCGACGCTGGTCATCCAGCACGAGCCGGTGGACAACGCGAAGCTGCCCAAGCTGCCCGGCTTCCTCGACTGATGCGGTTGCCGCCACGGCGCCGCGGGCATCGGCCGATGCCGCAAGGCGCCGCGCCCCCGGCAGGGCCGGCGGCCTCCACCGGCGCCGGCCGGCGTTGCCGGCGCGGCGCGAACGCAGTATGCTTGCGTCCCGATCGGCGACAACCCCGACGGACCGACTGTCTTCGTTTCCCCGGGAGATCAATGAACGCCATGACCAGCGCATCGCTGCAGGACATCCTGGGGTTCGTCGCCGTCGCGCAGACGGGCAGCTTCACCGCCGCGGCCGAGCGGCTCGGCACCAACAAGTCCAGCGTCGGCAAGGCGGTGCAAAGGCTGGAGAAGCATCTCGGCACCCGGCTGTTCCAGCGCACCACGCGCGCCGTGCGCCTGACCGAGGACGGCGAGACCTACCTGGCCGCCGCGCGCGGGGCGCTCGAGCGCCTGCGCGAGGCCGAACAGGCGCTGGGCGCGCTGCGCGCCCGCTACCCCAAGGTGACCGTCGAGATGACGGCGAGCGACCGCATGTCCGATCCCGTCGGCGACGGCTGGGACATCGTGATCCGCATCGGCAACCTGCCCGCCGACAGCGAGATGACGGTGCGCAAGATCTGCGACCTCAAGCTCGCGCTGTACGCCGCGCCGTCCTACCTGGAACGGCGCGGCGCGGTCGCGTCCATCGCCGACCTGGACGCGCACGATCCGGTCCTGTTCCGCAGTATCACCGGCCAGGTGCGCGGCTGGTCATTGAACGACAAGGGCCAGCGCCGCGAGCTGATGCCGGCGCCAACCCTGGTCGTCGGCGACGGCCGCACGCTGGTCGAGGCGGCGACGCTGGGCCTGGGCATCGCCCAGCTGGTCGACCGCTTCGCGGCGCCCGCCGTCGCCGCCGGCCGCCTGGTGCACCTGCTGCCCGAGGCCGACGTCGCCACGACGCCGGTGCATGCGCTGATCCCGGTCGGCCGCCGGATGACGGCCAAGACGCGGGTCGTGCTGGAGCACCTGGTGGAGACGCTGCAACGCTAGGCGTCCGCGCGGCGCAAGGAAGTACCGTCGCTTTCGTCGGCTTCGGCGCGATCGACACCCTGAACATCGACCAGGCCCTCGAACGGGTCCAGCAGGTCTTCCAGGAGCTGTCGGGCTGAGGCGCCCGGCGCCGCGCGCGGCGCCCCGTCGCCCCCCGGTGGACTAGACGGTCGGCACCGTGCCGCCGTCGATCACATGTTCCGAGCCCGCGACGGATGCGGCGCGCGGCGACACGAGGAAGGTAATCAGGTCGGCCACCTCCTCCGGCCGGGCGGGACGGCCGACCGGGATGCCGCCGATCCAGTCCATGATGAGCTTCTTGCCGCCTTCGTAGTCGGTGCCGTGCTCGCGCGCCATGGTCTCGGCAAACGCCACCGACGCCTCGGTTTCGATCCAGCCCGGCGCGACGCGCAGGACGCGCACGCCCTTGGGCGTCACTTCCTTCGACAGCGACTTGCTGTAGGTCGAGAGGGCGCCCTTGGCCGCCGCGTAAGCCGTCGTCGACGCCGGCAGCGGCAGCACACGCTGGATGGAACTCACGTGCAGCACGACACCCTCGCCCTTCGCCAGCATGCCCGGCAGCAGCGCACGATCGAGCCGGACGGCGGACAGGAGGTTCAGGTTCAGTTCGTCGAACCAGACCGCGTCGCTCAGGGCCGCAAAGCCGCCGACCGGTGCGGTCGAGCCGCCAAGGCAATTGACCAGGATATCCGGGCTGCCCCAGCGCCCGGCAACCTGACGGGCCAGTTCGGTCACGCCTTCCGGCGTCGCCAGGTCGGCCGTGACGTAGGTCACGCCCTGCAGCGGCCGTTCCGGCGCAGCGCGCGCCGACGTCATCACGTCCACGCCCGCATCGTGCAGGCTGCTGACGAGGGCGGCGCCCAGGCCCTTGGTGCCGCCGGTCACCACGGCGCGCTTTCCTTGCAGTCCGAGGTCGAAGCTCATACCGTGATCTCCAGCGCCTGGATCAGACCGTGCTGCAGGCGGAATCGGTGCGCCAGGACGACCGGGCTTCCAGGGAAATTGCCGCTGACATTGGCGTGGACGACGTGCCAGCCACCGTCGTCGCGCAGGGAAAACGGCACGGTCGTGGCGTGGTACTTGGCCGATGCCGCGGCCAGGAACGCCTGGATGGCGTCGATGCCCGTATAGGTGTGGCCGTCGTCCTTCAGGACGGCGTCCTTCGCGAAGCAGGCCGACAGGGCCTCGGGATGGTGTTCGGCCGCGAAGTAGGCGGCGATGGGCGCGGGAAGCGTCGGTGTGGGCATGGTCATGGCTCCAGGCAGTGATTGAGATGCCCATGATGCGCGCCGCCGAAAGTTTAGAGAATGGCCTAGACTTCGAATGGTTTATGTAGACAGGAATACATAATGCACCGTCGCCGGTGCGGCGCCGTCCTAGGGCTGCGCGAACGGCCCGCGATCCAGCAGGCAATCGATGAAGGCAACCAGCGGGGCCGGCCGATGCTGCCGGTTCGGGTAGTACAGGTAGAGCCCGGGCCGCGTGATCGACCAGTCCGCGAGCACCCGGACCAGGCGCCCCTGCGCCAGCAGCTCGCCGATGCCGTCCTGCTCGAAGTGATACGCAATGCCCAGTCCGTTGAGCGCCGCGGCGACGCCGACGTCGGCGTGGTTCGTGACGACGGGGCCCTGGACCGCGATCGACATGCGCTCGTCCTGCCTCCCGAACTCCCATCGATACTGCCGCCCATCGACCTGGAGCCGCCAGTTGATGCAGGCATGCGCGTGCAGATCGGCAGGCGACTGCGGCGTCCCGCGCCGCGCCAGGTAGTCGGGAGACGCCACGGCGACCATGGTCATGTCGGGCGTCAGGCGGACGGCGACCATGTCCTTCTCGAGCTGCCCTCCCACGCGGATCCCCGCGTCGAAGCGCCCGGCGACGATGTCCGCCAGCGCGTCGTCGACCACGATGTCCAGCACGACGTCGGGATGGAATCGATGAAAGCGCCCGAGCCGTGGCGCGATGACCGTTCGTGCGCCGATCCCGAGCGTGTTGATGCGCAGCGTGCCGCTCATCTGCCCGGCGGCCTCGCTGGCGTCAGCGAGCGCAACCGACATTTCCTCGAACAACGGCGCCAGCCGGCGATACAGTTGCTCGCCGCTCGCCGAGGGCGCGACGCTGCGGGTGGTGCGGTTCAGGAGGCGGGTGCCGATCCGGGATTCCAGCTGGCGGATCGTCTGGCTCAGTGCCGACGGCGACAGGCCGAGGTGCTCGGCCGCCCGGGCGAAGCTGCGGCGCTCGACGACGGCCATGAACGCCTTGAGCTCGGCGAATTCGGATCCACGCATGATGTACTCGTTCCTACATGGCAAATCGCAATTCTAGGCGATACGCGCCAGCCAGGCCATCGGGCGGCCCGTGGACCGTCCCGGCCGTGAAGTCCGAAGAACGGGTCATCCGGGCGCGAACCATGGCACGTGCACGCCGGGCCTGCGCCGCCGCCGAACGCCGGGCTGGCGCATCGTCCGCGCCCGCCGCGCGGCGGTCGAGCGCGCGCCCATCCGCTCAGAACCGGTGAATCATCCCGACGATGGCGCTGTTGATGCCATTGCCCGGCGCGACACTCATCCCGGGTCCCTGCGCCGGCGCCGCCGAGAAGCTGGCCGCGCTGCCGTTCGCCACGCGCGTCACGCCCGCGTACAGGCCGGTGCGCTTGCTCAGCGCATAGTCGTGGCGCAGCGCGTACGACTTGGCATTGCCGGCGCTGTTTTCGCGCAGCTTGTACTCGCCGTAGCTGACCAGCACGGTGCCGTGGGTGGTCACGCGAATCAATGCGTCCAGCTCGAAGAAATGGTTGTCCGGATTGGCGAAACTGGCGTTGTTGGCGGCCGTGACGCCGGCGCTGCCGCGGTGCGCCTGGTACAGGAAGGCCGGCTTGACCAGGCCGAAGTCGTAGGACGCGCCGACCAGGTAGTAGCGGCCGGTCTGCGCCGGCGTGGACGCGCTCGGCGTGGGGGTGCGGGAGTAATCCTGCTGCATGTAGTCGAGATCGACCGACAGCCGCGCGTGCTTGTAGGCCAGCCCCGCGCCGCTGGTCTTGCCCAGGCCCCGCGGCTGGCCGGCGGCATCCTCGTTGCCGCGCCCGTGGAACGCGCGCAGCGTGAAGCCGGCGAACGACGGCGACGTGTAGCGGATCGAGTTCGACGCGCGGGCCGCCGGCACGAACACGAAGTTGTTGGTGGCGTTGCCCCAGCCGAGCGTGTTCAACTGGCCCATCGCATAGGTGACGTAGCTGAGGAACAGCGGCGTATAGTTCACGCCGACCTGGACCTGGCCGAAGTCGCCTTTCAGGCCGGCCCAGGCTTCGCGCCCGAACAGGGCGCCGTTATTGGCGAGCGTGCCGGTATCGGCGTTGAAGCCGCTTTCGAGCCGGAAGATGGCCTGGGTGCCGCCGCCGAGGTCCTCGGTGCCCTGGAAGCCGAGCCGCACCGGCGCCACGGCGCTGGTATCGACGCGGGTGAAGCCGGTGCCGCCGGTGCGGCCCGCCTCCACGCCGAGGTCCAGCACACCGTACACGGTGACGTTCGACTGCGCCATGGCCGGCAAGGCGATGGGGAACAGCGCGACAAGGCCCAGCCCTGTCATGATCGGGTTCTTCATAGGTCTCCTGTTTGTCGTATGAATCACTGTTGCGCACGGGGGCGCCACCCGCCTCGCACCGATCTGTGTCGCGTGTCGAGGCAGGTCGTGACGGTCGGCACGTCGGCCGCGCTAGCGTCCCAGGCGCTGCTGCAGTCCCGCCAGCAGGTCGTCCAGGCGCTGGCCGTCGCGCGCGACGCCGTAGACGTAGTGGTCCGGCCGCACGATCGCCGCGTGGCAGTCGTGACGTTCGAACCAGCGCGCGACCACGCCGTCCAGTTCCCGGGTCCGCACCGGGGCGGCGTCGACGCGGGCGCCGTCCTCCCCGCCCGCGAAGCACACCAGCGTGCCCAGGGCGGCTGCGCGCGCCGCCAGGCCCGGCGGCAACTGGTCGGGGCGCAGGTCGGTCATGATGCGCCAGCCCGGTGGCACCAGTTCGTCCAGCAGGACCGGCCGCTCCGGGCCCGCCACGCGCGGCTGCGGGAACAGCGTTCCCGCGCCGTCGTCGTGGCCGGGCGCCAGCAGGCCAGCGCTCAGCGGCGGGATGATGTCCTGGCGCGCCACGGTGCGGATCGTGCCGCCCGCCGCCTCGATCAGGTCGGCGTCGCGGCGCGCCGCCGCGACCGGGTCGCGCTCGCAGATCACCGCGCCGATCTCCTTGATGCGCGTGGTCAGCTGGCGCACGTGCTCGCGCCGCTCCAGGGCGTAGGTGTCGAGCAGGTCGTCGGCGGCGGCGCCGGTCACCGTGCCGTCCAGCACGGCGCGCAGCTTCCAGGCCAGGTTGACCACGTCGCGCACGCCCTGGCACATGCCCTGCCCCAGGAACGGCGGCTGCTGGTGCGCGGCGTCGCCGGCGATGAACACCCGGCCGGCGCGCCACTCGCGCGCCACCAGGGCGTGGAAGCGGTAGCTGGCCTGGCGCCACAGCGTCGCGTCGTCCGGGCCGATCCAGCGCCGCAGCACGCTCCAGGAGCCCTCCTCGGTCGCCATCCGCGCCGGATCCTCGTCCGGCAGCAGCGAGATTTCCCAGCGGCGGTGGTTGCCGGGACCGATCACATAAGTGCACGGCCGCCCCGGCTCGCAATACTGGACGCTGGTCGTGGGCAGCTTGGCCAGGCCGCGCGCGTTGACCTGGACGTCGACCACGAGCCAGGGCTCGTCGAACTCCAGGTCCTGCAGCGTGATGCCGACCGCCTCGCGCACGCTGCTGGAGGCGCCGTCGCAGCCGATCAGGTAGCGGGCGCGCACGCGCACGGCACGCCCTTCGGCATCCTCGAACGTGGCGCTGGCGCCGGCGGCGTCCTGCGCCACGCCGGCGAAGCGCCAGCCCAGCGCCACGTCGACCGCGGCCAGCGACCCGACGTGTTCGCGCAGCGCCGCTTCGACCGGCGGCTGCGTGAACACCATCGACGGCGTGTGCCCGAGCGGGTATGGCGGCGCGACGGTCGCCAGGCGCTTGATCAGGCGGCCGTCGGCGCCGTAGTACTCGGACGGCGTGAAAGGTTCGCAGTGCCGCATGACCGTGTCGGCCAGCCCCAGGTTCTGGAACACGCGCATGATCTCGTGGTCGAGCGCGATCGCGCGCGGCTTCGGGTACACCTGGTCGGTGCGGTCGACCACCAGCGTGCGCACGCCGGCCTGCCCGAGCAGCGCCGCCGCCACCGCGCCGGACGGGCCGAAGCCGACCACCACGACATCGTATTCGGCGTTGTCGTTCAGGATGCTCATGGCGCGACGTCTTCCTCGATGGTGTTGCTGAGCAGGCCCAGGCCGTCGATCTCGACCTCGATCGTGTCGCCCGCCTTCATCCACACCGGCGGCGTGCGCGACTGGCCGACGCCGGCCGGGGTGCCCATCGCGATCACGTCGCCCGGCTCCAGCGTCAGGCACTCGGTGAGCAGCGCGATGGTCTCGGCCACGTCCCAGATCATGTCGCGCGTGTTCGCGTCCTGCATGACCTGGCCGTTCAGGCGCGACTGGATGCGCAGGCCGGCGCCGCCCGGCGGCAGTTCGTCGGCGCTGACCAGCACCGGGCCGAAGGCGCCGGTACGGTCGAAGTTCTTCCCGATCGTCCATTGCGGCGTGCGCTTCTGGTAGTCGCGCACCGAGATGTCGTTGAAGCAGGCGTAGCCGAACACGTGATCGAGCGCGTCCTCGCGCTTGACGTGGCGCGCACGCTTGCCGATCACGACCGCCAGTTCGGCTTCGTAGTCGAATTTTTCCGACACCCGCGGGCGCGGCGACGCTGCGCCATGCGCCAGCAGCGAGGTGGTCGCGCGCAGGAAGAACCACGGGTAGACCGGTTTGTCGCGGCCGCTCTCGGCGGCGTGGTCGTAGTAGTTCAGGCCGAGGCAGACGGTCTTGCCGGGTTCCGGGATCACCGGCGCGAGCGCCAGGCCGGCCAGCGGCTGGCGGTCGGCCGGCCCGGCCGCCTCCAGTGCGCGGCGCCCCGCCGCGACCAGGTCGACCCCGGCCAGCAGCGCCATGCGCGCGTCGTGCGGCACCTCGGGCACGAGGCGGTTCAGGTCGAGGACGTCGTCGCCGTCGACGATGGCCAGGCGGGCTTCGGCGCCGCTACGGTAGCTGGTGAACTTCATGGAATACTCCTTCAGGTGGTACGTGTCGTTGATGGGTCACGCTTGGACGAAGCGAATGGTTTTCTGCGCCTGCTTGATGCGCTCGGACGGCGGTTTCGAGATGCCCCACTGGTCGAAGCGGCCGGACGGCCAGCCCCAGTCGGACGGGCTGCCGACGCGGTAGCCGTCGTCGACCTGCATGACGTCGGCCGTGTATTCGATGACGAAATCGTCGGGGCCGACGAAGTACGAGAACACGTTGTTGCCGGGGCCGTGGCGGCCGACGCCCCACTCGATCGGCCAGCCGGCGTCGTTCATGCGGCCGGCGCCGCGCATCACCGCGTCCAGGTCCGGCATCACGAAGGCGATGTGGTTGAGCGTGTCGGCGTCGCTGTCGGCCAGCGCGATGCTGTGGTGGTCGCTGTTGCAGCGCATGAAGGCCATCGCGCGGGTGCGGTCGGACAGGCGAAAGCCGAGCGCGTCCTCGAAGAAGCGCTGGGCCACGCCCACGTCGGCGCAGTTGAACACCACGTGCGTGATGCGTACCGGCGCATCGCCGTGGGCGCGCGCTTCCAGGCGCGCATCGCCGTGCACGAAGCGCAGGATGCGGCCCTGCGGATCGGCGATGACGACGGCGTCGCCGCCGCCCGGCTCGTCGAGCGCCTGCGGGCCGGACAGCACGCGGCCGCCCGCGGCCGGCGTGCGCGCGGCGATGGCGTCGAGGTCGGCGCGGCCGGCCACGCTGAACGTGACGTTGCGCACGTCGGGCCGTTCGCTGCGGTGCAGCGCCAGGACGTGGTGGAAGCTGCCGGCGCCGCGCAGGTAGACGGCGTCGGCGGTCCTGGCCTGGGTCGCGAGGTTCCAGGTGCCGGTGTAGAAACGCTCGGCCGCGTCGAGGTCGGTGACGCCGATGGCGATGCTGCGCAGTTGGCCGGCGGGAGATGCGGGCATGGTGGACTCCTTATGAATGAATGGTGCGCGGGTCGAGCCCGAGAAAGCGCGCCGCGTTGGCGCTGACCAGCGCCGCGCGCACCTCGGGATCGGGCACCGCCGCGGCGATGCTCTCGACCGGGCGCGGGTCGTGGAAGGCGAACGGGTAGTCGGTGCCGATCATCAGCTGCGATGCGCCGAAGCGGTCGACCAGGTGGCGCAAGGTGGGCGCGTCGAACACCAGGGTGTCGTAGTACAGCCGGCGCGCCTGCGCGGAGGGACTGAGCGGCATCGCCTCGCGCAGCGCCGGGAATACCCGGCGCGCCTGCTCCAGGCGCGGCAGCAGCGCGGCCAGCGTGCCGCCGCCGTGGCTGAACGCCATCTTCAGCGCGGGGAGGCGGTCGATCAGGCCGCTCGTCAGGACCGATGCCGCGGCCAGGCCGACGTCGGTCGGATAGGCCAGCGCCGGCAGCAGCTTGTCCGGACCCACCAGGCGTTCGGTGCCGGCCGGCTTGAGCGCGTGGACGAACACGGCCACGCCCTTCTCGGCGCAGGCCGCGAAGAACGGCGCGAACTCGGGGCTGCCGACCGGCTTGCCGTTGATGTTGCTGCCGACCTCGATCGCCCTGAAACCGAGCTGGTCGGCCACGTGATCGAGTTCGGCCAGCGCCAGGTCCGGGTCCTGCAGCGGCACCGCGCCCATGCCCACCAGCCGCCCGCCGGACGACGCGGCCATCTCGGCGATCCGCTCGTTCATGTAACGCAGCAGCTGGGCGGCGGCACGCGCCTCGAGCCAGTACGAGAGCAGCTCCGGCATCGGCGAGATCGCCTGCTGCGCCAGTCCCATCGGCGCCATGTCGGCGATGCGCCGGGTCGGACTCCAGGCCTTGTCGGAGACCGTGCGGTAGACCTTCCCGGCGATCATCACGTGGCGATGGCACGCTTGCGCCGGCGCCATCGATGGCCAGCCGGCGGGCAGGACATCGCCCAGGTAGCGCGGCAGATCGTGCGGGATGACGTGGGCATGCACGTCGATGCCGCAGGCGCAGCCCGGCGCGTGCCGGTGCGCGGCGCTCATGCCGCCACCAGTCCGGCCGCCCGCGCGCCGGCCGCGCACGCCGCCTCGTCCTGGGCGCCGGTGCCGCCGCTGGCGCCGACGGCGCCGAGCAGCGCGCCGCCGGCGTCGCGGATGGCGACGGCGCCGGCTTGCGCGATGAACCTGCCCTGCTGGGTGGCCGCCAGTGCATTGAAGAACACCGGGTTGTCCTGGGCGCGCTGGTGCAGCACGCCGCTGGCGACGCCCATGCCGACGGCGGCCCAGGCCTTGCCGATGGCGATGTCGGTGCGCAGCATCGTGGCGCCGTCCTCGCGCTGCAGCGCCACCAGGTGGCCCGCGCCGTCGAGTACGGCGACCGCCAGCGGCGGCAGCCGGTCGGCGCGCGCCGCGGCCAATGCGGCGGCGATGATGCGGTTGGCCTGGGCCAGGCTCAGGCCCGGCGCCGGGTTCGGCGTTTCACTCATGGGGTTTCTCCAAAAAGAAGCGGCAAGGCGCGCCGTGTTCAGTCGTCCGACAGCGACACCTGCAAGGCGCCCGCCTGCGGCGCCGGGGCGCGTTCGCCGCGCACGACGATGAACGACAGGCAGGCCAGGAACATGGCGGCGGCCAGCACGTCGAAGGTGTAGATCGGATCGGGATCGATCGACTTGACGAAGCCGATCACCACCGGCCCGAGCATGCCGCCGATGCGGTTGATGGCGACCGCCAGGCCGACCCCGGTGCTGCGCACTTCGGTCGGATAGATCGACGCGATGAAGTTGTTCTGCACCGACTGGCCGCCGAACACGAAGAAGCCGGCCGCGGCCACCAGCGCCATCATGGTGAACGGTCCGCTGGCGTAGCCGAGGGCCAGCAGGGACAGCGCGGCCAGCGCGAACCAGACCACCATCGCCACGACCCGGCTCTTGACGCGGTCCGCCAGCCAGCCGCTGCCCAGGCCGCCAAACAGCGACGCCGTCATGATCATCGTCCCGTAGGCGGCGGCCGACGACATCGCCTCGCCGCGCTGGACCAGCAGCGTCGGCAGCCAGCCGGTCAGGCCATGGATGCAGAACAGGCTGAGCGCGCCGGACAGCCAGGCGGCCAGGGTCCTGGCGCGGTACGGCGGCTGCAGCAGGATGCGTACGGACGGCTTGCCGGCGCGCCCGGCGAGCGTGAACTGGGCGTCGTGGTAGAGATGCCGGCGCGCCGGGTGCAGCTGGCCGAGGATGCGCCCGATGCCGGTGAAGTCGCGCCGGGCCGCAAGATACTGGGCCGATTCGGGCAGCCACGCCTGCGCCGCCACGGCCACCAGGATCGACAGCGCGCCGGCATAGTAGATGGCCTGCCAGCCGAAGGATGGCGCCAGCACCGCCCCGGCGGCGCCGGCCATGATGCCGCCCAGGCTGAAGCCGAACTGGAACACCCAGATCGTGTAGACGTTGGCGCTGCGCCTGGGCGCCCACTCGTTGATGTAGGCAATGACGAGCGGCGTGATCATGCCCAGCGCCGTGCCCAGGCACAGGCGGAAGCCGGCAAAGGTGAGCGGGCTGTCGGCGATGGCGGCGAGCGACAGGCTGGCCAGGCCCAGCCCGTACAGCGCGCACAGCATGACCTTGCGGCGGCCGAACCGGTCGGCGAGCACGCCCTGCAGGATCGAGCCGATCGACAGGCCGACGATGCCGCTCGAGAGCATCATGCCGATGTCGGTCGGCCCCGGATGCCAGGACTTGAGGATCAGCGGAATCGCGTAGGCGGCATTGAACAGCTCATAGCCATCGAAGAACATGATGATGCCGATGAGCGTGCCGAGTTTCCAGTGGAAGCGTGAAATGGCGGCGCTTTCGATTTCTTCGCGCACGTCGAACGTTGTAGCCATCGATTTGTCTCCTTGTGTCGCAGTGTCGATCGCACTGCTGGCGCTGCCGCGTTGCGGCTGGTGTTTATTGTTGTTGACTCATAGTACGGCCGTGGGAATAATCGGAATAGATGGCTTTCCCCATTCTAGGAATCCAAAATTTGAATATCGCCGACCTCGACCTGAATGTCCTGCTGGTGCTCGACGCGATGCTGAAATACCAGAGCGTGACCCGCGCCGGCCATGCGCTGAACCTGAGCCAGCCGGCGATGAGCGCGGCGCTGGCCAAGATGCGCAACCAGCTGGGGGACCCGCTGTTCGTCCGTACCGGGCACGGCATGCGCCCCACCCCGCGCGCGCTGCAGCTGGCCGGGCCGGTGAAGACAATCCTGGACATGGTGCGCCTGGACGTGCTGCAGCAGCCGGCCTTCGATCCCGCCGCCACGCAGCAGGCCTTCACGATCATCACGCCCGACATCGGCGAGACCGTCTTCATGCCGAAGATCCTGGCTTACATGCAAACCCACGCGCCGCGCGCCTCGATCCGCTCGGTCGCCATTTCCTCGGAAGGCGCGGGCGAAGCGCTCGAGCAGGGCCGCGCCGACCTGGCGATCGGCTATTTTCCAGACCTGGCGCGCGCCGGTTTTTATCAGCAACGCTTGTTCAAGAATTCGTTCGTCTGCATGGTGCGCGCCGACCATCCGCGCATCGGCGAGCGCCTGAGCATGGACGAATTTCTGGCGGCATCGCACGCGCTGGTGCGCCCGGCCGGCCGCACCCATCTGTTCGAGAAATTCATGGAGGAGAAGCACCTGAAGCTCGACGTGCGCGCCGAGCTGTCGCATTTCGCCAGCCTGCTCACCATCATTTCGCGTTCGGACCTCATCGCGACCGTGCCGCGCGATATCGGCCACGTCTTCGCGACCCTCGCGAAGGTCAGGCTGGTGGAGCCGCCGGTGCAGCCGCCGTCGTTCCACGTGATGCAGCACTGGCACACCCTGGTGAATGCCGATGCGGCCAACATCTGGCTGCGGCACATGGTCAAGAGCCTGTTCGACGACTGAAACCACGGCCCCGGCAGGTCGGCGTCGAGCGTGTCGCTGGCGGATCCGCGCGGGCCTGCTCCTGTCCTGCCCGTTTTCAAGCACGTCCGCCGCGCAACAACATCCTGCGTTCGTAGGAGTGACGGCATGGCCCGGCGCGCTATGTTGTCGTGCATCCGCAATCGCGCGTAACGCCCTGTCGCGGACGCGATGGCGTGCCGCGCCGACCGTAGGATCGCCAGGGTCCGGGCAGCCCCCGGACGACATCCGATGACCAACGAGGGAGTGAACCATGATGTTCCGTCTACCGACGTCCCGCCGGCCGCGGCGCGCCGGCCTGCTCGCGACCGCGCTCGCGGCGAGCCTGTTCCTGTTGGCCGGCTGCGGCGCCGGCAGTGACGATGACGGCGCCGCCACGGGTACCGGCACCCGCGCGAAGCTGGCGGCGCAGGTGTCGACCGTCACCGGCGCGGCATTGACGCTGCCGCTCGAGGTGCTCGGCAACGGCGCGCCGGACAAGCCCGCGATCGCCGAGGCCGCGCTGACGCTCGCATCCGCCAAGCGGGCGGCGGCCGCGCAACTGTGGTTCCAGTGCCACCGCTGCGGCTTCTACGGCGCCCCGGAGTTCGAGGCGACCACGCGCCCGCCGACGAAGATCAAGGCCAGCGTGCGCGTGCTGGGCGGCGCGTCCGGCAGCACGTCGGCCGCCAGCGTGCCCTGGATCGACATCACCGACGCGAACGTGCAACTGGCCGATGACGAGCGTATCCACGGCGGCGTGAACGGGGGCATGTACACGACACGCATCACGCTGAACCTGGACGCCGCCACGCGCGCCCGGCTCGTCGCGCTGCCGCGCAAGAACCTCGTGCAGTTCCGCTTCAACGGCACCGATGGGGAGTCGAACGGCTTTCGCATCCTCGACGTCCAGTTGCGCGACGCGGCGGCCACGCGCGTCGACGACACCACCGTGCGCCGGGCCGACCCGCTCGCCGACCGCGCGCTGACGGCGTCGAGCGCCGACGTCGCGGCCGGCAAGGCCCTGTGGTATGCCCAGGGCCGCATCGCCAAGTCGAGCATCGTGACGCGCAAGATGCAGGCCGCCTGCGCTTCGTGCCACAGCGAGGACGCGCGCGACCTCCAGTACTTCAACTACTCGAACAACGCCATCGTGCAGCGCAGCCTGTTCCACGGCCTGTCCGCCACCCAGGGCAGGCAGATCGCGGCGTTCGTGCGCACGTCGCTGCGCGACCTGCCCTATGCGGCCAATGCCCGTCCGTGGAATCCGCCGTACCAGCCCGGACCGGGCCTGGACGCGCATCCCGCCGCGTGGGCCGGCGGCGCCGGCCTGGCCGCGGTGCTGGCCACGCCGGCGCAGGGCGTCAACGCGCTGTTCGGCAAGGCCCCGGACGACAGCGCCGCCATCACGCAGGCCGACGTCGACCGCACGATGGACCCGCATGCCACCATGAACGTGCGCGAAATGCCGGTCCCCCTGCAGTTCCCGGACTGGAACGCCTGGCTGCCGACCATCCATCCGCTGGACGTGTGGCCGACGCAGGCCGACGGCAGCGGCTTCGTCAACGGCGCCAGGTTCGACAACGGCGACACCATGACGCCAAACGGCCGCTACCTCGGCGCCGCCGCATGGCTGGCGGCGCACCGCAATCCGAACGGCCAGCCGGGCGACTGGAGCCACCTGACGCCGGACGAGCGCGTGCAGATCAACGCCATGTTCAACCAGTGGGGCTGGAACGCCTACACCTTCTTCGGCGGCGGCCGCGGCAACCACGTCGGCGCCGGTGGCGCGCGAACGGGCGCCCAAGTCGGCGCCGCGCGCCTGCAATCGCTCGCCGCGGCCGCGACGGTGGCCGCCGGCAAGCCGGGCGCATTCACGACCAATGCGTTCATCGAGCGTGCCGTGGCCAGCATGCTGCACTGGAACGCGGTCAAGCAGTGGGAACTTGCGCAGCGATTCCAGCTCGAGGGCAACCAGACCTGGTTCATCGGCGACAAGGACGAGGCCACCGGCTCCTGGAAGGGCCGCGGCGAGGCGCATGGCTGGCCCTTCAACACCGTCAGCACGTTCTATCTCGCGCCGCACATGGTCTACCAAGAAGACAAGGATGCGAGCGGCCGCATCGTGCGCGAATGGGTCACGGCCTGGGAGACGGACAACATCACGTCGTCCTATTACCGCAGCAACCAGTGGTACCAGCTCCAGATGACGATCAATGCCGGTGGACAGAGCGGCTGGGTCAACTTTCCGATGGACTGGCCCTACCTGACCGCGTTCGACGACTACCTGGGCCAGCGCGTGGGCGACCAGACCGCGGCGACGCGCGCGGCGCAGCAGACGCACTACCTGCGGCTGCTGCAGGCACGCATCAAGTCGGCGCAATACGTCGACAACGCGATCCCGCTGTGGGACCCGACGCAGGCACCGGGCGCGCCCCTGTATGACAACCGGGCGCGCTACGGCCGCGCGCAGGTGGTCAAGCACCTAGGCGTGTTCAACTTCCTGGACTATGCCAACCGCGACGGCGTCGGCCGTTCGAAGTACGCCTTCCTCGACGAGGTGCAGCCCGGACTGTATCTGAAGATGGTCAATGGCGCGATCAGCCAGTTCACCAAGCTGTACGCGGGGTATCCGGCCGACGCGTGGCGCCGCTGCGACCCGTCCAACACCAGCCTGGGCGAGCCGGAGGACATCGCCGGCTTCCGCTTCTGCCTCGACGCCGCGAAAACACCGCTCGGCACGTATGCCGATGGCACGCATTTCATGGTGTCCAACGCGCTGTACCAGTCGACCAGCGAACAGGCCGAGCAGTACGGGCTGTGGCAGGCGCAACGCATCGGCGCCGACCCTGCGCGGCTGCAGGTCTGGAAGGACTGGACCGACAGGATCTGGCCGTAGGCCGCAAGCCGTCCCGGCGAACGACTGCCGCGAAGCGCCGGTGCGGCGCCTCCGGGGCGGCGGGCGATGCCGGTCGACGGGGCGCCGCACGCCGTCGGGATGCGCCTGGGTGCGCGCCATGCCGACCGTGGATGACCGCGCAATCGCGTCCGGAACGGGCGCTGGAACGCAAAAAGCCCGCTCCAGATCACTGGAGCGGGCTTTCGCTTAATAACTAGCCTGACGATAACCTACTTTCACACTGGTTGCAGCACTATCATCGGCGCAAAGTCGTTTCACGGTCCTGTTCGGG